>CP070634.1:3849396-3861050 GCA_020356105.1 Rhodospirillales bacterium | reverse complement strand
ACCGGCTGCTTTTCCTGGATGGCCTGCCCGTGATCTTCTACGACGAATCTCGGCCCGACCTCGGTCGTCTGACGAAGGCTGCAGGTGCGCGACTGCCGCGGAACGTGGTGTTTCTCGAAGGCGGGTTCCGCGGCTGGCGTGCGGCCCAACTGCCGGTGGCAAACGGCGCGTAACCGGGGGAACTGCCGCAGACGCGCTGCGGCCAATGACGGCGGATGATCGCGGATCATGGATACCGGAGCATTGCGATGAAGGTGGTATTGGTGGTCACGGGCGCGTTGGTGCTTATCGCCGGGGTCTGGCTATGGACCGACATTCCGCGCACGCCGAGGCAGTTGTACGAATCTCGGTGTTCCGCCTGCCATGCGTTGGCCGATCTTTCGCGCCGCCCGTCGGACGAATTGGTCAACATCATCGAGACGATGCGTCACCGCAACGGTGCGGCATCGGTGATCAGCGAGACGGAGGCCGAGGAAATCGTCGCATATCTGAAAAGTTTGAAACGGAATTAGTTACGGGCGGGAGATCGCGATGAGGAGCCCGAATGTGCGGTGGAGAAACGGCCGCCGCCGGTTGCCTGGATCGTTCCCTGCCGAGCGGAATCAGTGTTATACTTCTCGAAAGAACGACAAAGTCGGCCGGCATAGGCGGCTTCGTGGCTGCGGCCGGAGGACGGGAACGTTACCCACTGGCGGCAGTCGGCTTGCGGACCAAGCCGTGCGGAGAGGAATCGCAAGCGTTGCCGGAAGCCGTAGCAGGAGGTTCGGATGATCCGCACCATCCTATGCGTCGTCGCGTTGATTTTGGCGTTCACCGCCGCGCCAGCGGCTGAATCGCCGGTCCGGTTCGGACTGACGGCAGTTGTCGTCCGCGACGATCTGCAGCTCTACGACCGCTGGTCATCCTATCTGAGCAAGCGGGTCGGCCGTCCGGTCCAGTTCGTCCAGGCGCGGTCGTATCGAGAGATCATGGGACTGCTCCAGGCGGGCGGGCTCGACTTCGCCTGGATCTGCGGATATCCGTTCGTGCAGCAGCGCGACCCAGAGACCCTGGAACTCCTCGCCGTGCCCGTGTACGAGGGCGCGCCGCTCTATCGCTCCTATATCATCGTTCATCGCGACAGTCCGATTTCATCGCTTGCCGAAATGAAAGGGCGGGTCTTCGCCTTCTCCGACCCCGACTCCAACTCCGGCTATCTGGTGCCGCAGGCGATGCTGGCGGAAAGGGGGCACACGCCGCAGAGCTTTTTCCGCCTCAGCTTCTTCACCTACAGCCATGCGGAGACGATCGAGGCTGTCGCGGAGGGCCTGGCCGAGGGCGGCGCCGTCGATTCGTATGTCTGGGAATATCTTGACGGCAACCAGCCCGACCTGACCGCGAGAACGCGGATCATCGCACGGTCCGAGACGTTCGGGTTCCCGCCGCTTGTCGCCCGCCTGGGTATTGGGCCGGAGTTGCGTTACGCGATGTCGGAAGCGCTGATCGGCATGACCCAGGATGCCGAGGGTCGCGAGCTGCTTGCGCAGTTCGCGCTGGACGGGTTCGCTCAATATCCGCCCGGCCTGTTCGATTCGATCCGGGACATGGCTGACAGCTTGCGCCAGGTTCCGCTGGTCGAACCCCCGCCCACCCAGACCGTCCGTGTGATCGGGGAAGTCGAATGAGCTGGTGCCGGCCTCGATCTTGGAGCCTGTCCGTGAAAATCCCCCTTGCGCACACGGCAATGATTGTTGGCGTGGCGTTGACGATCGGCGTCGTGGTCGTTGCGCAAGCCTGGGTACAGTTTCGCGAGGAACTGGAGGAAAAGGTTCTCTTGATGGGGCGGGACGTTGCGGCCGCCGCCCCGGAGGCGATCCTGCGCAGCGACTATTGGGCGCTGTACAACGCATTGCGGCAGAAGGCCTCGCACCTGCCCGCAAGGATCGGAGAGCCGCGCCTCCAGTCTGGCATGGTGCTTGGCCTTGACGGTCGCGTGCTCGCTCATCTCGACCCGGTGAACCACCCGCTGGGACTTCCTCTGGCACCGGAGGCGGAGACCGAGCGTCGTCTGCTGGCCGACGCTCTGGAAGTGCTGACGCCGAGCGTGATCGGCGGCGGCGGCAAGGATGGTGACTTCATCGAAAGCATTGTCCCGGTCACGTATAATCAGCAGCGCCTCGGCGTCGTCCGGATGCGGGTCTCCATGGACGAGCTGAAGGACCGAATCTGGCAGGCGGGGTTTACTGTATTGTTCCTGACCCTGGGCTTGGCCATGGCGGGCAGCCTTCTCGGCGCGGTCATCTCGTCGCGCCTTGTGCGTAGGCTGAAGGCCCTGTCGGATGGCATGCAGAGCGTGGGCCGCGGAGAGGCCTCGCAGGTTCGACCGCTTCCGGCCGACGGCAGGGATGAGATCGGTCAGGTCGTGGACCGGTTCAACGAAATGGCGGCGGAGCTTGCCGAGAAGAAGAGACTCGAGGAGAAGCTGGCGATCAGCGAAAAGCTGGCGGGCCTGGGACAGGTCGCCGCGGGCGTTGCACATGAGGTGAACAATCCGCTGGGAGGGATGCTCAACTGCATCGACACGCTGAAGAAACATCCCGACGATCCGGCCCTGGTGCAGCGCTATCTTCCGCTGCTTGAAAAAGGGCTCAATCGAATCGGGGCAACCGTTCGGGAATTGCTCGTTGAACTCCATGAGGAGGCCACGGCAAAGCCGTGCGATCTCGCCTGCCTCTCCGATCTGAAGGAGCTGGTTGCGGCGGAGATCGGCGACCGGCGGATCGAGCTCCGGTGGGACAACCAGGTTTCCGACGAGATGTGCCTCGGCTGTTCCTGCCCAAATCTCCAACAGGTTGTCCTGAACCTTACGAACAACAGTATCCAGGCTATGCCGGAAGGTGGCGCCCTTGCGTTCCGCTCCAGCTGCGAGAACCGCTCGCTCGTCATGGAGGTGGAGGACAGCGGGGTCGGCATTCCGCTTGAACACAGACGGCACCTCTTCGAGCCGTTCTTCACCAGTCGGCCCAATGGCACCGGTCTCGGGCTGTGGGTCACCTATCAGCTGGTAAGAAAGATGCACGGCACGATCCAGGTGGACAGCGAACCGGGCCGGGGCAGCCGGTTCCGGATTCAGTTGCCGCTCGAGATAGATGCGACGGCGGAGGACACCCGGTGACGGTGTCCAAGAGGGCTGATTACGGCAAGCCGCGGGTCCTGCTCGTGGAAGACGACGAGATCATGCGCACGTCGATTGAGGACAGACTGCGACTCGAAGGGATCCCGGTCACCAGCGCCTGCGACCACATGACGGCGCGGCGCGAGCTCGCGTCGGGTAACGTGGATCTCGTGGTCACCGATATGAGGTTGCCCGATGGTTCCGGTGCCGGGCTGTTCGAGGAAGTGTGTCGGCAACATCCGGGAATGCCGGTCATTCTCATGACCGCGTTCGTTTCGGTGCAGGACGCCGTGGCGTTGATCAAGGCGGGCGCCACCGACTACATCACCAAACCATTCGATATCGAGGACTTCGTCGCCCTTGTCGAGCGGACGCTTTCGCGGGTTTCTGATACGCATCGCGTTGAGCTGACGGATGCTCGAGACGGCAAGTTCCGTGCGGGCAGCGGGGTGCTCGGGCGCAGCCCGGCCATGCGCCGCATCGAGGAGGTCGTCGCACGCCTGAAAGACGTCGACAGCGCGGTGCTCATCACCGGTGAATCGGGCGTCGGCAAGGAGGTGGTGGCCCATTTCATCCACCACAACAGCCGCCGCGCCGAGGGACCTTTCGTTGCCGTTAACTGCGCGGCCATACCGTTCGATCTCGTCGAGAGCGAGCTTTTCGGCCATGAGCGTGGCGCCTTCACCGGCGCCGACCGCCGCCGCATCGGCCGGTTTGAACAGGCCGAAGGCGGCACGCTGTTCCTGGACGAGGTGGCGGAGATTCCGCCGGAAGTCCAGGTCAAGTTGCTGCGGGTCCTGCAGGAACATCGAATCGAGCGGGTCGGAGGTACGGCGTCGGTCGATCTCAACGTGCGGGTCCTCGCCGCGACCCAGGTGGACCTCGAGGAGGCGCTGGCCGACAATCGCTTCCGATCCGACCTCTTTTGGCGCCTGAACGTGATTCGCATCGACATTCCGCCGTTACGCGAGCGCAGCGAGGATATTCTCTATCTCTCGCGAAACTTCGTAGCTGAACATGCGCGCATGATGGATAAGGAGGTGACCGGTCTCTCGGCCAAGGCCGAGGCGAGCCTCATGGGTATGTCGTTCCCGGGCAATGTGCGGGAACTGAAGAACCTGCTGGAACGGGCCGTGGCCCTGTGCGGCGGCAGACAGATCCAGGAGCATGATCTGTTTGTCCTGCAGCCGGAGGAGGCGGGACGGCCAGAGGGTCAGCGCTCTCTGAGGGAGGCGGTGGAGTTGAGCGAAACCGCGGCGATCCGGTCGGCACTGGTCCAGTCCGAAGGGTCGGTCAGCAAGGCGGCCGAATTTCTGGACATCTCGCGCAAGAATTTGTGGGAGAAAATGAAGCGATACGGCATCAAGCGTTAGACAGGTGCTGCATGTTTGCAAAGGCCATGCGCCTGGTAATTGGTTGGCTATGCACAGAATTCGAACACCGATCGCATTCGGCTGAGCGGCTAGCGAGTTGTGGCCTGATGTCCACCGAAACTGCATGATCTTTCTGTGGTCAAGCTGCAATCTGCGCTGGTTTCTGGCGGAGAGCCCGGGCCTGTCCAACCCGCCGGATCGATCCCTCCACAAGCCGCAAACAACGTCGATTGCGGGCCCGGCCCCTGAACCTGTTTCCGGTCCGCTGAGGTCCGGACTTTTATCAGGCCTTTTGCGGCACGCCATTCTTGCTGTCAGGGTCCGGCATTGCCTCCAAAGCGGGCTTTGTGCGCGTGGATAGCGAGCGGCCGCTTATGGCTAGGAGCAGCGGTTCGTCAATTCAGTAGATTTGGTCCGCTTCAGGGCGACGAGCGGTCCTTTTCAGCGCTTATGTCCACTGTAAGCCGCTGAGCGGCTGTGTCATCGGGCGGTGTCCGACCGCCGGTGCTGACCCCAAGGGGGCTTCCCGATGGTGTGCAATTCACTGATTACGGCTCAACTAGCGATTGCTGCATGATGTGTTGCACGACCGCCAGGCGGTGGCTGAAACATCCGCCGGTAGGCACTAGGAGTGAGGCCCGTGCAGCGTTTGAAAAGCCGGCGGAAGAATGCTGTGTTTTCATAGCCGACGATCGCCGCAATTTCGTCGGCCGAGGCGTTATCATTCTCCAGGAGCCGCTTGGCTTCCTCGACACGCAGGTTCTGGACATGCTCCATAAGTGTTGAGCCAGTTGCAATCTTGAAGCGACGCTTGAGGCTGCGTTCAGGAACTCCACATGCCGCAACCACGCCCGCTACAGCATGAGCTTCACGGAAGTGCACCTCAAGCCAATCCTCAGCGCGTCGAACCATGGAGTCGGCATGCGGTTGCCGCCGCACGAGTCCTGCATACGGCAACTGACCTTCACTGTGCCATTTGAGCAAATAGACCTTGGCGATACGCAATGCTTCCCCGGGACTGCAATGCCTCGAAATTATGTGCAGCGCGAGATCATGCCACGAAGTTGTGCCTCCCGCGGTGACGATCCGGGCCGAAGGATCTGCAATGACGAGATTGGGCGCAGGATTGAAGCGAACGGACGGAAAACTCTTGCGAAAAAGATCTTGATAGCCCCAGTGGGAGGTTGCCTCCCGACCGTCGAGAAGGCCGGTCGCCGCCAACAGGATCGAGCCAGAGCAGGCGGTATAAATCGTACTGCCGGTGCGGTAGCACTGGCGGATCCAGTCCTTCAGATCGTCATATCGTTCATGCAAGTCGTCCGTCGGAGCCAGCCAAAGCTCGGGAAGAATTAGGATCTCAGGTGCAGATGCGTTGGCAATGGCGAGTTCCGGGCTGACGGGGATTCCGTTGCCGCACCGGAACGGCTTTCGCGACCGCGAAACAATGCGTGGCGCGATCAGCCTGGGCCCGGCTCTTTCGCCGACCAGTTCCCGCCAGAGAGTGCCGGTCGCGGCGAGTACATCAACCATGCCATAGAGAGCGGAGCCAGCAGTCTCCGGCAGGGCGAGGATGAGCGCGTCGATGGGGCTAGCGTCCGGACCGCTCATGACATCTCTCAATTTGGCACGAAAGGATCTTTTTTGGCGATTATCGCGCTTATTTTCAGCTCTGTCCAGTTCTAGTTTGTCGCCATCGCCGGCGCCGCTATTGGCGCCGCGGCAAACCCCAAGAATGGAGAGTAACAATGACTGCCCAGCAGACTGTTGCCCAGCAAGCAACATACATCAATGGCCTGGATGTCCAGGCTGCCACCGATACGATTGCCGCGCTAAAAGCCGACAAGGACCTCGCCAGGTTCCAGTTCCGCGCAAAGAACACATGGATCAGCGGCGGGGAAAACCGTTCGACGATCCGCGATTTCTATGGCGCCGGTCGGGAAGACACTTCTCGCTCTTCGGCATTCGAGTTCACGAATGGCGAGCCGCCGGTGTTGCTCGGCAATAACGAGGGCGCGAATCCGGTAGAGTTTCTTCTGCACGCTCTGGCCGGCTGCGTGACAACGACCTTCGTTCTGCACGCCATGGCGCGTGGCATCACCATCCGCGAGTTGTCGACCGAACTCTCGGGCGATATCGATCTGCAGGGTCTACTCGGCCTCGACGAGGACGTGCCGGCGGGATATGAGCGGATCGACATCCGCATGCACGTCAAGGCGGACTGCTCCGACAAGGAACTCGACGACCTCCTCGCTTACGCGCAACAGCACTCGCCCGTTTGCAACACGGTGTGCCGCCCAGTTCCCGTCGTTATCAAGCACGTCAAGAGCTGAGCTTCAGGACAACAACGCGGGGCGCGACCTGATCTTGTGACAGGTTGCCCTCGCCTTGGCCCTCGGGCGACAGCCCCGTGGAAACAGATCTCACAATAAGGAACACCCGCTATGAGCATGACCAGCCGAATGGATGATACAGCCACCAATCTCCTGAAATCCGACACGACACCCGTCCGTATCGATCCCATGGCGCGCCTCGTGGCGGCCGCACAGTATGTCTGGACAGCCTTTATCGCCTATCGCGCATACAAGATCGCAAGAGCGCGGCTGATGGCGCTGGACGATAGGATGCTGCGGGACATCGGCCTGAACCGTAGCGAGATCGGCTCCGTTCTTTTGGATCGCGCTGGAGAGCGCCGGAACGGTGTCCGGATTCACCATCCGCTACGCCGTTGAGGATAACGCCGCAATGGAGGCTGGCTCGCGTTATCAATGGGGCCCGATGGGGTGTGGCTCGCTCTGTTGCATCATCACCCCGGCAGCTTCTCGAAGCCCGGCCTCTCGCCTCCCGTGTCCGGCAGTTCTGGGGGCAGCATGCTTAATAGTCTGTAGTTAAGTATACTGTCCCCCGAATTGCCGACTTAATAGTCTGTAGTTAAGTATACTGTCCCCCGAATTGCCGAATCCCCGACTTGTCGGAGCCCCCGGCCGGCGAGCGCCCCTCTCGCAATCAAGATCCGCTCTTCCCTCCCTAAGCGGACATTGGATGCCGAAATTGGCGAAGTCACCTCTTGGCTAAATCCGGCTGTTGCGAGCTGCCATCTGCGACGGTGAGTTAGGGGCGATAAGCGGAAGTTGGTAACGGGGTCTTGTAACCGGGTCTGGCTTGTAACGGGGTCGAACGGAGCCTGGGGAACGGGGTCGGAACGGGGTCCGGCTTGCGTTATTGCGTCATGCCCCGCCGGCTTCTCGAGGCCCGGCTTGTCGCCGCCCCCTGTCCAGGACACTGGCGGCCGCAACGCCGACATCCCTATCCAAAGTTTGAATTCGCGGCGATGGTACGGACGTCATAAGCGCTTGTGGGGAAGCCATTAGGATTCGCCCACCGGTTTTTCTTCGGCCTTGAGAAGGGCAGACAGGTTTTGAGTCGCCGGAGGAGGTAGTGCTTTAGCCCAATATCCACCACCGGCGATTCGGCCTAGCATGGGACTGACGCTCAGATTCGGGACCGATTCGGGCGGTATCGTCATTACGGTAAATGCGCGGCCGCAGTATATTGGTGCAACTTCGAGAGCAGCGGGGTGTTGCGAAGGCTATGACATACGATCGACGGGCGTTCATTCGTCACGGCGCGGGCGCATTGGCCGGGTTGTGGCTGGCGGGTTCGGGCCGCGCATTTGCGCAACAAGCCGGCGCGGAAACGATCGTATTCCGTAACGGCGTGGTGTTGCCGGTCGATGCCGGATTCTCCCAGCACGCCGCCCTTGCAATCCGGGGCAATCGCGTGCTCGCCGTCGGCAGCAACGAGGCGGTTGTGAACGCCGCCGGCAGGGGCGCCCGGATCATCGACCTCGAGGGACGCACCGTGTTGCCCGGCTTCATCGAGCCGCACATGCATTTCGCGTTGCTCGCCGCCTTCGGGCATACGGAGGATGTCGGGCCGTTCAAACAGCCAACCTTCGACGCCTGTCTCAAGGCCTTGCGGAAAGTTGCGGACAATACGGGGGCGAATGACTGGATCGTGGCCCGCCAGTTCGATCCGGTTCTTCTGGAGCCGTCGCGCGAACTGACGACGAAGGAGCTCGATGAGATTTCCAGGGATCGCCCGATATTCGTGCTGAATGCCTCCGGCCACATTGCCTATGTCAACAGCAAGTCCCTGGAACTCGCCAAGATCACCAAGGACACGCCCGATCCCAAGGGCGCCGAGTACGGACGTTATGAGGACGGCTCGCCCAACGGCGTGCTCTACGGTGTCATTGCCCATCTGCCGGTGATGCTGCTGAACGAGGCAATCGTCACTCGCATGGAGACGGGGATCGTCGATGCCGGTATCGAGGTCGGCGAACAGGCCGCCACCCACGGCATAACGACGCTCTGCGATATGGCGGCCGGCGCCTTTGGCGCTGAAGCAGATATCGAAGCTTTCGAGAAGATGTTCGCCGTCGGCCGCATGAAGGCCCGCGTCCGTGCCTATCTCTTCGACGGCAAGGCGGAAGAGTGGGACAAGGCGGGCGCCGAGCCGGGATACGGTGACGCGTTCATGCGGGTGTCAGGCTGGAAGATGGTGGTCGATGGCTCGAACCAAGGTTACACCGGACGACAGCGGGAGCCCTATATCGGGCGGGATTCCAAAGGTATCTTCTACGTGGAGCCCAAGGTCCTGAACGATCACGTGTTGAAACGTGCGAAACAGGGCTGGCCCCTGGCTTTGCATGGCAATGGTGATGCCGCCATCGACGCCATTCTTGATTCCCTGGAAAACGCCCAGCGACAGGGCGTTGACATCAAGTCGCTGCGCTGCCGGATCGAACATTGCTCGATCCTTCACGATGATCAGATTGCGCGCTGCAAGGCGCTCGGGGTCGGGCCGAGTTTCCTGATCAATCATGTGCACTACTGGGGGCACGTGATGCGCGACAAGGTGTTCGGGCCAAAGAAGGTGCAGTTGCTCGATCGCTGCGGTGCTGTCGAGGCGGCCGGTCTTACCTGGACCATGCACACCGACGCACCGGTCTCGCCGTTGGGCTCTTTGCACAAGATCCGCGTCGCCGTGGCGCGGGATCTATGGAAGGAGCCCGAGACGGTTCTTGCGCCGCAAGAACGGATCGGGGTTGAAACTGCGATCCGATCGATCACGCGCGATGCCGCCTGGCTGTCCCATTCGGAGAACGAGATTGGCAGTCTGGAGCCCGGCAAGCTTGCCGATCTGGTGCTGCTCGAAAGCGACCCGCGCAAGGTCGAGCCAAGGACAATCTCGGATATCAAGGTCTCTCAGACCTGGATGGATGGAAAGCAGGTCTACGGAGACTAGCCGCGATCAGGGACGGGGTCTGTAAGGAACGGGGCCTGGCTTGCGTTATTGCATTATTCGGCCTGAGACCCTGATCTGATCGAGAGCCCGGCCGGCGCGGGGCCGCGCGGCGCCACGGGCGCCGGATCAAGGATCCGTCGCCTGCTCCCGGTGCCATCCTTCGACAGGCTCAGGATGAGGCCGCCGCGCGGCGGTGCATGTCACGGCCAATGCCTCCCCCCCCGCCCCTATCGCATTGCCGCCCGGCCCTCCCCATATGTGAAATAACCAATGCGCGCGGCGCGCGTGGCTGTATGATCTGGGAACCTGCGATATGGAGGGCGCGGCGAGCGATGTACGACGATTACGACGACGGCGACTGGACCAGCGGCTTCCGCTCGAGGCGGACCTGGACCCGCGGCTTCTTCATGCTGCTCTTCCTGGTCATCCTGTGGCTGGCGCGGCTGTTGCTGATCGTCGTCGCGGTGTTCCAGTTCGGCGCCCAGCTGATCACGCGCCGGCCGGTCGGCCGGCTTCTGCCGTTCGGGCGCAGCCTTGCGATCTACCTGCAGGAGATCGCGCTGTTCCTGACCTACAATTCCGAATACAAGCCGTTTCCCTTCGCGTCCTGGCCCGATCCGGGGCCCGCGGCGGCCGAATACGGCGAGGACGGCGAGGAGGGCGAGCCGTACGAGGCGTACGAGGCTTACGCGCCGGAAGACGCCCCCTTCGAGCCCGAACCGGAACCCGAGCCGGAGCCGAGGGCCAAGTCCAAGGCCAAGGGGAAATCCGCCGCCAAGAAGAAGAGCAGCAATGCAGCCGAGGACGAAAATCCGGGCGACGACGACGCCGATTCGGAAGACGCGGATGAGGATGACGACGGGTCCGGCGGCGGCCGGCCGCCGCCCCGCCCGGACGCATAACTCTTGCAGGATCGCCCGGCGCCGGGGCACGCCATGTCCAGCACAGGAGGGTCGTTCCGATCGTCGCGGCGGGGGCCGGCTGGCGCATGGGTCGCGCATCCTAAGATGCGCAGCCCGCGCCCGGAGCCAACCCGCCGGCCGGCGTCGAGCGGGTGACCGTTTGGGTCCCCGCCCTACTTCGCGGCGCGCAGCGCCGCCGCCATCTCCTCGATCTCGGTGACGTCGCGCACCAGCTCGCTCCAGCCGTACCACAGCGCATAGTCCGGATTGTTGTGGAAGGCGCCCTGGAACGCCCGCATGCGGTGCTTCAGGTGCATCTCGAACAGGCGCTGCTCGATATGCGTCGGCGCGTCGTGAAAGGCCAGCAGATCCGGGAACGCGTAGGCATAGCCGTCCGGCTTCTCCAGAACCCCGTCCTTGTAAAGCCCGGCGACGACGCGGATCGCCCGGGCCAGCATGCGGTCGGCCTGGCGGATCATGTCGTCGCCCTTCTTCATCTGCGCCACGGCGAAGCTCTCGGAATGGCAGCGCGTGCAGGCATCGATGAGCTTGTCGCGCTCCTTATCGAAATCCTCCTGCGTCAGCCGCGCGACCTGGGCGGCCTTCACCACGTCGAGCCGCGGCGTCGGGTTGCCGTCGGGGTCGAGCACGCCGAGCGCCATCAGGATCGTCGCCTGGTCGGCGGCCCATTCGGGATCCTCGGGCAGTGGCAGCCGCACGGCAAGGAAGCCCCAAGGCGTGCGGACCTCGTGGTCGCCGTCCTGCATGTGGCAGTCCTGGCAGGTCGGCGCCGGCGTCGTCGCGGGCAGCACGCCCATCTGCTTCAGCCCGTGGCGCACACCGTGCTTGGAGCCCGAATACATCTCCCACTGCGGATGGTCGAAGCCCATGTGGCAGGTCTGGCAGGCCTGCGGCTGG
>CP070634.1:3827054-3849296 GCA_020356105.1 Rhodospirillales bacterium | reverse complement strand
CATCGGTGACCTTCGACAAGGTCAGCAAGGTCTATGGAGAGGTCGTCGCCCTGCGCGAGGTCAGCTTCACCGTGGAGCCGGGAAATCTGGTGACCTTGCTGGGTCCGAGCGGCTGCGGCAAGACGACGACGTTGCGCCTGATCGCGGGGCTCGAGATGCCGACACGCGGCCGAATCCTGATCGGCGATGCTGACGTGACCAAGCTGCCCGCGACCCAACGTGATATCAGCATGGTCTTCCAGTCCTATGCGCTGTTTCCGCACATGACGGTGTTGGAGAATGTCGCCTATGGGCTCGTGGTCTCGGGCCTCAAGAAAGGCGAGGCGCACGCGATCGCCGAGGAGGGGCTCGAGCAGGTCGGGCTGGCCGGCTATGGCAGACGCCTTCCGAGCGAACTGTCCGGCGGGCAGCAGCAGAGGGTGGCGGTCGCGCGCGCCCTGGTGCTGGAACCGCAGGTATTGCTGTTCGACGAGCCGCTCAGCAATCTCGACGCCAAGCTTCGTCGCCGGGTTCGCGAGGAAATCCGAGAGCTGCAGAAATCGCTGGGCCTGACCACCATTTACGTCACCCATGACCAGGAGGAAGCGCTGGCCGTTTCCGACCGCATCATCGTCATGCGCGAGGCGAGAATCGCGCAGGAAGGCGGGCCTCGCGACCTCTATGAAACCCCGGTCGACCACTTCGTCGCCGATTTCATCGGCGACGCCAATCTGGTCGCCGCCGAGATCACCGCGATGAACGGCAGCGTTGCGGTGGTCCGTATCGGCGAGACGGAACTACGCCTGCCACACCGCAACCTGTCACCCGGCGCCGTCGAGCTGGCGATTCGACCGGAGGCGATCCAGCTATCGACCGATGCGGTGGCTGACGCGATCACCGGGACGGTGACCAAGGCCATCTATCTTGGCAGCCGCATCGAATACCTGGTCGGCTCGCCGCTCGGCGAATTGTTCGCGGTCGACTCTCGCGTGGAAACGCCGATCGCCGCGGGGTCGGCGGTGTCGATCCGGCTTGCCGAGCACGGCGTCGCACTTATCCCCCGCTGATTGCGGCGCGCCACCCGGGCCAATCGACCGCAACCCGCGTCGGATCAATCGTAGGCGCCAATAACCATCTGGTCGCAATCGATCAGCGATCCGGTCATCACGCCGGATGGCGGTCCCAGCAGGAACAGCGTCAAATTGGCTACGTCTTGGGTCGTGATCAGGCGACCCATCGGCTGCGTCGCCTCGGCATGGGCCAGCCAATCCTCGGGCTGGCCTTCCGCGAGCTGGACGCGGTGTTCATTCGGGGTCGCCGTCCAGCCGATATTGATGCCGTTGACGCGAATCCGATCGAAGCGCACGGCGTGGGCGACGTTCTTTGTGAGCGTCGCGAGCGCGCCCTTGGACGCGCAATAGGCCGTCAACTTGGGCTGCCCGCCATGGCTCGACATGGTGATGATGTTGACGATCGCGCCGCCACGGCGGTCGCGCTTCATCATGCGGATCGCATCCTGCATCAGCAGGAAGGGCGCGCGCGTATTGACCGCGAACATGCGGTCCCACAGCTCCACCGACGTATCCTCGATCGTGCCCCGGTCGGTCAGGCCGGCCGCATTCACCAGACCGTCAATGCGTCCGAACCGCTCTCCGCAGGTCGCAACGATACGTCGGCAGTCCGCGGGGTCCTCGAGATCGGCCGGAACGTATGCCGCGGCGGCACCGCTTGCTTCGAGAGCCGCCACCACCCGGGTTCCGTTCGCGTCATTGCGGCCGCAGATGACCACGCCCGCCGCTCCCGCGTTTGCCAGCGCCATTGCGATCGCCTCGCCGACGCCCTGGGTCGAGCCGGTAACCACGTAAAACCGATCCGCGTAGAAGTCCTTTTGCCGGTTCATCGATCACTCCGATTGGCGCGGATCGACTATAGCGGTGATGAGGCAGGCCCGCCATACAAGCGGAGTCCCGCGCCAACTCCGTCCGGATCGGACAGGCGCATGACACCGATTAGACGGGAGCTGGCCAGGACGGTACGATAGTATCCGGAACGGGCGGCCCGGATGGCCGGGCCGCGGCAGGGAGATGCGCCAGTGATCGAGATCTGTCAGTTCGGAGCCGGCCGGATCGGCAGGGTCCATGCCGCCAACATCGCCGCGCATCCCGGTGCCCGGCTTCGTTATGTCGTCGATGTCGACAACGCGGCCGCGGCGGCGCTAGCCGCAGCACATGGCGCGGAGGCCACGGATGCGGAGTCGGCACTTGCAGATCCCGACGTGTCGGCCATCGTGATTGCCAGCTCCACCGACACCCATGTGGGCTTCATCGAGGCCGGTGCGCGCGCCGGCAAGGCGATCTTCTGCGAAAAGCCGATCCATCTGGACCTGCGTCGGGTGGACGCCTGCCTGTCGGTGCTGGACGAATGCAATGCCTCGATCTTCGTCGGATTCAACCGGCGTTTCGATCCCAGTTTCGCGGCGCTGAAATCTGCCGTGCGCGAAGGGCAAATCGGCAGGGTCGAAATGGTGTCGATCACGAGCCGCGATCCGGCGCCGCCTCCGATCGACTATATCAAAGTTTCGGGCGGCTTGTTCCGAGACATGATGATCCATGATTTCGACATGGCACGATGGCTGCTCGACGAGGAGCCGGCGGAGGTCTTCGCAACGGGCAGCTGCCTCGTTGATCCGGCGATCGGCGCGGCGGGCGATATTGATACGGCGTTGGTCACGCTAAAGGCGGAATCGGGCGCGCTGTGCCAGATCAGCAACAGTCGTCGCGCCGTCTATGGTTACGACCAACGCATCGAGGTGCTGGGCGCACGAGGCATGCTGCGTGCCGAGAACCGGCTGCCGACCAGTGTCGAGCACGCCACTGCGGACGGCATCCGGACCGATCCGCCGCTGCATTTCTTCCTCGAACGTTACGAAGAGGCGTACAAGCGGGAATTGGCATCGTTTCTTGATGCGGTGGCCGGCGGCAAAATATTCAGCCCGGGTGGCGAGGACGGCCGCGCGGCGCAGGCGCTGGCGGAGGCCGCGGTGACCTCTTTCGAGAGCGGGAACACGGTGCGGGTCTGACGCAGCCGCCGTCGCGACGGGTCCGTCCAAATAAGGAAAGAAGGAGAGGACGACGATGGCGAGGCTTCTGGTTAAACCGCATGCGCGCGACGAGGACGGCAGTGTCCTTTCGGTGACGCCGGAAAGTGCCGGCTGGCAGCACGTCGGATTCGAAATCTGCCAACTCGAGCCCGATGACGTGCTTGCGCGTGGGACCGGAGACCGCGAGGTCTGCCTGGTTCTGCTCGCAGGACGGGCGCGGATATCGGCCGGTGACGCGGAATTCGGTATCGTCGGAGAACGGAACTCCCCCTTCGAGGGCAAGCCTTGGGCGGTCTATGTCCCGGCGCGGTCGCGTTACGAGGTGTCGCCGGCAACCAGGCTGGAACTGGCAATCTGCTCTGCGCCCGGCACGGGCAAGTATCCGCCCCGACTGATCCAGCCACAGCATCTGAGCATTGAAACCCGCGGCGAGGGCACCAACAAGCGCTTCGTGTGTAACATCCTGCCGGAGCAGGATCTGGCGGAAAGCCTGCTTGTCGTCGAAGTCATCACCCCGGGCGGCAATTGGTCGAGCTACCCGCCGCACAAACACGACCACGCCGCGGCGGGGGCGGAAACGCAACTCGAGGAAACCTATTACCACCGCCTGAAACCGGCACAGGGGTTCGCGCTGCAGCGAGTCTACACGGACGACCGATCAATCGACGAGACTATGGCGGTCGAGGACGGCGACTGTGTGATGGTTCCGCGCGGCTACCATCCCGTCGGCGCGCCGCACGGCTATGACCTCTATTATCTGAACGTCATGGCCGGGCCGGAACGGGCATGGCGTTTCCGCAACGACCCCGCTCACGATTGGATCATCAAGAAGGTTTGATTCGTGGGCGCTGACACGACGAGAACCGAATCCATGCGGACACCGCGCGTTTCCCCCGTGGCAGGACACGCTCGCAGTCCGCAAGGTGCATCGCCGCAAAAGCCGCCCAAGCAGTTGCGGGAAGCGGCGGTGTGCGCTTCTAGGACGTAGCCGTGGCGAGGATTTGTCGGGACGGCACGGCCACCAGTTGCCGGCAGGACGTGCACGAGACGCTCGAAATCTCGAGGCTCGTGGCATTTGATGCTCCGGAGAAGAGCACCGATATCGTCCGCTCCTGGCTAATCCCGGCAGTCTCGAGATGTCGCACCAAGAGTCCGCCGTCGATCAGGGACCGGACTCGCCACCTGCCGCGCGTTTCCCCTTAGCCGCCGAGTCTTCGGCCGGATGCGGCATCGAACAGATGGGTCAGCGACGCGGCGACCGAAAAACGCATCGTGCCCTGTAGCTCGCTCTCGCGGTGGACGCCGGCGAGGCTGGCGACGAGCTCGCTATCCGTACCGCCCATTGTGCCGTGGACCAGCGTGTTCCAGCCAAGCGGCTCGCTCATGGTGGTGTCGAGGGCGATCGGCCCTTGTGGATCCGGCGCCAGGTGCTCGGGGCGGATGCCGACGATGACCGGCCCCTTGGCGTCGACCGCCGCCTCGATGACCGCGCCGTTCGCAAGCGTCACGAGCGCGCCCGCGGCCGTCCCGCGCAGCACGTTCATGGACGGGCTGCCGATGAACTGAGCGGCGAAGAGCGAGGCCGGCCGCTCGTAGACCTCGAGCGGCGCGCCGATCTGCTCGACATCGCCGGCGTTCATCACCACCATTCGGTCGGCGAGGGTCATTGCCTCCACCTGGTCGTGGGTGACATAGAGCGACGTGACCCCGAGCTTGCGCTGCAGCGCCTTGATCTCGAGCCGCATCTGCACGCGCAGTTTCGCGTCGAGGTTGGACAGGGGCTCGTCGAACAGAAACACATCGGGCTCGCGCACGATCGCCCGGCCCATCGCCACGCGCTGGCGTTGGCCGCCCGATAGCTCGCGCGGCTTGCGGGCGAGGAACGTCTCAAGCTGCAGGAGTTTTGCCGCATTCGCCACGCGTTCGGCGATTTCCGCCTTCGGCGTTTTCGCGATGCGCAGCCCGTAGGCCATGTTGTCGAACACGCTCATATGCGGATAGAGCGCGTAGTTCTGGAACACCATTGCGATGTTGCGGTCCATGGGCTCCTTCTCGTTCACCCGCTCGCCGCCGATCCGGAGTTCACCCGTGGTCACCGTCTCCAGCCCTGCCACCATGCGCAGCAACGTGGACTTGCCGCAGCCGGACGGGCCGACGATGACGATGAACTCGCCATTGGCGACGTCCAGGTCGACGCCGTGGATGACCTCGTTCGGCCCGAAGCTCTTGCGGATGTTCGTGAGTGTGACGGTTGCCATCGGTTACTTCTCGGTGTCCACCAGCCCGCGGATGAAAAGTTTCTGCATTAGGATCACCACAAGCACTGGCGGCAGCATGGCAAGCAGCGAGGTCGCCATGATGACCGGCCAGTCCGCGACGTCGTCGCCCGAGGGGAACATCTGCTTGATGCCCATGACGATGGTGTTCATCGACGGATCCGTGGTGATAAGGAGCGGCCAGAGATACTGATTCCAGCCGTAGATGAAGAGAATCACGAAGAGCGCGGCAATATTCGTCCGGCTCATCGGCAGGAGGATGTCCCAGAAGAACCGCATTGGCCGCGCTCCGTCGACCCGCGCAGCCTCCGCCAGCTCGTCGGGTACGGTCATGAAGAACTGGCGGAACAGGAAAGTCGCGGTGGCCGATGCGATCAGCGGGAAGATCAAGCCCGGATAGCTGTTCAGCATGCCGAAGCGCGCTACCACCTCATAGGTCGGCACGATCCGCACCTCGACCGGCAGCATCAGGGTCAGGAAGATCAGCCAAAAGAACAGCTGCCGGCCCGGAAAGCGGAAATAGACGATCGCGAAAGCCGAGAGCAGGGAGATCGCGATCTTGCCGAACGCGATCCCGAGTGCCATCACCGCCGAGTTGGCGAGCATGCGTGCCACTGGCGTATTGACCCCCGAAACGAGGGCCTCGCGGTAGTTCTCGAAGAACTGGTCGCCAGGGAGCAGCGGCATCGGCGGCCGTACGATCTCGGGCTGGGTGACGGTCGAGGCCACGAACGCGAGCCAGATCGGGAAGAAGATGACCAGCACGCCGAGAATCAGCCCCGCATGGGTCAGCCACAGCCCGACGCCGCGCTTTTCCACCATCCCCGACATCAATAGTGCACCTTGCGTTCGATGTATTTGAACTGGATTATCGTCAGCGTGCCGACGACGATCAGCAGGATGACGGACTGCGCCGCCGACGATCCCAGGTCCTGCCCCACGAAGCCGTCCGCGAAGACCTTGTATACGAGGATGGTCGTCGCCTGCTGCGGGCCGCCCGAGGTGATCGTGTGGATGACGCCGAAGGTCTCGAAGAAGGCATAGACGATATTGACGACGAGCAGGAAGAAGGTGGTCGGCGAGAGCAGCGGAAAGACGATGGTGCGAAAGCGGGTCCAGAACCGTGCGCCGTCGATCGCCGCCGCCTCGATGACCGAGCGCGGGATCGACTGCAGCCCGGCGAGGAAGAACAGGAAATTGTAACTGACCCGCCCCCAGGCCGAGGCCACCACGACCAGACCCATCGCCTCGCCCTCGTTTAGCACGTGGTTCCAGTCGTAGCCCAGCAGGCCCAGATACCAGGAGATGACACCGACCCGCGTGTTGAACATGAACAGCCACAGCACGCCCGCCACAGCGGGGGCGACGGCATACGGCCAGATCAGCAAGGTGCGGTACGTGCTGGCTCCCTTGATCAGCCGGTCGGCCAGCACCGCAAGGCAGAGCGCCGCGCCCATCGAGACGAGGGTGACGAGGCTCGAAAAAACCGCCGTCGTGACAAAGCTCGCCCGGTAGTAGGAGTCGCCCAGCAGGAATTCGAAATTCCCCAGCCCGACGAACTGCGACCTCAGCCCGAACGGGTCGGGAATGAACAGCGACTGCCAGACGGCTTGGCCGGCGGGGTAGAAAAAGAAGACTGCGGTAACGGCCAACTGCGGCGCGACCAGCAGCAGCGGCAGCAGCCAGCCCTTGAACGTGACGCGTTTTTCCATGCGGTGCGGCGCCCGGGGGCGATGTGCCCCCGGGCGGTCTTCAGGTCAGCGGTTCGCCTGCTCGAAACGGCGCAGCAAAGCGTTGCCGCGCTGCACGGCGCTGTCGAGCGCCACCTGCGCCGTCTTGTCCCCCGACCAAACGGCCTCGAGCTCCTCGTCGATGATCGCGCGGATCTGGTCGAAGGAGCCGAGCCGCAGCCCCTTGGAATTGCCCGTCGGCGGCTTGCCAGTCATCTGCATGCCGGCGATCTCGGTGCCCGGATTGGCCTGATAGAAACCCTGCGCCTTGGTCTGGGCGGCGGCCGCAAGGGTGATCGGCAAGTAGCCGGTGTTCTGATGCCACTTGGCCTGCACGTCCGTCGACGACAGGAAGTTCAGGAACGCGGCCACGCCCTTGTATTCCTCTGCGTCATGGCCCGACAGCGTCCACAGCGAGGCGCCTCCGATGATCGTGTTCTGCGGCGCGCCATCGACCCCTTCCCAGTAGGGCAGCGGGCGAATCTGGAACGCGAATTTCGCCTCGGCCTTGACGCCGGCATAGCCGGCCGAGGATTCCGTGAACAATGCGCATTCGCCGGCGCGGAAGTTTGCGCCGCCCTCGTTGCGGCGGCCGGCGTAGATGAATTTGCCGTCCCTGGCCCAGTCGCCCATCGCCTGGATGTGCCTGACCTGCACCGGCCCGTTGAATGCGAGCTCGGTATTGAGCCCGGCGAAACCGTTCTCCTTCGTCGCGAATGGAACGTTATGATAGGCCGACAAATTCTCAAGGTGTACCCAGCTCTGCCAGGCCGTGGTCAGCGGGCAAGAATGCCCCGCTGCCTTCAGCGCGTCGAGCGCCGCACCCACCTTCTGCCACGTTGAGAGATCCATATCCGGGTCGAGCCCGGCGCCGCTGAAGGCGTCCCGGTTGACATAGAGAACCGGCGTGGACGAATTGTAGGGAAGCGAGAGCATGCGGCCGTCGGTCGTGGTGTAGTATCCCTTGACCGGGCCGAGATACGCGTCGGGGTCGAATTTCGCGCCGGCCTCGGCCATGACTTCGTAGACCGGCTTGATAGCCCCTTTGGCCGCCATCATCGTGGCCGTGCCGACCTCGAAGACCATCAGCAGGTGCGGCTGCTCGCCGGCCCGGAAGGCAGCGATCCCGGCGTTGAGCGTCTCCGAGTAATTGCCCTTGTGCGTCGCCACCACGACGTAGTCGTTCTGGCTGGCGTTGAACTGAGTGACCTGCTCAGCCAGAAGGTCGCCGAGGCGGCCGGTGAACGCATGCCACCACTGAATCTCCGTCGCGGCCATGACCGACGTCGAGGCCATTATGATCGCTGCGGCCAAGGCCGAAGTTGTACTGAACCTTCTCATCGAAAGTCCTCCCCGTGAGTTCTTTGGAGCGCGATCGCGCATCGCGGCTCCACTGATCGTCCATGATTTCAACTCGTGCCCCGGCAGTGAAGCATAATCGGATGGATCAGACAAACGGTTGAGCAGGAGGGATCACGCAACGATCGCGGTCGGCACCTTGGAACGCAGACAGGGCAAGACGCAGATCGCTATACTTGCGGCGCGTCACGCAATTTCCGGAAGTGAGTCGGCATCAGGATTGCAGGGTCTGCCGTAAGGCTGCGAGGTGGTCTGGGGAGGCGGCTGGACACGGGTATCCGAGTGCGGTTGCTTATCTTGTCTTGGAATAACGTATCAACACGGCCATGGGGCGCCGGCCCTCCACGCCGGATCGAGACAAGGAGACGAGGAGGCGACGGAATACCAGATTAGCCCACGACACTGGTACGTCTGAATCTGGCTAATACCCGACTCGACCTCCAGGCTGACTCGATGACCGCTTTCGGACGATGAGCCGAGAGGGATCTCCGCACCGTGCAGGCGATTTATGAGATTGGATCGCTTCACATGCCGCCCAACGTTGACATCCACCGCCGCTCTGACTAATGCTCCGCCACGCTTTCGGGCGGGCTCCGATTCGACCCACCAGTAAGGGAACGCCATGAGCTTCACGATCGTCGAGCAGGTGCCGGCGCGGATGAACCGCAGCGAGCTGGCGGTGCCGGGCAGCCGGCCCGAACTGTTCGCGAAGGCCGCGAAATCGGCGGCCGACGTGATTTTCCTGGACCTCGAGGATTCGGTTGCGCCCGACGAGAAGGCGGCCGCCCGCAAGAACATCATCGCGGCGATCGAGGAGGTCGACTGGGGCGCCAAGACGCTGTCGCTGCGTATCAACGGGCTCGACACGCATTACATGTACCGGGACATCGTCGACGTGCTGGAAGCGACCGGCGACCGGCTCGACCTGATCATGATTCCCAAGGCCGGCACTGCCGCCGATATCTATGCGCTCGACATGCTGGTCACGCAGATCGAAGCGGCGAAGGGGCGCAAGAAGCGCATCGGCTTCGAGATGATCATCGAGACGGCACTGGGGATGAAGAACATCGACGAGATCGCCGCCGCCAGCCCGCGCAACGAATCGCTGCATTTCGGGGTTGCCGACTATGCCGCCTCGACCGGCGCCCGGACCACCGGGATCGGCGGCCCGCATCCCGATTACGGCGTGCTGACGGACGCCGCGGAGGACGGCGCCGCGCGCGACTACCACTGGGGCGACATGTGGCATTATCCGCTGTCGCGAATGGTGGTGGCGGCGCGGGCACACGGTCTGCGGCCCGTCGACGGGCCGTTCGGGGACTATTCCGATCCGGACGGGTTCCGCGCGCAGGCCAGGCGCGCCGCGGCTCTCGGCTGCGAGGGCAAGTGGGCGATCCATCCCAGCCAGATCGCCCTGGCCAACGAGGTCTACAGCCCGTCCGAGGCGGAGATCGCCAAGGCGCGCCGCATCCTCGAGGCCATGGAGAAGGCCCAGAAGGAAGGGCAGGGGGCGGTGTCGCTGGACGGTCGCCTGGTCGATATCGCCTCGATCCGGCAGGCGCAGCACATGGTTCGCCTGGCGGAGCAGCTTTCCGGGGACTGAGCAATCGGTTCCATCGTCCGGGTCGGGGTTCGATTTTGCCCCATTCGATCCCGATTTTAGGATAATATTAATAAAAATGACCGAAAGATTCCCGTGACGGGCGCGCTATCGCATCCAGTGGATGAGGCATGAAAACGTTTCTCGAATTCGAGCAACCGATCGCCGAGCTTGAGGGCAAGATCGAGGAACTTCGCCATCTGGCGGATGTCGACGAACTGAACATCGTCGAGGAAATCTCTAAGCTCACGACCAAGAAGGATCGCATCCATCGCCAGCTGTACCAGAAGCTGGATTCGTGGCAGAAGGTCCAGGTCGCGCGGCACCCGGAGCGCCCGCATTTCGGCGATTATGTCGGCGCACTCGTGACAAATTTCCAGCCGCTTGCGGGCGATCGCGCCTATGCCGAGGATTCCGCGATCATCGGCGGCATCGGACGATTTCGCGGCTATTCGTGCATGTTCATCGGGCACGAGAAGGGCAACGATACGGCCTCGCGCGTGAAGCACAATTTCGGAATGGCCCGGCCGGAAGGCTACCGCAAGGCGATCCGCCTGATGGAATTGGCCGATCATTTCCAACTGCCCGTGGTCACACTGGTCGACACGCCGGGCGCTTATCCCGGCGTTGGTGCCGAGGAGCGCGGCCAGGCCGAGGCGATCGCACGATCGATCGAGTCCTGCCTGAAACTGCGCGTGCCTATGGTCAGCGCCATCATCGGCGAAGGCGGCTCCGGTGGGGCGATCGCACTGGCCACGGCGAACACCGTCCTGATGCTCGAGCATGCGATCTATTCGGTGATCTCGCCGGAAGGCTGCGCCTCGATCCTGTGGCGCGAAAGCGACGAGACGACGGCGCGGTCCGCCGCCGATGCGATGAAGGTGACCGCCCAGGACCTCCTGAAGCTCGGCATCGTCGACAAGGTCGTGCGCGAGCCGTTTGGCGGCGCGCACAGCAAGCCCGACGACATGATCGAGGCACTTGGCGATGCGATCGAAGAGGCGCTTGGCGAATTGCGCGGCGTCGAGGGTGGCGCGCTGCGCGCCCGACGCCGTGAGAAATTCCTGGAGATGGGCAGGAAAGGCCTTACCTGAGGCCGGAAACTGCTCGCCGCTACTAGGGGAGAGGGCGCTGCCTTACGGGGCAGCGCCCTTTCACTTCGACTATTCGGCAGCCGCGCGGCCGGCGGTCCCGGTCGGCGGGATGAACTCGCGGTCGTGCCGCAGGCTGGGGATCGCCTGGCGGGCCGCGGCCGATCTGGCGAGATCGATGTCGGCGATGATATAGCCCGGCGTCTCGCCGGCATCCGCGACGACTTCGCCCCAGGGCGAGACGATCACCGCGTGGCCATAGGTGCTGCGGCCGTCCTCATGGTCGCCGCACTGGGCCGGCGACAGGATCCACGAGCCCGTCTCGATGGCGCGGGCCCGCTGCAGGACATGCCAGTGCGCCTTGCCTGAAGTGCGGGTGAAGGCGGCCGGCGCCCAGATCATCCGTGCGCCCGCCTTGGCCAGCGTCCGGTACAGCTGCGGAAACCGAATATCGTAGCAGATCGTCATGCCGAGCCCGCCCCAGGGCGTCTCGGCTAGCACGGCGCGGTCACCGGGCTCGAACAGGTCGGATTCGCGATAACTCTCGCCGTTGGGCAGGTCGACGTCGAACATGTGCAGCTTGTCGTAGGTCGCCACGATCGCGCCGTCCGGGCCGATCAGGTAACCGCGATTGACCAGCCTGTTCTCTGCGATCTTGACGACCATGGATCCCGCCAGCAGCCAGATGCCGAGTTCGTCGGCCAGGGCCCGCCAGGCGGCCAGGGCCGGCTCTTCCGCCTCGGTTCGGGCGGCCTCCAGCGAGGCGCGGCGGCGCTGCTGGCACAGATTGGCGACTTCGGGCAGGCCGACGATCTGGGCGCCGTCTGCATGGGCTTCGCGGATCAGCGCCGTTGAGGCTTCGATATTGCCCGCGATTTCGATGCCGGAGGTCATCTGCACGCAAGCAGCCCGGACGGTGTCGATCATTCCTCTATCCCCAGAAGTGGATCCAGTTCGTCGTCGAGATCGAGTTCGAACAGCTGGTCGCAGCCGCCGATTGGGCGGTCGTCGATGAAGATCTGCGGCACCGTGCGGCCGCCGTTCGAGCGCGCCAGCATCTCGCGCTTCTTCGCCCGATCCATGGTGACATCGTATTCGACGTATTCGACGCCCTTCTTGTCCAGCAATCGCTTGGCGCTGTGGCAGTAGCCGCACCAGGGGCTGGTATAGATCTCGACCTTGGCCATCTTTGCCGGCTCGCTCCTTGGCTCAGCGGTGCGGCTCATAAATAGGGCGCATTTCGGTTGTCGCCAAGTGCTTATGACGATTCCGTCCGCGGGCGGACCACGCGTGCGAGGGTCAGGACATCGACCGCACCGGCCCCCGCGCGCAGCAGTGTGCGGGCGCATTCCTCGGCCGTCGCGCCGGTCGTCAGCACGTCGTCGATCAGGAGGATGCGGCGCGCCGCGATCCGCGCCGCATTGTCCGGCCGCAGGGCGAAGGCGCCGCGCACGTTGCGCCGCCGCGCGGCCAGCGACAGGCGCCCCTGGGATGGCGTCGGTCGACGACGGGTCAGCAGGTCCGGCTGCACGGCAAGGCCGGTTTCGCTGCCCAGCGCCAGCGCCAGCATGGCGGCCTGGTTGTACCGCCGCGCATAAAGGCGGCTGCGATGCAGCGGCACCGGCGCGGCGAGATCGGCGGCCGCGACCAGTTCCGCGCCGGCCCGCGCCAGCCAGCGGCCGAAGGCCGGGACCGGCCAAGTCCGGTCGCCGTGCTTGAAGTCGAGCACCAGCCGGCGGCTTGGCTCGCCGTAGACCAGCACCGCGCGGGCCCGCTCGAACACAGGCTTGCGGGCATTGCAGGCGCCGCACAGGGCATCGGAAAACCCCGGGTCGTATTCGAACGGAAAGCCGCAGCAGCGGCACAATGGTGGCGCGAGGAAATCGAACAGCGGCCAGCACGCGGCGCACAGGGCGGTCTCGCCGTGCACCAGGGCGCGGCAATGGATGCAGCGCGGCGGCAGTACCGAGTCGACCAGGCGGCGCGCCGGCCGGAGCAACTGCGCGGCACGCGCGCGCCACGGCGGTTGCCCACCGACGCTGGCAGCCATGTCGGGCGCCTCCCTGATGCATTCAGCGGGCAAGCTTAGCGCAAGCCCTCGGCGACTGCACGCGTCGGATAGCCCTTGCCCCGACGGTGTCATCCGCCATATTCGGGATGTGATGAACCAGCCCGAACCCCTTGCGACTGTCTTCGATTCGCGCCTTGTCCGCGCCCACCGCGAGCGCGCCGCGCCGGGCCTGGCGGATCACGATTTCCTGTTCCGCGAGGTGGCCGAACGGCTGGCCGACCGCCTGCTCGACATCAACCGCAGCTTTCCCCTGGCGCTCGACCTCGGTTGCCACTGCGGCGAATTCGCGGCGCTTGTGGGCGGGCGCGGCGGCATCGAGACCCTGATCCAGTGCGATCCGGCACCGGCCATGGCGCGGCGCGCCGGCGGCCTGGCCGTTGCCGCGGAGGCCGACGCGCTCCCGTTCCGCGACGGCATCTTCGACCTCATCGTCAGCATCCTCTCGCTGCACTGGGTCAACGACCTGCCGGGCGCGCTGGTGCAGATTCGCCGGTTGCTGAAACCCGACGGCCTGTTCCTGACGGCGCTGCCCGGCGGCGGCACGCTGGGCGAGCTGCGCGCGGCATTGACCGCGGCGGAACTGGAGATCGCCGGCGGCGTCAGCCCGCGCATCGCGCCCTTTGTCGACTTGCGGGATGCCGGGGCGCTGCTGCAGCGGGCCGGTTTCGCGCTACCGGTGGCCGATTCTGACACCATTACCGTGCGGTACGAGAACCCGTTCCGGTTGATGGCCGATCTGCGCGGCATGGGAGAGACCGCGGCGATGCGCGGCATGCCGCGCCATTTCACGCGGCGCGACGTCATCCTGCGTGCCGCCGAAACCTACCGGCAGCACCATGAGGGTGCTGACGGCCGCATTCCCGCGACCTTTCAGATCGTCTGGCTGACCGGCTGGGCGCCCGACCCGTCGCAGCAGAAGCCGGCGCGGCCGGGCAGCGCCACCGCGCGTCTCGCGGACATCCTCCGGGCGGAAGCCGGCGATCGGGACGAGGAGGACTAGCACCGTCACCTGATGCTGTGCCCCGCGATGCGGGCGGTGTTCAGTCTTAATTAACGGGGAGGGGGAAGTATCCCGGCGATGAGCGAGATTCCTGGCGACAGCGGGGCGGGCGCGGTGCGGCTGCCGGTGTGGCGCACCGCCGCCGCGAGCTACCGGTTCCTTGCGCGGCACCCGCGCGATCTTGTGCGCATCGGCTGGCTGCCGCTGCTGGCCCTAATCGTCCTGAACCACGTGTTCGGGACCTTCGAGCCGGTCCCCGAGCCGGCCGGGCCGCATGCCGAGATGCGCCGCGTCGTCCCGATGATGGGCAAGGCGGTCGCCAATCTTCTGATCCAGTCGGCCGTCGCCGCGATCACCCTCGTTGTCTGGCACCGGCTGGTGATGCTGGGTCAGGGCGCCGCCGGGCAGCGGATTCCGGTGCGCATCGGGTTGCGCGAACTGCGCTATCTCGGCGCATGGATGCTAATCAGCCTGGTCTTTCTGATCCTCATGATGCTGGTCGATCTGGGGATCATCCTCGCGTTCTTCATCGGCATGGTCGCCGTGCAGGCGGTCATGATGTTTACCGGGGGCGGGGCCGGCATGGCGCTTGGCGGGCAGGACGAATTGCTGACGCTGGTCGGCTGGCTCGGCATGCCGGTCGCCGTCGTTGTCGCTATCTATTTTACGATCCGGATGTCGCTCGTGCTGCCCGCCACCGCGACAGGCAAGCGGGCCGGGTTCGGCCATGCCTGGTCGGTGAGCAGCGGCAACGGCGCGCGCATGGTCGCGGCCTCGCTCTTGGTGATGGCGCCGATCCAGCTGGCCGTGATGGGTCTGACTGAGGCAGCGCGGGCAACGGCGGGCTCGTGGCCATTCCATCCGATTGTAATTCTTGCCAGCATCGGATTTCTGCTGTTCATTCTGGCGACGGGCACGGTACTCTCGCTGTTCTCGTTGGGGCTCGACCGCGCGCCGGCGCGGGACCGCCCGGGGGAGGCCGCAGGAGCCGACGCATGACAACCACCCCGTCGCCGAAACTGCCGGTAGTGGGCACCGTCGCAAGGGCCTGGCGCCTTATCCTTGGTCGCCCCGGCTATGCGGTGCGGACCGGATGGATTCCCGCCCTCGCCCTGTTCGGGGCGGCGGCCGGCTTCGCTGCGGCCGGCGCGGGCGAGCCGAATCCCGGCACCGCCTTTTGGGTGATGGTGGCCGCGATCGGAAATTTTGCGATGCTGGTGCTGGCGCTGGTGGCCTGGCAGCGCAGCGCCCTGCCGAACGCCAAGCGCCGGCGCGGCGCCTCGGCGCTGCGGCTCGGCCGGGCGGAGGTTCTGGCCATGCTGCACTTCCCGCTGGTCTGCTTTCTGTTCATCCCGTTGCTGTTGCCCGAACTGGTCGCGAACCTGACGGCCCTGTCCTGGCGCGGCGCGATGGCCCGCGATATCCTGCTGCCGGTGGCCGGCGTCGCGGTCCTCGTCTTTCCCGGTGGGCTGGTGCTGACCCGCGCCGCCCTGATCCTCGTTGCGATCGCCGAAGCCGGCGGCCATCCGATCTCGCTGCTCGACAGCGCCAATCGCGTCTGGCGACTCGGCGGCGGCAGCAGCATCCGGTTGTTCCTGGTGGTCTATCTATCGGTGCTGCCGGTGCTCTTCGCCCTGGCCGTGCTGCCGGACAATTTGCCCGGGCTCGCGCGGGCCGCCCTGCACGGCCTTCTCGTTACGCTCTACGTGCTGGTCGCCGGTGGCGCCCTGTCGCTGGCCTACGCCGCGCTCGGCGGGGCCGGGCTGCCGCTGCAGCGCAAGGCGCGCCGCGCCGGTGCGTGACGGGATCGGCGGCCGATGACATCAGTGCCGGACCTGCCGCGCTGGGGCATCGTGCTTCAGGCCTGGCGGCTTCTCATCGAGCAGTCGGGCCGCGCGCTGCGCAGCGCCGTACTGCCGTTCCTCCTGCTGATGGCGCTGCATCGACTGGGCGATATCGTCGCGCCGGAAGGATTTCAGCTGATCGGCTGGGGACTGCTGACCGTCGTGCTGTTTCCGGTCCCGGCCGCCCTGCTGCTGGTTCCGTGGTACCGGACGATCCTCTCCGCGAAATGGCCCGAGCTCGCCGGGCGGCCGGCCCAGTGGTGGTATGTCTCCTTCATGCTCCGCACGCTCGGGCTGGAGTTGATGCTCCTGGTCTTCCAGATCCCCTCGGCGGTGGCCGGGGTCATGGCGATGGAAGGCGGGGGCGCACCGGACCCGCAACTGACGGGTCTCGGCTCGCTGCTGTTCCTCGCGGCGCTGATGCCCGGCTTCTATCTCTACGGTCGGGCTGCGCTGGCCTTGCCGGCCGCCGCCGGGCAGGGCGACGACAGCTATGGCAGGTCCTGGCGCACGACCGCGGGCGCGGGCTGGCGCATCGCCGGGATCGTGTTCCTGATCTGGTTCCCGTTCTTCCTGCTCAACGGCATGGTGTCCGTTCCGGCGGGGGCATCGCCCGGTCTACTCTCCGCGGCAACCGGCGCCGCCATCGACATCTTTCGCGAGCTCGCGATGGCCGCCGCGCTGGCGCTGGTCTACCTGCATTACGGGACGGGACGCGAAACGTCCGTCTGGCCTACAGCCAGTCCCTGAGAATCGCGACCAGCGGGGCGTCGGCGGGCGGCATCTCGTAGTCGCGCAGGGCGTTGGGGCGGACCCATTTGAGCTCCTGGCCCTCCAGCGGCGTGACCGTGCCTTTCCAGCGCCGGCAGACATAGAGCGGCATCAGCAGGTGGAACTCGTCATAGGCGTGGCTCGCGAAGGTCAGCGGCGCAAGGCAGCTCTCGGCGGTGTCGATCGCCAGCTCCTCGCGCATCTCGCGGATCAGAGCCCCTTCCGGCGTCTCGCCGTCATGGATCTTGCCGCCGGGAAACTCCCACAGCCCGGCCATGTGCTTGCCCTCGGGCCGGCGGGTGACCAGCACCCGCCCGTCGATGTCGACAAGCGCCACCGCGGCGACCAGCAGGATCGGTTTCGCCGGTGCGCTCATCGATCGCGGGTTCCCGCTAACTCGAGCAGGAGGACCGGCCGCATCTCGCCGGTCGACGCAACCTTGCGTTCGCCGCGCCCCGTCTCGACGAAGCCAAGCTTGTCGAGCACGCGGCGCGAGGCAGCATTGCCCGCGGCCGCCGTCGCGGTGATCCGGGCGACGCCGAGCGAGTCGCGCGCGAACTCGATCATCCGTGATGCCGCTTCGGTGGCATAGCCTTGCCCCCAATCGCCGCGGCCGATCCAGAAGCCGAGCTCGGCCCGCGCGCCCTCGTCATGCAGCCCGACGCCGACGCCGCCGAGCGGCCGCTCGCCATCCTTCGATACGATCATGAGGTCGAAACCGCGACCGGTGGTCAGCCGCCGCCATGCCGCTTTGACCAGCTGACGCGCGTCGAACGCAACGAAGGGCTGCGGGGTGACCATCAGGAAATCCGCCATGACAGGGTCGTTCAGCAGCTCGACGATATAGGGCGTGTCCGCTTCGCGGTATGGCCGTAGAAGCAGCCGCGCGGTCTCCAGCGGCAGCGCGGCCATCGCACCGCCGGCCGCCGGCGCCGCCGGATCGCCGCCGGTCACCGGTCGATCCCGGTACATTGTCCACTTACGTGGACGCGGGACCGGCCCGCTCCCCGACCCGGAGACCCACCGTGTACGATGCCGTTGGGTGGCCGGGTGTCGGAGCGGGCTCTAGCGAACCTGACGGACAATGCCCTAGCTACGGTAGTCGGCATTGATCGCGATGTAGTCATGCGTGAGGTCGCAGGTCCACACCCGGGCGCGGCCGCGGCCAATGCCGATATCGACGGCGATGTCGACATTCCGTCCCTTCAGATGGCGCGCCACCGGCGCCTCGTCGTAGTCCGGCACGGGCTGGCCGTTGCGGGTGATCTGCACGCCGCCCATGGCGATCGACAGGCGGTCGCGGTCGGCCTCCTCGCCGGCCTTGCCGACCGCCATCACGATGCGGCCCCAATTGGCATCCTCACCCGCGATCGCGGTCTTGACCAGCGGCGAGTTGGCGATCGACAGGCCGATCCGCCGGGCCGCGCGGGCCGAGGCGGCGCCGGTTACGTCGATCGTGATGAACTTCGAGGCGCCTTCGCCGTCCTTGACCACCTGGGTTGCGAGGTCGATCAGCGTCTCCTCGAGGGCGCGGCGGAAATCGCGCAGCAGCGGATCGGCGGCGTGCGTGATCTTCGCATGCCTTGCTTGACCGGTCGCGAACAGCAGCAGGGTGTCGCTGGTCGAGGTGTCGCTGTCGACGGTGATGCTGTTGAACGAGCGGTCGGCGCCGCGCCTGAGCGCCGCCTGCAGCACCGCCGCCGGGACCTTTGCATCGGTGAAGACGAATGACAGCATGGTCGCCATGTCGGGGGCGATCATCCCGGATCCCTTGGCGATGCCGGCGATCGTAACCTCGGCGTCGCCGATCCGGGCCCGGCGCGCGGCACCCTTCGGGAAGGTGTCGGTGGTCATGATCGCCCGCGCCGCGTCGACCCAGGCCTGATCGGCGAGACCGTCGGCGAGCGCCGGCAGGCGCTGCGGGATCGCATGCTCCGACAGGACGTTGCCGATCACGCCGGTCGAGGCAATGAAGATCTCCTGCGGCCGGGCGTCGAGCAGCCGCGCCGCCGCCTCCGCGGTCAGCGCCACCGTCCGGTCTCCGGCGACGCCGGTAAAGGCGTTGGCATTTCCGGAGTTCACGACCAGGCCCCGGGCCCGGCCGCGCGGCAGAATCTTGCGACACCAATCGACCGGTGCGGAAGGACAGCGGGAGCGGGTAAGGACGCCGGCCACCGTGGTGCCCGGCGCCAATGCCGCCAGCAGCAGGTCGTACGCCTCGGTGTTCTTCTTCAGCCCCGTCGCCGCCCCCGCGACGCGCAGCCCCGCAACCGGCGGCAATGCCGGGAAGCGCTGCGGCGCGAAGGGCGAGACGCCGGTCATGCCTGGGCTACTGCTGCGCCGGCTCTCCCTCCGGTGCCGGGTTGCCGGCCATATCGAATTTCTCGATCGTCGCCGCGCCGCGCAGACCGTCGAGAAGCTCGGTCGCGACCGTTTGCGCCAGCTCCTGGGAGATCTGGTCACGCATCTCCTCGAAGCCCGGCTGCGGCGTCTCGCGTCGATCCTCGACCTTAATCAGGTGCCAGCCGAACTGGGTCTGCACCGGGTCGGACGAGATATCGCCCGCCTGCATGGCGAAAGCGGCGTCCGCGAACGGCTTGACCATCGCATCGGCGGCGAAATAGCCGAGATCGCCACCGTTCGGGCCGCTCGGCCCGGTCGAATGCTCCTTGGCGGCCTCCGCGAAGTCCTTGCCGCCCTGGATTTCCGTCAGGACCTCGCGGGCTTTCTCCTCGGTCTCCAGCAGGATGTGCCGGGCGTGCACTTCCTCGGCCGGCGGATTGTCCTTCAGATACTGGTCATAGCCCTCGCGAATGCGCTCTTCGGTGACCTTCTCCTCGAGCGTGCGGGTGAAATAGACCTGGATGGAGATGCGCTCGCGCATCTGCTCGAGTTGCTCCGTGACTTCCGGATCGTCCGGCGCGATCGCCTTTTCGGCGGCAACCGCCAGCAGCCGCTCGTCGATCACGCGGTCGAGCAGAAACGGGTAGACCGCCTCCATCCCCATCTGCTGCGCCTGCGCCGGCAGCTGGCTGTAGGCCGTGATCAGGTCGCTGAGATAGATCGACTGGCCGTCGACCTTGGCGACAACGACCTGCTCGGGCGGCGTCTCGGCCGTGGTCTGCGCAACGGCCGGCGACGTTGCCGCCACCAGAGCGAAGAGATGTGCCGCCGCGATGATACCGGCCCCCGCGAAGGCCCCGGCGGTCGTCTTAAGATAAAGCATAAAGAGATTCCCCTTGTTCGGTCTTGGGCAAGCCGCCCATGGCTGAGCGCGCTTAAAGCATGAAATATGGTCTCTCGACAAGCGCGGCAATGCGCCGCCAACCCGGCGAGGCCCGAAAATCCTGGGTCGGGCTTCTCGCCGCGGCCCTCGTTGACAGGAGGGGCGCGGCCGCTTATGTGACATGCGCGGCGCGGTGCCTCTTGGCCCCCGGTTCCGCGATTCTTGACGTTTCGAGGTTCCTTGCATGATCGGCGGACTTCTCACACGCGTATTCGGATCGGCCAACGACCGGCTCCTGGCCGGCCACCGGAAGACGGTCGATGCGATCAACGCGCTGGAACCCGAGCTCGAGGCCCTGTCGAACGACGAGCTGCGCGCCCGCACCGGATGGCTGCGCCAGCGCCATCATGACGGCGAGTCGCTGGACGATCTTCTCGTCGACGCCTTCGCCACCGTGCGCGAGGCCGCCAAGCGAACCCTCGGACAGCGGCATTACGACGTCCAATTGCTCGGCGGCATCATCCTGCATGACGGCACGATCGCCGAGATGAAGACCGGTGAGGGCAAGACCCTGGTCGCGACCCTTGCGGTCTATCTCAACGCGCTGCCGGGCACCGGGGTCCATGTGGTCACGGTCAACGACTACCTGGCCAAGCGCGACTCGACCTGGATGGGCCAGGTATACGAGTTCCTCGGCCTGTCGGTCGGCTGCATCGTCCATGATCTGAGCGATGATGAGCGGCGCGAGGCCTATGCCTGCGACGTGACCTACGGCACCAACAACGAGCTCGGCTTCGACTATCTGCGCGACAACATGAAGTTCCGGCTCGAGGACATGGTGCAGCGCGAGTTCAATTACGCGATCGTCGACGAGGTCGACTCGATCCTGATCGACGAGGCGCGCACGCCGCTGATCATCTCGGGCCAGGCCGAGGGTTCGTCGGAGCTGTATCGCCGCGTCGACTCGCTGATCCCGAAGCTGGTCGAGGCCGATTACGAGAAGGACGAGAAGCAGAAGACGGTATCGCTGACCGAAGACGGCCAGGCCCATATCGAGGAGCTGCTGCAGGGCGCCGGCCTGCTCTCCGAGGGCGGGCTCTACGATCTGCAGAACATCAGCCTGGTGCACCACTCGAACCAGGCGCTGCGCGCCCACAAGATGTTCGCGCGCGATACCGACTACATCGTCAAGGACGACAAGGTCGTCATCATCGACGAGTTCACCGGCCGCATGATGGAGGGACGACGTTATTCCGACGGGCTGCACCAGGCCCTCGAGGCCAAGGAACGCGTCACCATCCAGAACGAGAACCAGACGCTCGCCTCGATCACCTTCCAGAACTATTTCCGCCTCTACCCGAAGCTCGCCGGCATGACCGGCACGGCCATGACCGAGGCGGGCGAGTTCATGGAGATCTACGCGCTGGACGTTGTCGAGATCCCGACCAACAAGCCGATGGTCCGCGCCGACATGGACGACGAGGTCTACCGGACCGGCCGCGAGAAGCACAACGCGATCATCGAGCAGATCGTCGAGTGCCACAAGCGCAAACAGCCGGTCTTGGTCGGCACGGTCAGCATCGAGAAATCCGAGGAATATGCGGCGCTGCTGAAGAAGAGGAAGATCAAGCACAACGTCCTCAACGCCCGGCACCACGAGAAGGAGGCCTTCATCATCGCCGAGGCCGGCGTGCCCGGCGCGGTGACAATCGCCACCAACATGGCCGGGCGCGGCACCGATATCCAGCTCGGCGGCAATCTCGAGATGCGCCTGTGGAAGGAGCTCGAGGGCATCGAGGACGAGGCGAAGCGCGAAAAGAAGACGGAAGCGATCAAGGCCGACATCGCCGCCAAGAAGAAGGTCGTGCTGGACGCCGGCGGGCTGTTCGTGCTCGGCACCGAGCGGCACGAATCGCGGCGCATCGACAACCAGCTGCGTGGCCGCTCCGGCCGCCAGGGCGATCCCGGCGCCTCGAAGTTCTTCGTCAGCCTCGAGGACGATCTGATGCGCATCTTCGGGTCGGAGCGCATGGACAGCATGCTGCAGCGGCTCGGGCTGGAGGAGGGCGAGGCGATCGTCCATCGCTGGATCAACAAGGCGCTCGAGAAGGCGCAGCAGAAGGTCGAGGCGCGCAACTTCGAGATCCGCAAGCAGCTGCTGAAATTCGACGACGTGATGAACGACCAGCGCAAGG
>CP070634.1:3727624-3826954 GCA_020356105.1 Rhodospirillales bacterium | reverse complement strand
AGATCAACGAGCGGGTGCTCAGCGAGCAGATGTAGAAATCGGCGATGTTCTCCAGCAGAACCGCCTTCTCGATGCGACGGCGGATCGTGTAGAGATCGGTCTCGAACTGCTCGTCATTCACATGGCGCTCGTTCGAGATCATGATCTGCTCGATCTCTGGCCGCGTCGCGTTGGCCTTCTCGCCGATCACCTCGACATTCACCGGTACCTGTCGCCAGCCATAGATCGTGTGGCCGACTCTCAGGATCTCGGACTCGACGATCGATCGGCAGCGCTCCTGCGCGGCGAGATCGGTGCGCGGCAGGAAGACCATGCCGACCGCAATCCGCCCCTTGCCCGGCTCGTGGCCGGTGCGGCGGACGTGCTCCTTGAAGAAATCCTGCGGGATCTGAACATGGATGCCGGCTCCATCGCCGGTCTTGCCGTCGGCGTCGACGGCACCGCGGTGCCAGACCGCCTTCAGCGCCTTGATGCCGGCCAGCACGACCTCGCGCCGGGGCCGCCCGTCGATCGAGGCGACCAGGCCGACGCCGCATGCGTCGTGCTCCTGCGCGGGATGATAGGCGTGCGCCGCCGTCAGGCGCGCCGCGTTCTTGACCCAGGTCTCACAAAAGTCCGACATTCGTTCACTTTCTGCCATATGCTCACGACGCGAGCGCCAGCGCATCGTCCCGCCGCGACCGCAGCCAGGCATCTATTCCTTCCGCCGCATCGCGCCCGTCACGCACCGCCCACACCACGAGGCTGGCGCCGCGTACGATATCGCCCGCTGCGAAGACACCGTCCATCGCGGTCATTAGCGTGCGATGGTTGATTTTCACCGTGCCCCAACGGGTGACGGGCAGGTTCTTCTCGCCGAACAATGTCGGCAGGTCCTCCGGATCGAATCCAAGCGCCGTGATGACCAGATCCGCATCGATATTGTGGGCCGAGCCGTCGATCACCTCCGGCGTTTGTCGCCCCGATGCGTCCGGAGCACCGAGCCGCATGCTCTCGGCGCGAACGGCACGGACCGACTCCTCCCCCAGGAAGGCGACAGGCTGGGTCAGCCAGATGAATTCGATTCCTTCCTCCTCGGCGTGCTGAACCTCGCGTTGCGATCCCGGCATGTTGTCACGATCTCTGCGGTACAGGCATTTGACCGATTTGGCGCCCTGTCGCATCGCCGTGCGCACGCAATCCATCGCGGTGTCTCCGCCGCCGATGACCACGACGTTCCGGCCTTTCGCATCGAGGCGGCCGGATTCGAACTCCGGCACGCTGTCGCCCAACCCCTTGCGATTGCTCGCGGTCAGATACTCGAGCGCCGGGACGATGCCGGAAAGCCCCGACCCCGGCGCGTGGATCTCCCGGGCCCGATAGACGCCCGTTGCGATCAGTACGGCATCGTGACGCTGTTTCAGCTCCGCCAGCGTGGCATCACGGCCGACTTCGAATTCCATGTGAAAATTGACGCCGCTGTCATGCAGCAATTTGCTGCGCCGCTCGACAACCTGTTTTTCGAGCTTGAAATTCGGGATTCCGTAAACCAGCAGCCCCCCGACCCGATCGTAGCGGTCATAGACGTGGATCCGATATCCCATGCGCCGGAGCTCTTCGGCTGCAGCCATCCCCGCCGGGCCGGCGCCGATAATACCGACCGACAGGTCGAGTTCGCGGGCCGGCTTGACCGGCTTTACCCAGCCTAGCTCCCATGCCATGTCGGTGATGTATTTCTCGACAGAGCCGATGGTGACCGCACCATGCCCCGACTGCTCGATCACGCAGTTACCCTCGCACAACCGATCCTGCGGACAGATCCGGCCACAGATCTCGGGCATATTGTTGGTTGCCGAGGAGAGAGCATAGGCCTCCTCGAGGCGACCGGCCGCCGTCAACATCAACCAGTCCGGGATATTGTTGCTCAGCGGGCAATGCACCTGGCAGAACGGAACGCCGCATTGCGAGCAGCGCGATGCCTGCTCGGTCGCGCGGTCAGGGTCGAATTCGCGATAAATCTCTTCGAAATCCCTGCTGCGCACGTCAGCGGACCGTTTTTCCGGCATCCTGGGCCCGGTTTCCACGAATTGCAGCATGCCGCTGTACACGCTGCCCGGCGCTGCAACCGTGCCTTGTTTTCCCGACTTGTCGCGTTTTGCCATCTGCTGTTCCGGATCGGTTATCAAAGGAGCGTGCGCCGAATCGACACATCGCCGCCCTCTTGTTCTACTTTGAGACGCAGAGCCCGTCCCCCGCGGGAATGTCACCTATAGCTCATAGCGCCCGCTCAGGCGAGGGAAATCGCATAAAAGGTCATTGTTACTGACATATATTGCCCGTTCCCCGTCGAGATCGCAAGGGAATTCCGCGATCAGAAACCGGGTGGCATCCAAAAATGTTCCGAATCGGACCTTTTTCTCGGGCGCGGCGGAGTGGATAGCATCTGGCCTCTGTGGCATAAGCGATCCGACGAACGGGACAACAAAGGCATTCGCGCGGAGCCGGAAACCGTGACCCTGCTTCAAATTCTGGTTTTGGCGGTCGTCCAGGGGCTGACCGAGTTTCTCCCCATAAGTTCGTCGGGCCATCTCGTCGTCACGTCGGAGGTGATGGGGTGGCCGGACCAGGGGATCACCATCGATATTGCCGTCCATGTCGGAACGTTGCTGGCGGTGGCGGTCTATTTCTGGCGCGACCTCGTTCGCCTGGTCAAAGGATGTGTGCGCCTGCTCACCTTCCGCGGCGGACCGGACGCGCGTCTTGCAGCGATGCTGTTGTTCGCGACGATCCCGATCGTCGTGGTCGGCTATGCCGGCCGCGACACGTTTATCCCGCTCTTTCGCAACGTCGAGATCATTGCCTGGGCCACGGTCGCTTTTGCAATACTGCTGTGGGTGGCCGACCGGGTCGGCATGACGGTGAGGCGCATCGAGCATATCGGCTATGCCGGCGCCGCCGTGATCGGCCTGACCCAGATCTTGTCCTTGATTCCGGGCACCAGCCGTTCGGGCATCACGATGACGGCCGGCCGGTTTCTCGGCATGGAGCGCGTCGAGACCGCTCGCTTCTCGCTGCTGTTGTCGATGCCGACGATCGCCGGCGCCGGCCTGTTGGCCGGCCATGATTTGTGGCAGAGCGGAGACGTGCAGCTTGGCTACGACGCGGGTCTGGCCGCCGGTCTCGCATTCATCGCCGGCATCCTGTCGATCGCGGCAATGATGCGCTGGCTACAACGATCCGGCTTTGCGCCCTTCGTGCTCTACCGGTTGGCGCTCGGCGGAGCGCTGCTTTACTGGGTATACATCTGATCGGGCAAGCGCGTGGGCCCTGCCCGTAAGGCCATCTAGGTCGAACCGCTTGCCCGCGGTGATCGAACGGGCCGGAAATTCGCAACGATCCCTCAAGACGGCCGAGGCAGGTAGTTCCGAGGCCGCCACAACTGCCGGCCCGCAGGCACCCTAGGTCCGACAGGTCGCGCGCGCCTGCCCACATCCCTCGCTGGACGCGGGAGGTGGCTGCTCTGTACAGGCGGACGAAACCGAACAGTCGGTGGGAACGCCGAGCCTCGATCGTCGCGACACGGGTCTTGTCGGTATTGTCGCAAAGGCGCGATCGCGAATTGGAATCCTTTTCACCGGGACGGCGCGCGTTTCCAGCTAGGCCCTTCGGAAGCGGCCAAACCGTCCACCGGAACGGTAGCGATCAAGATAGGCTGGTATTATGACTTCGGCGCCAGTGGCCTCGATACCGAGCTCGGCCAGGCCGGGCAATTCACCGGAGACGATGTTGTCCGTTTTCAACAGTTCGACCTGGTCGGTCGTCAGTAGGGGATTTGGGAACAGCTGCAGAATTCCCGCCTCCAACGAAGCAACAATATAGGGTAGCGGGAGCAACAGACGCCTGCGACCCGTCTGGCGCAAAATCATATCCATGATCTGCTTGAAGCTGTATACCGCGGGTCCACCCAGCTCGTATGTCTTGCCGTTGCAGGACCGGTCTCGCAGACCCTGCATGATGGCGTCCGCGACGTCGCCGACATAGACCGGCTGAAACTTGACCCCGCCATCGCCGTAGATCTCGAGTTTGCCGTCCCGGAATTTCGGGGAAGGGCAGCCGAACACCGGCAGGACCGGCGTAAACCGCGCAAGCGACGCAAACAGATTGAAAAACCCGTCCTGCGGCCCGAAGACGACGCTGGGACGGAAGATGACCGCATCGGGGAACGCCTCGCGCACCGCCGCCTCGCCGGCCGCCTTGCTGGCCGCGTAGTCCGAATGCGACTGGGCATCCGCACCCAGCGCCGACATATGCGCCAACGCCGAAGCCCCGGCGTCGCGCGCCGCGCCCGCAACGGTCGCCGCGCCTCCCCGATGCACCGCATCGAATGTCGCCCGCCCCTTTTCGTAGAGAATGCCGACCAGATTGACCACCGCATCGGCATCCGCGACCGCGGCCCGAACCGAAGGCTCGTGAGTCACCGCCGCCTGGACCGCAGTGATCTGCCCGACGTCACCGAGCGGCTGCAAATGCGCGGCTTCGCGGGGATGCCGGACCGCAACGCGAACCCGCGCGCCAGCCGTCGCAAGACGCTGCACCAGGTGACGGCCAATAAATCCGGAGCCGCCGAACACCGTGACGAGTTTGCCTTTCATTGTTTTCTCCGCGGAGGCGCAGTTTCGATTGCTCTCGTTCAATTGCGGCCAAACTACACCCGGCGACCTCGTCTGCACCAGCCGAAATCCGCAGCCGGTGGGGACATTTCGAGATCTCGGACGGCACTAATTCTCGACGCGCTGGCAAAAGCCGTTGACAAAACGCCCCGCTTTCACGAGATTCCGCCCGACCCGAAGCCCAGGTGGCGGAATTGGTAGACGCGCAGGTTTCAGGTACCTGTGGCCGCAAGGCCGTGGAAGTTCGAGTCTTCTCCTGGGCACCACAACCGCTTCGGCGGTTCTTTTGTTTGAAACGGGGCGACTCTTGGATATCAAGCTTTACCTTGGCGACCTCCCGGACGAGATCGAACTGGGAGACCGCGTTGCCGTAGATACCGAGACGATGGGGCTAAATCCCCACCGCGACCGTCTTTGCCTCGTGCAGCTCTCATCCGGTAACGGGGTCTGCCATCTCGTCCAGATCCCGAGAGGGCACAGCGAGGCCCCGAACCTGAGAGCCCTGCTCGAGTCGCCCAAGGTCCTGAAACTCTTCCATTTCGCCCGGTTCGACCTGGCAATGCTGCGGCACCATCTGGGGATCGATTGCCGGCCCGTGTACTGCACCAAGATCGCCTCGAAGCTGGCCCGCACCTATACTGACCGCCACGGCTTGAAGGACCTCTGCAAGGAGCTGCTCAATACCGATATCTCGAAACAACAGCAAAGCTCGGACTGGGGTGCAAAAAAGCTCAGCAAGGCGCAGCTGGAATACGCCGCCGCGGATGTGCTGTACCTGCACCGGCTGCAGGAGCAGCTCGATGCCATGCTGGCACGCGAGGACCGGACGGCGGCGGCCCAGGCTGCGTTTGATTTTCTGCCCGTCCGCGCCCAACTCGATCTCGCGGGATGGGCCGATCAGGATATTTTCGCTCACAGCTGAGGCGGAATCTATCTGGGGTTGTGGCGTAGTTGGTTAACGCATCCATCGGCTCGCGTCCCCGCCGACCCCATTTTCTTGCCGGTGGATTATCCAATTATTCATATTTGTCAGGATACTAACTAGTTGGATCAGGAGCCTATGCGTGGCGGGCGCGGCAGATACCGGTTGATCAAAGGTTAATTTCGGCACAATTTTTGCATATTCGCTTAACAAGACGTTCCTCTTGCCGTATTATCCTGATTCTCGACCACCGCATGGTGGCGGCTACGAATTCGAACCGAGTCGAAATCTAGGGTAATTTGCGGGATATGACGGCCAATGGAGATACTGGCGCCGCGACGCGAACTGCGTCCGCGCCGGTCGGGCGGACGGATTCCGGGCTGCATTCGGCGCGCCGGGTGCTCAAGCTCGAGGCGGAAGGCATCGAGGCGCTGGACGCCGCTCTGGGGGACCGTTTCGTTGACGCTCTTGATCTCCTGATTGCCGCCAAAGGCCGGGTCATCGTCACCGGCATGGGGAAGAGCGGGCACGTCGCACGCAAGATCGCTGCCACGTTCGCCTCCACGGGCACGCCGGCTCAATTCGTTCATCCGGGCGAGGCGAGCCATGGCGATTTGGGGATGATCGTCCCGGCCGACGTTGTTCTGGCGCTGTCGAACTCCGGCGAAACCAGCGAGCTTCGGGATCTTCTCGAATATACGCGGCGCTTCGGTATCCCGCTCATCGCAATCACCGGACGGGCCCACAGTACGCTCGATGAGATGGCCGATGTTACGCTCCTGCTGCCGGCCACGCCGGAAGCCTGCCCGATGGGACTCGCGCCGACGACATCCACAACGGTTTCGCTGGCCCTGGGAGACGCGCTGGCCGTGGCGCTTCTGGAAAGGAAGGGATTCTCATCCGACGATTTCCATGTGCTGCATCCGGGAGGGCGGCTTGGGCAGAGCCTGTTGCGCGTGTCCGATCTGATGCATGAGGGGGACAGCGTGCCGGTCTGCGGCACCGACATGGCGATGGCCGAAGCCATTCCCTATATGACGGCCAAGAGCTTCGGGTGTATCGGCGTTATCGACGATGAAGGAAGACTCGCCGGAGTGGTGACGGACGGGGATCTGCGTCGGCACATGGAGAACGGTCTGCTCAACAGGACGGCTGGCGACGTCATGACCGTGGATCCGAAGACGATTCGCCCACAGGCTCTCGCCGCCGAAGCGCTTGCCCTGATGAACCGGCACTCCATCACCGGCCTTTTCGTGGTCGATGATGGGCGCCCCGTTGGGATTATTCATATTCATGACTGCCTTCGCGCCGGACTCGCCTGAACTTGCAGCGAAACAACACGCAGCGCAGGAAACGGCAAGCCCGTCTCCGGCGCACAGTCCTCTGGCCGATTATTTCGCCGCCACTCGTCAGCGCCGCCCGCACCGCTACTATGGGCGGTTCGTTGGGGTTACCAAGATCTTTCTGCTTTGCTTGGCTGTCGGGCTAATGGCCGTACTGGCAATTTGGCCGCGCTTTGCGAACCGCGACGGGATGGTCCCGATCGGCACGACCGAAGACATTCAGCTGGAGGACGTCGAGAGCTTGCGCGTCAAGAATGCCCGATTGACCGGCACCAGCGCGCACGAGAAGCCCTATACCGTAACGTTCGAGGACGCCAGCCAGACGAGCACCGAGTCCGACCTTGTCGTGTTGACCGCCCCGCAGGCAGATATCGAGCTTAAATCCGGCGCCTGGGTGGCCCTGTCGGCTCCCAAGGGCCGGTTTCACAGGGCGAAGCGGATCATCGAATTGGACGACCCCGTTTCGCTCTTTCATGACAGTGGCCTCGAAATCGGAACCGGCAGCGTGACGTTCAACCTCGAGACAGGAACCGGTGCTGGCCACGATCCGCTCCGCGCACAGGCCCCGTTTGGACAGCTTGAGTCACAAGGATTTCGGATCCGCGATAACACGACGGTGTTTCTGTTCACGGGCCCGGTGCGGGCCGTCCTGTATTCCGCACCCAGCCTGGGAGAATGAGCAGCATGGGCAATTGCGGGAAATTGATGGGGATGCTGGTCGCGGTGCTCGCATTCCCGCCGGCAGGTGCCGTCGCACAGGACAGTCACGAGCCTGTCGAAATCACGGCGGAGCAAGGCCTCGAATGGCGGCAGCAAGACAAGGCATTGATCGCGGAGGGCAGCGTTGTCTTGACTCGCGGCGTGACAAAACTGCAGGCGGAAACCGTCAGCGCCTATTACCGGGACAGCAAGGCCGAGGGCCAACAGGAGGTCTACCGGGTCGATGCGTCGGGCAATGTGCGGATCGCTTCCGACGGAACAACGGGTTACGGGGACAATGCGGCCTATGACCTCGACCAGGGCGTTTTCGTGTTGTCCGGCGGCAAACCCCGGCTCGAGGCCACCGACCTGACGGTCACGGCCGCACAGAATCTGGAGTATTGGGAACATAAGAACCTCGCGGTTGCGCGTGGCGATGCCGTCGCCCGTTCGGGCGATCGGCGCATCGTCGCCAATGTTCTCAGCGCATTCGTCGAGCCGGGGGGAGAGGGCAAGGGAAAGCTGCACCGTGTCGAGGCGATTGGCGCGGTTGTCATCACCACGTCGGAAGATACCGCCAAGGGCGAAGAAGCGGTCTACGATGCCGCATCGGGTCTGGCGACGCTCTGCGGCGATGTGGAAATCCGCCGCGGCGACAGCGTGCTCCGCGGACAGTGCGCCGAAATCAACCTGAACACCGGGGTAAGCCGCCTCGTCGGCGGTGGCGGCAGCGTGGGCGGCCTGATCCAGCAGAAAGTCAATTGACGGATTTTGGAACGGCCATCCGCGGCCACATCCGACATTGACCCGGGAGACACCGAGTGAACGAAGAAACGAGAAATTCAGACATTCAGCCCGCGACGCCTGCCGTGTCGACAGAAGATGGCACGCAGCCGCAGATCGTTGTGGAGAATGTTGGGCTCGAGGTCCGGAACATTGGCAAGACGTTCAAGAAGCGGCCGGTGATCCGTGATGTCAGCCTAGGCGTCCGACGCGGCGAAGCGGTCGGCTTGCTCGGTCCAAACGGGGCGGGGAAGACGACGACTTTTTACATCATAACCGGCCTGATCTCGCCGGACTACGGTGACATAGCGCTCGACGGCGATTTGATCACGCAACTCCCGATGTACCGCCGCGCCCGGCTTGGAATCGGTTATCTGCCGCAGGAAGCGTCCATTTTTCGCGGCCTGTCTGTCGAGGATAATTTGGGGGCGATTCTCGAAACCGTCGAGCCGGACAGCACCCACCGGGAGGCCGTTCTGGAGGTTCTGCTCGCCGAGTTTTCGATCACACATCTGCGTCGAACCCCGGCGATCGCCCTGTCGGGCGGCGAACGGCGTCGGGTGGAGATTGCCAGGGCGCTCGCATCGAAGCCCAATTTCATCCTGCTTGACGAGCCCCTGGCCGGTATCGACCCCATTGCGGTCGGTGAAATCCGCGAACTCGTCAGCCACTTGAAAGACCGCGGCATTGGCGTCCTCATTACGGATCACAACGTGCGGGAAACGCTCGACCTTGTCGACCGCGCCTACATCATCCACGACGGCGCCGTGTTGATGGAGGGGGTGCCCGAGGAAATCGTCGCGCATAGCGAAGTTCGCCGTGTGTATCTGGGAGACCGATTCAGCCTGTAGGCCCGTGCGGGTCTGCGGTTCCGGTTGACGCACAATGGCACTCACCCCCCGGCTCGACCTCAAGCAGACGACGTCACTCGTCATGACGCCGCAGCTGCAGCAGGCAATCAAGCTGCTGCAGATGTCGAATTTCGAGTTGGCGCAATATGTCGAGGCGGAGCTGGAGCAGAATCCGTTGCTTGAGCGGGACGACGAGGAGACTGCCGCGCCCGAGGACGGGACCGGCCTTTCGAACGGCGCCGACGAGGAGGCGATCGACGGCTCGCAGGATCCCGCGCCGCCTCAGGACAGTCTCGATCTCGCGACCGCGGAGTCGATTCCGTCGGACAGCGACGCCCCGCTCGATACCAGTTATGAAAACCTGTGGGACGGGGAGGGGACGGCGGATCTCGAGGACAGCTCCTTGCGGTTCGACGCCGCGCGCGTCGGATCGGGCGGATCAGCCGATTTCACGGATTCCGAGAACGGGATCGAAGCGACACTCAGCTCCGAGTTGACCTTGCGGGATCACTTGCTTGAGCAGTTGAGCGTCGACATCACCGACCCTGGCGACCGGCTGATCGGTATACACCTCATCGCGATGCTCGATGAGGCCGGCCGTCTGAGCGGCGATTTGGGAGACGTTGCGGAGCAGCTCGGCTGTCCGTTTGACCGCGTTGAAGACGTGCTCGCCCGCATGCAGCGTTTTGATCCGCCCGGCATATTCGCCCGCGACTTGAAGGAATGCTTCGCCATCCAGCTTCGCGAAAGGGACCGGCTCGACCCGGCCATGCAGTGTCTGCTCGACAACCTCCACATGTTCGAGAAGTACGATCTCGCGGGGCTGCGGCGGGCGTGTGGGGTCGACGAAGAGGATTTCGCCGATATGCTGGCCGAGATCAGATCGCTGCAACCGAAGCCAGGCACCTTGTATGAGCACGAGATCGCCCAGCCGGTGATCCCGGATGTTCTGATGCGGGCCCAGTCCGACGGTGGCTGGCGCGTCGAGCTTAACTCCGACACCCTGCCCCGCGTGCTGGTCAATCGGCATTACTATGCGGATATCGTACGCGGCGTGCGGGACAAGGAGGCCAAGGAGTATCTCAGCGAGCGGCTGAACTCGGCGAGCTGGCTGGTCAAGGCGTTGCACCAGCGGGCGACGACGATCTTGAAGGTCGCGGCCGAAATCGTCCGACAACAGGACGGGTTCTTCGAATACGGTGTTGCGCATATGAGACCCCTGGTGCTGCGCGATATCGCCGAGGTCATCGATATGCATGAAAGCACCGTGAGCCGGGTGACCAGCAACAAGTTCATGGCGACGCCGCGCGGCGTATTCGAGCTCAAGTATTTCTTCAGCGCCGCTCTCTCCAGCGCGGACGGCGGCGCAACCCATTCGGCCGAGGCAGTTCGGCACAGGATCAAGGAGTTGTGCGACGCCGAATCACCGAACGCCATCCTTTCGGACGATGATATCGCGGATCGCTTGCGCGAGGAGGGCGTCGACATTGCACGCCGGACCGTCGCCAAATACCGCGAGGCGATCAACATTCCCTCCTCCGTCAAGCGGCGGCGCATCAAGTCCGGCCGGAGATAGAGCAGATTTCACTGGCGCCTCAACCATGCGAGCGAATCGGCCGCTGTCTGCAGCGCCACCAGCTCCCAAGGCTCGATGCAATGGGAAAGGCACGTTGGCGGCGGCCGCCGGCCCAACAAGGTCTTCGCCGTCAAGGGACAAAAGCTTTGATTCACAAAACGTTGCAGCACTTTCCGGTCCGCGGGACGGTAACGGTTGACTCGTCCTGTCAGCGCCACTATGGTGCGCGGCCGTCGCCGCGGACTCGGTGGTAGACGTCAGGCGAACCGGCGACCTCTGGACAGCAAGATTAGCTATCGCATGCAACTTTCCGTCAAAGGCAAGCAACTTGACGTCGGTGATGCGTGGCGTCGCCACGTCGAAGAGAACTTGCCCGCCGTCGTCGCGAAATATTTCGACAATGCACAGGATGCGCAGGTCGTACTGTCGCGGCAGGGTTCAACGTTTCGGGTCGACATCACGGTACATGTCGGCAAGCGAATCATTATCCAGAGCCATGGCGCGACCGGGGACGCATACAGCGCGTTTGAAGAGGCTGGCGACCATCTCGGGAAACGCTTGCGCCGCTACAAACGCCGCCTGCGTGACCATCACCGCGAGCGTCCGGAAGAGGTCGAGGCATCTCCGGCACAGCAGTATGTTCTGGCCGGCGAAGCGATCGACATAGATTCCGGTGCCGATGAACGGGACGAACCGGTGGTGATTGCCGAGATGGAAACCGCGATCGAAAGCTTGTCCGTCGGTGAGGCCGTGATGCGCATGGATCTGGCAAATCTGCCGGCCTTGATGTTCAGGAACCGTGCCCATGGGGGACTGAATATGGTATATCATAGAGGTGACGGACATATCGGCTGGGTCGACCCGCGTGGCAATCGAAGTGACGGCGAGGAGGCCGGCTGAGATGGCGCGATGGTCCGCGACGCCAGCGCGAGTATATTATCCGGTGCAAAGAATGGGAGTAGCGGTAATGGAAATTGCGGAACTTCTCGATACCGAGAGCGTTGTCGCCAAACTCCCCGCAACATCGAAAAAACAGGCGTTACAGGAACTCGCAAAGCGCGCCGCCCAGATCACCGGTATACATGAGCGAACAGTTTTCGACGTCTTGCTGGAGCGCGAGCGTCTGGGCACGACCGGAGTTGGAAACGGGATTGCGATCCCGCACGGCAAGCTCTCCGGTCTGAACCGGCTGTACGGCCTGTTCGCCAGACTGGAGAAACCGATCGATTTCGACGCCGTCGACGATCAGCCCGTTGATTTGATTTTCCTGTTGCTGGCTCCGGAAGGGGCGGGCGCGGATCACCTTAAGGCATTGGCCCGCGTATCGCGGCTGCTTCGGGACCGTACGATGTGCGAAAAACTTCGAGGCTCGGACGAACCGGAAGCGCTTTACTCCCTATTGACCGAGCCGGCGGCGAGCCACGCCGCCTGACTTGCGCCCGCCGCGCCGGATGGTCGCCCGGCGTCAGTGCAAAGGCACCACCAACAAATCATGCTGCGATGCGGCAATGACAGCCCGTTCACGATCCGGCGCCAAGCCGACCTGGCGACCGTCGGCGCCCATGACCGCAACGATTTCCTCGCCCTGGATCGAGACCGTGCGCAGATAGGCGATCTCGCCAATCCCCAGAACCGCCAGATCCCGTTGCGAAACGGCTTTGTGTGTTGCTGATTCAAGCATCTCTATCCTCTTACCCGGGCATATCAGGCGTTATTCGCCCTTCGCTTCCAGGGTCTTTCTGTTCTTGTTTCGAGATCTAATCTCAACCGTTCGGACCCGGGCCTCATCCAGCGGTCGAACGAGATCGACAGACAGAAGACCGTTGTCCAATGCGGCGCCCTCGACATCGATTCCGTCCGCCAACACGAAGCTACGCTGGAATTGACGGGTCGCTATGCCTCGATGAATGAAGACCCGTTCCGGATCATCGTCCTCTTGCTGCTTGCCGCGGATCACCAGCTGGTTGCCTTCGATCTGAATCGACAGATCGTTTTCGGTAAAACCGGCCACCGCCAGCGTGATGCGCAACCGGTCTTCCCCGGTCTGCTCGATGTTATAGGGCGGATAACCCTCGGCCGGCATCTTGGAGACCCGATCCAGGACGCGTTCAAAATGATCGAACCCCAACAAAAGCGGGTTGTTGAACAAGGACAATCTGGTCATCGTCCAGCCACCTCCTCTGGATCCCGTGGTGAGCGGGCAGCTGTGTTGCGGAGCCCGTAACGGCGCTCAAACAATCGCAGGCGCATGCGCCCCGCGATCGTGCTGCATGTGGGGTTGATTCACCCTCGATTCAAGATGTGCCGCGATCGGTTTCCCCGCCGTCCGCACCCCGGATATTCACGGAATCCGCGCGATCCGCTGGACCCGTTGCCGAGGGAAGCGTCAAGACAGCACGCAGTCCGCCGAGCGGCGACTCGTCGAGCCGCAGCTCCCCGCCGTACAGCCCGGCAATGTCCGATACGATGGCAAGGCCAAGTCCGCTTCCCGGCGCCGTCTCGTCAAGGCGCCGACCCCGTCCGATCGCCACGCCGTGCTGCGCGGCGGTGAGTCCCGCCCCGTCGTCGTCAATCGTGATCGCCAATTGGCCGCCACGGCGTGCCGTGACTACCTTCACCTGGTTCGCCGCGTATTTGCAGGCATTGTCCAGCAGGTTTCCGATCATCTCCTCCAGGTCCTGCTGCTCGCCGCGGAACGAAACCGGCTCCCCGTCTTCCTCAATGGAGATTTCAACCGGCCGGTCCGCATAGATCCGCATCAACGTCCGCCTCAAGTCTCGGATGACCTGCACCACCGGCGTTCGCGCGCCAAGGACGGCGCCCGTCGCGGCCGCTCTTGCGCGCGCCAGATAGTGGTCGATCCAGCGGCGCATGGTGTCCACCTGTCGCTCGATTGCCTCGACCCGCGGACCCTGCTTTCGGGTCGCCTCGGTCGAGAGCACGGCAAGCGGCGTCTTGAGGGCGTGCGCGAGGTTTCCGACATGAGTGCGCGCCCGCTCAAGCACGGCCGCATTATGGGCGAGCAGAGAATCGAGCTCGCGAACGAAGGGCTCGACCTCCGACGGCCAATCGCCCTCGAGGCGTTGCGTCCGTCCGTCCCGAATATCGGCGAGGGCGATCCGGACTCGTCTTAGCGGCTGCAACCCGAACCGGACCTGGATCGCGACGGCGACCGCGATGCCCAGGCCCAGCGCCCCAAGGGACCAGAGGAGGGCAAGATTGAACGGTCGCAATTCGTCGCTCAGCGCACTGCGATCGGCCGCTACCGCGAACCGGAGCGGCGGGGCGGATGGCGGCATCTCCGGTAGCGTGACATCGACGAACCGCGCCCTCAGCATGGCGCCTTCGGGACCTCGAATTTCTTCGCTTCGCATGCTGCCCTGCTCTTGTGGAGCCGTGATGTCCAAGGTCTGGTCCCAGAGCGAGCGAGAGCGGACAAGCACGACGCCGCGGCTGTCGGCAATCTGCCAGTACCAACCCGAGTAAGGCAGATCGAACCGCGGTTCGGGAAGGGTACGAGACAGCACCAAGCGGCCGGAATCGTCATATCGGCTGACGGCAATCAGCGAATCGACATGCACGGTAAGTCGGGTATCGAAGTTTCGCTCGACGGAATCCCGGAACAGAGTGGAAATCAGCAGGCCGCCAATGGCGAGCGCCGCGGCGACCCATAGAACCGCCGCGATAACGAGCCGCGCGGCAAGCGACCGGGGATGCCGGCTCACCCGCACAAACTCGGAGGACCGGCGTGGAGATCGTCACTCAGCATCATCGGGCTGTGCCATCCGGTATCCCAGGCCGCGTACGGTTTCGATCGTCCGAGCGCCCAATTTTCGGCGCAGTCGCCCAATGAAGACTTCGATCGTATTGGAATCCAGGTCAAAATCCTGATCATAGAGGTGCTCGGTCAGCTCTGTCCGGGACAGCACCTTTCCGATATTGTGCGCCATGAACGCCAGCAATCGGTACTCCTGCCCGGTTAGCTTCACCGCCTTCCCGTGCAACGTCACGCGACTGCTGCGCGTATCGATTCGGATGGCCCCGACATCGATCATGGGCGAGGCAAGTCCGCCGGAGCGACGAATCAGCGCGCGAAGGCGCGCCAGCAATTCCTCGACGCGAAACGGCTTCGCGAGATAGTCGTCGGCGCCGGCGTCAATTCCGGCCACCTTGTCGCTCCATCGGTCGCGCGCTGTCAGGATCAGAACAGGCATTGTCCGCCCATTTTCGCGCCACCGCTCGAGGACCGTCATACCGTCCAGTTTCGGCAGGCCGAGATCCAATACAACCGCATCATAGGGCTCCGTCTCGCCAAGAAACTCGGCCTCCTCTCCATCTTGGGTCAGATCCACGGCATAGCCCGCATCCCGCAGTGCCTCGGCCAGCTGACCTGCCAGGTCGGGGTCGTCCTCAGCCACCAGCAAACGCATCAGCGATTCCCCTGTGTCGAGAGAATCCGCCCTGTTTCCGCGTCGACGACGACAAGCACGACATTGCCCTGGTCGCTGCGAACACGAACCCGATAGGTTCGGGGATTCCCGGTCTTGTCGAGCTGCACATCAAGGACCTGGCCGGGGACTCTCGCCTTGACCGTCTGGAGGACGTCGGACAATGGCTTGACCTCGTCGGAATCCGCGGCGTCGCGCTGAGCTATCTGGTTCGTCTGTGCGTGCGCGGGCGTGTCCACTGGAAGACCGCCGATCCAAGCTGAGGCAATCAGAACCAGGAGCATTCGCATCATCCACAGGTAAGCCCTTGAACCTGAACCAAGGATGAATGGGGCATTCAGTTTCAGTTCACGGCTCATATGAGACCCTCTGCAGTATCGAACGATTTGGTCATCTTGGATGGAGGGAACCATGCTGTTCACGACCCTGACGCCAAGGCTCAAGCTCGTCGCATGCGCGGCCACCCTGGTACTGGCATCCGGCCTTTCCTGGGCGCCGGCCAACGCCAGTTCCAAGGACAAGGTCTGGCTGCAGCAGCGCAGCACGGTCGGACAGCCCGACTCGGAACGACGCAAGATGCGCAAACAGCTGCGTGATCGGGGCCCCGCGCAAATCCACGCGGCGAACCCGCCCCGGCCGGTGCAGCCGGGGGCTTCCGCTCATCGCGAACAGCAGAACGAGCGGGGTTATAACGCGCGGAACGCGGCGCCGCCGCAGCGCCCCCCTCGCATCGACAATCCTGGCGGAAAGCCGAGATTCGATCGTCGGCAGCAGCAGGCATCGCAAATTCGGCCGCCACGCCCTGCCGGTCGCGGAGACAAGACCCGGCGGGACCGAACCCTCCACCGTCCTCCGGCCCCACCGGCGCCGCACGTCGGGGCACACCGGAAAGGCCGCAACGACGCCGAGACGCCCCCGCCTGTTCGATTTCGTGGCGGCGAAAGGCCACGACACGGGGACCATCCCCGTCACGGTCATGACGGACGTCATCACGACGGCCAAGATCACCACAAGCACAAACACAAGCACCACCGTCACGAGACCCATGTGACGTATCATCACGTGCAACGCCATTACTATTACCGCACGAGTTCGCGGCACTACTATTACACCGATGCCTATCCGCGGCCCTATGCGTATCCGGTGTACTACCTCGTGCCCTATCACGTCCACACGGCACCCGGATACCATAATCATGGCGAACAGACGACATACTGTGCGGATGGCATCACGCATGGCGGTGTCTACCGCGGCGGCGCATACGCCCGCGGTACGTCGCATCAAACGAGCGGTGCGATTCTCGGCAGCATAATCGGAGCCGCCGCCGGCTACCAGGTCGGCAACGGCAAGGGACAGCTGGTCGCGCTTGGCGTTGGCACGGTGCTTGGCGCACTGATCGGCAGCGATATCGGCCGCGCCATGGATCAGCAAGACTATGCCTATGCCACGGGATCGTTTGGTCATGCCATGGAAGCCGCCCCGTCCTGCACCACGATAACCTGGAGCAATTCCCGGACAGGAAATTTCGGCAGTGTCATGCCGACCAATACCTATGAGCCCGAACCCGGCCGCTATTGCCGGGAATTCCAGCAGCAGGTGGTGATCGGCGGCGAATTGCAGGACGCCTACGGGACGGCCTGCCGCCAACCGGACGGCAGCTGGGAGATTGTCGCCGAGCAGCCGTGACCCCCCTCTCGGCGTCTGCGGCGGCTGTCTCGCGGAGATCCGGGTGGCACTTCGCGGGGCGGCCGTCGCATCTTGTCTACCCCGCGCCCGAGTGCCGACTCGATATCACAAGACCGATCAGCGCGGCCGACAGGAAACCTGAACCTGCGCTGAACAACTCATTCAGCAGGCGTTCACCGCAGTCGTAACAAAATGGCTGCGAGACACGGACGGTACAACGTCCGGAAGGTCGCCGCCGGGCAGCGATACCCCCCAGCCTTGGTGGCAAACTGACGGCCGTCTTTCGAAATAACCGGCAGCCAACCTGGAAGACGGCCGTCACACTGCTCGGGAATGGCGCCCCGCCCCGCTCGCAAGATATGTATCGAACACCGCGCAGACGGTTCGCATCAGCGGCTGACCAACCTCGGTGATCTCGATTCGGTCATCGTCGATAATGACGAGCCCGTCTTCCGCCATCGGTTGAAGCGACTGCAGTTCCGCCGCGAAATGCCGGGCTGACTCGTTATAGCGGCGGCATTCAGCGGAAAGGTCGACGCGAAGATCGCACATCAACCGCTCGATAACAGCCCGGCGCAGCCGATCCTCGTCGCTAAGGGCAATGCCCTTGTCGACGGCGGGGCGGCCATGACGCACGGCATCCGCCCAGGCTCGCAACGGCACCGCATTCTGGACATAACCCTGCGGCAGGGCGCCGATCGACGATGCCCCGAATCCGATAAGAGCCTGAGCCTGATCGGTCGTATATCCCTGGAAGTTCCGATGCAACTGGCCGGCATCCAGCGCCTCGACCATCGCATCTCCGGGCAGGGCGAAATGATCGAGACCAATTCGCCGATAACCATTCTCGACCAAGCGCATTGCGGCCGCTTCTGCCTGCTCGAACCGCTCGGTGCCGTCGGGCAGCGCATCCTCCGGGATCATCCTTTGATGCGTTTTCATCCACGGGACATGAGCATAGCCGAACACCGCAACGCGGTCCGCTTTGAGTTCGGCGGTGAGGTCGGCGCTGCGACGGACGTCCTCGACGGTTTGGTGCGGCAGGCCGTACATCAGATCGAAATTCACTCCGGAAATCCCGGCATCGCGGAGCCAGCCCACAACACGTGCCGTCATCTCGTATGGCTGAATACGGTTGATCGCGGTCTGGACGCGCTCGGTGAAGTCCTGGACGCCAAGACTGGCGCGGGTCATACCGGCCTTCGCCAATCCCGCGATCATCTCCTGCGTGACAGTCCGCGGGTCCATCTCGACCGCGATCTCTGCGTCCGGCGCCACCAAGAAGGAGCCGCGAATCGTGTTCATGATCCGCGTGAAATCTTCGACCGAGAGTATCGTCGGCGTGCCGCCACCCCAATGCATGTGGGTGACCGGGGGGCGCGCCGTTATCGCCGAACCGATGAGTTTGACCTCATCAGCCAGCGTCGCCGCATAGCCGCCAATCGGTTCGTAGCGTCGAACGATCTTGGTATGGCACCCGCAGTACCAACACATCTCGTGGCAAAACGGCACATGGAAATAGAGCGACAGTGGCGATTGATCACCGATCGCGGCGAGCCAGCGCGAGTATGTATCGGCGCCGATCCCCGAATGAAAATGCGGCGCCGTCGGATAGCTGGTGTAGCGCGGCACCCGCCTGTCGTACCGCTGGAGTATGGTAGAATCCATCTTCTTGGTCTCCTTACAGGCCGACCAGATTATGCCCCGCAGAACCGGGCGACGTTGACACAGATCAACCGGAGAATTTGCGGGCCGCAGCTTGCGGACAGGGGTTTATAGGCCTATCTTCCGACCGTGACAACTTCACAGGAATCAAGCTGATGTCTCGTTGGCCGAGCGCAATCCTCGCAGTCGTGCTGCTGCTCGTCGCCCTTCCCTCCGCGCAGGCCGTTCAGCCCGATGAAGTCCTCGACGATCCCGCGCTGGAGGCTCGTGCCCGAGAAATCAGCCAGAATCTCCGCTGCCTCGTATGCCAAAACCAGTCGATTGACGATTCCAATGCGGAACTCGCGCGCGACCTGCGGATCATCGTCCGCCAGCGTTTGGTCGCCGGAGACAGCAATGACGAGGTGTTCCAGTTTGTCGTCGACCGATACGGCGACTACGTGCTGCTCACGCCGCCGCTGAGGGGGACCACGTTCGCCCTCTGGTTCGGTCCGCTGATCATTCTCCTGATCGCCGGAGGCGCGTTGCTGCTCGCGGCGCGGCGCCGGCGCAGCGGCGCGACGGCGGGAGGACTGACAGCCGAGGAACAGGCCCGCCTGTCGGAGCTCCTGCACGAAGAACCGCCAAAGAAGTAGACCCTCAACGAGAAGCGGCGATCCGAGGCCCCCGGATCGCCGCCAGCGCGAATCCACTACGTGGGATCAGCCGCCATTCGCCTTGATATAGGCGATGACATTATCGATGTCTTCCGACTTCTTCAGCCCTGAGAACGCCATCCGCGTACCCGGAACCAGTTCCTTGGGCTTGGTCAGGTATTTCGCGAGAGTCGCATCATCCCAGGTCAGACCCGACTCCTGGAGTGCCTTCGAATACTTGAACCCCTTGACGGAGGCCGCGGGCTTGCCCAGCACGCCGAAAAGGCTGGGTCCAACCTTGTTCTTGCCCTCGTCCAGGGCATGGCATGCCTTACACTTGTTGAATACCTTTTTCCCCGCATCCGCATCGCCTGCGGCCAGCGCCGGCGCCGAAAGCGCAGCAAGTGCGGCGGCAAGTCCAACGACCTTGATAATTTTGTGTTTCATCTCGTCCTCTGTTTGTCCGTTCTCAAGTAACAGTCAACCGTGCGGACATCGGATGGCGCTGTCCGCATCGCTTACCCGTGGCCTCCTGTCCCCCGACAGACTGCCGTATACCCGGCCACGTCAGTACACCGATTCATAGGTCCTGGGGATCACCTGTCAAGGTTGCTCGCTGCGTCATGTGGTCGCTACGGTCGATCGCGAGGGAAGGCTGCTCAATCTTCGGCGCCTTGCGATTTGCCGTCGTGCCCGCTTCGCATTTGTTGCAGCTGCTCGGCAAAGGCTTGACAGGGGTCTATGTCGTCGACGCGTGGCGTGAACCACACAAGATCGAAAAGTTCGGTCCCGCTACGCGCGACAACATAGGCCGCGGGATCGAATTCCTCGGCCACCACCTCGACAAGACCGATCGAGACGACGCGCGCATCTGGCATCAATCTACTCAGGTGCCACGGCACGCCCCAATCTTTCCGTACGTGCCCGGTTCCGGCAATCAGGAGCGCGGAATCCCGACCGCTCTGCGCACGACCGCCAAGCATCGCCTCTGCCATTGCCGCGTCTTTCGCCAACGTGACGTTCACCATCGGATCGAGCATCTTCTGCGGCAGCATTTCGCAATGGCTCGTATGTATCGCGCTGCTCATTTCGGCGCGCATCGTCTCGCTGATGGGCTCGTCCAGCCGCAGGCCGGCCGCACGTTCATCTCCCAATGCGTCAACACCTTGCGCCGAGACGGCGCGCGTTGTGGCGCGGTCCAGACCTCCGGCGCGCAATGGCGCACCTTGCTCGAGCGCGACATCCGTGATTGGCCTGTAAATCTCCCAGCGGGGCCAGCCCTGCGCCTCCCAGCCGACAGCCTCGCCGACTCCCGCGGAGTCCCTTGGACGGTCAGCGAGATGCCTGTCGAGCTTCGGTTGCTGGTCTGGGGTCAGCATCTCGAAGACGATTGCGGGTCGACGTCGCTGAGTAAACATCATGCGGATGATATCCGACTGGAACCGATGATGATCAGCGTTGTCATGCTTTTCGCCGACGAGTACGAAATCAGCGTCACTGATTGCGTCCGAAATTTCGGAGTCGGTCGCAAAGCGGCCCGTTGCCGGTATCCAGAGCCGCCCCGCCAACGGATGATCGCGATAAACTGGCGAGATCCATTCGCCGCTATACACAACTCGTCCCTCATCCGCACAGGCGGCCAGCAGGAGCGTGAGCACGACGCTGCTCGCTCGCCTTCGGTATCGCTTCATCTCACCATTCCGCCGCAGTCAGGACAACCCGGAGCAGTACGTTGCAGCCCGCGGTCAGGTCGTCGGGCGCGGCGCTTTCGATCTCGTTATGGCTGATGCCGTCTTTGCAGGGGACAAAGATCATCGCCGTGGGAGCGACCTCGTTGATGAAGCATGCATCGTGCCCCGCGCCTGAAACGATGTCCCGGCACGGATATCCCGAACCCTCGGCCGCCTGACGGACGGCGTCGACGCACCCCTCGTCGAATACGACCGGAGCCGTGTCGGTGACAGTCTCGATCGCCAGCTTCAGGTCCGCCTGCTGGGCAATCTCGGCGAAACTACCGCGAAGCGCAGCATCCATGGCGGCGAGCGTATCTCCATCGGGGTGCCTGGCGTCGACCGTGAAGAAGACCTCGCCGGGAACGACGTTTCGCGAGCTGGGTACAACCCGCAACATGCCCACAGTGGTGACCGCGCCGGGGGTGGTCTTGCCAATCCGTTCGGCTGCCACGAGCATACGGGCCGCGCCCGCCATCGCATCGCGGCGGCGATCCATCGGCGTCGTGCCGGCGTGCGAGTCCATGCCGCCGACGGTGACATCGTACCACCGCAGCCCTTGCGCGCCGGTGACGACGCCGATCGTCTTGCCTTCGGCTTCCAGGATCGGTCCCTGCTCTATGTGGGCTTCAAAGAACGCCCGGATCGGCCGGCCGCCGCACGGGTCGTCGCCGGCATAACCGATCCGCCGCAATTCCTCACCGATGGTCGTGCCGTCCACATCCGCGCATGCGAGACCCTTTTCGATCGAGTAGGTCCCGGCGAAGACGCCCGAGCCTATCATCGACGGTGCGAAACGGGCGCCTTCCTCGTTGGTCCAGACCGCGAGCTCAACCGGCGAGTCGCTCTCATAGCCGTGATCGTTGAGTGTGCGAATGACCTCCAGCCCGGCAAGCACGCCGTAGACGCCGTCGAATTTTCCGCCACTCGGCTGGGTATCGAGATGACTGCCCATCATGACCGGCGGCCGGGACTCATCTTTGCCAGGTCGCCGCGCGAATATATTACCCATCCGGTCTACCCGGATCGAGCATCCGGCCTCCCGACACCAGCGCACGAAGAGATCGCGGCCCTGCCGGTCGCTGTCGCTGAGCGCGAGCCGTCGGCTGCCGCCCTTCGGCGTTGCGCCGATTTCGGCCATATCCATCAAGCTTTTCCACAACCGGGCGCCATCGACGGAAAGGTTGCGCATCTCCTCGCCCCTATAGTTCATGACAGCCATCCGAAGACGCCTCGGCATATCCGCCACCTGTCGCGCCACGACGGAACCCGACATCGGGTTCCGGCTTGCCGGACCGACATCCGGACGGCGCACGTCGTTCCGGACGCGCGAACAATGCAGAGCGGGAATGAAGTGTTACTTGGGTGCCTGGGCCTGCAGAACCTGCCCGGTATATGGTGGAGCCGAGGGGAGTCGAACCCCTGACCTCTTGAATGCCATTCAAGCGCTCTCCCAACTGAGCTACGGCCCCATCCGCTTGCGCCGGATTCCGGCCCGGCGCGGTCGGCATGCATATAGGACCGGGACCCCGGCGCGCAAGCGAAAATTTCCGGCAGTGCCCCGCATGGCGGCCGCGACGTCAGCTGTCCTCTTCGTCGTCGGAGGTGTCAATCACATCGCTCATGTCGTCGTCACCGAGGTCACTCGCGTCCTCGAGCACGTCATCATCTTCGTCTTCGCCCGCCTCTTCATCCTCCTCGACCTCGAGGTCGACATCGGATGTGTCCGCCTCTTTTTTCGGTTTTTCCGTCACTTCCTCTTCCACGCCGCGCGCGCGCCGCGATTTCAGGACGGCCTCTGGATCGAATGTCGCATTGCATTTGGGGCAGACGATCGGATCGCGCCGCAAATCATAGAACGGCGCGCTGCAACTTTGACAGATTCGCTTCGTACCCCACTCGGGCTTGGCCACGATCGCGCTCCTCTCTCTTGGTACTCTTGATGGCCGGCAATGTCGGTCGCACTGGCAATTGCCATGGGACGTCGCCGCCTGTCAAAAGCAAATTTTCCTCCCCGGGCCGGTTCGGATGTGCCCGCCCCTGCCCCTGTTCGCGCAAAGTCGTTTGTGCTACAGGCATCGCCGCGCCGGCACAGCCCCCGGCGAGCGTGCTTATGAGGCATTGATGACACCGATGGCATCCCGCCCAGCGCACACCCTTACCGGGGTCGCGCGCGTTCCGGGCGACAAGTCAATCTCGCACCGAGCATTGCTCATTGGCGCGCTGTCGACCGAAGAGACCGTGATCGAAGGTTTGCTGGAGGGCGAGGATGTGCTGCGAACGGCGGCGGCGATTCGCGCGCTCGGCGCAACAGCGGAGCGGTCCACGGACTCGGTTTGGCGTGTTCGAGGGCGCGGTCTCGGCGGGCTCGTGGAGCCCGCGGACATTCTCGATATGGGAAATTCCGGGACAGCAGCACGTCTGTTGATGGGAATTCTGGCCAGCCACCCGCTCACAGCGTTCCTGACGGGGGATGCGTCTCTCAACCGCCGGCCGATGGGCCGCGTGCGGGGGCCACTCGAACAATTCGGGGCCCAGCTGATCACGCGCAGCGCTGACCGGATGCCGCTTGCGATCATTGGTACGGCCGACCCCGTGCCGGTGCGATACCGACTGCCCGTCGCCTCGGCGCAGGTAAAATCGGCAGTACTTCTGGCCGGCCTGAACACACCCGGCGTGACAACGGTCATCGAGCAACAGCCAACGCGCGATCACACCGAACGCATGCTGCGGCATTTCGGTGCCGATGTGGAGTCGGTCGAGGCGGACGAAGGTGCCTGGGAAATCTCCGTTGCCGGCCAACCCGAACTCCGGGGACGTCCGGTCCAGGTCCCCGCGGACATCAGTTCGGCTGCGTTTCCCATGGTCGCTGCGCTGATTGTCCCCGGCTCGGAAGTCACCCTGACAGATGTCGGCATCAATCCGCTTCGCACAGGTCTGGTCCACACCCTGCGCGAAATGGGAGCGGATATCGAGATGCGCAACGAACGGACCTTCGCAGGTGAACCTGTTGCCGATCTATTCGTACGCGCGGGCCGGCTGGCCGGCGTGACCGTGCCGGCATCGCGCGCACCATCGATGATCGATGAATACCCGATCCTCGCGATCGCCGCCGCGGTCGCCGAGGGCAAGACCGAGATGCGCGGTCTTGCGGAACTGCGGGTCAAGGAGAGCGACCGGCTGGGCGCAATGGCACGCGGGCTTGCGGCTTGCGGTGTCAGTATCGAGGAAGGCGACGACAGTCTTACCGTGCACGGTTGTGCCGGCAACGTCCCGGGTGGCGGAAATATCGCGACGGACCTCGATCATCGCGTGGCAATGGCCTTCCTTGTACTCGGCCTCGCCTCGGATCGCGCGGTCGTCGTCGACGATGCAGATCCGATCGATACCAGCTTTCCCGGCTTCATCGCGTTAATGAACCGTCTCGGCGCCCGGATCGGTCCCTTGACGGAGGTAGGCTCGTGATCATCGCGGTCGACGGCCCCGCGGCATCCGGCAAGGGGACCCTGGCGCGGCGCATCGCCGCGCATTTGGGCTACGCGCATCTCGATACCGGCAAACTCTATCGCGCCGTGGGCCTTGCGGTTCTCCGCGAAGGCCACGATCCGGCGGATGCCGCTGCCGCGGAGGCCGCGGCGAGAGCGCTGGACCCGAACGCACTTGACGACCCGGCCCTGTCCGGCGACGTGGCGGCCCAGGCGGCATCGAAGGTCGCTGCGATTGAGGGCGTCCGGCAGGCGCTACTGGCGTTTCAGAGACATTTCGCGCAGCACCCGCCTGGCGGCAATGCAGGTGCGGTTCTCGATGGACGCGATGTCGGCACCGTCGTCTGCCCGGACGCGGATATCAAGTTCTTCGTGACGGCCAGCATGCCGGTGCGCGCAGAAAGGCGGCATAAGGAGTTGCTCAACAGGGGCGAGGCCAGTATATATGCGCGCGTCTTGCAGGATTTGCGGGAGCGGGACGCGCGCGACAGTGCGCGCGCCGTTGCCCCGCTGAAGCCGGCTCAGGACGCCATCGTACTGGATACGACCAGGATGGATGCCGATGCGGCGTTTGCCTCAGCGGTCAGACATATTGAGGCCGTTGTAAACGGTGGAGCGCCTGAGCGATAACCGGTGAAACCCCAGCTTGCCCGCCAAGGTCTGAGCGCCGTGGCCGAGTTGGCGAATATCGAGACCAAAGACCGCTGGAGACAACCAGCTGGCCGGAAACATTGAACTGAAAGGACCGCAGTAGACATGGCAAACGCCCAGGAAAAGGAGAGCTTTGCAGCTCTTTTGGAAGAATCTCTCGTCGCCAATGAGGGACTCGAAGGATCGGTGATACCCGGCACCGTCGTCAGCGTGGACAACGACTTCGTGGTCATCGATGTGGGACTGAAAGCCGAAGGACGGGTGCCCGCAAAGGAGTTCGCCGCGCCGGGGCAGAAGCCGGAATTGCAGCCCGGCGATATCGTCGAGGTGTTTCTGGAGCGTATGGAGGACAGGCACGGCGAAGTGATGCTCTCCCGCGAAAAGGCCCGACGCGAAGAGGCGTGGGGTCAGCTGGAGGTGGCATTCCGGAATAACGAGCGGGTCACCGGCGTGATCTACCACCGGGTCAAGGGTGGATTCACGGTGGACCTTTCCGGGGTCAGCGCATTTCTGCCCGGCAGTCAGGTGGATATTCGGCCCGTGCGCGATGTCACGCCCCTGATGAACACGCCGCAGCCTTTCCAGATTCTCAAAATGGATCGCAGCCGAGGCAATATTGTTGTCTCACGGCGCGCCGTTCTCGAGGAGAGCCGCGCCGAGGCGCGCAATGAGCTGGTCGCCAACCTCAAGGAAGGTCAGGTGCTGCAGGGCGTGGTGAAGAACATCACGGATTATGGCGCCTTCGTCGATCTGGGCGGCGTCGACGGATTGCTGCACGTTACCGATATCGCATGGCAGCGCATCAACCATCCGTCCGAGGTCCTGCAAATCGGCCAGACGGTCGAAGTCCAGGTGATCCGGTTCAACCCCGAGACCCAACGCATCAGCCTCGGTATGAAACAGCTCGAGGCGGACCCCTGGGACGGTGTCGAGACAAAATATCCGGTCGGCACAAAGTATACCGGGCGGGTCACGAACATCGCCGATTACGGCGCCTTCGTCGAACTGGAACCGGGAATCGAGGGGCTGGTGCACGTGTCCGAGATGAGCTGGACCAAGAAGAACGTTCATCCCGGGAAGATTGTGTCGACCAGCCAGGAGGTCGAGGTCATGGTCCTCGACGTCGACCCGCAGAAACGGCGCATCAGTCTCGGTCTGAAGCAGTGTCTTGACAACCCGTGGGATACGTTCCTGGTCGAACACACGGCCGGATCGGAGCTTGAGGGGGAGATCAAGAACATTACCGAATTTGGTCTGTTTGTCGGACTGCCGGGCGATATCGACGGCATGGTGCACATGTCGGATATCAGCTGGGAGAAGTCGGGCGAAGACGCGATTGCCGATTACAAGAAGGGCGACATCGTCAAGGTCAAGGTGCTGGACGTCGACGTAGCCAAAGAGCGCATTAGCCTCGGCATCAAACAGCTTCGCGAGGATCCGCTGGAAGGCGGAATGAAATCGATCACCAAGGGAGCGGTTGTCACTTGCACGGTATCCAAGGTCCTGGACAGTGGCATCGAGGTTCTGGTGAACGAAGCCGTGCCGGGATTCATCCGAAAGTCCGATCTGTCGCGCGATCGATCCGAGCAGCGGCCGGACCGCTTCGCTGTGGGCGAGAAGGTGGACGCCAAGATCACCTCGGTCGACAAGGCCGCACGAAAGATAAGCCTGTCGATCAAGGCCAGAGAGGTCGAGGAAGAGAAGAAGGCGATGGAGGAGTTTGGCAGCTCGGACTCCGGAGCATCCCTGGGCGATATCCTCGGCGCTGCCATCAAGTCCAAGCAGCAGGAACAGGAAAAGGCTGAGGATAAGAGCAAGAAGGCCAAACCCGCCAAGGCCAAGTCGGCCGATGACGAGGCGGAAGGGGACAAACCGGCCAAAGCCGGGAAATCCAAAGAGGCGGGCGACGCCGAAACCGCGGGCGGGAAGAAGGCCAAAGCCAAGAAGGCCGAAGATGACAAGGCCGCCGACGAGGAAGAAAAGCCCACCAAGGCCGCAAAGACCAGCGGCGGTAGCGCCAAGGAGAAGAAGTCCGCGCCGGCCGCCAAATCGAAAACAGCGGACGATGGCGACAAGCCCGCGAAGGCCAAGAAAGCCGCCGCCAAGAAGGCTGAATCGGACGGTTAGCGGACCAACTGATCGTGGATTATACGGCCCCGAACGATCTGGGGCCGATCGGCGCCGGTCGACGCAACAGCATCGCGAACGGCAGTTTTCCGTTTCGTTTGTGAGGCTTATGGCTTGACGGGGTGAGCCTGCTTTGGCACGCTTTGTGTCTCAACGATGCTGGAGATCGGTACTGTGGGGGGCCGATCTCCCAAATTAAAATCATAGCCGTGTCACCGGAGGGATATCCCTGATGACGAAATCAGAATTGATCCAGAGGCTGGCGGAAAGGCATCCGCATCTCATTCATCGGGAAGTGGAGCGAATTGTAAGTACCGTATTCGACGAAATTTCGGCCGCGCTTGAACGTGGAGATCGGGTCGAGTTGCGCGGTTTCGGTACGTTTTCCGTCAAACATCGGGCAGCACGGATCGGCCGCAATCCCCGGACCGGGGCGACCGTCCACGTGATGCCCAAAACCGTGCCATTCTTCAAGACGGGCAAACACTTGCGGGAGCTCGTTAACTCAGGTTCGAACTGACCGTGCGGGCGCAGGGGCGCCGTAAGATGAGACTCGTGTACTGGTTGATCGCCGTTCCGCTGATGGTCGCGGTCCCGTTGTTCGCCATATCGAACCTCAGCAGTGTTGATCTGAAATTCTGGCCCTTGCCTTTCGTCGTTCAGGTGCCCGTTTTTGTCATCGCGCTCGCCGGGCTGGCCGTCGGTTTCTTCGCCGGCGGAATCGTTGCGTGGTTCAGTGCGGGGCGGGCACGCGCGAGGGCGAGATCGGCTGAACGCACGGTGCGGATCCGTGACATCGAAATCGAGGAGTTGCGGCGCAAGATGCAGCAGGCCGAACGGGTGAGCGCCGGCATCAAGGCGGAGGCGCCGACCACCGGTCTGCCCGCACCCGTGAAGGCCGCGCAGAGCCGATAGCCGAGGGGCCGGCCGGCACGAAAAATCGTTCCGTAAGAGCTGTGGCTGTTGTAAACCGCTTTGCGTAACGCAAGAGGGAACATGCGCCGTGGCCGCCGATGGCCGAAACCCGATACTGGTCGCAATTGACACGCCCGACCCTGAGCGGGCCAGAGAGCTTGCGCAGCGAATCGCCGGTTCGGTCGGCGGGATCAAGCTGGGGCTGGAATTCTTCAATGCCAACGGCCCGGCCGGGGTCCGCGATGTCGCCGGCGGACATGGCAATCTGTTCCTCGATCTGAAATTCCACGACATCCCGAATACCGTCGCCGGCGCCGTACGCGCAGCGTTGCGGCTGCGGCCGGCGATCTTGAATGTCCACGCCGGCGGCGGGCCGGCGATGATGCGGGCGGCGCGCGAGGCGGCCGCCGAGGAGGCGGTCCGGCTCGGCATCGACCCCCCGCTGCTCGTCGCGGTAACCGTGTTGACCAGCTTGGACGAAGCCGACTTGGTCGCGACCGGCCAGGCGGGTCCTGTCGCGGAACAGGTGGTTCGTCTGGCAAACCTGGCGCGGGACTGCGGCCTCGACGGCGCCGTCTGCTCACCGCAGGAGATCGGGCCGGTTCGCGAGGCCTGCGGCCCCGATTTTACCCTCGTCGTGCCCGGAATCCGCCCTGCCGGCGCCGTACCGAGCGACCAGAAACGAACCATGACCCCTGCCGAGGCCCTGGCCGCCGGCGCAGACTGGCTGGTGATCGGCCGTCCCATTACCGGAAATCCCGATCCGGCCGCCGCGGCCAGCCGCATTGCAGCGGAACTCGCCGCGCCATGACGGTCCGTGCCAAGATCTGCGGACTCAACAATCCCGAGGCTGTGGCTGCCGCGGTCACCGGCGGCGCCGCCTTCGTCGGCTTCGTGTTCTACCCGCCGAGTCCGCGCGCGGTGACCCCTGAGCGGGCGGCGGGGCTGGCCGCTGACGTGCCCGGCAGTGTCGGCAAGGTAGGGCTGTTCGTCGACGCCGACGACGATGAGATCGACGCCGCGCTCGCGGCAACCGCGCTCGACATTCTACAGCTGCATGGCACGGAAAGCCCCGAACGCGTCTCCGAGTTGCGCGCCCGCACCGGGTTGCGCGTGATGAAGGCAATCCCGGTCGCCGCACCGGCGGATGTGGAGCGCGCGCCGGATTATTACGAGGCCGCGGACTGGCTGATGTTCGACGCCAAGCCGCCCAAGGACATGGCCGGCGCGCTGCCCGGCGGCAACGCTTTGGCCTTCGATTGGCTGCTCCTCAAGGGTTGGGACTTCCCGCTGCCCTGGATGCTGGCCGGCGGCCTCGATGCCGACAACGTGGCCGAGGCCGTGCGCCTGTCCGGCGCCCGCTTCGTCGATACCTCCTCCGGGGTCGAGGACAGCCCGGGCGTCAAGAATCCGGACCGCATCCGAGCCTTCCTGACGGCGGTGGCCGCGCTCTGACCGCTGATGGGATCGTCATTCGGCATGCCGGCTGATCGCGCTTGCGGCAACCTGGGCGCTTGCTTATCGTGCCGCTACGAACGTCCGGCGGTGATGCCGGGCCTGGCAAGGAAACAGGGAGTACCACCATGAAACGTCTTGCAGCGATGGCCGGGGCGCTGGCCCTGGCGGCGACGATCGCCATCCCGGCGCAGGCCGAAACCACGCTCCGCATTACCCTGCAGCTACCGCTGAAGGCGCATCTCGGCCAGAACCTGCTGATGTTCAAGCAGGAGGTCGAGCGTGAGTCGAAGGGCGACATCAAGGTCGAGATCTACGATTCGGCGCAGCTCTACAAGGACAAGGAGGTGCCGCAGGCTGTCGGCTCCGGTGCCATCGAGATGGGCGTCGCCTCGCTGACCCGCTATGTCGGCGAGATCCCGGCCGTCGATATCTTCTACGTGCCGTTCATGTTCAATACCGATGCCAAGGTCCGCGCCGCGGTCGCGCCCGGCAGCCCGGTGCGCCAGCCCATCGACGATGCGATCCTGAAGACCGGCAGCCGCGTGTTGTGGTGGCAGGCCTATGGTGGCGCCATCATGCTGTCCAAGGGCGGCGCGCTGAAAACGCCGGCCGACATCAAGGACAAGAAGGTGCGCGTGTTTGGCCGCACGCTGGGCAAGTTCATCGAGGCGTTGGGCGGCGCGCCGACCCTGATCTCCGGCTCCGAGCAGTACGTCGCCTACCAGCGCGGCACCGTCGATGCCGGCATGACCGGCGTCTCCGGCGTCAAGTCGCGCAAGCTGTGGGAGGTGATGGACACCATCACGGTCACCAACCATGCCGATATCGAATTCGTCGTCGTGGTCAACGAGAAGTTCTGGCAGTCGCTGCCGAACGCGCAGCAGGACATCATCATGACCGCCGCGCGCAACGCCGAGGCGCATGTCCGCGACGAGATGGCCAATATCGAGGCCGACGCCTATGGGGCGGCCAGGAAGGCCGGCATGGCGGTGGTCGAGCTCTCCGAGGCCGAGGTCGACGCCTGGAAGGCTGCGACCAAGCCTGTGCTGGACAGCTACCTTGGGGAATCCGGCGATCTCGGCGCGCAGATCTACAAGGCCGCGACGGGGCTGAAGTAGCCGCCAGGGAATGACGGGGCGGCGCGTAGAGATGCGGCGCCCCCTTCCCATCCTTCGAGACGGGCCTTCGGCCCTCCTCAGGATAAGGTCCTCCCGCGCGAGCGCGAGAGAGGCTCTACCGCGCAGGCCCGGAGCAAAAAGCCCTCTCCCGACATGGGCGGGGGAAGGTTGGGAGACGTTGGCTCCCGCGACCTCCCGCCGGGATAGCTGGAATTCTTTATGAGCCGACAGAACCACCCATGTTCCGACTGATCGACCGTGCCGGCGAAGCCCTGGCGACCCTCTCAGCGTGGATGTTCGTCGCCATCGGCGGCATGATCCTGTGGGAGGTGTTCTTCCGCTACCTGTTCACCTCGCCGACCATCTGGGCCGAGGAGCTCGCCCGATTCTTCCAGATCTGGGCCCTCTACATCGCGGCCGCGGCGGTGCTGCGCCAGGGCGCGATGATCCGCATCGGCCTGCTGGTCGACCGACTCGGCCCGCGCCCGCGCGCCGCGGCCGAAATCTTCAGCCTCTCGGTGATCGCCGCCTTCAGCGCCGTAGCTTGCTGGTATGGGGCGGTAATCGCCCTCGATTCCTGGCAGGTCGGCCGCATGAGCGGCACCATGCTGAATGTGCCGCACTGGATGACCGAGATCGCCATACCCGTCGGCTTCGCGGTCCTGCTGCTGCAGGCGCTGGTGCAGATCGCACGGGTGGCGAGCGGCGCGCCGATCCCCGGTGCCCAGGGTCACGAGCCCGTCATCGCCGACGAAGTCTGAGCGATGGGGACGAGCTTGAGAGAGCGGCGGGACTTAACCCTTCGAGACGGGCCTTCGGCCCTCCTCAGGATGAGGACACGAAGGTGTGAGCCTCATGCTGAGGAGGCGCGCTGCGCCGGCTCGAAGCAAGAAGTCGCTGGGCGACGGAGCGCCCACCGATGACCGTCATCCTCGTCCTCGGCGCCCTGCTGCTACTGCTGTTCCTCGGCGTGCCGATCGCCTTCGCGCTGGGCGGGCTGGGCCTGGCGATGCTGATCCTCGGCGGCTTCTCGCCGTTGATGGCGCCACAGGGGCTATACAGCCTCGCGGACAATTTCGTGCTGCTGGCGGTGCCGCTGTTCCTCCTGATGTCGAACATCTTGCTCAAGGGCGGCGTCGGGCGCGACCTGTTCGCCGCGGTGCAGAGCTGGGTCGGCCACTGGCCCGGCGGGCTTGCGGTGGCCACCATCTTTTCGTGCGGCATCTTCGCCGCGATCTCGGGCAGCTCGGTCGCCACCGCGGCGACCATCGGCACCGTCGCGATCCCGGAGATGGAGCAGCGCGGCTACCGGCGGCGCTTCATCCTCGGGCTGCTGGCCGCCGGCGGCACGCTCGGCATCCTCATTCCGCCCTCGATCCCGATGATCGTCTACGGCGTCATCACCGAGGAGTCGATCGGCGCCCTGTTCCTCGCCGGCATCGGGCCGGGGTTGCTGCTGATCGCGCTCTTCGTCGGATTTTCCATCCTCTACGCCTGGCTCGGGCCGGACTACACGCCCTCGCCGCGCGCCGGCTGGGAAGAACGGCGCCGCGCCAGCATCCGCGCCCTGCCGACCCTGGCGCTGGCGGCGCTGATCGTCGGCGGTCTCTATGCCGGCGCCTTTACCCCGACCGAGGCCGCCGCCGTCGGTTTCGGCGGCGCGCTGGTGCTGACCGGCCTGGTTCTGCGCACCATAACCTGGGAGAAGCTGCGCGAGGCGGTCCAGGACAGCATGAAGACGACGGTAACGATCCTGCTGATCCTCGCCGGCGCCAAGATCTTCGGCAAGGCGATCACGCTCTACCGCATTCCGCAGGACATCTCGTCGGCCATCGTCGCCACCTTCGATACCGCGGGGCCATTCCTGCTCGCGGTCGGCGCGGTGCTGCTGGTCATGGGACTGGTGCTCGAAGCGCTGTCGATGCTCTTGATCATGGTACCGGTGCTCTACCCCTCGCTGGCCGCGCTCGGCATCGATCCGATCTGGTTCGGGATCCTGTTCGTGATCCTCATCGAATGCGCCCTGATCACCCCGCCGGTCGGCCTCAACCTCTATGTCGTGCAGGCGGTGGGACGCGCGCGCATGGGCGAGGTCGCCTCCGGCGTCTGGCCGTTCATCATCATGATGCTGGCCACCGTGTTCGCGATCTATTTCGCGCCCGACATCGCGCTGTACATCCCGTTCCGGCTGTAGGTGTTGTTTCGGTCCCGTCTGTACGGATCACTGGCCACGCCCCATGGCCGGTCGAAACCGTTGGAAAACTCCGGTGCATGGGGTCATTCCACGCCTTTGCGCCCGCGCCGCCCGCATCGGGGCTTTTGCGCCGCGCCGTACCGCGCGTATAGTCGCGCCGCCATCACGCGTGACCGACCGGGGATCCGTCCATGACCGCACCGCTGACCCATGCCGCCACGAGGCTCCGTTCTCTCCTGGAGGGCGGCGAGATCGTGCAGATGCCGGCCACCTTCGACCCGCTGTCGGCGCGCCTCGTCGAGGAGGCCGGCTTCGCGGCGACCTTCATGTCGGGCTTCGCGGTCTCGGCGGCACGGCTCGCCCTGCCCGATACGGGCCTCATCTCCTACGGCGAAATCGTCGACCAGGGCCGCAACATATGCGCCGCCGTCGACATCCCGGTGATCGGCGACGGCGATACCGGCTACGGCAATGCGGTCAACGTCAAGCGCACCGTGCGCGGCTATGCGCAGGCCGGCTTCGCCGCGGTGATGATCGAGGACCAGCTCTGGCCCAAGCGCTGCGGCCACACCAAGGGCAAGGCGGTGGTCGGTTTCGATGAGGCGGTGGCACGCATCCGCGCGGCCTGCGATGCCCGGGACGAGGGCGCCGGCATCCTGATCCTGGCCCGCACCGACGCGCGTGCGACGCACGGCATGGACGAGGCGCTGCGCCGCGCCGAAGCGTTCAAACAGGCCGGCGCCGACATGCTGTTCGTCGAGGCGCCGGAGAACGAAGTCGAGATGCGCCGCATCTGCGAGGCGGTGCCGGGCTGGCATCTCGCCAACATGGTCGAGCAGGGCAAGACGCCGGTGCTGCCGGCCGCGGACCTTCAGGAAATCGGTTATGCGCTGGTCGCCTGGCCGCTCACCCTGCTGTCGGCGTCGATGCGGGCGATGCGCGCGACACTGGCCGATATGCAGGCCGGCCGTCATCCCGACGACCGCCTGCTCGATTTCGCGGAGCTGCGCCGCATCGTCGGCTTCGAGGATTATTATGTCGAGGACGACCGATACGCCGGCCTGCGGGAAAATTGAGACTGTGCCCGAGCTATAAGATGGGTTATGAAGCTGCCCGGGCGTTGGAACGGCGGCCGCCCGCGGCTTGCAATCCAGCTGCGCTGCCACAATATCGACGGGATTCATGACAGACCAGATCAACACCTACCGGGCCGGACCGGATGAACGCGGGCATTTTGGCATCTTCGGCGGCCGTTTCGTCGCCGAGACCCTGATGCCGCTGATCCTCGAGGTCGAGAAGGCTTGGGACGCGGCGCGGGACGACCCCTCCTTCGAGGAGGAGCTGCAATACTACTTCAAGCACTATGTCGGCCGGCCGAGCCCGCTCTATTTCGCGAAACGGCTGACCGAGCATTTCGGCGGCGCCAAAATCTACTTCAAACGCGACGAGCTGAACCACACCGGCGCGCACAAGATCAACATCTGCATCGGCCAGATTCTGCTCGCCCGTCGCATGGGCAAGACACGCATCATCGCCGAGTCCTGGGCCGGCCTGCTCGGCGTCGCCACTGCGACGGTGTGCGCCCTGTTAGACCTGCCCTGCACGATCTACTTGGGCTCCAAGGACATCGAGCGGCAGGCGCCGAACGTGTTCCGCATGAAACTGCTGGGCGCCGAGGTCAAGCCGGTTGCCAGCGGCTCCAACTCGCTGAAGGATGCGATGAACGAGGCATTGCGCGACTGGGTCGCCAATGTCGAAAACACCTTCTACATCATCGGCACGGTGGCGGGGCCGCATCCCTATCCAGCCATGGTGCGCGATTTCCAGTCGGTGATCGGGCGCGAAGCGCGCGAACAGATGATCGCAGCGGAGGGCCGCATTCCCGACAGTCTCGTCGCCTGCATCGGCGGCGGGTCGAACGCGATGGGCCTGTTCCACCCCTTCCTCGACGATCCGGAGGTCAAGATCTGGGGCGTCGAGGCGGCGGGGCTGGGCCTCGATACCGACAAGCATGCGGCGTCGCTGACCGGCGGCCGGCCGGGCGTGCTGCACGGCAACCGGACCTACCTTCTGCAGGACGACGACGGGCAGATCCTCGAGGCGCATTCGATCTCGGCGGGCCTCGATTATCCCGGCATCGGGCCGGAGCATGCTTGGCTGTTCGAGAGCGGCCGCGTCGAATACGTCTCGGCGACCGACCAGGAGGCGCTGGAGGCGTTCCAGCTGTGCAGCCGCCTGGAGGGCATCATCCCGGCGCTGGAGCCATCGCACGCGCTGGCCCATGTCGCCCGTATCGCCGGCGACTTGCCACAGGACCACCTCTTGTGCATGAACATGTGCGGCCGCGGCGACAAGGATATCTTCACCGTCGCCGAGGCGCTGGGAGTGGGGCTGTGAGCGCGGCGCAGGATTCCGGACGCATCCGGCGCCGCTTCGAAGCGCTGAAGGAGGAGGGCCGCGGCGGCCTCGTCACCTTTGTGACCGCGGGTGACCCCGACTACGAGACGTCGAGGGAGATTGTCCTCGGCCTGCCTGCCGCCGGCGCGGACGTGATCGAGCTCGGCATGCCGTTCTCCGATCCGATGGCCGACGGTCCGGTGGTCCAGGCCGCCTCCCAGCGCGCGCTCAGGGCGGGCATGAAGCTCGCCAAATGCCTTGAGCTGGTGCGGGAGTTCCGGGCGCACGACGACGACACGCCGATCGTCCTCATGGGCTATTACAATCCGATTTACAATTACGGCGTCGACCGGTTCTTGGCTGATGCGCTGGCCGCAGGAGTGGACGGGCTGATCGTCGTCGACCTGCCGCCGGAAGAGGACGAGGAGCTGTGCCTGCCGTCGCTGAAGGCCGGCATGAATTTCATCCGGCTGGCCACGCCGACGACCGACGATGTCCGTCTGCCGGTGGTCCTGTCCAATACCAGCGGCTTCGTATATTATGTCTCGGTGATGGGAATCACGGGGACCAAGTCGGCCACCGAGGATGCCGTCCGTGCGGCCGTCGAGCGGCTGCGCCGCCATACCGATCTGCCGATCGGCGTGGGCTTCGGCATCAAGACGCCGGACGCCGCTCGGGCAGTCGCCGCGGTCGCCGACGCAGCGGTCGTCGGCTCGGCCATCGTCGACCGGATCGTCGCCGGTCTCGACGCAGACGGGGCGCCGGCCCCCGGCCTTGCAGGGAAAGTGCACGACTACGTTCGCGAACTGGCCGCCGAGGTGCGCAGCCGCGAGGAGAGCGTATGAACTGGCTGACAAACTTCGTGCGACCGAAGTTCCGGGCGCTGGTCAAGCAGACCGACCAGCCGGACAATCTGTGGTTCAAATGTCCAAATTGCGGGCAGATGATTTTTCATCGAGATCTCGAGGAAAATCTGTTCGTCTGCCAGCATTGCGACCATCATCTGCGGCTCGAGGTGAAGAAGCGGCTGGAGATGCTCTTCGACGACGGAGAGTACGACCGCATCGAGCTTCCGAAAGCGGTTAACGATCCCCTGAAATTCAGAGATCTGAAGCGTTATACCGACCGGCTCAAGGAGAGCCGCGCCAAGACCGGCGAGCAGGACGCAATCATCGTGGCTCACGGTGCGATGGGCGGCCACAAGGTGGTGGTCGCGGCCTTCGATTTCAGCTTCATGGGCGGCTCGATGGGCGTGGCCGTGGGCGAGGGTCTGATCTCCGCGGCCAAGCTGGCCGTCCTGCAGGATGCGCCGCTAATTGTCGTGCCGGCCTCCGGCGGCGCCCGGATGCAGGAAGGAATTCTCTCGCTCATGCAGCTGCCGCGCACCGTCATCGCCATCGAGGAAGTGCGCGAGGCCAACCTGCCCTATATCGTCCTGCTGACGGATCCGACGACCGGCGGCGTCACCGCCAGCTTCGCGATGCTCGGCGATATCCAGATCGCCGAACCCGGGGCGCTGATCGGGTTCGCCGGCCAGCGCGTGATCGAACAGACCGTGCGCGAAAAGCTCCCGGACGGCTTCCAGCGCGCCGAATACCTCAAGGATCACGGTATCATTGACATGGTGGTGCCGCGGCACGAGCTGCGTGACACGCTGATCAATCTCATCGACCTGTTGCGCAACAAGACTCCCGAGGCCGAGATCGTACCGCTCACCGTTGAGGGCGAGGTCCTGTCGCCCGAGGAACCGGAGGATCATTCGGAAAAGGCGGCTCCGGCGGCGAAGAGCTCCAACGCCTCCCCAAGGGCACAACGCGCCGCGTCGAAAGAGCAAACCTGAAAGCGCTGCGACACCCTATGTTCGTGCGGCCTTGAAGGATAGCCATGTTCGCTGAGCCCAGCGACGTGATCCTGGCGCGCCTGATGGCGCTCCACCCGAAGATCATCGATCTGTCGCTCGACAGGATCGAGCGGCTGCTCGAGAGGCTCGGCCGGCCCCAGGAAAAGCTTCCGCCGGTCGTGCATCTTGCCGGCACCAACGGCAAGGGATCGGTCGCCGCGTTCATGAGAGCCGCCCTCGAGTCGGCGGGTTACAGGGTTCACGCTTATACTTCGCCGCATCTCGTTCGTTTCCATGAGCGCATCCGCCTGGCCGGCGAGCCGATCGCGGAGCCGGCGCTGGCCGCCTATCTCGAGCGCTGCGAGGAGGCCAATGGCGGTTCACCGATTACCTATTTCGAGATCACCACAGCGGCGGCGTTTCTGGCCTTCGCGGAACAGCCGGGCGATATCCTGCTGCTCGAATGCGGACTCGGCGGCCGGCTGGATGCAACCAATCTGGTCGCGCGACCGGCCGCAACCGTCATCACGCCGGTTTCCATCGACCATCAGCATTTTCTCGGCGAGACGTTGCCCGAAATCGCCCGCGAGAAGGCGGCAATTCAGAAGCGCGGCGTGCCATCGGTGATCGGCCCGCAGCCGCCCGAGGCCGCCGCGGTCATCGATGCGATGGCCGCACGCATCGGCGCGCCGACCTTTCGTTTCGGGCGAAGCTACTCCATCGAGCGGTCGGCCGACGGCGTGGTCTACAGCGCCGGCGGCCGCCAGCTGCCATTGCCATTGCCGGCACTGCCGGGCGCACACCAGATCGACAATGCGGCGATCGCGGTCGCAACGCTGCAGCGTCTCGAAGGTTTCGCGCTGACCGATATGGATTTGGCCAACGGGCTGCTCCGCGTCGCCTGGCCGGCGCGGCTCCAGAGGCTGAGCGAGGGCCCGTTGACGGATGCGGTGCCGCAGGGCTGGGAGCTCTGGCTTGACGGCGGACATAACGGTGCGGCCGGCGAACACCTGGCCGCTCATGCCGCCGCCGCGTGGACCGACCGGCCACTTCACCTTGTCTGCGGCATGCTCAACAACAAGCAGGCGGACCGATTCCTTGCGCCTTTCGCCGGGATAGCCAACCGCGTGCGCACCGTCGCCATTCCCGGAGAGCATACGTCGTTCGGGGCGATCGAGCTGGCCGAGATCGCTACACGCGCCGGCCTCGCCGCGGCGCCGACCGAGAATATCGGCGCGGCCGTGGAATCCCTGGTTTCACAGCCGGGTGATGCCGCCCGCATCCTCATCTGCGGATCGCTCTACCTGGCCGGACGCGTGCTTTCCGAGAACGGATGAAGGTGCCACGAAAACAGGGCCCCGTCGCCGGGGCCCCGAAACTTGAAATCAAACAAAATCCGCCGGTCAGAGCAGCGATTCGACCCACTGACTCAGCTGCGCCTTGGGCATCGCGCCAATCTTGGTTCCGGCGACCTGGCCATTCTTGAACAACATCAACATGGGAATGCCGCGCACACCGTATTTCACAGGCGTCTGCGGATTGTCGTCGACATTCATCTTAGCGATGGTCAGACGATCGCCCATCTCGTCGGCGATCTCCTGCAGCGCCGGCGCGATCATCTTGCACGGCCCGCACCATTCGGCCCAGAAATCGACCAGGACCGGGGTTTCGGATTTCAACACGCTGGCCTCGAATTCCTCGTCACTGACATTCACGGTGCTCATATACCGTCCTCATGGTGGTTCGCGTTACAAATTACGCCCGTCTGCAGGTGCGCTCGATCGGCCGCGCCACAGCTTGAGGTTATTTATGGCTCCTTCGGTCGCCGGTCAAGTCGCGGTCCGCGAAGTTCCATCAGTCGCGGTCCGTCGGTCCACAACAAGGCGCACCGCACCCGCCGCCCGGGATAGATCTGCGTCATCAGATCGCGGTATTCGCCCATCTGGCGCCAGTAGACATCGGTGACGTCGTCCATCGTCGCCGGCGGCGGCCGGTTTGACTTGAAATCCACGATTATCACCAATTCACCGGCTATCAGAAGACGGTCGATCCGTCCGCTGATCACTGCGGGGCCTTCCGGGTACGCGACCAGTCCCGTGACCGGCACCTCGGCGCGGCTGCCGGGCCCGAAGACAGGGCCGAACGCCTCGTCTTCGAGAACCGCCATGACCTCGTCGACGATCTCCGCCTGACTCTCGGTATCGAGTCTGTGCAAGGGGCGGGCGAGATAGCGGGCGGCAGCGCCGCGCCTGCTTACCGACGGCAGCTCCGGCAGCACCTCAAGCAGTCGATGAATAACGATCCCGCGCTGGTACCGGCGGTTGTCGGCGGCAGCGGCCGGTGAGGCGACCGCCGGTTCGATCTCAGCACTGCGTGACGGTGCCAGCGGTTTCGGGGGTCGCGCTTCACGCGGCGCGGCCCGCAGCATCCAGGACTCCGGCGGGAGCGGGTCCTGCCGGGCTCCGCTCGCGGGCCCGTCGGGCTCGGACGGGACGCGCTGCGAGCCGGCAAGTCGCAGGCCCGTGCCGGTGAATGCCTCTGCGTCGGACGGCCGGAACGACATGGAAACCGGCTCCGCGCATCCGCTCAGTCCTTGGCGCACCAGATGGTACCAGCAATCCTCGGGCGGCGCTTTCTTGCCCTCGACGCCGCAAACATAAAGCCGATCCTCCGCTCGGGTCATCGCAACATAGAGGAGCCGACGGTATTCATCGTCCGCATCCGATTTCTGGGCCTGCAACAGCTCTTTCCAATGCGGATCCCGATATGCCACTCCCGGCGACCATAACGGCACATCACCGTCCCACAGAATCGTCCCCGCATTTCGCGGCTTGGACATCGTATCTGGCAAGATGACGATCGGTGCCTGCAGGCCCTTGGCACCGTGCACCGTCATCACCCGCACTTCGTCGCGACCGGCTTGCTCCAGATCCCGTTTCACCGTCACCTCGCCGGCTTCGACCCAATGGAGAAATCCCTCCAGCGATCCCGCGTGACCGCGCTCGAACGCCAAGGCCAGGTTGAGGAACTCATCGATCGGATCATCCGCGTCAAGGCCGAGTCGAGAGAGCATGCAGTGTCGACCATCGGCGCCGGCCGGAACGGGGCTCGTCAGAATGTGCACGTAAAGCTCGTAGGGTCGCCTGAAATCGACCGCGGCGAGCAGCTCCCCGAGCCAGTCGCGGATCGCCCGCAGCCGCGCATCCTCGATCGCCGCTGCGTTAAGCCGCTGCCAGACGGTATGGTTGCCCCGGCCCCAGGCCAGTTCGAACAGATCCTCGTCATTGAGGCCCACGAACGGCCCCTTGAGTACCGTGGCCAGGGTCAGGTCGTCTTCCGGCAACAGCAGAAACCGGCCGAGCGCGATCAAGTCCATCACCGCAATCTGGTCGCTCAGCACCATCCGATCGATGCCGGACACCGACACGCCGCAATCCTTAAGGCTTCGGACCAGCATCTCGACAAGGCTGGTTCGCGTGCGCACCAATATCATGATGTCCCCGGCCCGCACTTTGCGGCCCCTCGATTCGAGGGTTTCCGTGCCGATCCAACTGCTGATCCGCTGGGCCAGCAGGCGTGCCAATCGACCTCTCGGATCGTCTCCGGCGCGACGCTCGACGGGCGGGCTCCACTCCGTCTCGTCTTGCGTGGCGCGCGGCACGACCGGCGGCCACAACTCCACCAATCCTGCATGGCCGCTTCGATTCGCGAAATGCCGAAGGGTCGCACCGGGCTCCACGACACCGTGCGCGGCTTGCTCTGTCGCGAACACCTGATCCACCGCCTCCAGGACTGCTTCGGTCGATCGGAAGGAAACGTCGAGTTCCACCGACCGCCAGACTGCCCCGCTGTCGTTCACGCGCTGCGAGAAATACGCCCGCATGCGCCGAAACTCCTCGGCGTCGGCATGCTGAAAGCTGTAGATCGACTGCTTGGCGTCGCCGACGGCGAAGATTGTTCGCGGCACGTCGCGGCCCCCCTCGCCGGCAAAGAACTCCTCGGCCAGCCTGGCGACGACATCCCATTGCTGGGGGCTCGTATCCTGGGCCTCGTCGATGAGGATATGGTCAATACCGCCGTCCAGCTTGAACAGGACCCACGGTGCGATATCCGGTTTCTTGAGCAGATTGCCGGCCAGCAGGATCAGGTCGTCGTAATCGAGCCGCGCGATCGATCGCTTGGCCGCGGTATAGGCGGCAATCAACGCATCGCCGAGTTCGATCAACGCAGCCGTCGCCTCGGCGGTGACCACGGCGCGCAGCCGGTCCTTCACCCGGATCAGACGATTCCCCTCGGCATGAAGAATGTCGACGACCTCGGGAAGGACCTCGCGCACCGCCTTGGTCGCGATCCGGCTCCCCGCGCGAAGTTCGCCCTGGGTGGTCAGATAGGCCGCCGCATACCCTTGAAACCCGCTGGCACGTTCCGTCGCGTCGGCCGCCAACCACTCGGAGATCGTTCGGCCACGAGCCTGGTCCGTGCTCCCCGGACTTCCCAGAAGGGCCTGCGCCGCGCCAGTCAGGGCCGCCCGGTCGAATGCATCCTCACGGACCGCGGCAGCAATAATCGTCGATCCGCTGTCGCCGTCACGCAATTCGAGGCGCGCCCGGATCGCCGCTGTCGCACCGGTGACGTCGCGGTGCCGGTCCAACAGCCGCTCGAGGCGGTGACGCTCTCCGCTGAGCGCCGTCATCAGTTCGGCGAACCTGATTTCGTCAACGTAGCGTGTGACGATGTTCAGTGCATCTTGCAGCGGAGGATCATGTTCACTGCGCGCCAGCACGGCATCGCGGGCAACCCCGATCATCTCGACGGCGCTGCGCTCGTCCACGACCTGGAAGTGGGGCGCCAGACCGGCCTCGACAGGGAATCGCCCGAGCAGCGACTCGCAAAAAGCATGTATCGTCTGGATCTTCAGCCCGCCCGGCACATCCAAAACTCTTGCCAGCAGACGCCGGGCCTCGACCATTTTCTCGTCATCGGGTGTTATCCCCGTCAGGTCCTCAAGCGCGGACCGCAGCTTTTCCTCTTCCACGATCGCCCAGCGCCTCAGCGTGTCGGTCACGCGATTGGCCATTTCGGACGCCGCCGCCCGGGTGAACGTAAGGCAAAGGATATGTTGCGGCGGCGTTCCCTCCAGCAGCAGCGCAAGAACGCGGTCGGTCAAGACTTTGGTCTTGCCGCTGCCGGCCGACGCCGAGACCCAGACGCTGGCCCGCGGATCGGCGGCGGCGCGTTGTTGGGCATCCGGCCGCCGCATGCCGACGACGGCGGCGCTCATGTCTCGCCCCTGCCGCCCGTCGACCATTCCAGGGTCCGTGCGAGATGTTCATAGACATTGTAGGGCGCCGGATGGTCCGGTCGGGGGGCTGCATGGTAAGGGGTTTCGGGCCTGTCAAAGGCGCTCACCAAGCGGGCGAGACCCTCGCCCGCCGCTTCGAGCAGCGCCTGCGGCCCGGCCTTGACCGGCACGATTTCACCGGGCGGCTCGCCGCCCGAAAGCCGCCAATAGGCCAGCAACTCGGCGTTTCCCGCCGGTAAACCCTCGAATCCGCCTTGCGAGAGGATCAGAGCCTCGAGCGCCAGTTGCGGCGCGAGTCCCAACTGCACCAGCCGTTGGCTCGGCGGCGTACCGGTCTTGTAGTCGATGATGACGAAACCACCCGCGGCGAGGCTGTCAATGCGGTCCGCCTTCGCGGTGAGGACGAACGGTCCGGCCGGGCCGGCGATCTCGATTCGGCCGGCGATCTCGGATCTTGGCACGCTGATCTCGCCGGCACGACGTGCTCTCTCGACGTCGAGGAACCAGGCGGCGACACGCAGGAAGCGCGGCCACCAGACGGCGCGCACGGCGGGCCGGGTCAGGGCTGCGCCAAAGGCGGCCTCGCCGCAGCTGGTCAGATGTGCCAATGAGTCGGCGGGTAGCGGACCCGGGTGCTCGCGGACGAACCGGTCCAGCGCCTCATGAATGAAGCTGCCGCGCTCGGCGGCGCCGGGATCGGCCTCCAGCGGGTCGAGCGGACGCAGGTTCAGTATCCTCTCCGCATAGATCGCGTACGGTTCGCGCATCCAGGTTTCGATCCGCGTCACCGAAAGCGTGCGCGGCCGCGCCGCGACCGGCGGCCGGGGGGCCGGCGGATCGATCCGTTTCGCCTGGCTCGGGTTGGAAAGCCCGCGGTACAGTCCGATCCACGGTCTGGACGGCGACAGAGCATCGCCGCGACCAACGCTTTCAAGAACGGTCTGCAGCCGGCTCAGCCAGCGAGATGGCACGGTCGGCGCGCCCTCTGACTTTGCCGCGCGTACCAGCACCACCCGGGGGGCCGCGAAGGCTTGCGCGAAATCATGTGCCGCCAGGCCGATCTTCCATTCGCGCGGCGGCAAGCCGAAACGCGCGCGCATCGGCCGGCTCATCCACGGGTCGTTGTCCGGATCGGGCGGCCAGGAGCGTTCGTTGAGACCGCCCAGAACCATCAGATCGGCATGCAGAAGCCGGGCCTCGAGCGGGCCCCAGATATGCAGCCGCGGATGCAGCCCGTAGCGCGGCCGGAAGCGCACCTCGGCCATCAGCGCTTCGAACAGCGGCGCGTATCCCGGACCGGCGACAGTGCCGATGGTTCTCGCCGCGTCGCGCAATTCCGCGATCGAACGGGCAAGCTGTTCGCCGTCCTCGCCACGCCAGACCTTGTCGGCCCCCGCCTGCGCATCGTCGTCCGCGAGAGCTTCCGCGGCGACCAGATGCAGGTCGATCAGGGATGCCAACGATGCCGCATCGTCCATCAAGGCGTCGGACAACCGCGCGAGCCGCGCCTCCAGCACATCGAGAAGGGGAGCGATGGCTGCCCCGGCCGTATCGCTGGCCGCCAGGCACGCGCGCAGGCCGGCGATGCCGGGTGCCGGTCGCGGTCCGCGAAGTATCCGTCGTTCAAAATCTCGTACAAGGTGGCGAAACGCCTGGCGATCCATCCCGCCGCTCGCGAAGGGATGCTTGAGCAATGCGAGAAGACTGACCGGCGACAGTTCGGCCGCCGCCGCGCGCACCACATGCCGAAGGTAGAGCCCCGGCGGCGTCTCCATGATCGGCTGTCCCGCGGAATCGTCGATCTCGATATCCCAGCGCGCGAGTTCCGCAGCGACACGACGCGACAGGCTGGAGTCCCGCGTGACAAGTGCCGCGGTCCGGTCCGGCACCTCGAGCGCATGGCGCAATATCAGCGCGACGACGCCTGCCTCCTCCGCCTCGTTCGCGCAATCGACCCGTTCGACACCCTCCAGCGCCCGATCGGGCGGCGTGGCGAGCGCGCGCCAAGCGTCCGTAGTGGCCGTCGGACGCAATGCTTCGATCGCAAGCGCCGTGCGCTCCGGCGGGCTGGACGGGGCCGGCCCGCCCGGTCCGGCATCCCACTCCCGCACCTCGGACGGGTTGACGCCGAGTCGCCGCAGCAACCGCAACATCCCGTATTGCGGATGCGTGGCCTCGTCCAGCGCCGCCTTGAGCGAAACCTCGTCGATGCTTCGGTCAAGCCCCGGGAGAACGATCCGTCCGTGCGGCAATTGGGCGATCACCGACAACAGCTCGGCCGTCGCCGGGATGCTGCCGGTGGAACCGGCGGCGACGACAGGGGTTTGCGGCGGCACGGCGCGCCACCGTTCTGCCTGCGCTTCGAGAAGACGGTTGCGGCGGTCGGCCGGATCGATACAGTCTTCGTCGGCGAGTATGCCCGGCCAGCTTTCGGTCACGATGGCCAGAAATTCCAGGACATCCTGCCAGTGTTCAGCGAACTGCTCCGGCGCGAGATGTTCAAGCGCCTGCGTGTCCAGCCGCTCGGTCTGGATTTGATCGAGCAGGCGGGCCAGCTCCCGGGCGAGGGAGAGCGCCTGATCAGCCTGGATACCTTCGTCGCGCTTCCGCCATTCCATGATCAGGCGGGTCAGCAGAAGCTCCCGGTGCCATCGAGGGATCTCGGGTGGCAACGCGAGATCGGTGTCGTCCGCCAACAATCGCAGCGTTACCGTTTCGTCATCGTCACCGCCAAGCGGCCGGATATCGGGCAGCAGCAACGGCCGGCCGTCGCTCACCCTCAGAAACGCCTCTGCCAGCGAACGGCAGGCACGGCGCGTCGGCACCAGGATCAGGCAATCGGCCAGGGACTCCGGGGCATGTCGGGTCTCGTGCAGCAGCCCTGCCGCGAGGGCGTCGAGAAAAGGCACCCGGGGCGCGATGGTCAGGACGCGACCGCGGGTTACCATCTCGGCGGCCGCTCCGCGCTCCGGCCGTTGCCCAGCTCCGACTCGGCCGCAACCAGATCACCGGGCGTGCCCACGTGATACCATTCGCCATCGTGCCGCATGCCATAAAGCCGCCCCGCGCCCTGCGCTTGGTCATAAAGCAGATTAAGGGAAAAAGGCCCCTCGGGCGCGGCTTCGAACAGGCGCGGGTGAAGAATCTGGACACCACCGAACAGGAAGGGCGCGATCTCGCCCTCGACACGACGCCGCGCCCTTCCGTCCGGTTCCAGATAGTAGTCGCCCCGATCGTTGACGGTGGCGCCGATGATGGTGGGAGTCGGCACCAGCAGCAAGAGGGCATCCATCGCCCCATCGTTCCAATGCGCGGCAAGGCGTTCCAGCGTCGGCGTCGGGCCATCGCGCCATACGGCATCGGAGTTCACGACATAGAAGGGACCGTCGCCGAGATGCGGCAGCGCCGCCTTGACGCCGCCGCCGGTTTCCAGCAGGACCTCCTCCGGCGTCAGGACGATGTCGGGTCGACCATCGAGATGTGCGGCGATCATCTCGCCCTTGTAGTGACTGTTCACGACGATGCGGCTGACCGCGGCGGCACTCAGACGATCGAGTGCACGATCCAGCAGGGTTCGCCCGGCCAGCTCGACCAGCGGCTTTGGTCGTTCGTCCGTCAGAGGGCGCATCCGCAGGCCGAGGCCGGCGGCCAGCACCATCGCCGCATCGATGCGCGCCTCGCTCATCGTCGCCCCCTGGCCTCGGGCACAATCCGTCTCGCCGGCGGTACTACGCGATCGAACCAGTCGCGGAGCGGCGCGAGGGACGGATGGGCAAGATCACCTTCGAGCCAGCGCCAGACCCGAGGTATGTGCCGGAGATAGCCGGCCTTCCCGTCGCGCCGGTCGAGCCTGGTGAAGATGCCGAGGATCTTGGCACTGCGCTGCGCGCCCCACAACGCGTAGGACGCCGCGAAGGCCTCCGGGTCGAGGCTCGGGAAAGCCGCACGGTAGCGGGCCAACAGGTCTCGCGTCAGGGTTGCCTGCACGTCGCGGCGCGCATCCTCGAACAGGGAAACCAGATCGTATGTGATCGGCCCCCATCGGGCGTCCTGGAAATCGAGCAGCCCGCAAGCCTCGATCCCGGGACGGTCGGGCAGCCACATCAGGTTGTCGACATGATAATCGCGCAGGACGAGACAATCCGGAACCCCCCGGCAATGGCGCCACAGTTCGATCCACAAAGCGCAATAGTCATCGCGCGCGGCGGCCACCGTGTCTTGACCAAACACCGCCGGCATGTACCAGTCGGTCAGCAGCGTCGCCTCGTCGAGGAGGGCCGCATCGTCGTATGGCTGGATGCCCTCGACTTCCGGGTCACAACCGCCGGACCGCCGATGCAGTTCGATCAGCAGGTCGAGCGCGAGGGCATACAACGCCCTCTCATCCCCGCCCTGCGCGAGAACTCGGGTATAGGTATCGTCGCCAAAATCCTCCAGCAGCAACAGACCAGCGTCGGCATCCGCGGCGGCAATCCGCGGTGCGCTGAAACCCAGCCGACAGAGCAGACGATCGATGCGCATGAACGGCCGAATATCCTCCATCGGCGGCGGCGCGTCCATCAGCACAGCCCGCTCTTCGCCATGGCACAAACGGTCGTAACGGCGGAACGACGCATCGCCGGCCAGCACCGTGCGCGTGGCCTCGCCCCAGCCCGCGTCGGCAAGAAAAGCATCGATCAGCGCCGCACGGCTATCCATCGGCGAGCTCCCGCAGGCGTTCGGGCCAGTCGCCGGTCCCGGCCAGTGTCGCAATCCGTGCGGTGTCCGCGTCGGCATAGGCCAATCGCACTTCAAGACGCCGTGCCGGCAGCCAGGCCCCGAGTCGCGCGGGCCATTCGATCAGTGTCACGCCCTCCGCCATCGCCTCCTCGATCCCCAGCTCCACAGCATCCTCCGGTCTGTCTAGACGGTAGAGGTCGAAATGCCAAATCTCGAACGCTGGCGCCGTATAGCTCTGGACCAGGGTGAAAGTCGGGCTTGGAACGTCCTCCGTCTCTCCGGTCAACGCCCGGATCAGGGCACGGGCGAAGGTCGTCTTCCCGGATCCAAGGTCTCCGTAAAGCGCTACAACGTCGCCCGCTCGCAGCAGTCCAGCCAGCGCAACCGCGAGGCGCGCGGTGGCGTCCGGGTCCGCAAGCGCCACGGTCAGCGTACCTGAATCGGCGGCGGGGGCCATGCGCGGTTTGTACCCAAGCGCTGCGTGCCCCGCAACCGCGTCGCAGCGTGTCGGCCCGGTGGCTGCATGGCAAGGTTATGTTGGTGTAAGGCGACTCGGCGTGCTATGGCCGTGCGCGGAGAAGCCATGACAGAACATCTCCACAGAACCGAGGTGGCGATCGTCGGTGCGGGACCCGTCGGTCTGTTCGCCGTGTTCGAGTTCGGCATGTTGGGAATGTCGGCGCATGTCGTCGACACGCTGGAATTGCCCGGCGGCCAGTGTACCGCTCTGTATCCGGAGAAACCGATTTACGACATTCCCGGCTTCCCAGAGATCGCCGCGGCCGAGTTGGTCGAGCGGCTGCGGGCGCAGGCCAAGCCCTTCAACCCCGTGTATCACTTCGGACAACAGGTCGTCGGCCTCAAGCGAAGCGACGATGGAAGGACATGGCGGTTGGAGACCTCGACCGGAACGCAGATCGACGCCCGCGTCGTTGTGATCGCTGCCGGCGCCGGGGCATTCGGTCCCAACCGGCCGCCACTGCCGGGAATCGAGAGCTTCGAAGGCAAGTCCGTGCATTACATGGTGCAGCGCCCGCAGGATTTCGCCGGCAAGCGGGTCGTGGTCGCCGGTGGTGGCGACTCGGCGGTGGACTGGGCGCTGACCCTGGTGGACATCGCGTCGAGGGTGAGCGTCGTGCACCGACGCGCCAAGTTCCGTGCCGCCCCGGACAGCGCCGGCCGCCTGCAAGCGCTCGCGCGAGAGGGCCGCATCGACCTCGTCGTTCCGTTCCAGCTGGCGGGCCTGGAGGGCTCCGACGGCCGGCTCGAAGCGGTTGTCGTCGCCGATCTGGACGGCAACACCCACCGCATCGAGGCTGACGCTTTGCTGCCCTTCTACGGCCTGTCGATGTCGCTTGGGCCCATCGCCGAATGGGGTCTAAACCTCGACCGTCACCATATCGCCGTCGACCCGCAGAGTTGCCGCACGAATATTGACCGCGTCTTTGCGATCGGCGATGTCGCCACCTACCCCGGCAAGCTGAAACTGATTCTCACGGGCTTCGCCGAGGCGGCGGCGGCGGCGCATGCGGCGTACGCCCTCGTGTTCGAAGGCAAGGCGCTGCATTTCGAGTACTCGACGACCCGCGGCATTCCCTCGGTCTGAGGCCCGTGATGGCGGGGGCTCGCTCGCTGCAAGGTCCAGACGGCAGAGCAGCGCTCTCCCGGCGCCGCAGCGTTGCGATCAGGACTGACGGACCGGAACGCGGCAGATTGCCCTGGTTCCTTCGCCCGGCGCACTCTCAAGTTCGATCGTCCCGCCATGCAGTTCGATCAGGCTCTTTGCCAGAGCGAGCCCCAAGCCTGCGCCGGATTCGCGCGCGTTGGGGTCGACCCGCTCGAACCTGTGGAAGATTCGCTTCTGGTCTTCGGCCGAGATGCCGATGCCCGTATCGGTGACAATAATCAGCATCGACTCGCCCTCGCGCCGGGCCGCCAGCGTGACCTTTCCGCCCGGCGGGGTGAACTGAATGGCATTCGACACCAGATTGAACAGCGCTTGGCGCAATCGGACCCCATCCGCATATATCGAGCCGATGTCGTGCGGGCAGTCGACCTCGATTTTCAGGTCGCTCTGGTCCGCCCGCTCCAGCGCCACTTCGGCAAGACCGCTCATCAGCTTGCCGATCTCGACCTCCTGAACGTCAAGCGCCATATAGCCGGCCTCGATGGTCGCAAGATCAAGGATATCATCGATCAGTGCCATCAGCAGCGTCGAGGCCTGCAGGATGCATTCGACGTAATCCGCCTGGCGGTCCGTCAGGCCTCCGAAGAAGCGGTTATCCAGGATTTCCGTGAAACCGACGATTGCGTTGAGCGGCGTCCGCAACTCGTAGCTGACATTGCCGATGAATTCCGATTTGATTCGATCGGCGTTCTCGAGCGCAAGGTTGCGCTCGCGCAGCGCCCGCTCGACCCGTGCGCTGTCCGAAATATCGAGCAGCGTCAGCAGCGTGTTGCCGTCCGGCAACGGCACCACCGCGTAGCGTATCACCGAGTCGTCGGCACGGTGCAGACGCCCGCTGCGCGACGGGCGCTCGGTCACCATGAGGATGATGCGCTGCTTCAGCTTGGGCCAATCCACGGTCTCGGGGAAGTATTTGCGCGTCTTCTCGACGAGTTCGCTGATATGCGGACCGCCTTCCAACTCGTCCTCGGCCAGGTTCCAGATGCGCATCATACCGGAATTGTAGAGCTTCAGCCGACCGTCGCCACCGAACACCGCAATACCCTCGTAGAGATTGTTGAGGGTTTCCCGCTGGACCTCGATCAACGTGTTGTAAGAACTCTCAAGGGCCAAGCGGTCGGTGACATCCTCGATGGCGAAGATCAAACCGCCCAACGGATGCGGCGACGCGACAAAACGGTAAGTCGTCTGATCCGGCAGGACATGCAGTTCCTCGAAAGGTTCGATCAGCCTGGTGAACCACCGGTCGCGCTCGGCCTTGTATGCGGGAAAGTCTACGATTTCGGGCAGGCGCCGTCGTTCGCGCAGCCATTCGAGGACCTCGCTCAGACTTGGCTCCGCCTCCAGCTTTGCCGGATCAATGCCCGTCTGATCGGCATAGGCCGTGTTGAAGAATTTCAGTCGTTTGTCGGCGCCAAATATGGCAATCGCGCTGTTCAAGCTTTCCAGCACTTCCGCATGCGCAGCGATATGATCGGCCAGTTGGTCCTGCAGCGCCTCGAGCGCGGTCGCGTCGGTCGCGTAACCGCCGATGCAGCCGCTAGCACCACCCAGCGGCGCCTCGGTGAACTCGAGCAGGCGGCGCGAATTGCCGATCACGACATGATGACTTTCCGACTGTGCCATGCCGGTCTTCGCCGCCCGCCTGGCCAGCGCCCGGCCGCCGCCCTCGATATATCCGGCGGCGATCTCGCGTTGCTCCGCGAGCGTGGTTCTGCGATCGGAGTCGATCGCGTCGCAAAAGGCCCGGTTACAGCCGGCGAGGTTCATATCCGGGTCGCGCCACCAGATCGGTAGCGGTATGCGGTCGAGCAACAGCTGGACCGTCGCGGCCTCGTCGGTCTTGGCGCTCAGTTCCGAGGACAGCGCCGCCTTCTCGCTCGCGTCGAGGATCCAGAGCACATCACTGTCGCCGACGCTTTCGCCGAACACCCTGATTGCAGACCCGTTCGCCACGTTGAGGTCATCGCCGAACACCGCTTCGCCGGTGCGCAGCTCCTGCAGCATCTCAGCGAATCGGGCCCGGTTCTTCTCGTCGATCGCGTCGACGAGTATCTTGTCGGCGTCCCCTGCCGCTACCGGACCGGACGGGTCGGGCAAATCGAGCAAATCCGACGCGCGTCGGGAAAACGTCGCGGAACCGTTGTTCCATCGGACGAGACCGGCCGGCACGCTTTCGACCAGGCGCTGCGAGTCCTCATGCGCCTCCACAGCCGCCCGCCGCGCGGAACGGAGCGCCAGAATGAGGCCGACCAGCGCGCCGACCGCGACCGCCAACGCGCCGCCCAGAAGCTGTGAGAGGTGAACCGTGACCCAGCCGTCAGCAACCGCTGGAGAGACGGAAAAAAAGAACACGAAGCCCGCAAGCCAGAGGCGTCTTACTGCGACCATCCGAATCACGCCCGCAGTTTAGGTAAGCAGGTCATCGCACACAAGCGCACCGATGCGCGGACGATTTCAATATCTGTACTGCTCCGGCTTGAACGGGCCCTCGACCGGAACACCGATATAGTCCGCCTGCGCCCGCGACAGGCTGGTCAGCTCGACCCCGAGCTTTGAGAGGTGCAGGGTCGCAACCTTTTCGTCAAGATGCTTTGGAAGCACATACACCTGCCGGTCGTATTTGTCGGGGTGCTGCCACAACTCGATCTGCGCCAACACCTGGTTGGTGAAGCTGGCGCTCATCACGAAGCTCGGATGTCCGGTCGCGCAGCCGAGGTTCACGAGCCGACCTTCGGCCAGAAGGATGATCCGCTTGCCGTCGGGAAACTCGATCTCGTCGACCTGCGGCTTGATGTTCGACCATTTGAAATTGCGCAACCCGGCCACCTGGATTTCGGAATCGAAATGCCCAATGTTGCAGACGATCGCGCGATCCTTCATGGCCCGCATGTGGTCGACCGTGATGACGTCGACGTTGCCCGTCGAGGTGACGAATATATCGCCGCGCGGCGCCGCCGTTTCCATGGTGACGACCTCGAACCCCTCCATTGCCGCCTGCAAGGCGCAGATCGGATCGATTTCCGTTACCATGACGCGGCAACCCGCATTCCGCAGCGATTCCGCCGAGCCCTTGCCGACATCGCCGTATCCCGCCACAACGGCGACCTTCCCCGCCATCATCACGTCGGTGGCCCGGCGGATCCCGTCCACCAGGCTTTCGCGGCAACCGTACTTGTTATCGAATTTCGACTTGGTCACCGAATCGTTGACGTTGATCGCGGGAAACATCAGCGTTCCGCTCTTCGCCATCTCGTAAAGGCGATGCACCCCGGTGGTCGTCTCTTCTGTCACGCCGCGAATACCGCGCGCGGTTTCGGCATACCAGCCGGGACGGTCCTTCAGGCGGCGCGTGATCGCCGCGAACAGGGCCTCTTCTTCCTCATTGGTCGGATTGGCGATTGCCGCTGCGTCCGATTCCGCCCGCATGCCAAGATGCAGCAGCAGCGTCGCATCGCCGCCGTCATCGAGAATCATGTTTGGCGCGCCGCCATCCGCCCATTCAAAAATCCGATGGGTGTAGTCCCAGTACTCGTCCAGCGTCTCTCCCTTGACCGCGAAAACCGGCGTTCCGCTCATCGCCATGGCTGCCGCCGCGTGGTCCTGGGTCGAATAGATGTTGCACGACGCCCAGCGCACATCCGCACCAAGCGTCTTGAGGGTATCAATCAGCACGCCGGTCTGGATCGTCATGTGGAGCGAGCCCGCAATGCGCGCCCCCTTCAACGGTTGCGCGGCGCCATACTCCTCTCGGAGCGCCATCAGGCCGGGCATCTCGGTTTCGGCGATGTCGAGTTCCTTGCGGCCCCAATCCGCCAGTTCGATGTCCTTGACGACGTAATTCTGGGCGCTGTTCATCGCGAGTTCCCCTGAAAGCTGAAGACGGGCGGGCTGCCGTATAACAGTGCCATCTCGGCATTGCAAGCAGAACATAAAGATATCTTTATATGTTGCATGTGTTGTCCGCGATCGAACCGCGCTCCAAGTCGCGCTCCGAATCAGGCCAACGCGTTGAAATCGTCGAGCAGCGCGGCGATTCGGCCCGTATCGGCCTGTGACATGATGATCTCGGCTCGCATGCTCGCGGCCGCAATATCGATCTGCCGGATTCGCTGCTTGATGCGCGCGAGACACGGCGATGCCATCGACAAATCGCGTACGCCAAGTCCCAGCAAGAGTGCTGTGTAGCGCGGGTCTCCGGCGATCTCCCCGCAGACGCTGACGGGAATGCGGGCCCGCAGTCCGGCCTGAACGGCAAACTGGATCAAACGCAGGACTCCCGGATGCAGCGGATTGTAGAGATGCGCTACCTGCTCATCGGCGCGGTCGATCGCCAACGTATACATGGTCAGATCGTTGGTACCTATGGCGAAGAAATCGGCATGCGCCGCCAGGGCATCCGCTGCCAACGCCGCGCCCGGCACTTCAATCATGACACCGAGCGGGGGCAATGGATCCGCGATCGCCACCTTGCGTCGCTTCAGGCGGCGACTGACCCGCCCCATGATTTCGCGCACCTGGCGGATCTCGCTGGTGCTGGCAATCAGCGGCAGAAGGATGCGAAGCGGACCGTGCGCGCCAGCCCGCAATATGGCCGCAAGCTGCGCCTCGAACAGCTTCCTTTGCTTCAGGGACAGTCGGATCGCACGCAGCCCGAGCGCCGGGTTGACGGGTTCACCGAGATGTTCTCCCAAGGAATAGGCCAGCTTCTCACCGCCCACATCGAGGGTCCTCACGGTGATCGGCCGGCCGCCCATCGCAGCCACCAGTGCCGCAAGAGATTCATACTGCTCGTCCTCGTCCGGCGGGGTATCGCGGTTCATGAACATGAACTCGGTGCGCAGCAGGCCAATGCCCTCGGCGCCCATGGCCAGGGCCGAATCGACCTCACGCGGCAACTCCAGATTGGCCTGCAGGCCGATCCGGGTGCCATCGACCGTCTGCGACGGCAGGTTGGTCAGCCGGTCAAGTTGACGCCGCTCGCGCAGCAGCGCCTGGCGACGCGCTTCGTAATCCTTCAGCGTCTCACGGGCAGGCGAGACGATAATCCGGCCCGACGTTCCGTCGACGATGACCGTCTCACCGGTCTTGACCCCGCCGATGAGACCAGACGCCCCGAAAACCGCCGGAATGCCAAACGATCGCGCCATGATCGCGGTGTGTCCCTCGGCACCGCCGAGAACTGTCGCAAATCCCCCGACCGTGGCCGGGTCGATCAGCGCCGCATCGGCGGGACTCAGTTCCTCGGCGATGAGGATCGTGCCCGGCTGCAGATGCGAGAAACCCTGAAAGGGCGTTTCCGTGAGGTTCCGAACGAGCCGGGCACCAACCTCGCGCACGTCATCGGCGCGCGCCGCCATATAAGGATCCGGCAGCGACTCGAAGCCGCGCGCAACTTCGGATATGACGGACAGAACCGCCGCCTCCGCGTTGATCCCCTTGGTGGCGATGGTTTCCTCAACGCCGCGCACCAGGCGCGAGCCGGTCAACATCAACAGATGGGCGTCGAGCAGATAGCCGATTTCCTCGGCGGCCGCGTCGCGCAGCGACTGCGACTTGGTTTTGAGCTTCGTCAGTTGCCTTTGCGAACGCTGCAGCGCCGACTGGAACCGCTTGACCTCGGCGGCGATCTTGGATTTAGGGACGCGATACTCGGGCACCTGCAGGGCACCCGTCTCGCACACATGCGCGGAGCCGATGGCGACGCCCGCCGCTCCCACTACGCCCGTGAACACGCGCTCGCCCTTGTCTCCCTTTTTTTGTTCAGTCCTCATCGAATCCACTGGCGATCAGCGCCGCAATCGCGGCGATCGCCTCTTGCGCCTGTCCGCCGCGCGCCCGTACCTCGATCGACGTGCCCGGCGCAGCGGCCAGCATCATCAGCCCCATGATCGAGAGCCCGGATACCTCGGTCCCATCCTTGGCGACCGTTATGTCCGCATCGAACTCACCGGCGAGCTTGACGAACTGGGCGGCGGCTCTGGCATGCAGGCCCCGTCGGTTCACGATCGTGACCTGACGGACCGCGAGCGCCGTCATCCGCCCTTTTCTCCCAGCAGTCTCGACGCGACATTGATGTATTTTCGGCCCGATTCCTGCGCCTGCTCGACGGCCTCGGCCAACGAGTGGCCGTCGCGCATATCCGACAGCTTGATCAGCATGGGCAGGTTGACGCCGGCAATCACCTCAACCTTCGCTTCCTTCATGATCGAGATCGCGAGGTTGGACGGTGTCCCGCCGAACATGTCGGTCAACAGAACCACCCCATCGCCGTCGTCCACATCCGCTACGGATCTGAGAATGTCGTCGCGCCGCTGTTCCATGTCGTCATCGGGGCCGATGCAAATCGCCGCAACCTTTTCCTGGGGTCCGAGAATGTGCTCCAGCGCGTCGATGAATTCGGCCGCAAGCCTGCCATGGGTCACCAGGACCATTCCAATCATCACTGTATCCCTCGGTGGCACAAACCGGTCAGCGGAGGTCCCTGCTGGCATCGCGTTCGACGTCGCGGTGGGTTAAATGCACGCGGCGCCCACTCGATGCAAGCCTTTCCGAGAGGCGCTCGGCGACATAGACCGAGCGATGCCGGCCGCCGGTGCACCCGACTGCGATCGTCAGATAGCTCTTCCCTTCCTTCTCATAGCGGGGCAACAGCAAGGTGAGCAACGAGAAGATGCCGTCCAGGAACACCTCGAAATCAGGGTCGGCAATGATCGCCGCGCCAACCGCCGGATCACGCCCTGTCTTTTCGCGCAGCTTCGGGTCGTAATGCGGATTGGCCAGGAACCGCGCATCGAATACAAGATCGGCATCGCGCGGCAAGCCATGCCGATAGGAAAACGATACGACCATCAGCGCCAACCCGGGCGTCCGCTCGAGCCCGAAACGCCGCCCCATCTCCTCTTTCAGAGCCCCGGGCGCGATCAGCGAGGTGTCGATGACCACGTCCGCGCGCTCGAGAAGCGGCCCCAGCATGCGTCGCTCGAGGCGGAGACCGTCCATCACCGGTCGGTCGGCCGCCAGTGGATGCCGCCGCCTGGTCTCGGTGAATCGCCGGACGAGTTCGTCATCGCCGCAGTCGAGAAAGACCGAAACGATACGTCCCGCCTCGCCCGCCGCCGACAGGCGCTGCAACGTTTCGAGCAGGGCCGGAACATCGAAATCGCGCGTCCGGATGTCGATACCGACCGCAAGCGCACCGGATCCCCCCGGCGCGCGCGCGGCGACGACCTCGAACAAGGATAACGGCAAATTGTCGACCGCTTCGTAGCCGATATCTTCAAGCGCCTTGAGCGCCGTGGACCGGCCTGCGCCCGACATCCCGGTGATCACGACAATCCGCGGATCCGTCGCCAATTGCGCCGCGGGCCGGGCCGGTGTTTCGTCGCCGCCCCTCGCCAAGGCTCATGACTCCCGCAGTGCGCGCAACGCCAGTCGGACCTTGGCGGCGGCCGACAGCTCGAACGGCGCGAGGTAGATCCGCGGGACCGAATGCCCGATCAGCTCGATCGTCTCAAACTCCTGCAGCCGGGGAACGTCATGGATATCGACCATATCGATGACAAGTGCGACCGGCGCGACCGCCGGCGGCCCAAGCCTCACGATACCGACGCCGCGCACCTCCATCTTGCCGGCGATCTCGGCCGGCGGCTGGGCCATCAGGCGGCCGTGCTCGACATACAGCACGGTCTGGTCGTCGGCCACGAGCTGCGCACCGTCATGGATCAGCCGGATTGCAAGATCCGACTTGCCGCTCCCCGAGGCACCGCGGAGGATCACCCCGGCCCCGTCGATGGCAACCGTCGTCGCATGAATCGTGATCATGACGCAGACAGTGCGGCGGGCCGTCGCCCAAGTCAATGACGGCGTCCCGCGCGCCGCAGCATTCTGGCATCGCCCGCGCCACCGTGATAGGAACTGCTGTCCGGCGCCCCCTGGAGGGAGGCCCAGCTCACCGCCCGGAGACGCAAGGCTTGGCCGAGCTTCTGGTTATCATCGCGCCGATTGTCGCGCCCGTGTTCATCGTCGCCGCAATCGGGTTCGGCTGGGCGCGTGCCGGCATGCCGTTCGATACCGAGTTCACGACAACCCTGGTCTCCAATCTCTCCTTTCCGTGTCTGATAATCGCCACCCTCGCTCAGCTCGAGATCGACCCAAACGCGTTCTCGCAGATGGCATTGGCGGGCGCGCTGACGGTGCTTGTCACCGGCGCCATCGCCGCGATCGCGCTGCGGGCCGCCGACCAGAAGCTGCCGGTGTACTGGCCACCTCTCGTATTCGGCAATGTCGGCAATATGGGCCTGCCGCTCTGCCTGTTCGCATTCGGCGATGAGGGGCTGGCGCTCGGCATCATATTCTTTACCGTGTTCGTGGCAATCCAGTTCACGCTTGGCATCTCGGTTGCGGCCGGCCACCTGTCGGTCCGCACGCTTGTCCGCACGCCGCTCGCCTGGGCCTGCCTCGTCGGCATCGGCCTGCAGCTCGTCGGCGGTACGCTGCCGGACTGGCTCGCGAATACCATCGGGTTGATCGGGGATCTTGCCATCCCGATGATGCTGCTCACCCTCGGCGTCGCCCTGGCGAAGCTGAAAGTCGCCAGCCTGTGGCGGAGCGTCGGCCTGTCACTGGGCCGGCTCGGGCTCGGCCTCGCGGTCGGGCTCGCGCTCGCCGAGATTCTGGGCCTCGAAGGCGCAGCGCGGGGTGTCCTGATCCTCGAATCGGCGATGCCGGTCGCGGTGCTCAACTATCTCTTCGCGGCTCGCTACGACCGTTCGCCGGAAGAGATCGCCGGGCTGGTGCTGGTCTCGACCGCCATCTCGTTCGTCACGCTGCCGGCCCTGTTGGTGATTGTGCTTTAGCGCTGGGAGCCAACCACCATCTCTTTGCATCGATCGCGGCGTCAATTTGGGACGGGCCCGCGAAATTCCGGAGCGCCTTCTTTTTGACATAAACCCGAGGCCTTTCTTCAAAACGGATGCCAGCGTTCGCGAGCTCGCGTCTTGCCGGTTCCGCAGTCGAACCGCACCGCCGGGTGCGGCAGGACATGACATACCGTGCGGCCTTCCGATCTGCTGCGGAATTGCCCGCCGGTCCCAAAAGCGTTACACAGCGACGGTCGGCAGGATCGTCGATTCGGTGGGGTCCGCGACCGGCCCGGGCAACAAGGAGGAGGCAATCCATGCAACACAGAAAGCTCCGGATCCTGACGCTTGCTGTGGTCTTGACGGGGATCGCGGGGGCGCATGTCGCAAAGGCGCAAGACGATATCGACACCGCACAGGCCAACAACCCCCTCGCCAATTTCAGGGCGCTGAACCTGCAGGACTACTATATCGGCGAGTTGAGCGGCACCAGCGAGACTGCCAACCAGTTCTGGCTCCGCTATGCGCAGCCGTTTTCGGTCCGCGAGACCGACTGGTTGATGCGGCTGTCGGTGCCGATAAACACGTTCCCGACCTCGCCCACCTCTGGCAGCGAAACCGGGCTAGGCGACACGAACGTGTTTGCCGCTTACCTGTTCGACACCGCCAGCCCGGCCATCAGCTTCGGGCTTGGCCCGACGCTCACCGTCCCGACCGCAACGAAGCGTGCCCTCGGGTCCGAGAAATGGTCGGCCGGCATCGCCAACGTACTGTTCGATGCCAGGTCGCCGAAGTTCCAGTATGGCTATCTGTTGACCTGGCTGGCCAGCTTCGCCGGCGAGAGCAGCCGAGAGGACGTCAATCTTGGCGCGCTGCAGCCCTTCGCCTTCTACCAGCTGGGAAACGGAACCTACCTTCGCAGCGCGCCGATCTGGACCTACAATTTCGAGAACGGCGACTACAGCGTGCCGATCGGGCTCGGCATCGGCAAGGTCTTCCGCCGGGACGCGACGGTATTCAACCTGTTCATTGAGCCGCAGGTATCGATCGCTGACGAAGGATTCGGCCAGCCTGAGTGGCAGATATTCTTTGGCCTGAACATGCAGTTCGCAAACTAAGCGGTGGCATCGGCGCGACCGGATCGAACGCCATGGCGGGCCGATCGGCGACTTCGGCGGTCCAGCCCGTTTCCGCCGAATTGACGAAGGCGCGCCCTTTTATCGCCGCATCCAACCACCGCGGTTCCGGATGGGCATAGACGATCAGGACACGCGTCGCGCACGTCTCCTGCCGATGCCCTTTCGGTCATTCCGCACCGTCGCCCCGACCGGTCGTTCCGCAGCGCGGATATCGGGTATCGTCGTTGGCATCCGCATTTCCGACGGCGTGTTCGCCGCCGGCGGAGGACCGCCTGTTTCGGGTGGGCGCCGCGGGACCGTCAGCGCAGGCTGGACAGGTTGACGATCAGCGCGTCATTCTTGCGCCGGATGGCGGCGGCGATCTTGTGCGCGGTGTCCCGTTCCGCCTCGCTGCATTCGTTGCATGCGTCGACGGCCCGGTGTTGGCCCTCAAGCACGCCGCGGATGATCGCCCTTTCGATCGCCCGCGCCACCTGCTCGGCTTGTTCCGCAGACAGGGTTTCCTTCAGCTCCCCCATCGCGTCTTCGACAATGTCTTTGAGTGTGTCCATAAGTCGCTTCCTCTCCCCGCCATCCGGTGCCGGGCTGATCCCGATGCCGGCAAACAGCCAACACATCGTCACCAACAGTACCGAATTTGGTGGCTGATTGGAATTCCCGTCGTAGCTGAGGCCGCGACCGCGGTCCGCCGACGACCGCCTCCGCGCGAACTCTACGCGCTGGCCGATGCGACCGGCAGCCGCACAATGAAGCGGGCGCCGGAGATCGTGTCGTCATCGGCCCGGACATTCTCGGCGCGAATCGTGCCACCATGCGCCTCAACAATCTGTTTCGAAATCGACAATCCCAGCCCCGAATGCGTGCCGAACTTCTCGGCAGACGGGCGCTCACTGTAGAATCGCTCGAAGATTGCCTCCAGCTTGTTGCCCGGGATACCGGGCCCCTCATCCTCCACAAGCAACTCCATAATGCTCCCGTCGCGGCGAGCGGTGACGAGAATCTTGCCGTTCGGCGGGCTGAAGCTGACAGCGTTGACAATCAGATTCTGGAATACCTGGAACAGCCGATCCTCCATACCCGAAACCAACAGCTCAGTGCCGGGCGGGAATCCTAGAACAACCTGCGCGGCGCTGGTGTCGCCGCCGGTTGCATTGTGAATATCCGCCAGCGTCGACAGCACCGCCGCGAGATCGACCGTCTGCGCCTGGGCCCGGTTCAGCTCGGCATCGAGTCGAGACGCATCCGAGATGTCCGTAATCAGCCTGTCAAGCCGCCGCACGTCGTCTTCTACGATCGCCAGCAGCTGTTCGCGCTGGCCCACGTTCTTCACCCTTGCAGCGGTTTCGACGGCACTGCGCAACGAGGTCAACGGGTTCTTGAGCTCGTGGCTGACATCCGCCGCGAATCGCTCGATCGCATCGAGCTGCGCCTGCAGTTCCTCGGTCATGGCCCGAAAACTACCCGAAAGGTCGCCGATCTCATCCCTTCGATGGGTGAGATCGGGAATCGGGTGGGTCTGCCGACCGATGTCGCGGCGCACCCGCTCCGCCGCGGCGGCTAGGCGGCGCACGGGCCGCGCGATGGTGCCGGCAAGGTAGAAGGACAACAGCGTCGTGATGACCAAGGCGCCGGCGAACAGCTTGAGGACGTCAAGCCGCAGCGAGCGCACCGCCCGGTCGATCTCGGCGCCACCTTTCGATATCATCAGCGCGCCCAGCACCTGACGGTAACGCTGGACTGGCACGGAGACGGTCAGCACATACTCCTGGGACGACGGATCCAGCCGCAACATATTGGCGACGTCGCCGTTGAGCGCCGACAGCACTTCGACGTAGTCGGTGGCGAACTGCGTCGGAGCCTCGCGGTAGGGCGGCAAATCTCGGCGGCGCGGCAGCCAGTCCAGAATTCTGATCAATGGCTCGAGGAACGGTGCCGGTTCGTCGGGGGCCTCGAGCACTTGTACCTCGACGACGACGCCGCCGCCGATCAGCAGACGGCTGTCCGCCGCCAGCTCACCGTTCGGGAGGAACAGGCGCGCACGCAGCGCCGACAGATCGCTCAACCGCGTCACGATCTGCCGGGCCGGGGCGATATCCAGAGTCTGGTCACCGCTTAGGGTCGTGGCGATCGCCCCTTCGCCGATCGCGCCGGCGAAGACCTCCCCCTGGGTCTTGAGCGCTTCGAGTTCCGCTTCGATCAGGCTGTCGCGATACGCGCCGAGATAAAGCAGGCCAACCACAGGAATGATCAGCGCGAACATGTTGACGCCGAGGATTTTTCGGGTCAGCGGCGAGAGCAGCCGATCGCTGTGCGATCGCGAAGCGCGTCCGGCGACTCCACCGAACTTGACGGGACGCTCACCGACAGGCCCGGTCCGCGCGTTCTTTGGGGCTCGTTGCCGGCGTGGCTCGGCCTTGACCCCTTCCGGTGCGCTTTCCTGCGCCGCACCGTCCGGCCTTACCCCGGCATCGTCCCACCCAAGCTCCGCCGTCATGCCTCTCGGTAGCGGTATCCTACCCCATAGAGTGTCTCGATCTGCGCGAAATCGCTGTCCACGACTTTGAATTTCTTGCGCAGTCGCTTGATATGACTGTCGATGGTACGATCATCGACATAGATGCTCTCGCCGTAGGCCGCATCCATCAGCTGATCGCGGTTCTTGACGTGGCCCGGCCGTTGGGCCAGCGCCTTAAGCAGCAGGAACTCCGTAACCGTAAGGGAAATCGGCTGTTCCTTCCAGGTGCAAACATGGCGATCCGAATCCAGGACCAGATTGCCGCGAACCATGATTCCTTCGCCCTTGCCCTCCTCGTCGTCGCCGCTCAGATCGGCTCGCCGCAGCAGGGCGCGGATCCGCTCGATCAGCAGGCGCTGGGAAAACGGCTTGGTGATGTAATCGTCGGCACCCATGCGCAGGCCAACCACCTCGTCGATCTCATCGTCCTTTGATGTCAGGAATATGACGGGCGTCTTGACACTCTTGCGCATGCGCTGCAGCAATTCCATACCGTCCAAGCGCGGCATCTTGATGTCCAGAATGGCAAGGTCGACCGGCCGCTGGGTCAGGCCGCGCAAAGCCTCCTCACCATCCGCATAGGTACGCACCTGAAACCCCTCGGCTTCCAGGGCCATCGAAACGGAGGTAAGGATGTTGCGGTCGTCGTCGACCAGCGCGATCGTCTGGTGCATCATGCACTCTCCTAGTGTCAATCGTGGACAGTATACTCCCAAATCGTCGGGTAACGCCATGATTGCACCGTGCTGTGGCCGAAATGCGGCCCTTGGGAGATTATTCCTGTCCCCACCGATGGACAATGCGGCGATATGTCATGCGGTCTCGATCGCCGGAATGTCGTAGATTTCATATATGTCATTGCGGATTTCAAGATGCGACCGCCGTTCACGCGCCGCAGCAGGTTACAGAGCGGCAGAGCCATGATCGGCCGGCGTCGTCGCAGTTCGGTTCCGTTCACCGCCGTCGTCGCGGCACTGGCGGCGATTGCGGTGATGGCGTTGCTGGCATTCTACATTGGTGACGGCGCCCTTCTGGACAGGTTCCTTGCAGATCCAACCACAGGATCGGCCCCGGGGGGGCAATAGCGACCCACGCAGGCGCAATGGGCGCATTCCATTGACGGCGCCATTCATCCTGAATTAGTGTCGCGGCGATGGTTCTTCCGCGAGGGGAGATGAAAAGGGAACACGGTGCGTCCGGCCCCAGCCGGACAATGCCGTGGCTGCCCCCGCAACTGTAGGCGGCGAGTCCCCGTTCTGAACGAACCGGGCGGGTTCGGGCCACTGGGTGACCGGGAAGGCGTGAACAGGGACGGCGAGCCGCGAGCCAGGAGACCTGCCATCCCCCGGAGCGTACGCTATCCGGTGGAAACAACACGGGACAATTAGCAGGGTCCCGCACGACGCACGGAGGGTGATATGTCGCGCTTGGCTTCGATTCGTGGCGGAGAGTCGGTCTTACGGTCAGGTTCTCGGTTAACGGCGGCGCTGATCGCCGGATTTCTGGGGGTCTTCCTGTTGTTCGCCGCAGGCTTCGCCCAGGTTTCGCACGATGCCGCACACGACTCCCGACATTCGGTTGCGTTTCCCTGCCACTAGGCCTCCCCGATGATATCGCGGACGTTGCTGACCGGCCTGCTGGCGGGGCTGGTCGCGAGTGCGGTACTGACGGCTCTCTATCTTGCGAAGATCCAGCCTTTGATCCTTCAGGCCGAGGTTTTCGAACACGCTGCGGCGGCGGCCGGTCAACAGGAAGCGGCGCCGGGTCGCGCGCTTCATACGTTAATGTTCAACATTCTCACCGGTGCCGCATTCGGGCTGATGCTGTCGGCCGTTCTCACGCTGCGCGGCCGACCGGTTGGGTTTCGTCGCGGTCTGATGTGGGGCGCCGGCGGTTTCGCCGCCTTTGCACTGGCGCCCGCCTTCGGACTCCCGCCGGAGCTGCCCGGAGCCGGCGCGGCGCCATTGGCGCTACGACAGGTCTGGTGGCTTCTCACTGTCGCCGCCACGGCCAGCGGTCTCTGGCTTCTGATGTTTGCCGGGAGCTGGCCGGCGCGGCTTGCCGGGATCGTGCTGATCGGATGTCCGCATGTCGTCGGCGCGCCGCACCCTCAGGAATCGGGAGGCGCGGTTCCGGCGGAGCTTGCCGCACAATTCGTAGCGGTCTCGCTGGGCACCAGCGCCGTGTTCTGGGGCGTGTTGGGTGCGGCCTGCGGATATTTTCATGACCGGTTCGGGCTCGACCAGGGCGGCGCGACGGCGGGGGCATGACCGGCGGTCCGGCTGAACTGGCGGCTGCCACGCAGTGCCGGCGGCTGATCCGTGGCATCGATCGCGCTGGCCTAGCGACCACGGCCGGCAGGGGCAAGGCCGGCGTCGAGGGCCCGTGGCCATACGCATCGCTGGTGCTGGTCGCCTGCGACCATGACGCCAGCCCGCTGCTGTTGATCTCCGACCTTGCCGACCACACGAGGAACCTGCGCGCCGATTCGCGGGTCGCACTGCTCTTTGACGGCACGGGTGGGCTGGACGACCCGCTTACGGGACCGCGCGTATCGCTGCAGGGCAAGGCGGAGATGGTCGTCGATGAGGCGATGATGGGCCGTTATCTGCGACGCCACCCATCGGCCGAGCGATACGCCGAATTCGCCGATTTTCATCTGGTTCGCGTGCGCCCCCGCCGCGCCCATCTGGTGGCGGGGTTCGGCAAGGTCGAATGGGTCGAGGGTGGCGACCTTGTGGTCGATACGACAGCGATGCAGGCGCTCTGCCGTGCCGAAAAGGACATTGTCGACCAGCTCAACTCGGACCATGCTGAGTGGCTTGATCGGATCGCCGCGACAGCCTGCGGCGAGCTGACTCGTGGCTGGCGGGCAACCGGCGTTGATCCCGAGGGCGTCGATCTGCGCCGCGGCGCCATCGCGGCACGAGCCGATTTCCCCGGCTTCGTCAGAAGCCCGGAGGACGCGTGCAAGGCGATATTGCAGCTCGCCACGGGGGCAGGGGGAGGCGGCGGCGCGTGACACCCTCGCAGCGTCCCCCGCGTACTCGATCAGGACGAAGTCAGGACGCTGTCCGCAAGCAGGATGACCGCAGCGTATCGAGCGCCCTTGCCGATGCCGACGAGAACGAGGAAGGGCAGAAGATGCACGCGCAGGATGCCGGCCGCGAAGGTCAGCGGGTCGCCGATCACAGGCATCCAGGCAAACAGCAGCGACCACAGGCCGTAGCGCTGGAATTGCGACCCGGCGCGGTTCAGCTGATCCGCCGAAACGGGAAACCATCTGCGGTGCCGCCATCTCAAGCAGTACCGCCCGAGCGCCCAGTTCACCGTTGCGCCCACCGTGTTGCCGAACGTCGCGACGGCGAACAGCAGAACGACATCGAAACCGCGTGCCTGCGACAGCGCGACGAGGACCGCCTCCGACGACAACGGCAACAGGGTGGCTGCGAGCACGGCCGAGAGGAACAGCCCGAAATAGCCACCGAACGCTAATCCGGCGGAAATCAATCCGGGATCGCCATCAGCCGTCGGGGCTGCGGGGCAGGGTCACGCCGATCATGCAGTCGCGGGTGACGAAATCCGCCAGCGCAGCCTCGTCCAAACCCTCGGTGCCCGCCGGACGCATCGGCAGTACGAGATAACGCAACTCGGCGGTACTGTCGTGGACCCGGACCTCGATGTCATCCGGAAGTTCCGTGCCGAACTCGGCCAGCACGGCGCGCGGCTCGCGCACCAAGCGGCTGCGATAGGCCCGTGACTTGTACCAGTCGGGCGGCAGGCCGAGCAGCAGCCGTGGATAGCATGAGCAAAGCGTGCAGACGATCACGTTGTGGACCTCTGGCGTGTTCTCGACCGTGTGGATCGGGATCGTGCCGGCGTCGATACCGAGCTCGGCCGCGGCCGCGTTCGTGTCAGCCATCAGCCGCGATTTGAATTCGGGATCGACCCAGGCGCGGGCGATTACCTTTGCGCCGTCGGCCGGGCTGCGGGAATCGATATTCTCCAGCACGCGGCGCATGTCGTCGCCCGTAAAGATCCCCTTCTCGATCAGCAACTCAGCCACCGCCAGTTCCAGGATCTGGTAATGGGTCAGCGGCGCATCTTCGAGGTCCGGCTGGTAAGGGTGCGGCGGATGCGAATGGGAATGTCCGTGCGGGTCGCTCACGGTCCCTCCTCTCCGTTCGCCTCGAGCCAGTTCTCGTAGACGTCGACGACCAGCGTGTCGTGCGGCGGCCCGGCGTAGTCGGGCCAGATGTCGGGCTGTCGCAGGCGCACGCGGTACACGGTCACCGGTTGCCCTTTGCCGCGCCCGTAGGCGAGCTCTTCCGGGTCCCCCATCTCGCCGACGATCTGGTTGACCGCGCCAGCGCAGCCGCGCAGATAGAACGGCGCGCGGACATGGCCCGGCGGATAGGCGCGCCGGATCCGCACGGCGGCGCCGACGGGAAATCGCGGCACGCTCATCCCGCACGTCCCCGGGCGCGTTCGGCCTCGTGACGCGCGGTAACCTCCGCCATCTTGCGTCCCAGTTCGTCGACCGTGATCACGCCCTTCTCGAGCAGAAGATTGGAGATCGCGGCGATCCAGCGCTCGTAATAATTCAACTCGTCATAGGCGCCGGGACCGAGGTCTTCGATGGCGCGCCGCAACTCGTCGATCTGCAGGACCGCGCGCTTCGGACTGGACAACAGACGCAAGATCGCATCAGTGCGTTTTTCCCACGGCGCATATTCGTGCTCGATGCGTTGGACCGGTCCCGCATCCAAGCCGCCCATGTCATGATGGCGGCGCAGTCTCGCTTTGTCGTCGACTGACATGGCCCGATTATGCGCCAGCTGGCAGGGGCAAGGCAAGGCGCGGACATGCCCGCCATGCGGCCGGGCGCAGCGCTTCTCCATGGTTGCATGGACGACCGGAATTAATATCTTTAATAGTTGTGCCCATCGTCCAATTATGGCAGAATGCCGGCGTGTACCGATGGTACGGGGAAGTACCTCCGGTTCCACGGACGGGGCGCGGCATAACGGCTCAACAAGAAGAACCAGACAACGGAGTGCCGGCGCATGAAGGAAGCCAGCCGCGTCAGCGGCCCCGCGGATATTGAGGATCGACGCCTCCGGCGTCTCTACGAATACTGGGAAAAGAAGCGCCACGGTCGTCGCGCGCCGAGGCGCGACGACATCGATCCGACCGAGATTCCCGACTTGCTTGGTTACGTGAATATTCTCGAGGTTCGGCACGAACCGCGCGATTTCATGGTACGACTGAACGGCACCGAGGTTACCCGTATGATGGGTCAGGAGATCACTGGCAAATGGTGCTCGGAAGTGACCCCGGGGGTGGATGGCGACCGCTGCAAGAAGGCGTATGACATTTGCGTCGATGAGTGGTCGCCGGCAATCGTCGAAACCTCGCTCGCCTTCTGCGGCAAACCGTATGCCGGGCAGACATTCGTCGCCCTGCCGTTGAGCGCCGACGGCTCTCGCGTCGACACGATGATCACGGCGCATTCCTACCACACCCTCAAATCACTGGTGGAACTGTTCCCGTTCGACGAGGCATCGGAAGGCTGAGGGCGGAGGCCCGACCCGGGCAGACCGGAGGCGTCTTCGCGGCTGGCGCGGGACCGCCGGCTGCGCTAAGGATGGGCGCATCGTGATCGCACGAAGCGAAGGTCGGGCCGCAGCATGGTCGAAAGGTGTTTCCGCATTGCCGTGTTCCCCGGTGACGGGATCGGCGACGAGATCATGCGTCCCTGCATTGCGCTGCTGGAGGCGGCGGTGCGCAAGGTGGGTGGCTTTGCGCTGGAGTTCGACTGGCTGCCGGCAGGCGCCCGCTGTTATGCGACGACCGGCGAATCACTGCCGGAGGCGTCGCTGGCGGCAGCGCGGACGGCTGACGCGATCCTGCTCGCCGCCATGGGCCTGCCGGATATCCGCTATGCCGACGGCACCGAAATCTCGCCCCAGATCGAGCTGCGCATGGCCCTCGACCTCTATGCCGGCCTGCGGCCGGTGCGCGCCATCCCGGGTCTGACGCCGGTCCTCGCCGACCCGCGCGCCGGCACGCTCGATTTTGTCATCATCCGCGAGTCGACCGAAGGCCTGTTCGCCTCGCACGGCAAGGGCGAGGTGTTCGACGACAGGGAGGCGCGCGACACCATGGTGATCACCCGCGCGGTCTCGGAGCGGTTGTTCGAATTCGCCTTGCGGCTTGGCGCCCGGCGGCGGCAGCAGGGCCGCCCCGGACGCGTGACCTGCGTCGACAAAGCCAATGTCTTCAAGTCCTTCGCCTTTTTCCGCACGGTGTTCGACCAAATGGCCGCGCGGCACCCGGACGTTGCGGCCGACCACGCCTATGTCGATGCGACGGCGCTGAACATGGTGCGCCGGCCCTGGGACCTCGACGTGCTGGTCACCGAGAACATGTTCGGCGACATCCTTTCCGACCTCGGCGCCGGGCTGGTCGGCGGGCTGGGCTTCGCACCATCGGGCGATATCGGCGATCACCACGCGGTGTTCCAGCCCTGCCACGGCAGCGCCCCGGACATCGCAGGCCAGGGCAAGGCCAATCCGACGGCGATGTTCCTGTCGGGCGCGATGATGCTGGAATGGCTCGGCGAGCGGCACGGCGTGCCGGAGGCGGAAACCGCCGGTGCGCTGATCCGCGACGCGGTGGATGCGGCCTTCTCGGGCGACGCGCTGCTGCCGTACGAGATCGGCGGTGATGCCGGCACGTCGGCAGTTTCGGCGGCGGTCACGGCGGAACTCGACGCGCGCCGAGCTTGAGCACCTCGCTCAGGCGTCGAAGGCGCAGCGGCCGCAACCGGGCCCGCCGGTGGCGGGACAGGCCGGTGCCGGTGCCGCCGCACCGCGGGCCACGTTCGGGGCGGAGATTGCCTTGGCAACCTCGTGGCTGCCACAGTCAGGACAGGCAAGATCGCCGGCGGCCGCCCGGCGGTCGTACTCGGCCATCGAGTCGAACCATTCCTCGAACCCGTGCCCGTCGGCACATTGCAGACTATAACGGATCACGGATCGCTCCTCGCGCTGTTCAATTCCTGGACAATTAGGGCTTCGAGCCGCGCCCTGCAAGGACCGGCTAATGCGCCTCGGCCCAGTTGCCGCCGATACCCGCGTCGACGACCAGTGGCACGGACAGGTCAATCGCCGGGCCGGCGGCGCCCTCCATCACCTCGCGCACCACCTCGACCGTCTTGTCGACCTCCTTGTCCGGCGCCTCGAACAGCAGTTCGTCATGCACCTGCAGCAGCATCACCGAGTCGAGTTTGGCGCCTGCCAGCGCCCTTGGCACGCGGATCATCGCACGCTTGATGATATCCGCGGCGGTACCCTGGATCGGCGCATTGATCGCCTGACGCTCGGCAAAGTTGCGCCGCGCCGGGTTCTTGTCGACGATCGTCGGGATGTGGATGCGCCGGCCGTACAAGGTCTCGACGCGGCCGTGCTTGCGGCAATACGACTTCATCTCGTCCATGTAGTCGCGGATGCCGGGATACTTCTCGAAATAGGCGTCGATATAGGCCCTGGCCTCGCCCTGCTCGATGCCGAGCTGACGCGCGAGGCCGAACGGCGAAATACCGTAGATGATGCCGAAATTGATCGCCTTGGCCTTGCGGCGGACCATTGGGTCCATGCCCTTCTCGGGAATCCCGAACACCTGGCTTGCGGTCATCGCGTGGATGTCGTGCCCCTCCCGGAAGGCTTGGCGCAGCGCGTCGACGCCGGCGACATGGGCGACGATGCGCAGCTCGATCTGGCTGTAGTCGAGCGAGATCAGCTTGCGCCCCTTCTCCGCGACGAAGGCGCGGCGGATCTTGCGGCCCTCTTCGGTGCGCACCGGGATATTCTGGAGGTTCGGGTCGGTTGAGGCGAGCCGGCCGGTCGACGCACCGGCCATCATGAACGAGGTGTGGACGCGCCCCGTCTCCGGATTGATCTGCTCGACCAGCGCATCCGAATACGTGCTTTTCAGCTTGGCGAGCTGGCGCCAGTCGAGCACCCGGGCCGGCAGGTCGTGACCCTGCGCCGCGAGGTCCTCGAGCACATCGGCGCCGGTGGCGTAGGCCCCGGTCTTCCCCTTTTTGCCGCCCTCCAGCCCCATCTTGTCGAACAGGATCTCGCCGATCTGCCGCGGCGAGCCGATATTGAAGTCCTCGCCGGCCAGTTCGTGGATCTCGTCCTCGAGACCCGCCATTCGCTGGGTGAAGTCGCGCGACAGCGCCCGCAACGCCTCGGGATCGACCCGCACGCCGGCGCGCTCCATCGCCGCGAGGACCGGGATCAGCGGCCGCTCGATCGTCTCATACACGGTCACCATGCTTTCGGCGACAAGGCGCGGCTTGAACACCCGGTGCAGACGCAGCGTGATGTCGGCATCCTCCGCGGCGTAGTCCAGCGCCTTGTCGAGCGGCACGTAATCGAAAGTGACCTGGGCCTTGCCGGTCCCCGCGACGTCCTTGTACTTGATCGTGGTGTGACCGAGATGCAATTCGGCCAACTCGTCCATGCCATGGCCGTTGCGCCCGCCATCCAGCACGTAGGACAGCAGCATCGTATCGTCGACTGGCGCAACGTCGATACCGTAGCGCGACAGTACCAGCATGTCGTATTTGAGGTTCTGCCCGATCTTCAGCGTTCCCGGGTCCTCCAGCATCGGCTTCAGCATCGCCAGCGCTTTCTTTATCGGAACCTGCTGCGGTGCCTCGCCGCCGCCGTTGCCCTCACCGTCGCCAAGGTCGAGCGTGCCCTGCGTGACGCCGCCCTTGTGGCCGAGCGGGATGTAGCAGGCGCGGCCCGGCTCCACGCACAGCGAAACGCCCACCAGCTCCGCCCGCGTGGCATCCAGCGAGGTGGTCTCGGTGTCGACGGCGACCGCCCCGGCCGCGGTCGCCGCCGCGATCCATTCGGCCAGCGATTCCTCATCCTGTACCAGCTCGTAGGTGCTCTTGCCCGGGGCCGGTGGGGCGGCAGCCGAACCGGCCGACGGCTCGCCCCCGTCGGCAAGATGCGCCGCCTCGACCCGGGCGATCACCGACTTGAAGTCCTGCGCCCTCAGGAAGGCGATCAGCGTCTCGTGGTCGGGCGTGCGCTTGGCGAAGCTGTCCAGCGGGACCTTCACCGGCACGTCATCCTTAAGGCGTACCAGCTCGCGCGAAACGCGGGCGAGTTCCGCATTTTCGATCAAGTTCTGGCGCCGCTTCGGCTGCTTGATCTCTTCGGCCCGTTCCAGCAGCACATCGAGATCGCCGTATTCTGCGATCAGCTGCGCCGCGGTCTTGACGCCGATGCCGGGCACGCCGGGCACGTTGTCTGTCGAATCGCCAGCCAGCGCCTGGATGTCGACGACATGGTCGGGGCCGAGCCCGAACTTCTCGGCGACCTGCGCGGGCCCGATCTCCCTGTTCTTCATCGCATCCAGCATGGTCACCTTGTCCGAGACCAGCTGCATCAGATCTTTATCCGAGGAGACAATGGTGACGTCCGCGCCGCGGCTGATTGATTCCTTCGCGTAGGTCGCGATCAAATCGTCGGCCTCGTATCCCTCCATCTCGATCGCCGGGATGTTGAATGCCTCGACCGCCTCCCGGATCAGCGCAAATTGTGGGATCAGCTCCTCCGGCGGGGGCGGGCGGTGCGCCTTGTATTCGGGATAGATCTCGTTGCGGAAATTCTCGCGCTTGGCATCGAACAGCACGGCGATGTGGTCGGCATCGGTCTCGGCCAGCAGCTTCATGAGCATGGCGACGAAGCCGTAGACAGCGTTAACCGGCGTCCCGTCGGGGCGCGTGAGCGGCGGCAGTGCATGGAAGGCCCGGAAGATAAAGCCGGAGCCATCGACCAGATAGACATGCTTGGGGGCCGGCGCGGTGCTCATCCGGTCACTGTGCCGGAAGCCAGCGCGGGCAGCAAGGGCGCAGCCGCAGGGAATGCGGTCATTCGTATGATTGTTTTCTGCGCGCCTCCGACGATGTCATGGAAAATGTCGGCGGCTTTCCGGATTTTGGTCGGAATAAACCCTTCGTATGTTCGTTGTGAAAGGTATTAACGCATCGTTAATCGAGGGAGGGCCGCAAACCGCCCCGGACTCCGCGACGCGAGCGAGGACTGTAAATTGCCCGTCAAGACCGAAGAGAAACGGAACGAGCCATCGACTGGACGCCAGAGGAAACGTCCGGTCGCAACAATCGTCATGGCGATCTCGACCGTCGCGATCGTGCTCGCCGCTCCGGTCACGATCGACCTCGCGGACCAAGACCCGTTCGCTGTCTCGCTACAATCCGCGCACGCCGGAAAAGGTGGTGGTGGCGGCGGCAATGGCGGCGGGGGCGGCAATGGCGGCGGCAATGGCGGCGGTAATGGCGGCGGCAATGGCGGCGGCAATGGCGGCGGCAATGGCGGCGGCAGCGGCAGCGGCAGCGGCCAGGCCGATAACGGCCGCAACCCAATACTCCGGGCCTTCATAGGAGGGCCAAGAGTCACGCAGGCTGTGTTCACAACGGAAATCCGGAACCGCTCTCCGCAGGACGAACTCTCTGAGCTGAGCGACCCGGATCAGTACATCTCCTTCTTTACCAATCTGAAGAAGATGGATGGGATGCAGGTCACACACCGGTGGATCTACCAGGATGCCGTGAAATACGAGATGACCTTCACGGTGATGGCGGATTCCTGGCAGGTCTGGTCGACCCAACGGCTGCCCGGCGACTCGCAGGGCCAATGGACCGTCGAGGTGATCGACGGGAACGGCGAGGTTCTCGTGGCGCGAAGCCTCGTCTTCGAAGAGAAGGCGCCGGACCGCTCGGCGCAGTCGGATGCGGACCCCGGCGGTATTTCCCAGACGGTCGACAAGATCTGGGGCCTTCTGAAACTCTAGCGCATCATCCACTTGCGTGGAATCGGTAACGGCCCATCGACCCCGGCGGCTAGAAATACCGCGTCAGGCGGATCAGCAGGTGGTTGTCGCGTCGTAGGCCGTAGCCAGGATCGGTCGGCGGCAGATTGCCGGTTGCCAGGGCCTCGATATCGAGACTCCAGAAATCCGACAGGCGGGTCTCCGCCTCAAGGCTCGCATAGCGGGCGCCGGTCTTGTGGTCGACGAGCAATGCGGCCAGCAGCGCGCTGTCGCGCGTGTCGTTGAAACCGAGTCGCAGGCCGAGGAACAGATCGTTGTCATGGATCGTCGGCGGCGCGGTGGGGTCGCGTCCGTCGTATTGGTACTCGGCGAGCAAACCCAGGTCGATGCCGCTCTGGGCGAAATCGTAGATCGTGTACTCGAAACCGCCAACGAACGCCGCGAAGGTTTCGCCCTGGCCGGCCCGGGCGACCGCCTCCAGCTTCCACAGCCATGCTCCCTTGGTCACCTGCACGTCGACGCCCGTCTGGTCGATGATCTCGTAGACGGGAATGAGGACCGGTTCGCCGGATGCATTCGTGCCGGGGATCAGCGATGGCTCGCGCCCGACCCCGTGGAACTGGGACAGGCCGATATCCCAGTCTCCGATCACCGTGCTGTAGCGCAGCGCGAGGTCGAGGGTGCGCCTGCTGGCATCGCCCAGATAGACGGCCTCGTCGCCGTCGATGTAAAGCGGGGGTCTCAGGCGCCCGTCGCGGCCCGCAAAGGTCCGTTCACGAAACAGCGGCATCGCGAACAGATTGAGATTGCCCCAATCCCGCTGGAGGCCGAAATTGACCATCGGTTGCCCAAGCTTGTCCTCGCCGTCGAGGTCTTCCACCAGGTCGGTCTGGTTGATGATATCGACCAGGTGTCGGGATTCGGTCACGCCCCAGAACACCCTGTCGACACCGACGCGCAGGTCCCAGCCATCATCGAGATGCGCCCAGTTGAACTCGCGCAGATCCGCGTGGGTGCGCGCACTGTCCCAGGCGTCCCACCGGAAGAACGGAATCGCCGTCAGGCGGTCATCGGGTCCAAGTTCGTAACGGAACTCGGGCTGGATCGCCAGCGATGGCGCCAGCCGCGATTCGTGCTGGCCGGGATGGGCGGGCGCATGCTGGAAGATGAGCAGTTCGGGGCTGACGAAGCCGGACATCTCGATGTCGCCGGCCGCCGAAATTGTCGACCAGGTGGCGAACGTCAGGGCCGAAACAAGCAAGGCCGACGGTTTCATATCGTCCTCTCCAGACTGCTGTGGGGTTGGGGTTTCGCGTGATTGACAGGGGGCGGGGCGGCACCCGTCGGCGAAGACGGGCGCCGCACCCCCGGTCGGCTAACGCAGGCGCTTGAGGCGGGACTTGTCGAAGTCCCGATGCGTCAGATCGAGGCCGAACACGTAATCCTCATAGATCAGGGCCGTGCTCTTTCCCGTCTGATGGTTGACCATACTCAGATGATGCGACCGCCAGATGTCGCCGCCGTATACGCGGTAATCCGCGTATTCGAGGGTCTTGAGCAGCGCGTTCTTGCGGTCGAAGAAATCGACCCTGCGCAGCTGATATTGCTCCGTGTCAATCCAGGCGATCTGGCGGGTGTAGCCCGAATCGGCGTATTTCGGGGTCCGTTCGAGAACATCGCAGGTCAGCGCGCCGCAGGGTTCCTGCCCCAGCAGGCGGTAGGAGAACTTGTTGAGCTCCTGACCCGTGATGTCCTCGAAGGCGAACTCCGAGCCCACGAACGGCCCCGACTTGTTGGCCGAGGAGATGCGCTTGACGCGTTTGAGGGACGGCAGAAACAGCCACTGGGCGTCCGGATCAATAATCTGCGCGTGCGACAGCAGTGCCGTACCGCGAATGTCCCCGGGCGACCTGAAATGAATCAGGTTCTTGTCGCCGAAATCCTCATCGGGGATTTCCAGGGTGACCTGCTCCAGCGTCCGGGTCGCCTGCTTACCGGCGGCGTTCCGGAGCACCATCTTCATCTTCACCCGGCTGCTTTCGAATCCGCGATCCGACCGGTCCGACCGTGCCGCGATCTCGAACGCGCTCATCTCCGCGGCCTCGACCGGCGGCAATGCGAGTCCGGCGATTGCGACCGCCGACAGGAGAGCGATCGTCGGCAGGCTGGTATTGCGCGATGCGCTACGCGGCTTGTGCTTGATATGTCTCATTTTTCACGTCTCCAGGTTTGGGGGTTTGACCCGCCAGCAACAGCGCCGGCAGGAGGATGAAATCCACGAACAGGGCCACGGCGATCGCGAGCGCGGTGAGGGTTCCCATCTGTCCGGTCACCCGGAAGGTGGAATAGGCGAGGACACCGAACCCCAGGACGAGGATCATTGTGTTGGCCAGGACCGCGGGTCCCACTGTCTCGAACGCGTGGCGGATCGCGGCGGTTGCCTCGAGGCCGCGCGTCCTGCGCGCGGCCAGGTACTTGATGAGGAAGTGCACCGTGTTATCGACGATGATGCCCAGCGAGGTCGCCGATACGGTGGCCGCGGCCATGCCGATCTCGCCGACCAGTGCCACCCAGATCCCGAATGTCAGAACCAGGGGAACGATATTCGGGACCAGGCTGAGCAGTCCGTAACGCAGGCTTCGAAGCGCGCCCACCATGATCGCCGCGATCAAGAGGATGGCGATCAGGTTGCCGCTGAACATGTCGCGGATGTTTCGCGCGGAGATGTGGGAGAACAGGATTGGCGCACCGGTTGCGGTGGGGGCCATGAAAGCGGCGCCGTTGGCGGCCATCCATTCCTCGGCGCGCCTCGATATGTCCAGGACCCCTTCGGTCGAGATCTCCGGCAGGGTCATCGTCAGGCGGGTCCCGGATTTGTCGAGGCTGACGCGGTCGTTGAGGTCGAGCCCGTAGGGCAGTGACAACTCATAGAGCAGCAGGTATTGCGCGGCGGCCTCACGCGAGTCCGGGATCGCGTAGAACGCCGGATCGTCGCCGTTCATGTTCATGTTCAGGCGGCGGATCGTGTCGGTGTAGGCGTGGACGTGCTGGACCTCGGGCTGCGCCCGCAGGAATGCTGCGAAGGCATCTAGGGTGCGCAGGTATTCGGGATCGCTGATCGCGCCCGGACCCGCCGCCGGCACCGAGAGCTCGACCAGATAGAGACCGGTCAGGTTGTCCATGGCGAATTCCGTGTCCTCACGGAACTCGACCCGTTTGTCGAAATAATCGACCCACTGGTCGTTGAGTTCCACGGTCGGGATCAGCGCCACCGACGCCGCCACCAGCGCCGCGAACCCCAGGAGGACCGGGCGGTGATGCCGGATCACCCTCTCGGCCGCCAGCTGAAGAACCCGCCGCATGGCCACGTCCATGCCGTTCCGTGGCGGCAACGTGAACGGAACCAGGGACAGGAAGGCGGGAAAGAAGGTGAGCGAGAACAGCCACGCGGCGGCGATTCCGACGGCGACGATATTGCCGAGATCGTTGAACGGCGGGGCGTCGGAGAAGTTGAGCGCCAGGAAGCCGACGATGGTAGTACCGCTGGTCACGGTGACCGCCAGGAAGTTGCTGCGAAGCGCATCGGCGATCGCGGCATCCTTCGGCTTGCCCGCCCTCATGGCCGCGATCTGCGAGATCAGGATGTGCACCGAATCGGCCAGCGCCAGGGTCAGGATCACGACCGGCGCGCTGCCCGAGAACGGCGACAGGCTGATCCCCGCCCAGCCGGCGATGCCGAGGGCGGTGACGGTCGCAAGGGTGATGATCGCCAGGGTCGCAACGGTGCCGGCCACCGAACGCACGATCAGCCAGATGACCAGGACGAGGACCAGGAACATCGCCGGAAACAGCGTCACCGCATCGGCGATGGTCGCCTCGGCGAAGGCGTTGTTGAGGGCAGAGACGCCGGTCAGCGCCACCTTCAAATCGGGATGGGCCTGTTCGATCCGCGCCGCCAGGTTTCGCGCCGCTGCGGTTGCCTCCGCCACCTCCGACAAATCCTCGCCCGGATACTGCAGCGTCACGTTGACCCCTGCGGTGGTCATGTCGGGCGAGATCAGGCGATCGCGCAGTAACGGTTCCGCCACCGCGATCGCGACGCGCGCCGCGACCTGACGGTCGGTCAGACCGGCGGCGTTCCTGATCAGATCTTCGACGATCAGCTCGTCGCCCACCGCATGGGAATGCTGGTGGTTGGTCAACGAATCGACGCGGGTCGCAAAAGGAATTCGCCAGGCCTCGCGGGTCATTTCCTCAATGACCGCCATCGTGGCGGACGTTGTCACGGTGCCGGCGCGCGGCTTGACGACGAACAGGAAATTGTCGTTCTTCGTAAAGGTCTTCTCAAACGCTTCGAACGCCATGAGATCGGGGTTCTCGGCGCTGAAAAAGACCCGGTAGTTGGTCGATACCTGCAATTTGCCAAGGCCGGCGCCCGCCGCGACGGCGATGGCAAGGCAGCCCAGGAGAAACCACACGCGACGGCGGATGACCACATCGGCCAGACCGACGGCGAAGCGGTCGAGGTTTCTTGCCTTCGGGGAGGAGCCGGCGCCGGGATCGGTCGTCGCCCCCTTGTTCTTGGTCTCAAGCAACATGTAACGATCTCCTTCTGCGAAGCCAGGAACGCGTCCGTCCTCTGGGGGACGGCGTGGAATGTTGGCCTAGAATGGAGAGCGTTACCGGACGCAGATAGTACAGTTATTGGACCTGTTCGCCGTCGGCGGACAAAAGAAACGGGCCGGCGAAATCGCGCGGCCCGGGGGTCGGCTCGGCAGGTTGCGCAGGTTCGCGGGCGCTCAGCTTCCCGCGGCGACGGGCGGGATCACGAGCAGCGATCCCGAGCGCGTCACTTCGGCGACGACCGCCAGTTTGAACCATCTCTTCATCGACTGGATCAGGTCGCGGTCGCCGTGCAGTTCGATGTCCTCGGCCTCGATCGCCTGGGCCAGCGACTCTTTTCCGATCCAGACCCGCGCCATCTTGCGCACCGATGCGCCGATATAAAGATCGACGTCGTGGCCCGGGTCCTTCTGGCACAGATCGGCCGATCGGTTTTCGATGACCAGCCACCACAGGCGCATCGCGGCCGGCGCATCGTGATACTCGAACTGGAGCACCCGCCGGCCGTCGATCAGGCTGACATCGATGCGGCGCCTGATGTCCCACATCAGAACGCCGGCGTCCCATTCGTCACCGTCATAGGCCGACTCGACCCATTTCAGCCCCCAGGCGCCGAGGGCGATGATGACGGGGCGCAGCTCCTCGCCCATCTCGGTCAGCAGGTATTCGGGCGAGGTAGCTTGCGTTTTCCGGATGACTCCTGCCGACTCCAGCTCCCGCAGGCGGCGCGACAGCAATGTCCGCGACATCAGCGGAACGCCGCGGTGAATTTCATTGAAGCGCCTGCTGCCGCAGACCATCTCCCGCAGGATCAGCGGCGTCCAACGCGTCGTGATGATCTCGGCGGCCTTGGCGACGGGGCAGAACTGCCCGTAGCTCGCAACGTCTTCCATGGTGGCGCTCCTTTCCTCGATTCAGTCGCAATGGCGCGAAACTGCGTGCAGGCAGGGTAGCGATTTTGTACCATTTTCATCCAGTACAGTTTATGGACCACTGGCCGTTCCGTGTCCAGGGCCGATCAGCGCCGCGCTCGATCCGGAAACGGCGGGGCACGTCGCCTTGCGATCGGCGGGCCGATCCCGTATCCTGATTTACAGAAGAAAAACAGGGCCTTAAATGGACAGCTACAGAAATTCAGGCGCGCCTGCCCGATGCCGAATCCTGACGGCGGCGGTGATCGGCTTTTTTGCGCTCGTCGCGCCGGTCTCGGCGCTGGCGACCCACAGCGCATCGGAACCCTCGGACGGGACGGTCGCCAGTTTCCGCATGCTGGAGCCGCCCCGCGCACCGCCGCCATTCCAGTTTCTCGACGCCGGCGGCCGGACGGTTACCCTTGCCGATTTTCGCGGCAAGGTGCTGTTGCTGAATCTCTGGGCCACGTGGTGCGCGCCCTGCATCCGCGAGATGCCCGCCCTCGATCGCCTCCAGGCCAAGCTCGGCAAGGAGGAGTTCCTGATCGTCCCGATCTCGCTGGACAAGGAGGGCCGGCCCGCCGTCGAGGCCTTCTACGAACGGCTCGGGCTGCGGCATCTGGAGATCTATCTCGATCCGACGATGTCGATCGAGGCGGCCTTCCCCGTTGACGTCCTGCCCGCCAACTTCCTAGTCGACCGCGAGGGCCGCGTGACCGGCTTCCTGCGCAGCTACGTTGACTGGGAGGCGCCGGAGGCGGAAGCGATGATTCGCGGGCTCCTGTCCGCGTCCGCAACAGGGCAATAAGCGCGGCCGATCCGCTACCCGCGGCCGCCGCTCAATGGCTGCCGGCGGCCGCCTTTGCCCCGCCCTTGAGCACGAATCGCCGGCCGCAATACGGGCAGTCGATCTCGCGCGCCTCACCCATGTTAAGATAGACGCGCGGATGCCCCAGCGCACCGCCGCCGCCGTCACAAACCACCTTCACATCCTCGACATCGATACGCTCGACCGGTTGCATGGGCCTTGCTCTCCCGACTTTGCGATACAATCTGACTGCCGGCGCTGGTTGACCGGCGGGACCGGCGGATGATACCCAAAGCCGCCCGACAATCAACAGCGCCGTTCCGGTGCGCAGCACAAATTGGCGGTCCAGCGATGACACAGAAATTGCCCGACCACGCGGTCGAGGTCCGAGGGCTGACCAAGTACTACAAGACGAAGGGCCGGCGCGCCGAAACGCCGGCGCTGGACGGTGTCGACCTCGCGATCCCGCGCGGCTCGCTGTTCGGTCTCCTAGGGCCGAACGGGGCCGGCAAATCGACCTTGATCAACATCCTCGCCGGGCTGGTCATCAAGACCTCCGGCACCGCCAAGGTCTGGGGCATCGACATCGATGTCGACGCGCGCAACGCCCGCGCCGCGATCGGCGTGGTACCGCAGGAGCTGAACATCGACCCGTTCTTCACGCCGCGCCAGCTCCTGGACCTGCAGGCCGGACTCTACGCCGTGCCGCGGCGCGAGCGCCGGGTGATGGACATTTTGCGGGCGCTGCGCCTGGAGGACAAAGCGGAGGCTTATGCGCGCACGCTGTCCGGCGGCATGCGGCGGCGCCTGCTGGTCGCCAAGGCGCTGGTGCACCGGCCACCGGTGCTGGTACTGGACGAGCCGACCGCCGGCGTCGACGTGGAATTGCGTCGCCAGCTCTGGGACTACGTGGTCGAACTCAACCGGCAAGGCGTCACGGTACTGCTGACCACGCATTACCTCGAGGAGGCCGAGGAGCTGTGTGACCACATCGCCATCATCAACCACGGCAAACTGGTGGCGCATGACGAGAAGCGGGCGCTGCTGCGCCGGCTCGACGCGAAGACCGTGCATATCGGGCTGTCGCAGGCGATCGAGGCGCTGCCCGAGGCGCTGGGTGCCTACCACGCGGAGCTGACGGCGCCCGACTGCATCACCGTGCACTACCCGCCGAGCCGGGCGCGAATCGCCGATATCCTCGATGCGGTGCGTGGCGCCGGTCTCGAGATCCGGGATCTGTCGACCGAGGAAACCGATCTCGAGGACATCTTCCTGCAATTGACCGGCGACAAGGCGGAGACCCGCGCGGGCAACGCGTCCGACGCGGCGTAAGGCCGATGCGCGAGCCGTCTTCCGGGACCGCCGGCGGCCCGGCCGCAGGAAACGCCCGCACGGCCCCTTGCGTCACCGCGCTCATCTGTCTTGCGGCCATGCTCGCGGTGGCGGGCTGTGCGCCGACGGTGACCGGCCTCGGCCCGCCGGCCGCCGAACCGGTTCTCGCCGAGGACCACATCGTGACGGCCGACGGCACCCGGCTGCCGCTCCAGATATGGCGGCCGGACGGCCCACCGGCGGCGGTGCTGATCGGCCTGCACGGCTTCGGCGACTATGCCAACGGGTTCGACCGGCCGGCGCGCTGGTGGGCCGAGCGGGGCATCCTGACCTATGCCTACGACCAGCGCGGCTTCGGCCGCACCGAGACGCGCGGCCTGTGGCCGGGGACGACGGCGCTGGTATCCGATTTCGGCACCGCGGCACGGCTGATCAGGGTGCGCCACCCCGGGCTTCCGCTCTACGCCGTCGGCGTCAGCATGGGCGGCTCGGTGATCCTCGCGGCGCAGGGCGCCGTCGACCCGGCGCCGATCGACGGTGCCATCCTCTCGGCGCCGGGCGTGGCCGGCGCGCCGGACGACAACCGCCTGCAGCGCGCGGGGCTGTGGCTGGCAACGCATCTGATGCCCTGGTCAACGGTGTCGGGAGAGCATGTGCGGCGGCATCCGTCGGACAACATCGAGATGCTGCGCGCCCTCCATCGCGATCCGCATGTGATGAAGAAGGCACGGCTCGATGTCGTCTATGGCCTGATCACCCTAGCCGATGATGCGCTGGCGGCCGCGCCACGCAGCGACGACAGGCTGCTGGTGCTGTATGGGCGGCACGAAGACATCGTCCTGCGCGGCGGCCGCGAGGCGCTGCTGGCGACCCTGCCGGCCGGCAATGGCTGGCGCCTTGCGGAATATCCCGACGGATACCATTTGCTGCTGCGCGACCGCAACGCCGAGCTGGTCTACGCGGATGTCGTGGCCTGGCTGCGCGACGCGGACGCCCCGCTGCCCTCGGGGGCCGAGCGCCGCGACCGGACCCTGCGGCCGGCGCCGTCGGACCCACCGGGCCACAACGCCGTGAGCGACTGAACTGCACGGTGGAAACGCGCGCCGCTTTCGGCTACATTGCGCGCCGCTTGGCAGACATGCGCCCGTAGCTCAGCTGGATAGAGCGTCGGCCTCCGGAGCCGAAGGTCAGAGGTTCGAATCCTCTCGGGCGCGCCATTTCCCCCGCTTGCCGGTCCGCCGGCGTCAGCCGGCCGCGATAAGCTCGAACCGTCCGCTCGCCCGGTCAAGCCAATGCAGGTCGCCCTCGGCGATGGCGAACCAGGCGCCGTCCAGCGCCATGCCGCGCGATGCAACCGCCTCCCGGACAAAGGGAAAACTCTCCAGATGGGCGAGCGAACGGCGGATCGACTCCATCTCGAGCTCGAGTTGCTGCTCCGGCGGGGAGGCTCCGGGATGCGCGGCGATCACCGCATCGCGCGCCGGCGCCGCGATCTCGACCCACTGCCCGACGAAATAGCTCGGCGCAGGTCCGCTTGCCGCGGCGAGGCAGGCCTGGATTCCGCCGCACTGGCCGTGCCCCATGACCACGATCTGCTCGACCTTGAGCGCGGTCACCGCGAATTCAAGCGCCGCCGAGGTGCCATGATGCATTCGGTCCGCCGCGAAAGGCGGCACCAAATTGGCCACGTTGCGGACGACGAACAGCTCGCCCGGTCCGGCCGAGAAAATCGCTGCCGGGTCGACCCGGCTATCGCTGCAGGCGACGATCATCGTGCGGGGTCGCTGGCCGCTCGAAAGCCGCCGGTAAGCCGCGACATGCGCCGGATAGCTGTCCTGCTTAAATCGCCGGAACCCGGCAATTAGGGATTCCTTGGGAGTCATCGGTCCTTCGCCGCTGCGCTGGTGATCGGTGTCAGCGGATCCGGGGTAGCGTTCCCACGGTCCGGGGTCAAGCCCGGCGAGGTCGGATGGCCGTTGCGGACGTTGCGCGTTTGGCCGCAAGATGAGACAGGGCTGACTTGTCGAAAGGTCGGGATCGCCATGTCGTCATTGCCGAGACTTGCCGCCGCGGCCGTGGCCGGGCTGGCGATTGCCGGCATCGCGCTGGCCGTTGTCGGCTGGTTTGCCTGGGGCCGCGGCGACGGCGCGGTGGCCGAGCCGATGCCCGACTTCGCAACCCTCGTTCTGCGCGACACGCCGAACCAGTATCTCGCCTTGCCGCCCGGATTCGCCGGCGCCGCGCGACCACACGCCGAGAGTCCAGTGTTCGATCTGCCGGTCGCCGCGTTGGAAGAACGGGCGCTCGAGGCAATCCGCATGCAGCCGCGCGTCACCCAGGTCGCGTCCGATTCGGCGCGCCGCCAATACGCCTTCGTCCAGCGGAGCGCACTGCTGAGGTTTCCGGACACGGTGACGGTTCAATTCATCGATCTCGGCGAGGGGCGGTCTTCGCTTGCGCTCTACAGCCGATCGAAGCTGGGGCACTCGGATCTCGGGGCGAACGCGGCACGGATCGGGGACTGGCTGGAGGCGATCGCCGCCGCAACCGGCGCCGGCGCCAAATGACGTTCGGCGGGCGGCGCTCAGGCACCGCCGCCTGAAGCAGCCCGGCCGGACGGCCAGACCTTCCTGACGCCGAAGGCAATTCCGGCGAGCGCGATCGCGATGACGATCCAGCCCAGTTTCAAGAACAGGGGGACGAGGGTGCGAAAGGCAGCGGCAAAGCCCGTGCGAGGCTCGACCCCCAATGTCACCGCAACCAGCGCGGCAAGGCCATGGGGCGCTACCCGGTCGCCGTCCCTAAAGTCGGCATAGCGATTCCCCGCCTTGAACGCGTGGTCGGCCAGCGCTGTGTCCAGGAGGCCCGCCAGATGCCCGTATTGATCGCCCGAGCCGATCCAGGTCAGCTCTTGATGCCCATACCGCCCGAGCTTGAGGGCGGTGGCGTTGACCGTAACGCCATCGCCGTCGTCGTATTCGATTGCCCAGGAAACGGTGTGCGCCGTGGCATCGTATGTCGGCTCGCGCAGCCAGCCGCGGACCTCCAGCGGCGGAATTCCATATTTTTCGCGCTCCGCGTTGGACGCTTCGGTGCTGCCGCGGATGCTCTTAAGGAAGGCCACCGGATCGACATCCGACCAGTCCTCGTCGGCAACATAGCCGTCCGCGATAAACTCGAAGGTCACGTAGACCCCACCTTCGTCATCATAAAGAACGGCCTCCGTATTGGGAAACTCGCGGCCGTTCATCAGGAACAGCAGCCGCTCGGCATCGGCGCCGATCAGAATCGAGCGGCCCGCTTCGAAGGAGATTACGCTGCCGGATCGCGGCAGGTCGTAGATCCCTGGCCGATCGATCCATTGTAGCTTTGCGTATTCAGCATCCAGGGCCTCGCGGGTCTCGGGATAGGGGCCCTGATCGGCAGTCGTGATTCCGGGCAGGGCCGTGACCAGCGCCGCGAGCAGGGCGCCGCAATGGTGTCGGAACATGGCGCGCCTCTTTCCTTATGCGCTGATCGCGGAATCGGTTGGATCAGTTTCGACGGCGAACCCGTCGTTACCTCGCATGAACCAATTTCGGCGGCAGCGCCGGTTGCGGTGCGGCATAGAACATCCGTTCCCCGCCATCGTCGGCATCGCGGAAGGGTCTATGCATCTGTACCTCGGTGCCCGCCTTTTCGGCCCGACCCTGGGCCTGGTGCAGCTGCCGCGCCGCCTCCATTGACCAGGGCAGGACATAGGCGCGTGGCGCGTCGACATGATCGAGTTGTAGCCACAGATAGATCGCCTCACCCTCGCGCATCTCCGCCGCCAGGACGGTCGCCTCAGACGTGTTGCGGGCCGCCCATTCGAGATCGGCTGGTTTCGGTCGGCCCAGGAGTTCGGCGAATCCCGCATAGCCCATCGACATCAGCGCCGCCGCCAGCACAACGGCGCCGCCACGCAGCGCCAGCGGATGCGGCGCCCGGATGGCGATGGCGGCAAGTGCGGCGGCAACCAGCACGAGCGCGCCGTAAAGGTAGATCAGGCTATCCATTGTGGCCAGCCGGCGGGTTGAGCGGGAAGCCATGGGCCGAGCGCAACCGGCGCGGCAGGTCGTGAAGGCTGTCTGGCAGGACTTCCGACTTTTCATCGAGCGTGAAGCGAATCACCGTTATTTCCTGGCCGGTATGGGCCAGCTCTACCTGTCGCCGATGGATTACGCGCATCGTCCCTTTCTCGTCCTTCTTGATCCCCACCGTGACCTGTGTCGGCACGACCTTGCGGCCATCGCTGTTGCTGTAAAGATGCAGGTTCACGATGTACTCGCCCTGCGGCGCGCCGCGGCTGAAGGCGATCTCGTAGTTCAGCTTGCCGACATCGTTGACGTGGCCCATGTCGTCGCGCAGCAGATTGAAGACCCGGCCGCCCCGGTTCGAGTAGCCGACCGGTTTGTCGCCGGGCGCCTTGACCCAGAGGTCGACGTCGGTGTTCATGTCATCCGGCCAGTGCAGTTCGACGATGATGTTGCCGGGTTGCTGCTCGTCTGTCGGTTTGGTGGGCGGGTTCAAATGCGGAAGAAGCAGCACCACGATGGTCACGAAACCGAGCAGCGCCAGCATGATGACGTCCCGGAAGACGGTCCCGTCATCACCCTCGTCGAACAGATCAACCCCTGGCATTGGCCTCGGCTCGTGCCACCAGTCGATCGAGCAGACGCACCGTTCCGCCCGACAGCATCAGGTAATTGATCTTCAGCCACAGGTGAAGCACGGCGCCGACCAGTGTCGTGTACAACGCGACCGACATTCCGTGGATCAGTTCGGCAACCATCGGCGCGATGGAGTCAACATCGCCCGCCGCTTCGGGATCGACTCCCGACAGGGCGATGATGAAACCGACGACGGTGCCGACCAGGCCCAGCAGCACGAGGCTGTTGGACATATGGTAGACGACCGAGATGCGGTTCGAGAGCACCAGCTTGAGCTGAGAGGCGGCGATGCCGCGGCTTCCCGAGTCGCGGTTCGCGACGCTGGCCAGGAACGCTGCGGAGCGGGAGGCCGATTCGGGCCGCCGAGCCCGCGCCTGCTCCAGTTCGCTGCTGACCGCCATGATGCGCTGGGCACAGATGGCGAGCCCGCCGAGGAATACGCAGAAGATGCCGAGCGACAGGCCGGTATCGTCGGCGGACAGGATCTTGCCCACCCAACCTTGGGCCCAGGCGGCGCCGAGCAATGCAAAAGCCGCGATATTGAATAGCGTGAATCGAAGGGCGAGGAGATGACTTCTCGCCGTAACAAGGGTCTGGCGCAGGGCAAGTGCGGGATCGCCACTTGCCCCGTCGATCGGCAGGACGCCCGCGTAGCCGCCCCCCGTCCCGTCGGGCGCGAAGTTACGGCTGGCCTGTACGCCTTTATCCATCAAAACACTCCAGTCTCGCACGATTGACCCGGCAATCGAGTCGGCGCGGCGACCTCCTCGGCCCGGCCGGCGGGGTGCGTGTACCGCCGACCCCCCTCGTCACAGAAACTGAAGCATGGATTGTCGTCGCACCGCCCCAAGGCAAAACAACCGGCGATAGAATCGGTGCCCTGCTTCATTAGCGCCGGTTACGTGTCCGCCACGCTTCCGGCATTTACCATTATTCGCGGGAATCCTTAACAAAGGCAAAAAACATCGCATCACGAATCGTTTACGCAAAATCATTCCATTTACCAAAAAATAAGCATGTTTCTTCTTTCGTTTCAGAATACTGGACTTCTTTCGGCGATACCGGAAATGGTTAACGACAGTGAATCGGGCGCCACTCCGACAGCTCGACGATACGCCCGCCGGCGCACGCCTGTCGTCGGCGGGAAGCGAGCATCGGACCGCGACCTTGGAGCGAGCGCATCGCTGTTGTGCGGCCGCGCCACCCGGCATCGCCGGGTCAGTGACGGTGCCGCTCAGGCCGTTTCGGCGATGGAGTCGAGATCGGCCCGGACGCTCTTTGGATCCCGGTCCGCGAACGGAATCGTAACGAGCTGCGCGATGTGTTGCTCGAGCTGTTCAAACACCGCGTTAAAGGCCGCCTGAAGTGCCGTTTCGTCGCCGATCGCCGCCTCGGGGTCAGGGAGACCCCAATGGGCGTGCATCGGCGCACCCGACAAAGCGGCGACCGCCTCATCGCCGGCGGTATCGCACAGGGTGATCACAAGATCCATGACCGGCGCTTGCGGATTGGCGAACTCCTCCCAGCTCTTGCTGCGCAGGGACTCGGTGCTGACGCCGCGTTCCTCCAGCAGTCGGAGTGCCATGGGATGCGGCGCATCGGCAGGGCAACTGCCGGCGCTGAACGCCGTCAGTTGTCCCTCGCCCCAGTGCCGCAGCAGGGCCTCGGCAAGAATGCTCCGAGCCGCATTCTCGGCGCATAGGAACAAAACATTCTGCATGTCGCGATTCCCCAGTGAACCGGCCAAGTGTGTCACCAAATTACAAACATTTGGTTTCCAGACGCGGTCTGGAGTCGCTTTCGTACCTGTTTTGTTCGTGCTAACGTCATGCGCATGCGCAGAGATGTGCCGAGAGATTTCGTGCCAGACGGGCCGGCGGGCGATCTCGCCCGCGGCGTCATGCGCCTGTTCGCCGATCTGGGACAGAGCTGCATCACTGAATTGCCACTGGGCAACGGCCGGCGGGTCGACGTCATGGCGCTCAATCGCAGCGGGAGCCTGACCGTCGTTGAGATCAAGACCAGCGCCGCCGACTACCGGTCCGACCGGAAGTGGCATGAGTATCTGGCCTATTGCGATGCATTCTATTTTGCGGTGCCGGACGTCTTCGACCGTTCGCTGCTCCCTTCGGGCGTCGGCGTGATCGTGGCCGACGGCTGGGGCGGTGCGATTCTCACCGCCTCGCCCGATTTCAAGCTTGCGCCGGCCCGCCGCAAGGCGGTCACGCTGCGCTTCGCCCGCACCGCGGGACACCGCCTGATGCGCCTTGAGCGACCGTACGCAGGCTGAGGGAGGCGACGCCCGGACGGGCCGCAGCCCCGCGTTGCCGCACCGGCGAGCGAAGCCTCAGACCTGCAGGAACGCTCGCTGTGTGCCTTCCAGCACCAGCGCGGTCAGGCGACCGCCGTAAACCGCCCCGGTGTCGATCCCGATTCGGTTGGGACGGATCTCGACCGCATCGCGGGGGGTGTGGCCATGCACAACGATGCGGCCATGGTCGGTCTCGGAGTCGAGGAAATCATCGCGTATCCACAGGAGGTCGGCCGGTGACTGCGCATCGATCGGCCGACCCGGCCGCACACCGGCATGCACGAACAGATAATCGCCTTCGACGTGATAGAGGGTCAGCGCCTCGAAAAAGCGGCGGTGGGTCGCCGGCAGCAAGGATGCGAATTCTCTTCGCACTCGGCGCGAATCCGCCAGCGACGGGTCATGACCCGGAACGTCGACGTCATAACTTTCCAGCGTCCGCATCCCGCCATTGAAAAACCAGGTGGACATCGACCCCGCGTGCTCAAGAAACTGGCGCAGGAAGTCCTCATGATTTCCCATCAGAAAGACACGCTCGAACTGCGGCAGCGTGTCGGCGATCAGTCGGTCGACGGCGCCGGCTGAGTCGGGACCGCGGTCGATATAATCACCGAGATAAACCGCAACTCTGCGGTGCGCGGGGCGTCGCTCCGCGTCGGCGAGAATCTGCCGGTGAAGGCGGTCCAGCTTGACGGTTTCGCCGTGAATATCGCCGATCGCATAGACGACACTGCCGGACGGCACCGACGGCGCCCGATGTCCGGACCATTCCCGCACGGCCACGGCGCCGCTCAGCTGCGCGGGGCGTACTTGGCGAGAATGCGTTGCAGCGTGCGCCGGTGCATCTTGAGTCGCCGCGCCGTTTCGGAGACGTTGCGGCCGCACTGCTCATAGACACGCTGGATGTGCTCCCAGCGAACCCGATCGGCGGACATGGGATCTTCCGGCGGTGGCGGCAGCGGACGATCGGTTTCTCGCAAAGCCGCCGTGATTGCATCCGCGTCGGCGGGCTTGGCCAGGTAATCGACCGCGCCAGCCTTCACTGCGGCGACCGCGGTGGCGATGTTGCCATAGCCGGTCAGCATGACGATCCGCATGTCCGGCCGGGCCTCGCGCAACGCCTCGACAACTTCCAGCCCGTTGCCGTCGACCAGCTTGAGATCGACGACCGCGTGCGACGGCGGCCGCGAGCGCGCCGATGCGATTCCCTCGGCCACGCTGGCGGCCGTCGCCACCTCGAAGCCCCGGTCCGTCATCGCGCGCGCCAGCCGATTGCGCAATGGCGCGTCGTCGTCGACGATCAGCAAGCTGTTGTCGGCCATGCTTTCATCCACCTCTCAACTGCCGGTCACGTAGCCTCCGGCCCCTGAATCGAACGGCTCCATGGACTCAAGCATAGCGCGCGGCCAGCGGATGACAACCTCAGCGCCGTTCCTGTTGCGGAATTCCAGCTCGGCGCCGGTCCGCTCCAGCACCGTCTGCGCGATGAAGATCCCGAGGCCCATATGCCCTTCTTCACCGGCACGGCTCGAGACGTACGGCTCGCCGAGCGCCGCCAGCACGTCGGGTGCAAATCCCGGCCCGTCGTCGGCAATGACCACTTCGGCCACGAGCGGCGTCCACAAGATCCGGACCTCGACATTCTCGCGCGCGAACTGCGTTGCGTTCTGGACCAGCGTACCCAGCGCCAGCAGAACGTCGGGACTGCGAACCACCTGCGGCTCCGCCGCCGTCGGATCGCTGGCGCGCACGACCCTCGGCTGGATCTGTCCGGTCTTCGCATGCGCAACCGCTTCCTCGATCAGCGCGCCCAGCGGCATCAGTTCGAACGGCATGCCGCCCATTTCCTCGGGACGTCGCGAAAGCTCCGCGAGGATCTCGCGGCAACGATCCGATTGGCTGAGCAGCAGCCCGATATCTTCGGCCATCGGGCTGTCCTCGGCGACGCTGCGAGAGAGCTCCTTGGCCACGACCGCGATCGTCGCCAGCGGCGATCCCAGCTCGTGCGCTGCGGCGGCAGCCAGCCCGCCCAGCGCGGTGAACCGCTGTTCGCGGAGCAGGGCCTGGCGGGTCTCGGCCAGCGCTTCCGACATCCGGCGCGCCTCTTCGGCGACGGACCAGACATAGGCGGCGATGAAGACCGTCGCCACCGATACGCTGGTCCAGATGCCCAGAACGTAGGGCGCCGGCTGGTAGAACGCGCCCGGCGACCAGGGCAGCGGCAGATGTTGGAGCATCACCGCCGTGATGCAGGCGATCGCAAGGGCAACCAGAGCCACCGTCGCGGTGCGCGACAGCAGGGTCGCCGACACCGTTACCGGCGCAAGGATGAGGATCACGAAGGGGTTGTGCACACCGCCGGTGAGATACAGGAGGACCGTCAGCTGCATCAGGTCGAACCCGAGATAGATCGCCGCCTCCCGGTCGCTCAGCCGGGCCCGCGGCGCACGCCGCAGATAAAGCCAGATATTCGAGACCACCGTGGCGGCGATCACCGCTAGACAGGGGACAAGAGGCAGCGGGTACTCGATCGCGAAATGCACGGCCAAGACAGCAATAGTCTGCCCGCCAACCGCGATCCAGCGGATCAGGACGAGCGTCCCGACACGGAGCCGGCCCATGCGCGCGATCGCCGATCGCCGTCGGTCGCTCAGCCTGACTCGGGAGCGTCTTTTCGAGATCCTCGCCATCGGCCGGTAACGCAGCATGTCTCGGCGCGCCGCGCAAGCGAATTAGAAGGGGTCCGGCGGGATTGCCGCCCGTGCCCGCGCGCCCTTAGGCGGGACCGCTCACCCCAGCCTCAGCAAACGTCGCCATCCCAGTATGACACGCGACCGCCGCGCGCAGCACGGCCAGCGCCAGCACGGCGCCCGAGGCCTCGCCCAGCCGCATGCCGAGGTCGAGCAGCGGCACCTGGCCGATCGCCTCCAGCAGGCGGGCATGGCCGGGCTCGGCGGAGCGATGCGCCACCGTACAATGCGCGATCAACTGCGGGGAGACCCGGTAGAGCACCGCTGCGGCGGCCGTGCAGGCATAGCCGTCGAGCAGCACTGGGACCCGCCCTATACGGGCCGCGATGATGGCGCCGACGATGGCGGCGAGTTCCCGTCCACCCAGCCGGCGAAGGATCTCCAGCGGATCGTCGCGGGCCGAACCGTGCAGGGCGACGGCATCGGCGACGATCCGCGTCTTGGCCTCGAGGGCTTCGCCGCCAACCCCGGTGCCGGGGCCGGTCCAGTCGGCCGCGACGCCGCCGAACAACGCATGACACAGTGCCGCCGCGCTGGTCGTGTTGGCGATCCCCATCTCGCCGAGACAGATCACATCCAACCCATCCTCCACCGCCATCATGCCGAAGGCCATCGCGTTCGCGCACTCGGCGTCCGTCATGGCCGGGCCTTCCACGAAATCGACGGTCGGTTGCTCCAGCGCCAGCTCGTAGACCCGCAACTCCGCATCGAACATACGACACAGCTGGTTGATGGCGGCACCGCCAGCCTGGAAGTTCGCCACCATCTGGGCCGTGACCTCGGCCGGGTAGGCGGAGACGCCGCGCGCTGCGATCCCATGGTTGCCCGCAAACACAGCGGCTCTCGGGCGATCGATGCGGGGCGGGTGGCGGCCCTGCCAGCGGGCCAGCCATTCGTTGAGCGCCTCAAGCCGCGCCAAAGCGCCGGGCGGCTTGGTCAGCTGAGATTCGCGCGCGGCGGCCCGGGCCGCTGCATCCTCGTCGGGTCCGGGCAAGCGCCCCAGAATGTCTCTCATTTCCTCGAGCGAGGAGCCGTTGATATTGTCCATGCTACCTATTTGAGTCGGCAATCGCATGCCGCCCCATTTCGCGCGGCCGGTTGTGATGCTCTATAAACGATTGGATGACGGATGGGCAGGCAAATATCGACACCGAGACCGGATGCCGAGACATGAAGGACGATGCCGGCGGGTTACAGGACCCTCCCGACGCGCATCGCTGGCGCTCGGCCATACCGGTCGCCACGATGTTCCTGACGCGGCTGCCGGTGCGAGCCCCGGCATCTGCCCTTGCGGGCGCCGTCATTGGATTCCCGGTCGTCGGGGCCGTTGTCGGCGGCATCGGCGGCGTGGTGTACGGCCTTGTCTGGCTGACCGGCCTGCCGCCACCGATCTGCGCCCTGATCGGTGTTGCGGCGATGGTCGTCCTGACCGGAGCGCTGCATGAAGATGGTCTTGGCGACATGGCCGACGGGCTGGCGGGCGGCACATCGGCGGAGGCAATCCGCATCATGCGCGACAGCCGCATTGGCGGATACGGCGTATTGGCCCTGATCTTCAGCGTCGGATTGCGGGTCACGACACTTGCGGCGATGGCCGAGCCGCTCGCGGTGCTGACCGCGACGGTCGCGACGGGCACCGCTTCGCGGACCGCCATGGCCGGCGTCATGCGCTGGTTGCCGGCGGCCGCCAATTCGGGGCTTGGCGCCGGCGCCGGCCGCCCCGAGCGGGTGGACGTCTACCTCGCCATCGCCGCCGCGGCCATTCTTGTCACGGTCGTCCTCGGACCCGGCATGGCGCTCGCGCTTGCGGGTGGCACGACGATCGGAGCCTGGCTGGTCGCCATGCTTGCGCGACGGCGAATCGGCGGCTACACCGGAGATGTTTTGGGCGCCGCGCAGCAGGCCGCCGAAATTGCCGGGCTGCTGGCCATTGCCGCCGCAATGCAGGGATAGAGACGATGACCGTGACCCGCTGGTGGTGGATCCGCCATGCCCCGGTTCCCAATCCGGACGGCCGCTGCTACGGCCAAGGCGACAGGGATTGCGATGTATCCGACCGCGACTCGTTCGAGGGTCTCAGCAGCTTGCTTCCCCAGGGGGCGGTGCTGGTGACCAGCGATCTGTTGCGCACCAGGAAGACCGCAGAGGCGATCGTCTCCGCCGGCCTTGCGCTGCCCGAACCGATCGCCGATCCCACGTTGCGTGAGCAGTCCTTCGGCGACTGGCAGGGCATGAAGTACGAGGACATCTGGCGGTCGCGGGGCGGTCGTCATCCCTACTGGCTGGCGCCCGCCTACGAACGACCGCCGGCGGGTGAGAGCTTCGCCGACCTGTTGGCGCGCGTCGCCCCGACCGTGCACCGCTTGACGCGCGAGCACGCCGGGCGCGATATCGTCTCGGTCGGCCACGGCGGCACGGTGCGAGCCGCGCTGTCGATCGCGCTGTCCATGCATCCCGAAACGGCATTGGCCTTTACGATCGAGAACCTCTCGCTGACCCGGATCGATCATATCGACGGCCCGGCCGGTGCCAGCCACTGGCGTGTCGTGACGGTCAACCAGCGGCCGAGCATGAACGGGGCGGTGGCGCTCTAGGCCGCGCGATGTCGGAACGACCGTTTCTCCCCCGCGTGACGCTCGTCCTGGGCGGCGCCCGGTCCGGCAAGAGCGGTCATGCGGAATCCCTGATCGGCACCGCATGTGCCGCAGGCTGTTACAGAGGGGCAACCTACGTCGCCACCGCCGAGGCGCTGGATGCCGAAATGGCCGCGCGCATTGCCGAACACCGCCGGCGCAGGGGCGATTTATGGTCGACCGTCGAGGCGCCCCGCGACCTGGTCCCGGCGCTGACCGCGCATGCCGATCCGAAGCGCCCGATGCTGGTCGACTGCCTGACGCTCTGGCTGTCCAATATCATCGGCGATAGCCACGACGCGGACAGCGAGATCAGCGCGCTGGTCGACGGTTTGCGAAATCTTGCGGGACCTGTCGTGCTGGTCGCCAACGAGGTCGGCCTCGGCATCGTGCCCGACAATGCCCTGGCGCGGACCTTCCGCGACCGCGCCGGGCGGCTTAATCAACGGGTGGCGGAACTGGCCGATCGCGTGTTATTCGTCGCCGCTGGTCTGCCGCTGGTTTTGAAGGACAGAGACAGGGACAAGGAATAGACACTTATGGCCGCACGCATTCCAGCAACCGTCGTCACAGGCTTCCTCGGCGCCGGCAAGACGACCCTGATCCGGCATCTGATCGAGAACAGCCGCGGCCGACGACTTGCGTTTCTGATCAACGAATTCGGCGACCTTGGCATCGACCGGGAGCTGCTGCTCGGCTGCGGCATCGAGGGTTGCGGCGAGGACGACGTGGTCGAGCTCGCCAATGGCTGCCTGTGCTGCACGGTGGCGGACGATTTCCTGCCCGCGATCGAGACGATTCTCGACCGGGCGGACCCGCCGGATCACATCCTGATCGAGACCTCCGGCCTGGCCCTGCCGAAACCCTTGGTGCGCGCCTTCAACTGGCCGGAGGTGCGGGCCCGGGTCACCGTCGACGGGGTGATCGCGGTGGTCGACGCCGCCGCCGTCGCCGCCGGCCGGTTCGCCGACGATCCGGTGGCGGTCCAGGCGCAGCGCATGGCCGATCCGTCGCTGGACCACGACAATCCGCTCGAAGAGGTGTTCGCGGATCAGTTGCTGTGCGCGGATATGGTGGTGCTCAACAAGACCGACCTTGTCGATCGCGACGCGCTCGCCCGCGTCGAGGCGACGCTCGCGGACGACCTGCGCGTCGGCGTCCATCCTGTGCGTTGTGCGCATGCACGGGTCGACGTCACGGCGCTGCTTGGCATCGCCGCCGCGGCCGAGGACGATCTCGAAAGCCGCCCGTCGCACCACGACGGTGCGGACGGGGCGCACGATCACGACGATTTCGAGAGCTTCACCGTGATGCTGGGCGCGGTGCCCGATGCCGACGCGTTGGAAGCCCGGCTGAAGGAGGTGGTGCAGGACCATGACATCCTGCGCATCAAGGGCTTCCTCGACCGGCCGGGCCGCCCGCGGCGCGCGGTGGTGCAGGGCGTAGGACCACGGTTCCAGCGCTATTACGACCGCGACTGGCGCGACGGCGAGGCGCGACGCAGCGAGCTGGTGATAATCGGCCTCAAGGGCCTCGACCGGTCGGCGATCGAGACCGCGATCCGCGATGCCGCCGCCCCGGCACAGGCGGCGGAATAGGACAAGAGACCGCGAAGACCTGGATTTCTCGCGCCAGCTCCGTGTCGCGCTGATCCAACCATTTTAACTGTTGCCCTGGGGGCCGCATTCGCGTTTCGTGACGCCATGCATCTTCTCGCCGCACAGCCAGGGACCATCGAGGACGGATCGGAGGCCGTCGACCTCGGGCAAACGCCCGGCGATATCGTGATTCTGTCCGCCGCCGACACCGAGATCGCTTGCCTCGCAGGGGCGCAGGCACGACGGCTGGCCGAGGATCCGGCGGCCCCGACCCTGCGACTGGCCCGGCTTCTCCATCTGGGCCACAATCTGTCGGTCGATCTCTATGTCGACGGGATGATCAGCCGGGCCAGACTGGTGGTGGCGCGGCTGCTCGGCGGACGGGCCTACTGGCCCTATGGGGTCGAACAGCTGACCGATGCGTGTCGACGGAATGGCGTCGCCCTGGCCCTGCTGCCCGGCGACGACCAGCCGGATGCGGAGCTTGCCGGACTCTCGAGCCTGCCGGCCGAGGCGCAGCACCGGCTCTGGCAATACTGCGTCCATGGCGGCCTCGACAACGCGACCGAATTGTTGCGCTACGCCGCGACCCTGATCGGCCGCGGGGCCGTCTGGAGGGAACCCGCCCCCCTCTTGCGGGCGGGCCTCTACTGGCCAGGGCTCGCACGGCCGACGCTGGACGATCTGCCGTCCCGGAATGACCGGCCGGTGGCGGCGCTCGTCTTCTACCGGGCGCTGCTGCAGGCGGGGAACCTGAAGGCGGTCGACGCGATGATCGAGGCGCTGACGCGGGCCGGGCTCAATGCCCTGCCGATCCACGCGGCCAGTCTCAAGGACCCGGTCTGCGATGCAACAATCCGCGAGCTTCTGGCGGCTTCAGCGCCGGATGTCATCGTGAATGCGACCGGCTTCGCGTTGTCGCAACCCGGCGCAGCGCGGACCGATACCCCGTTCGATGCCGCCGACTGCCCGGTGTTGCAGGTGGTGTTCTCCGGTGGCGGCAAGGACGACTGGCGCGCGGGCACGCGGGGGCTGTCCGCCCGGGATATCGCCATGAACGTCGCGCTGCCCGAGGTCGACGGGCGCATTCTTGCGCGTGCCGTCTCTTTCAAGGGGCGGGCCCGACGCGACCGGGCGACCGAGACCGATATCGTCGAATACGTGCCGCTGGCGGATCGCGTCGACTTCACAGCAGCGCTCGCGGCAAACTGGGCGCGGCTGCGGCGGAAAACCCCGGCGGAGCGACGCGTCGCCTTGGTGCTGGCGAACTACCCGAACCGCGACGGGCGCATCGGCAACGGTGTCGGCCTCGACACCCCGGCCGGCACGGTCAATGTCCTGCGGGCGCTGGCCGCCGCCGACTACCATGTAGAGAATATTCCCGATGGCGGCGACGTCCTGGTCGACCGGCTCGTCGCCGGGCCGACGAACCAGGCGGTGCGCGGCCGGTCCCTGCGTGAGACTCTGCCGTTCAGCGACTACCAGCTCTTCTTCGCGTCATTGCCGGCAGCGGTACGCGAGGCGGTGACCGCCCGGTGGGGCCAGCCCGAGGAAGACCCGTTCTTCGTTGCTGGCGGGACCGACTGCGGCGCCTTCGCCATTCCCGCTTTCCGGTGCGGCAATATTAGCGTCTGCCTGCAGCCGGCGCGCGGCTACAACATCGACCCGGTCGCCTCCTATCACGACCCGGCGCTGGTGCCGCCGCACAACTACCTCGCCGTCCACGCCTGGCTGCGCGAGACCTTCCGTGCCGACGCAATCGTGAACATGGGCAAGCACGGCAACCTCGAATGGCTGCCGGGCAAGGCGCTGGCGCTGTCGGCCGAGTGCTTCCCGGAGGCCGCGTTGGGGCCGATCCCGAATCTCTACCCGTTCATCGTCAACGACCCGGGCGAGGGCACCCAGGCCAAGCGGCGCATTTCGGCCGTGATCATCGACCACCTGACGCCGCCGCTGACGCGGGCCGAGAGCTATGGGCCGCTGCGCGACCTCGAACAACTGGTCGACGAATATTACGAGGCCGCCGGGGTCGATCCGCGGCGACTCAGGCTGCTGGGACGGCAGATCGTTGAACTGGCGCAGTCGATCGGCCTCGATCGCGACGCCGGCGTGGCACCGCGGACCGGCGAGGCGGAAATCCTCGCCGCGATCGACAACTATCTCTGCGAGCTGAAGGAGATGCAGATCCGCGACGGGCTGCATGTTTTCGGCGAGTCGCCCTCAGGCGATTTGCTGACCGACCTCCTGGTGGCGCTGGCGCGGGTGCCGCGCGGCAACGGGCAGGGGCGGGACGCCTCGCTGATCCGCGCCCTGGCCCGCGATTTTCGTTTCGACGGATTCGACCCGCTGGACTGCGCCCTTGGCGAGCCCTGGACCGGGGAGCGGCCGGTGGCGCTCGGGTCCGCGGACCCGTGGCGCAGCGCCGGGGACACGGTCGAAAGGCTGGAGCTGTTCGCGCGCCGTCTGGTTGCCGGGAAGGCCGAGCCCCCGGGCGCCGCCAGCGAAGCCGTGCTGGAATGGATCCGCGATGAACTGCGTCCCGCCGTCGCCGCCTGCGGAGAGGCCGAGACCACGGGCCTCATGGCCGGGCTGGACGGGCGTTTCGTCGCCCCCGGCCCGTCGGGCGCGCCGACCCGCGGCCGGCCCGACGTGCTGCCGACCGGGCGCAACTTCTATTCGGTCGACACCCGCACCGTGCCGACCCCGGCGGCCTGGCTCCTGGGCTGGAAGTCGGCCGGGATGCTGGTCGAGCGGCACGCACAGGAGCACGGCGCCTGGCCCAGGGCCATGGCCCTGTCGGCCTGGGGCACCTCGAACATGCGCACCGGCGGCGATGACATCGCCCAGGCGCTGGCGCTGATGGGCGCGCGGCCGACCTGGGATGCCGCCTCGCGCCGGGTCACCGGTTTCGAAATCCTGCCGCTCGATCTGCTCGACCGGCCGCGCGTCGACGTTACCCTGCGCATTTCCGGCTTTTTCCGGGATGCCTTCCCCGGGCTCATCGACCTTTTCGACTCGGCGGCCCGCGCCGTCGCCGCGCTCGACGAGCCGGCAGCCATGAACCCGCTGGCGGCCCGCGCCAGCGCGGAGGCGGCGCGGCTTGCCGGCAACGGGCTCGATGAAGCGGCCGCGCTGCGACGCGCGGCGACCCGTGTGTTCGGCTCGAAACCCGGCGCCTACGGGGCCGGGCTGCAGGCGCTGATCGACGAGCGCGGCTGGGAGACCGACGCCGACCTCGCCCGTGCCTATGTCGCCTGGGGCGGCTACGCTTACGGCGCCGGCGCCGAGGGCCAGGCCGCGCACGGGCTGTTCGAGGCGCGACTGAAATCCGTCGAGGCGGTAATCCAGAACCAGGACAACCGCGAGCACGATTTGCTCGATTCCGACGACTATTACCAGTTCGAGGGCGGCCTGGCGGCGGCGGTACGGGTGCTGTCAGGCCGGCAACCGGCGGTCTGGCACAACGATCATTCCCGGCCCGAAAGCCCGCGCATCCGCACCCTCGAAGACGAGGTCGGCCGCATCGTAAGGGCCCGCGTCGTCAACCCGAAATGGATCGCCGGGGTCATGCGCCACGGCTACAAGGGTGCCTTCGAGATGGCCGCGACCGTCGACTATCTGTTCGCCTTCGCCGCCACTGCGGGCTGCGTCGCCGACCACCATTTCGATGCGGTCTACGACGCGTATCTCCAGGACGATTCCGTTCGGAACTTCTTCGAAGAGCACAACCCGGCGGCCTTGCGGGAAATCGCCGAGCGCCTCAAGGAGGCCCAGGACCGCGGCCTGTGGAAGCCGAGATCGAACCGTAGTCATGATGCCCTGTCGTCGATTATCGAAGCGGTGAGACCTGTCCCTTCGAAGCAACCCTGATTTCGTGGCTCACACGCGCCGTCTGGCGCCGCCCGCCCGGCCCGCCAGACCGCTTCAGGCTGCGCGCACAGGCTTTGGCGCCTCAGGCTGAGGAGTCCCGGAGGGTTCGTCTCGACGCATGCGGCTGCACCGATGCCGCCCTCCTTTGCCCACGCAATCTTTTCACCGGATGGCATCCGCGACCGTCCTCGCCGGCATACCTCCCAAGAGACGGATTTCGGCTTTTCGTGATTGAGGGAGTACCGTTATGCAACGCAAGACCATCGTCATCGCCGGCATTTCCGGCGCCCTGCTGGCCGGCGTGTCGGCCACCGCCCTGATGGGCTACCAGTTCTATTTCCACGCCGACAACGAGCGGATCAAGGGTCAGGTGACGACCCGGCCAGTCGATGCGGGCCAAGCCCGGCGGCCGTCGCCGCAGAGCCAGCTGCAACCGCTGCCGCCGGCCGGAAACGAGGCGCGACTGCGGCCGGAACAGCAGGCCCGCCAGTACGACAAGAGCAAGCGCGATCGGTTCGCCGCCAGCCCCGCACCGGCGATGGAACGCGAGGGCTACGCGGCCGGCAAGAGCTCCGGCTACGTCGCCGCCGACGCGATCGCTCCGCCGCCGCGGCCCGGCACCGAGAACGAACGTTACGGTGAATTCGAGGACAACCCGGTCAAGCTGGTTTCGGAAGAGCCGGTCTCGACCTTCTCGATCGACGTCGACACGGCGTCCTATTCGGTCGTCCGCCGCTACCTGAACGACGGCGTGCTGCCGCCGAAGGACGCGGTGCGCACCGAGGAGCTGGTCAATTACTTCAACTACGACTACGCGCTGCCGGACAGCCCGGATGAGCCCTTCGCGGCCGACGTCGCGGTGTACGCCACGCCCTGGGATGCCGGCACGCAGTTGATCCGCATCGGCCTGCAGGGCTACGACATCCCGGCCGAATCGCGGCCGGCGGCGAACCTCGTCTTCCTCGTCGACACCTCGGGCTCGATGACCGCGCCGGACAAGCTGCCGCTGCTCAAGAAATCGCTGAAGATGCTGGTCGACCAGATGGGCCCGGAAGACACGATCGCCATCGTCGCCTATGCCGGGTCCGCCGGCGTCGTTCTCGAGCCCACGAAGGGTTCGGAGAAACGCAAGATCATGTATGCGCTGAATGGCTTCCGCGCCGCCGGCAGCACTGCCGGCGCCGAGGGCATCCGCCAGGCCTATGCGCTGGCCGAGGCGAACTTCCAGGAGGGCGCTGTCAACCGCGTGATCCTGGCGACCGACGGCGACTTCAATGTCGGCCACACGGAGAACAGCACGCTGGAGGATTATATCTCGCGCAAGCGCGAAACCGGGATCTACCTCTCGATCCTCGGCTTCGGGCACGGCAATTACAAAGACGAGCGTATGCAGGTGCTAGCCCAGGCCGGCAACGGCAACGCCGCCTACATCGACACCCTGAACGAGGCGCGCAAGGTGCTGGTCGACGAGATGGGCGGCACGCTGTTCGCCATCGCCAACGACGTCAAGATCCAGGTCGAGTTCAACCC
>CP070634.1:3693272-3727524 GCA_020356105.1 Rhodospirillales bacterium | reverse complement strand
TACCTGTGCACGCGGCTGGAGGCGCTCGGCGTCTCGCTGATCATCGTCGAGGACAAGGTGTTCCCCAAGCGCACAAGCCTGGCCGCCGGCGTGCATCACGACCTCGAGGACCCGGCGGCCTTCGCGACCAAAATCGGAGCCGGCAAGGACGCCATGCTGAGCGGCGATGTTCTGATCTTCGCGCGCATCGAGAGCCTGATCGCCGGCGCCGGTCTCGACGATGCAATGATGCGGGCCCGCGCATACCTCGACTCGCCGGCCGACGGCATCGTCATCCACTCCAAGGACAAGACCGGCGAGGAGATCTTCGACTTCATCGCCGCGTTCTGCGCGCTGCGGGAGGAGACCGGCATCGACAAGCCGCTGCTGTGCATCCCGACCGCGTACAACTTCGTACGCGACGAGGAGCTGTTCGACCGCGGCGTGTCGGTCGTGATCCACGCCAACCACCTCTTGCGCGCCGCGTTCCTGGCGATGGAGCGGGTCTGCGAGACGATCCTGCGGGCCGACCGCAGCCAGGAGGCCGATGATCTTTGCGTCGACCTGCCCCGGCTGTTCGACCTGATCGGCACCGGCGCCAGGTGAGCGGAGGCGACCACACGCTGGTCGATGACCGGGGCGGGGTGCGCAGGCTGGCTTTCGTCGGCCTTGCCGGCGGGCTGATCGGGGTCGGCATCTGCCGCTTCGCCTATACGCCGCTGGTGCCGGTGATGGTCGGCGAGGGCTGGATCACCGCCGCCGAGGCCGGCTATCTCGGCGCTGTCAACTTTGCCGGCTATTTCCTCGGGGCGGCGACAGCCTGGTGGAGCGCGCTGCGCCTCGGGACCGGCCGTGCCGTACGGCTGAACCTGCTGCTCTGCCTCGCCTCGCTCGCCGCGGCGGCGCTGCCCTGGGGCTATCACTGGCTGGCCCTGTGGCGATTCGTGGCAGGCTATGGCGGCGCGGTGCTGATCGTCCTCGTGGGACCGGCGGTCCTTACCCTGACCGCGGCGACGCATTGGGGCGTGATCACCGGGATGATCTTCACCGGCGTCGGGCTCGGGGTGGCGGCCAGCGGGACCGTCGTGCCGCTACTGGCGGGGCTGGGGGCGAGCGCCGCGTGGTCGGGCTTGGCGCTGGCCGCGCTCGTGTTGGCGGCGATGATGCATGCCTTCTGGCGCGAGCCGTCTGAAGCCGGCCTGGTGCCACCGTCCGATGGTCCGCCGGCTCGGCTCGGCCTGCCGGCGGTCCTGCTCTGCCTGTCCTATGCGGCGCTGGCGGTCGGCATCGCGCCGCATTCCGTATTCTGGGTCGACTATCTCGCCCGCGGGCTGGACCTCGGCATCGCCGTCGGCGGCGTGCACTGGACGGTGATCGGCCTGCTGGCCGCGACGACGCCGTTCGTCGCGGGTCGCGCGGCCGACCGCTTCGGGTTTGGCCGGACGCTGGTCGCCGCGATGCTGCTCAGCACCGCCGCGGTCCTGTTTCCCGTCCTCGTGCGGGCGCCGGACCTGCAGATCGTCTCCTCGGTGCTGTTCGGACTGACCATGCCCAGCACGGTCGCCCTGTTTGCCGGCCGCGCCGGCGAGATCGGCGGCCGTTACGGGCAGCGGCGGCTGTGGTGGCTGATGACATTCTATTTCGCGCTGTCCCAGGCCGGCGGATTCTATGGCCTGTCGGCGCTGTTCGAGCTGATGCAGGTCCATCTGCCGCTGTTCGGGCTGGCCGGTGCGGTGCTGGCTGCCGGTACCGTCGCGGCGCTCCCGGTATGGTCGGGCGGTCTGCGCAGGGATTGACGCCGGCCACGGGAAATCGTGCTTGCCGGCCTTGCGCGCCGCGGCGCAGGCGCTATAGTGCCGCCGCTCTTCACACCACCAGCCACGAGCGCATCGCCATGTCCGACACCGTAAAAAAGGTCGTGCTTGCCTATTCCGGCGGCCTCGACACCTCGATCATCCTGCGCTGGCTGCAGGACACGTACAGATGCGAGGTCGTCACGTTCACCGCCGATCTCGGCCAGGGCGAGGAGCTGGAGCCGGCCCGCAAGAAGGCCGAGCTGCTGGGTATCAAGGAGATCTATATCGAGGACCTGCGCGAGGAATTCGTGCGCGACTACGTGTTCCCGATGTTTCGGGCGAACGCCATGTACGAGGGCACTTATCTGCTCGGCACGTCGATCGCGCGGCCGCTGATCGCCAAGCGCCAGATCGAGATCGCCGCCGAGACCGGCGCCGACGCCGTCTGCCACGGCGCCACCGGCAAGGGCAACGATCAGGTGCGCTTCGAACTCGGTTACTATGCGCTGAACCCTGACATACGGGTCATCGCGCCATGGCGCGAGTGGGACCTCGCCTCGCGCACCAAGCTGATCGAATATGCCGAGCGGCACCAGATCCCGGTGCCCAAGGACAAGCGCGGCGAGGCGCCGTTCTCGACCGACGCCAACCTCCTGCATATCTCGGCCGAGGGCAAGGTGCTGGAGGATCCGTGGCAGGAGCCCGAAGAGTACGTGTACTCGCGCACCGTACGCCCGGAAGACGCGCCGGACCAGCCGACCTATGTCGAGATCGATTTCGAGAAGGGCGATCCGGTCGCGGTCGACGGGGCTCGGATGAGCCCGGCGAACCTGCTCACCCAGCTCAACAAGCTCGCCGGGGAGAACGGCGTCGGTCGCCTCGATCTCGTGGAGAATCGGTTCGTCGGGATGAAATCACGCGGCGTGTACGAGACGCCGGGCGGCACCGTGCTGGCCGCGGCCCATCGCGGCATCGAGTCGATCACGCTCGACCGCGAGGCGATGCACCTGAAGGACGAGTTGATGCCGCGCTATGCCAAGCTGGTGTACAACGGCTTCTGGTTCGCGCCCGAGCGGCACATGCTGCAGGCGCTGATCGACGAGAGCCAGGTGCGCGTCAACGGGACCGTTCGCATGAAACTCTACAAGGGGTCGGCGACGGTGGTCGGCCGGCGTTCGCCCGACAGCCTGTATTCGCTCGAGCACGTCACATTCGAAGAGGATTCGGTCTACGACCAGCGCGACGCCGAGGGTTTCATCAAGCTCAACGCGTTGCGGCTGCGGCTTGCGAAGAAGCGCGAAGCCGGGACATGACCCGCCGCGGTGGCCGCGGCTTCAGATGCGGATCGAGGCGAACAGCCGCTCGACGTCGTCGGCGTAAGTCGAGTAGTGATGCAGCCGCGTCCCCACGTACACGATCAGATGTAGCGCGTCGTCCTGTACTGCACCGAGCGCAACGCCATCGTATTCCAGGCCGGTCCCGGACAGCATCTCGAAGGAGAAGCGGAATCCCGGCAAATCCCCAAACCCGGCCGGCCGCAGGCCCTGTGACCTGACATTCGACCAGCCTTCCAGGACCAGGGTATCGATGACCAGCTCGCGGACCTCGTGCGGTAGCATCGTCTTGCGGAACACCGGTGCCCGGCCCGGCGCAACCTCCCGACCGAACAGGCCCTGGCCGTGGGTGACCTCGAAAAAACGCAGGGAATGCAGCGCATAGCCGTCGATGGTCCAGACCTCGCTGCGGGGCGTGATCTGGCGGTTCCATTCGATTTGCGGCGTCACGGCGTAAGATCCGATTCGGACCGGGTCCCGCGGTGCCGTCGTCGCGATCGGGGACGTGCAGGCGGCGGCCAACAACGATGCCGCGAGGACGGCCATTGCCCGGATCATGGGGTGGCTCGTCCGAGTTGCCGGAGATAGGACTCGATCATCGCGCGGTCCTCCGCCATCGGCTCTGCCGCCAGGTAGGCCCTGAGAGCGTCATGAGCCGGTCCCGTCCGGCCGGATTTCCAGAGCATCAGGCCGAGCGCGCGGTGCGTCTCGGGCGGTGCCTCTTCGGATGCGAGCGCCCGGCGATAGGCGCCGATGGCCCGCCCGATGTCGCCGTGAGAGCCGCGCAACCGGTACAGCTCGCCCTCGTAGAAATGGATCACGCCGCGCGGGTGACCCGCCTCGAGCATGTTGTCCAGCACGACCCGGGTTCCCTCGAAATCCGCCCTGCGCAACTCGTCGCGCAGCCATTCGGCGCGAAGATGCTGGATCGCCGCAATATGCGTCGCCGCAGATTTGCGACCCTGCGCGCCATGCGCAACCGCCTTGGCATGCAGTGATGCGACTCGCCGATCGGTGGTCGGATGAGTCTTGGCAAACGCCAAATTTCCTCGGCCGGTGGCGCTGCGCTCGGCCTCCAGCGACTCCCAGACGCGCGGCGCTTCCGCGCCGGCATAGCCTGCCGCGACCAAGAGTTCGAATCCGATCTCGTCCGCCTCGCGCTCGTGTTCGCGCGAATGCGCCGCCGCGCTGCTCATCGCCGCTCTGTCGGCGATCTCACCGATGAAGCCGATCCCCAGCATGCGCGCCGGGACGGTGAGGCCGGCCATGCCGTCGGCACTGCTGCGGATGGCGCGCCAGCGCTGCACCGAGTGCCGACGAATGTAATGGCTCATCTCGTGGCCCAGAACATACGCCAGCTGCGCCTCGTTCTGCATGCGGAGGAGAGTGCCGGTCCAGACCTTCATCGTGCCGTTGGGCGACATGGTGGCATTGAACTGCGGGCCGCGCACGATATACACGCGCAAGTCCTTGCAATATTCGGCACTGAGCCGGCAGGTAATCCCCCTCAGGTAGTCGCTTAGCGCCGGGTCGGTCACGATTAGGCCGGAGGTGCCGAGCTCTTCTTCGGCCGCGTCCATGCGCATCCACAAGCCGGCCTCGTCGGATTGGACCGCCGGCCGCTCCCCCGGCTGCAAATCCGCGACCGGCTGCAGTGGCGCCGTGGTGCATGCGCCGACAAGATGCAACAGGGTTGCGGCGGCAAGGCCGCGAACGCCGATCATAGGGGAAAACCCGTCATCAGTGTCTCGACGACATCGCGCGCCGACTCGGCCGTGCGTATGTCGCCCGGATCCCTCGACACCATGCTGAACCAGAGGATGTCACCGTTCCGCAGATCGACGAGGGAGAGTGAGCCTTGTGGGCGATCGCGCGTACGCCCGACGGGGGTCGCGGTCAGGCCGCTGCTCAATGGCTGCGCGGTCGCCGCGGCGGACCGCCCGTCGAACGGAAGGTCGGCGTGCAGGCGCACAAAAAGGGCGAACCTTGCGTTCTGGTCGCTCCCCAGCTCTCGAGTTGTACGTCCCAGCGTCCACTCCAGCCGGTCCCGCTTGGCGGGAAGTCGGTTGGCCCGGTCGAAATGGTGGTCAAGGATGGCGCCGCCGACCGTCGAATGCAGCTTGCGCAGCTGGTTGTCCCGGTGAATCCGGCTTGCGCTCTCCGGCACGCGGTAGGCATTCAGCGATATACCCCGCTCCGACATCGCCGCGCCGAGCGCCGCGACCAGATTGACGCGCGCCGCGCTGGTCCAGTCAGCTCTCGGTTCCTTCAGTCCGGCCGCCGTGAGTTGCGATACGCGGATATCGACCGGCATCAGCACGACCCGTGTGTTGCCGGGGTCCAGCCTGGCGGGCAGGTCGGCGCGCGCAACGCTGACGGGAGACTCAACCGATGCCGGCCCCGCGGAACAGCCCGCAACGGCCAAGACGGCTGCGGGCATCACGGTTGCAAACACCAGCGCATTATGCCGCAGCATTCGCACTGATGCGCCGATCGACATACTCCCTCCATGCATACAACCCGGCCCGGCGGCTCGATATAGCATCAATAACCCTCTTTTCGTTACGAAAATGTTGAGGCGCCGGCCGCCGGGTCCGCGCGATTAGTAGTCCCGCTTCCACTTTATGCCGATGCTTTCCTTCTGTTTTTGACCGACATCGCCCTCGATGGTCACGCGCGGCGCGATTTCGATCTCGACGGTGCCGCCGATCTCTCCGGCCGTGCCGCTTTCGATGCCGAAATAAACGTCCTCAGTGATGTATCTACCGGCTTCTATGCTGGTCTGAGCATCTCCGGCGCCTTCGGTTGATTCCGGAGTCGACTTGACCTCCAGCACGTCAAGCCCAAGCAGGTTGCGGCCGAAATCCATGATGCCACCGCCCTCGGTCACGCCCGTCATGGCCGCCAGCGCCTGAGCCATCTGGACCGCTTCCAGCGCGCTCAGCCGGCCGGTGCTCTTGTTGAACAAGACCCGCGACAGGACCTCGTCCTGCGGCAGTTCGGGGATCGACTCCAGGCTTATGATCGGCTGGCGCGCGGTCCCCGTGACCCGAACGATGGCGGTTATATCGGCCGTGCTGCGTTCCGCGGAGAGATCGAGCGTCGGATCCGTCTCCTCTGCGCCGGTGAAGTCGATTCTCCCCTTTCGCAAGGCGAAGATCTTTCCCAGGAAATTGTAGCGGCCGCGCAGCGGCTCCAAGCCGCCCTCCAGGATCGGTGCCGCGGCCGTGCCGGTGATCCGCAATTCACCGCCCCACTCCGATTCGAGGCCGCGGCCGCGGACGAACACGCGTTTTGGCATCGAGATGGTAAGGTCCAGACGCGTTCTGGACGATCTCGGCACGGGTCGGGCAGGGCGCAAGCCAGTCGGCGGTGTCCCGGTTTCCTCGACCTCGATCCGAACGAGGTCGGCCGAGATACCTGAAACCAGACGGATTTCGGCATTCTGGATGTCGAGCCGGCCGGAAATCTTGCGTTCGACGGCATTGCCACGCAGTTTGATGGCGCCGCTGCTCGTCGCCGTGAGCTCGTCGCGGCGCACCAGCGTTGCATTCTCGAATGTCGTGTCCAAGACGATCGATATGCCGCTCTTGCCGCCAAAGCCGACTGCGCCGGTTACTTTGACCATACCATCACCGCCGTCGCGCGCCACCGCCTCGTCGATCGCGATCGTATCATTGGTTGGGCGAGCCTTGATGCGGATGTCGGTAAGGATCGTCCCGGTATCGAGGTTTTCGTATCGACCGTCCGTCAGGTGGGCGTGACCTGTGATGCGGGGATCGCGCAACGATCCGGACAGCTGCACCCGAACATCCGCGTTGCCTTCGGCACGATGCCGATCCAGTGCCGCGAAGCCAACAAGTGGCGAGATCGATCCCCGGTAGACGATGTCGGCGGAGATTGGCGCTGTCTCGGCGAGCTGGAACGCCGCCGGCGCCAGTGAAACCCGCACCGGAATGGTCGCCGCCAGTTCCGTCGAAACAGGGCCGAGGCCCTGGATCCGTCCGGTCGCCGAGAGAACCTGGTTCCGCAGTTGCGCGTTGATCCGCATTGCCGCACCCTCGGGTGCGGCCTCCAGCTCGTCGAGGGCGACTCCGGTCAAGGACAGATCGAGACGCCCGCGCGGGCGTGCGGCGGGACCGCCCAGCGTGGCATCCGCATCGATGCGGGCTTGCGCGGCCTGCGCTGGCGCCTCGGGCCATACCACAACCAGCGGAATGTCGCGTACCGCGGCCTCGATCGATACATCCCGCGCCGTCTTCCTCAGGGCGCCGCCGATGGTCCCGCCGCCCAGTTCAAGGTCGACCGCCGCCGCCTGAAGCTCGGGTCCGATTTCGACGAGAGCGGGTTTGCGCAGGGCAATCGGTGCGCCCAGAGCCTCGCCAGCAAGACGGGCCACGGTCACCACTGTGCGCTGCTGGTCACGCTGCACGATTCCAACGGCCTCGAGACGCATCGCACCGCGATACTCGCCCCTCGCACGCAGCGTAACCTCGGCCCGCGATACGGTGCCGGCGATCGCGAGGGCCAGCGTATCAAGCTGCATCGCGCCGATTTGGGACGTCTTCGATGTCAAGCTTATCGCCAGCTGCTGCTCGCCGAAGGCATCGGCAATCCGCGCGGTGGCCGATACCCTGTCCGAGCCGAGCGAACCGTCGAGCGCAAACCCGGACACCGAGCCTTCCAAGGACACGTTCTGCCGCGTCTTGTCGGCGGCCAGGGTCGCTTGCCCCTGAAACCTGCCGGCAAGCTGCCGGCCCGCCACGGCGGACCACGTCCCCAGATCCGCGGCTTCGATCCTGATGTCACCGCTGATCGGCGGCCCGGACAGCGGAATCACCAATCGACCTGCGAGGGTTGCGCCGCGGGCGGTCAGCCGCAGCGGCGTCAACTGGAGCCTGCTGTTCGCCAGGGCGAAGTCGATCTGCCCCGACAGGTCGCCGATGACGTCAGCCGTCACCTCGAGTTCAACCCCACCCTTCAGGCCGTCGGCCACGCCGGGCAGCGCGAATCGTGCCGTCAGCCGATCAACCGCGAAGCCGGCCGCCGCTGCATCGGCCAGGAGCACCGTTCCGGCAAGCGCCGGATTGCGCATGGGGCCGGTGGCGGTCCCGCGAATTTCCAGGTGGCCGCCCGGCGGTTCAGCGCCGGCGAGGTGGAGCGGTGCAAGGTTGCTGATTTCGATTCTGTATTCGGCCTCGATGTCGTTTGCTTTCGGGGAAATCGAAACGCGTCCCGCTCCGCTTGCGTCGGCACCGCGCACCGACAGGTCGCTTAACACCCAGCGGTCATGCGCGGTCCGGTCGAGCTTGCCGGCGAGGCGCACCTCCGGCCCGAGCAGAGATTCCGCCGCAGCGACGCCGAAACGTCCGTCGGACAGGACGCCGTCCAGGGCGAGGGAAAGCGCGCCCGCGGGCTCATACAGGATGTCGTAGATGGTACGCAGTCGACCTTCGAGCGGACGGCCGGCGCGATCGGACAGGTGCGACAGGTCGTCGAGCTCCAGCACGCCCTTGCCGGAGACACGGCCGGTCTCGAATGTGACATCGCCGCTGACCTCACCGCGGGCCGCCGCGCCCGCCACCGCCGCCTGCGCGACGACCAATTGTTGCCGTCCGCGCAGGGTGGCCTGCGCGATGGTGATCCGCAATTTGTCACCGAGGATTGCGTTCAGCTCCTGCAATGGACCGCGAGGCTCCGAGAACACCGCTTGGCCGTCTAGCTGGATGGCGCCGGTCTCCCCGATCGGGCCGTCCGGACGGATGCGGGCGTCCATTACGATCCGCTGTGTCTGCCAGTCCGCGAACGACGCCCCGCCAAGCTCGCCCTCCAGGGCGACGGCCGGATGGGTCAGCGGCCCGTTGAACCGCGCCTTGATTTCGGCGGTCTCGAATCTCAAAGGTGCTATCAACGGCGCGATTCGGGCCGCATCGCGCGTCGCGAGCCGCAATCTTCCTTCGATCCGGCCGTCCGGCAGCACCAGCCGCGCCGCGCCCTCTGCATCGATCGCTTCACTCCGCATTCGGCCGATGGTGATGGACCATGCATCGGAGGGGCCCGGGCGCGTCGCGGCGACCTCGAATTCGGTCTCCGGGCCGAGAATTGGCGATACGGTTTCGAGCCCGGCTCCCGGCCGCATCGCGCCTTCGAGGGCGATCCCGATCCCCGCGCCGTCGACTGAGACCCGTAGCGATGATGTCAATGATGCCAGCTCTTCGGCGTCTAGCGTCACGGTGCCGCGCCAGTCGGCTGCGGTCCCGTCGCCGATCACGGTGAGGTCGAGCGCCGGCAGTTGCGGAAGCGACAGCAGGCGCGCCGTGAGACCGCCCGCAGGCTCCGAAAGCTCGGCCCTCAGGTCGAGCGAAGCCGACCGGCGATCGTAGCCGAGCGCGGCCCTGGCGTGCCCCGCAACGTCGTCCGTTCGCGAGATATCCAGCCCGATGTTCACGGCATCGGCTCCGGCCGTGGCGTTGGCGCTCGCGCGCAGGGTCGCGGCCGCGCCGAGGACCGGCGCGTCGAGCTGCAACCTGTCGACCGCTAGGCTCTTCAGGGTGACGTTGAGCGCGGGTATCGCCGGTGGGCCGCCTGTACCGGGCGCCGCCGCGGCGACGGGACGTCGGCTGATCGACACTTCACGCGCGCCCAGCGAGTCGATCTCGAGCCGTCCGCGAACCAGCGCCAGCGGGCTCCAGTCGAGCGCAAACCCCCGCACCGTCAACCACGGACCGCGACCGTCGGCGAGCGTGATCTCGTCGATCCTGATCGTCGCGGGCAGGTTCCCTTCGATCCGACCAATCGTGACGCCCCGCTTCCCCGGCTGGGACAGGAGTGATTCCAGCTGGCGCGCGACCTGCGCCCGACCCGTCTCGCTCTGCAGGATGGCATGGGTCGCGACCAGGGTCAGGCACAGCAGCACTAGCAGCGCCAGGGCGGCGCTGAGCAGCGGACGCCGTCTTGCGGCGCTAGAAAGCCTGGCCCAGGCTGATGTAGATCTGGTAGTCGTCATCGATGCCGTCCCGCTTGTTCAAAGGGAACGCCATGTCGAGCCGGATCGGCCCGGCGATCGTGAAATACCGAAGGCCGAGGCCGGCGGCCCAGAACAGGTCCTCTCCGAAATCGGGCGTCACGCTATCATAGACATTTCCGCCCTCGACGAAGGGCACAAAACCGATCTTTTCGGTCAGCTGCCAGCGCAGCTCGAAGCCGGCCTCCAGAATCGAGCGTCCGCCGATCGGATCGCCGGCCGGGTCCAGGGGACCGGCCTTCTGGAATTCGTAGCCGCGCACCGATCCGCCACCGCCGGCGTAGAACCGTTTGTTGGCAGGGATTTGCAGGGTCTCCTCGCCGACGATGGAACCGATGCGGGCCCGTAGCGCCGGGACGACGCGGCGGCCTTCTCCGAAGCCGAAATAGGCCGATCCCGTTGCCTCCAGCTGAGCAAAACGCACACCGTTCCCGCCGGGCTCGGCGTAGGGTATGGCGTCGAGGCGCAATCGTGTCCCCTGGCGCGGGTCGAGGATGTCGTCGGCATCGTAACGTTTCGCGCTCAGCGGCAACCCCAGGAGCGTGAACGTCGACGGGATGCCTCTATCTTTGACGCGTGAGTACTCTGCCGAGATACCGGCACTTGCGATCCAGGTCTTGCCAAGCGGTTTCTCCACGGCGGCGACGCCGGAGGCGGTTTTTTCGTCGTACGCATCGGTCGACTGGGCCCGCCCGGTGCCGTTGAGGAGCAGGACAAGATCGCGCTGGAGGAAGTGCGGCTTGCGGAAATCGGCGCTGCCCTCCTGCCGTATTTCGGACGCCTCGGCGGAAAGCCGCAGACGCTCCTGGCGGCCAGAGAGATTTCTGTGCTCCCAGGACAATTCCCCGCCAAGCCCTTCCGCCGTCGAAAACTTGACGCCGGCCCCGATGGTCCGGTGCTTTGCTTCCGTCACGTCGATTCCGACCGGCAGCATGCCTTGCGGCGTGACGGTGTCCGCCTCTTCGATCCGGATTGAGTCGAAAAGGTTGGTCTCGGCGAGGGTGCGCCGCGTCTCCGTCAGCACCCTTCGGTCATAGATCTCGTCCTCGGGCCATTCGAGGATCTGCCGCAGGTAGTCTTCCTCGACCTTCGCGAGACCGGTGATCGACAGCGGTCCGAACCGGGCCGGTGGCCCGGGATCGATCAGCACGCGAACGGCCATCGACGCCTCGTCGTGATCGACAACGGCGCGGCGGTCTTCAAGACGCGCGAGAGGACGGCCAGACCGGGCCAGCTCTTCGAGCAGCTCGTCGCCGATGGCAACGATGTCGGCGCTGCGGCCGGGCATGTCCGGCGCGAAACCGAACAGGACGGCGTCTACCGGCAGCGTTTCTTCGCCGGTTCGATCGCCGGCATAGGAGATTTCAAACGAGCGCAGCAAATATAGTTTTCCCGGGGACACATCGAGCCGGACCGTCGGCGGCTCGGTGTCTCCATCCGTTGTCGCTTCCACGCTCCCGCCATAAAAGCCCTCCGCCCGCAGGACCGCGCGGAGCGTTTCCATGTCGGCCGCAATGCGGCGGCGCAAGGCCGCCCGGCTGGCCGGTGGTTCGCGACGCAGCTGGACAAGCTGCGAATTCGCCTCGAGCGTGCCGCGCAGATCCGGCGCGATATCGCCCTCGATCAAAACGACGTACGCATCGGCGCCTCCGAACCCGAATGAGAAGGGAAGGCCGTTATTGCCGTTGCCGGTGTCGCCGCAACCCGAAAACAACAGGATGATGGCGATCAGGGCGGGACCTGTCAGGGGCCTGTGCATGGTCTCCCTCATGTTGGCGCGCAAACATGGCAACACAAGGGTTCTGCCAGGCGCGGCGCGGATCAGTCGCTCATGAGAGGAAGCCGACGATCGGGACATGCACGGCGACGATGACGCCAAAAAGGGCAAGCCCGAGCAGGACCGGTGTCCAGCCGATTCCGCGCCAGTCGACGGCGGTGCGTCCCTGCCAGGCGGCCAGCAGCGGCACGGTTGAGGTGACTGCCGCGAATCGCCGCCATGCGACCTCGCCGTTAAGGCGCCGGCGGCGGCGATCGACCAGCATCGGCGCCGCGGCGGCAAACGCAAGGAACGTGCCGAACAACAAGGCTCCGGCGAGGTCGCCGTTGGCGATGACGTGGCTGGCGCTCCACAAGATCAGCGCCCACGGTGCGGGGTGTCGCGTTACCCCGAGAATGCCCGGCGCCGGGTTGTCGCCCGCGGGCAGCCGGTCGCCGCCGAGACCGGCGCACGGGGTGATGACGCTGGCGACGGCCAGGATACAGGCGACCGGCATGGCCAGCAGAGGGATTGTCCGAAGGATCGTCGATGACGGCCATAGCTCGATATGGGGCGCCCGGAAATAGGCCCAGAAGACGGCCGCCATCCCGAGCAGCGAGACGACGCCGTGCAGGATCAGGTAACGCCGGCTTCCGAGTCGCGCGACCAGCGGTGTCCGCAGCGCCGGCCGCGAGATCAGGCTGTGCATGACCACGAACCCGGCCAGCATCGCGACAAGGACAAGCACTCCGCTCATCCGGCGGCGGGCAACGCAAGAACCGGAATGATCGCCTTGCCGGAAATCCACGGATGCAGGACCGCCAGGACAATGGCCAGGACGATGCCGCCGGCCAGGCGCGCCCATCCGATGCCGTGCCAGTCGATCCGGACGCGACCCTGGATTGCCGCCGCGAACGGCACCACCGAGGTGGCCAGCGCTACGGGACCCCAGTCGGCGCCCAGGCTGACGCGCCGGCGGTGGTCGATATGGGCCATGCCGCCCAGGGCCAGCACGGCCATCCCGCCGAAGAAGACCACGCTCGCCACGTCTCCATTGGCGGCGATATGACAGGCTGCCCAGAGGGTCACGCCCCAGAGGAAGGGGTGGCGCGTGACCGTCGTGATGCCCGATACGGGCCTCGGGTTCTGGGCCGCCGCCTCGCCGCCGACCATGGTCACGCTTCGCGTCGTCAGGCCGGCGATGCCCAGCACGCAGGCCCAGGGCATGAGCAGGTAGGGTACGCGAAGCAGTGCGGTCGTGGTCGGCCAGATCTCCGCGTATGGCGCCTCGCCGTAGGCCACGATCGCCCAGATCAGCGTCAGCAGTGCAATCAGCGAATAGCCGGCCCGGAATCCGGTTTCCCCGAGCATGCGGACCAGGGCGGTCCGCGCAGACAGGCTGGACAGCAGAAAATGGCCGCCGACGAAGCAAGCGACCGCCAGGACAAGCATCTCCATCGCACCGACCATGGCCCGATTATCGCGGCAGAGTCGCAGCGCGTCTACCCCGCCCTCGGAGACGATTTAGCGTTTGGCGCAGCGTTTGTCGGCGTCGTGAACAAGACGGATCACAGGCTTCTTCCGCGCCTCCAGAATCGACTCCAGCTCGGCAATTGCGGCGCCGATCAGGGTCATTGCAATATCCATGTTTCCCTGCTCGGCGTGAATGTAGCCGACCGCAATATAGAGTTCCTCGAGCCCCGCCTTGATGGTTTCCTCGGTGTGCTCGTTTTCGGTTACAACCATCATCACCTTATCCTCATGCGTCTAAGTATCTTCCGCGCCGCCGCCGCACGCTGACCCGATGCCGTACGTCGGTCACTTCAAAGCTTTTTGGCTCAGTGCTTTATGACTGTTTGCTGTTGTGAGGCCTCGTCCTCGCCCGGGTCACGCTGCATGCACTGCAGTTCCGCGTTCACGTCGTTCAGCTTGCGCGCGACTCCGCCGAGGCCGGCGGACAATGCCACCCCGATCAGATACGAGACTGCCTCGCTCATATCGGATGCGATGCGCCGCGCGCCGCCGCGCCTCTGCGGAGGTTTGTTCTCGATATTCATTACGCTGCCAGCTTCCCTTCACGACGCCCCGCCGCCCGGCCATCCATGCACAGGACGCTGGACGCGAAGCCATAGCGCTCGCGCGCACCCTCTGGCGCCACGGATTCCACGGGAATGCGGAATGCCGATTCCATGCGGCCTTCGATCGGGGCATCCTCCCCGAGCCATTCAAGGTCGCGCGGAAACAGCCGCATCGCCTGCGCTCGCGAGGTCACCCCGATCAGATGCTGCGCACCCTGCGATCGCAGGTACTCGGTCACGCCGCACAACAGCTCGGCCAGCGCCCGCTGGCGTGTTCTTCTGTCGAGCGCGATATCGACACAGAGCCGCGTGCCCTCCCACACGTCGGTGGACGAGGGCAGATCCGCCGGCTCCGCGAGATGGGGCCAGAAGCTCTTGACCATGTACGGAACCGTCGTCCGCAGAAGCCGGGTCATGCACCTTGCCTCGCCGTCGGCATCCCGCCACAGCAGGTATACCGCCGCCGGCGTATCGAACTGGTCGTATTCCATTCCCTCGAAACACGCGTGTTCGATGTTCCGGCAGGCAATGAACATTCGGTAGCGAAGCCGTGCTTGCGAGGCGAGCGCGTCGCCGAACAGATGCGAGCTGGCCAGGGTGACGACATCAATCATCTGCCGTTTCCTCCTCCCAAATACCCGGAACGAGGAAATCAGGCTTCACCGCACAATGATACTGTCGAGTCCTACAGGTATCGCTGTGGGAAGGGTCAGAGGCTCAGCAAGCCTTTCTGGATCGCGATCACGACCGCGGCAATGCGGCTCGACGCGCCCAACTTCGCCATGGCGTTGGAAATGTGGAACTGCGCCGTTCGCTCGGAGATTCCGAGAAGCTGGCTGATATCCCACGCGCTTTTGCCCGCCTTGCACCAGCGCAGACATTCACGCTCGCGCGGCGTCAGCTCGATCGGCTGTTCCATGGCCCGCCCGGGGTTCATCAGCCGCCAGCGGGCCGCGTCGAACTGGACGGCCAGAAGGCTGACGTTGGCGGTAAACCGGGCCGCATCCGCGTTGCGCTCCCGGCAGCTCAGGCTGATGACCGTCGTCTGCCTTTGCGGTCCGTGGATCGGCACGGTCATGCCGTCCGCCACCCCGGCGTCGTTGCAACCCTCGAAGAAATCGCACTGCTTCTTGGAGAGCCGTATCGATTTCCCGATTTCGTTCCAGTGATAAGGCAATTTTGCGGTCATGGCGATCGGCAAGACCGGATCGATCTCCTGGAACCCCGAGTCGAAATAGTAGTCCGGGTATCCCTCCGGGCATACGAGAACCGGAAGCCCGATGATGTCGTTGCCGCACACCTCGGCGACGATGACGTTATCGTAACCGTAATCCGCTACTGCTGTTTGAAACAGAGAAATAAGCTCCGGCGACGTCTCCGCCCGGTTCGAGATCTCTATGAAATCGTCGACCCTCATCAGTCCCAGCTTGCAACCGCCCCCCCGCGATTGTCCCCGCCGGCTGGATCGAGCGCTCCGTCGTCGCCCTTTCCGGCGGAGAATTATCGTAATATGCGATCAGGAGCGCATCCGACGCAACCCTTTAGATTGTATGGTTGCGCCGCGGCGCGAAAACCGATCAGCCCGCCACATCCGACAGGAAGGCCGCAAGAAGCCGGTTGAAAGCGTCGGGTTGGTCAAGGAAGGGCGCGTGCCCGCACCGATCCATGATGTGCACGTTGCCGCGCCACAGGCGGGCGTAGTCCAGGGATTCGAGGAAGTGCTTGTTGACGAACGGGTCTTCGCCGCCGCTCACCACGGCAAGCGGCACCGTCGAGGTTTCCGCGACCCGCCTTCCGTCGGCGCCCTTGCCGGCAAGGGCGGCGCTCATCATGCCCTCGCGGGCGCGGCCGTCCGCCCGGACAGCTGCAGTCAGCAGCTCCGGGTGTCGTTCGATGGCGGCCCCGCAGCAGGCCCTGGCATAGGCCTCGGCTTCGCGGGAGGTCGCTTTCCGCTGTCCGGCGAACGCCATCAGCGGAGACGGCAGGAACGCCTCGGCGATCGCCTGCGCACCGGGCGCGACCGGCGGCGTGCCGACAACCATCAGCCCGCGAATGCCGCGCCATCGCGCCATGATTTCGAGACCGACATGGCCGCCCAGCGACCAGCCGACGACCGTCGCTTCGCCAATGTCCAGCGCATCGAGAATTTCCAGCGCCAGATCGCCATAACCGGGAATGTGATACGACCGCGCCGGGTCGCGCGCATCCTCAGATGCCCCGTGGCCCGGAAGGTCGAACGCGATCATGCGATAGCGGCGGGACAATGCCGACGTCAGCTGACCGCTGAACGCGCGCCAGCACATCGAATTGCCATGGATAAGAAGAACAACGGGTCCCGCGACGCCGCTGTCAACGACGGCGACGGCGCCATGGGAGGTCGCCAGGCTCCGCTCGCTCAACCCAATCGGACCACTCCCAATTCTGTTAACACGATGCGTTCAGGCTGCCACAGCCTGCCGCTCAAGAACATCCCGAAAGCGCCGCCCACCGGCATTCATTCGATCAAATGTTGGGATCGGCAAGTCCGTGCTGCCGGCAGGCCGCAACGACCGTATTGCGCAGCAGCACCGCGATGGTCATCGGTCCGACTCCGCCCGGCACGGGCGTGATCGCCGCCGCCTGCTCACGGGCCGCCGCAAAATCGACATCGCCGACGAGCTTCGGCCGCTCTCCGCCGGTGTCGATTCGATTGATGCCGACATCGATCACGGCGGCCCCCGGCTTGACCCAGTCCCCCTTGATCATCTGCGGCCGACCAACGGCCGCGACGAGGATGTCGGCGCGTCGGCAGACATCGGCGAGGTTCCGGGTCCGCGAATGGGCGATCGTCACCGTGCAGTTCGCGCCCAGTAGGAGTTGCGCCATCGGCTTGCCGACGATGTTGGAGCGGCCGACGATTACCGCCTCCATGCCGGTCAGATCGCCCAGCCGGTCCTGCAGCAGCATCAGGCAGCCCAGCGGCGTACAGGGGACCATCGCCCGGCCGCCGGTGGCCAGCCGGCCGGCGTTGACGACATGGAATCCGTCCACGTCCTTGGCCGGGTCGATGGCGTCGATGATCGCCTGCTCGTCGATCTGCTCCGGCAGGGGAAGCTGGACTAGGATCCCGTTGACCTGTGGATCGGCGTTGAGCGTGGCGATCAGCGACAGCAGGTCGGCTTGCGCGGTCTCCGCCGGCAGCGTGTGCTGGACGCTGTTCATGCCGGTCTCCTCGGTCTGCTTGCCCTTGGACCGCACATAGATGTGACTCGCCGGGTCGTCGCCGACCAGCACCACGGCTAGACCTGGGGTCAGGCCGTGCTCTTGCTTCAGGGCCGCGACCGCATCGGCAACGCGGCCGCGCAGGCCGGCCGCGAATGCCTTGCCGTCGATGATCTTCGGGTCGACATCGGTCATGGTAACGTTTTCCCCCATTCCTTGAGCCGGGCGATGAGCGCGTCCGGTTCGCCGCGCACCAGTACCACCTTGCGTCGCGCGGTCAATCCCGCGACCACGGCAAGCGACGATTTCGGCAGCTTCCAAGCCGCCGCCAGCAGCTTCAGCAAGGCCGCGTTGGCCTTGCCTGCCTCTGGCGCGGCGGTGACGCTAACCTTCAGGATCCTCTCCCCGCTGGCCTCCCGCATGTTGCCGGCGATGCGGTTTCCCGCCGCTTTCGGTGTCAGCCGCACCGCGACCATTACACCCTCCGGTGATCTGCGGAACGGACAGTCCACCGTGCCGGCCCCTGCCGCTCACGGCAGCCTGACATAGACCCATATCACCGACAGCTTGGCGAAATAGAGCAGCACGATGAGGACGAGAGGCGACAGATCGATGCCGCCGAGATGCGGCATGAACCGCCGGATCGGCCTTAGAGCCGGTTCGGTGACCCGAAACAGGAAATCGCTGATCATGAAGACAAAACGATTTCTGGTGTTCACGACCTCGAAGGCGACCAGCCAGCTCAGGATTACGCCCGCGATGACGAAAAACATATAGATGTCGATGGCCGTGAGAATCAGCCACAATACTGGGTTCATGAAGGCCTCTCCTGCCCGCAGGTTTCATGCGCTACGCGCTGGCGACACTACCGTCATGACGGAAGGGCGGCAAGAGCCGGGGCGGTGCGTCGCGCCGGTCGGTCGGCGCAGCCGATGCTTGACAGCCGCCCCCTTCCGCCACATATTCCGCCACGCCCGGCGGGGCGCACACGCACGCAGTCGGATGGGGCCGTAGCTCAGTTGGGAGAGCGTCGCGTTCGCAATGCGAAGGTCAGGGGTTCGACTCCCCTCGGCTCCACCAAATTCCCACCCAGACAGCAGCGATCTGGCGCCGCGCCGCCCGGCTATGGCTTGCAGGCAGGCTGGGCCTCGTAATACTCGGCGATCGCGCGGATCGCCTCGTCGCTCAGCTGCGCGGCCGCGATGTTCATCACGTCGCTCTGGCGCCGGCCGTCCCGGTACAGGGTCAATTGTTCCATCATATAGATCGACTTCTGCCCCGCGAGATTGGGAAAACCCGGCGATGTGCCGATGCCATCGCGGCCGTGACAGGTGATACAGGGCCTTGCGGCGGCCGGAAGCTCGGGTGTCTGGGCCGGAGCCGCGGCGGGGACAAGCCCCAGGACGGCAAGCAGCGCAAGGGGGGCGGCAAATCTCATCGCCTGATGCCTTCTTCTGAGATCGGATGTCGCTTCGTGCCTGCGCGAAAGGGTCCCCGCCACCGATCAGGTGGCGGGGATACATGCATCACATGCCTTCGTAGGAGATCCGGTAGATGGCCCCGGCGAGATCGTCGGACACAAGGATCGATCCGTCGAGATACTGCTGCACGTCGACCGGGCGGCCGAGATACTCACCCGTCTCCTCGACCAGCCAGCCCTCGGCGAACGGCACCGTCTCGTTGGCGCTGCCGTCCTCGTTCAGCGAGGTGAACATGACACGCGCGCCGACCGGCGTGGTGCGGTTCCACGAGCCGTGCTGGGCGCTGAAGATGCCGCCCCGGTACTTCTCGGGAAATTGCTTGCCGGTATAGAACATCATGCCGAGATCGGCCGCATGCGCGACCATGTTGACCTCGGGGAACACGATGTCGGCCGGCGGTTCGTCCTTGAGGTACTCATTGGTGCGGGTATCGCCGCCGCCATACCATGGGAAGCCGAAATTCTGCCCCTGCGCGGTGACGCGATTGAGCTCGCCCGGCGGGATGTCGTCGCCCATGCCGTCGACCTGGTTGTCGGTGAACCACAGTTGGCCGTTGGCCGGATTCCAGGCATGACCGACCGAGTTGCGGACGCCGTCGACATAGACTTCGCGGTTGCTGCCGTCACGCTCCATACGGACGATGCCGCCGATGCCGTGCTTCTTGTAAAGGTCCAGCTTCTCGTGCGGCGGCACGTTAAAGGGCTGCCCGAGCGTGATGTAGATCTTGTTGTCCGGGCCGATGGTGCAGGTCCGGGCCCCGTGGTTGAAGGACTCCTCCTCCACCGGGATCAGCTGGCCCTGCGGCACGACCGCGCCGATCGCAAGGTCGGGGCTCTCATAGAAGAACTCGGCGGCCGGGAACACCAGGACCCGGTTGTGCTCTGCGACATAAAGGAAGCCGTCCTTGCTGAAGCACATGCCGTTCGGGACCTTGAAGTCGACGCTCGGCGCGAACACCTTGACCTCGTCGGCGACCCGATTCTTGTCGCGGTCGGTGACGGCCCAGGCTTTGTTCTTGCGGGTGCCGACGAATACGACCCCGACATTGGTGCCGACCGCCATATGGCGGGCGTCCGGGACGATCGCATACAGGTCGATCTTGAATCCCGGCGGCAGCTTGACGCGCTCCAGGTTCTTGCGGAGCGCGGCCGCTTTTTCGCCGGTCTGCGGAATTTGCGGAATTTCAAGGCTCGTCCCCGTCGTCTTGAATTCCATCATTTTCTGGATGTTGGTCTGGCCAAACGCTGCCCCCGCAAGCAGCCCAGCACTGAAGATACCGGCGATCATGCCGGTGGCAATTCTCGCAGTCATGGTTCTATCCTCCCAATAGCTAAGAGCTATTCGATCGCTTTGCGGCAATCGGCGAACACGCCGTCGCCGTGAGTCTTTTCTTTGATCGAGTTGTCCCGGATTCTACACACGGGCTGCGGGTTGTCCACAAGCGAAATACGCGCAAAAAACATAAGAATCACTGTGGTTCTGGATGCCGATCGCTACGATGCGGTGGCGTTTCGGACGTGTGGAAATGGCCCGTTCGGCCGCGATCCCCCAAGGCCGCACATCCGTTGCGCCGGCGCCGGGACCGACGCCGGCGCAGCCGCTCAACCGCCCCGAATCTCGTCGATCCGCCGCAGGATCAGCGTCCGTTCCTCGCTCGTCTCCGGGGCCTGTTGATAGATCCTCTCGAGCATCTCGATGGCCTTGTCCGTGTTGCCGGCTTCCGCTTCCGCATTGCCGACGAACCAGAGCGCCTCGGTGTGGTCGGGGTCCAGGCTGAGAACGCGGCGCAAGATCGACAGCGACTCCTCGGTCTGTTCACCACCGTTGGCGTCACGGATCGTGGCGGCCTGCAGGGCGAGGATGCGCGGATCGTCCGGCGCCAGGCGGGCCGCGTTGGCCATCGCCTCCTCGGCATTGTCGCGCTCTCCCATCACCGTGTAGGAGCGCGCCAGCATGAGCCAGCCCTCCAGATCGTCGGGCTCGTCCTGAAGCCGCGCCGCCAGGCGCTCCACCATTCCGGCAATGTCCACGTCGTCCGGGGTAGCCGGCCCGTCGAGGCCGAGCTCGTCGGCCAGACCGGCAAGTCGTTGGGTCGGGAACGGTGCCCGCGCAAACACTTCGATCGCCCGGTCAAGGGCTGCCTGGGCCGCCTCCTGCTCGTCCATGGCATGGCGCGCCCGGATCAGCTGCTCCCAGCCCTCCAGATCCATCGGATTCTGCTCCAGCCGGGCCTCGAGTTCTTCGAGCATGCGGATGAGCGTGGCCTTGCGCTCCTCGGGCGACATCGCGTCCAGTTCGGCCCGCTGCTCGGCGGTCAGGCCGTCTCCGGCATCGCGCGGGCGCGGCTCCGGCATGACTTCGGCAAGGTCGATGCCGAGATCCGTGGCGGCCTGCGCCATGTACTCGCGAATGACGTCGAGCCAGGGGGCATCCGCCGGAGAGATCTCGATCAGCGTCGCCCAGCCGTCCAGCGCCGCCCGTGTCCGTCCGGCCTGGTACTCCGCCAGGGCAAGGTAGTGCCGCGCGCGAATATCTTCGGGGCGCTCCGCCAAGACCGCCTCGAACGCCGCCCTTGCGTCCTGGCTTACGGTGCCCTCGGCCGCCATCACCAGCGATTCGCCGTATTCGCTGTTCAGCATCGGGGTCGCCGGCCGCAGGGTGAACCCCTTGGCCAGGGCCTCCGCAGATTCGCGGAACCGTTGCTGCTGCTTGTAGACCAGGCCAAGATTGAACCAGGCGTCTGGGTCGTCCGGATCGGCCTCGACCGCCTGTTCGAGCCGCGCGACCATGCTGTCCAGCCGGTCGGTCTGGTCGGCCGGGGCCTGGTCGACGCGCGCGGAAAGCGGCATGTCGGGCCGGCCCGGCTGGCCCAGCTCGAGATACAGGCCGAACGCCCCGAGCGGGACGAGGATCGCGAGGAAGACCGCAAGCACGGCGGTCGCGGCGCGGCCCGATGGGCTCGTCTCGCTGCCTGTTCCTTGATCTGCGGGGCGGGCGCGCAACCGCGAATCGGCCGCCAGAATGCGCCGGGCGATCTCGGTGCGGGCGGCTTTCATCTCCGCCTGGGTCAGCACCCCGCGCTCGTGGTCCCGCTCCAGCTCAGCGATCTGGTCGCGATAAACCTCGAGGTCGAATTCCGCCGGATCGACCTCTTCGACGCGCCCGCGGAACAGCGGCAGCGCCAGCCCCGCAACCGCGGCGACGGCCATGGCCCCTGCTACGATCCAGAAAGACATTCGGTAACCTGCGGTGTGGTGTTGAGACACTCGATCATCGGCAGAATCGTCTCATTCAGATCGCTGCGGGTCAGGGGGCCGACATGCTTGTAGCGGATGCGCCCGTTCCGATCGACGAGGAAGGTCTCGGGCACGCCGTAGACGCCCCATTCGATGCCGACGCGGCCGCTCAGATCGAAGCCGATCCGTTCATAGGAATTGCCGAGGTCCTCCAGCCAGGCGATGGCCTCCTCGCGCTTGTTCTTGTAGTTGATGCCCCAGACCGGAACGATGCCGTCTTCGCCGATGCGGGTGATCAGCGGATGTTCGGCGCGGCAGGGGATGCACCACGAGGCGAACACGTTGACCATCACGACCTGGCTGCCGAAATCGCCGGTGGCGAAGCCCGGAATGCCGTCCATCAGCGGCGGCAGATCGAATTCCGGCACCGGCTTGTTCTGCTCGCCCGCATTGATGATGTTCGGGGCGCGCTGCGAATCGCGCTGGATTTCGATGATGTACCAGCCCGTCGCGCCGACGAACCCGGCGAAGATGACGAGCGGCAGGATGAACGTCAGTCGGCGCATCGGCTCATTCGGCTCCCGCCGGCTCCGTCGCGGCCGCAGCCGGCGCCGCCCGCCTGCGCGACGGCGCCCCGACGCGCAGCCGCCGGTCGCTCAGCGAGAGCGTACCGCCAACGATCATCAGCAGCGAGCCGATCCACATCCAGGGCACGAGCGGGCTGTGATAGATGCGCGTCACCCAGCCGCCGTCGGCAGCCTTGTCGCCGAGCACGGCGTAGAGATCCTTCATCGGCGTGGTGAAGATCGCCGCCTCGGTGGTCTCGCGCTGCTGCACCATGTAGCGCCGTTTCTCCGGCGCAAGGATCGTGTAGAGCTCACCGTCGTGGCGGACGATGTAGGTTCCGCGCTCGATGAAGTAATTGGGCCCGCGCAGGTTCTCGACGGTGGCAAACTCGAACTCGTAGCCCGCGACCTCGACCGTTTCGCCCGGCCGCATGACCTGGATCGCCTCGGTCCGCCACAGCGAGGCACCGGTAATGCCGGCGATCGTGACCGCAAGCCCGATATGGGTCACGGTCATTCCCCAGGCCGCGCGCGGCAGCCGGGCGGCGCGCCGCAGACTGTTGCCCGGCGGCATCCGGCCGAGGCCGATGCGGCCGAAGAACTCGGTGAGGGTCGCGGTCCCCAGCCAGGCGGCGAGGGCGATACCGAGGAAGCTTCCGATCGAATAGCCCCAGGCTAGCCACAGGGCCGCCGCGGTGAGGATCACCGTGGCCAGCGCCGCGTATTTCAGGCGGGCGAGGGCGCCTTTCAGATCGCCGCGCTTCCAGGCCAGCAGCGGGCCGATCCCGGCGACGATGATCAACGGCACCATCAGCGGCACGAAGACGATGTTGAAATAGGGCGCGCCGACCGAGATCTTCGGCAGGTCGAACGCATCCACCATCAACGGAAACAGCGTGCCGATCAGCACCACCGCCGCGGCGACCGACATCAGCAGGTTGTTCAGGATCAGGCCGCCCTCACGGCTGACTGGCTGGAACAGGCCCCCCGCCTGCATCGCCGGCGCGCGCCAGGCGAACAGCAGCAGGCTGCCGCCGATGGCGATGACCAGCAGCAGCAGGATGAACATGCCGCGCTCGGGGTCCGAGGCGAAGGCGTGCACCGATGTCAGCACGCCGGAGCGTACGAGGAAGGTGCCGATCAGGCTGAGCGAGAAGCCGACGATCGCAAGGAGAATGGTCCAGCTTTTCAAGGTGTCGCGTTTTTCGACCACGATCGCCGAATGGAGCAGGGCCGTCGCCACCAGCCAGGGCATGAAGCTCGCGTTCTCCACCGGATCCCAGAACCAGAAGCCGCCCCAGCCTAGCTCGTAATAGGCCCACCAGCTGCCGAGCGCGATGCCGGCGGTCAGGAAGATCCAGGCAGCCAGGGTCCAAGGCCGCACCCAGCGCGCCCAGGCGGCGTCGACCTTGCCCTCGATCAGCGCCGCGACCGCGAAGGAGAAGGCGGTCGACAGGCCGACATAGCCGGCATAGAGCATCGGTGGATGGAAGGCGAGCCCGGGATCCTGCAAGAGCGGGTTGAGATCGTTGCCGTCCATCGGCGGCGGGAAGACGCGCGCGAACGGGTTCGAGGTCAGCAGCATGAAGGCAAGAAAGCCGCCGGCGACGATGGCCTGCACGGCCAGCACGCGGGCCTTCAGGGTGGGCGGAAGATTGCCGCCGAACAGCGCCACGAGGCCGCCATAGAGCGCCAGGATCAACACCCACAGCAACAGCGAGCCTTCATGATTGCCCCAGACGCCGCTGATCTTGTAGAGCATGGGTTTCAGCGAATGCGAGTTCTGCACGACGTTGAGGACGCTGAAATCGCTGATAACGTAGGAATAGGTCAGCGCCCCGAACGCCGCCGCGACCAGCAGCAGCTGCACGGTTGCAGCGGGCGACGCCATCTCCATCAGACGGACATCGTTGCGCGCCGCGCCCACCATCGGCACGATCGACTGCACCAGCGCGACCATCAGGGCCAGCACCAGCGCGAAATGGCCGAGTTCGGCTATCATCGCGAATTACCCTCCCGAGCCGCCTTCCTGCCAGCGGCCCGATTCCTTGATCTTGTCCGCCACTTCCTTGGGCATGTAGTTCTCGTCATGCTTGGCCAGCACTTCTGTGGCCTGCAGCGATCCGTCCGGGCCGATGTGACCCTCGGCAACGACGCCCTGACCCTCGCGGAACAGATCCGGCAGGATGCCGGTATAGCTGACCGGGATGGTCGCAATGTGATCGGTGATGACGAACTCGGTCGTCACCCCGTCTGCGGCCTTGCGGACGCTGCCGTCCTCGACCAGACCACCGAGCCGCACCCTATGCTCCGGCTTGACCACCTTCTCGGTCAGGTCGCTGGGCGTGTAGAAGAAGACGATGTTGTCCTTGAAGGCGGTCAGCATCAGCGCGACGGCCACGCCCAGCATGGTCATGCCGGCGAGGACGATGTAGAGGCGCTTGCGCTTGCGCGTGGCGGCGCGGCTGAGGCCGTGTTTCGGCGTCGCGGGAGTCGTCGTGCTCATGACGGTTCCTCCTCGGCCACTGTGTCGCCCGCCAGGCGCCGGCCGCGCTGGCTCCGCAGCGAGTCGACCAGGGCCTCGCGCTCGCGCATCGATTTCAGCGAAACTGCCAGGAGGCCGCACAGGACGACGGTTGCGATCCCGTAGGCCGGCCAGATGAAGGCGGCATATCCGCCCATCGCAAAGAACTCACTCATCTCGGAAAGAAAACCCTCTCTGATTTGCGCCGGACGCCCGCGATACCCCCCGATCGCAGACCGCGCCCTCGATCCGCCGCCCAGGTTCAGCCATGGGTCAGCCCGAGCTGCAGGTTGCGGATCCGCGCCCCGGCGATCTCGCCGCGCAGCCGCAGGATCCCGACGGTCAGGTAGAACAGGTTGAACGCGATGACCATGCACAGCAGCGGCCAGAGCATCGATGCGGCGATCTTCGGTCCTTCCATCGTTACGATGCTCGCCGGCTGGTGCAACGTGTTCCACCAGTCGACCGAGAATTTGATGATCGGCAAGTTGACCGCCCCGACCAGCGCCAGGATCGCCGCCGGCTTGGCGCCGCGCGCCGGATCGTCGAACGCGTTCACCAGCGCGATATAGCCGATATAGAGGAAGAACAGGATCAGCACCGATGTCAGCCGCGCATCCCAGACCCACCAGGTGCCCCACATCGGCTGGCCCCACAGCGAGCCGGTGACCAGCGTGATCAGCGTGAAGCCGGCGCCGATCGGCGCGCTGGCCCGGGCGATCATGTCGGCCAGCGGATGCTTCCAGATCAGCGCCATGGCGCTGGCGACCGCCATCGCGCCGTAGACGAACATCGCCATGTAGGCCGAGGGCACGTGGATGTACATGATCCGCACCGTCTCGCCCTGCTGATAGTCGGCCGGCGAGCGGAACAGCCCAAGGTACAATCCGATGCAAAGGAACACCACGGTCAGGGCGGCGCACCACGGCAGGATCGCGTTGGCGACGCGCATGAAACGGGTGGGGTTGGCAAATCGGTGCATCATGGTCGGGCCTTTATATAGAGTGCCGCAGCCGCGTGGTCCAAGGATATTGATTCAAAAACGCACCTCCTTGATCTGAAACAATTCCCGGGGGTGGACAACGTGTCGCACCCCGGGCCGGGCCGGACACCAGCTGTTAACTTATTTGGCCGATGATTTCCGATTGGCAAGCGACAACATGGCAGCCGCCCGGGTGCCATGGGAAAGGATAATGTCATGAAGAGCATTGGATGGTTGCTGGTGATTTTCGGTGCCGGCAGTTTCGTCCTGAATCTGATCGGGATGGAGTTCAGGTACCTGATGTGGATCGACAGTTGGGGCGTGGAGGTCGGCTGGGCAATCCGCGGTGCGTTGATCGTCGTCGGCGGTGCGCTGCTGTTCTTCGGCATGAAGTCCGAGGCGGCCGGCGCGGCCGCCGCGCCGGCTGAGCCCACCGGGCCGGCCGCGCCGGCCGCGCCGGAGCCCGCAATCGAGGCCGGCCCCGCCGGGGGGCCGGGATTCGAACCACAGCCGGCGCCCGAGCGCGAATAGCAGATGCGCGCGGCGGTCCTGCGGCAAATCGCCGCTGCCGCTCATCTCAGACTGTGCCGCAAGGCCGCTGCCGCCGCCCATGGGGCGAGCGGCAGCGCCGCGGCGAGGATCGCCCCCAGCAGCAGCAGGTGGGGGCGCGGCGTCAGCCCGCTGATCGCCGCGTCGACGCCGCCGACGGCGAAGATCAGCACGGGAATGTAGAGCGGCAGCACCAGCAGCGAGATCAGGATGCCGCCGCGCCGGGCGCCCAGCGCCAGCGCCGCGCCGACCGAGCCGATCAGGCTCAGCGTCGGGGTGGCAAGGAGCATCGAGCCGATCAACACCGGATAGCCGGGCCCCGGCATGTTCATCAGCGCCGCCAGGACCGGCGCCGTGACGATCAGCGGCAGGCCGGTCAGCATCCAGTGGGCGACCACCTTGGCCAGCACCGCCAGCTCGAGCGGGATCGGCGCTAGCACCAGCAGGTCGGTCGAGCCGTCGTCGTAATCGGCCTGGAACAGCCGGTCGAGCGACAGCATGGTGGCGAGCAACGCGGTGACCCACACCACCCCCGCGGCGATCCGCGCCAGCACGTTCGGCTCGGGCCCGACGCCGAGCGGAAACAGGGTGACCGTGATGACGAAGAACGCGATCACCATCGCCGCGTCCGAGCCCTGACGCAGGGCGAGCCGCAGGTCGCGGGCCACGAGATGACGCATGATCCGGATCATCGCCGCGCCTCGACATCATCGAAGATCTGTCGCCGCGCGGCGAAGCCGGAGATATCGAGGCCCCGCTCGGTGCCGCCCAGCGCGATCGGCTGGTGCGTCGCCAGCACCGCCATGCCACCGCCGGCGCGATGCCGTTCGACCAAGCCCTCGAGAATCCCGACCGCATGGCGGTCGAGCCCGACGGTGGGCTCGTCCAGCAGCCACAGCTCGGCGACGCTCGCGACGATGCGGGCGAGCGACAGGCGCCGGCGCTGGCCGGACGACAGGAACTGCGCCGGCATGTCGGCGATCGCGCCCAGCCCGACCGTCTCCAGCGCCTCCGGCACCTTGCCGACGCCGCCCCGCAGCCCGGCCCAGAAGGCGAGGTTCTCGCGCACCGTCATGACCGGCTTGATGGCATCCTGGTAGCCCACGTAATGGAGCCGCGCGCTGTGATCCTCGGGCGTCGCGGCCACCGGGTCGCCATTCCATTCGAGACGGCCGTCGACGGCGGCGAGCAGCCCGGCCATGATTCGGATCAAGCTCGACTTGCCGCTGCCATTCGGCCCGGTGAGCACCAGGGCCTCGCCGCTCTCGACGTGAAACTCCAGCGCCTCGAAGACGAAGCGCTCGCCCCGAAAGCAGGTCAGAGAGTGTCCGGAAAACCGATTCGGCATCAAATTCGACTCGCGAAGGCAATGGCGGAAGCCTCGTTCGCCCATCGCGGTGCGGAGCCCCGGATGCGCGTCCGCCGGGCCGGCGGCACGGCAGGTATAGCACAGGTTGGCAGGATGAAAAGCGCGGCGATTCGGCACAAAAAACTGGCGGTTGCCGGGGGTGGGCCGGCAACCGCCAATATCAGGCGACCCCTTGGATATGGTCGCAAATAAGAGGCTGTCAGGGTTAGCCTCGACTGAGAGGGGAGGTCTCAGCGTTTCAATCACAACCTTATTTTGTGGTATCTGTTTGCCCGAAATGTGGCATTTTTGTGGCAGGATCGGCCTTTTTGGTTAAGACTCGGTCAAATCGGGTGCGCTTTCGATTATTGTTTTATTTTCCAATGACTTCGACGTTCGCTAGGAAAAGTCCCTGTCGTCTTCGATGACCTTCCCGTCGTTCGCAATTGTGTTTGGCGCCACAATTCGCACGGCGACGCGCAACTTGCATTCGGACTGGACGGCCTGTTCGACCCGCTCACTCAAGGACTCGTCGCCGCTCGCCGACTCGCAGACCAGCGTCGCCACGTCCTTGCCGTCCCTGCTGTCCACTACAAGCCGCGCCCGCAAGACCTCCGGCGTCCGCTTGACCACCCGGTCGATCTGCGCCGGGTGGACGAACATACCCTTGACCTTGGTGGTCTGGTCGGCGCGCCCCATCCAGCCCTTGATCCGCGGCGCGGTGCGGCCGCAGGGGCTCGGTCCGGGCAGCACAGCGGAGAGATCCCCGGTGGCGAAGCGGACAAGCGGATAGTCGCGGTTGAGCGTCGTCACCACGACCTCGCCGACCTCCCCGTCCGGCACCGGATTGCCGGTGCCCGGCCGCAGGATTTCGACGATCAGGCTTTCGTCGAGGATCATGCCGTCGAGCGCCTCCGATTCATAGGCGATCAGTCCCAGATCCGCTGTTCCGTAACACTGCAGCACGTCGACGCCGTGGCTTCGGATCTCCTGCCGCAGCGACGGGAACAGGGCGCCCCCTGACACGCAGGCCTTCTTCAGGGTCGGCAGCAAGACGCCCATCTCTTGCGACTTGTCGAGCACGATCTTGAGGAAATCGGGCGTCCCGGCGAAGCCGTCCGCGCCGAAATGCGCGATCGCCTCGACCTGCATCTCGGTTTGTCCGGTGCCGCCGGCGACCACCGCGCAGCCCAGCGCGTGCGCCGCCGTCTCGAACATCGCCCCGGCCGGCGTGAAATGGTAGGCGAAGCAATTGTGCAGGATGTCCCGGCTGCGGAAGCCGGCGGCGAACAGGGCGCGCGCGAAGCGCCACCAATCCGCCCCGTGACCCTCCGGATCGGCGATCGGGCCGGGCGACAGAAACAGCCGCTTCAGCTCGCGCGGTGGCGTCGCGGTGAGCCCGCCGAACGGCGGTTCGGCCTGCTGCCGCTCGATCAGGTCCGATTTGCGGGTCACCGGCAGGGCCGCCAGCGCCGCGCGCGACGTCACCTCCTGCGGCGCGACGTCGGCCAGGATCGCCGCGAAACCGGGCGCGTGCGTCCTGGCATGCGCGATCGCATCGGGGAGCGCCGCCATCAGCGCCGCCTCGCGCGCCTCGGGATCGCGGGTTTCCAGCTCGTCGTAGTATTCGGTCATAGGCTTGCTATCCCGGCAGTTTTCTCTCGGGCCGCTCATTGAAAAGCGGCGCGTCCTCATGCGTCGAGACGCGGCCGTACCGCTCCCCAGCATGAGACCCCGTCGTTTGTGCCCTCACCCTGAGGAGGGCCGGAGATCCGTCTCGAAGGGTGGGCTCGCTCGCCATCGCCATTCGCACCGAGCCCGAAGGGGCCCGGTCCGCGCCCTAGGCCAGCCAGCGCTTGCGGCGCTTGTAGTGCTTGACGTCGCGGTAGCTCTTGCGGCCGCTCGTGGACAGGCCGAGATAGAACTCCTTGACGTCCTCGTTCTCCCGCAGCGCTCCCGCCTCGCCGTCCATCACCACGCGGCCGTTTTCGAGGATGTAGCCATAGGTCGCGTATTTCAGGGCGATGTTCGTGTTCTGCTCGGCCAGCAGGAAGGTGACGCCTTCCTCGGCGTTCAGCCGCTTGACGGTCTCGAAGATGCTCTCGACCAGCTGCGGCGCGAGACCCATCGAGGGCTCGTCGAGCAGGATCATCTTCGGCCGGGCCATCAGCGCGCGGCCGATCGCGCACATCTGCTGCTCGCCGCCCGAGGTATAGCCGGCCTGGGCCGCCCTGCGCTCGCGCAGCCGCGGGAAGTAGTCGTAGACCATCTCGAGATCGCCCTGGATGCCGGCGCGGCCGTCGCCGCGGGTGTAGGCCCCGGTCAGAAGGTTCTCCTCGATCGTCAGATGCTCGAAACAGTGGCGGCCCTCCATCACCTGGATGACACCGCGCCGGACGAGCGCGTTGGGGGTCAGCGACTGGACGGCCTCGCCCTCGAACAGGATCGATCCCTTGGTTACCTCGCCGCGCTCGGCACCCAGAAGATTGGAAATCGCCTTCAGGGTCGTCGTCTTGCCGGCGCCGTTGGCGCCGAGCAGGGCGACGATGCCGCCCTCGGGAACCTCGAGCGAGACCCCCTTGAGCACCAGGATCACGTGGTCGTAGATGACCTCAATGTTGTTCACCGACAAAAGGGGCGGCGCCGTTTCCGGTTCCGTCCGAATGTCCGCCGACACCGCTTCGCTCATGGTGACTTCATTCCTTGTGAACGCCGCAATGCCCGGGCCCGTCGGGCCCCGTCCCGCATCGCGGGGGACGGGGCCCCGGGGCTCAGTTGCAGCTGCGCGCCGTGATGTTGTTTTCCTTGGCGTAGGCCGAGGAATCCGCCTCGATCAACGGGCCGGTGATCTCCGGCATGCGATCGTAGAACTTGGAAACGATGCTCCACTTCTTGGCCTTGGCATCCCATTGCTGGATCGCCGCCCGGCCAGGACCGCTGTGATTCGCGCAAGAGATCTCGATGCCGTAGGTGAAGCCCTCCAGGCCGAGTTCCTTGAGGCGGGCCTCGCTGACTTTCAGGTTCTCGAAACCGTCGCGCACCTGGGCCGCGGTGGGATCCTTGGTGTTGTGCATCTTCATGGCGGTGCGGATCGCCTCCGAGGTCCACATCGCCGCCGCCAGGCCGCGATTGTAGAGCACCTCGCCGACGCGGTCGCGCTCGCCGGCGCCCTTGTTCTTGTCATAGAGGTGCTTGAGGATGTCCGCATGCACCGGGAAATCTGCGCCCGGCGCGTGGACCGCCGCGGCGAGATAGCCGTCGGCGCCGGCCCCGGCCGGCAGCACGTCGTTTTCGGAGGCCGACCACCAGACACCGATGAATCGGTCCATCGGATAGCGGATCGACGCGGCTTCCTTAATCGCCACCTGGTTCATCACGCCCCAGCCCCACATCATGACCCAGTCGGGCCGTTCGCGGCGAACCTGCAGCCATGTCGCCTTCTGTTCCTGCCCGGGATGGTCGACGGGAAGAAGCATCAGCTCGTAGCCGTATTTTTCCGCCATCACCTCGAGGGTGCGGATCGGCTCCTTGCCGTAGGCCGAGTTGTGGTAGACCAGCGCCAGCTTCTTGCCCTTCAGCTTGTCCATGCCGCCTTCACGGTCGCCGATATACTGCACGATCGCCGTGGCGCCGTCCCAGTAGGTGGCCGGGAAATTGAAGATCCATTCGAACACCTTGCCGTTGGCCGCCGAGGTGCGGCCATAGCCCATCGAGAAGACCGGGATCTTGTCCGCCGACGCCTTCGGGATCAGCTGGTAGGTGATGCCCGTCGACAGGGGCTGATACACGAGGGCACCGGCGCCTTCGCCCTTGGTGCTCTCGTAGCATTCGACGCCCTGCTGCGTGTTGTAGGCGGTCTCGCACTCGATCAGGTTGATCTTCGAGCCCTCGATACCGCCGTCGCGCTCGTTCAGCAGGTTCCAGTAATCGGCGTAGCCGTTGGCGAACGGAATGCCGTTCGGGGCATAAGGCCCGGTCCGGTACACCAGAGACGGGATCGTCAGTTCGCCCGCCGGGGCACTGACGGCGATGACAGGCAGCGCAACCGCCGCAACGGCGGCGCCCGCAAAGAGTTTCCGGAGATTCATTCTTATCCTCCCTGTTTGAGTTTCATAACACATACGCCCGTTTCGACCGTTGCCCCATGCTAAACCTCAATAGGGGAACGGCCAAAGCCGCAACTTTTCCTTCAGGATCTGCCACAGCCGCGCGAAACCGTGCGGCTCGACGATCAGAAAGAAGATGATCAGCACGCCCATCAAGGTGATCTCGACATGCTTGGCGGTCACCGCCGCCATGCCCATCCAGTCGACCATCACGTTTTTCAGCAGGATCGGCATCAACACCAGAAAGGCCGCGCCGAGGAACGAGCCGAGGATCGAGCCGAGGCCGCCGATGATGACCATGAACAGGACCAGGAACGACAGGTTGATGCCGAAGGCCTCCGTCACCTCGACGGCGCCGAGATAGACCGTGAAGATCAGCCCGCCGGCAACGCCGATATAGAACGAGCTAAAAGCGAAGGCCGACAGCTTGGCATGCAGCGGCCGCACGCCGATCAGCTCGGCCGCGATGTCCATGTCGCGGATCGCCATCCACATCCGGCCGATTCGCCCGCGCACCACGTTCTTGGCGATCAGCGCGAAGGCCACGACGAACCCCAGCGTGAACAGGTAGGCGACGTGCGGTTTCGCCTCCGGCCCGGTGACCAGGAACCCGAAGACCTCACGCGGCGGCACGGTGATCTGCCCGGTGGCGTTGTAGTTGTAGAACCAGCCCACCTTGTTGAACAGCCAGACCAGAAAGAACTGCGCCGCCAGCGTCGCCACCGCCAGGTAGAATCCCTTGATGCGCAGGCTCGGCAGACCGAACAGCACGCCGACCCCCGCGGTGACGCACCCCGAGAGCAGCAGCACGATGATCAGGTTCATCTCCGGAAACGCGGTCGTCAGCTTGAAGCTGGCGAACGCGCCGACCGCCATGAAGCCGCCGGTACCGAGCGAGATCTGCCCGCAATAGCCGACCAGGATGTTGAGGCCGAGCGCTGCCATGGCATAGACCAGAAACGGCAGCAGCACGGCGTTGGCCCAGTAGTCGTTGATGACGAGCGGCACGGCCAGCACCGCCACCGCCAGGAACAGGGCGACCGCCCAGCGGTCCTGGCGGATCGGGAAGACCTGCTGGTCGTCCTCGTAACTTGTCCGGAACTGGCCGGCTTCACGGTACAGCATGTCTCACACCCGCTCGATGATCCTCTCGCCGAACAGCCCCTGCGGCCGGAACAGCAGGAAGCCGAGGGCGAGCACATAGGCGAACCAGTTTTCGATGGCGCCGCCGACCAGGCTGCCGATATAGATCTCAGCCCATTTTTCGCCGACGCCGATGATCAGCCCGCCGACAATCGCCCCCGGGATCGACGTGAACCCGCCGAGGATCAGCACCGGCAGGGCCTTCAGCGCGATCAGCGAGAGCGAGAACTGCACCCCGGATTTCGAGCCCCACATGACGCCGGCGACCAGCGCCACGATGCCGGACACGGACCAGACGATGACCCAGATGGTGCGCAGCGAGATCCCGACCGACAGCGCCGCCTGGTGATCGTCCGCCACCGCGCGCAGGGCGCGCCCGATCCGCGTCTTGTTGAAGAACACGGCGAGGCCCGTGACCATGATCGCGCCGGTCACCGCGGCGACAATCTCGAGCTTTTCGATGTAAAGGCCGTAATCGTCGAGCAGCCAGTCGACGGCGCCCTGCGGGATGCCGATCTCCAGCACCTTGACGTCCGAGCCCCACATGATGTCGCCCAGCCCTTCCAGCACATAGGCGAGGCCGATGGTCGACATGAACAGGATGATCGGATCCTGGTTTACGAGGTACTGCAGCACCAGGCGCTCGATCAGCCAGGCGAGAACGATCATCACGCCGACCGTCGCGATGATCGCGGCCCAGGGGGGCAGGCCGAATTTCTCCATCAGCCCGACCAGCGTCAGCCCCGCGAACAGGGCCAGCACCCCTTGCGCGAAATTGAAGATGCCGGACGCCTTGAAGATCAGCACGAAACCGAGCGCGACCAGCGCATACATCACCCCGGCCATCAGGCCGCTGATCGTCGTCTCGATGAAGAACAGGAATTCGCCGCCCATGGTTCTCCCGCCCTAATCGTGCGCAACGCCGAGATAGGCGTCGATGACGTCGCGGTCGGCGCGGACCTCGTCCGGCGTCCCTTCGGCCAGCTTGCGGCCGTAATCGAGCACCACGACCCGGTCCGAGATGTCCATCACCACGCCCATGTCGTGCTCGATCAGGGCGATGGTGGTGCCGAACTGCTCGTTCACGTCGATGATGAAGCGCGACATGTCCTCCTTCTCCTCGACGTTCATGCCGGCCATCGGCTCGTC
>CP070634.1:3677279-3693172 GCA_020356105.1 Rhodospirillales bacterium | reverse complement strand
CCCGCGCGGCGGCGGTCTCGATGATCCCGACCTCGACCGGCGCCGCCAAGGCGGTCGGGCTGGTGATGCCGGATCTCGCCGGCAAGCTGGACGGCACCGCGATCCGGGTGCCGACGCCCAACGTCTCGCTGATCGACCTGAAGTTCGACGCCAAGAAGAAGACCACCGCCGAAGAGATCAACGAGGCGATCAAGAAGGCCGCGAAGGGCGAGCTGAAGGGCGTGCTGGTGGCCAACGACAAGCCGCTGGTCTCGATCGACTTCAACCACAACCCGGCGAGCTCGACCTTCGATCTGACCCAGACCCAGGTGATCGACGGCAAGCTGGTGCGGGTGCTGTCCTGGTACGACAACGAGTGGGGCTTCTCCAACCGCATGTCCGACACCGCGGTGGCGATGGGCAAGCTGCTCTGAGGCGACGCGAATCGGCGGCGAGGATGCGAAACGGGGTCGGCGCGGCCGTGGTCGCGCCGCTGCTCGGTTTCCCCCGCCGCCGCATCGCACTACACTGTTCCCGCACAACCCAGGGCACGGGAACGCGTCATGAAAAGGACCACGCGATTTCGCCAGCTGATCGAAGCGCCGGACATCGCCGTCATGCCCGGGGTGCACGATGCGCTGAGCGCCCGCATCGCCGAGCAGGTCGGCTTCGAGGTCGTTACCTGCGGCGGCTACGCGGCGTCTGCGGCTTTGCTTGGTCGCCCCGACACCTCGCAGCTCTCGATGACCGAGATGGCGGATCACTATGCCCGGCTGTGCGATGCCGTCTCGATCCCGGTATTCGGCGACGGTGACACTGGCTTCGGCAACGTCACCAACGTCGCCCGGACGGTCCGCGCTTATGAGCGGGCGGGTCTCGCCGGCATGTTCATCGAGGACCAAGTGTATCCGAAGCGCTGCGGCCACATGGCCGGAAAGGCGGTGGTGCCGGCCGAAGAGATGGTCGCCAAGCTGAAGGCGGCGCTCGATTCCCGCGCCGATCCGGAGTTCGTCATCATGGCGCGAACAGATGCGCTGGCGGTCAATGGCCTTGAGGACGCGCTCGCGCGCATGGCGCTGTATCGAGAGGTCGGCGCCGATCTGCTATTCGTCGAGGCGCCCGAGACCGTGGAGCAGATGCGGCGCATATGCACGGAGCTCGACGGGCCATGCTTGGCGAACAATATCGAGGCGGGCGCGAGCCCGGTGTTGTCCGCGGCGACGCTTCAGGAGATCGGCTACGCCGTGACGACGCATCCGGTGGCAGCCACCTACACGGTGGCGAAGGCGGTTCGTGAACTATTGGAGACTTTGCTGCGCGACGGCACGACCGATGCCGTGCGCGATCGCATGGTCGACTTCGCCGAATTCAACGAGATCGTGGGGCTGAGTGAACTGCGCCACCGCGAACAGGACTATCTGGAGTTCGCCAGGACGAAGACCCCTTGACCGGCTCCGGCGAACCGCCGACAAGTGTCGTCGGGGCAACGATAGGTTTGCATCTGGAAGACAGGGAGACGGAACGATGAAACGAATCGCACTGGCCGTGGTCGCCGGCATCGTCACCATCGGCGCATATGCCGCGAACGCGGCGGAGACCGTGATGCGGGTCAGCCACCAGCTGCCGCCGAAGCATCATATCGCCATCAAGATCGCCGACTGGGCCGCCGATATCGAGGCGCGCTCGGGCAATACCATCGACGTCCAGGTGTTCGGGGCCAACCAGGCCTTCGATGCCAAACAGAACTATCCGGCCGTCGCCAAGGGCGATATCGAGGCCGCCTTCTCGGTCAATTTCCAATGGGGCAAGACGATCCCGGAGATGAACGTGACCCTCAAACCCTATTCGGTCACCGACATCGACGTGCTGCGCAAATGGCCGAACTCGGAGCCCGCGAAATATCTCGACGGCCTGTTGCTCGACAAGGGCGTGCGCAACGTCGTCTGGCTGTTTACCACCAACATGTCGGCCTTCACCTCGCAGGGCAAGGCGCTGATCACCCCGGACGATTTCAAGGGCGTCAAGATCCGCGGCCTCAACCCGCTGGTCGACGCCGGTCTCAAGGCGCTGGGCGCGGCGCCGTCGGCGATGTCCGGCTCCAAGGTCTACAACGCGCTGCAGACCGGCGTCATCGATGCCGGGCTGACCGATATCTCGGCCGCCTATTCGCGCAAATACTATGAGGTTCAGGACCACGTCACCGTCTCACCGCTGTTCAGCGTGTTCTTCCACGGCTACGTCAATCCGAAATGGTATGACGGCCTGACCGCCGCGCAGCAGCAGGCGATCACCGAGGCCAGCGCCGCCGCCGCCAAGGCGGCGCTTGATGCGACCGAGGCGGCCGCCGCGGAGGCGCCGGGTCAGCTGCGCGAGAAGGGCATGAAGGTGCATATCCACAGCGCCGCCGAAATCGACGCCATGAAGGCGATCATGGATCCGGCGTTCAGCAAGGCCTTCGACGAGGCGACCAAGGGCGCGGGCCAGAAGCTGCTGGACATGATCGCCGCCATGTGACGGGCGCGCCCTCGTGCCTTCCGACAACAGGGCCGGGGCCGCCCGTCGGGGCGGCCCCGTTCTTGCGGCGCTCGACCGGCTGACGGCCCTCGCCTCGCGACTGTTCGTCGGGCTGGGCGCTGCAATCGCCGTGATCATGGCGGTGGCGATCACCTACAGCGTCGTCATGCGTTACGTCCTCAACACGCCGCAGGTCTGGACCGACGAGCTGATGGGCTACCTGATGGTCGCGCTGGTCATGTTCGGGCTCGGCGAGACGGTGCGGCGCGGCGATCACATCAATGTCGATCTGATCATAGCCCGGCTCGGCCCGCGCGGGCAGGTGGCAGCGCGCGTCTGGGGACTCGTCGCGATGATCACCGTCGCCGCCGTATTGCTCGAGCGCAGCTGGGACATGGTCGCGTTCAGCCGCATGGTCGGTCTGCTGTCGGACGGGTATCTCGCCATGCCGGTCTGGATTCCGCAGTCGAGCCTGCTGATCGGCTTTGCCCTGATGATCCTGGCCTCGGTGAATCAGCTGCTGCGCCTCGCCCTCGGCCTCGACGCCCCGCCGCATCGCGACGCCGCCCATGTGCCGGACTGAGGCGTCATGACGCTGGCGCTGATCCTTCTGGGGCTGGTCGTCCTCCTGCTGACCGGTCTTCCGATCTTCGCCGGGCTGACACTTGCCTCGATCGCCCTCTTGCTGATCGTCGACGGCGAGATCGGCAGCCTCGGCGACATCGTCTACGGCAAGCTCAACATCTATCTCCTGGTGGCGATCCCGATGTTCGCCTTCATGGCGCATGTCATGATCCGCTCGCGGGTGGTCGACGACCTCTACGCCACCGCGCATGTGCTGGTCCGCCACCTGCCCGGCGGACTGGGCGTCGCTACCGTGCTGTCCTGCACCGTGTTCGCGGCGATCTCGGGATCGTCGGTGGCGACCGCGCTGACGATCGGCGCGACGGCGATTCCGCAGATGACCCGTTACGGCTATCGGCCGCGCCATATCTACGGCGTCGTTGCGGCCGGCGGCACGCTGGGGATCCTGATCCCGCCCTCCGGCCCGATGATCCTCTACGGCATCGTCTCGGAAACCTCGATCGGGGCGCTGTTCTTCGCGGGGCTGATCCCAGGGCTTCTTCTGGCGCTGATTTTCGCGGCCTATGCCATGTGGGCGTCCGGCCACGGCGAGGCCGCCACGACGCAGGCGCGGGCCTCGCTGCGCGAGGTCGGCGGCGCGGTCAAGCGCTCGCTGGCGGCGCTCAGCCTGCCGCCGCTGGTGCTCGGCGGGCTGTATTTCGGCGTCTTCACCCCGACCGAGGCGGCCGGCAGCGGGGCCCTCGCCAGCCTCGCGATCGCGGTCCTGCTGTATCGCAATTTCGGGCTGCGCGATCTCTTCGAGACGGCTTACGAGACGGTTCGCACGACCTCGATGCTGTTCATGGTGCTCGCCGCAGCCGCCATCTTCGGCCACACCCTGACGCTGATGCGCCTGCCGGCGGAGCTGGTGGAGATGGTGGTGGCCCATCAGGTCGGGCCGATCGGCTTCATCCTTGCGGTGATGGCGGCGATCTTCGTGCTCGGCATGTTCCTCGAGACCATCTCGATCATCCTCATCACGACGCCGATCGTCCTGCCGGTCCTCGACGCGCTGGGCGTCGATCCGATCTGGTACGGCGTCCTCCTGATGATCAATCTGGAGCTGGCGCTGATCACCCCGCCGGTCGGCATGAACCTGTTCGTCATCAAGGGCATCGCCAAGGCCCCGATGGCCGAGGTGGTGCGCGGCATCGTCCCCTATGTCGGGTTGATGCTGCTGGGGCTGATCATCATGCTGCTGTTCCCGAGCCTCAGCACCTGGTTGCCGGCCAGCATGGGCTACGGGCGCTAGGGGCGCCGAGCGACCTCAACCTGCCACCAGCCCGAATTCCTGCGCCAGCAGCTCGTAGCTGCGCCGGCGCACATCTTCGTCATGGGCCCAGGTGACGATGGCGACCTCCGCCGCCCCGCTCTCCTCGGCGGTCGCGCGGATGCGGGTCGCAACGCTCTTGCCGGTGCCGACGAAGGAGTCGCGGCGCAGGCCCTCGAGGATATCGGCATCCTTGTCGGTATAGCTATGCGCCGCCGCCGCCTCCGGGCTTTCCAGCGGACCGTAGACGCCGCGGTCACGGAACAGCTTCCAGCGGGCGCGCGAGGTGAAGTGATGCTGCGCGTCTTCCTCCGTATCGGCGGCCAGCGCCCACAGGCAGAGCGCCACATGCGGCTCCGGCCAGCGCGCGCTCGGGCGGTAACTCTTGCGGTACTGGGCCAGCGCCTCGTCGCAGCCGAAACCGTCGGTGATGAACCAGGCGAAACAATAGGGCAGGCCGAGAACGGCAGCGAGCTGCGCGCCGTACAGGGAGCTTCCGAGCATCCACACCTCGGGCGCCGTCCGGCCTTGCGGATAGGCCTTGAGAGTCGCGAACGGATGGTTTTCGACCAGCGCCTCGCCATGCACCCAGGCATCGAGGTCGCGCACGTCGGCGGGGAACTGCTCGGGCCGCTGGTTGGCCAGCGGATGCAGCGCGAAGGCGGTGCGCCCGTCCGAGCCCGGCGCGCGGCCGAGGCCGAGATCGATGCGCCCCGGCGCGATCGCGTCGAGCACGCGGAACTGCTCGGCGACCTTGAAGGCGGAGTAGTGCGGCAGCATGACGCCGGCGCTGCCGACCCGGATCCGCTCCGTCCGCGACGCGATCGCGGCGATCAGGATCTCCGGCGCGGTGCCGACGATTGTCGGGTGGTTGTGGTGCTCGGAGACCCAGAAGCGATGATAGCCCAGCCCCTCGCAATGCTGCGCCAGGGCCAGCGTGTCCTGGATCGCTTGGCCGTGCGGCCGGCCCTGAACGGCGATCGACTGGTCGAGAACGGACAGGCGCATGCGTTTGAATCCTCAGGTTGCGTCGCCGCGGGCGGGCGCCGCCGCTCATGGTACGGAGCTTGGGCAAAATCTCCAACCGGCTTCGCGATTTCGGCGCCGACGCCGACGGCGATGGCGGCGCCAGCCGCCAGGAACGAGCCCATGCCTTAGGGTTTTCTGTGGTTGGCACGGCGTCAAATCCTCGCCGCGCGCGCCTCATCCTGAGCCTGTCGAAGGATGCGGCATGTTCGGCAAGAACAGGAAATCGGCAAGAACAGGAAAGAGGAGCCTCGCTTTGACCCGACGGGCGACTGCCCTTAGTCCTCGGGGTAGCGGATCTCGAGCACCTCGAGTTCTTCCGTGCCGGCCGGCGTGCGGACCTCGACGATATCGCCTTCCTCGGCCCTCAGGAGCGCCCGCGCGACCGGCGAGACCCAGCTGATCTCGCCGTCTTGCGAGCGCGCCTCATCGATTCCGACGATGCGCACCGTGCGCTCGCGATCGCTGCCGTCGGCATAGGTTACGGTGGCACCGAAGAACACGCGGTCACGCCTGGTCTGGCGCCGCGGGTCGACCACTTCGGCGATCTCGATGCGCTTGCGCAAATGCCGCACCCGCCGGTCAATCTCGCGCAGACGTTTCTTGCCGTAAATGTAGTCGCCGTTCTCCGAGCGGTCGCCATTGCCGGCCGCCCAGGCGACGACCTCGACCACCTTCGGCCGCTCGACGGTCCACAATTCGTTGAGCTCCGCCCGCAGCCGCTCGAGCCCGGCCGGGGTGATGTAGTTCTTCCGCCCCGCGGGCAAGGGATCCGGCTCGTCGGGGAGGTCGTCCTCGATCTCGCTGTCGGTTTCCTTGGTGAAGGCTTTGCTCATGAGGGTTGCTTTAGGCACTGGTACTTCGTAATTCGCACTGCGCCAATTAGAGTACAAAGGCGCATATAACAACGTAAGTCTTATGAATTCATCAATACCCCTCCCCCCCGCGATCGTCGTTCACGGGCTCGCCCATGCCGAGGCGGCGCTGGCGGCGGCGGCGGGGCTCGGCGTTGCGGTGACGCTGATCAGCGCCGAAGGCGCGGCCGGTTATGCCGGGCCGTCCTGGTTCCGCATGGTCGTCGAGGAGGCGCGCGCGGCGCACCCCGAGGCGCAGGTGACCGCGGTGCTGGATTGCGGCGACATGCCGGGCTACGCGCTGGCGGCCTTACGCGACGGCGCGCAGATCATCCGCTTTTCCGGCGACACGGCGGACAAGATCGCCGATATTGCCGCCCAATGCGGCGCGCAAATCATCGCCGAGCGGCCGGCGGCGCTGGACCTCGCCCCGGTCGAGCGGGCCCGCCGGGACCTCGAGCGCGCCTGCCGCGACTGGCTGGAGAAACACGCCAATGGATAACGGCGAGCGCTGCCGCCTCTATCTGATCACCCCGCCGGAACTCGACCCGGCGGCCTTTCGCGACACCCTCGCCGAAGCGCTGGATTCGGGCGACGTCGCCTGCCTGCAGCTGCGGCTTAAACACGCCGCGGACGACGCGATCCGCCGCGCTGCCGACGCGCTGCGCCCGGTCGCCCAGGACCGCGGCGTCGCCTTCATCCTGAACGACCGGCCGGACCTTGCCGTCGAGACCGGCTGCGACGGCGTCCATGTCGGCCAGGAGGACGTGACCTATGCCGCGGCGCGGCGCATCGTCGGACCGGACGCGATCGTCGGCGTGACCTGCCACGCCTCCCGGCATCTGGCCATGGTGGCAGCCGAAGAGGGCGCCGACTACGTCGCCTTCGGGGCGTTCTTTCCAACCGGCACCAAGGCGCCGAAAACACGCGCCGAACCCGGGATCCTGACCTGGTGGAGCGAATTGATGGAGATACCCTGCGTTGCCATCGGCGGGATCACAGTGGACAACGCCCCGGTGCTGGTCAGGGCGGGGGCGGATTTCCTCGCGGTGGTCGCCGGCGTGTGGGATTACGAGGACGGCCCGGCCGCCGCGGTGCGCGCGTTCAACCAGGTGTTCGCCGAGATTGCCTAAGCGGCGCACAGCCGCTATAACCGCGCCGCTTCCCCCGACAACGCGTGGTTTTTTGGATATGAAGATCAACGGCAATGCCATCCGCCCGGGCAACATCATCGAGCATCAGGGCCGGCTGTGGCGCGCGACCAAGATTCAGCACACCCAGCCCGGCAAGGGCGGCGCCTACCTGCAGGTCGAGCTGAAGGACATCCGCGACGGCACCAAGCTGAACGAGCGCTTTCGTTCGTCCGAAACGGTGGAGCGCGTGCGCCTCGACCAGAAACAGTACCAGTTCCTGTTCGCCGATGGCGACGACTTCACCTTCATGGACAACGAGACCTACGAGCAGATCACGCTGAACATCGACTTCATCGGCGAGGACGCAGCGAAGTTCCTGCAGGACGGCATGACGGTGACCATCGAATCCTACGAGGACTCGCCGATCGGCGTCGAGCTGCCGGAGACCGTGACCATGCAGATCGTCGAGGCCGACGCGGTCGTCAAGGGCCAGACGGCGTCCTCGTCCTACAAGCCGGCGGTGCTGGAGAACGGGGTGCGGGTCATGGTACCGCCACACATCGAATCGGGCACCCGCATCGTCGTCAATACCGCCGACGCGAGCTACGTGGAGCGGGCGCGCGACTGAACCGGCGCCCGCTGCACGACCTTCCCTGCCATAGAACGGACCCGGCGATGGCCTTCCGATCCGCCAATATCAACGTCATGGTGCGCGCAGCCGAGAAAGCCGGGCGAGCGCTGATCCGCGATTTCGGCGAGGTCGAGCAGCTGCAGGTCAGCCGCAAGGGCCCGGCCGACTTCGTTTCGACCGCCGACACCAAGGCCGAGAAGATCGTCCGTCGCGAGCTCGAGAAGGCGCGGCCGGATTTCGGCTTCCTGATGGAGGAAGGCGGCGCCATCGAAGGCAGGGACAAGGAGCGCCGCTGGCTCGTCGACCCGCTCGACGGCACCACCAATTTCCTGCACGGTCTGCCCCATTTCGCGGTGTCGATCGGCCTCGAGGAGCGCGGCGAGATCACCGCCGGCGTCGTCTACGATCCGATCAAGGACGAGATCTTTTGGGCGGAAAAGGGCGCAGGCGCCTATCTCGGCGACCGCCGGATGCGCGTCTCGGGCCGGACGCGGTTGCCCGATTCCCTGCTTGCCACCGGTATCCCGTATCTCGGCCGGCAGGAGGGCGCCGGGCACCGGCAGTTCCTCGCCCAGATGGCGGCGGTGATGGCGCAGACCTCGGGCGTGCGTCGCTGGGGGGCGGCGGCGCTCGATCTCGCCTATGTCGCAGCCGGGCGCTATGACGGCTTCTGGGAGAGCGGGCTCAGCCCGTGGGACGTCGCCGCCGGGACGATCCTCGTGCGCGAGGCCGGCGGCTATGTCAGCCAGATCGACGGCCGGGCGCACAAGCTCGATTCGCCGAGCATCCTCGCCGCCAACGACCGCCTGCACCGCGATTTTGTTAAGCTGCTGAGCGCAACCGGTTGACCGAGGCGGACGGCGCAGCGGTTGTCCGAGCGGCGGCCGGTGGAGTATCTTCCCGGCGTGCCGGCGCGGCTGCCCCCGCAGTTGCCAAAGCCGGCGCGGCAGACGGCGGGCTGGACAGTGGCGATTCCGCAACCGAACGGCAATTCAGGGCGCAGCGGGCACACCCCCGGACGGGCGGTGCGGCCAACCGTCATCCTTGCCGCGGCGCTGCTGATGATGGTCCCGGGTGCTGCCGCGGCGCAGCACAACGAGCCGCTGGCACCGCCCGCCGTGGCGCCGGTCTCGCGCCTGACGATCACGCCCTCCGAGTTCGAGCGCTGGCTGGCCGGCACGCCGCAGCGGCCCGAGGTCGCCGTCACGCCGGAGGATCTGCCGCCCGGGCCCGGCCTGGTGGCGCCACCCCCTCCGGTTCTGGTGACACCGCCGCCACCGCCCCGGCTCGTGAGCCCGCCGCCGGCCCCGACGGGGCTCGAGCCGCCGCCGCCCCGCGTCGAACCGCCCGAGGCGCCCGCCATACCGCCCGGCGCGGCGACCGCCGAGCCGCCCGCGCCATTGCCCGGCGCGGCCACCACCACCACCCCGCCCGCGCCGGTTCTGGCCCCGCCCGAAGCGCCGCAGGTCGCCACACTTCCGCCGGATTCCCGCGATACCACGCCGCTGCCGGCGACGCCCGAAGCGCTGCCGCGACCGGATGCGATCCGCATCCTCTACGCGGCCGATGCCACCGACCTGCCGAAGGCGGCACAGGCGGAGCTCGACGAGCTGGCCGGCTGGCTCACGGCCAATCCCGGGGTGCGGGTTCAGATCGTCGGATATGCGAGCGCCGCGACGACGAGCGCCAGCGATGCCCGGCGCCGTTCCTTGTTCCGCACGCTCGCAGTACGTACCTATTTGATCGAAAATGGTGTATTGAGCACCCGTATGGACGTCAGGGCGCTTGGCGACCGCACCGATGAAGAGCCGAAGGACCGGGTCGAAGTGCGGCTGCCGGAGCCATGATTCGGCAATGGACGATCGCATGGAAACAAGGCTGACCGAAGAGGACGGAGCATGACGAAGCCGGGCGGTTTCCTGTTCTGGATGGTGGTATTCCTTGGCGCCGTCGCACTGGCGGTGGCCGGGCTGGTGATCTCCTCGCCGACCCTGATCGACGCTTTCCAGTCGAACGCCCCGCTCAACTCGATCATCCTCGCTGTGCTGGGCTGGGGCGTGTTCCACACCTTTCGCAACGTCTGGACGCTGCGGCCCGAGGTGCGCTGGATCGAGAGCTTCCGGCGCGACCAGGCGGCGGTGAGCAGCGGCGCGGTGCCGCGGCTGCTGTCGCCGATGGCGACCATGCTGGGCGACCGCGCGGGCGGCCGCTTCACCCTGTCGACGACCGCGATGCGGACATTGCTGGACGGGATCTGGAGCCGTCTCGAGGAGCGGCGGGAGCTGTCGCGCTACATCATCGGCCTGCTGGTCTTTCTCGGCCTGCTCGGCACGTTCTGGGGTCTGCTCGATACGGTGCGCTCGATCGGCGGCGTCATCGGCAGCCTATCGGTGACCGGCAGCGACCTTACGGATGTCTTCGAACGTCTCAAAAGCGGCCTGCAATCGCCGCTGTCCGGCATGGGCACGGCATTCAGCTCGTCTCTGTTCGGCCTCGCCGGCTCGCTCGTCGTCGGTTTCCTGGAATTGCGCGCGGGCCAGGCCCAGAACCGCTTCTACAACGAGCTGGAGGACTGGCTGTCGGGGCTGACCCGGCTCAGCTCCGGCGCGCTCGCCGGCGAGGGGGAGACCTCCGTGCCGGCCTATATCCAGGCGCTGCTGGAGAAGACGGCCGACAGCATGGAGCGCCTCGAGCGGACCGTCGGCAAGGCCGAGGCGAGCCGCGGCGCCACCGACCGGCATCTCGAGCAGCTGGCCGAAAAGCTGGGCACGCTGGGCGACCAGATGCGGGCCGAACAGCACCTCCTGGTCGCCCTCGCCGAAGGCCAGAAGGAGCTGAAACCGGTGCTGGCCAGGCTGGCGGAGGGCGCCGGCGGCGACCCGGCTGTACGCCAAGCGGTGCACAGCATCGACCAGACCCTGGCCCGGCTGACCACGGACGCCACCGCGGCGCGCGCCCAGATCGTCGAGGAGCTGCGCGGTGAGATCCGGCTGCTGGCGCGGACCATCGCCGCGACCGCCGGACAGACGACGGCGAAGAAATAGGGACCGCGCCGGCGCATGGCCACGCTCGCACGCAGGGGCAGAACCGCCATCGACATCTGGCCGGGCTTTGTCGACGCCCTCGCCACCCTGCTGATGGTGATCATGTTCCTGCTGATGATCTTCGTGGTTTCGCAGTTCTATCTCAGCGAGGTGCTGAGCGGCCGCGACGAGGCGCTGGCGCGGCTCAACCGCGAGGTCGCCGAGCTGGCCGATCTCCTGGCTCTCGAGGAGAGCGCGAGCGCCGAGCTCAGATCGACGGTGGCGCAGCTGTCGTCGGAACTCCAGAGCACGCTGTCGGATCGCGACCAGCTGGCCGCCGAGATCGGCTCGCTGCGCGGCCTCAGCGACAGCCTGACCGCACGGCTGGCCGAGTTGCAGGACCGCTTCGATACGTCCGATGCCGAGCGCCGGCGGCTGGTCGCGGCGCTGGCCGAGACCGAATCGCTGCTGGCCGAGCGCGAGGCCGCGCTGGCGGCGACCGAGGAGGATCTGGCGGCGCGCGACAGCCGGCTGGCCGAGACGCTGGCCCTGCTGGCCGCCCGCAACGCGGCGCTGGACGAGAGCAACCGCAAGCTTTCGGCACAGGAAGAGGAGCTGGCGAAGCGGGCGCTGTTGCTGTCGGCCGCCGAGGAGGAGCTGGAGAAGATCAAGGCCGACCTCGCCGAGCGGACCAAGGCGCTGGAAGCGGCGAGCCGCGAGGTCCTGCTGACCCAGCAGGCGCTGCAACGGGCCGAAACGGCGTATGCCGACAGCGCGGCCGAGCTGGCCCGCCGCATGAGAGAACTGGAGGCGGCCAACAGGACGGTCGCCGCGGACCGCGAGACGATCGAGCTGCAGCTGCGCCAGCTGGCCGAGCTGGAGCAGGACATCGTCGCCATGCGGCTCTACCGCGAAGAGCTCGAGGCCGAGCTGCGGACCCTCATGGCCAAGACCAAGCGGAGCGACGATGCGGTCGCCGCCGAGCGCGAAATCTCGGCTGCGGCCAAGGCGCAGGTGGCGCTGCTCAATCGCCAGCTGGCCGAGCTGCGGGCGCAGATCGCGGCGCTGAACGAGGCGCTCGAGGCCTCCGAGGCGCGGGACAAGGAACAGCAGGCGCAGATCGTCGATCTCGGCAAGCGGCTCAACGCCGCGCTGGCGGCCAAGGTGCAGGAGCTGGCTCGCTACCGCTCGGAGTTCTTCGGCCGACTGCGCGACGTACTGGGCGACCGCCAGGATATCCGCATCGTCGGCGATCGCTTCGTGTTCCAGTCCGAGGTGCTGTTTGCCTCGGGCGAGGCCGAACTCGGCCCCGGCGGACGCGAGCAGATGGCGGCGCTGGCCCGCACCCTGCGGGATCTCGCGGGTAGCATTCCCGACGACGTCAATTGGGTGCTACGGGTCGACGGGCACACCGACAAGGCGCCGATCCGGACCGACCGATTTCCCTCGAACTGGGAGCTGTCGACGGCGCGGGCGATCTCGGTGGTCCGCTTCCTGCAGACCCAGGGCATCCCGCCGCAACGCCTCGCCGCCACCGGATTCGGCGAGTACCAGCCGCTTGATACCGGCGAGTCGCGCGAGGCCTACCGGCGCAACCGCCGCATCGAGATGAAATTCGACCAGCGCTAGCGCGTGTCTCGTTTAGTCGGCCGCGGCCGGCTATCTCAGCTGGCCGTAAACGATCGCCCGGCAGGCCCTGGCGAATGCGCGCTTCGAGACGGCGCCGGCGAACCCGTCGTCGCCGACGCGGTCCATCACATTGGCATGCAGGTCGGCCGCCTGCTCGACGAGGTCCGGCAGGTGCCAGGGAAATCGCGCGAAGGCGTCCCGCGCGGTCGCGAGCGTATCCTCGATTACCGCCGGCCAGTCGCCCTCGCCGGCCGGACGGCCCTCCTCGCGGACCAGGATATCGGCGATGGCCGAAAGCCCCGCCCTGGTCCAGCAGGCGCGCTGGACGTTCGCGGTGTGGGTCTCCAGCAGGTGTTCGTCATGCTCATCGAGAGCAAAGAGAATGTGGAACTTGTCGGTCGTGCCGCCGGCATAGAGGTCGAACACCCGCACCAGAACCGGCGCAAGCGAATTGCCGTCACAGATATTCCCGCCGGGGCAGTTGTCACAAGACCGCATGACCCTCTCCTCGGCAGTACAAATTGTAGCGTGACCCTTTCGCGTCAACGGGCCGGGAGGCGAGGCGGACATCCCAATCGTCTTTGCAATCATCCCCGGAGCCGCGCCCATGCGGCTTGACCGGTATCGCCCCTGGGGATCAGCCACGGCCCCGCGGCGGGATCATGCCGGCCGTACGGTCCCGGCCGCGCGAACGCGACACCGGCGCAGGACGACAAAACGGCGGCCCGAGAGCGAGCCGCCGCCTGCCGGGCCGGGCGCAGGTTGGGGGGCGCGCCCGGCCCTTCCCTTGCTGGGGGGAACCTTGTGCTTACGCCTGCTTGACCTTGCAGGTCTTCAGCCCGAACGGCAGATAGGCCGGGCACCAGCCGATGAGGCCGGTCGCCACCGGCACGACGCCGATCCAGCCCCACACAGCCTGCTCATGGCCGCTGAACAGGGCAAAGGCGATGGCGGCGAGGCCAACGACGATACGGATGACGCGGTCGATCGTGCCAACATTCTTCGAAAACATGTGTCGTCCCTTTCTTACTCTCTCTAGCGGCTCCGGCGGAGCCCCTTGTCCCGATTTCCGGGCGGAGCATAGGCCGCAGCGAAACGGCGCTCCGTGACTTACTCACAAAGCGCGTCATTTTTTTGTCGACCCGATCGATCGCCGTCAGGCCTCGGCGCCGAGCGCCCGCAGCGCCTGGCGGTCGCGCAGCGAGATGCAGCCGCGGGACAGGGCGACCATGCCCTTGCGCTCGAATTCCTTGAGCTGCCGGCTGACGACCTCGCGGGCGGTGCCGAGCTCGACCGCGAGGGCCTGGTGGGTCGCCTCGAGCCGGCCGGCGGTATCCGCGCGCTCGATCAGGAACCGCGCGAGACGCAGGTCGACCCGCTGGAACGCGACCTCCTCGACCAGCAGCATAAGGTCGGCGATGCGCGCGCCGTAGGTCGTGAACACGAAGGCCCGCAGCACCGCCGAGCGCCCCAGCAGGTCGTGGAACAGCTGCGCCGGAATGGTAACGGCGCGAACCGGGGTCTCTGTGACACCCTCGGCCGAGTAGGCCTCGTGCGACAGGAGGCAGGCGGTTGTCAGCACGCAGGTCTCGCCGGCATCGACCCGGTAGAGGACGATCTCGCGGCCCGATTCCGCTGTCATCTGCACCCGCACCGAGCCCTCGAGAACCAGCAGGTAGTTGCTGCACTCGTCGCCGCCACGAAACACCGTCTGCCCGGCGGACAGCGAGACGACCCGCGACGCTGCCTGTAGGGACCTGCGGCAGTCCGGCTCCAGCTTCGCGAGCGCCGGGAAACGGCCAATCCAGTCTTCGGTCATGCGCGCAACCCGTGGGGGATATCCTCGCTGCCACGATAGACACCGCGATGAATGGGGTAAAGCCCGCTCGGATCTGACATCCAGAGGCGCCGAATCGACTTGATTCCGGTGGCGGCAACTGGTGATCTGCGGAATTGGTGCGTGCCGCAGGTCCGGCGAATCGATCCGTCTGATGAACCGGCATGTGGCGCGCCTCGGGCGGTACGGGAGGAGCGCATGATCGAATTAGAACCGCCTCTGCGTCGCGCGACACCGGCCGATGCGGCCGCGCTCGCCGAGCTGGTCGATATCGCCGGGGACGGACTGCCCGTCTACTTGTGGACCAGGATGGCGCAGGCCGGCGAGACGCCCTGGGACGTCGGCCAAGCCCGGGCCCGCCGCAAGGAGGGCGGGTTCTCCTACCGGAACGCCGTCATCCTGGAGCATGAGGGCGGGATCGCCGCCTGCCTGATCGGCTATCCACTTGCCGATCAGCCGGCGCCGATCGACCACGACGCCACGCCGGCGATGTTCGTGCCGCTCGAAGAGCTGGAGCGGCTCGCACCTGGCAGCTGGTACGTCAACGTTCTGGCCACGTATGAAGGGTTTCGCGGTCGGGGCTACGGGGCGCGCCTCCTCGCCGTCGCCGAGCAACTCGCCGCCGCGGCCGGCAAGGCGAAATTGAGCGTCATCGTCTCGGACGCCAATCCCGGGGCGCGGCGGCTCTACGAGCGATGCGGCTACCGGCTGGTCGCCGAACGGCCGATGGTCGAGGACGGCTGGAAGACCGCGGGCACGCGCTGGCTCCTGCTCGTCAAACCGATCTGAACGGCCGGCAATGCAACAGGCGGCGATGGGCTTGCGACAGAGGACACAAACCCAGGGCAGTGATTAGTGTCCGTCTTCAACCACGGAACCAAGCCCGGTGTCTTCCATGTGCGGCACGATCTGATCGCTGATCGTGTTCTCGCTCAGCCAGCCGCCCGGTGAAATGGGTTCGAAACGTCCTCTGGGCTCAACCGGGAACCGGATTGGCCGACCCGGACGGACATCGAGCACCTTGCCGCTGTCAACGACCACGGTCCCGTTGACGATGACATAGGGTATGCCGACAGGGGGCAGGCCGTTCTCGCCCACTTTGTAGGTCGCCCGGAGCTCAACCGTTTGCGGGTCGAACAGCGTCAGGTCGGCCACCTTGCCGATCTGCACGCGGCCGCGCTCCTGCATCGCCACGAGGCCGGTATCGCCGAGATGCTTGGCCGTCCAGTAGCTGAGCTGCGACAGCGTGAACATCAGCGGCACGCCCGCTTCGCGCCCGAGCTGCAGCGTTTTCGAGAAGCTGCCGGCGGTGCGCGGATGCCCAGCATATTTCGTGACGTCGGCATCCCAGGGCAGCAGCTTGCCGTCGGCAT
>CP070634.1:3605818-3677179 GCA_020356105.1 Rhodospirillales bacterium | reverse complement strand
TGCGTCGGCGCGTCGTGGAACGTCAGCAGGTCGGGGAACGGATAGGCGTATCCCTCGGGCTTCTTCAGGACGCCGTCCTTGTACAGCGCGGCGACGACGCGGATGGCCCGCGCCAGCATGCGGTCGGCCTGGCGGATCATGTCGTCGCCCTTTTCCATCTGCGCCCGGGCGAAGGCCTCGGAATGGCACCGCGTGCATGCCTCGACCAGCTTGTCGCGCTCCGCATCGAACTCCTCTTGCGTGAGGCGAGCGACCTGCGCCGCCTTCACCACCTCGAGCCGCGCCGTCGGCTTGCCTTCCGGATCGAGCACGCCGAGCGCCATCAGGATGGTCGCCTGGTCCGCGGCCCATTCGGGGTCATCCGGCAGCGGCAGGCGCACGGCAAGGAACCCCCACGGCGTGCGCACCTCGTGGTCGCCGCCCTGCATGTGGCAGTCCTGGCAGGTCGGGGCCGGCGTCGATTCGGGCAGGACGCCCATCTGCTTCAGCCCGTGGCGGACGCCGTGCTTGGAGCCCGAATACATCTCCCACTGCGGATGGTCGAAGCCCATGTGGCAGGTCTGGCAGGCCTGCGGCTGGCGGGCCTCGATGACCGAGAAGGTGTGGCGCGTGTGGCAGGAATCGCAGGCTGCGGCCCCGTACACCTCGCCCTGCGCCTTCAGGGCGGCGATCTCCTCCGCGCTCTTGAGGCCGATCTTGTGGCAGCCGCCGCAGCCCTTCATGCCGTCGGCCAGCACCATCGGCATGGCATGGGTCGTCGGCATCGCCTTGAAGGCGGCCCAGGCGAAGGCGTGCTTGCCGCGGCCGTACTCCGCCACCCGGTCCGCGTGGCAGGTGCCGCAGGTCTCGGGCACGGGAAGTTCGGCCTTCGCGACGTCGGCCGCGGTCATATGGCCGTCGCCGTGGCAGCCGGCGCAGCCGACGCCCGCTTCGCTGTGCCGGCTCTGCCGCCAGTCGGCGACGAGATCGGCGCTCACCGTGGCGTGGCAGTCGACGCACGCATCGGCCCGCGCGTCGACGGGAAGATGAAGGAACAAGAAGACGGCAAGGGCAAGGACGAACCTCAACATCGCTTCGGACCTCCTGGTTTGTCGAGAGAACAACGAAACGTCTTGCGGCGCCGGCGTCGCGGGGACGGAACGGGGACACCGCGCACGCGGCGCGCCGGCGCGGAAGCTGCGGCCCACCTTTTGGACCGTCACCGGCCGTGCAGGAGCGGCGCAGCGGGACCGCCAGTATAATACATCATGAAAAGTGGGAAACTGTCGTGCACCCGGCGCAATCACGCCCTTCGGCGACATCGGGCGGCCCGCGGCGTTGGAGCGCATCGTCGCGCAGGATCCGATCGTGCCGGGGCTCCGCGAATCCCGCGCCGGCGCGGTCACCATTCTCTAATTCTTCGAGAAGGACGGCATGCCCAGCCTCGAGACCGCCCACGATTTCCGGATCGCCGGTGCCGCCTTGCCGACGGGCCATCGAAGATGGCGTTCTGAGACGGGGCAGCTGCGTGGCACCGCGGGATCGCGGCAAATTTGCCGCGGCGGCCGCGAAATTCGGCTACACTGCGGCCACGGTTCGAGAACGGTGCGGCGGACCGCAGCGCCGCCGCCGGCGCAAGATGCGGCTCGCCGGCGCACCGAACGCAAGGAGGCCCGTCATGATCTGGACTGCAATTCGACGATCGGCAACGCATTCGCGCGCGGCGAGCGGTCTCGGCGCCGCCGTCACGGCCGCCCTGCTGCTCTTTGCCGGCCCGGCCGGCGCCGCGCCGCAGGGCCTCGGGCTGGTCGCCACGGCGCAGCCGGTGCCCATGCGCTGTACCGCGGAGGGCTGCGCCGCCCAGCTGAGCAGCTTCTGCCTCCAGCGCGCACGCAAATCGCCGAACCACGGCACGCCCTATCACGTGGCCGGCGGCGCCGGGCTGTGGCTGCACCTGGTCGCGGCCGACGGCACGCGCCGGCGGGTGCCCGCCGGGGATCGCGTCCGGCTGGTCTCGAGCCGGGGCAACACCGGTATCGAGGTGCGCCTTAAGGTCGCCGACCCGGCGGAGCTGGGCGCGGTGACGATCGCCGTCGAGGTCGGCCCGCTGGTTACCATCCTGCCCGACCCGGTGCCCGGCGACGCCGCGCCGATCACCCCGGAAGAGGCCCGATTCGCGGCCGGCCCGGCGCGGCTGCTGGCGGCCGATTACTTCGATTCGCCGGCGGCGCTGGGCGAGAGCCTCAACATCCTCGACCGCGCGATCAACGCGCTCGGCCCGGACACGCGGCTCGGCGATGCGGAGCGCCGCGCGCTGTGGCACCGGATTACGGCAACCGCGCCGGCCGCGGGCGCAGAACCCGCGGAGCGGGTGTTCGCAACCTGCCTCGACGAGCTGCGGCGCGGCCTGGTCTACGGCCTGCGCAACTGCCTTGCGGGCCGCCGCGACGAGCTCCTGATCCGCACCAACACCGAGCTGTGGAAGGCGCTGGAGCCGGGCAGCTAGCAGCCACGAGGCCGCATCGCTTCGCCCTTTTTCGCCAATTCGGTGACGTCCGAATTTACCAATTCTTCATGTTTGGATGGCTTTGATAGGCGTTCAAGGTTGCTTGCCGGCGCACTTGATCGCCTGAAGTCGCGGACAAGACGGCTCCCGGCCCCGCGAGGCTCGCGGGCGGACCGGTTCGGCGGGCGGCCCCCATCTGGCAATCATTGTCTGAACAGAGAGAGGACAACGATGAGCAGCAAGGACGATATGGTGGAATTGGTCGCCAAGACCACCGGTTGCACGAAGACGAGCGCCCGTGACGCGGTCAACAAGATGTTCGACTCGATGATGAAGACCTGCAAGAAGAGCGGTGAGCTTCAGATCCCGGGCTTTGGCAAGTTCAAGGTTCGCCACCGCGCCGCCCGCAGGGGCCGCAACCCGCGGACCGGCCAGCCGATCACCATCAAGGCCAGCAAGTCGGTCGGCTTCAAGCCGGCGGCGGCCTTCAAGGGATCGCTCTGAGCGACGCGTAGATCCGGGAATGGGGGGTCCGTGTCCGGCCCCCTTCGGTTCCCGCCATAACAGGAAAGCCGCCCCCGCGCCGGCGGGGGCGGCTTTTCTTTTGCGCCCGGTCCGGGCGAAGGGCGGCGGCGCTAGGGCCCCGTCGCGTGCGTCACCCGCATGGAATAGACGCGGCCGTTCTTGATTTCCAGGGTCACCGGATAGGGCCGCCAGACCCACATCTCGGCGCCGACCTGGGGCACCGGCTCGGTGTCGCTCGGATCGCCCAGGATCTCGCGCACCCGGTCCTCCGGATCGCCGAGCCGCAGCGAGGAGAAATCGTACCGGTCGACCGGCCGGTCGCCGGTCAGCTGGATCGAGACAACGCGGCGGTTGTCGTCGAATCCGATCACCCAGTAGGGCAGCGAGGTGCCGGGCGGCACTTTGAGATTGACCGGCCACACCCGGTAGGTGACCGACCCCTGGCGCACCGTCTTGCCGGCACGTCCGAACCGCATCGCGACGTCGCGCAGGGTTTCGCCGATCCGCACCGGGCCGATCTGCAGGCAGTCGCCATAGGGCGCAACGCCGGATTCCGACGGCGCCGTATTGGTGCCGCACACGAGCTCGCCCCCGGTCACGCGGAACTCCTCCGCCGCGATCGCCGGCTCCGTGCCGGCCAGCAGCACCAGCCCGCATGCGAAAATCGAAGCTGTCAGCGCACGCCGGCGCCGGTTTGCACGAGTCATTGCCGACAGGCCCTCCTCCGGCCAGTTATCCGATAAGCATCAATGACTTATCAGAACACAACCGGCCTTAACGGCGGGTAAACCGAGGCTTAACGAGGCTCAGTTCGGGGCGATCGGCTTGGGGCGCGGCACCGGCATTCCGGGCCCGTCGGTGGCCGGCAGATCGGACAGGCATTCCAGCACCCAGACGTCGTAGACCGGATGCTCGAGCGCGTTCAGCGCCGGCGAGGAGGCAAACATCCAGCCGTGGAACAGATCGGTCCGCGGCTCGCCGGGCCGGATCTCGTAGATATCGAGAAACGCGGTCGATTCGGGCGGCTCGGTGGGCGGCGTGCGGTCGCAGGCCCGGACCACGATCTCGAGGGTGCCGAAGGTCACGGTCTGGCCGACCGCGACCTCGATCGTCACCGTGCGCGCGGTCACCTTGTCGAGGCCTTGGAGCAGCACCGCCTTGCCGGGGATCGCCGCGGCGGGCGCGGCAAACGCAAGCGCCAGGACGACGCCGAGCATGGCGCCGAGACGGCGAACCGGCGATCCGGGCCCGACGTTGCGGGGAATGGGTGCGAGGCGCATGTGTCCAGCCTTAGCGTGCGAATGTGGCATCGCCGGGGCAGACGGGATATGGCGCCGGCGCGCTGTCATCGGCCGCTCTCCAGCTCGTCGGTCACCAGGAAGATGACCTTGCCGAGCATCTCCTCGAGCGAGACGATGTCCCGGGTGTTGGCGAATTCGCCCTGGTCGGCCAGCATCGTCGCGCTGCCGCCGGGATCGATGCGGATGTACTTGCCGCCGAGCAGCCCCTCCGACGACACGCTGACGACGCTGTCGTCCGGAAGGCGGACGTCCGGGCGGATCGTCATCCGGACAACGGCGCGGAACTCTTCCATGTCGACCCGTTGCCCGACGACGCTGCCGACCTTGACGCCACCGACCCGAACGTCGCTGCCCACGGTCAGCCCGTCGATCGCGTTGAAGCGGGCCGTCACGGTATACCCGGTGACCGGCCGGATGTCGGTCGTGGTGTAGGCGAAGACGAGGAACAGCCCGGCGACGATCAGTACCACGCCCCCGAGCACGGTCTCGATGATGTTGCGGCTCATGGGTCGGCCGTCCCGGGTGCGCCGGGCGTCGCGTCGCTGCCCTCCGCGGCACGGCGCGCCAGCCGTTTGCGCTCGACCGCGACGATGACCTTGGCCAGCAGCTCCTCGAACAGGATCGAACCCTGGGTGTATTCGATGGCGTCGCCATCCCTCAGCGGGTCGAGGGCACCGCCGGGGTCGATGCGGACGAAGCGGCCGCCCAGCATGCCCTCGCTGGTCACGATGGCGATGCTGTCCTCGGGAAGCTCGATCCCGGGGCCGATTTCCAGGCTCAGCACGGTGCGCTGGGTCGCCGATTCATATGCCATGCCGGTCACCCGCCCGATATCGACGCCGGCCAGCCGCACCGGCGAATCGAGATAGATGCCCTCGGCGCTGGCAAACCGCGCGATCAGCGTGTAGCTGCCGCTGGTCCCGCCGCCCGGGCCGGCAGAGAGCACGAACAGCGTCGCCAGGACCGCCATCACGGCCGCGCCGACGAGGGTGTGGCGGGTCTCGTCCGACAGTCTGCTGCGGCGCGGTGCCGGTGTCGTCAGTTCGGCTGCCACGGCTCGTAGTCGCCGGTCGCCCGGTCGCGGCGACCGCCGGCCAGCAGGTGGCCGGGCGGGCGGTACGCCGCGTCGCTGCCGGTCGGGTTGGGCGCGTGCGGGCGCTGCCAGTCGGCGTGCGGCACGCCGCCGCCGATCGGCGGCTCGTCGATCGTGTAATGCAGCCAGGCGTGCCACTCCGGCGGGATGCGGCTGGCCTCGACCTCGCCCTTGTACACCACCCAGCGACGACGGCGGCGACCTTGCGGCGCGCGCCGCTCGTGGTAATAGCGGTTTCCGAAACTGTCGGTCGCCACGAATTTTCCGTAGGCGGCGGTGAAGATGCGGGTCCACAGATTGGCCATTGCACGAGACTCCTGCTGCCGGCCGGTCAGAATGCGGCGCGACTATGCCATCGCGCGCCCGATCCGTCCAGTGCCGCCGCACGCTTGCCGCGGACGCTGTTGTCGGGCAGGCTCATCATCGCCCCGACACCGGCCGCCGGAGACCCGCACCATGGCGCGCGAGACGATGCAGAGCGACAGTCGCACGCGCCAGCTGCGCCTCGGAGCGGGTCTGATGGTGGTCGCCATGACGGTGCTGGGCCTGTTTCCGACCGGGGCCCGCATCGCCTATGCCGGCGGCAGCACCCCGGAAACCGTGGCCGTCGCCCGGCACCTGTTCACGCTGTTCTTCGTGATCGCGCTGATGCCCACCGAGGATGGCGGGCGGCGCTTCGCGCTCGCCCTGCCGCGGCGCATGTGGCCGGCCGCGATCGGTCTCGGCGCCCTGCTCGCGGTCTATTCCTGGGCCTACATCTCGGCGATCGCGTATATCCCGGTGTCCCTCGCGGTGCTGCTGCTCTACACCTTTCCGGCCCAGGTCGTGCTGATGACCGCGCTCGCCGGGACAGAGCGGGCGACACCGGTACGCGTGCTGGCGCTGGCGGTGGCGTTTTCCGGGGTCGCGCTGGCGGTCGGCGTCAACGCCGCCGAGCCCGATCCGCGGGGCGTGGCGCTGGGATTGCTGGCCGCCTTCGGCCTGGCGCTGGTCACCGTGCTGGTGGCCCGCTTGAGCGGCATGCGGGATCGTCGGGCGACGACCGCGAATTTCGCCCTGATCGCGGCGATCCTCACCGCCGCCGCGGTCTCGGCGGGACCGGGGTTCGCCGCGCCGCAGACCGCGACGGCCTGGACCGGGCTGATCTTCGCGGGCGCGGCCGCCGGCCTCGGCGTGACGCTGTTCTTCATCGCCCTGCCGTTGCTCGGGCCGGTCCGCACCGCCCTTCTGTCGAACCTCGAACCTGTGGTGGCGACGCTCGGCGCCGTCGCGGTGCTCGGCGAACAGCCCGGCATTGGCCAGTTCGCCGGCATTGTCCTAGTTATCTGCGCGATCGTCCTGATCCAGCGTACCGACCGGCAGTGACGCGCGCGCCGGGATCGCGCGGCTCCGCCGCGGCGCCGGCAGCAATTCCGCAAGAAAACTCCCAGATTTCGCGCATTACTGATTTTTTTCCACAATATATATTGTCGACTACTACATTTTGTATTAGTGTCGCCTGAAACGCCCAAATATTGGGAAAACTTGGACGTTAAAGGGTTGCTCCGGCCCCGAACGTCCCTATCCAAACCAGCTTGAACAGGGATCCGTGGCTTCCGCGTCCCGCAGAGGAGAATTGACGGCATGCGTATCAGGCGCCGGTTCACCGAAGACGGAACATCGCCCTACGACGATATCGAGTTCCGCGAAACCGAGAGCGAAATCCGCAATCCCGACGGATCGCTCGTCTTCCGGCTGGACAATCTGCAGGTTCCCGCGTCCTGGAGCCAGGTTGCCGCCGACGTGCTGGCGCAGAAATATCTCCGCAAGGCGGGAATCCCGGCACGATTGCGGCCGGTGCCCGAAGACGACGTCCCGCAATGGCTGTGGCGCAGCACGGCGGATGAGGCGGCGCTGGCGGACCTGCCCGAGGACCAGCGCACCACGCGCGAGACCGATTCGCGCGCCGTCTTCGACCGTCTCGCCGGGACCTGGACCTACTGGGGCTGGAAGGGCGGCTATTTCGACAGCGACGCCGACGCGCGCGCGTATTTCGACGAGATGCGCTACATGCTGGCGACCCAGATGGGCGCCCCGAACTCGCCGCAATGGTTCAACACCGGCCTGCACTGGGCCTACGGCATCGACGGCCCCGGCCAGGGTCATTACTTCGTCGACCACCGGACCGGCGCGGTGACACCGTCGAGCTCGGCCTACGAGCGGCCGCAGCCACATGCCTGCTTCATCCAGTCGGTCAGCGACGACCTGGTCAACGACGGCGGAATCATGGATCTGTGGGTCCGCGAGGCGCGCCTGTTCAAATACGGCTCCGGCACCGGCAGCAATTTCTCACGCCTGCGCGGCGAGAACGAGCCGCTGTCGGGCGGCGGAAAATCCTCGGGCCTGATGAGTTTCCTCAAGATCGGCGACCGCGCCGCCGGGGCCATCAAATCCGGTGGCACCACGCGGCGCGCGGCCAAGATGGTGACCGTCGACATCGATCATCCGGACATCGTCGAGTACATCAACTGGAAGGCGGTCGAAGAGCAGAAGGTCGCCGCCCTGGTCTCCGGCTCGAAGCAGTGCGGTTGGCATCTCAACCAGGTGATCGCCGCCTGCCACACCGCGGACTCGCTGCAGCTCGACGATGCCGACCGCTACGAGGCACGCCGCAACCCGGACCTCAAGCAGGCGGTGATCGCGGCCCGCCGCGCCACGGTGCCGGAAGCCTACATCCAACGGGTCATCGAGTTCGCCCGACAGGGATTTACCGAGATCGAGTTTCCGCGCTTCGATACCGACTGGGATTCGGAAGCCTACCTGACCGTCTCGGGGCAGAACTCCAACAACTCGGTGCGGCTGACCAACGATTTCATCGAAGCGGTCGAAGCCGATGGGGACTGGGACCTGATCCGGCGCACCGACGGCGCCGTGGCCAGGACCGTCAAGGCGCGCCAGCTGTGGGACGATATCGCGAGCGCCGCCTGGGCCTGCGCCGATCCCGGACTCCAGTTCGACACCACCATCAACGAATGGCACACCTGCCCGGAGTCCGGCCGGATCAACGCGTCGAACCCGTGCTCCGAATACATGTTCCTCGACGACACCGCGTGCAACCTGGCGTCGCTCAACCTGATGACCTTCCGGGGCAAGGATGGTGCGTTCGATATCGCCGGCTTTGAGCACGCCGTGCGGCTGTGGACGATCACGCTCGAGATCGCCGTGCTGATGGCGCAATTCCCGTCCCGCGAGATCGCCGAGCGCAGCTACCGCTATCGCACGCTGGGTCTGGGATACGCCAATATCGGCGCCCTTCTGATGGCGAGCGGGCTGGGCTACGACAGCGAAGAGGCGCGCGCCCTGTGCGCCGCCATCACCGCGCTGATGACGGCCGCCGCGTACGAGACCTCGGCCGAGATGGCCGAGCAGCTCGGGCCGTTCCCCGGCTATGCGGACAACGCGGACGCCATGCTCCGGGTCATACGCAACCACAAGACCGCCGCCGACGGCATGACGGGGGGCTATGAGGGCCTGTCGATCGCGCCGGTGGCCCTCGACAGCGCAAGATGCCCGCAGCCCGATCTGGCGGCGGCGGCCACGGCGGCCTGGGACCGGGCCCTCGCACGCGGCGCGCGGCACGGCTACCGGAACGCGCAGGCGACCGTGATCGCGCCGACCGGCACGATCGGCCTGGTGATGGATTGCGACACGACGGGCATCGAGCCCGATTTCGCGCTGGTCAAGTTCAAGAAGCTCGCCGGCGGCGGGTATTTCCGCATCATCAATCGGACCGTGCCGCTGGCCCTGCGGACGCTCGGCTATGCCGAGACCGAGATCGCCGATATCGTGGCCTATGCGGTCGGACACGGAACCCTGCGTGACGCGCCGGGCGTCAACTATCAGAGTCTTGGCGAAAAGGGCTTCTCGGCGGCGCAGTTCTCGGCGCTGGAATCGTCGCTGGCGAACGCCTTCGATATTTCGTTCGCCTTCAACAAGTGGACCCTCGGCGAGACCTTCTGCACCGAGGTTCTCGGCTTCAAGGAATCCGAGCTCGACGCCGTGGGCTTCAACATGCTCGAAGCGCTGGGTTTCAGCCGCGACGACATCGAGGCCGCCAACGTCTATTGCTGCGGGGCGATGACCCTGGAGGGCGCCCCGCATCTGCGCGAGGATCATCTGGCGGTGTTCGACTGCGCCAACCCGTGCGGCAAGTCCGGCAAGCGGTTCCTGTCGGTCGAAAGTCATATCCGCATGATGGCGGCGGCACAGCCTTTCATCTCGGGGGCCATCTCGAAGACCGTCAACATGCCGCACGCAGCCAAGATCGATGACTGCAAGGACGCCTATGCATTGTCGTGGCGCCTCGGCCTCAAGGCGAACGCGCTCTATCGCGACGGCTCCAAGCTAAGCCAGCCATTGTCCGCGGCCCTGCTCGCCGATGACGATATCGAGGCGGCGGAACTGGCGGCGGACGCTGCCGAAGCGCCGGCGGCGGCCGCGCCGATGATGGCCGAGAAGATCGTCGAGCGGATCATCGAGCGGCGCGCCGAACGGCGCCGCCTGCCGGGCCGGCGCAAGGGGTATACGCAGAAGGCGATCGTCGGCGGACACAAGGTCTATCTGCGCACCGGCGAATACGAAAACGGCACGCTCGGTGAAATCTTCATCGACATGCACAAGGAGGGCGCGGCCTTCCGCTCGCTGATGAACAATTTCGCGATCGCCATATCGATCGGCCTGCAATACGGGGTGCCGCTGGACGAATTCGTCGAGGCCTTTACCTTCACGCGGTTCGAGCCATCCGGCATGGTCGAGGGCAACGATACGATCAAGATGTCGACCTCGGTGCTCGACTATATCTTCCGCGAACTGGCGATCTCCTACTTGGCGCGGCACGACCTCGCCCACGCGGAGCCAGCCGACGTGCTTCCGGACGCGCTCGGCAACGGCGCCGATGAGGGTGATCTACCGGAAACGGACGATCCGACGATCGCCGCGATACAAAAGGTCGCAAGCACCGGCTTCATGCGCTCGCAGCGGTTCCTGGTTTATCGGGGCGGCAGCAGTGCCCGGGCGGCGATGGCGTCGGCCGGCGGCGTAACCGCGACGATCGCGACATCCGAGATCGGGTCGGTGCAGTACGAGGCGTCGGATGGCGGCGGTCCGGCGGGCGATCGGATCGATCGCATGCGCGAGGCCAGGGCCAAGGGCTATGAGGGCGATGCGTGCGGCGAATGCGGGAATTTCACGCTGGTGCGCAACGGCACCTGCATGAAGTGCGTGACCTGCGGGTCGACAAGCGGCTGTTCCTAGGACGGTCGCGGCGCGGCAAGCCGGGTCGGCCGCGCAAGCGTTTGGATTGGTGCTCCCTGTAAACTAGGAGGGTGGGGTCCACCCTCCGACTTTTTTTGTGTCGACCCGGCACGCCGCGATTACCGCGGACCGTAAGATTACAAGGTGGCGCGGACCGCGCAACAAGTTATATTCGCCTGAGCATCGTTGCGTTACCTGCCGAGACGTCCCCGCAAGGGCGCGGCGCGATCGGCGGGCGGCTTGAAGGAGGAACGGTCATGGCTGGTGACGTCGCAAGAGCAATCAAGGACCTGGGTATCACGCTGCCCGAGCCGGCGACGCCGGTCGCAAACTACGTCCCGTGCATCATCGCAGGCAGTCTGCTTTACGTGTCCGGACAGGTGCCGATGAACAATGGCAAGCTGATGTTCGCCGGCAAGGTCGGGGCCGATCTGTTCGTGCCCGAGGCGCAGATGGCGGCGCGCCAATGCGCCCTCAACGTTCTTTCCCAGGCAAAAGCGGCTCTGGGCGGAAATCTCGATCGGATCGTCGGCATCGTAAAGCTCGGCGGGTTCGTCAACAGCACCCCCGACTTCACCGAGCACCCGCAGGTCATCAACGGCGCGTCCGACCTGATGGTCGAGATATTCGAGAAGAAAGGGGAGCATGCGCGTTTTGCCGTGGGCGTCGCGTCGCTGCCGATGAACGCATCGGTCGAGGTCGACGCGATCATAGAGATTCTCTGACAACAGACGACCCCGCCGGCCACGCCGACGCGGTCGGCGCGCGGCTATCCCCGCGCCGCCGTGCGGCGTTGCGCCGTCGCGGGAGCGGCAGCTCGCGTTGCCTCCTCGGTGTCGGCAGCGAACTGCGCGCGCATCCAGCGGTCGAACGCCTCGCGCCGCATCGGGCGGCCGATGTGGTAGCCCTGGCCGACATCACAATCGAGCTCGCGCAACGAGTCGAGAACCGATTCGTCCTCTATGCCCTCCGCCACCACGCTGAGATCCAGATCATGGGCCAGTTCGATCATCGAGCGCACGATCAGCGCATCGGTGCCGCGGTCGCCCATGTTCAGAACGAAGGATTTGTCGATCTTGAGTTCGTCCACCGGCAGGGTCGTCAGATAGGCGAGCGAGGAATGGCCGGTGCCGAAATCGTCGATCGCGATGCGCACGCCGCGCGCCCTGAGTTTGCCGATCACGCCTAGGGCGCGCTCGGGATCGGTCATGATCGCGTCTTCGGTGATTTCGAGCGTCAGGGTGTCGGCTTTGATCGAGTGGACTTCCAGAAGCTCCTCAACCGAACTCGCGAGATCCTCTTCGAGCAGGTTGCGCGGGGAAAGATTCACCGCCAGCCCGATCTCGTAGCCCTCGCTCTGCCAGGCACCGAGATGCGCGAGCGCGGAGCGCAGGATCCATCGGGTCAACGGACCGATGAGCCCGGATTGCTCAGCCAGGGTGATAAACTCGACCGGTGGGACCAGACCGTACCGCGGATGGTCCCAGCGGATCAGCACCTCGGCGCTGGACAGTCGACCGCCGGCTAGCTCGATCTGCGGCTGATAGAAGAGAACGAGCTCGTCCTCGTCCATGGCGCGCCGCAGTTCACCGCCCAGGGACAGGTTGCGGACGCTGTTGTGGTCCCTGTCCTCGTCGTAGATGGCGATGGTCGTGGCGTCCCGCTTCGCCACGTACATGGCAACGTCCGCCGCGCGCATCAGCTCCGCGGCGCTGTCGCCGTGATCGGGATAGAGGGCGGCGCCGATCGAAACGCCCACTTCGAGTGTCAGATCCTCGACCTGGAACGGCTGGCTCGTCGCCACCGCAATCCGCTCCGCAACGTCGCGGGCGACTTCGAGGCCGGAAACCGCGGGCAGCAGGATCGCGAATTCATCCCCCCCCAGGCGCGCGACCGTATCCGATGCCCGCAGCGGGGCCCCGAGTGTCTGGCCGACGGCGATCAGGAGGGAGTCGCCGACACCATGACCCAGCGTATCATTGATCTCCTTGAACCTGTCGAGATCGAGGATCAGCAATGCGAGCTGGCTGCCGCTCCGTTTCGAGGCGGCAATGGCATGGTCGAGCCGGTCCATCAACAAGGTGCGGTTGGGCAGGCTGGTCAGCGGATCATGCAGCGCCAGATACTCGAGAAGGTTCTGCTGCGCCTTGCGTTCGGTGATGTCGCGCGCAACGAGGATGTAATGGCAGGTGCCGTCGAGCGACATCTTGTCGACCATCGCCTCGATCTCGAAGCCGGTGCCGTCCCGCGCGATCGCCTGCAGCTCGATGCCCGGCTCGGCGTTATCATGCCAGGCATCGAGAGTTTCACGATTCTTCACGGCGGGAAGGATCACGTCCAGCTCCCTGCCCGTCAGTTCGCTTGCCTCCTCGCCGAACATGCGCGCGGCCGCCGGATTCACGAGTTCGATGATCAGGCCGTCCGATATCGTCAGGATGGCTTCGGAACTGTTCTCCACGACGCTGCGCATCAAGGCGTTGTTACGGCGCATCCGGTTGCCGCGCAGGGTCAGGACGAGCTCCTGACGGTCGATTCGACGAACGAGGGCGGTTCCGTAAAGCATGATCGCGACAGCCGCACACGGCGTCAGTTCAAGGAGCACGGGAAACACCGCCTGGGCGCCGAGGGCCAGGGCAAACAGCGACACAGTGAAGGCCAGAAGGACAATCGCGCCACGGCGCCACGACCACGCCTGAAAACGGCGCCCGAATCCGATGGCGACAAGCGCGGCGCCGAACAGGACGACCCATTCGGCAACGCGGTACAAGGTCCGCTCCTGCACCAGCGATTCGTAGGCAAGGGCCTGCACGACAGGCCCTGGCAGCGCCTTGTACAGGGGCACGGCATACACGTCGCCCAGCTCCACCGCGGTCGCCCCGACGATGACCGCCTTGCCCCTGATCTGGTTCGGATCGATACGCCCCCGCATCACGTCGACATAAGAGACCATCGGGATCGATTCCGGACGGATGCCGTAATCGATGTGGAATATCTCGGCCGAGGCGGACGTCCAGCCGGTCAGCGCTCCCGGCATGGTCGGCACCAGCCGCTCACGCCAGAAATCGTTCATCGAATGGCGACGGATGAGGCCGTCGGCGTCGGGGACCGCGCTAACCGATGCGAGACGGGCATGACGCCGCAGCGATGGCAGCGGCGCCGTGTGGACGACTTCGCTCCGTCCGTCCGCGGGCGCCACGTTCTGGCGAAACACGGGCAGAATAACGCGTCCCGGTGCGCCGGCCAGGGCGTCGGCAAGGGCGGCGTCCGCCGCCGGGTCCGAGGCCGAGCTGAAATCGATGTCGAGAGCTATGCGGGCCGCACCGGCCTCAACCAGCCGGTCGACCACGGCCGCATGATGCGTCCTCGGCCACGGCCAGACGCTGAGTTGCCGCAGGCTCTCGGGGTCGATCGCCACGATCACGAGCTCGCCCGATGCATCGCGCCCGGTCAGCTCGAAGCGCAGATCGACGAGCGCACGCTCCAGCGGATCAAAACCGCCCATCAGGAACACCGTCGCCGACAGCAAGAGGGCCGCCAACTGCACAGCCCAACGCCTCTGCAGGCGGCCCAACCCTCTCGTGGTGGTCGGATCTGCGCTCATGCGTCTGTTCGTCCCGTGCTCCATACCGTATCGACCGACGGCGCCGCCGCCCCCCTGCTGCGATTGGCAACGGGTTTTCGCCCCGCGCCTTGTTGTTTTTTTCAGGCGCTCCAATCCGCGGTTTGCACGACCGCCTCTTGGTCAGCCACCTGACATCCTGGTTCACCTCGCGCCGTCTTCATCACACGACCCCTGCGGTCCGTCGCGGCGACGGCGCTATTTATCGCGTCCCTTGCCATTGTCCCGGCCGTTATCCCGGCCATTGTCGCGCCCATTGTCGCGGCCGTTGTCCTTACCATTGTCGCGCCCATTGTCCTTGCCATTGTCCTTGCCGGCCGATCCCTCGTCCCGCGATGAGCTGTCGCCCGAAGATCCACCGCCTGACGACTGGCCGGAGGCCGCCTTGCCCCGGCTCGGCCCGGCCGCCGAGGGCTGCGTGGCGGCGGCGCTGGCGGGCGCCAGCTGGCTCGCTTCGACAAGCTCGCCACCGTCGCCCGTACGGCCCACGGCCAGTTCGACCACGCCGCTTTCGATCCGCGCCACCGCGGCCCAGCCCTGCTGTACCGTCAACGCGCGCGCGCCACTGCGTGTGGCGACGCGGGCAACGCCGTCCGAGACGGACAACGATGCATCGTCGCGCGAGACCACGACGGTGAAGAGCGTCCCCTGCATGCTCGCGGCAAGATAAGGCGTCTCGATCCGGAAATCCTGCGACCCCAAGGTGTTCAGCTCGAACTGCAGCCGACCATAGCCTTGCGTCACCGCCGACCCTTCACCGGCCGACTCATCCGCGATCGTTATCTCGCTGTTCGGAAAGACCGTGATCGTGTCGCCGCGGCGCGCCAGCGTCACCATCCCATCATCGCCGGTCACCAATGTCGTGCCGGCCAAGATCGGAGACCCCGGCCTTGCCACCTGCCCCGCGCCGCCGGGGCCAAGCACTATGGCGGCGCCGTTCACGACCGCCATCGTCCAGTCGGCGCTGGCCGCGGCCACCGATTTGCATCCCACCAGGCCCGAAACCAAAACTGCAACCGCCCATGTCATGCAGCGGGTATGAAGCGGGTAGCTGCGATGTCCAGAATACAGCATCTTGTCCCCCGATCTCTGAACCCTGGCGCGGATTCAAACCGTCAAAGAATTCATACGACTTAAGTCTATGCGAATATTAATGTTCTCGTAACAATAAACATTTCGATTTTATTTCGATTTTTAAATTCTTTTTAGAGATTCTTCATGCATTAACACTCTTTAATCCGTAGGGCGGCCTTTCTTCACATGCCCGGGCGGCGCGTCCGCCGGATCCCGGGGCGCACCATCGCGCCCGCAGCACATGCTGGAATCCGGCAGATTCGCGCCGCAACCCACTCCCTCGGGATGTGGCATTCTTGCCCTTGTCTATTGCTGATCGTCCTGGGCGTCGTCGTCCTGCGAGTCGTCGCCCTGCGAGTCGTCGCCCGGCGAGCCGCCAACACCGGCGCCGCCAGCATTGGAACCACCGCCGTTCGGACCGCCGCCGTTCGGACCGCCACCCTTCGCGCCGACGCCCTTCGAATTGCCGCCACGGTTGCCGGAAGAACCGCGATCGCCGCCCGCGTTGCCTTTGCCGCGCCCGCCGGCGCTGGTCGCGGGCGAACCGCCACGGCCTGATACGTTCTCGACCGCAACCTCGTTGGAGCGGGCCGCCGTCACCGAAGCCCGGTATCCGGCACGCACCATGTCACTGCGCCCGCCGCGCGCGGGCACGACGCGGACCATCCCCTCGTCGACAGACACGGTCGCCTGGTTCTGCGCCACTTCCACGGTGAACACCGTGCCCTTCACGGTTGCCGCGAGAAACGGCGTTCTGACTTCAAAATTGTAGGAGTCGCGCGTTTCCATGCGGAACAGCAGCTTGCCCAGGCTCTGCACGACACCGAGATGGCCGAGGCCCGACGTGTCCGGGATTGTCACCTCGCTGTTAGGCGAGATGGTGATGCTGTCACCGCGTCGCACCAGAGTGGCGGTACCATCGTCTCCCGTAACCACGGTTGCGCCGACGACGACCGGATAGCCCCGTTTCGCCTCGGCGTCGTCTTCTCCGGGAGCGAAGACCATGACGGTGCCATCGACGGCCGCCAACGTCCAGTGGCCGCCAGCGGCAACCGCCGGCGCCAGCCCGGCAAGACAACTGATGAGCAGCACGCCCGCCACGTTCTTCCAGCTAGCGTGGCCGAGGTCACCGCGATTTCCAATGCGACTCATGATATCCCCCGATGTCCGGACCAAGGGCCCAATAATTCATTTATTAAAAATTTCTCAACGTGAAGTGTATGGCACTGAAAGAATTTATGTAAGGAGAATAAAATAAATATATTTGATAATTTTATTAGCATTTTCTTTTATTTTGAAAATAATATCTCGATATTTTGATATAAATCTATATTATTTGATCGGGTCGGACAGCTGACTCGCTCCGAGGATCGCAGGACAAGCGCGGTCGTCGGCGACATCCCGCCGCGGAGCCTGGTCCGGCAGATGCGCATGACGGATCAAGAAGGTTTGACGCCCGTGCCGCTCTGCCGTATTGCCTGAACGGCACATCACGCCCTGGAATTGAAATACGCCGGATGAAGACGTTTCATTGCCATTGCGGCAACCGCCTCTATTTCGAGAACACGGTCTGCGTTCACTGCGGGCGCGAAGTCGGATATCTGCCCGAGCATCGCCGAATCGTCACCCTGCAGCATGAGGCTGACGATCTGTGGTCCCCGGCGACGACCGGCGGTTCGGGCGGACGCTACCGCAAATGCCGGAATTATGAGCCGGAACAGGTCTGCAACTGGATGATCCCGGCCGACGACCATGATGCGTTCTGCCATGCGTGCCGCCTCAACCGGACGATTCCCGATCTCGGCGTGCCGGAGAACCGTAGGTTCTGGCTGCGCGTCGAGCGCGCCAAGCGGCGGCTGGTCTATACCCTCGACGCGCTCGGGCTCCCGGTGTTCGGCAAGTCGGTCGATGGCGACGCGGGCCTGGCGTTTGAATTTCTTCGCGATGCGGCGCCCCTGGCGGACGAATTCTCGAATCCCGCGGGGGACCAGCACCGGATCCTGACGGGGCACCGGCACGGGATCATCACCATCAATATCGAGGAGGCGGACCCCGGTGCGCGCGAGCGGATGCGCGAGAACCTGAATGAGGGATACCGCACGCTGCTTGGCCATTTTCGTCACGAGATCGCGCATTACTACTGGGACCTTTTGGTCCGTGATACCGCGTGGTTGGCGCCGTTCCGCACCCTGTTCGGGGACGAACGAACGGATTACGACGAAGCGCTCGCGGGCTATTACCGGGACGGGCCGCCCGAGAAATGGCCGGCGCGCCATATCAGCGCCTACGCCGCCGCCCATCCATGGGAAGACTGGGCCGAGACCTGGGCCCACTACCTGCATATGGTCGATACGCTGGAAACCGCCGAGGATCTGAATCTTTCCGTCCGCGGCCGGGCGATCGGGGGGATGCCCGCCGATCCGACGACCTGGCTTCAGGAATCCCTGACCGACTGGCACGAATTGACGGTCGCGCTCAACGATCTCAATCGCAGCATGGGGCTGCCCGACGCCTACCCGTTCGCAATCTCGGCGACGGTCGCCGAGAAGCTCGCGCTGGTCAGGGAAATTATCGCGACTGCACCTCGCGCGGACCCGACTCTTCCTCCCACTCGAAACGGGGCAGTTCCGACAGGGCCCGCCTGAGCCCCTGGCTCCAGCTGTCCTCCATGTCCAGCAGCAGACGTGAATCGTAGTCGAGGATCATGTGGCGCGCGACGGCGAAGGTATCGCGCTCGTACACGGCGACCTCGACGGGCGGGCCGACGGAAATATTGCTGCGCATGGTCGAGGAGATCGACATCAACGCGCAGCGGATCGCGTCGCCGAGCGATGTCTCGGGCGTGATGACGCGATCGAGAATCGGCTTGCCGTATTTGGTCTCGCCGATTTGCAGGAATGGCGCCTTAGGCGAGGCCGTGATGCAATTGCCCTGCGGATAGATCAGGTAGATATTGTGGGGCCGGCCGCGGATCTGCCCGCCCAGAATGAAGCTGGCCTCAAGATTGCCCTGGTGCTCGACAAACGCTTCCGAATGCTCCGCCTGGACGTGTCGACTGATCCGGCCGATATAGTGGGCCGCATCGAACAGGTAGTCCGCCGTGCGCAGGCTCTCCTCGGCGTGGGGGTTGTCGAGGTCACGCTGGATACGGCTCAGAACCGCCTGCGTGGTCGCGAGGTTGCCCGCGGTCAGCATCACGAACAACCGATCCTCGCCGAGCGGCAACCTGTGCATCTTGCTGTAGACGGTAACATTGTCCACGCCGGCGCTGGTTCGCGAATCGGCTGCGAAAACCAGGTGCTTGTCCAGTTGAATGGCGAGGCAATAGGTCACTGTCCAGCCCTCCGGCGCGCCGCCGCGCCCGATCTCGTCATTGCGGGCACTGCGGAAAATTGCAATACAAACCTATATCTATAGACTCGATCGCAATCAATCTTTCGGGAAGGCAATACGGCATGACAATCCGCTGGCGGGATTACCCGGCGTCCGGTGTCTTCGACGAGTTGGTCACGCCGGGGGGACGTCTTCGCCCTGCGGCAAGGACCCTGGGCAACCGGCTCTCGAAGCTCAGCGACGAGGCGATCCGCCAGCGCAAGGCGGCTGCCGACCTCGCGATCCAGACGATGGGCATCACCTTCACCGTCTACTCGCAGAAGGAAGGGGGCAGCATCGATCGGGCCTGGCCGTTCGATATCATTCCGCGGGTGATCGCCGCCAGCGATTGGAGCCGCATCGAGGAAGGCCTTCGCCAGCGCGTGCGGGCGCTGAACCTGTTCATCGATGACATCTACCACAAGCAGAAGATCGTAAAGGACAAGGTGTTTCCGGCGGAAGTGATTGCGAAATCAAGGAATTTTCGGCCGCAATGTGTCGGGATCAACCCGCCGCTCGGTATCTGGGCCCATATCTGTGGCTCAGATCTCGTGCGCGACAAGGACGGCACGTTCTACGTGCTGGAAGACAATCTGCGCGTGCCGTCGGGCGTATCCTACATGCTCGAGAACCGGCAGGTCATGAAGCGCGTGTTTCCGGGGCTGTTCGAGAACTACAACATCCTGCCGGTCGACGATTACCCCTCACAGCTGCTCGAGATGCTGATATCGGTGGCGCCGCGGACCGTCAAGCGCCCCGAGGTCGTCGTGCTGACGCCCGGCATATACAATTCCGCCTATTTCGAGCACGCCTATCTCGCCCAGCAGATGGGGGCGGAGCTGGTGCAGGGCTCGGACCTCTTCGTCGACGACAGGGACCGGGTGTTCATGCGCACGGTGCACGGTGCCGAGCGTGTCCACGTCATCTACCGCCGGATCGACGATTTGTTCCTGGACCCGGAGGCCTTCAATCCCAAGTCCATGCTCGGCGTGCCCGGCCTGATGCGGGCCTGGAAGAAGGGCACCGTGACGCTCGTCAACGCCCCGGGAGCCGGGGTCGCCGACGACAAGGTGGTCTATGCATATGTGCCGCAAATGATCCGCTACTATCTCGACCAGGACGCGATCATTCCCAATGTCCCCACCTACCGCTGCATGGAGCCGGACGACAGGAAATTCGCGCTCGCCAACCTCGAGAAGCTGGTGGTCAAGCCGGCCAACGAATCTGGCGGCTATGGCATGTTGATCGGCCCGCAAGCCGGCCGCAAGGAACGCGAATCGTTCGCCCGCAAGATCATGGCCAAGCCGCGCGAGTATATCGCCCAACCGATGCTGACGCTCTCGACAGTGCCGACCCTGGTCGACAGCCACGCCGAGCCGCGCCATGTCGACCTGCGGCCGTTCATCCTGTCCGGCAGGGAGATATCGGTTACGACCGGCGGCCTGACCCGCGTCGCGCTGGTCAAGGGATCGACCGTGGTCAACTCCTCGCAGGGCGGCGGCAGCAAAGACACCTGGATCGTGGACGAGACGGGGGACGCGTAATGCTTTCACGTGTTGCGGAAAACCTGTACTGGCTGGCTCGCTACATCGAACGGGCCGAGAACACCGCCCGCATGGTCAGCGTCAACGGCCATTTGCAGCTCGACCTGCCGGCCCGGGCCCGCACCGGGTGGGAGCCGCTGATCGCGATTACGGGCAGCGCGCGCATGTTTCGCAAGCTCTATCGCGCGCCCAGCGAAAAGAATGTCGTCGCCTTCCTGGTGAGCGACGAGCGCAATTCGGCATCGATCATCGGCAGCCTGCGCAGCGCGCGGGAAAATGCGCGGACAATGCGGGACATCATGCCGCGCGAAGCATGGGAACAGATCAGCGGCCTGCATGCGCTCGCCGCGCGCCAGCTCAAGAAGGGCGAGCTGCTCCCCGATCGCGACCAGTATCTCCGGTCGATCATAAACGGGGCGCAGACCATCACCGGGCTGCTCGCCGGCACGATGAGCCAGGATATCGGCTTCGATTTCCTTCGCATGGGTCGCAATCTGGAACGCGCGGACATGACCAGCCGGATCATCGACGTCCGCTCGGCCGACCTCCTGTCGGACCAGGGCGGCGGGCTGCGGCCGTTCGAGACGATCCAGTGGGTGAGTGTCCTGAAATCGCTGTCCGGGTACCAGATGTACCGGCAGCATGTGGACCAGTCGGTCCGGCGCATCTATGTGCTCGAGTATCTTTTGAAGGATGAAGATTTCCCGCGCGCCATCTTCCACTGCCTCGGCGAAATTGAACGCTGCCTCGCGCGGCTGCCGCGTAAGCAGAAGGCAATCGGCATCATCCGGCGCTTGCGCCGGGCCGTATCCGACGCGGATCTCGAGACGCTGGAGCAGCGCAATCTCAACCGGTTCATCGACGATTTGCAGATCATGATGGGCGAACTCCACGACTGCATCGCCGACACCTATTTCCGGGTGACGGCGCCGGCCTGAGCCGCGCCATATCGTCGATTGAGGGCCGGTTGCGTGCCGGACGGCTGGACGCCTTTGCGTTCGTTTACCGATCCGCAACCGGTGGCGGCGCACAAACGGGGGATGATTGAACACCTTCCCTGGCCGCTGCGCGGGATCCTCGAATGGCAGCGTCGGCGCTTCTTCCGCGAAGAGGCCTGGCGATTTGTCGGACCTGCGACCCGTGCGGAATTTGTCGCCGCCGTCGAGGCGATCGCAGATAACGGCCTGCCGCTTCTGCTGACCCTGCCCAGGCTGTGGTTCAACCGGCCGTTCGTGGGGCGGGTGCGCGATGGCCGGGTGACCCTGAAGCACCGCACGCGTGCTCCGATCTGGCCGATCGGGCCCGGTTCCTATTATTTCTCCGGTCACATCGCGGCGCGTGAGGACGGCGGCGTTGCGATCAGCGGACGCTACAGGCTGCGGCCCACCCTTGCGGTCATGTACTATGCGTATCTGACGTCGGGATTCGCCTTCCTCGGTCTTGCGATCATCGCGGCGCTGGCAGGCACCGTCGCATGGGCCGCGATCGCCGGAATTCCGCCGACGATCCTGCTGTCCGGCTCGAAGATGCTGGCGGTCTCGCTCGCCTACCTGGCTGTTGGCTGGCTGCACATCACCTTCGAGAAATGGCTCGACGACCGAAACCGTCGCGCCGTTCGCACATTACTGCGGGACGCCGCGCGAAGCACCGGTGCGCCGCCGGGGCCGTAATCCGAGGGCGGCCGCCTAGGCGACGATCCTGCGGAATACCAGAGAGAGATTATTGGCCGGCATCGGCACGACGGCCTCTTGCGACAGGCCATTGCGGGCGGCCGCCTTTGAAACCTTCGCCAAATCGCGCACGCCCCAATCGGGGTCTCGAAGGCGCAACGACCGATCGAAGGCCGCGTTGCTTGGCGCTGTGTGAACGCCGTCGCGCCGGTAGGGTCCGTACATGTAGAGCAGACCGTCGGGAACGAGGAGCGTTCCCGCACCCCGCATCAGGCCGACACAGGCCTCCCAGGGAGCGATATGGATCATGTTGATGCACACGATCAGGTCGTAGGGCCCATGCGCCGATGTCGCCCAACCGGCACGTGTCACGTCGATATCGAGCGGCGGCAGGACGTTGCGCCGGCCGGCATCGGCAATCCAGGCGCTGATACTGTCCCGCGCCTCGGCGCCCGGATCACTTGGCTGCCAGTCAATTTCGGGAAAGGCCGCGGCGAAGGCGACGACATGCTGCCCCGTGCCGCTTGCAATCTCCAGAGCCCGGCCACCCGTCGGGATGATATCGCGCAGGACATCGAGAATCGGCCCGGCATTGCGATCCGCCGCCGCCGCGAACTGCTTGCGCGCCATCGCGGTATCGTCGCTGACGATGGCGCGATAGGGCGAGCTGCCTTGCGAATCGGGATCACTCACCGGCCTCTCCGAACCGCACCAGTTCCGATTTCATAAGCCATCCCCTCCGGATCATGCCGCGCTCCCGCGCGGGATGATCGGCAGCCACCGTCCCCGATGTCAAGTCGGCTCGCCGCCAAGCGCCGCTGGACCCTTGCCGGCACCGCGCGACGGCCTATCCTGTGTAGCGAATGGACGCAAAGATGGCTGACGGAAGCGAACATTTCACCGTTAGGGTGGCACAGCGTATCGCCGAGATCCAGGCAGCGGCATGGGACGCGTGCGCCGGCCATGGCGATCCGTTCGTATCTTATGATTTCCTCAGCGCGCTGGAGGACACGGGATGCGTTTCGGCAGAGACGGGCTGGCTGCCCCAGCACCTGGCGGTGGAAGGGCCGGAGGCCAGCCTTCTCGGCGTCGCACCCCTTTATGTGAAGGGGCACAGCCAGGGCGAGTATGTCTTCGACTGGGGCTGGGCCGACGCATACGAACGGGCCGGCGGCCGTTACTATCCGAAGCTGCAATGCGCCGTGCCGTTCACGCCGGTACCCGGCCGACGACTGCTCGGCCGCCCGGGGGTTGCGGCGCTCCACGCCGAAGCGGCGCTGGCCACCGCCATGGTGGAACTTGCACAGCGCCATCGGCTGAGTTCGGTGCACATGACCTTCGCCGAGGAATCGCAGGTCCGCACGCTTGAGCAGCAGGGATGGCTAGTCCGTCGCGGCATGCAGTACCACTGGCACAATCCCGGCTACGCAAGCTTCGACGAGTTTCTTGCCGCACTGATGAGCCGCAAGCGCAAGATGATCGTCAAGGAGCGGCGCCAGGTCGCAGAGGCCGGCATCCGGACGCCGATCCTGGTCGGAGCCGATATCAAGGCGCGGCATTGGGACGACTTCCACCGTTTCTACGTCAACACCTACGACCGCAAATGGGGCTATCCGTATCTCAATCGGGAATTCTTCGAACTTCTAACGGAGCGGCTCGGCGACCGCGTTATCCTGGTCATGGCCGAACAGGACGGAGCGCCGATCGCGGGCGCCCTCAACCTGCGCGGGTCCGATGCGCTGTATGGGCGCAACTGGGGCGCCATCGGCGACTATCGGTTCCTGCATTTCGAGGCCTGCTACTATCGCGCCATCGACTTCGCCATCGAGAACGGCCTCGGTCGGGTCGAGGCCGGCACACAGGGACCGCACAAGGTCCAGCGCGGCTACCTGCCGGTCGACACCTTCAGCGCCCACTGGATTGCCGATCCGGGCCTGCGCGAGCCGATCCGGGATTTCGTTCGGCGCGAGGCCCGCCAGATCGTCCACGACAAGGCGATGATGACCGAAGCGGCGCCCTATCGTCGCGCCGATCCGGGCTAGCCCGTGGTCGGCTGACCCGAGCTCGGCGGTACCGGCGCGGCTCCCGCGACCGGACCAAACCGTCATTCTCCCCGTAATAGCCCGCTTGCCGCCACGGATCGGCCTTTTTTCCCGGTGATCATGAGATCGTCGCAATCGACTGCATGAGAGCGGTAACGATGAAGTACATGAGCGAAATTGCCTCGGCCCGGTATTGGCCCCAAAACCGGTCGGTGAGACGAATGAGTGTCGTTCAACGGACGATCACCGCATATTTTGCCTTCATGGCCGCTTCCATGCTGTGTTTCGGCACGCTTACCCTGCTGTCTCTCCTGCCCTGATCCGGCCCTGCGGATCGACGGGCGGCGGCGCTCTCCCCGCCAAGCCCCCGGGGCGCATAGACAGAGGCCGTCGCGAATGCTCGCGACGGCCTTTTTTTCGATCGTTGGGGATCGGGGCCCGAGGCGCGGCCGGTCGGCCGCACCCTGCGGCGCTCAGCTCTCGACCGGGACCGGCACCTTGGACTTGCCGGTTTCGGCCGGCGGATAGCTGAACACGAGCTTGCCGTCCTTGAGTTCGACCCGCACGAGCCCGCCCTTGGCAAGCTTGCCGAACAGCAGCTCCTCGGCCAGCGGCTTCTTGATGTTCTCCTGGATGACGCGGCCGAGCGGACGTGCCCCGAAGGCCGGATCATAGCCCCGTTCGGCCAGCCAGTTGCGGGCATCGTCGCTGAGCTCGATGGTCACGTTGCGGTCGGCGAGCTGTCCTTCGAGCTCCATCACGAACTTGTCCACGACCCGGGTTACGATCTCGGGCTCAAGTGCAACGAAGCCGATGATTGCATCAAGGCGATTGCGGAACTCGGGCGTGAACATCCGGTTGATCGCGTCCTCATCGTCCCCGACCCGCTTTTCGCGCCCGAACCCGATGGCCGGCTTGGCGAGGTCAGCTGCCCCGGCATTTGTCGTCATGATTAGGATCACGTTGCGGAAATCGACGGTCTTGCCGTTGTTGTCGGTCAGCTTGCCGTGGTCCATCACCTGCAGGAGGATGTTGAACAGATCCGGATGCGCCTTCTCGATCTCGTCGAGCAGCAGTACCGCATGCGGGTGCTGATCGATCGCATCGGTGAGCAGCCCGCCCTGGTCGAAACCGACATAGCCCGGCGGCGCGCCGATCAGCCGGCTGACGCTGTGGCGCTCCATGTATTCCGACATGTCGAATCGATGCAGCTCGATGCCCATGATGTGGGCGAGCTGCCGCGAGACCTCGGTCTTGCCGACGCCGGTCGGGCCCGAGAACAGATAGCAGCCGATCGGCTTCTCGGGCTCGCGCAGACCGGCGCGGGCCAGCTTGATCGCGCTCGACAGCGCGGAGATCGCCTTGTCCTGGCCGAACACGACGGTCTTCAGGTCGCGCTCCAGCTTCTGCAGCGCCTTGGTGTCGTCCTTGGACACCGATTTCGGCGGAATGCGCGCGATCTTCGCGACCACCGCCTCGACATCCTTGACCGAAATCGTCTTCTTGCGCCGCGATTCGGGCAGCAGCATCTGCGCCGCGCCGACCTCGTCGATCACGTCGATGGCCTTGTCCGGAAGCTTCCGGTCGTGGATGTAGCGGGCGGACAGCTCGACCGAGGCGCGGATCGCCTCGGCCGTGTATCGCACTTTGTGGTGCTTCTCATAATATGGCTTCAGGCCCTTAAGGATCTTGACCGAATCCTCGACCGTCGGCTCCGCCACATCGATCTTCTGGAACCGCCGCACCAGCGCCCGGTCCTTCTCGAAATGGTTGCGGAATTCCTTGTAAGTGGTTGAGCCGACGCACCGCAGCGTGCCGCTGGCCAGCGCAGGTTTCAGCAGGTTGGAGGCATCCATCGCCCCGCCGCTCGTCGCGCCGGCCCCGATGACCGTGTGGATCTCGTCGATGAACAGGATCGCGCCCTCCATCTCGTCCAGCTCGCGCAGGACCTCCTTGAGGCGCTCTTCGAAATCGCCCCGATAGCGGGTGCCGGCAAGCAGGGCGCCCATGTCCAGGGCGAAGATCGTTGCCTTCTTGAGGACGTCCGGAACCTCGCCATTGACAATGCGGCGGGCCAGGCCCTCGGCGATCGCTGTCTTGCCGACTCCCGGATCGCCGACATAGAGGGGATTGTTCTTCTGGCGGCGGCACAGCACCTGGATGGTCCGCTCCACTTCGTCCTGGCGGCCGATCAGCGGGTCGATCCGACCCTTCGCGGCCTTCCGGTTCAGATCGACGCAATACGCGTCTAGCGCCTCGGTGCCCTTGCGATTCACTCGCTCGTTGCTGGCCTCCTCGTCCGCGCCCTCAACACCGCGCGTCTCGCTGAGACCTGCCACCTTCGCGATCCCGTGGCTTATATAATTTACCGCGTCGAACCGGGTCATGTCCTGCTCCTGCAGGAAATAGACGGCGTGGCTTTCACGCTCGGAGAAGATCGCCACCAGCACGTTGGCCCCGGTGACCTCTTCGCGGCCGGACGACTGGACGTGGATCATGGCGCGCTGCAGGGCCCGGTTGAAGCCCTCGGTCGGACGCGGATCCGACATGCTGTCGCTGATCAGATAATCCAGATCGTTGTCCAGGTAATTGCAGAGATCTTCACGCAGCTTGTCGAGATCGACATCGCAGGCCCGCAAGACCGCGACCGCGTCCTGATCCTCGGCCAGGGAGAGCAGCAGATGCTCGAGCGTGACGAACTCGTGCCGCCGCTCGGTGGCGAAATCCATGGCGCGGTGGATGGTGTCCTCAAGATTACGCGATGGCACGGCGGTCATTCCTTCTCAAGCGTGCACTGAAGCGGGTGCTGGTGACGTTGGGAAAAATCCATTACCTGCTTCACCTTGGTTTCAGCGATCTCGTATGTGTAGACGCCGCAGACCCCGACACCCCGGCGATGCACGTGCAGCATGATGCGGGTCGCCTCTTCGCTACTCTTACCGAAAAACCTTTCAAGGATATGAACGACGAACTCCATCGGGGTGTAGTCGTCATTGAGCAGAAGAACCTTGTACATCGACGGTTTCTTCGTCTTTGGCTTGGCCTTGACGACGATACCCGTTCCGGTTCCGTTGCCGTTGTCCCGATCCTTGTTGGCCATGGCTTATGCTGACTGGTGCCTGTCCACGTTACACTGCGAGGTAACGGCAATTATATTGGATTCTATGGCGATCAGAAAAGGGGCGGCTGAAAGGAAACGCGGATGCTGGACGACCTGAACCGGCGCCTTGCCGCGGTGCAGCGTCTGAATGTACCGGCCGAGGCCGTCTACGGCCGGGCCCGATCGGAGGGAGGAACGGTTCTCTCGCCGGCGCGCGGCGGCACCCTGCACTGCCCCGTCTGCGACGGCCGATTCCGCAAATTCCTGCCCTTCGGGTTGAACGGGCGGCGCAATGCGCGCTGCCCCGGCTGCGGATCGCTGGAACGGCACCGCTTTCTCTGGCTGCTGTTGCGTGACGACTACAAGCTGTTGCGCCGACGGGCCAGGGTACTCCATGTGGCCCCCGAGCCCGCCATCCGCGATGCGCTTGCGGCCAATCGCGCGATCCGCTACGTCTCGGTCGACCTGTTTGATCCGACCGCCGACCGGGCCGCCGACCTGGCGGCCCTGCCGTTCCCGTCCGGCGCATTCGACACGGTGATCTGCAGTCACGTCCTCGAACACGTTGCCGACGATCGGGCCGCCATGGCCGAGCTGCACCGGGTTCTGGCCCGCGGCGGCCGGGCAGCGATCATGGTGCCGCTCGACCTCACGCGCGCCGCGACTTTCGAGGACCCGACGATCGATACCGCTGCCGGCCGGAACGCGGCGTTCGGTCATCCCTATCACGTCCGAATCTGCGGCGCAGATTACGGCGACCGTCTCCGAAGTGCGGGTTTCGCCGTACGGCAGGTCCGGAGCAACATGCTGTCGGCTCATTATCGCCGGATCTGGCGCATCAACAGGACGCTGGTATTCGACTGCCGCAAATAGATGCGCAAGCACCAAATAGAAACGGCCCGGCACGAGGCCGGGCCGCGTTCCGCGATCCTGAAGACCGCGCTAAATCGTCAGACCGACAGAGGCTTTATGCCTGCCTCGACGGCAGCCGTCATCTGCTTCTGCAGCGGCTCGAACGCCTCGGTGGCGATCTTCATCGACATTTCCGAAAGCTTGGTGCCCTCGTCGACCGACTTGTCGAGGCTGATCCGGAAGTAGTCGCTCTGCAGTTGGACGAATTCCGTCACGGATTTCGCCCCCATCAGGGCCTTGGCGGCCTGGTTGTTTGCCTCGGCGGCTTCCTGCGCGAAGGCGAGATACTCCTTGCCGAGCGCCTCCGCGCCCTTGGTCAGGATTTCACCCGACCGCACCAGCGCGTCGAATGCTTCCTTTTGCAGTACGGCAAAGTCGCCGTAGCCCTGTGCCGCCACAGCAGCGGCCTTTTCAACCTGCTTTTCAACCTGCTCCGTCACGGCCTCGACGGTCGCCTCGACGGGAGCGCTGGTCGGCGCAGCCGTCGCTTTCTCGACGGTCTTCGCCGCAGCCTTCGGGGTCTTGGTCTGGGTGCTCATGAACCGATGTCCTCTTGTTTCGTGTTGGCGAACCTGTCGCCAAATGACTGTCTCTATCGCGCCGCAACGCGGCCTGCGCCGTTCTTTGCTGCATTGCAGCATTTCGATTGATGTACGCTTCATGACTGGTACTGTCAAGGGCTATTTGCTGCAGCGCACAATGAATGTCGAAATGCCGCGGGGAGTGCCATTTTCCTCTCATTTCCGCCCAGAACATTCCACGCAACCATGCACAGGAAGAGCGCCGGCCGGCTCAAGCGCGTTGCCGCAGCGAGTTTGGCGCAACGCAACAAAAAGGGCGGCGCGGCGGCCGCCCTGCAAACGTCGAGCGCTCCCGTTCAGAAACTGATCGTCAGGCCGATCGCGACGACCGGGTAATACTCGAAATCCTGAGCGTCTTCTTCGATCTGGCGGGCCTCGGCATCCAAGTTCGCCTGGGGAACGGTCCCGCTCGACTCGGTCAGCGCGACACTGGGACCGCCCTGGAACAGCACGCCTGCCGTAAGAAAGAAGCTGATCGGCAGCGCACCCTGGAACGTGCCGTCGTAACCGAGCCCGGCATAAGGGGCGAATTCCCTGTCGAACGTCATGTTCGCGATCACCGACGTTCCCGCGGGGATCGGAACGCCGCCGATCGTATCGCCCGCCCCCGAAACAGCGCTAAAATCGAACTCGTTCTGATTATAGAAGACACCGCCGGTCAAAACGAAGCCGCCGCCGATCGGCGACAGCCCCAGCGGGTGCAGGTCCGCGAGCAAGCCGATCGACTTCATCCTGGCATCAATGTCGTAGTCGAGGCCGCCGAGGCTGCTGCTCAGCAGCCCATAATCCGGAATCGTGAAATCGCCGAAATTCCCGTTCACGCGCAGGGCCAGAAAGCTGTTCACCTCGGTTGCGGCATGGATACCGTAACCCATCGTGCTGATACCTGCGCCAATGGCGAATCCGTCGGCGCGCGCCGGACCCCCGGTAAGTAAGATGGCGGGCAGAAAAAGATTGATGATCAGTATCTTGCGCATCTCTTTGGCATTCCCAGCTGCGCCCCATCGGGCGGATCAAGCCAAGCGCCAAGGATGCGCAGGAACCGGTTAAGAATCGCTAAAGACGGCTCATGGGGCGGTCCGCCGCCGACTCAATGCCGGGCCACGATTGCCGCGATCGCGGCGGCGGCCAGCCGCGCTTCCGGCGGATCGGCGCGCGAGGTCAGCACGACGGGCACCTTCGCGCCCATGACGATGCCGGCCGCCGTCGCGCTCATGAAATAGACCATCTGCTTGAACAGGAAGTTGCCGGCCTCGAGATTCGGCACCACCAGGATATCGGCGGCCCCGGCGACCGGGCTGTCGATCCCCTTGAGCCGCGCCGCCTCCGGCGAGACCGCGTTGTCGAAGCCGAACGGACCGTCGACGACGGCGCCGGAGACGCCGCCATTGGCGGCGGCGCGCACCACCTCGGCCGCCTCGACGCTGGATGGCATCGACGGATTGACGGTCTCGGCCCCGGACAGCAGCGCCACCCTGGGCGCGGCGAGGCCCAGGCGATGAGCGAGATCGACTGCGTTGCGCACGATGTCGAGCTTGGCGTCGACCTCCGGCCGGATGTTGACCGCGGCGTCGGTGATGTGCAGCACGCGGTCGCGCCCCGGCACGGTCATGTGGAAGATGTGGCTGACCCGGCGGTCGGTGCGCAGCCCGGCGTCGCGCGCCAAGAGGGCCCGCATCAGCGCGTCCGTATGGACATGCCCCTTCATGATCGCCGCCACCTCACCGCCACGGGCCAACGCGGCCGCCGTCTCGCAGGCGCGCCGCTCGTCGCTTGCCGGAACCACCCGGATCGCGGCGAGGTGCCATCCGACATCGGTGGCCAGGGCCGCGATGGCATCGGCGTCGCCGACCAGGATCGGGTCGATGAATCCGGCTTCTGCGGCACGCCGGGCGCTGTCCATAACCAGCGGATGACCGGCCCCGGCCACCGCCATCGGCACCGGCGCCAGCGTCGCGGCAAGATCGCCGAGATAGGCGGGAAACTCGAAGGGCAATCTGCTCAGCATCGCCTCTCCTCCAACGGCACCGCGCGGTCAGGCCAGGATGGTGACGGTGCCTGCCGCCGGATCGACTGCGACCTCGTCGCCGGTCCGGATCGCCGCAGTGATGTCGGTCTCGAAGCGGTCCACAAAGGGCAACCCGGCCAGCGCCGCGCCCTGCGCCATGATCGGGTTTGCCGCGTTCAGCAGCAGCGCCGCCGGAGCCATCCCGCGCGCCCGCATTTCATGCAGCATCCACGCCGTGGCGACGCCGCCCTTGGCGGTATTCAGGACCAGGATCTTGCCGACGTAAGACTCGCCGCACAGCTTGTGCGCCGGGCGCGAGAAGACGCCGGCGATGCGGTCGAGATCGTAGCGGGCGCTGAAATCGTCCCGGGCCACCAGCGCGGTGCCGGTGACCGCGGCGCCAATGCCGACATGGCCTCTAATGATGCGATCGCTCATTTCGCCATCCGGCCGGCACAGGCCGCCTCGATGCAACTTTCCATCGGCGCCAGCACGGGCTCGTAGCCGTAACCCGCGATGATGTTGACCAGCTTCGCCGAGTTCGTCAGCAGCCGCTTCCATCCATTCGCCTCCCCGGTCTCGCGCGCATACATCTGATAGAAGCAGACCCCCTGGAGGACGATGCCGCCCGCCGCCTCGATGGTCGCGGTGAGGCCCATGCGGTCGCAGGCCGACTTGATCTCGGGCGAGGTGGCGGCGATCAGGGTCGTGCCGGCTTGGACGGTGCGCCCTTCCAGCAGCCGGGCGATCCGTTGCATCTCGACCAGCGATTGTTGCGGTGCCGCGAAGACGACGACATCGACGCCGTCCTCATGCAGCCCGAAGCCGTCATAGAAGGCGTCCATATCGGCACGCGTCAGCGTGATCGGGTCCGGCACCTTGCCGGCGAAGACGTCACCCAGATCCTGCGCCTCGGGCGTCACGCCGATCATGTGGAACAGCGGCACCGAGCCGTAGCTGGCCAGCGCGGCGCCGAAATGCTTGAGCTCGTCCGAGGTCGGCGTGCCGTCGATACCCTCGAGCACCGGCACCGTCCAGTAGGATCCCGTCGCGCGGCCGACGACGCCGCCCAGCGCCCCCCAGTCGCTCAAACTGCGCGGCCGGTCCTTGACGACGAACCGGTGCGTGCCGCGACGCCCCTCCTCCAGATGGCAGCCGTAACGCGGCGTCCGGCCGGTCAGCGCCGCCGCCAGCGCCGCCGGGCCGCCCTCGAAATTGCTGCGCGCACCGAGCACGCTGTTGGCGTAGATGGTCGATCCGGTGTCGCCGAAGGCGATGTGCTCGCGATAGGCCGGCGGAATGATCGTCTGGTAGTTGATGCAGGTATCGGTCATCAGCACGCCCATCGCCACGAACGCATCGATGGCGCGCTGCTCGAGAACCGCCCAGGACTCGAGCTGGTTGAGCCGCCGGTAGGCGTCGAAATCGATGCCCCGCGGATCGGTGACCGTCGGCACGCGAACGCGGCGCTCCGCCTCCGGAAAGGTGGCGATCTCCTCGAGCCAGGCGACGCCCGCCTCGCCCAGAGATTCGGTATCCGCCATCAGGTGGACCTGGCTGATCTCGACGAAATCCTCGGCATCGAAGAACTGCCCGACCTGAATTTGCTGCTCCAGCGCGCGGCGGCGCGGCTCGCCGAATCCGCCGGCGAGCATCGCCTCTTCATGATCGGTCAATCGCATCGTTCTGCCCTGCCCTGCCGCCGCACGCACCGCCAAGCCAAGACCGCGCCGGCCCGCCGGTTCCGATGCGGTTCAGGCTACCGTGACGCACCTGAGTTTGTCGAGCGTGCGGACAGGCGCGTCAACCGCATCGCAGCCGAAACGATCGCAATAAATCGCCTTACCCGGCCTGCTGCGGCCGCATGTCGGCCGGATCGATTCCCGCAACGACGGTCGGCGCCTTCATGGCGTCGCGGCGGAACGGCTCGCCCAACTCCTGGTTGATCAACGCCTCGATGAAGACCGTCTCCTTGTTCTTCATCTGCGCATCGATGGCCTTCTTCAACTCTTCGGTCAGCTGCTCCATCGTTGCGACCTGAACGCCCCTGACGCCGCAGGCCTCGGCGATCTTCGCGTATTCGACGTCGAGGTCGAGCTCGGTGCCGACGAAGTTGTCGGCATACCACAGCGTCGTGTTCCGCTTTTCGGCGCCCCATTGGTAGTTGCGGAAGATCACCATGGTGATCGCCGGCCACTCGTCGCGGCCGCAGGCGGTCATCTCGTTCATCGAGATGCCGAAGGCGCCGTCCCCAGCAAAACCGATGACCGGCAGGTCCGGGCACGCGATCTTGGCGCCCAGGATCGACGGGAAGCCATAGCCGCAGGGCCCGAAAAGGCCCGGTGCGAGATAGCGGCGCCCATGCTCGAAAGTCGGGTAGGCGTTGCCGATCGCGCAGTTGTTGCCGATGTCCGACGACATGATGAAGTCCTTCGGCAGCGCCGACTGGATCGCCCGCCAAGCCATGCGCGGCGACATCTTCTCCGGCTCGCGGTCGCGTGCGCGCTCGTTCCACGTCGTGCCCGGATCGTCGTCCTCATGGTCCATCGAGGCGAGCTGCTGCTGCCAGGCGGAACGCGTCTGATGGATCAGCGCCTCGCGCTCGTCGCGGCCGGCATTGCCCGCATTGGCGGCGAGTTTCGCGAGCAGGCGCTCGGCGACCAGCCTGGCGTCGCCCTGGACGGCGACGGTGACCTTCTTGGTCAGCCCGATGCGATCCGCGTTGACATCGACCTGGATCACCTTGGCGTCCTTGGGCCAGTAATCGATGCCGTAGCCGGGCAGGGTCGAGAACGGGTTGAGCCGGGTCCCCAGGCACAGCACCACATCGGCCTTAGCGATCAGTTCCATCGCCGCCTTTGAGCCGTTATAGCCGAGCGGGCCGACCGAGAGCGGGTGCGAACCCGGGAACGCGTCGTTGTGCTGATAGCCACAGCAGACCGGCGCGCCGAGCTTCTCTGCAAGCTTCGCGGATGCCGGGATACCGCCCGAGAGCACGACGCCGGCGCCGTTCAGGATCACCGGAAATTTCGCATCCGACAGCAGCTTCGCCGCCTCGGCGATCGCCTGCTCGCCGCCGGCCGGGCGTTCGAGCCTGACGGTTTCGGGGATCTCGATATCGACGATCTGGGTCCAGAAGTCGCGCGGCACGTTGATCTGCGCCGGCGCGCTGCCGCGCCAGGCCTGCTCGATCACCCGGTTCAGTACCTCGGCGATCCGGGACGGGTCGCGCACCTCTTCCTGGTAACAGACCATGTCCTCGAACAGCGACATCTGCGGGATTTCCTGGAAACCGCCCTGGCCGATCGTCTTGTTGGCGGCCTGCGGCGTCACCAGGAGCAAGGGCGTGTGGTTCCAGTAGGCCGTCTTGACCGGGGTGACGAAGTTGGTGATTCCGGGCCCGTTCTGCGCGATCAGCATGCTCATCTTGCCGCTGGCCCGGGTAAAGCCGTCCGCCATCATGCCGGCGTTGCATTCATGGGCGCAATCCCAGAACGTGATTCCGGCCTTCGGGAACAGATCGGACACCGGCATCATTGCCGAGCCGATGATCCCGAACGCATGCTCGATCCCGTGCCGCTGCAGCACTTTGACGAACGCTTCCTCGGTGGTCATCTTGGTCATCTCGAACTCCTCCTGATGCGGCCCAGCTCGGGGCCGCCGCACGTGCGATGAGCCGGCCGGCAGCCGCCGCGGCGGGCGGCGTCGGACGGAAAAATCCTCGATGAAAACGGCGGATCGCGCAAAATCGCGGGCATCGCCGTTTCCTCCCTGTCGCGCGGGCAGGCCGCTGCGTACCGCCTTGTTTTAGGGCCCCCCATGCCGCCGGTCAAAGGGCCAGTTGGTGGCAATCGACGGTGCCAGTCGCGGCGGCTGCCGCTGCCCCCTCAAACCCGCGCCGCTTTGGTGCTGTGGATCAGATCGGACAGCAGCCGCACGCCGGGTTCGATGCGTTCCTCCGGGATCGCCGAAAAGCCGAGCCGGAAGAACCGGCGCGGTTGCGGCGCGGTCATGAAATGCACATGGCCGGGCTCGATGACGATGCCCTCCTCCAGCGCCGCGCGCGCCAGCGCCGCGCTGTCGAGCCTGGCCGGGCCGCGCACCCAGACGCTGGTGCCGCCGAATCCGGGAGCGCGGGCGGACTCCGGGAGATGCCGCGAAAGCGCGTCGTCCATCGCGCGCCAGCGTGCCCGGTAGATCCGGTGCAGTCGGCGCACCAGCGCGTCGTGATGGCCGAGTGAAAGGAACAGAGCGGTGGTTCGCTGGTTGTTGTTCGGCGCGTGGCGCATCATCAGGCGGCGCAACGCCCTTGCCTCTTCGATCAGCGGTTTCGCACCCACCAGATAGCCGAGCCGCAAGCCGGGAAACAGCGTCTTCGAAAGGCTGCCGACATAGACGACACGACCGTCGCGATCCATCGATTTGAGGGCCGGCGTCGGATTGCCGATGTAGTTGGTCTCGAACTCGTAGTCGTCCTCGATGACGACGAAGCGCGACTCGCTGGCGCGGGCCAACAGGGCTTCACGGCGCGCCGCGGGCATCGTCACCGTGGTCGGGAACTGATGGCTCGGGGTGACATAGACGAAATCGCAGCCGTCAAGCCGATCATCCACGGGAAGCCCGCCGGAATCGACCGGGATCGGGCGGATGCGGCCGGTCTTGAGGGCGAAGATGTTGCGCACGTCGGGATAGCCGGGCTCCTCCATCGCGACGGTGGTGTCCGGCGTGATGAACAGGCTGGCCAACAGGTAGAGGGCGTTCTGCGCGCCCAGCGTGATCAGGATCTCGTCCGCGGAGACCCAGATGCCGCGGCGCGGCAGCACGCGCGTGCGGATCTGCTGCACCAGTTCCGGATCGTCCAGATGCAGTCGGTCCGCCGTCCATTGGCCGATGCCCTTGAGCCCCAGCGCCTGGCGCGTGCAGTCGCGCCAGGCGGCGATCGGAAACAGACCGGGGTCGATCTGCCCATAGACGAAGGGATAGGGATAGGACTGCCAGTCGTCCGGCTTTTCGATGTTCGGCTGGCGTCCCGGGTGCATCCGCAGCATGCTCTCCCAGTCGGGCCCGTCGGCGGCGTCTGGCTCCGCCGGCGCCCGGCGCGCCGGCGGGCTCTCGAGGATCTCCGGATTGACGAAATAGCCACTGCGCTGGCGCGCTTCGATGAAACCGTCGTCGACCAGCCCCTGATAGGCGAGCACCACCGTGTTGCGCGACACGCCCAGCCGCCGCGCCAGCTCCCGGGAGGAGGGAAGCGGCTGCGTCGGCGCGAGTTGCCGGGCCAGGATCGCCGAGACCAGCATCTCGCGGATGCTCGCCTGGATGCTCATCCCGGGCTTGCGCTTCAGATAGAACAGTGATTCCCGCACGCGTCTGGCCCGCCCCGGCTGGTCCACTTGGCCCAATCGTCAGCAAAGTCTATGACGCTGCCATCGTTACCTCAAGAGCGGCATCCGTCGGCCTTGAACTGTCTATCGATTGCGTGTGGGACCCGGTCTTTCGCGGCGGCGCCTAAACGGTTCTTGCACAGTCTCTAGAGCGTCCCTGGGAAAGCGCCGCCATCGAGCAGCAGGTTCTGGCCGGTGATGAATCCGCTCCGCGCCGAGCACAGGAAGGCGCAAGCGTGGCCGAACTCCGCCGGGTCGCCGAACCGGCCGGCGGGGTTGCCGGCGGCGCGTTGGGCCGCGAACTCCTCGACGCTGACTCCGGCCTTCTCGGCCGAAACCTTCATGTTAGCGTGCAGGCGTTCGGTATCGAACGGCCCCGGCAGCAGGTTGTTGATGGTCACGTTATGGCGCACCGTCTTGCGCGCGAGACCGGCGATGAAGCCGGTCAGCCCGGCGCGGGCGCCGTTGGAAAGCCCGAGAATCTCGATCGGCGCCTTCACCGCGCCCGAGGTTATGTTGACGATGCGTCCGAACTTGCGGTCGATCATGCCATCGACCGTCGCCTTGATCAGGAAGATCGGGGTCAGCATGTTGGCATCCAGCGCCTTGATCCAGTCGTCGCGGTCCCAGTCGCGGAAGTCGCCGGGCGGCGGCCCGCCGGCGTTGTTGACCAGGATGTCCGGGTCCGGGCAGGCGGCGAGCAGCTCGGCTCGCCCCGCTTCGGTGGTGACGTCGCAGGCCACCGGCGTGACGGCAACGCCAGTCTCGCTGCGGATCTCCGCCGCCGTCGCTTCCAGCGCTTGCGAGCTGCGCGAATTGATCACCAGCTCGACGCCCTCGCGCGCCAGCGCCATCGCGCAGGCCCGCCCCAGCCCCTTCGACGAGGCACAGACGATCGCCTTCTTGCCCTTCAGTCCCAGATCCATCTCATCGCTCTCCCTAGTCCGGTTCGTCTTTGAATTGCCGCAGCACCTCGCGCGCCAGCGGTACGGTGATCTTCCGCTTCGCCGCCAGCGCAGCCGAATCGAGCGCCGTCGCGAGGTCGCGCGCCGCGGCGAAGGAGCGCTCCATGCGGGCCAGCAGGAAGGTGATGACCGCGGGATCCACGGCCAGCTGTCGGTCGGCGAAATGCTTGACCAGGACGGCGCCGATTAGCGCATCGTCCGGGGCGCCGACCGCGACGCTCATCGCGGCGCCGAGGCGCGACGCGAGATCGGGAAGCCGCGTGCCCCAGGCCGCCGGTCCCAACCGCGCCGTCAGCAGAAGATGGCCGCCGTCCTCGGCCAGGAGGTTATGGAGGTGCAGCAGCCCCCGCTCGTCGACGCCGCGATCGACATCCTCGACGACGGCGCCGCGGGCGGGCCCCAGCAAGTCCGGCACGCGGCAGGCCGTCAGCACCGCCCGGTCAATCATCACCGCGCCGCTCTGCGCCCGCCACACATGGGTGAGGTGCGTCTTGCCGCAACCTTCCGGTCCGTGCAGCACCAGCGCCGGGCCGGGCCAGGCGGGCCACCGGTCGAGCCACGCCACGGCATCGCGATTGCTGGACGCCACGAGGAAGTCGGCGGCGCCCGTCGCGGTCCGGTGCGGCAGGTCGAGGGCGAGCTGGACCGGCGCGCTCAAGACGGCGCGTCCCCGTCCTCGCCGGCGGCCTTCGAGCCGTCCGGCGCGGCGTGCAGGTAGAGCGGGCTTTCGAGATACCGATCGAGCGAGAACCGCAGCAATACGCCGATCACGGCTGCGGTCGGCACAGCGATCAGGATGCCGACGAAACCGAACAGGGCGCCGCCCGCGAGCAACGCAAAGATCACCCAGACGGGGTGCAGGCCGATCCTCTCGCCGACCAGGTTCGGGGTTACGAAGTTGCCCTCGATGAACTGGCCGACGAGGAAGACCGCGGCGACAAGGCCGATCGAGACCGGATCACCGAACTGGACGATCGCGATCACGATCCCGACCGCAAAGCCGATCAGCATGCCGAAATACGGTACGAACGATACGAGACCCGTGCCAAACCCGACAACGAAGCCGGATTCGAGCCCGACCAGGGTCAGCCCGATGCCATAGAACAGGCCCAGCAAGATGCAGACCGTGACCTGGCCACGCACGAAACCGGCCAGCGTCTCGTCGATCTTCGCCAGCTGCTCGCGAATCGTATCGGCGTGGGCGCGCGGCAGCCAGCCGTCGACGGTCGCCACCAGCCGGTCCCAGTCGCGTAGCAGATAGAACGAGACGATCGGTGTGATGACCAGGAGCGATACGAGATTGAAGACCGCCTCGATGCTGGTGAGCACGCCGCCCAGCACCCGCCCGAGCCAGCGGATCGCGTCGCCGCCATGCTCGGAGAGCGCGCCGCGCAGCTGGGCGATTCCCTCCTCGCCGATCAGCGGCTCGAGACCGGCGATGAGCGGCAGCAGCTTCGCCCGGATCGCCGACAGATAGCCGGGGAATTTCTGCACGAGATCGACCAGCTGGCTGTAGACCAGAGGCACCAGCAGGACGATGATCAGCGCGACCAGCAGGAAGAAGCCGACGCTGATGAAGATCGTTGCCAGTGTCCGCGAGGCGCCCTTGCGCTCCAGCCAGTCGCACGCCGGGTCGAGGAAATAGGCCACCGCCATGCCGGCGATGAAGGGCAGCATGACCCCGCGCAGCAGGTAGAACAGGCCGACGAATACGACCAGTCCGAGACCCCACGACCATGCGCGTTGCTGGGCCGTCATCCGGCGTCTCCCGGCTCGCCGGTTGCCGAGCCTCTGCGCATGCGCCAGAGATAGGCGCTGCCGGAGACGACGGTTGTCACGGCGACGGCATACACCAGGATGTCTTTTCCGATACCGATGTCCGGCCAGCCGAGGCCGAGCTGGGCCATCACCAGCGCCGCCAGCACGATCTGGAAGCTCGTGTTCAGCTTGCTGACGAGCAGCGGCCGCATGGCGGTGATCCGGTCGCTCCTGACCACCAGCAGCGAACCGCCCAACAGCGCCGCGTCGCGCGCGATGACCAGCACGACCAGCCAGACAGGAACGTGCCCGGCGCGTCCGAGCAGCAGATAGATCGCAACCAGCAGCAACTTGTCCGCGAGCGGGTCGAGATAGCTGCCGAGCACGCTGCGCGCCTTCAACCGGTTGGCCAGATAGCCGTCGATCGCGTCCGACACGCCGGCAGCAACGAAGACCCAGAACGCGGCCGTCATGCGGTCGGCGAGAATCAACCAGACCACCACGGGAACGGCCAGCACCCGCGCCATGCTGATCAGATTCGGCAACGCCTTCAGCGGGAAGTTCACGGTCGGTACCCTCGGCCGTTCGGCACGACCGTTCAGCGCCGGCCCATCGGTCGCAGCAGCCAGAGCGGTCGTTCGGGAGTGAACACCAGCTCCAGCCCCTGCAGCGCCAGCGCCGAGCGCAGCTGTTCCGTGGTCCCGACATACACCAGATCAACCTCGGCCTCGGTCCGGGTCATGCGGGCAACTGCCAGGCTCTGGATTCGGGCCATGCTCGACAACTGGTCGCGGATCGTGATCCAGTCGCCCAGCCCCTCGATCGGGACCAGCACCGAAATGCGCTCCTCGAGGGTAAAATCGAGCATGTTTTCATCTTTCCAGGTGGTTTCGAGATCGCGCATGACCTCGGTGACGACCTGGTTGAGAAAGCTCTGCAGGCTGCCGCTGCCGGAGTAGCGACGCTCGATCACCCGGCCGTCGTAGCCGCCACCCGAGAATGTCAGCGTGATGTTGACAAGTCGTCCCGCGCCCCCGCCGCGACCAACCGCCGCCACGGCGACCACGGTGCCCGCCGCATCGTACCGGCTGGCGATCTGTTCGAGCCCGACCGGATCGCCGGCCAGCGCGTAGTTGACGTTGACGACCGCGACATCCGTGAGGTCGCCGATCGGCATGACCAGCGAGAACAGGCCCGGATGCGGCAGTTGCCCGGCCCAGGCATCGCGCCAAGGATTGGGATCATCCCACAGTCGCTGGGCGGTTCCGACATCGATGACCGGCAGAACGACGACCGGCTGGCTGCGGGTCATGGCGAAGCGGATGCGCTGCGAGCGCAGCACCTCCGCGACCTTCTGCGGATCGAAGCGGACGGACAGCGTCGCAAGATAGCGGCCGCCGCCGAACTTCTCGTCCGAGATATCAAAGTCCCGCACCATGGCGATGAGCATGTCCGACGTCACCTCGGGCAGACGGACGACCTCGTCGGCGGCGACCAGCCGCCGGAACACGGTCTGCAGCGCCTGCTGCTGCGCCTCGGCGATACCCTCCTGCTTGGCCTGCAGCTCGTCGGCGGCGCGCGCGTCGACCGGCAAACCGGTCACCTCGAACAGGTCCTGGGCCCAGGCCGGACCCACAACCCCGCAGGCGAAGATCAGCACCGCGAGGCCGGCGCGCACGAGACGTCCCACACTCGTTTCATCGATCATTGCAAACCATACCGGATCAAGTATCTTTGGCGCCCGTTTATACTAGCTCGGCAGCGAGGATACCATAACAACCGATACGCCGCGGAAGGGACTGGATTATCGCGCCGCCGGCGTCGACATCGATGCCGGTGCGGCGCTGGTCGAGGCGATCAAGCCGCTGGCCCGCAGCACCGTGCGCCCGGGCGCCGATGTCGCGCTCGGCGGGTTCGGCGGCCTGTTCGATCCGACCGCCGCGGGCTATCGCGATCCGTTGCTGGTCGCCGCGACCGACGGTGTCGGCACCAAGCTTAAGGTGGCGCAGCTCGCAGGACGGCACGACACGGTCGGCATCGATCTCGTCGCCATGTGCGTCAACGACCTTGTGGTCCAGGGCGCCGAGCCGCTGTTCTTTCTCGACTATTTTGCCACTGGCAAGCTGGAGCTCGATACCGCGGAGGCGGTGGTCGCCGGCATCGCCGAGGGTTGCCGCCAGGCCGGTTGCGCGCTGATCGGCGGCGAGACGGCGGAGATGCCCGGCATGTACGCGCCGGGCGACTACGACCTTGCCGGCTTCGCGGTCGGCGCGGTGGAGCGCGACGCGCTGCTGACCGGCGCCACCGTTGCCGCCGGCGACGTCGTCCTCGGGCTCGCCGCCAGCGGGCTCCACTCGAACGGTTTCTCGCTGGCCCGCAAGGTGGTCCAAGCGGCGGATCTCGATTACGCCGCGCCGGCGCCGTTCGCGCCGGATCAGGGGCTCGGCGCGGCGCTGCTCGAGCCGACCCGCATCTACGTGAAAAGTTGCCTTGCCGCGATTCGCGGCGGCGGCGTGCGGGCACTGGCGCATATCACTGGCGGCGGCCTGGTCGAGAACCTCCCGCGGGTCCTCGCGGACGACCTCGCGGCCCGACTCGATGCCGCGACCTGGCCGGAACCGCAGGTGTTCGGCTGGCTCGCCGATGCTGGCGGAATCGCGCGTCATGAGATGTACAGAACATTCAATTGCGGCATCGGCATGACGCTGATCGTCGCGCAGGACGCGGTGACGACGGCGACCGACATGCTGACGCAGGCCGGCGAGACGGTCTACGAGATCGGCCGGATCGTTCCGCGCGACGGTGGCCCGGCGGTCACCATCGAGGCGGCCGCGTGACCCGCCGCCGCAAGGTCGCGGTGCTGATCTCGGGCCGCGGCAGCAACATGCAGGCGCTGGTCGGCGCCTGTGGGGCGTCCGACTATCCCGCCGAAATCGTCCTCGTGCTGTCCAACCGGGCCGACGCGGCGGGACTCGACTTCGCCCGCGACGCCGGGCTGCCCACCGCTGTCGTCCCGCACAGGGAGTTTCCCGACCGGGCCTCGTTCGATGCCGCGATGGACCGCGAGATCCGCAAGACCGAGGCGGAGCTCATCTGCCTTGCCGGGTTCATGCGGCTGCTCGACCCGGCCTTCGTCGACGCCTGGCGCGACCGCATGCTCAATATTCATCCGGCCCTGCTGCCGTCCTTCAAGGGTCTCGACACCCATCGGCGCGCGCTCGAGGCCGGCGTCAAGATCGCCGGCTGCACGGTTCATTTCGTGCGCAGCGAGATGGACACCGGCCCGATCATCGCCCAGGCCGCGGTGCCGGTGTTACCGGACGATACCGAGGAAATCCTGGCCGCCCGCGTCCTCGAGCAGGAGCACGTCATCTATCCGATGGCGCTGCGCCTCGTCTGCGAGGGCCGCGTAACGGTGGCGGGCAGCCGCACGATGATCGATACCGCCGCCGGCGCGGCCGTTCTGCGCAATCCGGAGGCCGGTTGACTTGCCAAATCAGCCGCGCCGGTATACCAAGGGCGCGAGCTAGAGAATCGAGCGAGGGGCAGAGATGACGGGCGACAAGATGGAATTCCTCAATTCGCCGGAAGAGAAGCTGCAGACTTGGGACAAGGTCTGGAAGATGATGATCATCTCGGGCGCGGCCACGCTGGTGGTCCTGGCGCTGCTGGGTCTGATCTTCGTCTAGGTCGCACCGGCAAGGCGATTCGACAAGGGCGCGCCGGGGCGCGCCCTTCACCTTTTCGGGCAAGAGCCCCGGCCGCGGGACCGGTTCAGCCGACGATCTCGATGTCGCTGAAGAAGAAGGCGATCTCGATCGCCGCGTTCTCCGGCGAATCGGAGCCGTGCACCGAGTTTGCCTCGATCGACTCGGCGAAATCCTTGCGGATCGTCCCGGCTTCGGCCTCCGCCGGGTTGGTCGCGCCCATCACCTCGCGATTCTTCGCAACGGCCCCCTCACCTTCCAGCACCTGGACGACGACTGGGCCCGAGGTCATGAAATCGCACAGATCGCCGTAGAACGGCCGCTCCCGGTGCACCGCGTAGAACGCCTCGGCCTGGCCGCGGGTCAGCCACAGTCGCTTCTGTGCGACGATCCTCAGGCCCGCCGCCTCGAAGCGGGCGTTGATCTGGCCGGTCAGATTCCGGCGGGTCGCGTCGGGCTTGATGATCGAAAGCGTGCGTTCGGTGGCCATCCTATTGAAATCCCCTGGCATCTCGTGGCGACGGGTGCGCCTTGGGTGAATCGGTCGGCCGGGTTATAGACGGGGCCGGCCGCGCCGACAAGCCCGCAATGGCGCCGGTGCGGCCCGAACCGGCAACGTGCTATAGAGGCGCCGCCATGCTGACCCTCGAGGGCCTGACATACCGGATCGCCGGCCGCACCCTGCTCGACGGTGCGGCGGCGCGCCTTGCGGCGGGATCGCGTACCGGCCTGGTCGGCCGCAATGGTGCGGGCAAATCGACCCTGCTGAGGCTGATTGCGGGCGAGTTGGCACCCGACGCCGGCAGGATCGACCTTTCGAGAGGCGCGCGCATCGGCAGCGTCGCGCAGGAGGCGCCGACCGGCGACAAGACGCCACTCGAGATCGTGCTGGCGGCGGACACGGAACGGACGGCGCTCCTTGCGGAGGCCGGGACCGTCGCCGACCCGCAGCGCATCGCCGCGATCCACGACCGCCTCGCCGACATCGACGCGCACCGCGCCGAGCCCCGCGCCGCGGCGATTCTCGCCGGGCTCGGCTTCAACGAGTCCGCGCAGGCACGCCCGGTCGACGACTTCTCCGGCGGCTGGCGCATGCGCATCGCGCTGGCGGCGGCGCTGTTCGCCGCGCCCGACCTGCTGCTGCTGGACGAGCCGACCAACCATCTCGATCTTGAGGCGACGATCTGGCTCGAGGGGTTCCTTGCCGGCTACCCTCACACCCTGCTGCTGGTCAGCCACGACCGCGACGTTCTCAACCGGGCGGTCGACGGCATCCTGCACCTGGAGCAGACCCGGCTATCGTACTTCCGCGGCGGCTATGACACCTTCGAGCGGACGCGGCGCGAGGCGCTGGTCCGGCAGTCGGCGCTGGCCCGCCGCCAGGCGGAGGAACGCCGGCGCATCGAGGGCTTCATCGAGCGTTTTCGCTACAAGGCGACCAAGGCGCGCCAGGCGCAGAGCCGAATCAAGGCGCTGGCCCGCATGGAGCCGATCGCCGCGGTGGTCGAGGACCGCACAGAGCGCTTTGACTTCCCGCAGCCGGAGGCCCTGGCGCCGCCGATCGTTACGCTCGATGGCGTGTCCGTCGGCTATGGCGAAGACCCGCCGGTGCTGCGGCGCCTGAACCTGCGCATCGATATGGACGACCGCATCGCGCTGCTCGGCGCCAACGGCAACGGCAAGACGACGCTCCTGCGGCTGTTCGCCGGACGGCTCGGCGCGCCCACGGGCCGGATCACCCGCGCCGGCAAGCTCAAGACCGGATATTTTGCGCAGAACCAGCTGGAGGAGTTGCCCGGCGGGACGACCGCGGGGGCCCACATGGCGGCGCTGTTGCCGGACCTTGCGGAGGCGAAGGTGCGGGCCCATCTCGGCCGCTTCGGGCTCTCGGGCGCGCGGGCCACGACACGAATCGCGGATTTGTCCGGCGGCGAGAAGGCGCGGCTGCTGCTCGCCGCGATCACGGTCGAGGCGCCGCAGCTGCTGCTGCTCGACGAGCCGACCAACCACCTCGACGTCGACGCCCGCGAGGCGCTGATCCACGCGCTCAACGCCTATGAGGGGGCGGTGCTTCTGGTCAGCCACGATTCGCACCTCGTCGACCTCGTCGCCGACCGGCTTTGGCTGGTCGAGGACGGCGGCTGCGCGCCATTCGAGGGCGATCTCGCCGACTATCGCCGCATGCTGCTCGAGGCGGGGCGAACGGCGCGCCGCGCGGCGCGCGACTCCCGGCCGGATGCCGCCATGGTCAGCAAGGCCGACGACCGGCGCCGCCGGGCCGCGGCGCGCGCGGCGACGGCGGATCTGCGCAAGGCCGTCAGCGCGGCCGAGGCGCGGCTCGAGTCGCTCGCCGCCGAGCAGGAGCGCCTGCGCGCAAAGCTCGCCGACCCCGGCCTCTACGACGGGCCGGCCGACAAGATCGCCGCGCTCAACCGCCGGGCCGGCGAACTCGACAAGCAAATTGCCGCGGCCGAGACAGCGTGGCTGGCGGCTCAGGAGGCGCTGGACGAGGCCGGCGAGTAGGGATTGCGGAGCCAAGCGCAAGCGCGCGGCGGGAGGTTGTCTTCCTCCGTGCGTATTTCCTGCCGCGCCGCACGCGAAACCGGCCGCGCCTCCGCGCGACCGGCTCCGCTCGGACCTCGCGCCCTCGAGGGGCGAAGTTCAGTCTGCGGCGAAGCAGTACAACAGCCCGGCGCCCCCGCTCGACTTCAGCGCGTCCTGGCTGCAGCCGCGCGAGTTGTGCGCCGCGTTCCACGACACGTTGCCTCCGCCATGCCGGTCGTGATGACCGACGGTGGCCTTGCCCTCGTCGTTGCTGGTCCAGTTGCTGCAGGTGTAGTCGCCCTCCTCCCACGGGAAGTAAGCGGTGCCGTCTGCCTTGGTCCCGGTCAGGATGTCGTGCTCGTTGGGGCTGTCGCCGCGCCCCTTGACGCGGTTGCCGTTCTCGTCCACCGCCGTCCGCTTGGTGAGATTCGGGCTGATGTGGAGGTCGTCGAGGTCGCTCGCGATCAGCTCGCCATTGGCGTTGTACCAGGGGCCGAGGCCGATCCGGTCGCGCGCCGAGATGCCGCGCTTGCCCTCGACCTGGGTCGATAGGTAGGCCCGCCAGGTGCGGCCCGTCGAACCGGCCGCCGCGGCCAGCTTGGCGCAGTGCGCGTCGGCGCCCTCGAGCCCGCCGAGATTGGCGCCGTCGCCCATCCCGACGCTGGTCACGAAAAATCCCATCGGATGCTCGCCGGCGGCGTGCGCCGGCGCGGATGCCAGCGCCAGCACGCCGGCGACCGCCCCCATGATGCTCAATGCTCTTGTCGTCTTCATTCGTGTTTTCCTCTCCCGGGTCCTGCCCGTCGTTGCCGTTATCCCCTGGCCACATGTTCCCCCGGCGCGGCATCGTATGGGTGCGGCAGGGCTTTGCCAACACACCAATGCGCGCCGCACCCGCGATCACGAGAATGTGAGGGGGAGATAAATCCGGCAAACCCGGCGCGGAGTTTCGCAAGACCGAGGGGTTCGTGGACATGCCCCGGGGGCGGGCAGGTAACCGGGCGGATCCGCACCGCTCCACCACCTGTGCGTCCAAGGGAAAATCGCGCGGGCGACCTGTAATTCCGCAGCACCTTAAGACGGCCTTAAGACCGACGTGGGACATTCCCCGTTGATCCGGTCCGGCCGTTCGCCCGAACGCGCGCGACCGCGGCAAACCGAGGAGAGGTTCACATGGCGATGACCAATCTACGCGCGTTGCGCACGTCCATCGCGGCGCCGCTGGCCGCGGCGATGCTGGTCGCATCCTTGCCGCTGGGCGCGGCGCGGGCCGAGTTGGTAACCACCGACGAGGTGATCGGCCGGGCCGACATCGCGGCCGAGCGGGCCCGGGTGGCGGCGTTTCTCGCGCGCGACGACGTGCGCGACCAGCTTATCGTTATGGGAGTGAGCCCCGATGAGGCCGAGGGGCGGATCGGCGCGATGTCGGACGCGGAAGTCCTCGAGATCGCCCAGAAGATCGACAATCTGCCGGCGGGTCAGGCGAGCAGCGGCACCCTCGTCATCGTGCTGCTTCTCGTCATCATTCTCGTCCTGCTGCTCTGAGCGCCGCGCTCAGTCGCCGGCGCCGGGCTGCGGTCCGTCATAGCCTTCGATGATGACGAGATCGGCCTGGGACGCCGAAGCGCGGTGCGCCATGGCGCGCCGGTATTCCGGCGAGTCGTAGCAGTCCAGCGCCGCGCGATAGGAGGGAAACTCGATCACGACCTGGCGCGACCGCGCCGTGCCCTCGGGCGTCTCGAAGGCGCCGCCGCGCACCAGGAACCGGCCGCCGTATTTCGCGAACGCAGCGGCGTTCGCCGCGACATATCTCTTGTAGGCCTCGGCGTCCGAGACATCGACACCGGCGATCCAGTATCCCTTGGCCATGGCGGCTCCCTTTCATGCTGCGCATCCACGCTTCGCCAGGTGAGCATAGACCATGCGACGCCTGTCGGCGCCCTCATCCTTCCAAACGAGTTTCTCTCCCGGCCCGCTAGACTTCGCCTCTGCGCGACTACTACGCGCGCCCTTCCGTTTCCTTGGGCCCGGCGCAACAAAGGGCTTCGGGCGGGCGGCGATGTTCCGTAACATCGCCTGGGCTTCAAATATCCGATACGGGAGGTCCGGGCGAACCATGATCCGAGACGTCGATTTCCCAAGCGACCGGCACGGCTGGGCTGAGCTCCTGCAGGGGCGGCCGGCGCGCCCCCCGCTGACCGGCGCGCACCGGGTTCCGTGGACGGTGGTCGGGGCCGGGGTGACCGGCCTTGCCGCGGCGCACCGCCTGGCCGAGCTGCATCCCGGCGCCGAGATCCTGCTGCTCGAGGCGCGCCTTCTGGGCCAGGGCGCGACCGGGCGGAGCTCCGGCTTCGTCGTCGCCACCAGTCGTTTCGGTGGCGGCTTTACGGCCGACAAGATCGAGTCGTACCGCCGCGTCAACCGCATCAACCGGGCCGGGCTCGAGCTCTTGCGGACGCGCACCGCCGGATTCGCGTCCGACTGCCTGTGGCGCGAGGACGGTTTCGTCCATGCCGCCGCCGACAGGGGAGCGATGCGGGAATACGATCGTTTCTTGCGCTATCTCGAGGCGCTGGAGATCGCCCATACGCCGCTCGACGCCGCGGCGCTGCGCGCGCGCCTCGGCACCGCCCACTACCGGGCCGGCGTGCATGTCCATGGCGGCGCGCTGGTGCAGCCGGCGGCGCTCGCGCGCGGGTTGGCGGACGGCCTGCCCGGCAATGTCCGGCTGCACGAGGAAAGCCCGGTGCTGGCGATCGAGCGCGGCGCGCCGCTGACGCTCCGGCTCCGTGAGGGCGAGGTGCGGACCGACAACCTGATCCTTGCGGTCAATTACGAGGCGCCGAAGCTCGGCCTGCTGCGCCGCCGCCTTGCCGCCAGCACCCTGTCCGGAAGCTTCACCCGGGCGCTGTCCGATGATGAGCTGGCGAGCCTCGGCAGCGCGCGGGACTGGGGCGTCCTCTCGCTGCACGGCGGCGGCGCGACGCTGCGGCTGACCGCCGACCGGCGGCTGTGCCTGCGCAACACGGCGGAATACAATGGCGGCGCCCTCTTGCCCGAGGCGCGGCTCGCGCGCCGGCAGGCGATCCATAGGGCCGCGTTCGAGACGCGCTTTCCGCAGCTCAAGCATGTCCCGTTCGAATTCGCCTGGTCCGGCGTCGAGGGCATCAGCCGCAACGCCACCAATTTCTTCGGCCGGCAGGCCGACACCATTTACCTTGCCGGCGGCTACAACGGCTCCGGCTTGAGCCGGGGCACCGCCTTCGGCACGGCGCTCGCCGAGTATGCCGGCGGCGGCCAGTCGCGGCTGATCGAAGACTGCCTCAATTCGGCGCCGGCCGCCTGGATTCCGCCTCGCCCCTTCCTCGACATCGGCGCGGCACTGACCGTCCGGGCCCGGTTCCGGGGCGTCGGCCGCGACCGCTGACGCCGCTCCCGGGCCCGCCGCGCGGCCTCACCCTTCGAGACGGACCTTCGGTCCTCCTCAGGATGACGGCCGGGTCATCGAGACTCTAGAAGCCTCGTGCGGAGGAGGCTACCGAGCAGTCGTCTCGAAGCATGAGGTCGCGCCGTCACGGCGGTGCCCAACTTGACGGACAACGCGCTAGCGCAGCTGCCGGGCGAAAGCGCGCAGATCGTCGATGAACAGGTCGGGCGCCTCCAGCGCCGCAAAATGGCCGCCGCGGGGCATCTCGGTCCAGCGCTGCACGTTGTAAAGGCGCTCGACATAGGAGCGCGGCGGCCAGGACAGCATCTCGGCCGGGAACAGGGCGCAGGCCGTCGGCACCTCGACGCGGTGCCGGCCCTCGGCCGCGAGGATGCGGCCGCCTTCCTCGCGCCGGCCGTAATAGATCCAGGAGGCGGTGTTGAAGGTCCGGGTTACGATGTAGACCATGATGTTGGTCAGCAGCGTGTCCTTGCCATGCGCGCTCTCGATGTCGTCGCCGATGGTGTCGGACCAGGCGTTGAACTTCTCGACGATCCAGGCGGCGAGGCCGACGGGGCTGTCCATCATCGCATAGCTCAGGGTCTGCGGCCGGGTCGCCTGCTGCGTGCGGTATCCCTCCTCCATTTCCTGCTCGCGCACGAAACGCTCGGCCCAGGCCTCTTCCTCCGGCGTCTGCGGTCCGTCGCGGTGGCGCATGGTCAACAGGTTGATATGGATCGCCCGGCAGGCCGGCGCGTGCTCGAGGCCGAGCCAGCTTGCGATCGCGGCGCCCCAGTCGCCGCCCTGGGCGAGATAGCCGTCATAACCCAGCACGTCGTTCATCAGCGATGCGAACGCACCGGCCATCCGGCGCGGGCCCCAGGGGCGCGGTGGGGCACCCGAGAAGCCGAAACCGGGCAGCGACGGCGCGATCACGTCGAAAGCGTCCTCCTCCCTTCCGCCGAAACGCTCGGGATGGGCCAAGGGCTCGATGACGTCGAGGAACTCGACGATGCTGCCCGGCCAGCCATGGGCGATCAGCAGCGGCATGGGCGCCGGCCCGCTGCCCTTCTCGTGGATGAAATGGAGGTCGAGGCCGCCGGCCGGGGCGATGAAATGGGAGAAGCGGTTGAGCGCGGCCTCCTGGCGGCGCCAGTCGAACCCATCGACCCAGTAGGCGCACAGCTCCTTCATGTAATCGAGATTGGTGCCATAGCCCCAGCCGCCATCCTCGGGCATCTCGTGCCAGGGAAAGGCGGCGACCCGGGCGCGGATCGCGGCAAGGGTCTCGTCGGGAATTTCGATGCGGAACGGTCGGATCGACGGCATGGCGAATTCTACCGCAGCCGTCCGCCGCGGCAAGGGGCCGGAGCCGCTTTGCATGGGCCGCCGCGGTTGATATGAAGGTAAGCGGCGCCGGCCGGGTGATCGGCGGGCGTTACGGCAAGGCGGCCGCGCGGGCGGTGCAGGCACAGGGACGGCAAGCCCATGGGACTCATGATCTCCGGTGTCTGGAGCGACACCGACAGCCGCGAAGTCCAGGCGGACGGGCGGTTCGTGCGCACGGAATCGGCCTTCCGGAACTGGATCACCGCGGACGGCAGCGCCGGGCCGACCGGGACGGGCGGGTTCAAGGCCGAGAGCGGCCGCTACCATCTCTATGTGTCGTATGCCTGCCCGTGGGCGCACCGGGCCCTGATCTACCGCAGCGTCCTCGGCCTCGAGGCGGCGATCGGTGTCTCCGTCGTGCATCCGGTGAACCGCGAGAAGGGCTGGGGGTTCGCGGACTATCCGGGCGCCACCGGCGATGCGATCAACGGGGCGCGCCACCTCTATGAGATCTACGCGCTATCGGACCCGGACTATTCCGGCAAGGTGACGGTGCCGGTGCTCTGGGACGTCAAGACCGGGGCAATCGTCAACAACGAATCGGCCGAGATCATCCGCATGCTCGGCGAGGCATTCCGCGCGATCGCGTCGAGACGTGTCGAGTTCTACCCGGAAGAGCTGAGGGTCGGGATCGACGAGCTGAACGAATTCACCTACCGCAACGTCAACAACGCCGTCTACCGCTGCGGCTTTGCGCGGACGCAAGACGCCTACGAGCAGTCCGTGGCGGCTCTGTTCTCCGCCCTCGATACGCTGGAGGCGCGGCTCGAGGGTAGCCGCTACCTGTTTGGCGAGCGAATCGTCGAGACCGACTGGCGCCTGTTCCCGACGCTGATCCGCTTCGATCCGGTCTACTACTTCCACTTCAAATGCAACCGGCGGCCGCTCAGCAGCTACCCCGCCATCATGCGCTATACGCGGGACCTGTTGGACCAACCTGGAATCCGTGAGACCGTCCATATGGACCACATCATCGACCACTATTACCTCGCGCACCGGCGGATCAACCCGATGGGAATCATCCCCGTCGGCGCCCGCGCGGCGCTGGACGGGCCACCCTGGTCCGCGCCGGGACCCAGCGGGGTGCATTGATGCTGACACTCTATCACTACGACCGCTCGACGGCGGCGCAGAGGGTCCGTCTCCTGCTGGAGGAAAAGCAGCTGCCCTGGGAGAGCGTGATCGTCGATACCGCGCGCGGCGATGTCGAGGAGCTTCCCGAGGACTACCATCGCCTCAATCCCAAGGGGCTGGTGCCCGTGATCGTCAACGACGGCGCCGGCATCGCCGAGTCGCTGGTGATCCTCGAATATCTCGAGGACGCCCTCCCGGAGCCGTCGTTCCGCCCGCTATCGCCCGAGGCGCGCGCGAGGATGCGGCTGTGGATGCGCAAGATCGACGACGGGGTGCACGTCGCCAGCCGGACGATCGGCGTCTGCCTCGTCAACCGCCATATCTACGAGGCGAAGAGCGCCGGCAAGATCGAGAAATACTACGCTGAGATGCGTGATGAAGTGCGGCGGACCAACGACCAGATCAACATCGCCGGCGGGCTCGACTCGCCGCTGCTGCCCGACGCGGTGGCGACCTTCCGGCGCCTGTTCGAGGAGATCGACAAGACCCTGGCGCAGGGCGCCTGGTTGGCCGGCGAGACCTACTCGCTCGCCGATATCGCCCTCGTCGTCTATGTCCGCCGCATGGAATCCTTCATGATGGCGCCGCTGTGGCGGCATCTCGGCCACCTCAACGACTGGTACACGCGGATCGCCGAGCGACCCGCCTATCGGCGCGCGGTCGAGAGCTGGGGCGACGTCACGGCCGAACAACGCCGCGAGCACGGCAAGGCCGCGTTCCCGCGCATCGCCGAGCTGTGGGGAAATTGACGGCCCGGAGGCCGCATCACCGCGGCAGAAGGGCCGGATCGCGTCAAGTCGCGCGATGACGGGGCCCGGCGCGGCGAGCCCCATACGACAGGAGGCGGAGCCGCTTTGCACGGGCGATGACAATTGCTATGAACCTCCGTCGGCGCCGGGCGCAAGTTCTCGAGGAGAGACGCAAGATGGCAGGAAGCGGCAAGTCGAAGGGTCGGGTGTTCCGGCTGTTCCGCACCGTTCACGGATGGCTGGGCATCTTCATCTTTCCCTGGGTGATCGTGATCGGCGCGACCGGGTTCTACCTCAACCATCCCAAGACAATCCTGCCGGCGCTCGAGGGGCCGACATACGACGAGAGCCGGTTCGAGGCGTGGCCGGCACCGGACCCGGTCTCGCTCGAGGCGGCGCGCGCGGTGGCCCTGTCCGTGTGGCCGGACGAGGCGATCGACGAGGTCAGCGAGAAGGTCTATCACGACCGTCCGAGCTATCAGTTCAAGAAGGCGTCCGGCCGGATCATCGTAACCCGGCCGACCGGGCACTACTTCGTCAAGACGCGCTATACGCGCCGCACCTATGCGCCGGACGGCGCGCTGCTGCATTCGAAGATCTACTGGGGCGCGGTGTTCAAGGGCCTGCACCGGGCCTTGTGGCTCGGCCGCAGCCTCGGCACCTGGCTCGCCGACCTGACGAGCCTTGCGATGGTGGTCTTCGGCTGCACCGGGATCATCCTGTGGTGGTTGCCCCGCTCACGCCGGGTCCTGCGGGCGCTGGCCGGCCGCGGCTGAGCCGGCCGACGCTCACATGCTTCGAGACACGGCCTTCAGCTGCTCCTCATCATGAGGAAACGAACGCCGGCGCCCCGTATGAATCCGGTCGGGGCGGGCACGGCCACTTCGGCGCCGCGCCGCCGCCATCATGCGGTCAAGGGCGGGCCGATCCGCGCTACGAGCCGCCGGCCGACCGGAAGAACCCGCGCAGCGCAACCGGGCAACAATAGACGCCGCCATTGCGCGTCTCCAGCGAATGGACGGTGGCGTAGAGGTAGCCCTTCTCGAGATGCTCGATCAGGTCGGCGAAGGGCCGTCGCGAGAAATCGCCGATCAGCTCCGCCTTCGCGATCGTGCCGGTCGAGACGACGCCGTCGCCGGGCACGCCGCCCGATTTGAAGCGCAGGAAGAAGGCGACGATCGGGCCCTCGCCCTCGGCCGGATCGACGGCGATCCGCGCACCGTCCGCGGTGGTCCGCCAGCGCACCGAATGGAAATGCGAGCCGACGACGCGCTCGATCCCGGCGAGTCGCAGCTCGTAGCTCAGAGTCTCGTCCGCCGCGTTCAGCCGCAGGGTGATGCGGCCGCTCGGCGCCGCGCCGGCGGCCGTCGGTCCGGCCGGGGCGAGCTCGGCGATGAAGGTCTGCGCCGTCTGGGCCGGGACGCCCGTCGCAAGGGCGAGCACGAGGATGAGGGCGGGGCCGGCGCCGATCAGCGTGCGGCCCGGGAGCATGGCAACGATTCTGGGCATGGCATATCTCCTGCCTCGACCCCCGCCGCGCGCCGAGGCGTGATGCGTTTTTCGCAACGTTGTGGGCCTGCGATATCACGGCTCCAGCGACGCCACCTTGATTCAAGTCAAGGACGGCGCCTTGCGGCGATGAGCGACCTCCTCATGCCCCGGCAGGCGCAAGAGCTTGTCGGCGGCATGGCGGCGGCGCTCAGCCGGCCTGGAAGAACTCGAGGAACCAGTTTCGGGTCTCCTCCGGCTCCTCCTCGGGGACGTAATGGCCGCAATCGATCGGCCCACCCTGGACCGGTGCCGCGGCATAGTCCTGCCAGATCGCCCGCACGTCGCCATAGACCGTGCCGGTGTGGCTGCGCGCGCCCCAGACGGCCAGGAGCGGGCAGGTCACCCGCTTGCCCTCGGCGTAGTCGGCCTCGTCCATCGCCAAATCCGAGGTCACGCAGGCGCGGTAATCCTCGCAGGAGCCGCGGATCGTCTTCCAGTTGAAGCAGCGGACGTACTCGTCGAACGCCTCCGGCGTGAAGGGGGCCAGGCCGATACCCTTCTTCGAGAGCTTCTTTTCCATATAATAGCGCGGCGGTACGCCGGCCATCATCCGCTCCGGCATGTCGTAGGGTTGGGCCATAAACAGCCAGTGCCACGACTTGACCGCCCAGTCCTTCGAGACGTTGTTCCAGATATGGCGGTTCGGGAGGATGTCGACCACCGCCGCCCGCTCGATGCGCCCTTCATGGTCGAGGCACATGCGGTGCACCGTGCGCGCGCCACGGTCGTGGCCGGCCGCCTGGAACGTCTCGAAGCCGAGCGCCTCCATCACGTCGACCTGGTCCTGCGCCATGGCGCGGAAGGAATAGTTGACGTGATCGGCACCGCCCTCCTCCGGCCCGACACTGTCGCCGTAGCCGCGCAGATCCGCCGCCACCACGTGGAAGTTTTTGGCCAGATCGCCGGCGATCTTGTGCCAGGCGACATGAGTCATCGGGTTGCCGTGCAGCAGCAGCAGCGGCGGCCCGCTGCCGCCGTGCCTTAGATGAATCGTCGCCGGGCCGAAGCCGCGGTCGGGCACCGCGATCTCGGTGCGCTCGAAGTCTTCAAACATGGGGCCACCCTCCGCCGATGTAGGTCGCTGACCATAGGAGCATGGCAGCCACCGGCGGGCAAGCGGGCCGTTGCGGTTGGCGCTTGGCATGAGGTTACGCGAATCGCTGCCGCGGCATCCGCCGGTCAGGTGGTCTCCGGTTCCGCGTCCGCCGCGGCTTCCGCGGCGCTCTCGTACCAGGCAAGATCGCGGCGCAGGGTGACGACGCTGCCGATGATGATCAGCGACGGCGGGCCGAGCCCGGCCGCCTCGGCCAGCGCCGGCAGATCCCCGATCGCGCCGGTGACGACGCGCTGATCCGGCTGGGTGCCCTTCTCGACGATCGCTGCCGGCATGTCCGGCCGGCCGCCATGTTCGAGATACTCACTGATGAGACGCGGCAGCATCGTCAGCCCCATATAAATGACGATCGTCTGGTTCGGGCGGATCAGGGCCGGCCAGTCGATGCCGAGCTTCTCGTCCTTGCCATGGCCGGTCACGAAGACGCAGGCCTGGGCGTGGTCGCGATGGGTCAGCGGAATGCCGGCATAAGAGGCGCAGCCGCTCGCCGCGGTAATGCCGGGCACGACCTGGAACGGAATGCCCTCGGCCGCCAGCATCTCGATCTCCTCGCCGCCGCGCCCGAAGATGAACGGATCGCCGCCCTTGAGGCGCAGCACCCGCTTGCCCTCCCGTGCGAGGCGTACCAGCATGCGGCCGATCTCGTCCTGCGGCACGGTGTGGTTCTTCGCCGCCTTGCCGACATAGATGCGCTCGGCGTCGCGCCGCACGAGGTTGAGGATTCCGTTGCCGATCAGCCGGTCGTAGAGCACGATCTCGGCCTGCTGCATCAGCCGCAGCGCCCGGAAAGTCAGCAGGTCCGGATCGCCCGGCCCCGCCCCGACCAGCCAGACCTCGCCCACCGGCCCGCGCGCGGCCCGGCCGGCCGCCTCCTCCAGCTGCGCTTCCATGGCGTGGGCGGCCTCGGAGTCGCGGCCGGAGAAAACCCGCTCGGCGACCGGCCCCTCGACTACCATGTCCCCGACGCGGCGGCGCAGGTCGCTGTCGGAGATCGCCGCCTTGACCCGGTCCCGCCAGGCGCCGCCGAAACGCGCCAGACGTCCGTAGGCCGCCGGAACCAGGGTTTCGAACCGGGCCTTCATCATGCGGGTCAGCAGCGGCGCGTCGCCGCCGGAGGACACCGCCACCACGACGCCGTCGCGGTCGAGGATCGCCGGCATGATGAACTGGCACAGCTCGGGCCGGTCGACAACGTTGACCGGCACACCCGCCGTGACAGCGAGCTCGTGGACCCGTTCGTTCAGCGCCATGTCTTCCGACGCCGCGAATACCAGCGCGCAGCCGGCAAGATCCCCCGCCCCGACCGAATCCGTGCGATGCACGAAGCCGCGCTCGCCGGCTAGCCTCGCCATGTCGTCGCTCAGCGCGGGCGCGATCACCATGACCCTGGCGCCGGCCCGCGACACCAGCTCGGCCTTGCGGGCGGCCGCCGTGCCTCCGCCGACCACCAGCACCGCCCGGCCCTTGACGTCCTGGAATAGCGGCAGAAGATCCATCGCTCCCTCTCGCCTCCTAGCCCGCGGCGCCGTCGCCGGCCCAGTCGACCATCGCCCGGCCCCAGCGCCGCGCAGTGTCCTCGTCGACGTCCATCACGGTAAAGCGCGTGCCTTCCTTGATGCGGATCCGCAGCATGCGCAGCCCGCTGTCGTGCAGCACCGCCTGCAGCGTCACCTCCTTGTTCCAAGGCGCCGGAAAGCGCTCCAGCGGGGTGACCGTCTCGCCACTCACGGCTGCCCCCGATAGAATGCCGCCTCGATCAGGAATTCCCAATTGCGCGGCGTATCGCGGTAGTCCGGCTTGACGTCGAACTGCAGGTGCAAGGTGCCGTGTTTCGCCTCCTGCTCGACCACCTCGAGCAGTTGCTTGAATGACTTGACCTGCGGATTGGTAATGATGATCTGGCTCAGATTTATCATCGGCACGGTTCGGTTCCCTCGATCCTGTCGAAATAGCGCGCCCGATAGACCAGCCGTCCCGCATCCGGTCGCGGCGCGTCTTCGAACGCGGTGCGGTTGTGCAGCACGTTGTTGGAGATATAGCCCTCACCCGGCCGCAGACGCCAATGATGTATGTCCGGGCCGTCAGCGACCAGCAGCGCATTGAGGAAGTCGACCGCCGCACGCGTCACCGCATCGTCCCGCCATACCACATTCACCTTGCGCGCCGAATAGCGCATGTGCAGGGCACCGCTCGCCGGGTCGACCGAGAACACCGGCCCGATTCGGGCCGGACGGATCTCGGTGCCGCTCAGCGTGTTGGCCGGGATCGTCATCGCCTCGGGATGCATCAGCGCGGCGATGAAGGCGGGATCCTCGTCGCGCAGACGGATATAGGCGATCTCCGGATCCATCAGCGCGTTGCCGCCACCGTCCGAGGCCGCGCGCACGCAATGCAGGATGACGCCGCGGACCTGCTCGGCATCACTGTTGTAATAGCCGTCGGTATGCCAGCTGAGCGACCGGTCGGTGTATGGAACGTACTCGCCCGCTCCGCTCCCGGCCCGCACCTCAAGCGCGGAGATGCCGTCCTCCTCGGCGCACAGATTGCGGTCGAGACGATGCAGTCCAAGCGCTGCACCGAGCGCGGCAACGGCCTTCTTTGCCGCGGTGGGCTCAAGCACCGGGCCGGCATAAATCGCCATGTTGGCGCGCCGGCAGAGCGCGAGGATCGCTGCGCGCTCCGCCTCCGTCGGCGCCGCGAGCAACGAGAGTTCGACCAGCAGCTCAGCCGGATCGGCGACCCGCGACGCCAACTTGCGGTCACGCCAGCGCCGGTAGGCGTCGGCGTCGGCAAGGTCGAACGGACCACCGCTCTGCACAACCGTTCGACCTTCATCTCGCACGTATCTTTTATCCTGTGCTGGTGTATTCTGTGCCATGTTTCCAAACCGAATTCTGAGGACGGTTGCAGTGACGCATCCAGGCCGGGTATGGTCCGGACCACAACACCTTTTTTGGCCGTCGATTCAGAAAATTGGGCCGTGCAAATCTCCAGACAACAATTCTGCTGGATTCAGGTACGCGTTCTCGAATATGATAAGTTTCGCATATAAGAGTGGGGAATTCCAGATTGGTCGTTCGGATGCTGGAATGCTTTGCTCGAAAGTAGTAGAGAGTTTCGGGCCCGTGGCGGCAAACGGGTAAATGAAGAGGGAATTTTGGAGGAAAGTCCATGACCAAGAAGATGCATGACACGCCGTTGCTGGACGAGCTGGAGTCCGGACCGTGGCCGAGCTTCGTGACCGGTCTGAAGCGGCTGGCAAAGGATGATGACAAGCCTTATGCCAACATGATGAAGGACCTTCTCGGCCAGCTCGAGCATTCCTACAAGACCAAGCTGGGCTACTGGAAAGGCGGCACGGTCAGCGTCTTCGGTTACGGCGGCGGCATCATTCCGCGCTTCTCGGAAGTCGCGGAAGATTATCCGGAGTCGAAGGAGTTCCATACGCTGCGCGTGCAGCCGCCCTCGGGCATGCATTACTCGACGAACCTGCTGCGCAAGATGTGCGACGTGTGGGAGAAGCACGGCTCGGGCCTGATCGCGCTGCACGGGCAGAGCGGCGACATAATGTTCCAGGGCGCCACCACCGAAAACGTGCAGAAGGCGTTCGACGAGCTGAACAGTGAGGACATCGGCCTCGATCTGGGCGGCGCCGGCCCGGCGCTCAGGACCTCGGTCGCCTGCGTCGGTCATGCCCGTTGCGAGCAGTCCTGCTACGACGAGGTAAAGGCGCACCGCCGCATCATCAACGAGTTCCTCGACGAGATGCATCGGCCCGCGCTGCCCTACAAGTTCAAGTTCAAGTTTTCCGGCTGCCCGAATGACTGCTCGAACGCGATCCACCGCTCCGATTTCGCTGTGATCGGCACCTGGAAGGACGACATGAAGGTCGACCAGGACGAGGTGAAGGCCTTCGTCAAGAAGAACGGCCGCAAGCATATGATCGACCAGGTCATCTCGATGTGCCCGACCCGGGCGCTCAGCCTCAACGACGACGATACGCTCGAGGTCGACAACAAGAGCTGCGTGCGCTGCATGCACTGCCTGAACGTGATGACCAAGGCGCTGTCGCCGGGCGACGAGCGCGGCGCAACGATCCTGATCGGCGGCAAGCGCTCGCTGAAGATCGGCGATTTGATGGGCACCGTGGTCGTTCCGTTCTTCAAGCTGGAGACCGACGAGGACTACGAGGCGCTGACCGAGCTCGCCGAGACGGTCATCGACTTCTTCGCCGAGAACGCGCTCGAGCATGAGCGGGTCGGCGAGACGATCGACCGCATCGGGCTCGCCAACTTCCTCGAGGCGATCGGCGTCGAGGTCAACCCGAACATGATCAGCCATCCGCGCACCTCGTCCTATGTCCGCACCGACGACTGGGACGAAGAGGCCGACAAGTGGTATCGCCACAAGGCGGAGAAGAAGGGCTCGGCGGAGGCGGCCGAATAGGCCGCCCTACCGCACGCGCTTCGAGATAGAGAACGGGAATTCGAATTATGAATCAGGCAACACAACCGCGGCGTCCCGTCGAGAGCGGCGTCCCGGATCCCTTCCCCCATATGCATCCGGTGCTGAAGAAGAATTACGGCAACTGGAAATGGCACGACCGGCCCCGCCCGGGCGTCCTGCGCCATGTCTCGCACAGTGGCGATACGGTATGGACGGTCCGCGCCGGCACGCAGCGGCAGATGGACATCCACACCATTCGCAAGCTCTGCGACATCGCCGACGAATACGCCGAGAGCCATGTCAGGTTCACCGTGCGCTCCAACTGCGAGTTCATGGTCAGCGAGGAGTCCAAGGTCGCGCCGCTGATCGAAAAGCTCGAATCGGAGGGCTTCCCGGTCGGCGGCACCGGCAACTCGGTGTCGATGATCTCACACACCCAGGGCTGGCTACATTGCGACATTCCCGGCACCGATGCGTCGGGCGTCGTGAAGGCGTTGATGGACGAGATCTATCACGACTTCAAGCATGAGGAGATGCCGAACCGCGTTCGCCTCACCACCTCCTGCTGCCAGATCAACTGCGGCGGCCAGGGGGATATCGCGATCAACGTGCAGTACACCAAGCCGCCGAAGATCAACCACGATCTCGTCGCCAATGTCTGCGAGCGACCGGCCGTCGTGGCGCGCTGTCCGGTGGCGGCGATCCGCCCGGCGCTGGTCGACGGCAAGCCGTCGCTGGAGGTGGATGAGAAGAAATGCATCTGCTGCGGCGCCTGTTATCCGCCCTGCCCACCGATGCAGATCAACAGCGAGGAGTCGACCAAGCTGGCGATCTGGGTGGGCGGCAAGCATTCGAATGCCCGCTCGAAGCCGACCTTCCACAAGCTGGTCGCGGCCGGCATCCCGAACAACCCGCCGCGCTGGCCGGAGGCCGCCGAGATCGTCAAGAAGATCCTCTACGCCTACAAGGAGGATGGCCGCCCGTGGGAGCGCATGGGCGAGTGGATTGAACGGATCGGCTGGCCGCGTTTCTTCGAGATGACCGACCTTGCGTTCACCCGGCATCATATCGATGACTGGCGCGGCGCGCGGCGCAGCCTGAACGCGTCGGCGCACGTCCACTTCTAGGGCGTGCACGCGCGCCAGGAGGCATAAGGGAGATGAAGTTCGGAATTTTGGTGAATGAGGGCCCGTTCACGCATCAGGCGTCGGATTCGGCCTACCAGTTCGCCAAGGCGGCGCTGGAGAAGGGACACGAGATCATGCGCGTGTTCTTCTACCATGACGGCGTCAACAACGCGAACAAGCTCTCCGAGCCGCAGGCGGACGACCGCAATCTGGTGGAGCTGTGGGGCAAGCTGGGAGAAGAGCACGGCGTCGACCTCGTGGTCTGCGTCGCCGCCGCGCTGCGGCGGGGCATCAAGGACGATATCCTCGCCCCCGGCTTCCGGATTTCCGGTCTCGGCCAGCTGATCGAGGCCGGGATCGTCAGCGACCGTCTGGTCGTGTTCGGCGACTGACGGGTGGACATGCGGACAGGGAACGGACAGCGGCGATGATGGAAGACGACGATTTCGAACCGGAGGCCATCAAACGGTTCATGTATGTGAACCGCAAGGCACCCTACGGGACGATCTATGCACTTGAGTCCTTGGAAACGGTGCTGATCTCGGCGGCGTTCGACCAGGATGTCAGCGTCGTGTTCCTCGATGACGGCGTGTTCCAGTTGACCAAGGGGCAGGATACGACCGGCATCAACATGAAGAATTTCTCGCCGACCTTCCGCGCGCTGGAGGGTTACGATGTCGAGAAACTCTATTTTGAGAAGGAATCGCTTGAAGCCCGCGGGCTGACGGCGGACGATTTGGTGGTCGAGGTGGAGATTCTGAGCACCGACGAGCTGCGCGAGATCATGGCCGCGCAGGACGTTGTGATCAGCGCATAAGGAAGACCGGCATGCTGCACACGGTGAACAAATCTCCGCTCGAGAGAAATACGCTGGAGAGCTGCATGCGCCTGGCCAAGGCCGGCAGTGCGATTCTGCTGATCGAGGACGGCGTCTACGGCGCGCTGCGCGGCACCCGCGCCGCCGACGCGGTGGCCGCCCGCATGAACGATTTCAAGTTTTACGTCCTGGGGCCCGACGTGGCGGCCCGGGGCTTGAGCGAAGCTCCGCTGATCGATGGCATAGAGGTCGTCGACTACGGCGGATTCGTCGACCTCGTGGCCGAACACGAGGCGCAACAGGCGTGGCTCTAAGCTAAGCACACGATACCCAAAGACGACACGACACAGATCACCAAGGAGGAAAATCAAGAAATGGCTTACCAGTTGAACGGCCAGACATTCGAGGCGGACGAGGAAGGCTATATCAAGGATATCAGCCAGTGGTCCCGCGAGCTCGCGGAACTGATCGCCGAGGACGAGAATATCGATATGACCGACGACCACTGGGAGGTCGTCAACTTCCTGCGCGAGTACTACGAGGAGTATCAGATCGCGCCCGCCATTCGCGTCCTGACGAAGGCCGTCAAGAAGACGATGGGCCCGGAGAAGGGCAACAGCAAGTATCTCTATGAGCTGTTCCCATACGGCCCGGCCAAGCAGGCCTGCAAGATTGCCGGACTGCCGAAGCCGACCGGCTGCATCTGACGCGCTGGACTGATGAACTGAAGCGCCCCGGTCGGCCGTAACTGGCCGGGGCAATGGGGGATCATGGCCGTGCTGACCGCGATCTTCACTGTCGGTTTCTATGCGGCAACCGCGTGGCTGATCTATGGGTTGCTGCGCAAAATCGTCCAGTACTGGCGCACGCCGGCGCCCCTGAAGATCCCCACCATGCCGGCGCCGCTGACCAGAGGCGGCGTCGCCATGCGGCTTGTCCGCGAGGTCGTGCTGTTCGAGAGTCTGTTCAAATCGAACAAATGGATCTGGCTGTTCGGCTGGATGTTCCATGCCGCGCTGCTGCTCGCGATGCTGCGCCATCTGCGTTACTTTACCGAGCCGGTCTGGAGCTGGGTCGTCCTGGTGCAGCCCTTCGGCACCTATGCCGGCTTCGCCATGCTGGCGGGGCTCGGCGCGCTGTGGTTGCGGCGAGTCCTCGTCGAGAGAATCCGGTATATCAGCGGACCGTCGGACCATCTGATGCTGGCCTTGCTGCTCGGCATCACGGCGAGCGGCCTCGTCATGCGCTACGTTGCGCGAACCGATATCGTTGCGCTCAAGCAATTCATTATCGGGCTGATGCGGTTCGACTGGCAGCCGATGCCGACCGATCCGGTCCTGGCGGTGCATCTCGGCCTGGTCATCGTGCTGATGACGGTGTTCCCCTTCTCGAAGCTGCTGCATGCGCCGGGGCTGTTCTTCAGCCCGACCCGCAACCAGGTCGACAGCGCCCGCGAGAAGCGCCACCTCGCGTCGTGGGCCGCGAAGCTCGAGGCTAGGGGCGAATAGCATGGGCGATTACAAGGTTCCCGAGCTGACCGAGTTCACCGAGATTCCGGCGCTGCAGGAAGGGGCGATGTCGCATTCGCATCCTTATCTGGCGGCACCGGAGCACCAGGAGCCGCTCGGCTTCCCGGGCGAACTGGTCGAGGACTGGCACGACAGAGCGATCGCCCGCTTCGGCGAACTCCTGGACAAGTCCCGCGCGCTCAGGGTTTACCTCGATTCCTGCGTGCGCTGCGGCGCCTGCACCGACAAGTGCCATTATTTCCTCGGCACCGGCGATCCAAAGAACATGCCGGTGGCGCGCCAGGATCTGATGCGCAAGGTCTATCGCCGGCACTTCACCTTCGCCGGCAAATGGCTGCCTTGGCTGGTCGGCGCCGAGGACCTGACCGAAGAAGTGCTCGACGACTGGTACAGCTATTTCCACCAGTGCTCGCAGTGCCGACGCTGCTCGGTCTACTGCCCCTACGGTATCGACACGGCCGAGCTGTCGATGGCGGCGCGCGATATCATGGATCATATCGGCAAGGGCCAGAAATATTGCAACGAGATCATCGGCAAGGTTCATACGATCGGCAACAATTTGGGCCTACCCGGGCCGGCCCTCGCCGATACGCTGGAGGGCCTTGAAGAGGACATCGAGGACGAGACCGGCGTCAAGGTCCGACTGCCGCTCGACGAGAAGGGCGCCGAGATCCTGCTGGTTACGCCGAGCGCGGATTTCTTCGCCGAGCCGCATGTCGACGGGCTGATGGGCTATGCCAAGGTCTTCCATCAGGCGGGGGTCAGCTGGACGATCAGCTCGTATGCCTCGGAAGCCGCCAACTTTGCCATGTTCATCGGCTCCTACGAACAGATGCGGGAGATTGCCCTGCGGATCCGCAAGGCGGCGCTCGATCTCGGCGTCAAACGGCTGGTGTTCGGCGAGTGCGGCCACGCCTGGCGCGTCGCCTACAGCTTCCTGAACACCCTCGCCGGTCCATGGGATTTCCTCGATCAGAAGTATCCGATCCCGCAGCATATCTGCGAGTTCACATACGACCTCATCCAGAAGGGCGCCCTGAAGTTCGACAAGTCGGCAAACGACGACATGACGCTGACCTTCCACGATTCGTGCAACGTTGCCCGCGCAACGCGGATGGGCGGCGTGCCGGGCGGACAGTTCGAGATTCCCCGAGCGATCGCCCGGGCGGTGTGCAACAACTTCGTGGACATGGCCCCGGATTCGATCCGCGAGGGCACCTATTGCTGCGGCGGCGGCGGCGGGCTGCTGACCGACGATCTTATGGAATTGCGCGTCAAGGGGGCGAAGCCCCGCATGGACGCGCTGAACCAGGTCGTCCAGACCGACGGGGTCACCCACATGATCGCGATCTGCGCGATCTGCAAGAGCCAGTTTTCCAAGGTGTTTCCGGAGTACGGCATGGGCATGGACCGGGTGGTCAGCCTGCACCAGCTGGTGAGCAACGCAATCATCCTCGACGGCCAGACCACTGACGAGGACGACGACGAAACAAAGGCCGGCGCCGCGCCGACCGAGACGGAGGAATAGCACGCCATGGACGGCTCGCAGGGCAATCAGGATCAGGAAAAGCACGACATGGACGAAACCAAACTGACGTTTCGCCGGTTCAAGGACGGCGACCACGAGCACCGGCCCTGGCAGGAGGAAATCTTCGTTGCGGACGAGTCGCACAAATGTCCGACCTATGTGCATCGGACGCCGCCCTGCCAGGGAAGCTGTCCGTCGGGCGAGGATATCCGCGGCTGGCTCAATATCGCGCGCGGCATCGAGAAGCCGCCGGAGGGCATGAACTGGCAGGAATACGCGTTCTACCGGCTGACCGATTCCAACCCGATGCCGGCGATCATGGGTCGGGTTTGCCCGGCGCCCTGCGAGGACGGCTGCAACCGCAACGAGGTGGAGGACCATGTCGGCATCAACGCGGTCGAGCAGTATATCGGTGACTACGCCCTGCAGCACGGCCTGAAGCTGCGCGAGCCCGGCCCGGATACCGGCAAGAAGGTGGCCTGCATCGGTGGCGGCCCGGCCAGCCTGGCGGCGGCGTATCAGCTCCGCCGCATGGGACACGGCGTGACGATCTTCGATACGCATGAAGAGTTGGGCGGCATGATGCGCTATGGCATCCCGGGCTACCGCACGCCCCGCGAGGTGCTGGACGGCGAGATCCAGCGCATCCTCGACATGGGCGTCGAGACGCGCATGAACACCAAGATCGGCGTCGACGTATCGGTCGAAGACCTCAAAAAGGAATTCGATGCGTTCTTCGTCGGCGTGGGCGCGCAGAGCGGCCAGGCCCTCCCCGTCCCCGGCGGTGACGCGCCCAACGTCATCAGCGGCATCGCCTTCCTCGAGGCGTTCAACGACGGCCGTCTGAAGCACAGCGCCAAGAACGTGCTGGTGATCGGCGGTGGCGACACCGCGATGGATGTCGCGGCGGTCGCCCGGCGGCTCGGCCATATCACGCAGGAGCGCGAGCGCGACCGCCCGGAAATGGTCGTGCTGGGCCACACGGCGCACGATGTCGCCACGGTCGCCAACCGTGAGGGTGCGGATGTGACGATCGTCTACCGGCGGCCGGTCGAGAAGATGCCGGCGGCGAAGATGGAGATCGAGCATGTGCGCCAGGAGGGCGTAAAGATCCGCAGTTCGCTGGCGCCGGTCTCGGTCGTCGTCGGCGAGGACGGCCGCGCCACGGCGCTCCGCGTGCAGGAGGTCGAGTGGGAAGGCAACAACATGACGGTCAAGGACACACCAGAATTCGACATCGAGTGCGACCTGATCGTCGCCGCCATCGGCCAGTCCGGCGATCTGACCGGCATGGAGGATCTCGACAACGGCCGCGGCCTGATCAACCCGGACTCCTTCTACCGCGCGGCGGACAAGAAGGACTTCTTCGTCGGCGGCGACATCGTCAAGCCGCATCTGCTGACGACCGCCATCGGCCATGCCTCGATCGCCGCCGAGGGCATCGATCATTTCCTGTCCGGCAAGGAGCCGGCGCGGCGTCCCAAGGTCGACAAGCACCACTTCGATCTGCTGGCGAAGCTGCAGGAGGCCCATCTCGAGCCGGAGCCGTACAGCCACGAGCAGGTTCGCGGCACCGACCACGAGAATTTCGCGATCCACAATTACGAGGACCGATCCTTCGTCGAGATCGTCCCGGCCGACGAATTGTTCCTCGGCCACTGGAAGTACGAGGCCCGACACAAGCGCAAGGAGAAACATATCGGTCCGGAAGACGTGCTGGGCCATTTCGAGGAGCGCATTCACGGATTCACCGAGGAAGAGGCGAAAGCCGAGGCCGACCGCTGCATGAGCTGCGGCATGTGCTTCGAATGCGACAACTGTGTCATCTATTGTCCGCAGGACGCGATCTTCCGCGTCAACAAAGCCAAGACCACGATGGGTCGCTATGTCGACACCGACTACAACAAGTGCATCGGTTGCCATATCTGCGAGGATGTCTGCCCCAGCGGCTATATCCAGATGGGACTTGGCGAATAGAGGCTGCGATGCGCGCGCTTGTCCTCCTCTTCGTGCTTCTGGTCGTCCCTGCCGCAGCGGGGGCGCAGGAGGGCCGGGCCTCCGGCCCCGTCATTCCCAAGGGCAAGGGGACACAATGCGTTGCAGAGACCGACTATATGCGCCGGTTCCATATGATCGAGCTGACGCATCAGCGCGATGAGACCGTGCATCGGGGGATCCGTACCGAGCGATACAGTTTGAAGGAGTGCGTTGAGTGCCACGCCAGCGTCGGAACCGACGGCACGCCGATCTCGATCAACGCGCCGGGCCAGTTCTGCGCCAGTTGCCATGACTACGCCGCGGTGACGATCGACTGCTTCCAGTGCCACGCCTCGAAACCGGACGGTAGCGACCAAGCCGGCCTGGCGAGGTCGCTGGCGGTGGCCGCCGGCATGGAGACGGTACGATGAGCGAGTTCGATTGGAAACGCCGCCACTTCATGAGCGCCGCCGCGGCCGCCGCAGGGGTCGTTCTCGCCCCCGGCGTGACGCTCTACGGCATCGCCGCGAAGGCGCGCGAGGCGGACGTCCCAGTTACGTCAGAGACCCGCTGGGGCCTGCTGATTGACGTCAATCGCTGCAGCGACGGCTGCGATGCCTGTGTGAGTGCCTGCAACGAGGAAAACGGCATCGAGGGCCACGGGCGGCCGGCGACGGACGCGCAATGGATCCGCAAGGTTCAGCTGCGCGACCCCAGAACAGGGATCGAGAAACATTTTCCGGTGATGTGCCAGCACTGCGCCGAGCCGCCCTGCGTGGACGTCTGCCCGACAGGCGCTTCGTTCAAGCGGGCCGACGGTATCGTGCTCGTCGACAAGCATATCTGCATCGGCTGCCGCTACTGCATGATGGCCTGCCCCTACAAGGCGCGGTCGTTCATCCACGAGAATGTGAGCGAACAAAGGCCGTATGCGCCGCGCGGCAAGGGCACGGTCGAAAGCTGTACAATGTGCGTGCACCGGGTCGATGCGGGTGCCGTTCCGGCCTGCGTCGAGGCCTGCGGCGAGCGCGGTAACGGGGCGATGCTGTTCGGCGACCTCAACGATCCGGACAGCGAGATTTCACAGCGCATCGCGACCTATGCCACGCGCCGGATCCGCGCCGATCTCGGGGTCGATCCAGGCGTCTGGTACCAGAATCTCTGAAGGGGCGCGGGATGGCTACACCAATCAAGTTCCGCGAAATCGAAGGCTGGGGCCCCGGTTATCTGGCCCTGCTGGCCGGGCTCGGTCTTCTGGTGCTGTCCGGGCTGGCGGCGGCCTGGTTCATGGAACATAACGGCCACTATGTGACCGGCATGAACAACCAGATCGTCTGGGGCATGCCGCATGTCTTCGCCGTCTTCCTGATCGTTGCCGCCTCGGGCGCGCTGAACGTGGCCTCGATCGCCTCTGTCTTCGGCAAGACTCCCTACAAGCCGCTGTCGCGGCTGTCGGGCCTGCTGGCGCTGACGCTGCTGGCCGGGGGCCTAGCCGTGCTCGTACTCGACCTCGGGCGGCCGGACCGACTGATCGTCGCCATGACGACCTATAACTTCAAATCGGTCTTCGCCTGGAACATCTATCTCTATACCGGGTTCTTCGCCGTCGTCGCCGTCTATCTTTGGGTGCAGATGGAGCGCCGCATGAACCGCTATACCACCGTGGCAGGCTGGGTCGCCTTCCTGTGGCGGCTGGTTCTGACCACCGGTACCGGCTCGATCTTCGGCTTCCTCGTGGCGCGCGAGGCCTATGATGCCGCCGTGATGGGGCCCCTGTTCATCGCCATGTCGTTTTCCTTCGGCCTGGCGATCTTCCTGCTGGTTCTGATGCTGACCTATGGCGGCACGGGACGGCCGCTGGGCGACCGGATCCTGAAGCGCATGGGCACATTGCTGGCGGTGTTCGTCGCGGCAGTACTTTATTTCACCGCGGTCCAGCACCTGACCAACCTCTATGCCGCCGAGCATATCGGCGTCGAGCGGTTCATCCTGCTCGAGGGCGGGGTCTATACCAGCCTGTTCTGGTGGGGACAGGTGGTGCTCGGCGGGCTGGTCCCGCTGGCCCTGCTTCTGTTGCCGCGGTTCGCCGGATCGCGGGCCAGCATCGCGCTGGCCTCGATCCTGGTGGTGCTGGGCGGCCTGGTCCAGGTCTATGTGATTATCATCGGGGGCCAGGCCTATCCGCTGGTGCTGTTCCCCGGGATGGAGGTCGCGAGCAGCTTCATGGACGGCGAGGCGGCCACCTATCTGCCGAGCCTGTACGAGATCGGCCTCGGGGTCAGCGGCATCGCGATGGCGCTGCTGATGGTGGCCCTGGCCGTCAAGGTGCTGCCTTTCCTGCCGGCCAGCCTGGCGGACGCAGCGATCGATCCGCACCACACCCGCACCGCCACCACGGAACCCGCCGCCGCAGGAGCCTGACATGGCCGGCCCCGAACACCCCTTCGCACCCTATGTCCGCATCCTGGGGCGCGGCAAGACGCTGACCCGTTCGTTGACGATGGACGAGGCGGAAGAGGCGATGACGATGATCCTGCGCGGCGAGGTTCTGCCCGAACAGCTGGGGGCGTTCTTGATGCTGTTGCGGGTGAAAGAGGAAAGCCCCGAGGAAATCGCCGGCTTCGTGCGGGCCTCGCGCAAGCTCTTCGACCTCCCCTCGCCCACCCCGCAAGTCGATCTCGACTGGTCGTCCTACGCCGGCAAACGCCGGCAGCTGCCCTGGTTTCTCCTGGCCGCGCTGCTGCTGGCCCAGACCGGAACCCGCGTTTTCATGCATGGGGCGGAGGGCCACACCCCGGGGCGCCTCTATACCCGGGAGACACTGGAAGCCCTGGACATCCCGATTGCAGAGACGCTCGCCGAGTCGGCCAAGCACATCGAGGCGCGCAATTTCGCCTACCTGCCGCTCGCACGGTTAAGCCCGCGACTTCACGCGGTGATCGAGTTGCGGCCGATCATGGGGCTGCGCTCGCCGGTTCACACTATCGCGCGCATGCTCAACCCCTTCAGTGCGCCAGTGATGCTGCAGGGCATTTTCCATCCCAATTACATGGATATCCACCAGCACGCGGCGATCCTGCTCGGCCAGCGACACATGTGCGTTTTCCGCGGAGAGGGCGGCGAAATCGAACGCCGGCCGAGCAAGCTGACCGAGGTGCGAACCGTCATCGATGGCGTCGCGGGATCGGAGGACTGGCCACCCCTTTTGCCCGACGCGGTGCAGCCGACGGACCAGGAGATGGACATCGCACGCCTCAAGGCGGTGTGGGCTGATGACGCGGCGGACGACTATGCCGAAGCGGCCATCACAGGAACCCTAGCAATCGCGCTGAAGACTCTGGGGCGGGCGACAGATCCAACCGACGCGCAGCAACAGGCCGAAGCGATGTGGCAGGCCCGCGACCGGGCGTGCATCGGTATCGCGGCTTGACGCCATGGCCCATCTGCTGATCGCGGCAACCCAGAAATCCTCCGGCAAGACGATGTTCAGCACGGGTCTCGCCGCTGTTCTGGCGCGCCGCGGGATGGCCGTGCAGCCATTCAAGAAGGGGCCGGACTACATCGATCCGATGTGGCTCGGCCGGGCCGCGGGTCGTGCCTGCTTCAATCTCGACTTTCACTGCATGGAGGAGGCGGAGATCATCGCCGCCTTCTGCCACCGCGATCGGACAGCGGATATCTCGCTCATCGAGGCCAACAAGGGGCTGTTCGACGGCGTCGATCTCGAGGGGCGCGACAGTAACGCCGCGCTGGCGGCACTGCTCGGCGCTCCGGTGATCCTGGTATTGGACACGATGGGGATGACGCGCGGAATCGCGCCGCTGGTTCTCGGTTATCTCGGTTTCGACGCCGGGGTACACATCGCCGGTGTCGTCCTCAACAAGGTCGGCGGCCCGCGGCACGAGAGCAAGCTGCGCGCGGCGCTCGAGCGTTACACCGACGTTCTGGTGCTCGGTGCGATCGGGCGTGACCGGCAGCTGGCGGTTCCCGAGCGACATCTGGGCCTGATTCCCGCGAACGAAGCCGATGGAGCCGACGAGATTATCGGCCGTATGGCGGATATTGTCGGGCGCGATGTCGACATCGAAAGACTGGTGGCGATCGCCAGCACGGCGTCGGGACCGAGCGCCGCACCTGCCTTCGCCCGGGCGCCCAACACAGGGATTAGCAGCGTGCGGCTCGGTATCGCCCGCGATGCCGCGTTCGGATTCTATTATCCCGATGACCTGGATGCGCTCGAACGGGCCGGCGCGACCCTCGTTCCGTTCGACACCTTGCGCGACGCCTCACTGCCCGCGGTCGACGGCCTATTTATCGGCGGCGGCTTTCCCGAAACGCAGATGGCGTCTCTGGAAGCCAACCGGACGATGCGCGAGAGTATCCGCGCTGCCATCGCCAATGGCATGCCCGTCTATGCCGAGTGCGGTGGTATGATGTATCTCTCGCAGCGCCTGACCTGGAACGGCAACACCCACGAGATGTGCGGTGCCCTACCCGGCCGCGCGGTAATGCACAACCGGCCACAGGGACGCGGTTATGTGATCCTGGAGGAAACCGGTGCCGGCCCCTGGCCGCTCGAGTCATCCAGGACCGGCGTGCCAGCGCGGTTTCCGGCGCACGAATTCCACTACGCGTCGCTTGAGGATTTACCGAAACGTCCGACCTTCGCCTACCGCGTGATACGTGGCCACGGGATCGACGGAACGCATGATGGCGTCGTTCAGGATGGACTCCTGGCCAGCTTCAGCCATTTGCGGGATGTCGCCGGAAACCGCTGGGCGGCAAGGTTCATCCGTTTCGTGCAGAGCCGCAAGGGTACCCGGGGCAGCCGGGCTGCGACCACCTGACCAGCCGCTCCCAAGCAGGTTTCGGTCATCCTCTGTCCCCGGCTTCGGCACAGCCGAACGAGTGCATCTAAATCATCTCCGTACCGCGGCGGTCTCGATCGAGCAGGAGTCGGTGCGACCCAGGCGCTACGTCGGACATTGCGGCCGCCCCAACCAGCGGTTTCTTACACAGAAGCGGAAGCGCCCGCTCTCGCTGTGGGGATCGTGCGAATTGCCTAAAAAGCGCGGCATAAAGCGGAATAATTCGAGAGCCCGGCCGTTGTATAGGCAATTAAGACTTCGTTAACCGGCATAGGACAGGAAGGGTTAACTAAGGCGTCTTTGGAACGACAAGGAATGAAGCTCTTTATGAATCCAGCCAGGGACAGGATGTACGGATTGCCTTGCGGGCGCGCATTTGTAACGCCCGCCGCGTGTGCGTTCGGGCTGTTGACATTCGCCCTCGTCTGGTCCGCACCGGTTACGATTGACTATGGCGGTGCACTGCCGGACCTGGCCGCATCGGCGGCCTATGCCAAGAATGATAAGGGCGGAGGCCGCGGCGGTAATGGCGGAGGCCGCGGCGGCGGCAAAGGTGGTGGCAAAGGCGGCGGCAAAGGTGGCGGCAAAGGCACCAGCGGCGGCGGCAGCAATGCTGGCGGAAGCAATGGCGGCGGCAATAGCGGCGGCGGCAATAGCGGCGGCGGCAATGGCGGCGGCGGCAATGGCGGCGGCGGCAATGGCGGCGGCGGCAATGGCGGCGGCGGCAAT
>CP070634.1:3577234-3605718 GCA_020356105.1 Rhodospirillales bacterium | reverse complement strand
TCCCCATTAACTCCCTCTTGAGGTGAAAATTGACAAACACATGCGCCCCCCCGGGCCCGACATGCATTGAGGCGCGTCACCCGCCGGGTGACGCGGGATAACCGGCGTCTCGCCGCAGGGCTCGGCCGACCGTAAGGGCCGGCCGGCCGCCGCAGATGACAACCGGCAACATCCGTTGACGGCGAAACCGGGCCCCGCAAGGGCCGGCCGGCGCCGCTCGGACCGGGATGTGGTGGAAACAGAAATCCGGCGTGAATCGTCGCCCGGCGCACCAATGGGATACGCCGAACCGGAAACCCGATACCTTCGTATGGGGTTGGTCCGAATGTTGTATACAGCCGGTGCCGGCTGCTTGACCCCAAAAGGGCCTTGGACCATACTGACAGATGGTCGACTCACGGTGACCTCGCAACGCGCTGATGGGTTGGCTACCGCGCCGGCTCAGGTTGCCGCCTGGGCTGGCGCACCACGTCTAAGGTTCAGATTATCCGGATTTCAGTTCCACCCTGAACTTCCCCCAGTCCTGTTATTGTCGTTCTCTAGTCCCCTCTCACCTACCCCCCAAGTAGGCGAAAAACGTAGGGATACCCCATACGTTTGAATAATATCTATCATAAATTTTAAAGGGTTACAAGACAGGCCGGCGCGACAGACTGTCACGCGCTGGCGCCGCATCGCATCGCCGATTCCCGCCGATCGGGTCATCGTCGCGCCATTTTTTCCCGTCACGCGGCAGGCGCGAGCACGCGGAAATGGCGACCGCCGCCGGCGCCGCTGGCGAGGTCCGAAAGCCGAAATCGTTAACGATTCAGTAACCATAACGAAAGGTTAAGCAAACCGCGTGCCAGAATGCGGCGCAGGCTCCGATTCGGCTCGCATGGGCAGAAATCGGACACTTTCGTATGGGGGCCGGATCGCACCGGCGATGCGCCAAGCGATCCAAACGGGATATTTCGCCCGAATGTCTGGGGCATTTCCCCAACCGGCCGGCGAGGCAACACGCAGCCCGAAATGACCGATCGTGTCTTGTCCCGCGGCCAAGACCGGGACCTCAGGATGCCCGGTTGAGGCGGAATTTCTCCATCCGGTAGCGCAGCGTGTCGCGGGACAGGCCAAGCAGGCCGGCGGCCTTGGTAACATTGCCCCGGGTCTGCTCCAGGGCCTGCACCACCAGCCGGCGCTCGAGATCCTCGAGGCTCAGCCCGTCCTCCGGCAGCATGAAGGCGGCCGCATCGCCGGAGCTTGCCGGCGGTCCCTCGGCGCCGCGCCCCATGTTGTGGAGCACGAGCTGGTCGGGCTCGATGACCGCGTCGTGCGCCAGCAGCACGATCTGCTCGATGCTGTTGCGCAGTTCGCGCACGTTGCCGGGCCAGTCATGGGCGGACAGGCGCTGCCGGGCCGCATCGCTGAAGCGCATCGCCGGCTTGGCGTAACGATCGCAGAACTCGGCAAGAAAACGATCCGCGAGCAGCTGTACGTCCTTGCCGCGCTCACGCAGCGGCGGCAATTCCAGCTGCAGCACGCGCAGCCGGTAATACAAATCGGAGCGGAACTGCCCCTCGCGCACCCGCGTCTCCAGCGGCTGGTTGGTCGCCGCCACGATGCGCACGTCGATCTCGTTGTCGCGAATCCCGCCCAGCCGCCGTACGACGCGGTCCTCCAGAAGCCTCAAGAGCTTGCCCTGGATGGCGGGGTCGATATCGCCGATCTCGTCGAGGAACAGGGTCCCGCCGTCGGCCGCTTCGACGAGGCCGCGCTTGCGCTCACGCGCGTCGGTGAAGGCGCCCCTCTCGTAGCCGAACAGCTCGGACTCGAGAAGATGCGACGGGATGGCGGCGCAGTTGATCTCGATGAACGGCCGCTCGCGGCGCGGGCCGCCGAAATGGATCGCGCGGGCGACGAGCTCCTTGCCGGTTCCGGTTTCGCCGGTGATCAGGACGCACGGGGGGGTCCCGGCCTTGAGCATAGATTCCGACTGGATGAACCGACTGAGCTTTCTCTTGAGCTCGAGCATCGGCGCGGATTCACCCAGCAGCTTGTCGAGGCCGCTCTTCTCGGCTTCCTTCCGCTGGTAGTAGCTGAGGGCGTCCTCGAGACGGTCCTGGCCCACCGCCTTCTCGAGCAGTAGCTTGAGCTCCTTGAGGACCAGCGGCTTGGTGAGATAATCATGCGCGCCGGCCTTCATCGCTTTGACCGCCAGCTCGATGCTGCCCTCGCCGGTCATCATGATGATCCTGACCTTGGGGTCGAGACGGCGCAGCCGCGACATGATCTCGAGGCCGTCCAGATCGGGCAGGTTGAAGTCGAGCAGCACGATATCCGGCTTGAAGCGCTCGGCCTCCGCGATCCCCCGCAATCCGCTGTCCGATGTCTCGGCCGTAAACCCGCAGCGATTGAGGTACGTCCGGATGTTCTTCGCCAGCCGCGGCTCGTCTTCGATGATGAGGACGCCGAGAGACATCATTCGCCCCCGGCCGGCAGCCGGATCGTAACAGTGGTCCCCTTGCCCACCTCGCTCGCCAGCGCGATCGTCCCACCATGGCGCTCGACGATCCGCTTGGTCAGCGCCAGCCCCAGACCGAGGCCGGAGCTCTTGCTGCTGACGAACGGCTTGAACACCTCCGCCAGCCGCTCTTCCGGTATGCCCTTGCCACTGTCGGCGACTGTAAGCTCCACCCAGTCGCCGCCATCCGCCATGCGCAGCGCGATCTTCAGCGAACCGCCATCCGGCATGGCCTGCACGGCGTTGGAGAGCACATTGTCCAGCGCCATATTCAGGATCCGGCGATCGCCCTCGACCGGAGAAAGCGGCCCGACGATGTTGACCGAAACGCCGATATCCTGCCGTTCGGTCGTCGTCGCCAGGCTTCTTGCGCAAAGCTCGATCATCTCGGCAAGGCAGAGCGCGCGCATTTCCTCGCGCTCCTGCCGGGCCATGAGCAACAATTCGCGGATCATCCGCTCCAGGCGATCCACCTCCAGGATCACCTCCCGGGCCGCCTCGTGGCTCGGGCTGGGTCCTAGGGACGGCTGTCCTTCTTCGAGCGCCAGCTCGGCCGTGGTGCGGATGGACGCCAGCGGGTTGCGGATCCCGTGTGCAATGCCGGACGCCATCTCGCCGACCGCGGCCATCGTCTCCGCCTCGACGAGCCGCTCCTGCTGGGCACGCATCGAAGTATCGGCGCGGCGGACGAGCCAGAACAGCATCAGGAACAGAAACACCGAGCCGACCGCTGCGGTCGACCAGATCAGGCGCCGGCCGGCCGCGATGCCCTCGAGGACGGCCGTCGGAATCTTGTAGATCTCGACGACGCCCAGGATAGTGTTGCGATGGATGTCCTGGACGGGAATGTAATGCTCCACGAAGGTGGTCACGCCTTCGCCGACATGGTTGTATTCCTCCGCATCGTGCGCATCTCGCTCGGAAAGCTCGAAGACCAGCTCGCCGGTCAATGCCCGGTCCAGATCCTCGTTGCCGTAGAGGCGTTTGCCGATGGCATCGATCTCGCTGGACCACAGCGTCGTGCGGTCGGGCCCGTGCACGGCGACCCAGACCACATCGGGCATGGCCGAGAGGTGGGCGAAGAACTCGGTGCCGTGCTCGTGCGGAGGCTCGAACGGCGAGTGGGTATGCGGCAGCGCCAGCGCGAGGTTCTCGACATCGGCAACCGCCTGGATGACCTCCATGTTGACGACCGCGTCGCGCTCGACAAGCTGGTCCGTGATGAAGCGCGTCAGGACGATCGCGGCCGCGCCGCTGATCACCACGATACTGAGCAGGCTGAGCGCGGCGAAGTTCCGCTGCAGGTTGAAGGGCCGATAGGCCCGACGCGACCGGCGGCCGATCTTCCGCAGGATCGATTTCGGCAGCGGCAGCATGCTATGTCACCCGGTCGCCGCAGTCGGACGACATGTCGCCATGCCGCAGGCATGCGCCGCACGCCGGCCTCCACGGCGGGATGACAGCCGCCGCCGGAAACAGCTTGTCCGGGCCCTTCCTCAGGCCGCGAGGGGCAGCGTTCGCCCGGATGCCAGGCCTTCCCGCTCCCCGATTTCCACCCTTTATCAAGGTCTTCCCCAGCCTAGCTCCCGCAAGCCCCTGGTTTCAAATGATCACCCCAAGACACCCGGCCGCATCGCCGTTCCCCCAGATACGCAACTCCGGTGTCGAGGTGCTTGCTGAAGACCGAAAAGTATATCGCCTCCCCTTCCAGTCCATGCCTGACGCGCAATATTTTCGCGCGCGCTCACCGGACACAGTATATGCGTTGGTATGCCTCGGCCACCAGACGCTAAATCGTCGCGCCGCCCGACATTCCCCGGCGGGCCGGTCGCCAGCCGACGGCGATGCTTCAAGTTTATTTAAAAATCCTTTCTTGTTCAATAGGCGCGGCAATATTTGGCAAGAACATTGCGGAGCCCAGGTATTAATCTGTCGTCTTCGGATCCGCAAATGAATCGGGATTATCTATAGTTGCGCGAGTTGCCGATCAGAATACAAATGGTAGCTGGCGGTTCATTTGGTGCCGATGCCCCATTTGGGGTGGGGCAAATGCCCAATTCATCCCGGAAATCGCCAGTGTTGAAATCACCTTGGTCCGGGCTTTTTCTTTTTTTTCAATTGTATAGCGATTCACGACGACTTTGGCACGCGATTTGCCAAATTATCAGGCAGGTTCGGTTTTCGGTCGTCGATCGCTCGTTCTCGGGCACCGCGGTCCCGCGTTCAGGAAACCGATCCTCGGCGGGCAGCAACAAGATCAAGAGCGCCCGTCAGTTCCGGGGGGCGTCAGACGCAGCAAATGCAAAATATCCTGGTTGTCGAGGACGAAGAGCGGGTGTTGAAGAATGTCGCGCGGAGCCTGACCCGCGCCGGCTTCGAGGTCATTACGGCGATGACCTGCGAATCCGCTTGGAATGTCCTCAAGAATAGCAAGATCGATGCGATCTGCCTCGATATCGGACTGCCGGATGGCAGCGGGCTCGATCTGCTCGAAAGGCTGCGTCAGATCGAACCGGATATTCCCGCAATCGTCATTTCGGGCGTCACCCAACCGGAGGCCGAGTCGCGCGCCGCGCGACTCGGCGTCAAGCATTTTCTGCCCAAGCCGTTCAGCCTGGCCAACCTGAGGGATGCGCTGGACAGCTGCCTTCCCGCGACCTGAACCGGCCCGCGCCTCCGGCATCTCGAGAAAGGGGGAGCGCGCCCGTGGCTTGCCCCTGCCTGCGGTCGACCCGACCTAAAGCTGCGATTCGATCGGAAAGATGCTGAGGAAGTTGGCAACGAACCGTTGCCACAGGGTGGCGTTGGGCTCGTGATCCAGGACCTGCGGCTGGCCGTCGACGAGGCCGTACCACAGGACCTTCTCGCCCCCCTTCTCGGTCTCGACCAGCTCGAGACGGAACGCAACCTTGTCGATCCTCTCGTCGAAAATCCGGGCCATGTCGGCGGCCAGCTCCGGCGATTCGACGACGACGCCGATCTCGGTATTGAAATAGACGGCGCGGGGATCGAGGTTGAGCGACCCGATGAAGACGGACTGGCGATCGAGAACGAAGGATTTCGCATGCAGGCTGGCGACGGACGAGCCGAACGTCGCCTTGCGCTGCTCGGTGGTCAGCTGCGCGTTCATCTCGTAGAGCTCGACCCCGGCGCGCAGCAGCGCCTTGCGGAACTTCAGATATCCGGCATGCACCATGGCGACGTCGTTCGAGGCCAGCGAGTTGGTCAGGATCCGCACCCGCACGCCGCGCTCGCGCGCGGCCCGGAGCGCCGCCACGCCGTCCTTGCCCGGGACGAAATAGGGCGAGAAGATGATCAGCTCATCCTCGACGGCCTGCATGTGCGGGCTCAGCTGCGCGGTGAGGTAGCGCGCGTCCCTGCCCCGCGCCTCGAGGAGCTTTTCGGGCGGATCGTAGATGACCTCGCCGTCGCCCCAGTACAGGCGAACGGTATCGTTGCGCAGGGCCTTGGCGAAATTGGAGTTGCGCAGCGCGTCGAGATATTCGGAATTCTCCTGATCGCGGACATAGCTGTCGAGCCGCGCGCGCATCTCCGCGGTCTCTTCGGGGCTTGGCGGTTCCGTGACCAGCGCCGAGATCGGGTAGGCGAGCTCGCTGTTCCAGTAGAGGTCGAACGCGGTCGAGACCTCCCAGGCGAGCGGGCCGATCACCAGCACGTCGAGATCGGAGAAGCCGATCTCCGGGTCTGCCTCGAAATATTCGTTGCCGATATTGCGCCCGCCAAGGATCGCGTACTGGTTGTCGGCGTTGAAGGATTTGTTGTGCATGCGGCGGTCGACCTCGCCCAGCCGGGTGATGAATTGCGAGGTGCGGCCGACGTTGCGCGCGAACGGGTTGAAGACCCGGATCTCCATGTTCGGGTGGCTGTCCGCGGCCGCAAGGCCCAGCTCCTTGTCGGCGACGTCCATGTCGTCGACCAACAGCCGGACCCGCACGCCACGGTCGGCAGCGTCGAGAAGCAGGTCGGTGAACAGCCGGCCCAGCAGATCCTTGTGATACAGGTAATACTGCGCATCGAGGCTGCGCTCCGCGTAATTCGCCAGCACCGCGCGGGCGACGAACGCATCGAGCCCGTTGCCGAGCGGATAGATTCCGTTCTCGCCCTCGCGCCCGCGCCGCAGCTCGCGGCTCGCCATGCCGAGCGCGGTCTCGTCGGTATCGGCGAGGGCAAAGGATTCGGGCTTCTCGAAGCCCTCGGGCAGCTTCGCGCAGCCACCGACAGCAAGGATCAGCGAGAATGCCAGTGCGGCAACAGGCAGGCAGCGAGCCATCATCTTCCGAATCCCGTCGCGGTTCGGCCGTCCCGGACATCCGCCGCGACGACATCAACAAGGTTTGGAAAAGAATCGCACTGAAACGACGTATCTGCAACCCCGCCGGCGCCGGGTCTTCCGCCGCAGTGTGCCGGCGGGCGATGGCGATCGTCCTTGGCCGTGCCGAAGAATGCGTTCAGACTCGGGGCCTCTTGCGCGGCCTCATCGAGGGGATCGACACGAAGCCGGCCGACGGGCCAGCATCGGGATCGAAGGCTCGGGCAATATCGCCCGAACGGCAGAGCTGTTATCGGCCGGCCTCGAGAAAATCGCCTCGATACGAATTATCCGACACGTCCGGGGCCCGGCTCGTCGCCATCGCCGATGCGCCCGATCCGGCATCTCATCCCATCTTCAAATGCGCTGGTCGCCAGTGCCCTCAATTCCTCTTCGTCCACGCCGTCGTTGCTGAGCAAGAGCAGAAGTTCGGCAGTGCGTTGGCTCATGAAGTTCTCGCTCATGATCGACCTTTCATATCGAACCCGAACCCACAGATCGCGGAACGGATGGGCGGTTTCCGCGATCATCGTGGAGGTTCGATACCGGATCGGCACTTAAGCATCGGTTAACATGGAGCCGTGAAGGTGGAGTGTGGCGGCAGGCGCGGCGGCCCCGTTTTCGGTGCCCACGAGACGACCTTGCGCTTGCGTGCCCGCCGGCAGCGGGGCCCAACGCGAACCGGCCGAAGGCGCCTGGCAGTGCCCGCACAACATCATGCTCAGCGACCGCAATCTGCGATGCCATCTTCGATGCGTGCCGCCGGGCCTCGAGCGACTTCGGCTCGGCGCCACGCCGCCGGGTTTCATATGCTCAGCGAAATTGGCCAAAGGTGTCACAACTTGCGCCAGTTGATGATAAACCGAAACCCGTCGCAGGACGGTTCAAGTTCCTCCGACAGTGCTCACCCGTTCCACTGGGCTGGTCGGGCCGGTGGCTTTGGATTCGCTGCGCTTGTCGCTACTAACGCGGTGGCGTTGCCGGGCTGGTCGCGGGTGGCGTTGCCGGCGTGGTCGCGGGTCGTGTCGCCGGCGTGGTCGCGGGTGGCGTTGCCGGCGTGGTCGCGGGTCGCGTTGCCGGCGTGGTCGCGGGTCGCGTTGCCGGCGTGGTCGCGGGTCGTGTCGCCGGCGTGGTCGCGGGTCGCGTTGCCGGCGTGGTCGCGGGTCGCGTTGCCGGCGTGGTAGTCCGCGGCGTTGCCGGCGTAGTAGGCGGTGTCGCCGGAGGCGTCCGACCGGAGCCACCGTCTCGCCGGACCGGCGGTGGCGTGCCCGGACTCGGTCGGGTGATCGGCGTTGTGACCACCGAGCGCGCCGCGGTCTGCCCGGGGGTTTCGGGCGCCCGGCCCGCGCCGGGCGCCGTCGCCGGCGCTGTCGGGTTGGCGCTGACCGCACGGATGCGTTGCACGCTGTCCGCCGCGGCAAGCTGGTTGAGCGGCATGTAGTCGGAGTGGAAATGGAGCTCCACATCCGCGTTCATGTTCACGGCCTGGTTCATTTCCTCTCGCTGATGCGACTGGCTCGTGTTCACGATGCCAATGGAATTGGTCATCGAGGCATTGACCGACCACGGGCCGAAGCCGACCGAAGCGCCGGCGGTCGAGCTGTGCGCGAATTCGAACCGGCGGGCGCGATTCTCCTCGGCCGCCGAATGCGCGTCGATCGAGAAGTTCATGCCCGCCTTGATCCGGCCGTGATCGATCACCAGGCGATTGATTCCGAGCATCAGGAGAGAGGCCATGACTTTCTGGCGCTTGCGCGAGAGATAGGCGCGGACCTTGCCGAGCAGCCCCTCTTCGGGCTCTTCGGTATCGAAACCTTCGGCCTCCTCTCCCGTCAGTTCCAGCAGCGCGGCGACATCCTCGCGCGGCGGGCCGTCGCGGCCCTCGCGAAGCCGCACGACCGTCGTACCGTTCGCCTCCTCCTGGCCCCAGTCATCCTGGCTCACGCCCAGCTCATAGGAATCCGGGAACTGCTGGACCAGCCAGAGCCGCGCCTGGGCGGGGCCCGTGGCGCTGCCGCTGTCGGCGGAGGCCGCGGTGACACCGGAGATCATGTCGACATAGGCCTGGATTTGCTGGGCATTGGCGTCGATGAGGCCCTTGAAGACGCCGTTTACGAGCTCGGTCACGAAACGCGGGAATGCGATACCCTCGAGGGTGGCCTGCGCCACCCCGGCGAGCTGCCTGTTCGCGGCCGGATCAAAAGCCATGCCCCCGGCGAGCGGCGTCCGGGCGGCCGCCGCATCCGGGTCGGCCTCGGCCTCTTCGGCCATCAGAGCGAGCGACGTCTCCGTGAGTTGCACCAAATCGTGGGCAAGCTTGCGGCGAGAACCGGGATCGACCCGGGCGAACTCGGGATTCTGCTCGAGCAGCCCGCGTACCGCGGCACGCACGGTCTCCCGTCGCTCGTGAGCCGACACCCCGGATGTGGCAGTTTCAGGCAGCATCCAGGCCGGTCTCCTCTGCCGTGAGCAGTGACAAGGTGGCCTCCAGCCATTCGGTTCCCTGCGCCAGGATCGGCGCGTCGCGTGGCACAACAAGCTGGCCGAGACCGGCCAGACGCGGTGCTTCTTCGGCCAGCCATTCCAGAAGGCTCATGCCCGAGCGACCGCGCGTGAGATGGGCGCGCGCCAGCGCCACGCGGCCGGCCCCGGGGCGCGGCCGCCGGCCAACACCCTGGGCAAGTCCAAGCGCGACATCAATCGCACCCCAGAGGTCCGGGGCGCCCAGCGCGACCTGCACCGAGCGGTCCTTGAACACGTCGGTGGCCCGCGCGATCAGCGAAAGCGCTTCTTCCGCAAGATAGTGCGCCGCACCGCCGCCGCGCATCACCAAATTCTCGCCAAGCAGCCGCGCCGCGGTCCGGATTTCGCGCTGCGCGACCGTCGGCGCCAAGTGCAGTGGCGTAAGGTGGGCATAGCGGTGCATGGCCTCGGCCAGCCGCAGCATCGCCTCTTCGAATTCGAGATTGACGGCGTCCTCCGTCGCGAAGGGGACCGCGCCCGCGGGTGCAGTCCCGAACAGCCGGAGATAGGCGGCGAACCGGTCATCGGTCGGCCTGCGCCTCTCGTAATCCCGGTGGTGCTGCATCAGAATCTCGGCCTGCGGTCCGCGGGGCAGCCGCAGCGCACCCGACGCGAAGAGCCCCGCGAGCGCGGAAAGGGCCCGCGTAATCCCCGTGCTCTCGACCTCCATCGCGAAATAGAGCGGTGCGGCGGCCCGCAAGATCGACCGGTCGGGCCCCGCCGCAAGTGGCGGGTCCGGCAGGTTGGGCAAGGTGATCCGGGCGAGCGCGACCGCGTGCGCCGCGGCGCGCGAAAGAACCGCCTGTGCGTGCTCCGTTCCGGCGACGAGGGGCGCTGCGCCGTCGGTCCAACCCTGGGATTGGGCGGCGGGATATGCCTGCCCGCTGGTCATGGCCGGTCAGCCACCAGCCGGGGCGCTGGCGTCCGGGGCAGCCGGCGCCGCGCGCGCGGCGCCGGGGGCAGCGGCGACCGGCGCCGCGCCCGCGGCGCCGGTCGCCTGTTGCAGGTGCGGCGGCTGCTGCGGCATGGCGTTGCCCTGGATCGCGGCGATCATCTCGGGTGTGGCTAGCCGTTCGGCGGGCAGGTAGTCGCTCTTGAAATTTACCCGAACCTCGCCGGAGAGCTGGGCCTTGAGCTGGGCCTGGCTTGTCGAGCTTTCGTCGAGCGAGGACCCGACGGTCGTAACATGGCTCTGGCTGCTGGCCGTGCCCGCAGCGCCGGCGATGCCGAAGAAACCGAACGTCCCGGCCGCGAACGAGCGTCTGGAGGATGCCTGGCGGTCGTAGAGCGACGCTCGCGAGCGGCGGCGGGCTATGTCTGAGGCGCGCATTCCGAAGACCACCTTCGCCCGGATCGACCCGTCGGAAACGACGATTCGGTTGATCCCGAGTAACACCATGCTAGCAAGCAGCTGCATCCTGCTTTTCGCCATGGCCATGCGCGCGGCGCGGACCAGGGCGGCTTCGGTCTCGGCGTCCGAGATGTCGGTGATCGGCTTCTCGAGCCCGAGATCCTGCGAGACGGTCGTCAGCCCGGTTTCGGCGTCTTCGCCCGTTGTGACGAGCCGTGGCTGGCGGCCCCCCCCTTCATCGGCGAAGCCGAATTCGTCCTCTTGCGACGTCGAGATGTCGAAGAGGTCGGGATAGGAGTCGGAAAGCCAGTCCCTGGCATTGTTCTCGGTGATATTGTCGCGGGCGAAGTCGTCGACGGACTGGGAGATGCTCTTCAACATCTCGGCATAAGCGCGCATCTGTTCGATCGTGCTGGTGACGATCGCCTGGAAGACATTTTCGATCAGGCCCCCGACGAAGGCCGGAAAATCGACCTTGCCGATCAGCTCGCCGAATTGTTCGGTGCCCTGGCGGATCGCGCCACCCTCGAAATCCTGGCCTGCGAAACCGGGATCGCTCGAGGCGCGGCTTGCGGCGTCGCGCACGCCTCCCGAGGTGACGCGGGCCTGCTGCGCGGCAAGCGGGCCGCCTTGCTCCCGGTCCGAGGCTTGCCGGATCAATCCGTCGGGATTCGCCATATAACTGCCGATGCGCACCATCTGCCGCGCGATCTCACGGCGCTCGTCGGGCGGGAGTTGCTTGAACGATTCCGACTGGTCCAGAAGCTGACGCACCTTGGCACGCGTGGCCTCAAGTGTCTCGGGGTCGGGATCAGGTCTACCCGTCGTCTGCATTTGACTGACCTGATTCATCATATCTGCCTTTCTCGATCACCCCGCGGCCGGGGTCGTGGCCGGTGCCGGGAGGGCCGGTTGCTGCTGCGGCTGTGTCGCGGCGATCCCGGGCGAGCCTTGCGGGGCGGCGGCCTGCATCATCCCCGCCGCGCCCTGGATCTGGTTCATCTGGATCGTATCGGCGATCTTGTTGAGGTCCACCGTTTCGGACTTGAAATTGATATCCACCGCGCCCGCCAGAGCCGCGGTCGCCTCGAGCGATCCGGTGGTCGACTCCGTGGTGACGCTCTGCATTTCGATGACCGGTTCGGTCGTCGTGTGATAGTGGCCCTTCGACCAGCGCTTCCCCCGGTCAAGGGTGGTCTTGCGGTCCTCACCGGACCCGCTGCTGTCGTACTGGTACCCTTCGTCCCCGCGGTCCCAGGCACCTTGCCGTGTTGTTTTCACCTGGTCGCCGTAATCGAAATCGACCGCGCGTGTGCGCCGGGACATCACGTCCTTCGAGCGGAAGTTGTACATCACCTTGGCGCTGATCCGCCCGTCGGTCACCACGATCTTCTGAAGACCCATGAGCAGGGTCGTCGCCAACAGGCGCTGCCGAGACAGCGCAAGCTGCATCTGCGCGGCCGGCACGATGATCTTCTCCAGCGTGTCGCTGTCCAGCCCGCGCGGCTGCTGCTCACCCTGAAGATTCAACTCGCGGCTGACACGCTCGGCGGCCTCGCGATCATCCACGCCTTCGCGCAGGACAACCCGCGGCTCGCCCCTGCCCTCGCCAAAGAAATCGCCTTCGGTCGAGATGTCGAAGAGATCCGGAAACTGATCGACGAGGTAGTCCCGGCCCTGATTGGCGGTGATGTTGTCACGTTTGAATTCATCGACCGACTTGGCCACCGAAGCGACCATCTCGCCATAGGCCTGGATCTGCTTGATCGACGCGTCGACGATGGCGACGTAGACATTCTGAATCAGCCCGCCGACGAATTCGACGAAATTCACGGATTGCAGGAGGGCGCCGGCCACCGCGGCCCCTTCCCGCGCGGCCCCGGCGCGGAACTGGCCCTCGGCTGGCTCGGTGGTGGTGTGGGTCACGCCGGTAACGGGCACCTGGCCCTGCGCCGCACCGGTACTCACCTGGCTGCCCGAGCCGCCGAAGCCATCGCCAGCCTGGGCCCGGGCATAGGCGCTCGGGGCGGTCATCGCCGCCGCCGCCGGTGCCCCGGCCACTTGCAGTGGCGCCTGGTCACCCAGAAAGTGGAGCACGTTGACGGTGTCGTGGGCGAGCTTGCGCCGCTCGTCCGGAGGTAGCGCCAAGAAGGCGGGCGATCGGGTCAGCATGTCGCGCACGCGCGACCGCGTCTGGTCGAGGGATGTCACGTCCTCGGGCCGCGGCGTAATCACGGGCACGGGCGCTTCCCTGTGCGGCGCGTTGGGCACGGCAGCAGAAGACGTTCCAGGGCCTTGGGGCTGGACAGTCATAGGTTTGGTCCTCCGTAGGGTCCGGTGGCGGTCGGCGCGGCACTGCGACAGTTCGCGCCCGGCGCCACCCGTCAAACCCCTTCATTCGCCATCTCGAAGCCCATCGGGCGCAGGTACAAATTGACCTGTGCCGGGTTCGAGCGGCTGAGTTTTATCGACATGACCGAGAAATCTCCCGGCAGATCGGTGCCCTCGGGTGTGAATGCCCCGATCCAGGTATCGAGGGCGCGCAGATGCCGGGGACGCTCGCTGAGCCCAAGGCGAAGCAGTTCGACAAAGCTGTCGGGCACGTCGGGGATTGCTGCGATCAGAAGTTCGACCTTCAGCTCCGGTCCGTCGGCCCCGTGCGAGATGCCGATCAGGACCGCTCCGTCGGGAGCCTCGAAGAGCCCGCCCAGGGCCAGGCCGAAGAGTCGGGTCAACTGGGCCATCTTGTCTTCGAGGCCGAGCGCGACCAGCAACGGGCGCAACTCCTCGACCCGGATCGACCCGAGCACGCGGAAGGTGATGCGTTGACGCCCGCTTCGCTGGCGTACCGAGACCGTCGAGAAGAGCGGCTGCATCCTGGGCAGGGCGGTACGGGCCCGCTGGACGTGGTCCCGCAGCGGCTGGGGCAAATCGTTCAACTGGTGCTCGCGCAATTCGTAATAGGCCTTCGCGCTGTAGAGGCCGTCGCGGTCGAACCCGGCACCAAGCCATCCCCCGAACCGCAGCCCGGCACCGCCGATCGCACCGCGGAAGTCCTCGCTGACGCGATCGAACCAGTAGAGCGCATCGCTGCCGAACATCGGCCCGATCAGCCGTCGCATCTGGCGCGAGGTTTCATTGCGCTTCATCCCGGCGGAGCCGTGCGGCCCCAGGGGCTCCATCGTGAAACGCAGACCGTATGGTTCGGACTCCGAGAACGAGGCCTCGAGCGGGGCCGCCCCGGGGCTGAGCGTGTTGTCCCGGTAGCGGTTGTCCCCCTGAGGAAGGTCGAAGGCCTCGTCGAGGGCCTGACCCAGATACACTCCCGGGTCGACCGTTCCCAATTTGCCGGCCGCCTTGCTCAGCGTGCTCCGCACCACCTTTGACATTTCTTGCGACATCGTTCTTGCCTTTCCTTTCGGCGGTTGTCAGCGACCATCGGATCACTGCACCCGCCCGCTGCCGTTGGTGGGCGCGCCTGCCTGCCGGCCACCGTTGTGGGAGAACCCGAAGGCTCCGAGGATCTCCTGCGCCGCGGGCGGCACCCGCACCGGTGTCGTCGTGGTGACGGCCGATGGCGAGGCGGCGGCCTTGACGTCCACGATGTCCTCGCCAACGCCCTCGATCGCCAGCCACTGTTCGCAAGCCGTGACGAGGTCGTAGTCGGAGGGATCGTTGATCGAGTTGGCCGTCGAGCGGCTCGGAGGGTTGGCGAGCTCGGCAGGGCTGATCAGCACCGAACCGGGGTGGCTCAGTTTCTCGGCGTTCTTTTCCAGCCAGCCGATGATGGTGGCGCCGGCATTGGCCATGGTCCGGGCGCGGATGGTGTTGATCGGACGGCCGAACTCCAGGACCGAGACCTGGTCGATGACCTGCCACATGTCGCGGGCCCCATAGAGCCGCCTGACCTCCGGTGAGGACAGCAGATCGACATATTCCGAGATGTTCTTCTGGAGTTCGGAGGCGATGAACCACGTTCCGCCATAGCAGTAGAGCGACAGGTTGGCCGCAAGATCGAGGCCGGTCTTGCGGACCTGTTCCTGGCTCGGAACGTAGCGGCCATTGGTGGCGAAGAGGCTCTCGACCTGGCTCTTACGGAACCAGTCGGAGACGGCCGAGACGAATCTGAGCCAGAGCTCGTCGAAGTTGCGGAACTGGGCGCCGGCGGCATTCGGATCGCCGACGGCGACGCCGAACACGCGGGCATAGGTGTTCCGCCGTTCGTAGGCCGAGATGCGATCGGGCGTCCTTCGGATGTAGTCATAGAGATATTCGCCCGCGGATCCCTTTTCCAGCGGCAGCGCGCCGATCTGGAACAGCTCGGCCAGCTTGTCGACCGTATCGAACAGGCCGCCCTCGTCGACCATCGCGGCGAAGTAGATTGCCTGCGCGGCTTCCAGGTTGACCGGCAGCACCTCCTGCGCGGTGTTCTTTTCGAGGTCGGGAATGATGATCTCGGCTGTCGAGGTGACCTTCCTGGTCGAGGGCGAAAGCCGATCGTCGATGGCAGCGCGGATACGGCCGGCCAGGGAAGGCGTTTCGGTGGTCACGCCCTGGCCGAGCAGCGTACGGGTGACCGCGATCCAGTCGCGGGCAACCAGCGTGCCGGTCTCGTTGACGTCCGGCGCTTCCGCCATGACTTTCAGCACCGCCTTGTAGAGTTTGGGATTGCTGTTGTAGTCGGAGAACGCCTCCGTCACCGCCCGGCTGAACCGGGACGTCGGCTTGGGCAGCTTGATCTCGGGCGGGGTTGCACTCGTATCGTAGCCGATCGCGTCCAAGACGGACGGTGCGACGGTGCCGTCGCCGGTGATCGCCCCCCAGACGGCCGCCGTGGCAATGTCGTTCTCCTTCATCTGGTTGACGGTCTTGCCGGCGCCGAAATGGCCGTCCTTGAGGATGGGGACCGGGTCATTGCGGAACAGATTGCCCAGCTGCTCGCGGAGCGCGACATAGGTGTCGTCAAGGGCGTAACCCGGCGTCATAACCACGGCGCTCTCGGCGCCGGCCGGGACGATGTCGTCTTCGGGGGGGTAGGTCGTGCCATCTAGGATCTGCGATAGAAATCTCAGCTTTTTGACTTCGTCCTTGCTGAGGTTCTTCTTCTCGTCGTAACGCTTCCTGAGGTTGCTCAGCTCCCGTTCCAGGCGGCGCCGGGCGGCCTCTTGTGCGTCCTTGGCATCGATGAAAAGTATCTGGGGCACTGTCTTGTCTCCTTCGGTAGTGTGGCCGTCCCCCGAACCGGGGCCGCCTTTGGTTGAGCCGCTGTCTCCGGGGCTGGCCGGTGAATCTTCATCGCCAGCCGCCGCGTCGAGCAGGGTTTCCTTGTCGAAATGCCGGAAGAGCTCGTAGTAGAGCACCGCCCGGTGCTTGTTCCGGTTGGATCTGCCGTATTTCTCGACGACGGCATCGATACCGGCATCCATTTCGTCGTCGGCTTCAATTCCGAGCTTGTCGGACAGGAATTTGCGGACCCTGGCCATCTCATCCGGGTCGCTCGTGGCGACGCGTTCGGCATCGCGGTCTTTGATCGATGGCCACAGCATCGCGACCAGGTTCAGCAATCGCTTGGTGTCGGCGGCTTTCTCGAAATACCTGTCGATCTCTTGCGCGTACTTCTCGACATACTTTTCGATCATGGGGGAATCGGTTGTCATGACGTTGCCCTCTGTTCGGGGATGATGCCCAGGGTTGTTGCGGTCGCGATCTCGCCGTCGAGTCGTGCGAGGGCCGCCGGCATATCGAGGATGCCCGCGCCCGCACCGGCGGGCGCGCCGCCCGGCCAGGGTGATGCTGAACCGACGAGGATGTCGCGCGCCTCTGCCGAGGCCAGAGGTCGTGCCGAACGACGCGCCCGCGCGACCAGGAGTGCCGCGGCGCCGGCCACGAAGGGCGCCGCGAAACTGGTGCCGGTCGCATAGTCATAGCCGTCGATCGACGGTGTGAGGATCTGTTCGCCCGGCGCGCAGAGCGCAACATGGTCGCCGGTGGTGGTGAACGAGCTGACCGCGCCGTCCCGCCCGACCGAGCCCACGGCGATGACGCCATCGGCGGCGGCGGGAAAGAACCGCTCGGGCCGGCCCGAATTGCCGGAGGCTGCAACCATGACCGTTCCGCGGTCAAGCGCATAGGCCGTCGTATCCTCATGCGGCTTGGGATCGCCGGGCATGAGGGCGTTTTCCGATGTTCCGAAGGAGCAGTTGAGAACCTTCGCTCCGAGATCGACGCAGCGTTTGAGGGCGTAGTCGATATCGCTGAGCGCGCCGAGACCCAGGACCTTGGTTCGGCCGGCGGTGGCGGGCGGTCGTGCCGAAGCAAGCACACGCACGGCCATCAGCGACGTGGCGGTTGCAAGGCCCGGCGGCATGGCGCGGCCGAGTCCACCGATGATCGCAAGGCAGGCCGTGCCGTGGGGGTTGTCCGTCTCGTCCGGGTCGGTGTCGCGTGTGTTGTAGTCACCGATCAGCGACATGCCTGTCGAGAGATCGGCCGAAGAGAAATTGACAGCGTCAAATCCCGACGACAGCCGGCCCCGAAGCTCGGCATGTGACTTCGATGCGCCGGTATCGAGAACCGCCGTGGTGACGGCGGCGTCGCCCGTTTCCATGCCGCGTGCGCTCTCGGCGCCGATGCGCCGCCACGGCCAATACGTGGTTTCCCCGGCCGCGCCGCGTGACGCCGATGGGGCTTCGTCCGGGGTCACGAAATAGTCGGCCGAGGCGGACGTTACGACCGCCAGCTGGCGCAGAGCATCGACGGCGTGGTCGATCCGGCGCACGTCCGAGAATGCGGCGACATAGGTGCGGCTGAGACCGCGGGCATGTTCCGTCAGGTCGAAGCCGTTGTCGATGTCGGCGGGATCATGCAGGCGCGCCAGCGCGATGTTGCCGCCAAATTCGCGCAGCACCCTGTCGACCGCCCCATGTCCGGTCCCGGTCGCCGGCGTCTGCCCGTTCGCGCGCAACTGCGAGCGCCCGGGAATCCGCTCGACGTCTTCGCCGAGAGCGAGCGTAAAGAGCAGCCGCCGGGGGGCACAGTAACTGCGGGCGTTGGGGGCCCATGGCATGGAGAGGACATTGGTCATGCCGTCGCCTCCGCCTGAACGTCATGCTCCAGGCGCTCGCCGTCGGGCCAGTCGAGGGTCATCGCGCCGGCCAGGGCATCTTCGGGAACGGCCACGACAAGGCTTTCCGGCTGGGCCTCGAGGACCTTCGCCGGACGGCCCGCCACCTCGACCTGCGGCGCGACGCCGCCTCGGGTCAGATTGCGTCCCTCGACCCGCAGCCGGAACCGGGTGGCCGGATCAAGCGTGCGCACCGCGTCAGGCCGCATCGTCACCGGCGATACCCGGCGAACGCTGCGGCGCCCGGCCAGCGCCAGGGCCTGTTTCAGCCGTTCGGCCGGCAGCCGCGACAGGCGGCGAATATTGTAGCTCCCGCCGCGCGCCTGAGCGGCATTGAGATCGTCGAGGTTGCGCACGCCGATCCATTCCAGCCGGCGCACCTCTTCGTCGGACAGCCCTTCCACCGACTCGGTAATCGCCGGCTCCTCGGCCCGCATCTCGACCGCATGCTCCTCGAGCATGGGCCGCGTGACCGTGGTGAAGCTGAGTTTCAGGGTCGAGACGTCGCGCTCGCCGGGCAGCGCAGGGCGGACCATGATCGCCGCGTCCTGAATATCGACGGCGGCGCGCAGATCGAGCGTCAGGTCCTTCACCGCAAAGGTGAGCCCGGTCGTCTGGGTCTTGAGCGCCAGCGCCGCCTGCGCCCGGTCGAGTTGGGCGGAAATGGCATTCAGGAGATCCTCAAGAGGCAGGGCGCCTTCGATCTCAGCCATCGCCGCCTCCCCTGGCGATATCGATCCTGAAGCTGAACCTGCCGGTCGGCGGTGTCAGCTCGCGTGCCTGCGTCGCGTCGGGCGGCTGCATGGCAATGACGATCTGACCATCATGGCGCTTCAGGCCGAATTCCATCGGCAGCCTTACCTGGATCGTCTCGATGCCCACGGGGGTTGCCGCCGCGGCATCGAAGATGTCGCCGGCGATGTCCTGCAGGGTCCGGGCAAGGGTCTGGGTCATCCTGTGTCACCTCCTTGCGGGGCCTGCGCGACGGGTTCGGCCGTGGCGGGAGGGGCAGGTGGCGCAGGGCTGGGCGGATTCTGCGGGGACAGGGTATCAGCCACCGCGTCGCGGCCGATCCGTTCCGCCGCCTGCGCCTGCCGCCCGGGCGCACCGCGCGTCCGCGCCGTGCGCTCGAGCAGCACGCGCTGGGCGTCCGATACGAAGCTCTCGAGCGGTACGGCGTCGGAGACAAAGACGATCCTGACCTCGCCCTGGAGCTCCGCGGCGATCGCCGCGTCCGACTGCGCGTTGACAGCCGTCGAGATCATCGCCTGCGCCGCCGGCGGCGAGAAGCCGGCGCGGCCCGACCAGCCGCCCTGCGCGGCGCCACCGTCCTGATCCTGGGCAAAGCCGACGCGTGCCGTGTCCGAGGCCTTGGCGCGGATCCGGACGCGGGCGTTGATCTCGCCGCGCTCGACCCGCACCCTGTGCAGACCCATCAACGCCATCGAGGCAAGCGAGCGCATGCGCTCCTCGCCCAGCCGGATGCGGGCCGTGGGGATGATCCGGGTTTCGATCAGCTCTTCGCTGAGTTCCTCGCCCGCGAGATCATAATCGGCAAGCCAGCTCGGGCTGGCGCCCCAGTCGTCTTCGGCCGTCCGGGGCAAGACGCGTGGCTGCTGGCCCTCCGCGGTCGGAAGGATCAGTTGCAGGTCGCCAGGGTGGTTTTCGACCAGCCAGTCGCGAACCTGGTTGGCCGTGACGTTGTCGCGACTGAAGTCCTCGACCGTCCGCGACAGCGATGACACCAGCGAGGCGAAGGCTTCCATCTGCCGGATCGATGAGTCGACGATCGCATCGAAGGTGCCGTGAACCAGCGATGCCACGAACGAGGCGAAGTCGAGTTCGTCGGCCATGGCGCCCGCTGCCGCGGGCAGGTCTCTGACCGTCCTCAGCAGTGATTTCGGCTCGGCAGGCTCGGCCGGCGGCGCTTGCGGTACGGGCTGGGATGCGCCAGGACCGTCAAAGCCGCCGTATCCGGTGGTCGGGCCAAGCATGGGCCGCGCCAGGATGTCGGTATCGTAGGGATCGGCGGGCCGTGCCAGGCTCTGCGGCTCAGCCATCAACGCGCTGCGCACGCGGGCAAGTTTCGTTCTCAGATCGTCGCGTTCCGTCGGCGGCATGGCCCGGAAGGCGGGGGCCAGCGGCAGCGCGGCGTCGGCTTCGGCCAGGGCCTGGGCCGCCGCGGCCGGCGAAGTCGCCAGGGAACGTTGCCATCCGGTCATTGCTGGACCTCCGACTCAACGGGACGCCACTCCGCGAGGGCCTTGTCGCGGGCGAGGTCCTGCAGACGCAGACGGCAGGACGGACACGCGATGACCAGCGCGTCGCGAAGGGCCTGCACGCTCTGCGCGCCCTGCCCGGACAGCGCACGCTCCAGCGCGCCGAGCCCCGCGTCGCGGCCGAGCTCCGCCAGGATGTCGAGCGCCATCGCGAGCGCCGTGCCCGAGGCCAGGGCGGTATGGACCAGGAGACGCTGGGCAGCGGGTCGCAGAAGTTCTTCCACGCAATATTCGTTCTGGCCTGCGCGGAACACGTTCGTCGCCGCGGCGCGCGACAGGATCGACTTCCAGGGCTGTTCCCAGAGCGGCTTGCCCGCGACCGGGGCAAGCCGCGCCGCCGGCGTTGGCGCCTGGACGGTATCGAGCAGGGTCTGCCCGTCCGGCCCGAGCGCCGACTGGACGGCCGCGCTGTCGCGCAGCACGGCAAGTCGCAGCGCCCCGCCCATGTCGCCGGTATCGAGCCGCAGGCCGAGGAGACCGTAGCGCAGCCCGGCGCCCGCTGGATCCTCTCCCATATAGGCGTATCCGGCCGCGCCGGAGATTCCCCGTGCCACCCGCTCAACGATCCGAAGGAGCGAGGCGACGGGGAGAGAAGCCCGGTCCCGCGGCGCGGCGGGAGGCGTGGTCGGTTCGGGACCGGGCCGGGGCTCAGGGCGGGCTTGACCTGCACTGCCCAGATTTGGGCCGCCCTGCATGGTGCCGGAGGCACCGGGGGCGCCGCGGCGGACCTCCATCGGCAGCGACAGCGTGACCGCCTGGGTCGGCATTGCCTGCTGCCTCGCGGGAGCGCCGCCGCCCCTTCGGGTCTCGGCGGGCAGCCGGCAGCTGATTCCAGCCGCCGACAGCGCTGCCGCGCGCGCGGCGCCGGGGGGCGAACCGCGCGGTCGCGTAGGTGGCAGCGTGCGCAAGGTCTGGCCGGCGCCCGCGGCCATGGCATGGGCCGGCCCCGGATGCCCGCGACCGACGGTCGGGGGCAGGGCACAGCGCAATGCCTGTGCGGTGAGCATCGACATATCTGCTTACCTCCGGTGCGGGGTGTAGGTGGTGTCGGTCGCATCGAGACGCGCCGCGCCGCCGCGCACGCTCGATTCGTAGGTCCCGTCGCCGAAGAGACGGTAGACGACCGTCACCTGGTCGGAATCCGAGACCGTCCACTCGTAGGTGTACATCATCTTCACCTCGACGCAGGCGACCGGCGCACCGCCCTGGATCTGCGACGGAAAAGTCTCCAGCAGCGGGGTGATCTGCATGTCGATCCGCATGCCGCCGGTCAGGTTGTCGTGCGACGCATAGGGCTGCGGTTCGATGGTGATGCCGCCCACGCCGGTGCCGTCGTACTGGAAGTCGAGGTAGAAGTGGGCGTACATGTCGCCCTGCACGGAGCCTTGCCAGACGGGGCTCTGGATCTCCACGTTGCGCTGGGTACGCAGTGTCGAGCGGTCGACCGTGATCGTGGGGGTCGGATGGCCACCCGCCGGCAGCCAGCCATCCATCTTCTGCAGGCTCCAGGTCAGATCACCGGAACCGGACTGCAGCCCGGCGATTCCTGCGGTGGTGGCGGTGCCGACCAGTGACGCGACGATCGGCGCCCAGGCCGGCGGCGCTGTCATCGGCCGACCGTACGGGCCGGGCTGCGGGTAGTAGCTCTGCTGCACCGCGATCGTGCCGCCGGAGAGCGCCCAGTCGCGCTTGTTCGGCGTCAGCAAGACGCCGTGATTTCGCGTGTGCGTGGCGCCCGAGGAGTGGACGGCGATGACCTGCATGAGCGCCGTCGGATCCTCGCCCTGGACGCCCTCGGGAGCCAGGAACACCGGCGATCCCGAATTGCCGCCGAGAGTCTGCAGGTTGTAGTGAATGCCCTCGCCGTTATTGACGACCTCGCGGATCACGTCGGCGTCCAGATGCTGCTTGTAGTCCGCCCGGGCCTCGGGCAGCAGGTCCTGCCAGTCGAAATCGGAATCCTGCTGCTGATGACTGCCGGCGCCGTAGCCGCAGACCGCGATCTTGCTGTCGGCGGACGGGCTGAAATCGGCGATCCGGAAGAACTGGCCGTGCGGCGCCGCGTTCTGGACCCAGACCACGGCGAGGTCGTGCGCCCTGCGGACGCCGCTGTCGGAATTGAAGTAGAGCGGGTGGAAGGTGACCGCGGTCCCCGGATCGATGGTCTCGACGCTGACGGCATCGCTGTTCGAGGGCACGTGGCCGGGCCCGGCCTGCGAGTTCAATCCGGCGTAGACCGTGGCCGAATGCGCTTGCTGGTAATTGTTGTTTTCCGCGAAATTGTGCGCGTTCGTCAGCAGCAGATTCGGGCCGATGTAGAACCCGGTGCCGATGAAACCGTGGTCGGCGCCGTCGGATTTTCTGCGGCGACGCGCTCTGAGACAGACGATCGACGAGAACGGGAAGGACGTCGTGTTGCCGACGCCGGCGGTGAACGACCGATAACGGGACCAGGCGTTCGACAGGGTGCGGATGACATCCATCGGCCAGTAGCTGTCGAATTGCGGAAGCACGTATTCCAGCGGCTCGGAGTAGCTCTGCTGCGTTGCCGGCTGGGCTTGCGCCGCGCCGTTCTGCGGCATGCCGTTCGGCGCCATGCCGTTCGGCGCCATGCCGTTTTGAGGGGCGGGTTGCGCAGGTACCGCCTGCTGTGGCGGCGGCTGAAGCCCGACCGGAGCCGGCTGGGGTTGCTGTTGCTGGTATCCCGGCATGGCCGGCGCCGCCTGTGGCTGCTGTTGCTGGTATCCCGGCATGGCCTGCGGCTGCTGCGGCGGTGCGACCGGCATCGGCTGCGGAGGCGCCGCGCCGGGGCCGGCGGGGAACGCGGCGGGGGGATGGACGGGCACGGGAACCTGCTGGTTCGCGTTGCCGTTGCCATAGGCTGCGCCTCCGTTCTGGCCATTCGCGCCCTGGCCCTGACCGTTTTGCGGGGGCGACAACGGAGCCGGCGGCGTGCCGTATCCATCGTCGTAATCCACCACCGGGGCCACGGCCTGACCGCCGCCATTTGTCTGTGCCGGCTGCGGTGGCACTTGGTTCTGCTGGTGCACGCTCTTGTGCATGAAACCTTGGCTCTGGTTCATCTGTGAAGGTCCTTCTGTTTGGTTGCGCGCCCCGCTAAGGGGTGGGCGGGATTGCGAGGAATGGGCTGAGGCGCCGGCCGGTGCCGATGCCGGAACGCTGCCGGGCTGCGGCTGGTCGCCGGCCCAACGAAACGTCCCGTCACCGCTCGAGACCGGCGCGGCGCCGGTAATTTCCGGGCGCCCGGCGAAGCCAAATCGCTGGTAGACACCAGAACCCGTGAACCCGTCCGCCGCGACATAGATCGACTGGGCGTCGGGTTGGACAACGGCCGATGGGGTCCCGTCCAGGCGGGTGCCAAAAAGCGCGGCACCGGCGTAGATCCGGTTGCCGCCGGCGAGCGCCAGAAGAGCTGCCGGAGGCACATGCAGGACTGCATCGCCGCCGGGAATGGCAAAGCGCTCGCGGAAGGTCACGAAATTGTCGCGGGTGCGCCGGGCGGCGCTTTCCGGGGAGAACAGCTCGGGGTCGGTGGCGAGGGCGAGCTCCACCCAGTGCTGCGAGGTCCGCGAAGCCGTATCGACACCCAGGCGATAGCTCAAGGACGGGCGCAGATCACTGACCGTCATTCGGGTGGGCTTCAGCCTGAACATTCAGCTGCCCTCCTCGCCTTCCGGAGCGGCGGCTTCGCGGGTCTTCGTTTCGGAATTGAGAAAATCACTGATGATGCGGGGCAAAGCGTTGAGCGCCGCGAAGGGTCTTGGCGTCGTGATGCGACCCGCGTCGCGGGGATCGGCCTCCCACACCAGCCCATGCAATCTGTGTTCATTCTCCGCCAGCTCGACCGAGCTGCCCGGTCGCATGTTCTTCTGCCATATCGACACGAGGAACCGGCGGTTTCGCGGTGGATTTGGAGGCGTATCGTCTGTCATGCGGGATACTGTGACACCCGACTCTGACCAAACTCTCACACGACTCTCACACCGCTCTCAAATCCGCGCGTTTTCTTGTGAGACGCACTCGCGGTTGCGGGCGATCGGTCAAATCCCTGCAGGCTGAGGGGTTGTTGAGGGGCGAGAAGACGACGTGCTGCTTGGCTTGGAGATCAGTGGTCGCGCGAGTGCCCGAGCAGCCAGTCACGGGCCGCATCGATATGATCGAGCGCTGATTCGACCGAGCGGATCGAGGGACGTACCGTAAGTGCAGGCCGGTGGGGACGTCGTTCAACGCTCCGCGGCTTGCCGTTCCCGCTGGACGTCTGCTGTTTTGAACGGGCGATCCGCAGCGCGTCGATCGCCGCCGCTGTTTCCGGGGCCGGGGCGACGTCCAGGCTTTCCTTCAGCACCTTCCGAAGGGTGTCATAGTGCCTCTTGGCAGACCCGAAATCCTGCCGCCGGCCGTGCATGTCGATCAGCTGCTGATGGCCGATCTCGAGCGTCGGGTCCAGCGCCAGCATGCGTTCGGCCAGCTCCGCCACCCGACCCCAGCGACCCTTGTCCCGCATGTATGCAATGACCGCCTCGATCATCATCAGGAGTCCTGAGCGCAGGGATTCGCGGGTTACGATCGACCAATGGTCCGCCGCCGAGGGCAGGAAATCGCTGTGGCAGGACTGTATGCACGACAGACACTCTTCGGCCATCTCCGCCGATATCATCTTCCCGAGATCCAGGCGGCGGGTCAGCTTGCTGAGCGTCAACGCATCGCTTTCCAGGTTTCCGTCGCTGCGATAGAGCAGATATTCGCGGTGGTTCTCGAAACAGTTGGGGTTCCCGCCCGCGGTCTTCACCAGCTTGCGCAGGCGCCACAGCATGGTGTTGAGCCGATCCCGCGCGCTCTCGGGTGGGTCGCCGTCCCACAAGATATCGTCGATCCTGTCGCGCTGAACCGGGTGATCGTGATTGAGCACGAGAACCGCGGACAGCGTGCACAGGCAGCCGGAAGGCACCTTCACGGTCGATGTTCGTCCCGAGACGGTATTTCCATCAAGAAAGACCCAGCGCACCTCATACCTCCCCACGGTCTTCAATGCACTTCCGCGAACCCCCGGCTTCGGCGCGTCGCGTTCAGGGCTTGTTGCCCAGACGCCGATTTCGCCCTCCGGACAGGAGTGTGCCACGTGGCACCCCTCGGAAAGCCCGCCAGAGCAATCATCGACGGGCCGCCGGCGCGCGTTCTAACCACACGTGTAGCGGTCGTGCCCGGGACGATGATGGGGTGATACCGCCGGTCTCCCGCATCGCCTGCGCGGGTGATCGGGAACATTGCGGGTTCTTGGGACGATCAAACCGACTTCGTGCCATCGTGATGACGAACCGTCGCAAACGCCCATTGTGTATCTCCCCGGTCGCAACGCGCCGACATTCTCCGGTCGACGAGATCCGGGATTTTCACCAGAGCAACGCGTTAACCAGCGGTCGCAAACGGCTCAACAGGGCAGTGACGGCGCAGGCTCACCTCATGCCTGCGAAATCTGGGACCGGAATTACCGGCTCGTGGTGCACATGCAACGTGCACAAATCTTGAGAAACTCTTCCGAAAGCCCGTTTGCTCAAATCAAGTGGGTGCATCCCTCACAACGGCAGGATTCTTGAGAAGATCATTGCCGTAGCACTGGCGGTACGCGGTTATCTCTGGCCTCCCGGCTTTTGTATTTTGCGTACGATACAATCTAAGGTCGATCGCGACAAGGTTGTAACGCTTGCGTTGTTCACGTCGGTCGCGATTCGCAATTTTGTTTCAATCTCGGCGCCAGGTCGGGCGGGGTCTGCCGCGATCTTTACTGCTGGCGACCATGCCCGGCGAACCATCGGGCCCGGGAACCGCGCGCCGTTACCCGGAGCGCGGTCGATCCGCTGCAAAGACCGCAATCTCGATCCACGGCCATCGGACAGCGACGCCCCCGGCGCCAGGCAAGCGGAGCCCTAATCGCGGCGCTCCCGGCAATATGGCGATGAGTTGGTCCGACTATAGGTGACTGTTGTGACATGTCGGGACAGCCAGTCGCAGCGGGCCGATTCTTGTATCACCACGGCGAATTCTTTGCCAAATTGTGACTATGACCAACGGGACAAAGGTCCAGAATTGAATAAACCGAGGTCTCAGATGGCAAGGGTTCTGATCGGCTGGGAGCTGGGGGCCGGTTTGGGGCATGTGAAGCGGTTGCTGGCCGTCGCGCGGGGACTTGCGGCGCACGGTTATCAGCCGGTGTTTGTCCTACGCAATCTCGTCGAGCCATGGCCGGCGCTGCGCGACGCACCTTTTCCGCTGATCCAGGCGCCGCAATGGCAGCCGCGTCCCGATCAGACAGGCAAACCCTTCAGGGCGGCGGCGATTTCAGACATCTTCGCCATGCAAGGCTTTGACAATCCCGACGATCTCATGCCGATGGTCGAAGGTTGGCAAAATCTCATCAACCTCACGCGCCCGGACCTGATTATCAGCGATTACAGCCCGACACTGTGCCTTGCAGCCTATGGCGTCAATCCGATGGTCATTGTCGGCGACGGTTTCACCATGCCGCCGCATGACCTGCCGACATTTCCAATCCTGCGGCCGCAGTTCCGCGAGACCCTGCCGCAAAAGAGGATGCTGGGGGTGATTGCGGAGGTGCAGCGGCGGCGAAACCGGCCAAGCCCGGAGACGCTCCCCGGGCTTTTCGCGGCAGAAGCGCGCTACGTGTGCACGCTGCCGGAACTTGATCCGTACCGGGCCGAACGGAAAGAGAAAGTTCTCGGGCCCTTTGAAACGCCACCCCCACCGGCGCCGTTACCGCGCAAACCGCGTTTCTTCTCCTATATTGCGTCCGATTTCCGGGGCATCAAGAATGCTGTGCGGGGCCTGGCCGAAATAAAAGTGCCGGGGGAGATCTACATTCGCCGTGCGTCGCCTGCGATGAAACAGGCGCTGCGCAAGCGCGGGCACCATGTTCATGATGCGCCGGCGCCATTGTTGGACGTCTTGAGAAACGCATCGGCCATTATCCACCATGGCGGGATAGGGACAACCGAGGCGGCCGTCGGTATCGGTCGACCGCAGGTCGTTCTGCCAAGGCATATGGAACAGGAGCTGACCGCGCGGGCCCTGGAAGAGCTTGGCGTGGGCGTCAAGGTATCGGGGAATTTCGCACCCGGCGCGGTTGCCGATGCCTTGAATACGGTGATCGACGACCCGCAATTTGCCGAACGCGCTGGGGAGTTCGCGGAGACGTTGCGGGGGCGCGGCCCGATCGATAACGTCGAGCGAATCGTCCAGGGCTGCCTGCGCATTGTGTCATTGGGCAGGGCCGAGCGAACCGAGTGACGGGCTCAGATGCGTGTTGTCGCATAAGTTGCGGGATCACGTTCGGACTGCAAGACAATTCGCTCGTCCGGTGGCGATATACGGAAACTTGCCTGTTCTGGATGGAATAATTGGACACGGGTCGGATCTCGCATTTCTTCGTTCGGGTCTTCCTGGCCCACCTCGCGACGTCCGGTATCGCTGCCGGCGCCGAGGGGCCCAAATTCGGCCTGCCGGTGGACTGCCGGCCCGGCAAGAACTGCTGGATCGTGAATTATTTCGACAACGATCCGGGAATCGGGGTTCGAGATTATGCCTGCGGCTATCGCAGCTATGACGGGCATGGCGGGACCGATTTCGGGATTCGGGATTTGGCGGTCATGTCTCAGGGTGTGCGCGTTCTGGCTGCCGCGCCCGGAATCGTGCGCAGGGTGCGCGACGGCGTGTCCGATATCGCGGTCAACGAGTCGAACCGCCATGCGGTCGAGGGGCGCGAGTGCGGGAACGGTGTCGTTATCGACCATACCGGTGGCTGGACAACACAATATTGTCACCTGCGCCGTGGCAGCCTTGTCGTCAGCGCTGGCGATCAGGTCAATACCGGTCAGACACTTGGCCTCATCGGATTGTCGGGGCTGACCGAGTTTCCGCATGTCGAGTTCACCGTTCGTTACAGGGGAAGGAAGATCGATCCCTTCGTCGGTCTGCAGGGCTCGGCGACCTGCGCGGTGAGCAAGACGAGACTATGGGACGACACGGCCCTGGCCGGACTGGAATATCGCCCGCTCATCATTTTCAATGCCGGATTTTCTGACGCGATACCAAGACAGGACGAGGTCCGCCGCGGACAACATCACCAATCGGCCATTGCCGTCGATGCCCCGGCTGTGATGTTCTGGGTCGAGTTACTCGGGGTGCGCGCAGGGGACCGGCTCCGGCTGCACGTCCAGGCGCCGGATGGCGATACCGTTGTCGAGCACGGACGCACCTTGGAACGGACCCAGGCGTATCGCTTCGAGTTCGCCGGCAAGCGCCGCAGAAATCAGAACTGGACGCCGGGCCGTTACATTGGT
>CP070634.1:3521385-3577134 GCA_020356105.1 Rhodospirillales bacterium | reverse complement strand
CTTCGGCAGGCGCTTGACCACGGTGGCGTTCTTGAAGGCGGCCACCGGGCCGATCTTGTCGCGCACCAGGGCGACGACCTCCTTGACGATCTCCTCGTCGCCGCGGCCGGCACCGGCGTTGAGCACCAGGAAGCCGACCGGCAACTGGCCCTTGAGATTGTCGTGCACGCCGATCACGGCGCATTCGGCGACGTCGGGATGGCTGGCCAACACCTCCTCCATCGCCCCGGTCGACAGGCGGTGGCCGGCGACGTTGATGATGTCGTCGGTGCGCGACATCACGTGCACGTAGCCGTCCTCGTCGATCATCCCGGCATCACCGCTCAGGTAGAAGCCGGGATAGGGGCTGAGGTAGGTCTGGGTGAAGCGCTCCTTGGCGTTCCACAAGGTCGGGAAGGTTCCCGGCGGCAGCGGCAGCTTGGCGACGATGGCGCCGATCGTGCCCGGGGCCACCTCGTTGCCGTCGGCGTCGAGCACCCGCAGGTCCCAGCCCGGCACGCCACGGGTCGGCGAGCCCGGCTTGACCGGCAGCGACTCGATGCCGAGGCAGTTGGCGGCGATCGCCCAGCCGGTCTCGGTCTGCCACCAGTGATCGATCACCGGCACGCCGAGCTGACTCTCGGCCCAGTGCAGGGTATCCGGGTCGGTGCGCTCGCCGGCCAGGAACAGGGTGCGGAAATGTGCCATGTCGTATTGCTTGAGCAGTTTGCCGTCGGGATCCTCGCGCTTGATGGCGCGGAACGCCGTCGGCGCGGTGAACATGGTGCCGACCTTGTGTTCCGCGATCACCCGCCAGAACACGCCGGCATCCGGCGTGCCGACCGGCTTGCCCTCGAAGACGATGGTGGTGCAGCCATGCAGCAACGGTGCGTAGACGATATAGGAGTGACCGACCACCCAGCCGACATCCGAGGCCGCCCAGTACACCTCGCCCGGGTCGACGTCGTAGATGTTCTTCATCGACCATTTCAGCGCCACCATGTGGCCGCCATTGTCGCGCACGATGCCCTTCGGCTGCCCCGTGGTGCCCGACGTGTAGAGGATGTAGAGCGGGTCGGTCGCCGCCACCGGCACGCACTCCACCGGTTCCGCCTCGGCCATTGCCGCGTCCCAGTCGACGTCGCGGCCGTCTTTGAGCTCGCAGGTCTGCTGCTCGCGCTGCAGAATCACGCAGTGTCGCACCGTGTCGCCGGCCAGCGCGATCGCCTCGTCCAGCATCGGCTTGTAGGCGATGACGCGGCCCGGCTCGATGCCGCATGACGCGCTGACGATGACCTTCGGACTGGCGTCCTTGATGCGGGTCGCCAGTTCGTTCGGCGCGAAGCCGCCGAACACGACCGAATGAACCGCGCCGATGCGCGCGCAGGCGAGCATGGCGATCACCGATTGCGGCACCATCGGCATGTACAGGATGACGCGATCGCCCTTATCGACGCCGAGGCCCCGCAGGACGCCACCGAACCGCGCCACCTCGTCCTTGAGCTCGGCATAGGTGAAAATCCGTTTTGCGCCGGTGATCGGGCTGTCATAGATGATCGCGGGCTGGTCGGCTCGGCCGCCCTCGGCATGGCGGTCGACCGCGTTATAGCAGGTGTTGACGACGCCGCCGGAAAACCAGCGGTAGAACGGCTTTTTCGTGTCGTCGAGAACCCTGTCCCATTTCTCGATCCAGTCGATCTCCTCGGCCGCCTCGGCCCAGAACCCCTCGGGATCGGATAGCGATCGGTTGTAGACGGCATCGAAACGGCTGCTCATATCCCTGTCTCCTCGCATTTCGGGAAGGATCCTCTTGCCTTCCCAGCTTCCCTGTTCTGTGCGCGGCCCATTATAAGCTGGCCATTGCGGACCGGAAGCGGCAAAGCCGCCGACTGTTGACCGCCGCCTGTCTTGTGGCAGAGTCCGCAGTGGGGCCGCAAGACCCTTTCGCGAAACTGGGGCCGGAACGCAGGGCATAGGAGTTGAGGGCGATGGGTGTATCCGCCTACGAGGAAGATCTGAACCGTACCACGGCGAACTACGCGTCGCTGAGCCCGCTGAGCCTGATCTACCGGGCCGCCAGCGTCTATCCCGACCGGCTCTCCGTAGTACACGGCGAGCGGCGCTTTACCTGGGCTGAGACCTACGCCCGCTGCCGGCGCCTGGCCTCGGCGCTGGCGCGACGCGGGGTCGGCAGGTTCGACACCGTGGCGGTGATCGCGGCCAATGTGCCGGCGATCTACGAGGCACATTTCGGCGTGCCGATGACCGGTGCCGTCCTGAACACCGTCAACACGCGGCTGGACGCCGACACCATTGCCTTCATTCTCGATCACGGCGAGGCCAGCGTGCTGCTGTGCGATCGCGAGTTCTCCGCCATCGCGAAGGAGGCGCTAGCGCGCTGCAAGGCGACTCCGCTGGTCATCGACATCGACGATCCCGCGGTTTCCGAGGGCGAGCCGATCGGCGAGATGGAGTATGAAGCATTCCTTGCGACCGGCGATTCCGAATTCGAATGGGCGCTGCCCGCGGATGAATGGGATTCGATTTCCCTAAACTACACCTCGGGCACGACGGGCAACCCCAAGGGCGTCGTCTACCATCACCGCGGCGCCTATCTCCTGGCACTCGGCAACATCCTCACGTGGAGCCTGCCGCCGCACCCGGTCTATTTGTGGACCCTGCCGATGTTCCATTGCAATGGCTGGTGCTTCCCGTGGACGCTGGCAGCGGTGGCCGGAACCGGCGTTTGCTTGCGCAAGGTTACGGCGGCCAACATCTTCGCCGCGATCCACAACGACGGCGTCACGCATTTCTGCGGCGCGCCGATCGTTCTCAACATGGTAATCAACGCCACGGCGGCGGAGCGCGGCGCCGCGCTGCCCCGCACCGTCTCGGTTATGACGGCCGCCGCCCCGCCGCCGGCCGCCGTACTGCAACGCATGGCGGAGCAGGGTTTCCGGATCACCCATGTGTACGGGCTGACCGAGACCTACGGGCCGGCGACGGTCTGCGCCTGGCATCCCGAGTGGGACGCCCTGCCAATGGACGAACAGGCGGCGCTCAAATCGCGCCAAGGGGTCGGCTATGCGGTGCTCGAGGATCTGATGGTGGGCGACCCGAAGACGATGGAACCGGTACCGCACGACGGGAACACCATGGGCGAGGTCTTCATGCGCGGCAATATCGTGATGAAGGGATACCTGAAGAACGCCGCCGCGACCGAAGAAGCCTTCGCCGGCGGCTGGTTTCATACCGGTGACCTCGGGGTCATGCATCCGGACGGCTATATCGAGCTGCGCGACCGGGCCAAGGACATCATCATCTCGGGCGGTGAGAACATCTCGACCATCGAGGTCGAGAGCGTTCTTTATCGCCATCCAGCGGTGCTCGAGGCGGCGGTGGTGGCGCGGCCGGACGAAAAATGGGGCGAGACGCCATGCGCCTTTGTCACCCTGAAGGACGGCGCCAGCGCCGATGAACAGCAGATCGTCGACTTTTGCCGCGACAACATGGCCCATTTCAAATGCCCGAAGACGGTGGTGTTCGGACCGTTGCCGAAGACCTCGACCGGCAAGGTCCAGAAATTCGTGCTGCGCGAACGGGCACGCGCCCTGTAGCGGACCGGTCGCCGCGGGTCCTCTCGATGTGATGCTTTGGAGGAGCGGCTGCGATAACTCGGCGCAGGGGCAAAATCCTGCCGTTCAAGCACGGCGCCGGCCGAAAGCCCGGCCGACGCCGCTTGTAACTTCAAAGCCAAAGAGTTCCATCAAGTCCGATAGCTGCCAACCGCTCCAGGCGGCGCGTTTCGCCTTCGGAACCTGACACCGGCGATGAGCCCCGCACCATGCGGGGGATCGCCGCGAAAATAGCCGGGTGGACCGCTCCCGGCCGGATCAAGGATGTGTGAGACGCGCGATCTCGTCCTTGATGGCAAGTTTTTGTCGTTTGAGGTCGTGAATGACGATGTTGTCGGGCAGCGGCCTGTTTTCTTCTTCCTCAAGAACCTTCTCGATATCCTGGTGTTTTTCCCGAAGGGCCTTCACTCGATCCTCAAGCGACATGGCATTACCCCCATTATCTATGGATTTCACGGAATCAACGTACTCCTTACCCGAAATGCCGTCGGTCCTGCCACGCCCGCGCCCAAGCGCGCGTGCCCCTGGTTTGGGCGCCGTTGCTTGCGGCAACCCGCAGGAGCCCGGACAGGCATCCAGTTCTGTTTCGGAAAACGCTGTTTCGATCAGAAACGATCATCTGCACAGCATTCATCATACACGCAAACGGCTGCTCTGTCAGCAGATTTGGCGTCATATTTTCGTCACATTCGCGCAGCCTGCGATGCAATCGTCGACAAGTCGGAACGATCGGCATCCGACGGCACAACGTCCAACACCGCGATATAGCCCAGCATGGCATCGAGGGGGGCGTGCGCCGTCTCGCCGCCGGGTTCGGCCAGCGCGACGATTGTCAGCTGTTCGACATGTTCCGCGTCCAGTTCCAGAGCCGCCACCCTTTCCCGCAGTCCGTCCGACCAGGGTGTCGATCGCGTGGACGTCAGGAAGCGTCGAACCCTGCGCAGCGGTTCGACCACCTCGACGCGCCAGGCTGAAGTTTCAGCGACCAGGCGCCGCCAGCCATCAGATGTCGGTTGACGATGGTTCGCGGCCGCCCAGCAGGCGAACAGGATCAGATTGACATCGACGCCGAGTTTGTCCTGTAGCCTGAGGCAGGCCTCGGCGACATTCGGTCTCGCGTAGAGTGCCAGTGAAAAATCCCAGAACGGATGGTCGGGAAACTTCATTAATCGTCCCCTAGGCAGATCCCGAGCCCGCGCGCCGTGCGCACGACCGGACCGTCCAGGTCGACCAGGCGCGGCGCATCGATAACGTCGCCGATCGGAACATCGATGATCTCGCGGGCTCGCCAGCCGACCATCCGGTCAAACTTGCCGGCCGCGACAAGATCCACCGCGTGTACCCCGAAGGCAGCGGCGATCAACCTGTCGCGGGCGTCCGGCGTGCCGCCGCGCTGGATATGACCGAGCACCGTGACCCGAACCTCGGCCCCGGTCCCCTCGGCGATCCGGTCGCCGATGTAATGTCCCACCCCGCCATACCGTGCGGCCTCGCCCGGCGCGCTTTGAAGAACCGATTTTCCGTCCTCCGTACGGATTGCCTCGGCCACCACGACCAGCGCAAAGTTCCGGCCGAGCGCGCGGATCCGGTCGATGCGTCGAACGATGCAGTCGACAGACCAGGGAATTTCAGGGATCAGGATCACATCGGCGCCGCCGGCGATCCCGGCAACGAGCGCAATATGGCCGGCATCGCGCCCCATCACCTCGAGCACCATGACGCGGCTGTGACTTGCCGCCGTCGGCTGCAGCCGGTCCAGCGCCTCGGTCGCAACCTGGACCGCGGTATCGTATCCGACCGCGACTTCGGTTTCGGCGACATCGTTATCGATCGTCTTGGGGATGGTCACGAGGCCGAATCCGCCTTTTTGTGACAGTTTGCGCAGGATCGCCTGGCTGCCGTCACCACCAACGCCGATCAGGGCGTCGAGGCTCAGCATGCGGATTCCCTCGATCACCTCGTCGGAGCGGTCGCGCAGCGAGCCGTCCGCCATCGGGAAGGCGAAGGGATCGCCCTTGTTGGTCGTGCCCAGGATCGTGCCGCCCTGCCGGATCAGCGTGCCATCGAAGATATCCAGCGCGAGGTCGCGGGCTGAGGGTGGCCGATCCATGAGCCCTCGTATGCCCTGCTCGATTCCGACCACCGTCCACCCGTAGCCCTCCACCGCTCGGTGCACGACCGCCCGCAATACAGCGTTCAAGCCGGCGCAGTCTCCACCACTCGTCAGAATTCCAAGACGCATGCGATTTACTCCGGTCGGTCCGACACTTTCCCTTTCGGCTAGTATTTAGCTAGAATTGAGGCTGGCGACCAGTCGAGGAACGCATGGTGGATGACCCGGTCGATCAGGAAGTCCTGAAGCGACGGCTCAACGAGCTGAGAAGCGAACATCGTGACTTGGATGATGTGATCGCACAGATCTCGGAGCAGGTTCCATTCGACCAGCTTCAGGTGCAGCGGCTGAAGAAGCGCAAGCTGCAGCTCAAGGACGAGATCGCAAAGATCGAGAGCGCCCTGTTGCCCGACATAATCGCCTGACAGCAATCGCGATAAACCGATCCGCCCTGGCACCCGCGATGTGAGCCCGGAAGATTTGTGATCGCGTGGTAGAGATTTCTTTACTACTTGGCCGGTTCAATTGGTGGCAGGTTCCGCCGTCCCGAGGTGAACGCGGCGCGTCAACCCGGACCCGGAGCCATAAATGGCCGCCGGCTCGGCGGAAACTGGGGAAATCGGCATGCGTGGTTACCGCGACGGAACTTGCAGATATTTCTTTGAAATTGTGGACCCTGGTCGCACGTCGTGGTTCCACCGCCGGCCGGGGAGTGTGCAAGATGTCCCGACTTGATCCGGCTTGTCCTGGCGAAGACGATGGGCTCGAGATCGACGCAACGGAAATTGCGCCGTTGCTGGGTCTGACACCCGAGCGCCTGATGGCCGAACTGCGCGCTGGTGAAGTCTACCACAGCGCGGAGGAGCTGGAGTGTGAAGACGATGGCGCATTCTGCGTTGTCTTCCGGTACCGCGCCCGCACGGCACGTCTGATCGTCGATCCCGACGGATCGATGCGGCCGGAGTCCGCTCGAAACCATTGAGCCGATCCACCCTGTCGGGCTGCGCCGTCTAGTCGCAGCCGATTGGGCTTGCCCCTGTATCTTGTCTGGTTATAGTGGGAGCGATCCAGGGCCTGCAGTACGGCCCGGCTCCTGTTGGGTACTTTCCCGCTGTGCACCTCGGCTTTTCGCGTCCGAACGGGGGCAGTTGTGCTGCGCAATTTCGGACCATTCCGGTACCAGACCAGCCAAATCAGGGACGTTATCAATGAAGATCGCCGTATTGAAGGAGAGGCGCCCGAACGAAACGCGCGTTGCCGCTTCGCCCGAGACCGTGGGGAAAATGGTCGCCATGGGTCTCGACGTGGTGGTCGAAAGCGGCGCCGGCGAGGGATCCTCGTTTTCGAACGAGGCGTACGAGAAGGCCGGCGCCTCGATCGGTAAGGATGCGAAGGCTGCCATGGCCGGCGCAGATGTCGTGATCAAGATCCAGAGGCCGATGGTCGCCGGTGAGAGCCAGGACGAAATGGCCAACTTCGCCAAGGATCAAGGCCTCGTCTGCCTAATGAATGCCTTGACCGAACCGAAGTACGTGGGCGCGATGGCGGCCGCGGGGGTTACCGGTTTTGCGCTGGAGCTGATCCCGCGGATCACGCGGGCCCAGTCGATGGACGTGCTGTCCTCGCAGTCGAACCTGGCCGGCTATCGGGCGGTAATCGACGGGGCAACCGAATTCGGCCGTGCATTCCCGATGATGATGACCGCGGCCGGAACCGTGCCACCGGCGCGTGTCCTCGTCATGGGCGCCGGCGTCGCCGGCCTTCAGGCGATCGCAACGGCGCGACGCCTAGGCGCCGTGGTGTCGGCAACGGATGTGCGGCCGGCAGCAAAGGAGCAGGTCGAAAGCCTGGGCGGGTCGTTCGTCGCCGTGGAAGACGAGGAATTCAAGCAGGCGGAGACCGCGGGCGGGTATGCCAAGGAGATGAGTGCCGAGTATCAGAAGAAGCAGGCGGCGCTGATCGCCGAGACGATCAAGAAGCAGGACATGGTCATTACGACCGCCCTGATTCCGGGCCGACCTGCTCCGAAGCTGGTATCCGCGGATATGGTCAAGACCATGAAACCGGGCGCCGTGATCGTCGACCTAGCGGTCGAGCAGGGCGGAAATTGTGAGTTGTCCGAATACAACAGCGTCGTGAAAAAGCACGGTGTGAAAATCGTCGGTCACGCCAATGTTCCGGGACGCCTGGCCGAGAGCGCCAGCAACCTGTTTGCACGCAATATCCTCAGCTTCATGAGCCTGCTGGTGGATGACGACACGAAGTCCATGAAGATCGATCTCGAGGACGAAATTATTGCCGGGACCCTTGTCACCCGTGACGGCAAGGTGGTGCATCCGGACGTCAAGGCGGAGGAACCGCGCCCCGCGAAGAAGGCCGGCGGCGGCGCCAAGAAGGGCGCAGCCTCGACGAAAAAGAGTTCGGCCAAGACGAAGGCGAAGAAGGAGTAACCCGCCATGGCAAGCGAGAAATTCACCGAGAGCATGCAGAAACTGGCGGAAAGCGCCGCCGAGGTGGCCAACCAGGCCGATGCCTTGGCCGCGCAGGCCGCAACTCTCTCGGCGCCGGCCGCACCCGCCGCATCGGGCGGATCGGTCTTCATCATGCTGTTTACGATTTTCGTGCTGGCTGTCTTCGTCGGCTACTACGTGGTCTGGAACGTGACACCCGCGTTGCATTCACCGTTGATGAGCGTGACCAACGCGATCTCTTCAGTGATTATCGTTGGCGCCCTGATCGCCGCCGGACCGCTCGACTGGCATCTGAGCAAGATCTTCGGTTTCGTGGCCGTGGTGCTGGCCTCCGTGAACATCTTCGGCGGTTTCATCGTCACGCAGCGTATGCTGCAAATGTTCAAGAAGAAGAAGTAGCGGAAGGGGTAAAAGATCATGAGTCAAAACACTGCCGCCTTCCTGTATCTGATTTCCAGCGTGCTGTTCATCCTGGCGCTGCGTGGATTGTCTTCGCCGACCACAGCCCGGCAGGGCAATCTGTTCGGCATTGTCGGCATGGTCATCGCCATAGCCACCACCCTGGCAAGCCCGAACGTCCTGAGTTACACGACGATCCTGATCGCGGTCGTGATCGGCGGTGCCATCGGCACGTTTATCGCGCTGCGGATCCAGATGACCGCGCTGCCCCAACTGGTTGCCGCCTTCCACAGCCTGGTCGGCCTCGCCGCCGTCTGGGTTGCCGCGGCCGCATTCTACGCACCGGAAGCCTATGGGCTTGGCACGCGTGGCGCCATACCCGCCGGCAGCCTTATCGAGATGAGCCTCGGAACGGCCATCGGTGCGATAACCTTCACCGGCTCGGTGATCGCTTTCGGCAAGCTTCAGGGGCTGATCTCCGGCAAGCCGCTCGTCTTTTTCGGACAGCATTTCGTCAACCTCGGTCTCGGTATCCTGCTGGTCGCGCTGATTGTATGGTTCGCGTCCGCTCAGCCGCCACTTGCATTCTGGCTGATCGTGGGGGTCTCGCTGCTGTTGGGAATACTCTTGATCGTCCCGATCGGAGGCGCCGATATGCCGGTGGTCATATCGATGCTCAACAGCTACTCAGGCTGGGCGGCCTGCGGCATCGGCTTCACGCTCGGCAATCCCGCGTTGATCATCACCGGCGCTCTCGTCGGCTCGTCGGGTGCGATCCTCAGCTACATCATGTGCAAGGGGATGAACCGTTCGTTCTTCAGCGTCATTCTCGGCGGCTTCGGCGGCGAAACCGATGCCGCCGCGATGGATCTCGGCGACCGGACGGTGAAATCCGGCAGTGCGGCCGATGCTTCGTTCATCATGGAGAATGCCGCCAGCGTGATCATCGTACCCGGCTATGGCATGGCCGTCGCACAGGCGCAGCACGCGCTGCGCGAAATGGCCGACCTGCTCAAGGGGCGTGACGTTACGGTGCGGTATGCCATCCACCCGGTGGCGGGGCGCATGCCCGGGCACATGAACGTGTTGCTGGCGGAGGCCAACGTTCCTTATGACGAGGTCCTGGAACTCGAGGAGATCAACCGCGACTTTCCGTCGACGGACGTTGCCTTCGTGATCGGCGCCAATGACGTCACCAATCCGTCGGCCAAGACCGATCCGACAAGTCCGATTTACGGCATGCCGATCCTCGACGTGGAGCGGGCAGGCACGGTGCTGTTCGTAAAGCGGTCGCTCGCGTCGGGCTATGCCGGCGTCGACAATCCGTTGTTCTACCGCGACAACACCATGATGTTGTTCGGCGACGCCAAACAGATGTGCGAGGACATCATCAAGGCGCTCGAATAGGGGGATGGCGGTATCGGACCACCTCGGCGGCAAGGTGGCGAAATCGAAACGGGGCCGAATCGGCCCCGTTTTTTTTGACTGAAGACCCGAAAATACATCTAAAATTTTAGATAATAAAACTTTAGTCATTTAGTTTCTAGCCTTTGTAAAACAAGCGATTTTTTTCAAAATTCGGCCTGCGAGATTAAGCGTTTCTTAGAACTATCACGATAAAATCATTTCCAAGTAGGAATAGGGGAATCGAACGCGGAAAGAAATTCGTCCCGCTATTGTGTCAGGGGAAGGAGAATATCGGATCGACGGGGTGTGGCGAGCTCCGGAAAGGATGTTAGAGATGATGCGTTCGGTGATTTTGTTGGGTGGTCTTGCGGTCGCGTCGTTCATGTGCTCACCGGCCATCGCACAGCAGGCGGTGTGCGGCGATCGTGACGAAATCGTGGCCCGGCTGGAGAGCGGTTATCAGGAATCGACGACAGGCATCGGCCTATCCGCCTCGGGCGGACTGGTCGAGCTCTATACGTCCGAGAAGGGGACATGGACGCTGATGCTGTCGCAGCCGAACGGGGTCAGCTGTCTGATGGCTGCGGGTGACAATTGGGAGCAGGTAGATCGGGCGAAAACGGCATCGCAGCCGGTGTACTGAACAGGATTATTTACCGTCCGGCCACGGCCGGATTCATATTATGCGATCGGGGGGCGAACATCGCCCCCCTTATTTTCTCGCCGCGCAGGTCGCAGATTCCCGCGTCATCAGGGAAGGTGGATCTTGGCCTCGGGGTAAAAGGCATGAAACGCGAAGGCAAAATCCACGAAATACGGCACATCGTGCCATGCCCCGCCAACCTCTCGCCGCACCAAGATGTTGCCGACGTCCTGGCCTCTTGGAATCCATCCGTCGCCCAAGGCCGAATTCTGACCCGGCTCCCAACTCATCACCGTGCCGTCCGGTAACGCTATCGTCCGCTTCACCCGCAACAGCTCGAGGCTCCAGGCCTCGGAGCGGCCCGGAAGCGATACCACACGGGCAAGTGGCGCGATTCCCGGCGGCGTCTTGCCGTCATACAGGAACGGCCGGGCGCTGCTGTCATACCCGTCATAGGGATTGCGCCCGTATGCGCGCATGGCCGGGTTGTTGGGCACGAGCACCAGACCTTCGGGCGCACGCTTGCGAAAGCGAGACCAAGATTCGAGACGTGACGGCAGGACCTTGAGAATCGTGCCGTTCAACTCGCCCACGATCGCGGCGCCAAGAAACTGCTGCCACCAGCTTTCCGTCTGTCGATCGTACATCACGAGGTCTGAATTGCGCAGCATCCCCGTGGTCCCGAAGTCCAGGACGCGCGTATCGACACGGCGGTCGAACACCATCGCCGCATTGCAGAGCGGGCAGAAGGTGACCGCGACCGGCACGTCGTCAACCACATCGTTGACAATCTCGTGCCAGATCAGGATGCGCAGCGGATAGGCCTTGGCGACTCCGTCGATGACAACACCGATCACCGGCTCGGTGTCCGTCAGGTCCGTTACCTGCGGCACCGGAACAAATCGGGGATCGTCGATTGGTGGTATGCCGTCGCGCGGAGGCCCGCCGGAGAAGATTTCGTCGAGCGGCACCGATGCGTTTCCGAAATCGGTGTTCGGCCAGGCGGCGCGGCGATACTCGGGCAACGCCATGGCGGCGCCGGCCGCGACCATCGTCAAAATCAGGATCACCAAGGCGCTTGCTCTCCGCATCATGCGGGCAGTGTCGCTTCGGTGGGCGTTCACGGGCAAGTCACGCCTGCGTGTCCTCACGTGCCTGTTATTGCCGGCGGACGACCGATGGTGATCTCGGGCAGCTTCCCTTCCCAGCGTTCGATCTCGACCAGTGCACTGCCCGACACCGGTCCCTGAGCGAGGCGGGAAGTGCCCGCGTCCCTCGTCAGCACGTTGGGATTGCCGTGCCGGTCGAGCGAACCGGGCCCACCGGGCTCAACAGGATCGTACCAGGCGCCGGTCGCCATCGCGACAACACCGGGGCGGATCGTATCGGTGACGATGGCGCCCGCAAGGCACGCGCCCCGGCCGTTGAATACACGCACGATGTCACGATCCTCGACGCCACGCGCCGCGGCGTCCTGCGGGTGGATCAGAACCGGCTCGCGCCCGCGGATCTTCTGCGCACGGCTGACCCGGCCGTTGTCCATCTGGCCATGCAGCCGCGTAGCCGGCTGGTTGGAAATCAGGTGCAAGGGATAATCACGTGCCTTTGCGCCACCGAGCCACTCCACCGGCGCGCGCCAGACCGGGTGCGCGGGACAATCCTCGTATCCGAACGAGTCGATGGTCTCTGAGAAGATCTCGATCCGACCCGACGCGGTCCGCAGCGGCGCACCTTGCGGGTCGGAACGAAACCGCTCGAACAGCACGTAGGGCTGATCCGGGGCCGCGAACTCGATGTGACCCGCGGCCCAGAACGCGTCGAAATCGGGCATCTCGAGATCGTAATGGGCGGCTTGTTGCCGGGCCACGTCATAGATGTGCCGCAGCCAGCCCATCTCGTCCCGACCCTCGGCGAATTCATCTCCAAAGCCGAGTCGTCGCGCCAGATCGGCGAATATCCTGAAATCGTCGCGTGCCTCGCCGACCGGATCGATCGCTCGGTGCATGGCGATCACGAACCGGTCGAGTGACGACGCGGCGATGTCGTTGCGCTCCAGGGGAGTCGTCGCCGGCAAGACGATGTCGGCATGACGCGCGGTTGCCGTCCACCACGGTTCGTGAACGACGATCGTCTCGGGGCGCCGCCACGCCTCGATCAGCCTGTTGATATCCTGGTGATGGTGAAACGGATTGCCGCCCGCCCAATATATCAGCCGGATCTCGGGATAGGTCAGCCGCTGCCCGTTGAAATCGATGGTCTCGCCCGGCCGCAGCAGCATGTCGGTGATGCGCGCGACCGGGATGTCGATGCCCGCTGGCTTCAGTCCCGCTGGCATGCGCGGCACCGGCGCGTTGCGGCGCGGGTTCCCCATCCCGTTGACCGCGCCATAACCGAAACCGAAACCGCCGCCGGGCAAACCGATCTGGCCGAGCAGTGCGGCCAGCACCACGGTCATCCAGTATGTCTGCTCACCGTGGTCAGCGCGTTGCAGCGACCAGCTCGCGGTTATGAACGTTCGGTTCGCCGCCATACGCCGGGCCAGATCTCGAATTGCCTCGGCCGAAAGACCAGACATCTGCGCCGCCCAATCGGCATCCTTGGGCTGCCCGTCGGTCTCGCCGAGCAGGTAGGGACGGAACCGTTCGAACCCCTTGGTATAGCGGGCAAGAAACGCCCTGTCGTGCAGCCCTTCTTCGACCAGAGTGTGGGCCAGTCCCAGCATGATCGCGGTATCGCTGCCGGGTCGGGGCGCCAGCCACTCGGCGTCCAGGAATCCGGCCACGTCGCCGCGGAGCGGGCTGATCGAGACGAATCGGACCCCCGCCTCACGGGCACGCCCCAACCATTGAGCGGCCGTGTGTTCGCCGGCACCGCCGGACTCCACTTGGGTGTTCTTCAGCGGTACGCCCCCGAACATCACCATCAGGCGCGTCGACTCGGCGATGCTCTGCCAACTGGTGCCCGGGCCGCTGACCGGCTGCATCGTGCCGACGACATGCGGCATGATCGTCATGCCGGCAGCATAGGAATAATTCGTTACCTGTCCCGTGAATCCGCCGGCGCCGTTGAGAAAGCGATGCAGCAGCGTTCGCGCATGATGCAGGCGCCCGGCGCTGGCCCAGCCGTAGGAGCCACCGAAGATTGCCTCGTTGCCCCACGTCTCGCGCACACGCGCCACCTCCCCGGCCACAAGGTCCAGCGCCGTGTCCCAATCGACGGGAACGAACGGGTCCGCGCCGCGCGCCTGCGCTGCGTCGACATTACCGCGGTCAAGAAAGCCCGCGCGGACATAAGGTCGATCGATCCGGCTCTCATCGTAGATCGCGTCCGGAATCGACTCGAGGATCGGCGACGGATCCCGATCCTTGGCGAACGGCCTGACGCCGACCACGCGGCCATCGCGCACCTCGGGGGAAAACGCACCCCAATGCACCGCAGACCCACCGGAAGATCTGATATTGTTCGGCGCCAAAGCCCCGTCCTCCATAATACGACCGATGTCCGGTCATATCACAGGGCGGGGGCCGCGGTCACCGGCTGGCCGTGGCGCGCCGGTCTCAGCCTGCGCGGATTCGTTCGAGGAAGCCGTCGACGGCGGCGCGCAGTTCGCGGGACTGCCTGGTCAGCTCGCCCGCGGCGCCCAGCACCTGGCCGGCCGCCGTGCCGGTATCATCCGCGGCACTCGCCACCCGCTCGATGTTCTCGCTCGACGAGCGGGCGCTGCCGGTCACCGTCGCTGCGGTCCCGGCGATCTCCCGCGTCGCCGCCCCCTGCTCCTCCATCGCCGAGGCGACCGCCGTCGAGATGTCGTTTATCTCGACAATCGTCTCGCCGATCCCGCGGATCGTGCCCGCCGCCTCGTCGGTAATGTCCCGCATCGCCCCGATCCGCTGGCTGATCTGCTCGGTCGCCCGCGCCGTCTGGTTGGCCAGGTTCTTGACCTCCTGCGCCACCACCGCGAACCCCTTGCCGGCCTCGCCGGCGCGCGCCGCCTCGATCGTCGCGTTCAATGCCAGAAGGTTGGTCTGCCCCGCAATGTCGTTGATCAGATCAACCACCTCGCCGATCTCCTGTGCCGCATCGACCAGGCTCGCCACCGTGCTGTTGGTCCGCCCCGCCTCGTCCGCCGCCCGGTTGGCGATCTCCGTCGACCGCCCGACCTGCCGCAGCACCTCCTCGATCGCGCGCGACAGCTCCTCCGCCGACGCCGCCATCTCGGCGATGCTCGCGCTCGCCGCGCTCGACGCCGACGCCGCCGCCGAAGCCTGGCCCCGCGTCTCGGTCGCCGTCGTCGACATCCGCTCCGCCGCCGTCTCCATCTGCGTCGCCGCCGCAGACACGCCGGACGCCACCGCCTGGACACTGCCCTCCAGACCCTCGGCAAGCTCCAGCATCACCCGCCGCTTCTCCTCCTCGGACCGCTGCTCCTGCGTCCGGCGCTCCGCCTCCAGCCGCTTGCGGTCCGCAAGCGCATCACGGAAACTGCGAAGCGATTCACGCATCGACGCAAACTCCTCGAACCGCGACTGCGGGATGTCCACAGCGAAATCACCCCGCCGCAATCCGTCCAGCGCACGGCTCGCCAATACAAGAGGACGTACGGCCTCACGCTGGCCGATCAGCCCGACCAGAACCATCAGGCAGGCGAGGAACACGATCATGCCGACGCCGAAGAACATGATGGCGCCGGCCTCCTCGACGATCATACCGATGCTATCGCTCGCCTTTGCGGCCGCGTCGGCCGAGAGACTCTCGCGGATCTGCGCCAGCACTGCAGTCGCGCGACGCTTGGACGCCACCGCCCGATGGCGATTGGCGACGACGTCCTTGCGCATCCCCATGATGTCGCCATACTCGGCAAATCCCCGCATCAAACCCGGCAAATGCTCGAAATCGCTGGAGCCGACACCGGCAAGCGGCAGGTTGTTGATCAGGACGAGCTGTCGCTCGGTCAGCGACTCGAACCGGGAGGCGGCGGCGTTGAGCGCGGCCTCGCTGTTCATTGTCGAAGCTGTGAGCAGGATATTTCGGCTCGATCGCAGACTGATCAAGAGTTCGCGGCTGAGCGTGTTGATGCCGAGCGCGTCGATGATTTCGCGCCGGCTTGCATCCGTCAAATCGTTCTCGTCGGAGTCTTCCAGTGACTCGCGGATCCAGTAGGTGCTGTCGTCGACGATAACCGCGAGGAGGTCGTCAATCTCGGCGATGATGTTGTCGGCATCGGCAATCCGGGCCATGATACGCTGCGTTTCGATGCTCGCCGCACCAGCAAATTCGGCGGTTTCGATGATCAGGCGCGCAGCTTCGTCGATCGACGATTTCAGTTGTCCGCCGACGTCTTCGGCCAACCCCTCAGCCAACCGGTTGGCTTCGTCCGCAATCTGGACACGCTCGGTGTCATCCGCGACCCGCAGCACGAGCTCCGCGTAGCGGGCCAGTCGCTCGGCATCAATGGCGTGGCGGCTCTGGGATACCGATTCCGGTATCGTGACCGTCTGCGTTTCGCTCGCCAGTCGCTCGATATCAAAAAGTCGCAGGCCGATCGTGAACCCGACCGCGCCGATGACCAGCATGACCACGCAGGAGAGGAGGACGAGCGTGCGGCGCAGGCTGGCCTGTCCCGTCGGCGCCGAGCCTGGCGGAACCTTGTTCATGCCCGATGTCTCGTCCGCCATGCCCGATCTTTATCCCCTGTTGCGCGCCTGGTCCCGCTGAATTACGGAGCTGTGCGATCGCGTGTTCAGGTCAATTGCCGTAACCGCCCGTCTGAAGCGACAGCACGTCCGAGACGCTGTGGTCGTCGCTGTCGACATCGTTGAACGCGGCAACGGCAAACGGAATCCGGCCGGAGGCCGGGATCACCGCATCATCGTCGTGACCCGTATCGAGCTTGCGCGCCATCTCGAGATGCCACCGGCCATCGTGCCAGACCCCCTTGGCCCTGATATCGGCGATACTGCCATTGGGAGACAGGTTGACGTCATAGCGCGGCATGATGTCCTCGCGCTTCGTATCGTGCTTGACCGCGCGGTAGAGCCGGTCACCCGCATCGCTCGGCCGGGCGAGATAAACGCTCTGTCCGTTGGATGTCGTGAACTTCTTCGCGCCGGGAAACTCGCTGCGCGAGACACGCCACATCTTGTCATGCGCGATTCCCGCGGGATCCGAGCGCGAGGCCTTCCAGTGCCAGACGTCGGCCGTGAATTCCGCGCCCGACGTCTTGTCATTGGAAAACTCGCCGGACATGAGGAAATTGATCGCAAACCGGTCTTCCAGCTGCGCCGAACGCCTGTAGGACAGCATTTGCGGATCCCATTGATAGGGTTTGTGCAGCCGGCTTTCGGTCGAGTCCTCCCAGACGGCCATGACGTAGATCATGTCGTTATGGATGGCGAACTTCATTTCCACCGAACCGACACCGCCGCGACCCGTCAATTGGATCCTGTGTGCCGGCACGCCCACCCAGTCGCTAAGGTCGCCGTCTACCTGGATCGGTGCAGCAATCGGCGTCGCCACAATCGTCTCTTGCGCGGCCGCCGAGACGGCGCCCCCCCCGACTAAAGCAAGCGATACGAATGCGATGAAGATCTGTCTACGGATATATTTCTCGAACATGGCGCCCTCCTTGGCGGCAATCGCCCGTTAGCGAACCCGGGAGACAGTGCGGAGGAAGGGTCCAACGGACACGCAGAGGCTCGATTGCCCTGCAAACGCGCCGCCGGCGCACGAAACAAGCGATCGCTGGCGCGCAACGCACCGTCCCCCTTACTCGCCGAATATCCCGCTGATTATTCACCGATAAGGTTAAATCGCGGTTAAGGGGCACATGATCCGATCACCGCAGCCAATGTACCGACGCGCGGGAAGCTCGGGCGGGGATGCGCCGAAGGCGCTCCCACGAAACGGTCGAAACGCCCCTCGACAAGCGGGCGCGCCCGTGCCCCGCACACACCCGCCTCATGACCAACCGTCATGCTTGCACACTGTCCCGGGTTAGACCGGCCGGCTTAGAACCCAACAATACCCGTCCGGGTCGAGAAGATAAGTTTCGCGCAACCCGTGGGGCTTGTCTGTCGCGCCGGCAAGCACGATGTATCCCCCTGCGCGGGCGGATGCCTCGGCCGCGTCCGGGTTGGAGTCGTAAAGGCGCAGCTCGACCCCGGCTCCGCGCCCTTCGCCGTCGGTGACGAATCCGTGGAGAGGATTGTCCTCGTATGTGTGGTCCGCGTGCAAAAGCCATTGCGCCGCACTATGGCGCAGTACGGCAAAGTCCGCATCGTGGTAAACAGCAACGGCTCCCAGAACGCGGGTCGCAAAGGCGACGGAGATATCGATGTCACGCACGAGCAGATTGACCCCGAAGCCCTCCAGCGTCCTGCCAAACGCGCTGGCGGTCATCCACGGCGTGCCGGTCCGCCTCCTGGCCATCTTCGTCCACTCCTGACGCGGCAAACAAAAACGCCCGCCGGACCTTTGTCGGGGGCGCTTATGATCGACCGTGCAATGGCGATATCGGGCTTGTCTCAGTAACCTTCGCGCTGTTTGCGCTTGCGCAGCAACTTTCTGTGGCGGCGGATCGCTTCCGCCTTCTCCCGCGCCTTGCGCTCCGAAGGCTTTTCATAGGCCCGACGAAGCTTCATCTCGCGGAAGATGCCCTCGCGCTGCATCTTCTTCTTCAGCGCTCGGAGCGCCTGTTCGACATTGTTGTCGCGTACGGTTACCTGCACGTCTTGCTCACCTTTCACTATTGCACAGCACAGCCACAAACCGCCGTCAGACGATCCTGACGGGCGGCAGCGGTGTATATCATAGCACAAATTGCTTGTGAAGAGCAGGCTTGCGCGCAGACGATGGAAATTGAACATGAAATCCGGCCCTTTTGAGGGTTTACGCACCGCCGACCCCGACCCATATTGGCGAACATGGCAATACTGAAAATCGCCCGCATGGGCCATCCGGTTCTGCGCCGGAAGGCGGAACCGGTCGCGGACCCCGCAGCCCCGCAGGTTCACGCCCTTATTCGCAATATGATCGAGACCATGCGCGATGCGAATGGCGCCGGGCTGGCCGCGCCACAGGTGCATGTGCCGTTGCGGGTGGTGGTCTTCCACGTCCCGGAGGAGGGCGCGGACGACAAGGATAACGCGGCGGCCCAGCCGCTGACCGTGCTGATCAACCCGGAACTCGAGCCATTGACCGAGGAAACGGAACTGGGTTGGGAAGGTTGCCTTTCGGTTCCGGGCCTGGTCGGGGCGGTGCCGCGATTCACCCGGATCCGCTATGCCGGCATTGCCCCCGACGGCAGCCGCATCGCGCGCGAGGCCGAAGGTTTTCATGCCCGTGTCGTGCAGCATGAATTCGATCATCTCGACGGGATCCTGTATCCGCAGCGGATGACCGATCTGTCGCTCCTGATGTTCCAGGAGGAACTGCGGCACGGTATCCCCGAAGCGATGCGCGGTGTCGAACAAACGGAGGTCGAGGCGGTATGAGCGATTCGGCGGAGATGGCAAAGCTGCGCGATGCTCTGATCGAGGCGGCACTGCCGCATATTCCGTTCGATGGCTGGACACCTCGGGCGCTGCGCCACGCGGCGGCGGATGCGGGGCTGGATGAAACCGTGGCCGTGCAAGCCTTTCCGGGCGGCGCACGTGATATGGTGGCGCATTTCAGCGAGCTGTCCGATCGCCGCATGCTTCAGACCTTGGAGGGCATGGACCTGGCATCGACGGGCATGACGGAGCGGGTGCGCCGTGCCATCCGGCTACGGCTCGAGCAGGCGGAGCCGCATCGTGAGGCGATCCAGCGGACCCTCGCCTTCCTCGCGCTGCCGCAGAACGCTGTCTTTGGCGCGAAGCTGCTGCACCGTACGGTCGATACGATCTGGCACGCCGCCGGCGACACCGCAACCGACTGGAACTGGTACAGCAAACGCGGTCTGCTGGCCGGCGTGTTCAGCGCAACGGTGCTTTACTGGTTGAACGACCACTCGGACTCCCACGAAGAGACCTGGGCCTTTCTTGATCGCAGGCTCGAGGATGTCGCCCGGATCGGCAAGGCGACCGGTCGATTGAAGGAACGCGTCGACGGAATCACGCGGCCAAGTCGCCGCTATCGACGCGCGCGACGTTAGCGTTTCTTCGGTTTCAGCCGGGTGACGTGGCCCATCTTTCGGTCGGGCCGGGTCTCCGCCTTGCCATAAAGGTGCAGCCTTGCGCCCGGCTCGGCGAGAATTTCCGGCCAGAGGTCGACCTCATCGCCGATCAGGTTCTTCATCACGGCATCGGAATGCCGGTGCGTCGCGCCGAGCGGCAGGCCGCAGACAATGCGGACCAGCTGCTCGAATTGGCTCGTATCACAGGCATCGATGGTCCAGTGCCCCGAATTGTGCGGCCGCGGCGCCAATTCATTCACCAAGACATCGTCCTCGCGGGTGACGAACATTTCCACGCCCATCACGCCAACAAGACCGATCTCCGCGGCGATATGCCGGGCGACCTGCTCCGCCTTCATCGCAACCGCAGGCGACACCTGGGCCGGCGCGATCGTCGTATCGAGGATGTGGCGGACATGGCGGTTCTCGACCGCAGGCCAAGTTGCGATCGCGCCATCCACGGCACGAGCCACCATGACCGAAATCTCGCAAGCGAATTCGACCATGCGCTCGAGCACGCAGCGCGGGGCACCCACCGCGGACAAGGCCGCCGCCGGGTCGTCGCCGGGCCACAGCGCCACCTGGCCTTTACCGTCGTAACCGAACCGCGCGCTCTTCAAGATCGCGGGACGGCCAATCGCGCTGGCTGCCGTCTCAACCGCCGCCGCATCCGAGACCTCGGCCCACGCCGCTGTGGCGACGCCAATCCGATTGAGAAATTCCTTCTCCAGGCCGCGGTCCTGACAGATCGCCAGCACCTCAGCACCCGGGTGCACCGACGTGATCTCATTGACCCGGCGCACCGCCGCGACCGGTATGTTCTCGAATTCCAGCGTCACCACGTCGACAGCGTGCGCGAAAGTCTCCAAGGCCTCCGCATCGTCATAGGCGGCACGGGTCGTCTGGGCCGACACTTGCGATGCGGGAAGATCGCTCTCGGGGGCGAAGATATGGCACCGGTATCCCAGCCGCGCCGCCGCCATCGCCGTCATACGGCCGAGCTGACCACCCCCGAATATGCCGATCGTGGAATTGGGCGGCAGCCGCCTACTCATCCCGAGGCTCATGCGCCACGGAGTCCGTCTGTCTGCGCCGCCAATCCGTCAACGCGCGGTCGATTGCCGGGTCCTGCAGCGCCACAACCGATGCCGCCAGTAGCGCCGCATTGATGGCGCCTGCGACCCCGATGGCCAACGTGCCGACCGGCACGCCACCCGGCATCTGAACGATCGACAACAGGCTGTCCATGCCCTTCAGCGCCTTGCTCTCGATCGGCACGCCGAAAACCGGCAGCGTCGTCATTGATGCCAACATCCCCGGCAAATGTGCCGCGCCGCCGGCACCGGCGACAATGACGCGCAACCCGCGATCCTTCGCGCTTTCCGCGTATTCCGTCATGCGCTTCGGGGTGCGGTGCGCAGACACGATCCGGATTTCATGGGCGACGCCGAGAGCGGTAAGCGTCTCTGCCGCGTGACGCATCGTCGCCCAGTCGGATTGACTGCCCATGACGATACCGACGAGGGGGAATTCGGCCATGCGGTCGGCCTCATTTTTGACGCGAACGACTGTTACCGAGGCGGCGATTATAGGGTTCGCTGCCCCGCGCGCAAGGCCGCAGCCACCGAGTGCATCGGCAAATGTACTTTCGATCGTGGCGTTAAGCAATCCTAGAGGATTGTTTAATTATAAAAGTTGTTGCCGGATATAACTCGATAGCTTTTAGTATTTATATTGTATTAATGGTTAATAATATATTTCTCAATTGTGATTTTTTGCCAATTAATATTTCATTAACTTGAACAATATTTTGGTAAAATTGTAGAATGCCGCCCAAATTGGCTTTGCCGACCGAGGTTAAAGCCATGAAAGGAGAATTCCATGCCGTTCGAAGACGCATTGCTCATCCTGCCAAACCGCACGCTTTCGGCCATCCTGTGGTTCGTGCTGCTTTCGGCGCTTCTGTATCTGGCGCGACAGCCGGCGCATATGGCGATTCTTTCACTCACCCGGGCCATCTACCGCGGCTTCCGGATCGCCGCCCAGTCGATCCGCCGCGCCGAGCAGAATTTTGCCTTGCGCAATCGCGAGGTCCTGCTTGCGCACGGTCGCGAGCAGAAGGAACGTGTCATCGAGCGTGAGTTCGAGCGCATCGAAAACGCGGTGCAGCGCGATCTGGCCGACACGCCGGCATTGTATCGACGGATCAGCGAGCAGATAACCAAGATCGAGGAGGATCACGGGAAAAGCACCGATGTTCCGCCTTCGCCGCCAGGCTGGGTCGATGCCGTCAAGGCGGTCGCCAACATCAATTCCAAGGGCGATCCCATGGTCGCCAAGATCCTCGAGGTCATTCATTCCTCGCTGATCAAGGCGCATGCCGCGGCGACCGACGAATACCGCAAGGCGACCCAGTCGCGGCACAAGTTTCTCAATGCCATGATGCCGCATGTTCGCAAGCTCGAGACGACGCTTGGCATGAGCGACAGGAACGTTACGGCGCTGCTTGAGAAGTCCAAGGTCATCGACCGCCACATGACGGATTACGAGGGAATTCTGAAGAAGACCGACCAGGCACAGCGGGCGCTGTCGACCTCGGCCTTCACCTATTTCATGATTTCTGCACTGGTGCTCGCCATTGCCGCATTCGGCGCCGGCATCAACTTCCGCCTGATCGCCAGGCCCATGGCCGAAATGGTCGGCGGCAACGCCATCGTCGGTGGTCTCAAGGTCTCGGAAGTCGGCGCTCTCGTCATCATCCTGCTGGAGGTGTTCACAGGCGTTTTCCTTATGGAATCGCTGCGCATCACCAACCTGTTCCCGGTGATCGGTGCGCTGAAGGATTCGACCCGGGTCAGGATGGCCTGGTTCCTGCTGTTCCTGCTGACCGTCCTCGCTTCCATCGAGTCGGGGCTCGCCCTGATGCGCGAGATTCTTGTCCAGGACGAGCAGGCGACCAACGCCTTCCTGCGCGGCGATGCGGCGACCACGGCCGCGGCCAGCGCCTCGTTCCGCTGGATTACCACCGCGGCGCAGATGGGTCTGGGTTTCTTCCTGCCCTTCGTGCTGGCGGTCGTGGCCATCCCCCTCGAGACGTTCTTTCATACCGGACGTAGCGTATTCGGAACCGCGACGGCGGCCGGCATGCGCGGCACCGCAGCCCTTCTGAGAGTGATCGGCAGCATAGTTCGGCATCTTGGTCTGATGCTTGTTCATCTATATGACGTCGCCGCTGTTGTCGGGGTCGCAATCGAAGGAATCGTCAGGCTGGCCAGGAGGTCGGGCCCCTCGGACGGCGGACGGAGCCGACGAGAGCCCCGCCCCACGCTTAGCAAGGAGGTGCTGTGATGTTGAAATTGCTAGCGAGACCGGCCTTGATACTGGCGGTCGCCGTCGGGCTGACGAGCTGTGGCGAATCGTCCTCGGGGGCGCAAGGGTATTACATGCTCCTGGACACCTCTGGCACTTATGCCAGGGAACTGCAGCAGGCGCAGAAAATCATCCTTGCCATCCTTACCCGGCTCGAACCTGGCGACAGCTTCGCCGTCGCTCGGATCGACACTGGCAGCTTCAGCGAAAAAGACATCGTCGCCAAGGTAACTCTGGACGACCGTCCGAGCGTAGCCAACCAGCAGAAGCGGCTGTTCCAGGCAGAGGTCGCGAACTTCATCAAGTCAGTTAAACCGGCACAATACACCGACATCACCGGCGGCATTCTGCAGGGCAGCGAGTTCCTGATCGAAAAGCGCGCTGGCCGGAAGACCATCGTGATCTACTCCGATCTGCAGGAAGAGCTGAAGAAGGGCTTCGTCCGCAAGGGCTTGGACTTCGAGCTGGACGGCTTCCGGGTCGTCGCGCTCAACGTTACCAAGCTGCGGACCGACAACATCGATCCGCGCATTTACCTCAAACGGCTCGAACAATGGCAGGCTCGTGTCGAAAAGGGCGGTGGCGAGTGGCAGGTCATCAACAACCTGGACAATCTGGATGAGTTGATGCCGAGTTGAGCGGCAGGGGCGGGGAGGCCCTGGCGGGACGGCCCGTCACCGGCAGACCGGTGACGGGCCCGGCTTTCTTGCCTCGATTACGGTTGGCGGAGCACGGCGAGCAAACGGTTCAACAGATCGGTTCCACGCAGTGGCCCGTCGGGCATGGGGAAGCGGGCCGCGTATTCCTCCGCGGCTCTTTCCATGCCGCCATTCTCGCGGCCGAGAAGATCGGAGAAGCGGTTGTCCAGATCCATGAACGGATTGTCCCAATCACAGTCGAGGGTACTCTCGAGATCATGGGCGACCAGAGCCGCAAGGGCATCTTCGCGCTCTTCGCGATCGCGCGGATAGGGCTCACCAAAACTCGCCATCGCCTCTCCGACAATTGCCGCGGTCCGCGGCATTCCGATCGCCTTAAAACCGGCGACGGCCTCGGGCGCCAGCACGCCGGTCGGATTCAAGAAGAACTGCCGAAAACCACCATTGCACACCTCGGAAGCACACCAGTGCACAGCGAACAGGTGCGCGGAATGCTCGGGGGTCTCCGTGAATCCGAGCAGGAACTCTTCCGGGCCGTCATAAATGCTGACAGACTCCCAGAATGGCTCGATATGATCCCAGTATCCTTGGCTCACACCTGCGCCCCTATGGCCGTTCTGGGCCGTACAATGCCGACAAAATGCTTAAAAACTTGCAAAGGAATCGGCAAGAAAGCGCAGATCACTGCATCGCCTGGAGACCCATCTTTCGCAAGGCGGCCCGCTGACGCTTTGCCAGTGACTCCTCGTTGAAATCGGCGATCAGGCCGTGGAACAGATCGTGCCAATTGATCTCTGCCTTCAGGCGCAGAAATACGGAACCGAGGCCGATCGCGGCGCGATCCATGAGCACAAATTCGCGCGGCGGCGTCACGCCCCCAAGGCGCCGCAACTCGGCGTGCACGCGGCTCGCCACACGAGCCCCGTAGAGACCGCTGTCGGTTTCCTGGATCGGCTGCACCCGGTCCTCCATCAGCGGCGAATATACGAACTCAGCCCAGATGTTCAGCGTGTCAATCAACTCATTGCTGAGGTCCGCAAACCCCCACGTTTCATAGGCGTGCACCGCAAGATCGCGGTCTCCCGCCTGTAGCGCGTGATAGAGATCGATGACTCCGCGCACGAAGGAGGGGTGGAACACGCGGATGCAACCGAAGTCGAGAAGGTTGATCGACCCGTCGGGACGCGCGCTGTAATTGCCCAAATGCGGATCCCCGTGTATGACACCGTAATAGTAGAACGGTACGTACCAGGCGCGGAACATGTTGTGGGCGACGATATTGCGGAACTCGAGGTCGGATTCTCCGAAGCGGGTCAGCGGGTGTCCATCGAGCCAGGTCATGGTCAGCAGCCGGTCGGTCGAAAGGTCGGCGATCGGCTCCGGGATGTGCACCGAATCCTCTTTCGACAGCATCTCGGCATAGAGCTGCATATGGCGCGCTTCGCGGCCGTAATCGAGTTCTTCGCGCAAGCGCTCGGAAATCTCGGCATGAATCTGACGGGTTGAGATCGCCTTGTCGTAGCGCTCGTATATCGAGAACACGAGCTTCAGCTGGCGCAGATCCGCCTCCACGGCCGAGGCCATGTCCGGATATTGCAGCTTGCAGGCAAGCTCGCGCCCGTCGAGCCCGATAGCGCGATGCACCTGGCCGAGCGAGGCGGCATGTGCGGCGTCGCGGTCGAACTCCTCAAACCGGACGCGCCAGTCATCGCCCAGTTCGGTTGCCATGCGGCGGCGCACGAAGGGCCATCCCATGGACGGCGCGTCGGATTGAAGCTGCGCCAGCTCCGCCGCGTATTCGGCGGGCAGCGCATCAGGGATCGTGGCCAAAAGTTGCGCCACCTTCATCAGCGGCCCCTTCAGACCGCCGAGCGCCCGCGTCAACTCCGCCGCGTGCCGGTCACGATCGAGCTCGACTCCGAACAACCGCGAGCCGGCCAAACGTGCCGCCACACCGCCCATCGCCCCGCCGACGCGGGCATAGCGGCGCATGCGGCCACCCAATCTGCTGCTTTCCGATTGTGTCATGACATCAACAATGGGATGAAACTCCGTACTTACAAGGGTACGGACCGGCCGACCGGACGGATCACCGCCGCGCCGACAGCGACCCGCTATTTCAGTCCGGCGGAAACTCTGAGTTCGCTAGCGTGACAGCTGCTCGGCCCTGACCGACGGTCGTTACCGGTTTCGGGGATGCACCATAACCGCGGGGCTGCCGCCCGGCATCCCTGCCGCAAGATCAAGCGGGGGAGCGTCACTCGGACGGCACTATTTGTCGAGGGATCGACATATCCGGCCTCTCAGAACCCCTGGGCGCGCAGCCAGCCATCGATCCGCTCTGCGACCTCGTCCCAGCCGCTCTCCAGCATCAGTGCATGCCCCAAACCGGGCAGTATCTCCGCTGTCGTGCCGAGGACGCGTGCCGCTGAACGGATAAAGGCCGGCGGAATGATATGATCCTCGGAGCCACCGATGACCATCAGGGGCAAGTCAGGAATCCGGCTGGTGTCAATGAAACTCGGCTCGCACATTTCCATCCAGGCGCGGTGAGATTCGTCCGTAAATCTCTGGCCGTACCCCTCGAAACTGCTGTCCACCTCGTGACCGAAGACCACCTCGAACAGAACCGCCGGCGTGGGCGCAAGGCGACCCAATTCATGCGCCAGCGCCAGATCGACGAACAGGCCCGGATTGGTCGCAGCGAGGGCGAAACCCGCACCGCACAGCCCCATCGCCGGAACCGGCGCCATCAGCACCGCTGCCATCGCCGGGTGCCGCTCCATGTATCGCTGCACAACGAACCCGCCCATCGAGTGGCCGACGAGGATCGGCGGCCCGTGTAGCGCCTCTGCGACGCGCACCACATCGGTTACGTAATCATCGATACCGTATGCATGGAGTTCCGCCTCGCCGTCGCTGGCACCGTGACCGCGCAGACTGGGCGCGCAGCACTCCCAGCCGCGGGCAGCAAACCAGTCGAGAAATTTCTCGGCCCAGCACCAGGCCCCGACGAATCCGCCATGGACGAACAGGAGAGGCGGACGCCCCGCCGTGACGTCGCCCTCGGGCTCCCGGTGCAGCACCTCGAGATTGGGCCGGTAGTCGCGCGCAAAATTCAAGACAGCGCCTCAAGCTCATCGATCAGACCGGAAATTACCCGCAATCCCCGGTTCCAGAAATCCGGATCGGTCGCGTCGAGCCCGAACGGTTCCAGAAGCTCCTTATGACGCAGTGTACCACCGGCCCGCAGCATGGCTAGATAACGATCGGCGAACCCCGTCTCGGCGTCCTGGTATGCCGCGTATAGGGAGTTGACCAGGCAGTCGCCGAAGGCATAGGCATAAACATAGAACGGCGAATGCACGAAGTGCGGGATATAGCCCCAGAACACCCGATAATTTTCATCGAAGCGCAGCGCCGGACCAAGGCTCTCGCTCTGCACATCCATCCAGATCTCGCCGAGGCGCTCGGGCAGAAGCTCGCCCTCGCGGCGCTCACCGTGAACGCGCCTCTCGAATTCGTAAAAGGCGATCTGGCGCACCACGGTGTTGAGCATGTCCTCGGCCTTGCCCGCCAGCATCGCGCGCCGCGCCGACGGGTTTTCCGTCTGCTTCAGCATGGCCCGAAAGGTCAGCATCTCCCCGAACACCGACGCGGTTTCGGCCAGCGTCAGCGGGGTGTCCGCCATCAGATGGCCCTGCCCGCCGGCCAGCACCTGGTGCACGCCGTGCCCGAGTTCGTGCGCCAGCGTCATCACGTCCCGCGTCTTGCCCTGGTAGTTCAACAGCAGGTAAGGATGGGCCGACGGCACGGTGGGATGCGCGAATGCCCCGGACGCCTTGCCGGGCCGCACCGGCGCATCGATCCAGGCATTGTCAAAGAACCGTCTGCCGACATCGGCCAGGTCAGGCGAGAAGGCCCCATAGGCGTCGAGGACGGTTTGCCGCGCCTCGTCCCAGGCGATGATACGGTCGTCCGAATCGGGCAGGGGCGCATTGCGATCCCAGTAATCCAGCCGATCCGAACCAAACCATTTTGCCTTCAGCGCGTAATACCGGTGCGACAGGTCCGGATAGGCGTTTCGCACGGCGGCGGACAGCGCATCGACAACCTCGTCTTCCACGAAATTAAAGAGGTTTCGGGACGAGTCGGGGCGGGCGAACTTGCGCCAGCCGTCCTCGATCTCCTTGTCCTTGGCCAAGGTATTGGTAACCAGTGCGAGCGTCTGGATGTTGGCTCCCAGCACCGCGCCAAGGCTCGTGGCGGCGTCCCGACGGGTGTCCCGATCGGGATCGGACATCAGGTTGAGGATCTCGGCCTCAGTCAGCTCTTTATCGCGGAATGGAAACCGCAGGCCGGCCATCAGCTGGTCAAACAGGCGGATCCACGCGGCGCGTCCGACCACATGCTTTTCGTGCAAGACCCGCTCGATCTCGTCATCCAACTGATGCGGCCTCATCGTGCGGACATCTCGAAGCCACGGCTCGTACCGCACCAGCGTGGCGTCGGCCTCAAGCGCGTCGAGGTGGGTATCTTCTAGCCGATTAAGTTCCAGCGTGAAAAACAGAAGTTCCGTGGCAATCGTATTGAGACGCTCATGGGTTCCCTGATAGAACCTGCCATTCGCCGGATCCGACTGATCGGCGGCATATACTAGCTGGGCGTAACTGCCGATGCGCGACAGGATCTCGTCGATTCTCTCGTACTCGGCGATGGCTTCACCCAGTGCCGTGCCGTCCAGCTCCGAAAGCCCGCCCTTATATCGCTTCGAGAATGCCAGGGCCGCCGCCGTCGCACGCTCGATGTCATCGCGGATGTCCTGCGCATCCGGTCCCGAGTAGAGATCACCGAGATTCCACTCGGGCAACGCGCCTAGCGCCGATCCACTGGTCATGCTTATAATCTCCTTTGCTTTCGGCTTGGCCCGATATATGCCGGCCGGACGCAATGGGCAAGGCAAGCGGACGACAGATCGCCGCCGCCGACTGCAAGGGACCGACCATGGATTACGAATCCATCCGCAATCTGCCTACCCTGTTTTTCGATCAGGCCGAGCGTTTTGCGGATCGGCCGTTTCTGTGGGCGAAACGTGACAGACACTGGCAGAGCCAGAGCTGGGCGGACGTCGCCGCCCGGATCAGCGAGCTGTCACGTGCGTTGCGGGCCCTGGGGGTGGAGCCGGGCGATCGCGTCGCGCTGATCTCCGAAAATCGCCCGGCCTGGCTTATCGCGGATGTCGCGATCATGTCGGCCGGTGCGATCACCGTGCCGGCGTATACGACGAATTCGGAAGATGATCATCATTACCTGTTGAACGACAGCGGTTCGAAGGGACTCATCATTTCGACAACCGCATTGGCAAAACGCGCGTTGCCGGCGGCGATGCGTGCCCCGTCGACGGAATTCGCAATCTGTCTCGAGACGCCGGAACCGGTGCCGGGACAGGGTCTGCGGATCTACCGATGGGATGAGGCCCTGGAGAAGGGTCGCGCACTGGCCGACGATGTGCGGGATTTCGCACGGAAACCGCAGCGCAGCGATACCTGCTGTCTGATCTATACGTCTGGCACGGGTGGCCGTCCCAAGGGCGTAATGCTGAGCCACGGGGCCATCATCTGCAATTGCATGGGGGCGCATGATGTGATCGCGCGTCTCCCGGGTTACGAAGAGCCCGGAGAGGTCTTCTTGAGCTTTCTGCCGCTGTCGCACGCTTATGAACACACGGCCGGCCAGTTCTTCCCGATGTCGATCGGCGCCGAGATCTATTATGCGGAATCGCTCGACAAACTGGTCTCGAATATAGCCGAATGTCGACCAACCATTATGACCGCGGTGCCGCGACTTTACGAATCGATATACGCACGCATCATGCACGGCCTGAAGAGCCAGAGCGCATTGCGCCGCAGGCTGTTCATGAAAGCCGTCGCGCTCGGCCGTCGACGCTACGAGGAGCCAAACGGGCTGGGCATCGCGGATCGCGTGCTAAATGCGTTGCTCGACAGGCTGGTCCGCAAGAAGGTCGCGCTGCGCTTCGGCGGACGCCTGAAAGCCTTCGTATCGGGGGGTGCAGCTCTCAACTACGAAATCGGAGTCTTCTTCGTCGCGCTGGGCGTAAGGCTATTGCAGGGTTACGGGCAGACTGAGGCCGCTCCCGTGATCTCGGTCAACAAGCACGCACCGAACAAGCTCGACACCGTGGGCCCTCCGCTCAAGGGCGTAGAGGTCAGGATTGCCGAGGATGGCGAGATCCTGGTGCGCGGAGAACTCCTGATGGAGGGTTATTGGAACAAGCCGGAAGAAACCAGCGAAACGTTGCAGGATGGCTGGTTGCATACCGGCGATGTCGGGCTCTTCGACAACGATGGCTATATCAAGATTACCGACCGCAAGAAGGACATCATCGTCAACTCCGGCGGCGACAACGTCTCCCCCCAGCGCATCGAGGGGATGCTGACAGTGGAGCCAGAAATCGCGCAGGTCATGGTCTATGGCGACCGCAAACCGCACCTGGTGGCGCTGATCGTCCCGGACGGGGATTTCGCGACGACCTGGGCCGCCGACCACGGCAAGAATGGGGACCTTGCCCAGCTCGTCGATGATGCCGATTTCGTAAGGGCAATCGGCGAGGCCGTCAGCAGGGTCAACCAGAAGCTGTCCGTAATCGAGCGGGTGCGGAAGTTCATCGTGACCGCCGAGAGCTTCGCGATCGAGAACAGCATGCTGACGCCCAGCATGAAGATTCGCAGACATGTGATTCGAGAAAGATATGGCAGTGCGCTCGACAATCTTTACAGCAAATAAGGCGCCGCAAGGCCGCCCCACGCGGGATGAAATTCTTCCGTGAGAGACACCGTGATCATCGGTTTCCCGGGCCGGTGCCTGCGGCTTGCCTTGGCCGCGCTTGTGCTGACGCTGATCGGCTGCCAGAGCCCCACGGTTGTCGTGCTCGAAGATCCACGAACCTATGTCGAAGAACGAGGCATCCTCGTCGCGCGGGAAGACGCGCGCATCAGGCTGGACATTCAGGCGCTGTACGTTGAGGAGGAGGTCGGCAGGCTGAAGAACGTGACGGTTGACGTCTACGAGGGTGCGGTTTTGCTTACCGGAACTGTCGTCGACATGGCAGGGAAAGCCATGGCGGGCGCCTTGGCCGCCTCCGTGATGGGCGCCGAGCCGGTATACAACGAGATCCAGGTACTGCCCGATGCGAAACTGCAGGATGCGGCGGCCGATCTCGCGATCGAAACCAGGATCAAGAAGGCCTTGCGAGCCAACGACAGTGTAAAGTCGGCCAATTTGCGGTGGCAGAGTGTCAATGGCATCGTCTACATGTTCGGTCGCGCGCTGAGCGATTCGGAACGTGACCTGGCACTGGCGGTTGTCCGCAAGGTGCCTGGCGTCACCGGCATCGTGGACCATATCAAGGTGGTTACCTTGAATGATGGCTGAGACTGGTGCAGGGGTCAGCCGTATGAATCGTGCGGAGGCATCGCCAAGCCACGAAGGACAAGAACCGCTTGGAAGAAGAATCGTTGCAGAATAGGTCGTTTCTTGGCGCGGCGGGACGGCGCCGATTGATTTTGGCCCGATGACCGCTACCCTTTGTCGATGAATATCGATTCGCGAGATCGGGAACCGCTTTCGGAGGGTTGGGAGCGATGCCGCTTGCGGACGTGACCCTGAACGACAAGTACGAGCGCGAAACCGGCCGCGTCTACCTGACCGGCACGCAGGCTCTGGTGCGCCTGCCGATGTTGCAGCGCCAACGCGACGTCGCGTCAGGACGAAATACGGCTTGCTTCATATCAGGCTATCGGGGATCGCCGCTTGGCGGCTTGGATACGGCGATGTGGCAGGCGCAATCGTATCTCGAGCGCAACCATATTCACTTCCGGCCTGGCGTGAACGAGGATCTGGCGGCGACCGCTGTCTGGGGGAGCCAGCAGGTGGGCCTGTTTCCGGGCGCCAGGTATGACGGCGTGTTCGCCATGTGGTATGGCAAGGGACCGGGCGTCGATCGCTCCGGTGATGCGCTCAAGCATGCGAACAACGCGGGGACATCGCGTTACGGCGGCGTGCTCGCGCTGGCTGGCGATGATCATACCTGCCGGTCCTCGACACTGCCGCACCAGTCCGACCATGCCTTCGCGGACGCGAGTATCCCGGTGCTCAACCCGGCAGGCGTCCAGGAGGTGATCGATCTCGGCCTCCTCGGCTTCGCCATGTCCCGTTTCTCAGGTTGCTGGATCGGCTTCAAGACGGTCGCGGAGACGGTCGAGACCTCCGCCTCGGTCGAGATCGACCCGTTGCGACTTGCAATCGCGACACCGGATAATTTCGAGATGCCCGAGGACGGCCTCAACATCCGCTGGCCGGATTCGCCGAATGCCCAGGAGTATCGACTACACCGCTACAAATTGTATGCGGCGCTCGCGTTCGCCCGCGCTAACCGGCTCGACCGTGTCGCCATTTCCAGTCCACGGCCGCGTCTCGGCATCGTGACCGTCGGCAAGTCCTATCTCGACGTCCGTCAGGCGTTGGAGGATCTTGGAATCGACGAATCCTACGCCGCGAAGATCGGCCTTGCGGTCTACAAGGTGGCGCTCGCTTGGCCGCTGGAACGCGAGGGCATCCGCGAGTTTGCAGAGGGGCTGGAGGAGATTCTCGTCGTCGAGGAAAAACGCGCCCTGATCGAAAACCAGCTGAAGGAACAGCTCTACAACTGGGAAGCTGCCAAACGGCCGCGTATCATCGGCAAATTCGATGAGGCGGGTGAGTGGATCCTGCCATCGGCCGGCGCCCTGACGCCGGCCCGCATTGCACGGGTCATCGCGGGACGTATCGCGCGATTTCATACGACCGAGAAGATCGAGGAGCGGCTCGCCTTTCTGGCCGCAAAGGAAAAGGCGCTCGACGCATTGCAGCCGGTTCCCCAGCGCGTTCCCTATTTCTGCTCGGGTTGCCCGCACAACACCTCGACGCGGGTGCCGGATGGCAGCCGGGCGCTGGCCGGGATCGGCTGCCATTACATGGCCCAGTGGATGGACCGCAACACGCAGACCTTTACGCAGATGGGCGCCGAAGGCGTGACATGGGTCGGCCAGGCCCCTTTCACAGATGAGCCCCACGTCTTTGTGAACATCGGCGACGGCACCTATTTCCATTCCGGCCTGCTGGCGATCCGCCAGGCGGTCGCTTCCGGCGCCAACGCCACGTACAAGGTGCTGTTCAACGACGCCGTCGCAATGACCGGCGGTCAGCCGGTCGACGGTCCGATGTCGGTCCCGCAGATCACCAACCAGCTTTACGGTGAAGGCGTGGTAAAGACCGTCGTCGTGACCGACGCGCCCGGCAAATACCCGCCCGGTGCCGGCTGGGCGCCGGGGGTAACGATCCACCACCGCGACGAGCTGGATCGCATCCAGAAGCAGTTGCGCGATATTCCAGGCGTCACGGCGATCATTTACGATCAGGTCTGCGCTACAGAGAAGCGCCGGCGTCGCAAGCGCGGACTTTTGACCGACCCGCCGCGGCGGGTCTTCATCAACGAGGCGGTATGCGAGGGATGCGGCGATTGTTCGGCGGTATCCAACTGTCTGTCGGTGGTGCCGGTGTCCACCGAATTCGGCCGCAAGCGAGCAATCGACCAATCTGCCTGCAACAAGGACTTTTCGTGCCTTAAGGGATTTTGCCCGAGCTTCGTGACGGTCGAAGGCGGATCGCTGCGCCAGGCGGAACGGCGGACCGCGGACGTGGCCGCGCCGTTTCCCGCCGTCTTGCCGGATCCTGCACTGCCGTCACTCGACGCCCCCTACAGCATCCTCGTTACCGGCGTAGGCGGGACCGGCGTGGTGACCGTCGCGCAGTTGCTGGGTATGGCGGCCCATCTTGAAGGCAAGGGCGTTGGTGTCCTGGATATCGCAGGCCTGGCGCAGAAATACGGCGCGGTCACAAGCCACGTCCGGATTGCCTCCCGGCCGGATCATATCCATGCGGTGCAGATCGCCGCAGGCGGCGCGAATCTTGTCATAGGGTGCGATCTCGTGGTCACCGCCGGCGCGACCGCGCTTTCCAAGATGCAGACGGGGGTAACCAGCGCCGTTGTCAACACCCACGAAAGCGTCACCGGCGACTTCACTCGTAACCGTGACTTCGCGTTGCCGGCGGACGACATGCGCAGCACCATCGTCGATGCCACGGGCGCGGGTCAGGCGGGCTTTGTGAACGCGACGCGGCTGGCCCTTGCGCTGATCGGCGATTCGATCGGCGCCAATCTCTTCATGGTCGGCTTCGCGTGGCAGCAAGGCTTGATTCCCTTGTCGGAAGAGGCGCTGCTGCGGGCGATCGAACTGAATGCGGTCACATTGGAAAGCAACAAACAGGCGTTCTTGTGGGGACGCAGGGCGGCGGTCGATCTGCCGGCGGTGGAGGCCGTCGCGGAAATGGCCGGTGCGCCCTCGGCGCCGGACATCGCCCGCACCCTCGACGAGATCGTTGCACGACGCGCCGCGTACCTGACCGATTATCACGACGCAGCTTACGCGGCGCGCTATACGGATTTTGTCGCGCGCGTCGGGGCTGCCGAAGCGGAGCGGGCGCCGGGCGACTCCAGACTGACCCACGCGGTGGCGCGGAACTACTTCAAACTGCTCGCCATCAAGGATGAATATGAAGTCGCCCGGCTGTTCTGCCGGGAAGAGTTCAACACCGCCATTCACAACGCCTTCGAGGGCGACTTCGCGCTTCGCGTCCATCTGGCGCCGCCGCTGTTCGCACGGCGCGACCCGAACACCGGACATCCGAAGAAGGCAAGCTATGGCCCCTGGATATTCAACGTGCTCCGCCTTCTGGCGAGGCTGCGACGCCTGCGGGGCACGGTTCTCGACGTCTTCGGCTATGCGGCCGAACGGCGCGCCGAACGCCGCCTGATTAGCGATTACGAGGCCACGCTCGACCAGTTGCTGCCGGCCCTGAGCGTCGAGAACCTCGCGCTCGCGGTCGAGATCGCCGCGTTGCCCGACGGCATTCGCGGCTTCGGTCATGTCAAGGCCGAGGCGATGCTGAAAGCCAAGGCCCGCGAGGCAGAGCTGTTGGCGGCGTTCCACGCGAACCAGCCGATGCCGAGCGCCGCCGAGTAACCCTTTCATCCCGGCCGCCCGCGAACAGCGCCTGCGGCGTCGAGTCGCCCGCTTCAGAAATTCACCCCGGCACTGCGCCATCCGGCAATTTCGGTCCGCCGTATCACCGCAGGCCCCTGCGACGCCGGGTTTCGGAGATCTTCGAAAGAACGGTGTTCAGCGCGAAATCGAGAGATCGTCGGGGCAGGCCGCGGCCGAACCGCAAGGATTCGTGGTCACCGGCGATCGTCAATGCCGGCCGCGCGCCGTCTGATTTGGCCGCCAGCATCACGGTTTCGATCTCGGGACTTGCGAGCGACTTGCCGGCGGTCTCGCTGCGGGCATAGGCCCGGTTGACGCGCACGCCATCCGGGCCGACGCGAAGACGCTGTCGCGACAAGAGGTCGGTCGCGACGCCGATGGCGAAGGCGATCTCCAGGACGGCGCCGACTGCGCCAAACACCAACCGAGCAGGCAATGGCATATCGGGCGCAAAGATCGCCACGCCGACAAAAACCAGCGGGAACAGCAAGGCAAGCAGCCAACCCCACCAGGGGTTGACGGGGCGGGTCCGGGTCAACACCACGGTATCGCCCTCGTGTCGGACCGAAATCGCATCCCCGGGTTGCAGCAGGGCGTCACGGTCGATTTCGACCTTCCCTTCGGCGATCAGTTGGGCCGCGGATTTGTCGAGGTCTTCCGCCTCGCGGTGAACCATCCCGCCTTCGCCCGTCTCGAGCGCCGGCAAACCAAGCCGGCGGGCGAAGCTTTCCCATTTCTCACGAAATCCGCGTTCGGTTCTGGCGGTATAGAGGTTGATCTTGCGCGCCGCATCCGGATGCACGAGATCGATCATGTAGAGCGTGTAGCTGCTGTTCTTGGTGCGCACGCGCCGGGTATGCCGCAAGACACCCTGGTATGCCGAGAGCGGCTCGCTCCATCGCCGGGTGCCCTTGAGGCCGGACTCCGCTACGGTGAATACGTTCCCGTCAAAGGCGATGCGGCGATGCCACATCAAGCTGTGCAGCCCGAATAAGAGCACTGCGACGCCAACCACCGGAAAGATCAGAAACAGTAGGATTTCGGGGCCGTATCTGCCAGCCTGCAATTCCGATACCAGGCCTAAAACCGGGGCGCCCCCCCAAATCAGGGCGAATACGATCAGAAACACGCCGAGGGCGCGCCCACCGGACTGCACGCGCTCGAAGGGCACCGCGGACAGGTCCAGTTCCCATCGCCTGCCGTGCCCGCCGAGGTTAATCGTTATGGCCATGTCCCTCCTCACAGAACCTGCGGCTTTCGTATCGCATCGAATATGCTGGGCGGTCCGTTAACATTGCCCTTACCCGCCCGCGATACGCTGGGGATGCCGGGACTTCGGCAAACCCGCTTGCGGACGACCGGCGGGAACGTTAGGGTCCCGGCGAAACGATCGAACAGTAAGACGGCGGTACCCGTTGAAGACGCTCCTCGTGCGGCCAATCCTGACGTGCCTGCTGTGTTTGACGGCGATCTTCCTGTTTCCGTCCGGCGAGGTACCGGCACAGCTGGTCGAGCGCGAAATTCGCCGCGGCATCATGGACAACCCGGTCCGACTCGATCCGCATTTTGCTGCACTGGCCCCGGAACGCGCGATCCTCGCGGACCTGTACATCGGGTTGGTCACAGAAAATGCGGCAGGTCAAATCGAGCCCGGCGCAGCAGAGAGCTGGGAGGTCCGCGACGACGGTATGACTTGGGTCTTCAAGCTTCGCGCCGGACAGAACTGGTCCGACGGTCGCCCGCTCGTCGCCGGGGATTTCGAATACGCATTCCGGCGACTCCTAGCGCCGCAGTCGGGTGCCCTGTTCGCCTCGATGTTCTACAACATCGAAGGGGCGGAAATTCTTCACAAGGGTCGTGATGGGGAGGAAGGCAGCCTCGGCGTCACGGCGACCGACGATGCGACCCTCGTCTTCAGGCTGACCCATCGGAGCCCGCAATTCCTGGCGCAACTCGTCCATCACAGCGCCTACCCCCTGCGCGAGGATCAAGTTGAGCGCGCCGACGAATCCTGGACTCGGCCCGGCAAGATGGTCACCAACGGCCCCTATATCCTCAGCGAATGGTTGCCGGGGAATTATCTAAAGCTATCAAAAAACTGGCGTTTCTTTGATCCGGCCTCGGTCACGATGGACCATGTCTATTACGACGTCGTCGAGTTTATCGAGAGCGCGACCGAGCGGTTCTTTTCCGGCACGCTGCATACGCTGTCGGGCGTCCCTCGCGACGCGATTGCCGGGCTGATGGAGCAGGCGCCGGAGGTGGTCCGAATTCATCCGTCGTTGACCGTCGATTATCTGGTCATCAACACGCGCAAGCCCCCGTTCAACGATCCGCGGGTCCGCGAGGCACTGGCGCTGGCGGTCGATTCACCGACATTGGTGCGCCGCGCTCTCGACGGCGGCGAAATCCCTGCGGACGGCTTGCTGCCGGACGGGCTCGCAGGAGTCCGAGAGCCCGAGGCACCACCTCGCAAGGGGCCGTTTCCAATTCCCCGCCCATTATCGGCACGCGAAAAGCGCGACGCAGCAAAGCTGCTGCTCACCGATGCGGGATTCGGAGTGCAGGACACCCTGCGGCTGACCCTGCACTACAATGCCAACGGCGCCCATCAGAAAGTGGCCGAAACCGTCGCGGAGATGTGGAAACGGGTCGGCGTAAGAACCGATCTGTACAGCAACGATTATGTTGTCCATTACGGCGATCTCGGGCTGGGCGAGTTCGATGTGGCACGTGCGGGCTGGGTCGGTGACTTTAATGATCCGGCGGCGTTCCTGATGCTTTGGGACAGCGAGTCCGAGCGCTTCAATTATGGACGGTTCAAGGACGCGGAATTCGAAAAGCTCATGACGACGGCCGCCAGGCAGGAGCCGGCCGCACGCGAGGTCACACTGCACCGCGCCGAGCAACTGGCAATGAAAAGATTCCCGATCATCCCGCTTTACCAGCACGCCTCGCGCAATCTGGTCGCCACCAACGTCGTGGGCTGGGAGGACAATGTGCGCGACCTTCACCCGAGCCGTTATCTGGATCTGACGGATTAGTCCCCGTTCCGGTTTGACAGGCCGCCCGGCCGATCCTCCGCCGGTCGAGCGAAGGCAACCGGCCCGCGTCGCTATTCGCCCATGCCGAGCGCCGCTTTGTAAAGTTCCAGCAGGGTTTCCTGTTCCTGACGATCGGCCGTATCGAGCTTGCGCAGCCGAACGATCTGGCGCATGGTCTTCGGATCGAATCCGTGTCCCTTGGCTTCCGCATAGACCTCGCGGATATCCCCGGCCAGCGCCGCCTTTTCTTCCTCGAGCCGCTCAATCCGCTCGATAAGGGAACGAAGCTGGCTGCCCGTGATGCCTCCGACGTCGGCCATGAACCACTCCTGCGCTGGCGATGAAAAAGCACGAAAGGGCGGCGACGATATCCCGCCCTGACGACCCGCGCAAGCGGCGTAAATGCGGAGCCTCAGTGACCCGGGTTGACCTCGTCGAACTTCGCGATCTTGTCGGCCGACGCTTCGGTCTGGTATTTCGCCTTCCACTCTTCGTAGGTCATGCCGTAGACGATTTCCCGGGCCTCGTCATACGTCATGCCGATGCCCTTCTCCTCTGCCGCCGCCCGGTACCATTTCGACAGGCAATTGCGACAGAAACCGGCAAGGTTCATCAGATCGATGTTCTGTACGTCGGTGCGCTCGCGCAGGTGGCCCACAAGCGTGCGGAAGGCTGCGGCCTCAAGTTCGATGCGGGTCTTGTCGTCCATGTCTCTCTTTCCGTTGCCTTGGCTTTGCGGTTCCAACCCTTATAGATAGCGCCAAAGACAGCGATGAAAAGTCCGAGCTACATGTCAAGGCCAGCCACGGTTTCCTTCATCAGCCATTTGACCACCGCAGTCAATGCCTCGTCCTTGCTGGCGCCGTCTTTGAGCGCTTCGTCGTAGATGGCGATCTGGCGGTGGGCGCTGGTACCGCGCTTGACGATATTGCGCGCATGCTCGATTTCCGCAACGCAGTCGAGCCGCTCGGCATCGGGCCGGAGAAGCTCGATCAGTTCCTCGAGCAGGTCCGGATAGGGCACGACCTTCCCAAGGCCGAAATCGATCAGCCCCTCGTCGAATCCGTACCGCTGGGCACGCCAGCGGTTCTCGTTGACCAGCATGTTTGCGTAGTAACGCCAGCGCTGATTGGAACGTCGCAACCGAATCAGCATGGAGATCACGCAGGCATAAAGCGCGGCCACGGTGATGCCGTCGTCGATCCGGGTGCAGATATCGGCGATCCGCATCTCGAGAGTCGGGAAGCGGGTGTGGGGTCGGATGTCCCACCAGATCTTCGATGCGTCCTCCAGCACACCGGCATCGATCAGGACCTGGACATGTCGCAGGTACTCTCCGTAGCTTTCGAAGCGGGACGGCAGACCCGTGCGAGGCAGCTCGTCGAAGACGCTGAGCCGATAACACATCAACCCAGTCTTCTCGCCGCGCCAGAACGGCGACGAGGTGCTGAGTGCCAAGAGATGGGGCAGGAAATAGGCGACCTGATTCAACAGATCCGTCCGCAAATCGTCATCGTCGATCCCGACATGGACGTGCATACCGCAGATCAGCAAGCGACGCGCCACAGCCTGCATGTCTTCGGCCAGAACGTTGTACCGCTCCTTGTCGGTGTGGTGCACGGCGGACCACTCGGCGAACGGGTGCGTCGACGCGGCAATCAACGACAGCTCGTGCTTCGCCGCGGCGTCGGCAACGCTGCGGCGAAGCGTGACCAGCTTCGCGCGCACCTCCTTGATGGAGTTGCAGACCGCCGTCCCCACCTCGACCTGGGCCCGCAGGAACTCGGGCACAACGAGCCCGACGCCGTCGTCGATGTCGGATGCGCATTCGGCCAGTATCTCCTCGCTGGGCTCGTCCGCCAGGGCGCCGGTGTCCGGGTCGACGAGGAGATACTCTTCCTCGATCCCGATGGTGAATTTAGAGGTACCGCTCCGGTTCATGAAGCCGCCCGCACATCGGCCCCGATCACCTGGGTGATTTCGGGCTCGGCCATGACCGAATGGAGGGCCGCCCCGACGAGCACCGCCCAATGCTGCGCGCCGTGCTGCGTATCCACGAGGTCCTGCCTGATCTCCAGCAACACGTTCGGCCGCCCCGCCGGCAATGCATGCGTCTCGATCGAGTAGCCGTGCGGGTCCAGACCGGAATAAGGCTCGTTGTCACCGATACACAGGGCTGAATCGTGCAACAATTCGGCGATCAAAAGGTCCGCCATGCGGCGATCCGCGTTCGACAGCACGCCGATGTGCCAAGGCCGCTCGAATCCTTTTATCACCGGCGTGCAGGTGTGAATGGAGATGATTGCCGGGACGATTCCGCGCGTGGCAATCCGCTCGATTGTCTCCGTCACCGCCATGTGATAGGGCCAGTAACAGGCTTCCGCCCGCGCGGTGCGGGCATTCGCGTCGAGGCCGCGGTTGCCGGGGACGATCGTGCCGTCGCTGATCTGACGCATGGCGGTCGGATCGTCCAGGCTGCGGTTGCAGTCAACCACCAGTCGGGAATATCCCGAGAACAGGGCGGGCGCATCGAGTTGGCTCGCAAGATGTCGCGTCACCTCGGCCGCGCCGATATCCCAGGCGATGTGGCGCGACCGCGCCGCCTCGTCGAGACCGAGCTGGTCGAGCGCCGCCGGAATCCGATTACTGGCATGGTCGCAGAGCAGGACCGCCGGCGCCCCACCGTCGCGATTCACGATCGTCACGGCTGGCGGGTCATCCGGACCCAGCAGGTCCCCGCCGATGTCCTGTCTGGGAATTTGGCCGATCATGGCCCCAATATAGCGGATATCGACCGTTCGGAAAGTGATCACCATCATCGGCGCAACGTTGCACCGCTGAGGCGGTACGCGCTAAACCCGGGATTGGCAGGCAAACGCAGCGCTGGTCGACAGGTACATGGCCGAACGCATATCATCGACACAGATCGCCGACCGCGGCGCCCTCTTCGCGCTTCTTCTCGGCGCCGTTCTGGTCGGCGCCTCACCGATCTTCGTGCGGTTGAGCGAACTGGGTCCGATGGCGACGGCATTTTATCGCCCGTTCCTCGCGGTCCCCGCGTTGGCCGTGTGGATGGCGGTCGACCGTCGCAGCGATCCCGCGACCCGGAGACCGGCGTCGCGTGCAGACTACCTGCGGCTGCTCATCGCGGGCGCGTTCTTTGCCGGCGATCTCGCCTTCTGGCATCTTTCGATCCTGCATACCAGCATCGCCAATGCGACCCTTTTTGCGAACGCCGCGCCGATCTTCGTGACTTTGGGCGCGTGGCTGCTGTTCGCCCATCGCGTCACGCGACTTTACCTCTCTGGCATGGCGCTCGCCCTGGCCGGCGCCGTGCTGCTCGCAGGCGGCAGCCTGGCCATCGCGCCGGAGAATCTGCTGGGTGACATGTTCGGCATCATCACCGCGATGTTTCTGGCCAGCTATATTCTGGCGATATCGCGCCTGCGTACGGGGTTCTCCGCCGCAACGACCATGACCTGGAGTTCGGTCGGCACCGCGGCGGTGCTGTTACCGGTCGCATGGGTGATGGGCGAACAGCTGATCGCCGTTACGCTGACTGGCTGGGCCCTGCTGATCGGTCTTGCGCTGTTATCGCACGCCGCCGGCCAGGGGTTGATCGCCCATGCGCTGGCCCATCTGCGTCCCGGTTTTTCCTCCATCGGCCTCTTGCTCGAGCCGGTCGCGGCGGCGCTTCTCGCCTGGCTCATCCTGTCCGAGGCGATCACCGCATGGCAGGCGACCGGAGGCGCGGTGATCCTCTCGGGCATCGTCCTCGCCCGCAGGGGCAGCCGATGACGGAATGGCCGAAACGCGGCTCAGGCGGAATTGCGCGGCGAATCGCGGAGGGCTTCGCACGCGAGGCCCGGAGTGGCATCCGGCATGCGACGATTGCCCGGTCCGCAACACTCGTCTGCTTCATGGGCTGGGTCGCGGCTTTTCAGCAGTTCCCCCGCGCATGGTTCTATATCGGCATGCTGGGACTGCTCCTGGTCCTCGGTCTCGCCCAGGGTTACGTCGCGTCCCGGGTCGCACCGCGCATCTGGCCGAGCGCCCTCTTCATCCTGGCCGATTCCATCGTCATCGCGATTGCCCTGACCGCCCCCAATCCGTTCGTGGCGATCCCCGCGCCGCCGCCGGTGGCGCTGCGGTCCGGCAACTTCTCTTTGTATTACGTGCTGCTCGCCGGATCGTTGCTGAGCTATTCGCCACGGCTGGTGCTGTGGTGCGGCGCGACGGCCGCCGCAGCATGGGGAGTCGCCGTTGCCTGGGTTGCATCGCTGCCGGAGTCACGGACGCTATTCGAAATCGGCGGGTGGCAGGCAATGGAGCCGGGCCAGCACATGCCCTACCGCATGGATCCCTATTTCGTGACACTGCCCCAGCACCTGAAGGAGATTCTCATCTTCGTGGCCGTGACGATCGTCCTTGCGACGGTGGTGCGACGGGTGCGGCTACTCGCAATCCGTGAGGCCGAGATAGAGCGCGAGCGGACAAACCTGGCGCGGCATTTCTCCCCGAACATGGTCGACACCCTGGCGCGTTCCGAGGAGTCGCTGGACGCGGTGCGCAAGCAGAACGCCGCGGTGCTGTTCGCCGATATCGTTGGATTTTCCGGCCTAGCCGAGGGGCTTGGATCCGAGCGAACCATGGAGGTCCTGCGGCGCGTCCATTCGATGATTTCCGACCAGGTGTTCGCGCATGACGGTACGCTCGACAAATTCATCGGCGATGCTGTCATGGCGACCTTCGGCGTGCCGCTGACCAGCGACCGCGATGCGGCGAACGCCGTAGCCTGCGCGCTCTCGATCCAGGCCGTGCTCGCGCGCTCCAATCCGTTACCCATGCAGCCGCTGCGGGTCGGGATCGGCGTCCATTACGGAGAGGTTGTCATGGGGAATCTGGGCGGGCCGCGGCGTCTCGAGTACGGGGTCATTGGCGATACGGTCAACGTCGCTAGCCGACTCGAGGGGCTGACACGGGAATTTGGCGCCACAATTGTCTTGAGTGACCACCTTGTGCGGGTGGCGCTCGACACGCGGGGCTTCAATCCCACGATGCTGGACGGTTTCGAGAAAACTCGGGCCCAGCCGCTGCACGGGCGCCACGAGCCGATCGATATCTGGGTCCTAAAGTCGCCTGAGCGGAAACGGGGCGCTCCGGCCGGCGATGCGATACCAAGGTGACAGCCGCTGCGGAATCGTTAATTTGGTAGAATGGTTCGTCAGCATCATACCAAGATCGTCGCCACGCTCGGTCCGAGCAGCTCGTCGCGGAAGACCATCGAGGGATTGTTCCGCGCCGGCGTCGACGTCTTCCGATTGAATTTCAGCCATGGCAGCCAGGACGACCATCGCGAACGCTATGAAATCATCCGCGAACTGGAAAAAAGCCTCGATCGGCCGACTGGTGTTTTGGCCGACCTGCAGGGCCCGAAGCTGAGGGTTGGAACGTTCCGCGAGCAAATGGTTGAACTCGAACCGGGACAGGCGTTCCGTCTCGACCTCGAGGATTCCCCCGGAGACGAGTCGCGGGTCTCGCTGCCCCACAAGGAGATCTTCGACGCTTTGCACAAGGGTTCGCAATTGCTGCTCGATGACGGTCGCATCCGGCTGAAGGTATCGAAATGCGGACCCGATTTCGCGGAGACGCAGGTGGTTACCGGCGGCTCGCTCTCCGACCGCAAGGGCGTCAACGTACCCGGCGTGGTGCTTCCGGTGACGCCGATCACGCCGAAGGATCGAGCGGACCTGCGGTTCGCCATCGCTCTCGGCGTCGACTGGGTCGCCCTGAGCTTTGTCCAACGGCCGGACGACCTGGCGGAAGCGCAGCGGCTGGTCGCGGGCCGCGCGGCGATTATGGCGAAGCTCGAGAAACCCGCCGCGCTCGAGCGGCTGGACGAAATCGTGGAGCGCTGCGACGGAATCATGGTTGCCCGTGGCGATCTCGGCGTCGAGATGCCGCCGGAGGACGTGCCGGTGGTGCAGAAGCGTATACTGCGCGCCTGCCGCAAAATCGGCCGTCCCGTCATAGTGGCAACGCAGATGCTGGAATCGATGGTGCACGCCCCGACGCCGACCCGGGCCGAGGCGTCGGACGTCGCGACTGCCGTCTATGACGGAGCGGATGCGGTGATGCTCTCCGCGGAAACCGCGAGCGGCGACTACCCGGTTGAGGCGGCGGCGATCATGGACCGGATCATCGGCCGCGTCGAACAAGATCCGCTATACTGGAAGATCATGGATGCGGAGCGCGTTGAGCCCGAGGCAACGGCCGCCGATGCGATCAGCGCCGCCGCACGGCAGGTCGCCCACACGCTGTCGGCCCGGGGCATCGTCACCTATACAACATCGGGCTCGACAACCATGCGGATCGCCCGCGAACGCCCCGACGTCCCTGTCATGGGACTGACGCCGAAACTGGCAACGGCGCGGCGGCTCGCGGTCGTCTGGGGTGTTCGTTCCATTCACACGGCCGACGCGCGGAATTTTCCCGACATGGAGCGAAAGGCCTCCGCCGCGGCGCTCGCTCACGGATTTGCGGATGCCGGCGAGCGGATCGTGATCACCGCCGGCGTACCCTTCGGCACGCCGGGGACAACCAACATTTTGCGCATCGCCCGCGTGCAGAAGGCCTGACCGCTGCCGTCAGAGCTCGATACCCTCGACCTCCTCGACAAGCTCCTGCAGGCGGTCGCTGATGCTGTCCATATGCGGGTTGATTTCAAGGGCGGCGCGGAACGCGTCAATCGCCGCCTTCTTTTCATTCAGCGAATCGTATATCAGCCCGAGGCCCGAAAGTGCGCCGAAATGTCTGCTCTCCAGCGCCAATGTGCGTTTGATGTCTTCGATAGACCCCTGGTAGTCGCCCCTCAGGTACCGGACCGTTGCGCGCTTGTTCCAGCCTTCGGCGAATTCCGGGGCGAGCTCGACAACCGCATCGAAATTCGCCTCCGCAGCCTCATGCTTGCCTTCGTTCATGTACTGCGTTCCCTGCCGCAGCATCAGATTGGCACCAGCCGACGGCGACCGTGACCAGATGAACCATATCATCTGCTCGATCTCATGCGCCTTGGTGGCGCTGCTCACTTCCTTCAGCCCGGCAAACAGCTCGTCCAGCCGCGGATCGTTCTGATCCGCGACCGCGGGCACGCTCAGCAACGCCCCGACCAGAGCTGCGGTCACCGCAACGCGAATTCCGTACATGCGCAGGATTATGGACCCCTTCGGGCGGGACGGCAAATGACTCGCGTCGATCGGTTGCTGGCGCTAACTTCCCGTCCGGAGCGCATTTGCGGATTGATGATGGACGCCGACGCCTACTTCGCAGACGACTACCGGAGCGCCCGCGGCAAGTTCCTGGCGGCTTGCCGGGCCGCTCGTCTGTTGCCGCAGAGTTACGCCGCATCCGCGGGCGATGCGGAACACCGGCTGCCTCTGGCCGAAACCGTGCGGCTTGGCGATCCCGCGGCACGCCACATGATGGTGGTGTGCGGCGGCGATCGGAAAGCCGACGCGTTGTGCTGCTCGGCGATCGAGGTCGGTTGGCTGACCGAGTTCGCAACTGCCGTCTTGCCCCGAGATAGCGCTGTGCTGTTCGTGCATCACGGGCCGGCGCCGGCAACCGGCGGCGAGCTCCCGTCGCAGGCCGGACCGCCACCGGAATGGGAGGACGATCTTCTGGCCAAGGTGGAGAAACGCTATGCCGAATACGCCCGCGAAAAGGGCGTGGACGCGCTGGGCGCGCCTCTGCCGCATACCGACCGGCAGAAGACGGCAGGGTATCCCGCCGCACTGCTGGACTCAATGGTCAGGTGGCTGGACTCGGCGGCGGACGGGCGCATTGTGTTCGTCGATGTCAGGGTCGGTCTTGGCCCCTTTGGCGAGGCCGAGATCGTCCCCTGCCACGCAGCCGACAGCGAAGCCGCGCGGCGCGTTCGCAACTGGTTCGAGCTCGCCGATTCACCGACGGGCGACCACGCAATCGCACCACAGCAACCGGACAGCCTTACCGCTGGCCTGATCCGTCGACTCCCCGAAGCCGAGGTCACGACGTTTTCCGTCGCATTCGGAACCTATTCGATGATGTCCGTTCTGGACACCCTGACCAGCCGACCACGCGATGCGGAGGTGCCGGATCCGCGCCAATTGCTGTATCCGGACGATACGGCCTGGCGCACGGCCGTCTGGCGCAGCGCCATCGTCGTATTGCAGCGAACCTTGACGGCGATCCACGCCGACTGAAGGGAGGACGAACCGCGCCGGCGGCGTGTCACAATTCGATCCGGGTCGAAACGAATGTCTCGTTTTGCAGGGTCTTGTGCACAGGACACTTGTCGGCGATTTCCAGCAGGCGATCCGTCTGCGCCTGATCCAGCGGCCCGGCGAGGGTGATGTCCCGGTCGATCCAGTCGATCCGGCCGTCGCGGCTTTCGCATTCGGCACAATCCCGGGCATGGACCTTCTTGTGCCGCAGTCGCACGGAAACGCTCTCAAGAGGCCAGTCCTTGCGGTCGGCAAACATTCGGATCGTCATCGACGTGCAGGCACCCAGCGCGGCGAGCAGGTACGCGTAAGGGTTCGGGCCCGCATCATCGCCGCCGACCGATTTCGGCTCATCGGCACGAAGCCGGTGGCGGCCGGTGACGACGCTCTGCGTGTAGCGCCCCTCTCCGGCTTCCGCGACCACGACCTCGCCCTCGGTGACATCGGGCTGGCCTTCCCACCCATCGTCCGCGCCGATGTATCGGGTGACCCAGGCCGACAGAACGCTCGCGACCCAGAGCGCATCTTCTTTACGGCCAAGCATGTGGTCGGCGCCGTCGAGCGAGATGAAGCTCTTCGGATGCTTTGCCTCCTTGTAGATTGCCTCGGCATTGTCGATCCCGACGATCTCGTCGCGCGGCGCGTGAAACACGAGAAGAGCCTTGCGCATGCTGGCGATCGCCTCTTGTATTTTGTGACCCTCGATATCATCGAGGAATTCCTTGCGAATGCGGAAGGTCCGGCCCGCAATCGAGACCTCGGCGATACCCTTGGCCTCAATCTCGGGCCGCGCGGTCCGAAGGTGCCGGGCGACATGCGCCGGCTCGGCCGGGGCGCCGATGGTCACGACGGCGCCGGCCTCGGGGATCTCCGCAGCGGCCGCCAGAACCGCCGCCCCGCCGAGGCTGTGCCCGATCAGCAGGGACGGCGCTTGATGGTGCTCTCGCAGATATTCGCTGGCCCTCAACAGGTCGGCGACGTTCGACGAGAAATCGGTGTTCGCGAAATCACCGCCGCTGCCGCCGAGACCGGTGAAATCGAATCGCAGCACCGCAAAGCCCTGCGATACGAGCGCATCGGAGATGCGGGCGGCCGCCAGCGTGTCCTTCGAACAGGTAAAGCAATGGGCGAACAACGCGCAACCGCGGATATTGCCAGCCGGGCGGTCAAGCCGCGCAGCAAGGGTTTCGCCAAGCGATCCGAGGAAGGTGATCTTGTCAGAATGCATCTGTTCCGCGCTCCCTGTGTCTGCGGTGCCGGCGCGTCGGCACGATCATCAAGCACGTCGTGTCATCGGGACGATTTGAACGCCCGGAAGAAAGGGTCGCACAGCGTTGAACGCCGGCGTCTACACTTGGCGATCGGCCGTCATCGGGCGGCGATCGTGTTGGCGCTGAGCGCGGCCACGGGGCCGAGATCGCGCCCCTGCAAGGCCGCGGGCAGCGGGCCTCCCGTGGCCCAATCGAGCAATTCAACGGTATGCACCACGGGGGTTTCCATGCCGGCGGCCAGCTGCATCATGCAGCCGATATTGCCGGTCGCCACGACCGGCGCTCCGGTTGCCTCGATATTGCGGATCTTGCGATCCCGCAGCCGCGTGGCCAGCTCTGGCTGCATGATGTTGTAGGTTCCGGCCGAGCCGCAACACAAGTGGCCTTCGGCGATGTCGCGAACCTCGAAGCCGGCCTGCCGCAGCAGATCCTTCGGTACGTCCGTAATCTTCTGGCCGTGCTGCATCGAACAGGCGGAATGATATGCCACCGGGAAGGCGCCGGGCCGCCGAGGCTCGCCCAAGCCGATCTCGGCGATATACTCGGTCACGTCTCGGGTCAAACGCGCCACCTTCTGCGCATCCGCAGCCAGTTCCCGATCGTTTCGCAGCATGAACCCGTAATCCTTGATCTGCGTACCGCAGCCGCTCGCGTTCACGATGATCGCATCGAGCCCACCGCGTTCGATCTCGCGGGTCCAGGCCGCGATATTGCGGCTCATCTGGGCATGCGCCGCGGCCGTGCGTCCCATGTGATGCACCAGTGCGCCGCAGCAGCCCTGGCCGCGCGGCACCACGACCTCGATACGATGTCGGGTCAACAGCCGCGCCGTCGCTTCATTGATCGCCGGGCTCAACACCTGCTGGGCGCAACCGGTCATCAGAGCCACGCGACCGCGCCGGGCGCCGGATACGGAAATCACCTGCGGACGGCCGATCGGCGACGGCGGCGACAATCGATCCGGCGCGAGGGCCATCATCGCGGCGATCCGGCGGGGCAGAAACCGCCGGAACGGTCGCGCGAAAAACGATCCGGCCAGCGCTATGCGAAACAGCAATGGCCGCGGCAGCACCAGCGCCAGCAAGGCGCGCAGCCCCCGCTCGGCCAGCGGCCGCCGGTGGGTCTCCTCGACATAGGCACGGCCGATGTCGACAAGGTGCATGTAATGTACACCGGACGGACAGGTCGTCATGCACGACAGGCACGACAGGCAACGATCGAGATGCCTGACGACACCCGCGGGCGCCGGGCGGCTCTGCTCCAGCATGTCCTTGATCTGATAGATCCGGCCCCGCGGGCTGTCCAGCTCGTCGCCAAGCAACACGTAGGTCGGGCATGTCGCGGTGCAGAAGCCGCAGTGAACGCACGCGCGCAGGATATCGTTGACCGCCTTTATATCGGGATCGGCAAGCTGTTCGGGCGTAAAACGCGTCTGCATCTCCGGCTCTCCGAGGTTCAGGACTCCGGATACATCCGGCCCGGATTTAGAATTCCGCCCGGGTCGAATGCAGCCTTGATGCGTCGAGTCAGCCCCGCTTTCACGGCGGGCTGCGGATGAAACACCGGGATTCCGGCACGCAATGCCGCCGGCGCGCGAAACAGCATTGCGTGCCCGCCGGCCCGCTCAACGGCGGGGCGCACCTTCTCCTGCCGGGCGTCTACGCCGGCAGGAAGGGCGAGCCAGACGAGCCCGCCGGCCCAGTCGAGGAAGGCGTCGGCCCCGTCCTCGTCTGTCAACTCGGTAACGATTGCCGGGCCGGCCGCCGGCGGAACGGAGATCTTCCAGACCAGGCGGTCGTCGCCCGGGCCCGCGAAAGGCAGGACATCACGAATTTCACGCCAGAACCGGGTCGAATTGGCGGTGTGAAGCTCTTCGGTCTGGCCGAACACGCCCAGCTGCTCGCGCAACACGCTGCATCGATATTCGACCGACGGCCCGAATCCCTCGACCCGTACGGCGGCTACCGCCGCATTCCGCGACGACACCAGCTCGACGGACGACTGCGCTGACAATGACGCGGGCAGCCAGGCGGCGCCTGAGACGTCATACGGGCTGCTCATCGCCATGGTCATTGCCCGTCCGCCGGTGACCGCATCGCCGCCGAAAAGAAGCATCGTCCGCGTCTTCTCCGGGGCCGGCAATACCTTGACGGTCACCTCGGTGGTCACGGCGAGGGTCCCCCACGATCCGGCCATGAGCTTGCTGAGGTCGTAGCCGGTGACGTTCTTGACGACCCGGCCACCGGATTTGAAGATCGTTCCGTGCCCGGACACGGCCTTGAACCCGAGAAAATGATCGCGCGCGGCGCCGCTCTTTATCCGGCGAGGGCCGGACAGGTTGCAGGCGAGCGCACCGCCCAACGTGCCGGCAGGCACGTTTGCCCGATCGGACGCCGCACCCTGTGCGCCGGCGGACGTGGAAAGGAGCGGGCCGTAATCGGGCGGTTCGAAATCGAGCTGCTGGTTGCGCTCGGCCAGCGCCGCCTCGACCTCCGCCAAAGCCGTGGACGGGCCGGCCGAGAGCACCAATTCGTCGGGTTCGTACAGCGATATGCCGGACAGTGCGGCAAGCTCGACCGCGTGGTCCGCCGCCACCGGATGCCCCAGCTCACGCTTGCTCCCGGATCCGATGATTTCCAGTCGCTTCGATTCGGACGCCGCCCATGCGAGCACGTCGCGCAACTGCTCGGCATTCTCGGGGCGGAACGTCTCGCTCACACACACCCTCCGCTCAGAACCGCGGGATATCCGGAAACGGCAGCTTGCCGTGATGGACGTGCATGCGACCCAGTTCGGCACAACGATGCAGCTCCGGGAACATCTTTCCCGGGTTGAGCAGCGATGTCGGGTCGAACGCGCATTTGACTCGCTGTTGCTGATTGAGGTCATCCTCCGAGAACATTTGCGGCATCAAATCGCGTTTTTCGACGCCGACACCATGCTCGCCGGTCAAGACGCCACCGACCTCGACGCAGAGTTTGAGGATGTCGGCGCCGAACGCCTCCGCCCGTTCCAGCTCGCCCGGGTTGTTGGCATCGTAAAGAATCAGCGGGTGCAGGTTTCCATCGCCCGCATGAAAGACATTCGCGACCCGCAGATCGTATTTCCGCGACAGCTCGGTCGTGCGGCGCAACACCTCCGGCAACTGGTGCCGGGGTATCGTCCCATCCATGCAGTAGTAATCCGGCGAAATGCGACCCACCGCCGGAAAGGCGGCCTTCCGGCCAGCCCAGAAAGCTTGCCGCTCGGCATCCGATTCAGACACGCGGATCGTCGAGGCACCGGTTTCGGTGGCAATCGCGGTGACCCGTTCAATCAGGTCGTCCACTTCGCGTGCGGGACCATCGAGCTCAATGATCAGCAGGGCCTCGACATCGAGCGGGTAGCCGGCATGGGCGAACTCCTCGGCCGCCCGAATTGCAAGGCGATCCATCATCTCCATTCCGCCGGGGATGATGCCGGCACCGATGATCCGGCCAACGCAGTCACCCGCCTGCTCATTGGTCGGAAAGCCGGCCAGCATTGCCCGAACGGTCTCCGGGCTCCGCAGGATCCGGACCGTCACTTCGGTGACGACGCCGAGAAGGCCCTCCGATCCGGTCAACAGGCCCAGCAGATCGTAACCGTCCGAATCGAGATTCTTGCCGCCGATACGAATCACCTCGCCGTCGATCAGCACGAGCTCAAGGCCAAGGACATTGTTGGTGGTCAGCCCATATTTCAGGCAATGGACCCCACCGGAGTTCTCGGCGATGTTGCCGCCGATCGAGCAGGCGATCTGGCTCGACGGGTCCGGCGCGTAATAGAATCCCTCATGCTCGACAGCCTTGGTAATGGCCAGATTGGTGACTCCGGGCTGGGCTGTGACACAGCGGTTGGCGTAGTCGATCTCGAGGATCCGGTTGAACCGGCTCATCCCCAGCAGCACACCGTCGGCCAGCGGCAATGCGCCTCCGGAAAGGGATGTCCCAGAGCCGCGCGGCACGACCTTCAGTTCATTCTCGCGGCAGTATTTGAGGACGGCGCAAACCTGTTCGGTGGTCTCCGGCAAGACCACCAGCATCGGCGGTTGCCGGTAAGCGGTCAGACCATCCGACTCGTAGGGCTTCAGCTCGTCCGGATCGGCGATGACGCCCCCGTCCCCGGGCACGATCTCCGCCAGCGCCGCGGCGAATTCGTCGCGGCGAGCCAGGACGCTGGCATCCGGTTCCGGCATTTTCATCTGTCACGTTTCCGCGTGCTGCTCCAAGGCTCGGTGATAGCAGCAATCGAGCCAAACGAAAACCGTCTGTCGCAACCAACAAAAAACCGCGCCGAGGCAGCGCGGTCTTATCACCATGCCGGTCGTGGCGACCGGCGAGATTTGCTCAGCCCTGGCGAGCCTTGAATCGGGGATTGCGCTTGTTGATGACGAACAACCGGCCCTTGCGGCGCACGATCCGGCACTCCTTGTGCCGCGCCTTCATCGATTTCAGCGAATTTACGACTTTCATGGCTACCCCCGCCGCTCCTGCCGGCGAACTTCTCAAACAGGTGGCGGGAAAATAGGGAGAGGAACGCGGCGCGTCAAGTGTTGAGGCGATTTGGCGCTCATGGCCCGGCGTATCGGATCGCCGCCCAAATCTTTTTCGCCGCAAATGGCTGGAAGCGTGACTGCATCGGGTTTAGATTGTTAATACGAAGGAGGAAGGGTTCGATCGACCGAAGAAGGCTGATCCTGGCCGGGATGCTCCGCCGGCCACATCGAATCTGCAGCACGCCGTCGCCGCGCGAGCATTGAAGGATTGTCGCCTCCGCGGACGGCGGACCCGCCCGGATGCCGGGCGCATCGGTCGATCGAAACTGCGCAAAACGAGATGAAACTGGGGAAGTTATTCACCGTCTACACCGTGTTGGGGCTGATCATGCTGGCCTTCTCCGTCAGTATGATCTTCAGTTTCGGCAATTTGCGCAAATACGAACGATTGGCCCAGGCGGAAATTACCGATACCACCTGGGTGATCTATCAGGCCCAGATCGAACTGACGCGCTTCCTTTATTCGCTGGACCTCTACATGTACGGCGACAACGACCTGATCAGCCGCGAGGACGTCATCCATCGCATGGAGGTCTTCTGGAGCCGCCTGCCCCTGTTCCTCGAGGGCCGCGAGGGGCGGCGATTGGCGACAATCGGAAACACCCAGGAAGCGGCGCGGACGGCGATCGACGTTCTCGAACGGATGGAGCCCGAGGTTCAGTTGCTCGAGCGGGGTGACCGCGAACGATATCTGATGATCCGCGAAAATCTGCACGGCCTGCTTGGCCCGCTGCAGCGCACGCTGATGGACGCGCGGCAGTGGCACGAGCGCGCGGCGACCATCCGGAGCGCGCGTCTGGATCGCAGTTACGCGGAATTGCTCATGGCGTCGCTGGGAATCCTGTTGAGCGGCGGCAGCCTTATGCTCCTGCTGCTGCACGAGATTCGTGCGGCGCGACGGGCCCAGGCCGCAGAAAGCCGCGCTCTGTTGCGACTGTCGGCGGCGGTCGAGAGTTTCCCGGACGGTTTCAGCCTGTTCGACAACGACGACCGTCTCGTGCAGTGCAATCAGAAGTTCCGCGAGATCCACGCGCCGATCGCCGATTTGCTGGTGCCGGGCGTACCGTTCGAGACCGTCGTCCGGGCCTTCGTCTCGGGCGGCTTCGTCGTCGATTCAATCGGCAACGAGGAAGAGTGGATCCGCCGGCGCATGCGGATGCACCGCCATCCGGCCGGGGACATCGAGGTCAGGCACAGGGACGGCCGCTGGCTCAGAGTCAGCGAGCATCGCACCACCGACGGCGGCTTTGTGAGCATTCGCACCGACATAACCGCGCTCAAGGAGCGGCAGGAGGATCTCGCCGCACAGCAGCGGCGCGCCGACACGGCGAACCGGGCCAAGACCGACTTCCTGCTGACCATGAGCCACGAACTCAGAACGCCGCTCAATGCGATCATCGGCTTCTCCGAGGTTATGAAAAACCAGTTGCGGGGCCCCTTGGGGGACGAGCGCTACGTCGATTACGCCGGCGACATATATGACAGCGCCCGGCACCTGCTCGCGGTGATCAACAACATCCTCGACATCTCGCGGATCGAGGCCGGCCGGCTCGAGCTCGACGAGCAGGCGGTGGTGATCGGCGACGAAATCGAAAAGGCCCTCCGGCTGGTCGAGGACGACGTCCGCAAAGCGAGCATCAAGCTGGTGCGCGAGATCGACGACAATCTGCCGCTGCTGCTCGGCGACCCGCAGAAGATCCAGCAGATCGTGCTCAACCTGACCGGCAACGCGGTGCTGTACACGCAGGGTCGCGGCAAAGTCACGGTCAGCGCGCAACAGGACACCGAGGGCGGGATCGTGCTGACCGTCGCCGATGACGGGGGCGGCATGCCCGAGGAAGAAGTCGCGCGCGCCTCCACGCCGTTCATCAATCTCAACAATCCGATGGTTCGGGTGCACAATGGGACGGGGCTCGACCTGCCCCTGGTCAAAGCCCTCGTCGAACTCCACGGCGGTCAGTTCACCCTCAAGAGCGATATCGGCAAGGGCACCGTCGGCACCGCCGTGTTCCCGCGGTCACGCGTCATCCAGCCGGAGTCGACGGCGGTTTGACCGGGCAGCCGCCGGTGCGCTTCCGGCGTCATCCCGGCGGTTCCGCTGATGGCCGATCGGTCGCGGTCAGCTCTCGATCACCGCCAGCCCTACCGCCTTCAGGCCCTTCGGCTCGTCAGCCACCTCGAATGATATCCGTTGCCCCTCCGCAAGTCCCGACAAGCCAGAGTTCTGCACTTCGGTAATGTGAACGAACACGTCCTTTTCGCCTTCGTCAGGCGAGATGAAGCCATAGCCCTTCCTGGCGTTGAACCATTTGACCGTCCCCGTAGGCATGTTCTGTTTTCCCCCGCGTGCCAGCAGTCCTCCCTCCGGCGCATGGCGCCGGGGCCGGCGGCAGATCGGTTGCGGGCCGATCTCGATGCCGAACGGCGCGGCGACCGGGACATCAGGCTACACCACAATACGCGGGCGACCAAAGAATTTGATCCAACGGAGCGCCGGTCCCGATGATGCCGGCGCCGGGCGCCGCCTGCCGAATCCCCCTCAGCGCAAGCGCTGCACGGCGAGGCGATCCGCGGCAAGGCCTGCCGCCGCGAGGTCCGCCTTCGGATCTTTGCCGGCAATCATCGCCGCGGCGATTCGCCCCAGAAAGGGCGCCGTCTGAACGCCGTAGCCGCCCTGCCCGGCAAGCCAGAAGAATCCCTTCGCCGCCGGATCGAAACCGACGATCATCGTTCGGTCCACGGCAAACGTCCTCAGCCCCGCCCAGCTGTGGCCGATGCGGCGGACCTGCAGGGTCGTCGCCGTCTCGAGGCGGTCGACCGCGATCGCGATATCGATTTCTTCCGCCTGCGCATCGCAAGGCGGAGAAGGCGTCTCGTCCCCCGGCGAGACCAGGAGCCGCCCGGCATCGGGCTTAAAATAGAATGTCTCGTCGGCATCGACGACCATCGGCCAGCCGTCGGGGTCGACGCCGTCGGGCAGATCCACCGTGACGACGCTGCGACGCAACGGCGTGAGGCCGGCCGGCCGGATGCCGCCAAGCCCTGCGATGGCGTCCGCCCACGCGCCGGCGGCATTGACCATGACGGGCGCGGCGAACGGGCCGCGGTTCGTTTCGGCGACCCAGCCATGCTGCGGATCACGCCGCAACGAGCGCACCTCGGCATCGGTGACAATGCGTCCGCCGTGTCGCCGCACGCCCGCGAGGAAGCCGTGATGCAGTGCCGCCACGTCGATATCGCTGCAGTCGGGTTCCAGCAGCCCGCCGGCCGCGTGATCGTCCCGCAGGATCGGGCACAGTGCACGGACCTCCGTCGGCGAAAGCCTGCGGACGCCGCGGCTCGATCCCGAAAGGTCCCGGTGCTTGCGCGTGAGCGTGTCCTGCTGATCGGCACCGCCGACGTAAAGCAGTCCGCGCGGGGTGAGCAGCGGCGTCTCCGCGAATCCCGCCGGCGGCGATTCGAGGAAGCGGCGGGAGGCGCGGGTCAGCGCCCGCACAACCGCATTGCCATAGGTTTCCGTGAAGAGCGCCGCGGACCGGCCGGTCGCATGGTAGCCCGGATGGTCCTCGCGCTCGAGCAGCACCAGCTCGCCGGCCCCGGCGA
>CP070634.1:3476503-3521285 GCA_020356105.1 Rhodospirillales bacterium | reverse complement strand
CGCATGGCAGTGATGCTGCGGCAGCCACGGCGCGTGCAGCCGGTGATGCGCGGCGGCCGAGCCGAAATCCCAGACATGCGGCTCCATGTCGCCGGCCAAGAGGCAGTAGCGGGCGATCTTGTCGCGCGACCACTCGCCGATCGTGGTGCTGGAGATGTAGCGGATGTTGTTGTTGTCGAAGCACAGCAGCGCCCCGAGGTCGGAGTCCGCCATCGCCTGGCGCGCGCGGCCCAGGCGGTAATTGTGCAGCCGGCGGAAATTGACCCGCTCCTCGAAATCGACGGCGGAATTCCCCGGCGACGGGATCGCCCGGCTCCAGTTGTAGCCGGGATCGATGTCCTCGGGCCTGATGATCGTCGGTTCGCTCAACTTGGCCTTGTCGCTCATGTCTCCGTCCTCTCCGGTTTCGTCCATTATAGCCCCGATCGCGGCGGCGCGAAGTCCCGTCGCGATCCGCCCGCCGTCATGCCGCGCCGCCCAGCGTCTCCGCCATCCAGTCGGCGATCAGGGGCCGGTACTAGTAGGCGATGTTGTTGCAGACATGGTTGCCGTCGGGATATTCGACCCATTCGGCCCGCTTGCCCGCCGCCTCGGCCACCCGCCGCGCATCGCCGACCGGAAAGATCCGGTCCCGCCCGCCGTGGATGACGAGGATCGGGCAATCCGGCAGCGCGACGCCGTCGAGCGAGAAGGCCCGCGCCCGTCCGGCCGTCTCCGCCAGATTCGCGCCGCCGAGCGCGAAGCCCATATTGGCGCGGTAGACCTCCGGCAGGTCGTCCCAGAAGGCGCCGAAGTCGAAGAAGCCGTTCATGCTGGCGACCGCGGCGATGCCCGGCACGGCGGCGGCGCCCTGCAGCGCGAGGTGGCCGCCGAAGGCCATGCCCATGACGCCGACCGGGCCGTCGAGATGACCGGCGTTGCGCAGCGCCGCCGTCACCGCCGCCAGCACCGGCCCCCAATCGGCGCGCAGGTGATGGCGCCGGCGTCCCTCGCCCTGGCCCGGCCCGTCGAAGCTGAAGGTGGCGCACCAGTTCGGCCAGCTGCCGGTCTCCTCGATGAGGCGCATGATGTCGCCATGCGCGAGGCCGGCCACCATCATCCGCGGCAGCCAGTGGCCGACCACCTCGTGCAGGCGGCTGCCTTGCGGCTCGCTGCTCATCGCCCGCCGCCCGTACCGCAAACCTTCGGCGTCATGCCGCGCGCCGCCTCCGTTTCGTCAGTCCTCAAGCCCCGTGGGCACCGCAACGTTCTCGGGCTTCAGCTCGAGGTTCGAGGCCCGCGCCTGCAGTTCCAGCAAGGTCGCGAAGTCGATGTCGGTAAAGCCGTTGCCGATCAGCGCCTGGATGATCTCGCGGGTCGTCGATGCGACCTGCATCGGCACCTCGAACTTGCGCGCCGCGGCGAGGCCCAGATCCATGTCCTTGCGCAGGAGCGGCGGCGTGAAGGTCGTCGTGTAGTCGAGATTGACCAGCGCCGGCGATTTGTACTGCGTGAACATCGAGCCCATGACGCTCGTGTTGATGAACTCCAGCAGCGCGTGGCGCGGCACGCCGGCCTTCTCGGCCAGCACGGTGATCTCGACCAGCGACTGGATGACGACGCCGAGAAAGACGTTGTGGCAGATCTTGCAGAACCGGGCGAGCTCGCCCTCGCCGACATAGCTGACGCCGCGGCCAAGGCAGGCGAGATAGCCGACCGCCTCGTCATAGGTCTCCTTCGGCCCCGAGGCGACGATGCTGAGCTTGCCGGCCTTCACCACCTTGCCGTTGCCGCTGACCGGCGCGGCGAGGAAGGCGGCGCCGACCTTGCCGACGTCCTCGCGGGCCTGGGCCGAGGCTTCTTCCGAGACGCTGGTGCAGTCGATGAAGATCCTCGGTGGGCCGCCGCTGCCCGAGAGCACGCCGTCCGGGCCCGAGATAACCTGCAGGAGATCGTCCGAGGTCGCCACCATGGTGAAGACGATGTCGCGGTCGGCAAGCTCCGCCGGCGACTCGACGATCGTCGCGCCCGCGGCCTCGAGCGGCTCGGCCTTGGAGCGGGTGCGGTTGTAGACGGCGATATCGCAGCCGGCCTTGGCCAGCCGTTCGGCCATCGGATAGCCCATGCGGCCGGCGCCGATCCAGCCGAGTCTGTGCCGCTTCGGGTCGAAATCTGTCATCGCTCTCCTTCCTGCGTTCTGAAATTAGGTGCCATGCTCGTCGATCCTTGCCCCCGGGCCGCGGTCGCGCGGCGCGGTGGGACTCTGCGAGCCATTCCGTCCTTCCTGCACGACATGCGATGGACAGGGTGGTCCCTTCTTTCCCGGCGACTGGAAAGATCCGCCGAAAGCGGCGGAGAGCCGATTCGCACGCGTGCGCGCGCTGCAGCAAGACCCTACTTTCCCCGCCTCCCCCAGGACAAGAGCCTTGTCCCACGTGGCGGGGTTCCGGCAGCGCGGGATCTCCACCGCACCGGTGTCGGAAAGTTTTTTTTAATGTTAAGGAATAATTGATGCGCCCCTGCGTTGTACCATGTGCAGATCGGGCGAAGGCTGGAATACGGGTGCGACTTGCCGCGCCGGGACCATCCCGAAGCCCCTTGCGGACGACATCTCTCCTTGTTGTGAAAGGGCGTGATCGAAAGCCGGACAGGGATATATCACGCCAAGCTGGGCGCCCGGGGTGGGGGCGCCCGGCTTTCTTTCTGGACATTCCGTTGCGAGCCTCGCGCGGTTCGATGGCGGACCACGGCCGCGGCGCGATCTCGACGGCAGGGCGTGTCCACGGGCACGGGACGCCACCCGGCGTCACGAATTGACAATCCCGCGGGCGCGGCGGGATACTCGGGGGCCGCCAATATCGGAGGACGTCATGAATCTCGGTATCGACCAGGTGCGGCCGGCGGTGGTCGCCGTCGATCTGCATCGCGGGCATCTCGACATGGAAGTCGCGACCCTGCCGGCGCCGCCCGAGGTGGCGAAGCGGGTGGTCGCCGCCAACACGGCCTTCAACGCGCGCTGCCGGGCGCTCGGCATCCCGATCGTCCACGTCGTCTCGCAGTATCGCGACCCCTCGGAGACCGCGGGCAACCCGTACTGGAAGACCAAGGTCGACCGCGCTGGCGATACCCGCGCCAACCAGTTCCGCCACAATCTTATGGGTAGCCCCGGCACCGAGATCATGCCCGGCCTGTTCGAGGATGGCGACCTCGTGATCGACTCGAAGAAGCGCAAGGATTGCTTCTACGCCACCGACCTCGATTTCCTGCTGCGGGCGCGCGGCATCAACACGCTGCTGCTGACCGGCGTCAACACCAACAGCTGCGTGCTGTGCACCGCCGCCACGGCGAACACGCTGGATTACCTTCCGATCGTCGTCGAGGACTGCGTCGGCTCGATGGATGGCGAGGCGCAGCACGCGGCGGCGCTTTTGTGCATTCGCACCGCGCTCGGTTTCGCGATGCCGCAGGACGAGGTCTTCGCGGCGCTCGCGGCCAACGGCATCGGCGCCGACGTCGCCGCGGAGTAGGGGGGCGGAGAACCGCTACGAACCCCGAAGCATGAGGTCGCGCCGGTATGGCCGCGCCCGGCTTGACGGATCAGGCCCTAGCAGCCGGATTCGCGCCGTTCTGTCGCCGAGTCGATTCCGGCCAGGTCGGTCCGGCCGGTCAGGCAGACCGGGCAGACGCAGTTCACTTTGCCGGTGCGCAGGATCATCGCCTCGTAGTCGAATTTCCGCTCGACCTTGAGGCACCAGCAATCGGCCGACCCCTCGCAATTGAAGCGTCGCCCGCAATTGGGGCATTGTGTGGGGGAAGTCATGACCGCGTCGTCAAGCCCGCGAGGGGTCCTCGAACCGGTCCATCACCACATCCGTGAACAGCGTGTCGACCAGGACACCCCGCCATGCTGCGTCTTCGGACACCTTGTCCGGATCGAGCGAGCCGTCCGCGCGCATGCGAACCGCCTTCTCGCGCGCCGCCACGACCACGGGATCGAGCCGGCTCGCCGACGATCCCGCGATGAACCGGACCAGCTTGTCGGCCGCCTTCATGGCGTTCAGGTATTCGAGATTGCCCTCGTTCTGCAACACGCCGACCCGGTCCTTGATCGGCCCGACGCCGGCCCCGGAGGCGTCGCCCAGCGCATGCAGGACCGCGTCGGCGGCGGCGATCGGTTCCAGATCGGCTCCGTGTCGGCCCTGTGTCAGCTGCAGGGTCGCGCACAGCAGAAAGCCCAGGACATACGCGTCGTCCCAGAACTGCGCCGCTTCGGAAATCGCGCTCATCCGGTCGTCGACGAACACGCCGATCACTTCGTTCGCGGTTTCCCGCGCCTGTGACTCGATCGAGTCGCTCATGGGCCCTCGCTTTCACCGGCGGCATTCATAGCATCGACACGCGGTGATTGCACGGATCGCCGGCGCCGAACGGGCGCGACAACGGCCGGCCCGCACGCAAAGGTAGCGTCAAACCCTTGCGCGGACGTAAAGATCGCGATCGGCACGGCCTGCTGGCGATCTTTTCCTCCCGCGCCGCGTGTGGGCTCAACCGGTGCCGTGCCTCTCCAGGAATTTCTCGGCCACGGCGCGCAACGGTGCATCCAGCCGCGCCTTCGTTTCCCGCTCGATATCGGGCGGCAGGCCGAACAGCGGTTCCGCCACCGCGCCGGCGATGCAGGCGATGGTGTCGGTATCACCGCCCAGCCAGATCGCATTCCGCATCGTGTTCTCGAAACTGTCGGCGCACAGCGCGCATAACAGCGCGACCGGCACGGTTCCGGCGGCCGAGAGATCGAAGACATGGCGTGGGCGGATTGCCTCGGGAGTCCGGGTGAGGTCGTAGCCGAAGCGCTCGGTTATCTCCTGCCGAACGGTCTGCGCGTCGGCCCCGCGACGCGCAAGGAACACCGAAAGGGCGAGCGCCTCGGCGGCCGTGACGGCGTTCGGATGGTCGTGGGTGATGCGGGCCGAACGCGCCGCGAGATCCAGCACGTCGGCCTGGTCCCGCCCGGCCCAGCCGCAGGGCGCCGCCCGCATCGCGCTGCCATTGCCCCAGCTGCCATAGGGTTCGCCGCCGCCCGAGATCGCCCAATTGACGAACATCATGCCGTAGCCCGCCCCCGGATAGCGGCGCACCCAGCCGCACATGGTGCGCGCCAGATCGTCGCCGGCACCGCCCAGGATCCAGTCCGCCACCGCGATCGTGCACACGGTATCGTCCGTAAAGGTGCTGCGCGCCGAGAACAGCTGCGCGTCCCGCGGATTGCGGACCTGCCCTTCCCATACCGAACCGATGATGTCCCCCGTGACGGCGCCGAGCATGGGTCCTCAATCCGGTCGTGGCGTGTCGGCGCAGTCGTTGCCGTCCGCGGTGTAGCCGACCACGTAGCCCCGGCGGTCGAGCTCGAAGCTGATCATGCATTCGTACCGCACGTTGACGATCGGTTTCTGGCTGGTGACTGGCACCAGCACCGTCTCGCCGTTGACCACCCTGGTCTCGATCTCGGTATACAGCTCGCCGCCCTCGCGCTCCGTGCGGCTGTGGCGCCAGGTCAGGATCCGGCCGCCGTTCCGCATGTCGTAGACCGAGTCCGGGGCCCCCAGGCTGCGCACCAATGCCTGCTCGGTCCGGTCGTACCAGCCCCGCAGGTCGACCGCCTGTTCGCGGGCATCGTCGCCCGACCCGCCACATCCGCCGGGGGCCAGCAGCGCAATCAGGCAAGCCGCGATGACGGCCGCGCGTTCGGTCATTGAAGCCTCGCGATCACAGTCGCGGCACCATCGCACGAATCGCTGTCCGCGTCACCCGGGCGCTAGGACTCCGTTCACCATTGCGTGGTAAACAGGACTCGGGTTCCCCGGCTTTGCGGCAGGCGGATGCGCGCGGTCGACGATTTGGCATCGGCGCGCGATCCCGACGCCCCGAAGCGAGAACTTGCATGCCACGCAGGGTCGAACGTGCGGCTCGGCCGGTATCGCGGGAACCGGAACTTGGAGAACACGGAATGAAGAAACGTGAGCGCCCCGGCGCGTTTCCCTCGGCCCGGCAGGACGAGGAGGCGGCCCGGCACTTCCGGGACACGCCGCAGACGCGGTCGCCCAGCTACCGGCTCGCCTTCGCCGATCCGGACTTCCTGCTGCGCGAGGACCTGCGTCCCGTTCGGTTGCAGCTGGAATTGCTGAAGCCGGAGCTGGCGCTGCAGGAGGCGGATATCGTCTCGACCATCGTCGTCTTCGGCAGCGCCCGCACGCCGCCGCGCGAGGGCCCGGCGGCGGACGAGCGCATGCGCGATTACGAGGAGGCGCGACGGTTCGCGCGGCTGATGAGCGAGCGTGAGCGCAACAACGGGCTGCACAGCGTCATCGTCACCGGCGGCGGGCCGGGCATCATGGAGGCGGCCAATCGCGGCGCCCGCGAGTCCGGGGCGCGGACGATCGGCCTCAACATCGTGCTGCCGCACGAGCAGGCGCCGAACCCCTACATCACCCCGGAGCTGAGCTTCCAGTTCCATTATTTCGCGATCCGCAAGATGCACTTCCTGATGCGGGCGCGGGCGCTGGTCTGCTTTCCCGGCGGCTTCGGCACGCTGGACGAGCTGTTCGAGACCCTGACGCTGATCCAGACCGGGAAGATCGAGCCGATCCCGGTGCTGCTGTTCCGCGAGGCCTGGTGGCGGCGCATCGTCAATTTCGAGGCGATCGCCGAGGCCGGCATGATCGCGCCGGAGGATCTGGAGATCTTCCAGTTCGTGGAGACCGCCGAGGCCGCCTGCGACCTCATCGATGCGTTCTACGGGAAGGCGGGGTAGGCGGGTCCGCCGCCGGGTCGTGCCGCGCGGCTGATCACGCGGCACCTGGCCGGGTCGGTCAGGCCGGCGCGGCGGCGTCCGGCGGGGCTGGCGAAGAGACGTAGCGCCAGTAGACCCAGCCGATGGCGATCAGGCTGAGCCCGAGGCCGAGGAACGAGGCGACGCGGAACAGCCCGCCGACCTCCGCCATGTCGAACAGGAAGACCTTGCAGACCGTGAGCATCAGGACGGCCAGAGCGGCATGGCGCAGCGGCGTGTTGCCGCGCCACATTCCGGCCGCCAGCAGCAGCAGGGCATAGATCAGCCAGAGCGCGGAATAGGCATACCACTCGCCGTCCGAGGTGACATGCGGGTTCAACGTCGTGCCGTGGAAGGCATGGCGCAGTTCCAGCGAGAGCCAGACGAAGACGAGAACCAGACCGCCGATCCCGGCTGCGTCGGCCACGGTCTTCAGACCCTGCCGCCGGGTCTCGATCCGGAACGCCAGGGCGAGCGCCGCGGGCATCGCGAAGGCGAGCAGCAGCAGGTTGGCGAGCGGCCAGGTGCCGACCGGATCCCCGGTCAACAGGGGATTGCGCCCGACCAGATGGAGCAGCGCGATCTGGGCGGCGGCGAGACCGGCGAGGATGCGCCAGCCCCAGACGGCCACGGGTCGGGGCCGCGCGGCCCGGCACTGCCACAACAGGGCGAAGGCGATCGTCGCCCAGGCGATCGTCCGCAGGCTCGTCTCGAGCAGATTGTCGCCCGGCAGGAACTGCCCGCGGTTGACGATGTCGGCGATCTCCAGGGTCCAGAACAGCGTCAGGAAGGCCAGCGCGCCGGCCTCCAGCGCCAGCACCAGGCGGTCGTCGCCGCTGCGCCGGAACAGCCGGGCCGCGACGTAGAAGGCGAGGGTGGGCAGACCGTAGCCGTACAGCATCCAGTTGAGGCCCGGCGTCGCGCCGAGCCGGTAGTCGAACAGCTCGTGATTGAACACGAGGCGGACCAGCACGCTGCCGGCGACGACCAGGGCCACGTGGCGCAGCGCCCGCACCTTGGTGTGCTGGTGGATCCAGGCCATGGCCGGCAGCTGCAGCGACAGGGCCACGGTCAGCCACGCGTTCTCCAGCGCCATCGCCAGCGCCAGCGAGACCGCGGCGACGACGCCGACCGCGTAGGCGGCCAGCGCCCCGTCCATGCCCGCCCGGTCGCGCCGCCGCGATGTCCAGCTCGCGGCGCCGAGGCAGAGGGCGGCCAGGACGAGCCCCATCGCGGCCCATTCGAGGGCGATCTCGAAACCGCGGATGCGCCAGAACGCGATGGCCAGGGCGGCGACCGGGACGGCCGCCGAAACGCCGGCCCACAGGCCCGGCCGCGCCGCGCCGCGCAGCAGCGCCAGCCCGCCGATCCCGAACAGCGCCGCATAGCCGGCGGCGGCCGCGGCGAACGGCTTCAGCCCCGGCGGCAGGGTATCGAGGATGTCGACCCGTCCCGGCCAGTACGGCAGGTTCCAGCTCGCGAGGATGATGGCCGCCAGCAGCGCCGCGCCGATCGCCAGCGCATCGAACGTAACGTCGCGTCGCCCGGCGACCAGCAGGAAGGCCCCGAGCAGCGCCGCCGAGATCACCGACCCGGCGCCGAAATCGTCGACCCAGACCAGCAGCAGGGCGAGCGCCAGCATCGCCGCGCAGGCCGACCAGGCGAGCAGCGCCGGCCGCGGCAACGCCCACAGGAATCGCGGCCAGCCGACCGCCGTGTCGTGGCGCACCAGACCAGAGGGCAGGTAGGTGAACAGGATCGCGGTCAGGGTCAGATAGCCGCCGACCGCCGGCGCACCGAGATTGTACCACTGGTCGATCATCCACAGCACCGGCCAGCCCGCGGCCCCGGCGAGGGTCCCCCAGGCGAGCCAGCCCCAGCCCTTGTAGCGCAGCACCGCCAGCGCCGCCGCGCTGACCGCGGTCAGATACGGGAACAGCGAATAGGCGGACGGATGTCCGGTCTGCACCAGGATCGGCACCAGGAAACCGCCGAGGATGCCGAGGGCGGCGACGAACGGCCCGTGCAGGAGCGACAGCCCGATGGCGGCGGCCCAGACCGCGGCCAGCATCGCGAAGGCGACCAGCGGCGCCAGCAAATCGTAGACGCCGTACGCCGCATAGATGCTGACGAACAGGGCCGCGACGCCGGCCGCGACGAGGGCCGGGGTGATGAGGGACGGCTTCAGCGCGGCGAGGCGCCGCTCGACCGGGTGGCGGCGCAGCAATTCGCCGCCGGCGATCAGCGCGACGCCGATGATCGACCCGAGCAGGCATTGCACCGCCGGGCCCAGCCATTCCATCTCGATGGCGTGCCGCACCAGGAAGACGACCGCCAGGACCACGGCGACCGCGCCGAGTCCCGGCAGCAGCAACGGTGCCAGCCTCTCTTCCAGCCCGGCCTTGCGCGCCCGGGCCGGGGCGGCGGTGTCCGGGGACGACGATGACGGCGTCCGGGCCGGCGGGGCCACGGTCTGCGGCACCCGCGGCGCGGCGACGTCCGGCGTCGCGGCCACGTCCGGCCGCGTGTCCGACGGCCCGCTCGGCTCCGGAATCCGGCCCTCGAGGTCGCGCAGCAGGCGGTTGGTGCGCGCAAGGTCGGCCCGCAGGTCGCCGACCTTGACCAGCGCGATGATCGCGACGATCGGGGAGGCGACGAGAAGACCGCCGAGTCCCAGCAGCATGAGGATGAAGAGGACTTCCATGGGTCGTTTCCTTGTGTCGGCGGTCCCGCGTGAACGACGGAAGAAGTTATGCCGCCAAATAGGAAACGCGAAGTTAACCGGGTTTCAGACGATCCCGGCGGCCGCCCCGGGGACGGCAGGACCGTCACGGGTCCGGATCGCTGGCCCGCGCCTTTGCAATCTGGTAACAGATTGCCGCTACGATCGGCGCCGGATTCGAGCGAATCGACAGAGGACGGGATGCTGCCCTTCGGCAAGGACGAATATCTGGAGCGCATCGAGAACACCAAGCTGCGCATGATGCAGTTCGGGCTCGACGTTCTTCTGGTGTCCGATCCCGCCAACATGAATTACCTGACCGGCTACGACGGCTGGTCCTTCTACACGCCTCAGGCGGTGGTGGTGGCGCTGGCCCTGGACGAGCCGATCTGCATCGTCCGCGGCATCGATCTGAACGGCGCGAAGGTCACGACGCATCTCGATGAGAGCAACCTGATCGGCTATCCGGACGAGTACGTCCAGAACAAGCGCAAGCACCCGATGGACTTCGTCGCCGAGGAGCTGGAGGCGCGGGGTCTCGCGCGCGGCACCATCGGCGTCGAGATGGACGCGTATTTCTTCACCGCGGCCTGCGCCGAAGCGCTGCAGCAGAGCCTGCCGAACGCGACCTTCAAGAATGCCTATACGCTGGTCAACTGGATTCGCATGATCAAGTCGCCGCAGGAGCTGGCCTATATGCGGCAGGCGGCGCGAATCCTCGAGAAGGTCATGGCGGTGGCGATCGAGGCGGTCGCGCCTGGCCGGCGTCAATGCGATGCCGCGGCCGAGATTCTCGCGGCCCAGGCCCGCGGCACGGCCGAATTCGGCGGCGACTACACCGCCATCGTCCCGATGCTTCCGAGCGGCATCGGCACGTCGACGCCGCACCTGACATGGTCGGACCAGCCGTTCGCCCGCGGCGAGGCGACGATTCTCGAACTTGCCGGCTGCCGCATGCGATACCATTGTCCGCAGGCCCGCACGGTCTTCCTCGGCGCGCCGCCGCAACGCCTGTCGGACGCGGCGAAAGTCGTCGTCGAAGGCCTGAACGCCGTCATCGGCACGGCGCGCCCCGGCGTGACCTGCGAGGAGGTCGAGGGCGTCTGGCGCGGCGTCATCGCAAAGGCCGGGATCGTGAAGGATTCCCGCATCGGCTACTCCTGTGGCCTCAACTACCCGCCGGATTGGGGCGAACATACGATCAGCCTGCGACCCGGCGACAAGACCGTCCTGCAGCCCGACATGACGATCCATGTGATCCCCGGAATCTGGCAGGACGATTGGGGCATCGAGATCAGCGAATGCATTCATCTGACGGAGACGGGCGCCGAGCCGCTCGCCCGGACGACGCGCGAGCTGATCGTCAAGGACTGAGGTGCCGCGCGCGGGCTCTCCGATCCGCCCGGATTGCCGGATCGGCGGCCGCGACACTCGGAAGACGACCCGTCGTTACGCGCCGCCCCGATGGGAGATCGGTTTCGCGTAGGCCAGCTCCACATCCCACGGGAACAGGATCCAGGTGTCCTGGCTGACCTCCGTAATGAAGGTGTCGACCAGCGGCCGTCCCGCCGGCTTCGCATAGATCGTCGCGAAATGCGCCTTCGGCAACATGTCCCGCACGATCTTCGCCGTGGCCCCGGTATCGACCAGATCGTCGACGATCAGCAAGCCTTCGCCATCGCTGTCGACGCCCTTCAGGATCTTCGCCGAACCCTGGTCCTTGTGGTCGTAGGAGGCGATGCAGACGGTGTCGACCAGACGAATGTCGAGTTCCCTCGCGACGATGGCCGCCGGCACGAGACCACCGCGCGTGATGGCCACGATCCCGTGGAACGGCCCCTCGGCGTGCAGCCGCCAGGCCAGTGCCCGGGCGTGCCGGTGCAGTTCATCCCAAGAGACGGGGAAATCCATCTGTGCCGTATCGCTCATCGCCCGTGTCCTCCCTGCCGCGCGCTGCCCGCGTTCTAGCCGATGCGCGCGGCCGCGACAACGCCGCCGCCGGGCATTTGACCGGCATTGTCGGTTTAACCGCCGATTCACGCCTGCGCGCCATGATGCCAGGGGCTATAAAGTGACGCGATTTCAGACCGCTCATAATGCAGACGAGGCAACCCGCAGCGATGGCCAGAACGCTTGTCAGCCTTGGTCTTGTCCTGGCGCTCGCGGGCTGTGGCGGCGGGGGCGGCGGCGCGCCGTTCGCGGGCGGGGGCGGCGGCCGGACGCCGGTCTTCAACTGCACCGGGGGCAGCGAGTTCGATTACGCGGCGGTCTTTTCCGATGGCAAGACCTACTGCGCGTACGGGCCGGGCATGATCGGCGCCGATGCGGCCTACGCCAAGGGGGCAACCGGCGCCGGCGCCCTGGTCGCCGTCATCGATACCGGCATCGACGCGACGCACACGGAACTCGACGCCAACATCTCACCCGACAGCATCGACATCGTGCGCGGGGACCCGATGACCGACGAAAGCGGTCACGGCACGCATATCGCGGGCATTATCGCCGCCGAACGGAACGGCGTTGCCAATCATGGCGTCGCCTACGATGCGACGATCCTCGCGATCCGGGCCGACACGCGGATCTCCGACCCCGCGGTATGCGGCGGCTCGGGCGCGTGCAGCGTCTTCTTCGATTCCGATATCACGGCGGCCCTCGACTATGCGGCGAGCAAGTCGGCGAATGTGATCAACATGAGCCTCGGTGGCCCGTCGCCGCTGAACGGCGCAACGGAACAGGCGCTGATCGACGCCATGGCCGCCGGCGCCGTCGTCGTCGCCGCGACCGGCAATGACGGCGCGGCCCAGCCGGCATACCCGGCGGCCTATGCCGGCGACGCGGTAGTCAACGCGGCCGGCCGGATGGTGGCGGTCGGGGCGGTCGACGACACGGGCGCACGGGCGGCGTTTTCAAATCGGTGCGGCAGCGCCATGGCGTTTTGCCTCACCGCACCTGGCGTCGACATCATTTCCGACCAGCCGGGCGACAATCTCGAGATCGCCAGCGGCACGTCCCAGGCCGCGGCGTTCGTATCCGGCGCGGCGGGCCTGTTGGCCGGCACCTGGCCGACCCTGACGGCCGACCAAATCGTGTCCATCCTGCTGATCACCGCGACCGATCTCGGGGATGCGGGCGTCGACGCGGTTTACGGGCACGGCCTGTTGAATCTCGATGCGGCCGTCGCGCCGCTGGGCGATCTGGTGATCCCGACATCCGTCTCGTCGGCCGGCGGCGGCGTGTCGCTGGATGCGACCGCCCTATCGCTGGGACCGGCATTCGGCGATGCGCTGCGCGGCACCCCGCTGCTCGCGCGGGCGCTGGCGCTGGACGCATTCGACCGCGACTACGTCGCCCGGCTCGACGGCCACGTCATCGGCGCCGGCCGCGGCTTCGGCCTCGACGCCCTGATGACGGCCGGCGCCATCGCATCGGTCGAATCGGCACTGCCCAACGGCGCAACGCTGTCGATGGCCATGGCCGACCCGGCCGGTGAGGATCCGGCGGTTCGCTGGTCGGGCATGGCGGCCGACCCTCCCGCCGGCGGACGGCTGTATGGCATGAGCCTGGCGATGGCGGGAGCCGGCGACATCGTGTACACGCTCGGATACGATGTGGTTCCGGCACAATTGCTGCTCGAACCGGCGGCGCAGTCCGGCGCGAGCCTGTTCTGGATGCAGCACGACCTGCTGACCCCGCAATACGCTCTTGTCGGCGCGGGTGCGGCGTTTTCCGCCAGTCGCCGGCTTGGCGAAAACGGCAGTGTGACCATCGGCCTGGTCGACGAGGAAGCGGACCTCGAGGCCGACGGCGCCGCGCGCATCGCAGAGATCGTCGTGACCCGGGAATTTTCCGGCGGGGCCGCCCTGACGGCGAGATTCTCGAATATCGACGAACGGGATGGCTTCCTTGGAAGCGAGGCGGATGGCGGCTTTGCGGTTTCCGGGGCAAACAGCAGGTTCTACATTCTCGGCGCCCGGCTGCCGCTTCGGGGCGGGGTGGACCTGCTGGGCAGCTACACGCTGGGTCGCACCGATATGGCGGCGGACGGAACCAGCTTGCTGAGCGACTGGAGTGGTGTTCGAGCCGATGCCTTCGGCGTCGGAATCGTCAAGCGCGACGTCCTTGGAACCGGCGGCAGGGTGGGTGTCCTGGCCGGACAGCCGCTGCGAGTCGCCGGCGGGTCGGCGATGCTGAGCGTGCCGGTCGCGTATCAGTCGGACAAGACGGTCATGCAGGCCTCCGAGCGCGTGGCCGTGACGCCGACCGGCCGCGAAATCGATGTGCAGCTCGCCTTCGATCGCGCGATCGGCGCAAGCGGAGATTTCTCGGGCTGGGTGATGATGCAGCTGGAACCCGGGCACGACGCGAGCGCCCCGCCGGCCTATGGCCTTGGCCTGCGGTTGGGCGTACGGTTCTAAGGCGGCTACCGGCGCGCGGCTCTGTCACGCGCCCTTGCGGTGCCGCCGCGGCGGTGCTCCGATCAACCGGAAGTGATGGCATAACCCACCGCGCCGCTTGACTTCTATATTCGATTATTACAATGTTCTAATGAAGTGGTGCGGCGGGCGGCCGACGGGCTCTCGCGTGCACCTTCGGGCTCAACCGCCGTCCATTTTGGCGGTGAGCCAGTTCAGACATAAGGAATTGCAACGATGTCCGATAAGAAAAACGCCAAAAGCATGTCGATCATCGTGACCAAGGGCTCGCTGGACTGGGCATATCCACCCTTCATCATCGGCACCACCGCCGCCGCGATGGGCCTGGATGTAACGATGTTTTTCACCTTTTACGGTCTCGGTCTGCTGAAGAAGAAGCTCGATCTCCAGGTCACGCCGCTCGGTAATGCGGCGATGGAAATGCCGTTGATGGGCGGCCACATGGCAATGCCGAACGCCGTGGCCATGATCCCGGGGGTTGACAAAGCGGCCACCGTCATGATGAAGAACCTGATCAAGAAGAAGGGCGTCGCGTCGATCGAAGATCTGCGCGAGACCGCGATCGAGTCCGATATTCGTATGATTGCCTGCCAGATGACGCTGGACCTGTTCGAGTACAAGCGCGAAGACTTGATCGACGGTCATGAGCTCGGCGGCGCCGCAACCTATATCGAGGCCGCATCGCAGTCGGATATCAATCTCTTCATCTGAGCATGGCCGACGCCGCCCTCCGGGGGACGCAGGGCCATCAGGTTACGAGGGAACAAGCACGGGGGACACCGCAATCATGGCTGATCAGGTGCTCGACACGAAGGGGCTGAATTGCCCGTTGCCGATTCTCAAGGCAAAGAAGGCGCTGAAAGGCATGCCGTCCGGGGCGACGCTGGAGATCCAGGCAACCGACCCGGGGTCGGTGGCCGATTTCGAGGCGTTCTGCCGGACCACCGGGAACGAGTTGCTGGAATCCAAGACGGAAGACGGCGTCTACGTTTTCCTCATCAAGCACACCGCCTGAGCGGCGATTCGTCGCGGCCGCGGGTCGCACATTTTGCCGGACGGTCCGGGGCGTTGCGGCCACGGGCCGTTTCTTTTGGCCCGTCAGGGTAAAGCCGGCGATCGGAAAACGCGAAGACACGGCGCGAACGGGCGACCGCCCGTGGCGCGGCCATTCACTTCGAAATTCTGAAACCGCGATACGGGGATAGCGCATCATCATTTCGATATGCGGCGCGTGACCCCGTGAACGGTGAGGAATTTCTGTCGAAGATCTCCTGGGCAGGAAGATCTTCATGTCCAACGCAAGAAATTGATGGTCGATCGGTCGGGCGGAGGGGGCGGGAACCCGGGCCTCGATGCCTGCTGTGCGGCGACAATCCACACAAATCGTTTGGCAGAATACATTAGATGATGATAATTTAGGCAATCGTCACAGACATGGCCTGCGCGGATCGGCGGGTCGCAACCGAACGAGGGAGTGCGTCTTGTGCTTCCGGCAACGAGCCAGGGCGGAGTGCCGCGGGCGGGAACGCCTGGGCAGGGCAAGCTGGCGACGCTGTCTTCAATCTCGGGGGACAATATGAAGAAGATTCTGTATGGCTGCGCGGCGGGCCTTGTCGCCGGCGCCACCTTCGGCCTTGCACCGGCGCAGGCAACGGAAGGGTATTTCTCGCATGGCTATGGCGCCATCAACAAGTCGATGGCGGGCGCCGGCGTCGCGGCCGATTTCGACGCCATGTCGCAGGCGACGAACCCGGCGTCGCTGACCGGGGTCGATTCGCAGTTCAACGTCGATCTTTCGGTATTCAGCCCGCGCCGCAAGAGCACGCTCACGGGAACCGGCTTCAACAACGGCGTGCATACGAGCGACAACAATTACTTCCTGATCCCGTCGCTCGCCGCCCGGTACGAGATCGATGCCGTCTCGGCCTGGGGCTGGGCGATCTACGGCAATGGCGGGATGAACACGACCTATCCGCCGGTCGGCCCGTTCGGCAGTACCGGGCAGACGGGCGTCGATCTCGCGCAGCTGTTCCTGCAAGGCACCTATGCGCGCGATGTCGGCTCCGGCGTCTCGCTGGGAATCAGCCCGATCTTCGCGATGCAGCGGTTCAAGGCCTATGGCATCAGCGCGTTCTCGTTGTCTTCCTCCGATCCCACCAAGCTGACCAACAACGGGTATGACTGGTCCTACGGAGTCGGTGGACGGCTCGGCCTGCAATGGGACATCGTGCCGGCGGTCAGTTTCGGCGTTGCCTACCAGAGCCGCACCTACATGACCGAATTCGACAAATACAAGGGCCTGTTCGCCGAGCAGGGCGATTTCGACATCCCGCCGGCCTTGCAGGCCGGCTTCGCCTGGAAGGCGACGCCGGGCCTGACCCTGCTCGCCGACTGGAAGCGGATCTGGTACAGCGACGTCAAGGCCGTTGCCAATCCGATTTCGAATCTGACCGTTGGCGGACAGCTGTTGGGAACCGACAACGGCGCCGGTTTCGGCTGGCAGGATGTCGACGCCTTCAAGTTCGGCGTCCAGTGGCAGACCACCCCGACGGTGGCGCTGCGCGCGGGCGTCGGCTTCAACGACAACCCGATCCCGGCCTCCGAGGTGCTGTTCAACATCCTGGCGCCGGGCGTGCAGGAGCAGCATTACACGGCCGGCCTGACCTGGCAGCACACGCCGAACAGCGCGTTCAATTTCGGCGGCATGTATTCGCCGTCGACCAGCGTCACCGGTCCCGACCCCCTCGGCAGCCCCGGCACGATCAAGATCGAGATGTACCAGTGGGAGCTGACGGCCGGCTGGACCTGGACGTTCTGACGGGCCACCCGACCCAACCATGCAAAGAGGGCCGGTCGGCAAGACCGGCCCTTCTTCTTTTCGCTTGCGTCGATGCGGCCGGGCGGATGCGACCGGTCCGAGGTCGGCCGCGGTGACTGTTTTTTGCGAAAATCGCCTCGGGTAGGGATTGATTCGGGGTGGCTGTGGCGTTTACTCCTCCATAACGACGACGCATGACCCTGCGGGGTCGGGAGGAAACGGTGCGCCGGATCAAGATCACAATCGGCCCGGTCGAGCTCCATGCAAAGCTGCTCGACACGCCGGCGGGAAACGCGATTCGCGATTCCCTGCCGTTCCTGTCGAAGGCGCAGGTTGCCGACAACGCCGTCGTGTTTTCCGCCCCCGGCCCGGTGCCGCAGCATTCCGGTCAGCCGTCGATAGGTCGGCCGGGGGATTTTGTCCTGTGCGGCAGGAGCAAGACCTGCGGCATCGATTTCGAGACCCTTCCGTTCACGCGCAACGGGCGCCGCGCCGCACGCGGCACCAGCGACGTCTGGGCCCGCGCGATCGGCGACATCGCCGCGTTGAAGCACGTGATCGACGGGGATCGCGTGACGGTGCGGGGCGTCGACTGAGCGCGCGGTTGCCGCGCGGCTGATCCGCCCTTCCTGCTGCCGGATCGAGATCTTCGCCAATCGGCCGCGTGGCCTGCGCGGCGAGCTGCCCGTGCGACATCATGGCGGTTGGCGGCTCAGCCGCCGCATGATATATTAGAGTGTACTAATAGAAAATGTCTCAGGAACGCAGAGATGACAACAACGGCGCGCGTCAGATGGATCGAAGGATCCCGGTTCGTTGGGGAGTCGCAGAGCGGCCATGCCGTCGTCATGCAGGGTCTTCCAGGTGAAGGAGAGCCGTCGGTGGGCATCCGGCCGATGGAGATGCTGCTGCTGGGCATGGGCGGATGCACGGCGATCGACGTCGTCTCGATCCTGCAGAAGGCCCGCGAAGCGGTGACGGGCGTCGTCGTCGAGATCGAGGGCGAGCGCGCCGACACGGTGCCCAAGGTCTACAAGCGGATCCACGCGCATTACGTGGTGCATGGCCGCGGGCTGAAGCCGGCCGCCGTCGAGCGCGCGGTCAAGCTGTCGTCCGAGAAATACTGTTCGGCGACGCTCATGCTGGCGGCGACGGCGACCGTCACGCATGACTTCGAGATCGTCGAGGGGGATTAGGGCCGTCAGCCTCCCGGCAGATAGCGGAAATGGGCGCTGATCGGGTAGGCGAACAGCATGTCCTCGATCTCCGGGCCGCGGCCGATGTTGTGAACGACAAGCGGCCGCGCGCCGTCCGCCGAGCGGCGGTCGGTCACGATGCCGATATGCGGAAGATTGCCCGGAAGACGCCAGGTGACGAGGTCGCCGGGCCGATAGTCATGCGCGGCCCCGCTGATCGCCAGCGATGTGCCGCGCCGCGAGAAGAAGACCTCGAGGTTGGGCACGCGCCGGTGATCGATATTGCGATCCGGCCGCCCGAGGCCCCAGATCGTCGGATACGCAGCGAACGCCCGAATCATGTCTTCGTGGACCTCTTTCTGAAGGTCGACCCCGATCCCTGCACGATAGGCTCGGATCACCAGGTCGGTGCACACGCCGATATCGTCGGGCACGTCGCCGCCCGGGTATTGCAGCATCCGGTAGGAACCGTCATAGGTGACGTCGACCCGGGTCCGCTCCATCGCCGCGGCGACCAGCCTGTCCGCCGGCGATGGCGGTTGCGGTTGCGCCATCGCGGCGGGCGATAGCACAAGAACAACGGCCGCGATCCGAAAGCTCCTCAGGCAAGGGGTCCAGGACATATCGCATACCATCGATTCGACCGCGCGCATCGATCCATCGGATCCCACCAATTCGGCGGAATGATGGCGGACCGGGGGTCAGCCCTCGGCGCCGAGCGCCAGGCCCCGTTTCTCGAGATATCGCTGATGGTGCTCTTCCGCACGCCAGAAATCGCCGGCCGGAACGATCTGCGTGACGATCGGCACGCCGTACCGCCCGGACCGCTCGAGCGCCATCTTCGACTCCCGCGCGGCGTGGTTCTGGGCCTCGTCATGGACAAAGATGACGGAACGAAAGGCGGTTCCGACGTCGGGGCCCTGCCGGTTGCGCTGCGTCGGATCGTGGAACTTCCAGAACGAGCTGAGCAGCTCGGCATAGGTCAGAGCGTCCGGATCATATTCGATCCGCACGACCGCCGCATGACCCGTGGCGCCCGATCCGACCTGCCGGTAGGTCGGGTTGGCCACATGGCCGCCCATGAAGCCGACCTCGGTTGCCGTGACGCCCGGGATCAGCCTGACCGCGGCCTCAACGCACCAGAAACAACCGGCGGCGAGGGTTGCGGTGGCCATGTCGATATCCTCCCATGTCCTGACTCTGCAGGTTACCACGTTCGCGCGCGGCGGCAACTGCGCGGCGACGGGCGAGCTGTCGGACAACGTGCCGCTTCGCTTACCGGCGTTCCCCGTTGGGCGGCTTGCGCTCGCAGTTGGCCGCACGCTCCATCGCCGCGCAGACGGCCGACTGATCTTCGTCGCCATGGCCCTGTGCGACCGCGGCATAATAGTTCTGGAGTGCGGCATGGTAGATCGGGGTCGGCACGAGGTAACGCGCCGCATGCTCGGCGATCAGCCGCGAATCCTTGAGCGGGATGGAAAAATTCATCCCTTCCTTGTCGTAGTCGTTCTCGGCCATCAGGGCGCCGCGCACCTCGAACATGGCCGAGGATGAACCGCTGCCGCTGATCACTTCGTGGATCAGTTTCGGATCGAGGCCCGATTTCATCCCCAGCACCATGATTTCGGCCGCGACGCTGTTATGCACGAGATTGAGGATATTGCCGCAGAACTTCATCTTCATGCCGCAACCGAACACCCCGACATAATGGCTGCGCCGGGTGAACAGATCGATGATCGGCGCGACCGCCTTCCAGGCCGCCGGGTCACCGCTGCCGAACGCCGTGAGCTTGCGCTCGAGCGCCATGAGCCGGTTGCCGCTGACCGGGCAGTCGAGCAGGACCTTGCCGACGTCGGCCAGCGAGTCGCGGGCCTTCTCCTTGTCGGCAATCGAGAAGGTCGACAACTCCACGACGATCTGTCCCGCGCGGTCGGCCCGAATAAGGCCGTCCGGTCCCGAAACCACCTCGTGCAGGGCCGCGGCCGTCGGCAGGCACAGGAAGACCACGCCCGACCGTTCCGCCGTCTCGCGGGGTGTGGCGGCAGCCTCCCCGCCGGCCGCGCGCAGATCCGCGAGCCGTCCCGCGTCGATATCGCAGCCAATGACGCGGCAGCCTGCCGCGACGAGATGCTCCGCGATTGCCGAGCCCAGCACACCCAGCCCGATGAATCCGATGCTCTTGCTCATCCGCCCGTCCTCCGTCCGATGCAGAGTGTAACGGCTGTTCCGCGGGCGGCAAGCGGTCTGCCATGTTGCGGTCGCAAAGATCCGCGAAACTTGCCGGTCGGTGCCGATAGATGGAATATTAACGCAGGTGCTGCTAGAAAGCGTCGATGCCCGCTAAGGGCTTTGCGGAGCTCCACTGCGGCATCCCGAATTGCGGAGCGGGAACGTGCGCCTTCTTAAGATCGAATCGGGCCGAGCCGTACTGGTGGCGGCCTGCATCGGGCTTCTCGCCGCGTGCAGCAGCCCGAAGGTCAGCGACTCGCTGTATCGCGACAGCGAGGCGGGCAGCTCGAAGCAAGTCGTTCGCTGTCGCGTGCTGGAGGCGCGGGAAGTCGCCATTCGCGGCGACGATGCGCCCGAGAAGGGCGAAGCCATCGGCACGGTCGTCGGCGTGCTCGTCGGCGCGATACTGGGCAGCCAGATCGGCGACGGCGTGGGTCGGGATCTGGCCACCCAGACGGCGGCGACGGTCGGCGCGGTGGCCGGCGGCGGTGCCGGGCGGCAGGCCGCCGACAAGTTGAGCGAGCGGCCCGGCATCGAGTATTCGATCATCCTCGACACCGGCGAGGAGTTCACGCTGGTGCAGGACCTGATGGAGGGCGACCGCATCGTCCAGCCCGGCGAGACCTGCCGCCTGCAGATTGAAAGCGACGGCATGAACCGCGTGCTGCCGGCCGAGAACCTGCCCGAGACGATCCAGGCGCCGCAGACCACGACGGTTCAGTAACCGCCCCGCGCCGATGAGCTTTCCTGTGCCGGGGTGAATCGGGGAATTACAACCTTTCAGAGCATAGCGAATCCGAGTACGCGCAAAACGGGTAAATGCCCGGCGGGGCTCGCCGGTCGCCCGCGGTGCTCGTAATGTGTCTCCGATCGTCTCCCAATTTCCCGGATCATCGTCGCTCGGCGCGCGGCGCGCGGTAGAGGGCGAAGATGCGGAAGGGTGCGTGCTCGGCGACCCGCTGATCGCTGGCTGCGCGGTACGCCGCGGCGTCGGCACGGGACTCGAACAGGCCGAACGCATTGAGGCGGTCTTGCCACGCGGCGCGCAGGCGCCGCATCTCCTCACCGCTTCCGCCGCAATTGCTGAGCCCGCTGATCCAGCCGAAATCGCAGATGTCGTAGCCGAGAAAGACCCAGTCGTCCGGGCGGCTCTGGACGGGCACCTCCGTGTCGAAGTCGGGCCATGGCGCGATGTCGGATTCTGGCGTGACATCGCCGACCATCTCCACCGCGATCGGCACGCCGCACGCGCCAGGCTTCGCGCGCTTGCGGAAGACCGCCAGCATCTCCTCCAGGCTCGGCCACAGATCCATGAACGCGTCGTATCGCTTTTCGGCGGGTTCGGCGACGATGGTCGGCGGACGCTCGGGCCACCAATCCTTTAGGCCCGGCACCCGCACCTCGTCCGGGCTGTCGAATATCGACGGCCACACCATCGGATCGAACGATAACGGCCATTCGACGTCGGGGCGCAACAGAAAGTGGTCGCGCCGGTCACGGGCCCAGAAACCGGGAAGATACGCGTCGGCGCATAACCGCATATCGTGGCCGAGTGCGAGGGTCGGCAACGGGCTACTCCGCCGCCCTGGGAGCCCGCGGCACCGTCCGCCCGACCAGGACCGCGGCGCTGGCGTCGAGAATGGCCGCGGCGTCGATCCGGTAGTGCCGGAACAGCTGAGACAGGCCGCCCGATTGGCCGAAATGCTCGACGCCCAGCGGCTTGACCCGATGCCCGAGCACGGCGCCGAGCCAGGACAGGGTCTCGGGATGGCCGTCGGCGACGGTGACCAGGCCGGCGTCGGAAGCCAGCGGTTCCAGCAACCGCTCGACATGGCTGCGCGCACCCAACCCTTCGCCGTGCTGGCGCGCGCGTTCCGCCGCGTGCCATCCGGCGCCCAGCCGGTCGGCCGAGGTGACCGCCAGCAATCCTGCGCCGGGGCACTCCTTGACGAGCTCCTCCCAGGCGCCCACCGCCTCTGGCGCGACGGCGCCGGTATAGGCAATGGCAATCTCCGCGCCCGCCGCCGGTTCACGTATCCAGTAGCCGCCCGCGACGATGCCGCGGCGGATTTCGGGATCGATCTCGCGCTGCGGCTGGTCGAGCGGCCGCGTCGACAGGCGAAGATAGACCGCGCCCCCCTCGACGTCGCGCAACCATTCGATGTCCGATCGGCCCGAACCGTCACGCTGCACGTAATCGAACGCCCATTCCAGCAACACCGCGAGCTCGTCCGCGTAGGACGGTTCGAACGCCGCGAGCCCGTCCTGCGCCATGCCGATCAGCGGTGTGCCGACCGACTGGTGCGCGCCGCCTTCCGGCGCCAGCGCAATTCCCGAGGGCGTGCCGGCGACGACGAAGCGGGCATCCATGTAGCAGGCATAGTTCAGCGCATCGAGGCCGCGCGCGATGAACGGATCGTAGAGCGTACCCACCGGGATCACACGCGCCCCGAACAGGCGGTCGCTCAGACCTGCCGCGGCCAGCATCAGGAACAGGTTGTTCTCCGCGATCCCGAGCTCGATATGCTGTCCGGACGGCCCCTGATCCCATTTGAGCGGCGACGCGATCGATTGTTCGCGGAAGGCGTCCGGACGCTCTTCATGGTGAAACACGCCGCGCTGGTTGATCCAGCCCGCGAGGTTGGTCGAGATCGCGACGTCGGGCGAGGTGGTGACGATCCGCTGGCAAAGATCGCCGTCCGCCTTGCCGAGATCGTTCAGGATGCGGCCGAAGGCATCCTGCGTCGACAGGCGCTTGACGTGGGGCGGGGCAATCGCCGGAACCGTCAGCGGGCGGGGTGCCGTCATGGCCTTGCGTTGCGCATACGGCACGCCGTCGAGAAATGTCCGGACCCGCTGCGCGTCGACCTGCATGCCGGCGAACCGCTCCCACTCTTCGCCATGCGGGATCCCGTGCAGCGCCCGGAACGCGTCCATCTGGTCCGGAGTCATCAGGCCGGCATGGTTGTCCTTGTGGCCGGCAAGCGGCAATCCATGGCCCTTGATGGTATAGGCGACGAAGCAATGCGGACGGTCGTCGTCGACGGCGTGAAACGCCTCCAGGACGCTCTCCATATCGTGCCCGCCCAGATTGGTCATCAGCCGGTGCAACGAGGCGTCGTCATGACCGTCGAGCAATTCACCGAGCCCGGCGGTGCCCGCGAGGTCGCGCCGCAACCGCTCGCGCCAGGCGGGCCCGCCCATGAACGTGAGGGCCGAGTAGTGCTGGTTGGGGCAATCGTCGATCCACTGTCTGAGGGCCTCGCCCGCCGGTCCCTCGAACGCGGCCTGCAGACGCTTGCCATATTTCAGGTTGACGACGCTCCAGCCGACCGAACCGAAGAAGTCGCGGATCCGACCGAAAAGATGGTCGTTCACGACCCCGTCCAGCGAGTGCCGGTTGTAGTCGATGACCCACCACAGGTTCCGCACGTCGTGCTTCCAGCCCTCGAGCAGGGCCTCGAACACATTGCCCTCGTCGAGTTCGGCATCGCCCATCACCGCGATCATGCGGCCCGGCGCATCGGCACCGTCGACCAGCCGGTGCAGACGCACGTAGTCCCGGATCAGCGCCGCAAACAGAGTGACGCCGACCCCGAGCCCGACCGAGCCGGTCGAGAAATCGACATCGGTGCTATCCTTGGTGCGCGACGGGTAGGACTGGGCACCGCCAAGCGCCCGGAACGCCTCCAGCTTGCGCCGAGTTTGCCGGCCCAAAAGGTATTGAATGGCATGCAGGACCGGGGACGCGTGCGGTTTGACCGCGATCCGGTCCTGCGGCCGCATGATATCGAGGTAGAGCGCCGTGAGCAGCGTCGTGGCGGAGGCACAGGACGACTGGTGGCCCCCGACTTTCAGCCCGTCGGTGTTCCGCCGGATGTGGTTGGCGTTGTGGATGGTCCAGCAGGCGAGCCAGAGAACGCGTCGTTCGAGCGCCTCGAGCATGGCGATGCGATCCGTGCCGGATAGGCTGTCCATCGCCCCGATATGCGGCAAACCTTGCGGCAAGTAAAGGGCCGCAGCGACGCGCGGCTAGAGGATCAATCGCAGACCGATGTTCAGTTCGTTCGAGAAGAAGCCGTTCATGCTGCTGTCGTTCGGCTGCACATACCGGTATTCGGTATCGAGGATCAGCCCCGGCGTGATCTTGTAGCCGAATCCGGCCATCACCTGGAAAATATCCGTGTCCAGGTGATCGTTCGGGACAGGAACGCCGTTGATCACCCAATCGTCGAGATAGTGACGGGCGCGGCCGTAGCCGAGGCCGACCGACGGCAGGATCGCCGAACCTGTGCTGAAGTCGAAATAGATATTCGCCATGGCCGCCGCGATGTTGTAATTGCCGCTGGCAAGACAGAAGGTCACGCCGCCGCAGATCGTCGTCGACGGATCGCTGATCTCACTCAGCTCGTAGGTGCGGTAACTCGCCTCGATTTCGAACCGGAAATTAACGCCATATCCCGGGTTGGCAGCGGCATAGCCGATCGCGGCAATGCCGCCATAGCCATAATCCAGCTGGTATTCGGCCCCGGTCGGATCGTCCTTTGCGGTCGGATTGGAGCCGAGGATACGGGCGCTGACGTACAGTCCGCTGTCGACCTCGGAGGCCTCCTGGGCCGCGGCCGGCGCGATGTACAGCAGGAATGACGCGAAAATTGCGGCGGGAATCGAGGCTCTCATAGGGGTGTCCCGGTCACTTGTGAAGCGGTCGATGTCGTCACATCAGAGCTTTACAGGCTTTTGATTGACGAATTGTAAATTCGAGACATTTGCCAGGTATTTCGGGCATCCGCGGGAGTCCGGCCGGGCGCAGGGGCGCCGTCGCTGTTTTCCGTGCCACGGACGTCCGGGTACCGCCGCTTTTCGGAGCCCGGACCTGCCGTCCGGCACTTGCCTCGGGGCATCCGGCATGGCAGGTTCCTGAACTCTGCGCGACCGGCATCAGGAAGGATTTTATCGATGCGGCTTCTGGCCTTTGACAAGGATGGCGTCCCGACCATCGGCGTGCGTCGCGGGGATGAAATCGTCGATCTGTCCATCGCGGCACCGGAACTGCCGCGTGATATCCCGGGGCTGCTGGCCCTGGGCGAGGGAATCATGGAGCGGGTGGCCGCGGTGGCGCTCGACCCGCCGGCCGAGTCGGTCCGTTCGGCGGAGGATATCCGTTACCATCCGCCGGTCTGGAACGCGCCGAAATACCTGTGCTGCGGGTTGAACTATGCCGAGCACGCCAAGGAAGGCGGACGCGAGCCGCCGGAGCACCCCTCGCTGTTCGTCCGCTATGCCCAGTCCCTGGTCGGCCATAACGAGCCGCTGGTCAAACCTTGGATTTCGGACAAGTTCGACTATGAGGGCGAGCTCGCCGCCGTGATCGGCAAGCCGGGCCGCCATATCGCGCTTGAAGATGCGCTGTCCCATGTCGCCTTCTACTCGGTCCTGATGGACGGCTCGGTGCGCAATTTCCAGCGGCTCGGCACGCAATGGACCCTGGGCAAGAACTTCGACCGGTCCGGCTCGTTCGGCCCGGACCTGGTGACGCCCAACGAGCTGCCGCCGGGCGCCTCGGGACTGCGCCTGGTGACTCGTGTGAACGGCATGGTGGTGCAGAACGACACGACGGATACGATGCTGTTTCCGGTCGCCGATCTGATCCATCGCTGGTCGAAGGCAATGACGTTGCAGCCCGGCGACGTGATCGCCACCGGCACGCCCTCGGGTGTCGGCTACGCCCGGACGCCGCCCCTGTTCCTGAAGGCGGGCGATGTCTGCGATGTCGAGGTCGAGGGCGTCGGCCATCTCAGCAACCCGGTGATCGATGAGGAGAAAGAGCCGGCGAAGGCGGCCCCGCCGTCGGCGCCGCAACCGGAACAGGTTCCGGCGGAGCCCGCTGCTGCTCCGGACTCGGCCCCGTCAAACCCGGTGCCTGGTCCGCGGTCCGCAGGCGCGGAGCCGGTCTCCGCGCCACATGCGGCACCGACGCCGCCTGCCGGTGGCGCACGCATCGCCGCGCATTACAGCCAGCCGGCGCTGTCCGCGTCGATCCTGGCGGCGCTGCGCGAGGAGGGCAAGGATCCCGAGAACCTCAAGCCGCACGATGTCATGGGCCTGGGCGAGATGCATGTGCGCGCTCACGAGGCGACGCGCGAACTTGCCATGCAGCTCGGCCTCGATCATCAGAAGACGGTGCTCGATGTCGGCTGCGGTGCCGGCAGCCCGTCGCGCTTCATGGCCTTGCAGTATGGCTGCCGGGTGACCGGCATCGACATCACCAGCGCGTTCGTCGAGGCCGCGGGGATGCTGGCCGAGCGGGTCAACCTCGCCGACCACCTGGCCTATCGGAAGGCGGACGCGCTCGATCTGCCGTTCGGCGATGCGAGCTTCGATGTCGTGGTCAGCCAGCACGTGCAGATGAATATCGAGGACAAGGCGCGCTTCTACGGCGAGATGTTCCGGGTGCTGAAGCCCGGCGGCCGCCTCGGCATTTACGATGTGGTGGCCGGCGACGGAGGCGAGCCGTTCTATCCCGTACCCTGGGCCGCGGATGCGACGCTCAGCTTCCTGGTCAAGCCGCACGATTTGCGCGCCGAGATCGAGCGTGCCGGATTCGAGATCGCATCGTGGCAGGACACCAGCGCGGCCGGATTGATCTGGTTCGAGGAGCAGCGCCGCCGCGAGGCGGAGCCGGGCCGCGAGGCCTCTCTCCTCGGCCCGGAGCTGTTCCTCGGCGCCAATTGGTACGAGATCGTCGCCAATCTCTACCGCAGCCTCGCCGGCAATTGCGTCGCGGTGATCGAGGCGGTGTGCGGCAAGCCGGCCTGACCGAACCCTAGACGGCGCCGTCCCTGAACAGTCGGGAAAGCTTGTCGGCAGCCCTGTGCAGTGCCGGAAGCTGTGCCTTTGCGGCCTTCAGCGTCAATCGCTGGGTCGGGCCATGCATCGCCAGAGTCGCGATCAAACGCCCTTTGCCGTCCTGTACTGGCACCGCAACGGCGACCATGCCTTCGAGGAACTCCTCGTTGTCATCGCCAAAACCGTCGGCGCGAATTCGCTCAAGAATGGATTCGAGCGTGTCGGGGTCGCTGATGGTATTCGGGGTGCGTTGCTCCAGCACCAGATTGGCGATGACCTGCTTGCGTCGGGCCCGCGGCAGGCTGCTTAAGAACATCTTTCCGCTGGCCGTACAATGCAGGGGCACGCGGGTACCGACCGGAAGCTGAAGCCGCAGGGGCCAGCGCGCTTCCACCCGGTCGATATAGCGCATGGCGTTTCCGTCGGGGACATTGATGTTGCAGGTTTCGCCCACGGTCTGCGCCAGTTCTTCCAGGATCGCATGCAGCGCCGCTCGCTGGCCGCCCGCCCCGGCTATGACGTCGAGTGCCATGCCGCGCAGCTTCGGTCCGGCGACAAGACCCCTGCCGTCAACACTGCGCTGAAGATAGCCTTCATTCTGCAGCATCGTACAAAGCCGGTGGATGGTCGGCCTGGGCAAGTCCAGATCGGCGTTCAGCTCGGTCGGCGTGATCGGCCGTCCGGTCGCCGCGATCTTGGCCAGAATGGCCAGACTGCGCCGGATGGACGAGCCCTTGCTCCGCCGCATCTCAGTCATGCCTTTGCGCTCTCCACTACTGTACCTGGAAAACCCCGGCGCCGGCGTGTACCAGCAGCATCGTGGACAAGGGGGGCCACAACGCGATGACAAGCCACGCGACCAGGAGCGCGATCAGATATGGCATCGTGTAGCGCAGCAGCCGCAGATACGGAATGCCGGTGATGCCGCTCGCGACATAGAGGTTCAACCCGTATGGCGGCGTGATGAACCCAATCGCGTCGCCGACCAGGAAGACCACAGCGAAATGAATCGGGTCGACGCCGATATTGGCGGCGATCGGCGCCAGGATGGGGGCCAGGATGATCGTGTTCGGCAGGCTTTCCAGGATTGTGCCGGCGGCCAGCACCAGCGCCATGCATGCAAACAGTATGGCGTAATAGCCGCCCAGCGCGCCCAGCATGTCTGTAACGAAGACCTTGGCACCGAGCAGCGACAGGATCTGCTGCATGACCACCGAAACGGCGATCAGCGGTGCCAGCAAACCGGTGATCTGGCCCGACCGCAGGACGATGCGGGGAAGCTCGAGCGCCGAAAACCCGGGCACGGCGATAGTTTCCGCTATGAAGGATCGGCGGTCGCCACCCCCGAGTATCTTATAGATCGGGCGCATGACGACACCGACGATCAGGCAAAAGCCCGCGGTCACTCCCGCCGCTTCGGTCGGTGAAAACTTGCCGGCATAGATGCCCCAGATCACCAGGGCGATGGCGAAGAAACCAAGCCAGGCGCCAAGTGCCGCGCGCATGATCCTGACCGGGTCGATCCGGATCAGGTGCCCCCAGCCATTACGGTGGGCGACATACCAGCAGGTCGCCTGCATCGCGACCACCATGAGCAGGCCCGGCAGCAGGCCGCCGATGAACAGATCGCTGATCGACAGATTCATCAGGAAGCCGTACACGATGAAGATGATGCTCGGTGGGATGATGATGCCGACGGTGCCGCCGGCAGCGGCCGTGGCGGCGGCGAAATGCTTGTCGTAGCCGCCCTTGGTCATCTCGGGATACATGATCGAGCCGATGGTCGCTGTGGTCGCCGAGTTGGAGCCGGAGATTGCCGCGAACAGGCCGCAGGCGCCAAGCGAGGCCATCGCAAGGCCGCCGCGCAACCAGCCGAGGACCGAATAGGCGAAATCGGACAGTCGCCTTGCGATTCCGGCCGCGTTGATCAGGTCGCCGGTTAGGATAAACAGCGGCAGCGCCAGCAGGCCGTAAAAGTTAAGCCCCTCATAGAGGGTTACCCCGACATTGGCGAGGGTGAAATCGATGACCAGGCTGACGCCGACGACCCAGAAGCCGATGACCAGGAAGATCGGCACGCCCAGGATGAACAGGATGGTGACGCCAATGCTGATGAGGGCGATGAGCAGTCCGTCCATGATCCGGCCTCCCTATTCGCCGAGCATCGACGTCTGAATGGCGAAAGACTCGCCCTGGCGGTAGGTGCGCCAATCCTCTGACAAGTTCTGCAATGCGCGGAAGACCAACAGGATCCAGGCGATCGGAGTGGCAAGGTAGAACCACCACTGCATCACGTTATCGGTGCCCTGCACGATCGAGAAGTTATCGTAGGAGAGCTGGACCTGCTCGATGGAATAGACCACCACGATTACCGCGAACAGGATCCAGAGGAAGGCATCGAGGCACAGACAAGCGAACTGGGCCGTGTGGGACAGTCGCACACGCAGCTCGTCGAATCGCAGGTGGGTCCGAATTCTGACATTGTAGGCGGCGCCCATCCAGGTGACCCAGAGAAACAGGTAGATCGGGATCGTCGTGCTCCAGGCAGCCTGCTCGTTGAACAGGAAGCGTCGGATCACCTCGACGAATATGATCGCCGCCATGGTCGTGTAGCAGATCAGGATAACGATCTTCTCGATATTGCGGTCGAGCCATCTTAAAAGCGAAAACGCCATATCCTCCTCCTCCCCTTGCTTGCCAGCCTTGGGCTGCGTGCGCTGAACGCACGCGATCAATATCGCACAAAACGAAATAGTTGGGGGGCGCTCGCGACGACAGCGCCCCCCAGTCGGGAGGAACTCAGGCGCCCTTCCACCAGCGGCGCGGCTCGACATTTTCCGCCAGCGTGTCCTTTGGGATCTCGCGGGCGATGTCGTAAATCTCCTTGTAGGTATCGATGCCACCGGCCCAGCCGTTCAGCCGCTCACGCCACTGTTCCCATTCCGCTGGATGGAACTCAGGCGAACACATTTCCTCGGCTTTCCTGAGCTCTGCGTCCGACAATTCGGCGACGCGGACCTCGTTCTGGGCGAAGATGGTATTCGGCTTTTGCGGGTTTGAGGCGCCGACGGTGTTGACCAGCGCGGCTTCGTTCGCGGCCTGTACATGGACCTGCGCCAGATAGGCCGATTCCATCACCGCGTCCTGGAGTTCGCCGCCCAGCTTGTCAAAGACGCTGGCGCTCATCGCCGTATGCTCGGTGCCGCAAAAGAATCTGAGGTCGACGCACTGCGAGACCACCGGAGACATGTTCGCATAGGCCACTGCCGACATCCAGGTCTCGGCACCGTCTATCAGGCCCTGTTTCAGGCCGTCCAGCGTCTCTTCCCAGGCAATCGGAACGGGATTGAGCTGCATCAGATCCATCGCGATTCGACCGAGCTGGGTGCCGGTCACGCGATTCTTGGTGCCCGCCAGCTGCTCGACGCTGGTGACCGTGGGCTTGTCCTTCCATTTCAGGCCCAGCTGGATACCCCGCAATTCCGCATGGGTGAACAGAAACTGAATGCCGTGCCTCTTGCGCATCGGCTCCCGCAGGATCTGCTGGCTTTTCGGATGGTAGAAGAAATAGTACTGCGCTGCCCTCGAGGGGAACATGTAGGCGTAATCCAGCACGTTCAGATAGGGCGCGCCGCCAGCTGAATTCTGGGTCGAGGCGGCATAGATATCCACGATGCCCTGCTGCGTCTTCTTCACGCAGTTCAGCTGACCGCAGATCTGGTTGTTGCCGATAAATTCAACCCGGATCTCACCGTCCGTACGCTCCTCGAGATCGTTCACGAACTGCAGGCAGCCTGCGCGTTCGATCAGAAGATTGCGCTCGTTGAAGCCGGCGGCACCAAACTTCAGCGTGAATCTGGGTTCCTTCGCAAAACGCTTGGTATAGGTGGAGTTGGCCGCTTCTACCAGTCGCGGCAGGGCGATCGCGCCGGTCAGGCCACCGGCGGCGATCAGAGTGGAACTCCAGCCATAGGTGGCTGCGAGCCGAAACAGATCGCGGCGCGAGACCGCACTTAGTTTGTCCTTGAGCATGTTTGCCTCTCCTTGGGACGTGAACCTCGGTTCAAACTCCGGGGCGCCTGTTCGCGCCTTCTCTTGTTTTCTTGATCTCATTAAACGAGATAATTATTCTCATTATTGCATCTACTTTCTTGCTGTGCAACTATCAATCACTCGCGGCCCATCATACGAACGATAATTGCCGCCGGGCCGGACAGTAGGGAGGTCGCCCGCCACGGGCGTCGCAGGCCATGAACTCGATCGAATCCTACGATTACATCATCGTTGGTGCCGGGTCGGCCGGATGCGTCCTGGCCAATCGCCTGTCTGCGGATCCGAAGACGCGCGTGCTGCTGCTAGAAGCCGGCGGACGGGACTGGAACCCGTGGATCCACGTCCCGGTCGGCTATTTCAAGACAATGCACAACCCGGCGACTGACTGGTGTTATCTGACCGAGCCGGATCCCGGCCTGAACGGGCGCCGCCTGCAATGGCCTCGGGGCAAGGTTCTTGGCGGTTCCAGTTCGATTAACGGGCTGCTCTACATTCGCGGCCAGGCGCAGGATTACGATCGCTGGCGGCAGCTCGGCAACACCGGCTGGTCCTATGAAGACGTTCTGCCCTACTTTCGAAAATCTGAGGATTTTGAATATGGCGAGAACGACTATCACGGCGTCGGGGGACCTATTGCGGTTTCCGGAGTGCGCATCCACCGCAAGCTGTGCGACGTGTTCATCGAGGCGGCGGGGGAGGTGGGCATCCCGCGCAACGACGACTTCAGCGGGGCGGAGCAGGAAGGGGCCGGGTATTTCCACCAGACCTGCCGCAAGGGTCGGCGCTGCAGCACCGCGGTTGGTTACCTCAACCCTGTCAAGCGCCGCCCCAACCTAAAGATCGAGACCCACGCGCTGGTGCAGCGGGTCCTGCTCGATGGGCGCCGGGCCACGGGCATCGCCTGGACGGTCAAGGGGCAGCGCCACGAGGCGCGCTGCCGGCGCGAAATCATCCTGTCCGCCGGTGCGATCGGCTCGCCGCAGATTCTCATGCTCTCCGGGATCGGACCCGCCGCGCATCTCAAGCAGATCGGCATAGAGCCGCTCCATGACCTGCCCGGCGTCGGCCAGAACCTCCAGGACCATCTGCAGATCCGCTCGATCTACAAGACCAGGGAGCCGATCACCCTGAACGATGAAGTCAACAACCCGATCCGTAAGATGTTGATGGGGATCGAATATCTGCTCTTCCGCACCGGGCCGCTGACGATCGCGGCGAGCCAGGTCTGCGTGTTCACGAAGACTTCGCCGGATCTGGAAACGCCGGACATTCAGTTTCATATCCAGCCTCTCAGCGCCGACAAGCCGGGCGACGGGCCACACCGGTTTTCCGCCTTTACCGCATCGGTCTGTCAGTTGCGGCCGGAAAGCCGCGGTCGGATCGACCTCAAATCCGGCGACCCGGCTGCCCACCCGGCGATCTTCCCGAATTATCTCTCGACGCCCAACGATCAGCGCATCGCCGTCGAGGCCATCAAGGTGACGCGGAAGATCGCCAACACGAAAGCCCTTGGCTCGCTAATCGCCGCGGAACACGAACCGGGACCGGACGTGCAGACCGACGCGGAGCTTCTGGAATATGCCCGCGACCGCAGCCAGACAATCTACCATCCAGTCGGCACCTGCAAGATGGGCATCGATCCCCTGGCCGTGGTCGACCCGCGGCTGCGGCTGCACGGGATGGAAGGCCTTCGCGTGGTCGACGCCTCGATCATGCCAAACCTCGTTTCGGGCAATACCAATGCCCCGGCCATCATGATCGGCGAGAAGGCATCTGACATGATACGCGAGGACGCGCAGTCCTGATCTTGCTGTTGCCAGTTCGCGTGAAGGCGCGTTTATTATCGACGGGCCGCAGGTCGGCTGCGTGACCGCCGAAGCAACGGAGACGACAATGGGCTGCTGTCACCACTATTTCGCCGCCACCGAGGGCGGCGAGGACGTCTTTTCGGTCGACGTCTCGTCGATCGCCTATGGGCCGGGCGCGCTGCGCGAGGCAGGCGAGCAGGCGAAGGCTCTCGGCATCAAGCGGATCGCACTGTTCACCGACAAGCGGCTGGCGGCACTCGAACACGTGGCGATCGTAAAGAACGCGCTGGCCGAGGCCGGCATCGACGTCGCCTATTACGACGAAGTCAGGGTCGAGCCGACCGACGACTCCTTCAAGGCGGCGACGACATTCGCCGAGGAGGCAAAGGTCGACGGCTTCATCTCGGTCGGCGGCGGCTCGGTGATCGACACCGCCAAGGCGGCCAGCCTGTACGCGACCTACCCGGCCGAGTTCCTGGCCTACGTCAACGCTCCGGTCGGCGAGGGGCGGCCTGTGCCCGGCCGGCTGAAACCGCATATCGCCTGCCCGACGACCTCGGGCACCGGCTCGGAATGCACCGGCATCGCGGTGTTCGACCTCTTGGCGATGAAGGCCAAGACCGGCATCGCCTCGCGTTATCTGAGGCCGACGCTGGCGTTGATCGACCCGCTGACGACCCATACGCTGCCGGCCAACGTCGTCGCATGCAGCGCCTTCGACGTCCTCAGCCACGCCCTGGAATCCTATACGGCGATGCCGTTCACCCGTCGTACGCGTTCGCGTACGCCGGCGGAACGGCCGATGAGCCAGGGCGCCAACCCGTGGTCGGACCTCGGCTGCCGCGAGGCGCTTCGGCTGGCCGGCAAGTACATGGTCCGGGCGGTCACCGACGCCGCCGACCACGAGGCGCGCGAGGGGCTTATGTGGGCCTCGACCCTGGCCGGCATCGCCTTCGGCAATTCCGGCGTCCACGTGCCGCACGGCATGGCCTATGCGGTGGCCGGGCTGGTCAGAGACTACCGGCCCGAGGGCTATCCCGACGAGGAGCCGATCATCCCGCACGGGATGAGCGTCATCGTCAACGCGCCGTCAGTGTTCCGTAACACCGCGGCGGCCTGCCCCGACCGGCATATCGAGGGCGCCGAATGTCTCGGTGCCGATATCCGCGGCGCCGGCGAACCGGACGCCGGCGAGGTGGTCGGCGCGCGCATCATCGAGCTGATGAAGCCGACCGGCATCCCCAACGGTATCGGCGGCGTCGGCTATGGCGCGGCCGACATCGACGCGTTGATCGAGGGCACCCTGCCGCAGCAACGGCTCTTGAAGAATGCGCCGATGGAGATCGGCGCCGAGCATTTGCACAGGATGTTCGAAGGGGCGCTCAGCTACTGGTAGGCGTGTTGGGGCGGGATGGCGGAATTCGAACTCGAACCGGGCGAGACCGAGAGGCTGCGGCATGCGCCGGGCTGGGTGGACCTCCTGATCGTTGCCGCGATCCTGCTGATCGAGCTCGCGATCGTCCTGACCGCCGCGCAGGAGATCGCAACGCGGCCGACCCACGACCGACAGGTCACGCTCGCCGCGATCATCGTCATGGCGCTTTTCGTCGGCGCGGTGCTGCAGTTCGCGGTGCTGGCCATGCCGCCGCTGCTCCAGATCACCGACCGGCGCATCGCTCTGCGCCGCCGCCTCGGCTGGGACGAGCCGGAGACGCTTCGTCTCGAAGACATCGATGCGGTTCGCCAGCAGGGCTGGCGGATGCGGATCGCCGGCGGAGGCCAGACCCTGTCGGTCTTCTGCCCGCCGCCCTTCGCCGCGCGTATTCGCCGGGCGATAGAAGGCGGCGCAAACTCCATACCATAGGCCGGCACGCAACAGCGACAATGCTGACTGCGGAGAACAGCGAGCCAGGTTCGCGAGCCGACGGTTCGCGAAGATTGGGGGGCGCGGAAGCGCGTGCCGCAACATGGCCCCTTTGGGCCCCGCCTAACCCTGCTCCGTGCCGCGCCTTGTCACGCCGGCTTCCTCGCGCAGCGCCCGGGCGGTTTCCTTCTGCTCGTCGAACGCGGCGCGGCGGCGGGCGATCTCCTCGGGCGACAGGCGGTCAATGTTGCAGTAGTCGCGCTTCCAGGCCGGATCGCCCGGCCAGCGCAACGGCGACTGCACCGTGGTGCGCGGCGCGGGCGCGGCCTCCAGCAGGCGCAGCGCCAGGTCCAGCGTGAAATCCTGCGACTTCGGGTCGTTCGGCCGGCCGGCCGCGTTGCCGAGCGGAAAGTCGGAGAACAGCAGGCGCGGGACGCCGACATGCTCGACGATGTCCTTGGCGCAGCCCATGACGACGGTAGCGATGCCCGCCGCCTCCAGCATCCGCGCCGCAAGGCTCACGGTCTGGTGGCAGACCGGACAATTGGCGACGAGGATTGCCGCGTCCACTGCGTCCGTCTTGCAGCGGGCGAGAAGGTCCGGGCAGTCCCTCTCCAGCGTTACCCGATGGCTGCGATTGGTCGGGATGCCGTGAAAGAGCGGGGCGACCGCGCCGATGTGTCCGGCCGCCGCCGCGCGGCGCAGGGCGGGCAGGGGGAAATACGTTCCCGGATCCTCCGCCGTCGTGTGCGCGCGGTCGATGGCGACATGGGATATGCGCAAATCGTGGTCTTCTGCCGCATCGCCCGAATACACCCTGTAGAACTTGGCCGCCGCGTTGTATGGCGCGCCCGGCACCTGATCGCCCTTGTCGGGCTGGAACGGGGCGGCCGTGGTCACAATCGCAAGGCGGCATCGGGACAGCGGCTTTTCCAGCGGCTGGAACGGGACCTCGGCGTAATGCGCCCATTCGTAGGGCCTGCCGTAGCCGAGCGCCCGGTAATAGTCGCGGATGCGCGGCATGTAAGGGATCGGCGGGTCATGCGGCAGGGCGAAGCCAAAATGTTCCTTGTCCGCGGTCGCCATGGCGGTCAATCCGGTTTGCACGGCGGCGCCGTCGAGCCGCGCACGACTAGGCGAACCTCGACGCGGCTGCGGTGGCGGGCCGGCTTGCCCTCGATGCGGTTGACGAGGTAGTCGGCGGCGAGCGTGCCCATCTCGCCCGACGGCACGTGCATGGTGGTCAGCCCCGGCGGAATGTGGCTCGACAGCTCCGTATCGTCGAAGCCGACGACCGAGAGATAGCCGGGGACGTCGAGGCCCATCGCCGCCGCCTCGAAGATCGCGCCGAAGGCGAGCAGGTCATTGCCGCAGATCACCGCTGTCGGCCTCTCATCCGGATGACCCGCCATTACCGCGCGCAGCCCGTCGCGCCCCTCGGCGACGCCATAGGGCTCCTCGATGAGCCGGCTATCCTCCAGCCGCAGGCCGCGCCGGGCCAGCGCCTCGCGGACCCCGACGACGCGGGCCGCCGCGCGGTCGTTGCCCTCGGCGATGCCGGCGATCATGGCGAAACGCCGGTGCCCCAGATCCAGAAGGTAATTGGTCAGCCGCACCGCCGTCTCGACATTGTCGAAACCGATGCAGGGATGTTCCTTGTCGCCCTCGTCGACCCAGGTGTTGATGTGCGGTACGCCGCGAGTCTCTAGCAGCGCATACAGCGACGGGTGATGCGCCGTGCCCATCAGCATCAGCCCCTCGACGCCTCGCTCCAGGAGAATCGTGGCCTGACGCAGCTCCTTGTCGATCCGGTAATCGGAACTGGCCACGACCAGCGCGTAGCCGCGTTCGTTGAGCCGCGATTCGAGCCGCTGCACGCCGGTGGCGAAGATCGGGTTGTCGAGTGTCGGCACCACCGCGCCGATCGTGCGAGAGCGGCGCGAGGCGAGGGCCCGCGCCGCGGCGTCCGGCACGTAACCGAGCGCAGCGGCGGCGGTGCGCACCCGTTCGAGCATGGCCTCGCCGACTTTGTCGGGTGTGTTCAGGGCGCGACTGGCTGTCGCGGGCGATACGCCGGCCAGCGCCGCGACATCGGCGAGCTTGACCGGCTGCGACGGCAGATGAAATCGCTTTCTCTTGGGGCGCGGCTGCATCAATCTAGCCTGCGCTTAAGTGCCGGCCGGAGCAAGAAGAAAAATTATTAAAAGAAAACAATATATTGCGTGTTTTATTCCCGATCTGTTCCAGTGCGACCATGAATTTTCTGTTGACAGAGGGTGCCGGTTTTCCGTTAACTCTGCGCAATAAATGAAAGCGCTTTCATGCATTATTTCTAATGGAGATGAGAGTGCGCTGCCCGATACGGGCATGAACCGGGAGGCCACGCATGACGCGGCCAGGACAGGACGATACAGGTCACGGCAATTCCGCCAAGCAGCGCGGAAACATCTATCTCGCTGTCTTCATCGTCCTCTTCGGACTGTTTATCCTCAATGTCCTTCTCGGCAAGGCCGGCATCCAGTTCGGATGGGACCTGCCGTTCCTGCTGGGCGACGTTCCCGAATTTCTGCTGCTCCTCGTCTCGGCCGTCTTTCTCATGCTGGCGGCCCTCAGGCGAGAGCGGACACAATCTGGCGACGACAGTTGACAGCCACACGAACCTCACAGGGAGAACCGGAACGATGACCGATCGCAAAGACGACACCACCCCCCTCCTGAAGCCGATGCAGGACCAGGACCGGCGCGGCTTCATGCGCACCGCCGCGAAGTTCGGCTTTACCACCGCGGTGGTCGCGGCCGGGGCCGGGACGCTGGGCAAGCCGGCAGCGGCGCAGACCCGGGCCGAGGAGCAGGAGCGCCAGAAGGTCGCCAAGTACACGATGACGATCGGCACCGCGTACAAGATCGGCACCACCCGCTCCTATCCGATCATGCAGCTGAACCTGAAGGAGAACATCCAGAACCTCACCAACGGCCAGGTCTACGTGAAGCTGGCCCCGGGCGGATCGCTGGGCGTCGGCACCAAGCTGGTCGAGAAGGTCCAGGCCAACACGATCCAGGCGGCGCAGCATTCGTTGTCGAATTTCGCGCCCTTTGCGCCTGCGGTTGATCTTATAAACCTGCCTTACTGGTGCGGCGAGAACCAGCGCTTCGTCAACCTCGTGACATCCGGCGTCTGGGATCAGGAGGTCAACAGCCGCGTCCGCGCCAAGGGCTTCAAGCCGCTGTTCTATTTCTGCATCGACCCGCGCACTGCGGCCAAGCGGCGCGGTCTCAGCGACGAGCCGTTTCGCACCCCGGCCGACCTTCAGGGTATCAAGTTCCGGGTTCCGGGCTCGAAGATCCTGCAGCAGTTCTACCGCCTGCTCGGGGCCAACCCGACGCCGGTCGCCTGGGGCGAGACGCCGTCGGCGATCAAGCAGGGCGTAGCCGATGCGCTGGACCCTGCGGTCGAGGCGCTGTACGCATTCGGATTCAAGGACATCCTGTCCTGGGTCACCTTCAACCGGTCGGTGCCGGACAGCCAGGTCTATTCGTGCAATCTGGAATGGTTCAATGGCCTGCCCAAGGATGTGCAGGAGGGCATCGACTTCGCCAGTGAGGTCACCTTCCAGCAGAATCTGGCCCAGGTGCCAGCATCCCGTGCGTTCGCGATGGCCGAAATGGCCAAGGCCGGCGTCAAGTTCCACTCGCTGACCAAGGACGAATACGCCGCCTGGGTCGAGGCGGCCGGCCAGCAGCGCAAGGAATGGGACGAGTGGAAGGTCCAGCTCGGCGGATCGATCGCGACCTTCGACAAGCTGTACGAGGCCGCGAATACGCAGAGCAAATATATCGTCCACGACGTCTAGGACCGAATGGCGGGAGATGCCGCTGCCGCGGCATCTCCCCGTTTCTTGGCGCCAGCCGCTTGGGCACGCGGCGGCTCCCGCACCGACACATCCATCGACAGGCTCAGGATGAGGAGAGTGTGGGTAGAGGCTGAAGACCCTCATCCTGAGACAGTCGAAGGATGAGGCCACCTGGCGGACCTTTGCAGGGTTGGGCGTCCCACTTTTGCCAGCGAATCGCTCGGAAGGATCTCTATGCTCGATCTCTTGCGAAAACTGGACCGGAACGGGGAGCGCGTTCTCCTGCTGTTCCTTTATGCCTTCATCGTCCTCGTCATCTTCATTGAGGTGGTGCGGCGCTTCGTGCTGCTCTACTCCTCGGTCTGGGGCGAGGAAACGGCGCGCTACGCGTTCATCTACCTGGTGTGGATCGGTGCCGCCGTGGCGGTCAAGGAGCGCGCCCACATCCGCATCGACGTGCTGCTGCATTACCTGCCGCCGCGCGGCGTCGCGGTCTTTTACCTGCTCGCCGACATACTGACCGCGATTCTGGCCTGCTTCGCGATCTACTGGTCGATGGACCCGGTGCTGGTGTCGTGGAAGTTCGGCAACGTGACCGACGGCCTGCGCATCGTGCGTGTCTGGTTCCTCGCTGCGGTCCCGCTCGGCTTTACTCTCGTGATGATCCGCCTGGTACAGTCGATCGTCCGCGACATCGCGGATCTGCGCGCCGGGCGGCCGCCCTATACGGGCGAGAAGCTGTTCGATTAGGGGGCGCCCGCGATGTACAACATGTATGGGATCCCGGAGGCCTCGACCGAGCTCGGCTGGGCGATCGGCCTGCCGTTGCTCCTCATGGTGCTGCTGTTCGCCATGGCTGTGCCGGTCTGGGTGTCGCTCGGCATCTGCGCCATCGCGCTGCTGGTCTCGACCGAGGTGCTGCCGCTGACCCTGTTCGGCGAGGCGCTGTTCTCGGGCATCGATGCGTTCGCGCTGATCGCCATTCCGCTGTTCATCCTGACCGGCGACGTGCTGGTGCGCTCCGGCCTGTCCAACAAGCTGCTCGACGTCGCCGAGGCGACGATGGGCAGCCTGCGCACCGGGCTCGGCACCTCGACCGTGCTGGGCTGCGGCTTCTTCGCCTGCATTTCCGGGTCCGATGCCGCGGGTGCCGCGGCGGTGGGGCGTATCACCGTCAAGCGCCTGACCGAGAGCGGCTATCCGCTGCCCTATGCCTGCGCGCTTGTCGCCTCGGGCGCCTGCACGGGGATTCTGATCCCGCCCTCCATCGCCTATATCATCATCGGCCTGGTGCTTGGCATCTCGGCCTCGACCCTGTTCCTGGCCGCGGCGGTGCCCGGCATCATGATCATGGTCTCGATCATGATCACCAACATCGTCATCAACCGCCGCCGGGGCTACGAACACAGTCGCGCGAGCTTCTCCTTAGCCCGTTGGGGCCGTGCGGTGTGGGACGGCAAATACGCCCTGATGATCCCGTTCATCATCCTCGGCGGCATTTATTCCGGCATCTTCACGCCGACCGAGGCGGCCGCCGTCGCAGTCGTCACCACCATCGCCATCGGCATGCTGCAGGGCACGCTGACCCTGGCGGATTTTCCCAAGATGCTGGAAAGCTCGGCCAAGGTGAACGGCGTGATCGTGCCGATTATCGCCTTCGCGCTGCCGCTGGCGCAGGTGCTCGCCGCGCTGGAAGTGCCGCAGACCTTCGTGCAGGGCATCACCGCCGTAACCGACGAGCCGGTGCTGATCACGCTGATGATGCTCGGCATCTTCATCGCGGCCGGCTGCGTCATGGAGACGACGCCGAACATCGTCATCCTGTCACCGATCATGCTGCCGCTGGCGCAGGAGATCGGTATGAACGACATCCAGTTCTGCATCTTCATGGTGACCTCGCTCGGCGTCGGTTTCATCACGCCGCCGCTGGGACTCAACCTGTTCGTGCTGTCTGGCCTGACCAAGCAGTCGGTGCTCGGCATCGCGCGCCGCGCCGTGCCCTATGTGCTGTCCATGCTCATGGTGGTGCTGCTGCTGGCCTTCATTCCCGAAATCTCACTCTGGGCGATCCCGGAAAACCTCCGGTAGCCCGTCCCATAGAGGATTTAAGACCATGGCTGTCGAATATCTCAAGAAAGCCCAGAAAACCCCCGCTACCGGCGAGGAGGACACCCGCCGCATCGTCGCCGAGATGCTGGCCGATATCGAGTCTGGCGGCGAGGACCGGGTCCGCCACTATGCCGCCAAGCTCGACGGCTGGACCGGCGACATCTTGGTTTCGCGAGACGAGATCGCCGCCGCTGCAGAAAAGGTGCCGCAACGGCTGCGGGACGACCTGAAATTCGCGCATGAGAGGGTGCGCAAGTTCGCCGAGGCGCAACGGGCCAGCATGACCGAGTTCGAGACTGAATTGTCGCCGGGCTTGTACGCCGGCCAGAAGCTGATCCCGGTCAAGACCGCCGGATGCTACATCCCCGGCGGGCGCTATGCGCATGTCGCCTCGGCGATCATGAGCGTGACCACGGCCAAGGTCGCGGGAGTCGATAACGTGATCGCCTGTTCGGTCGCCCAGAAGGACCAGGGCGTACCGCCGGCGATCCTCTATACGGCCGATCTGTGCGGCGCCGATACGATCCTCGCGCTGGGCGGCGTTCAGGGTATCGCCGCCATGGCCTTCGGCCTGTTCACCGGCCATCCGGCTGACATCCTCGTCGGCCCGGGAAATCGCTTCGTTGCCGAGGCCAAGCGCCTGCTGTTCGGCCGCGTCGGCATCGACCTGTTCGCCGGCCCGACCGAGATCGCCATCATCGCCGATGCGACGGCCGACCCCGACATCGTCGCCTCCGACCTCGTCGGTCAGGCCGAGCATGGCCCCGATTCGCCGGCGTGGCTGATTGCGCTCGATCGCGGCCTCGCGGATGCGGTGCTGGCCCGGATGGACGGGCTGATTGCAAAACTGCCCGAGGTCCAGCGCAACGCAGCCACCGCTGCTTGGCGCGATTATGGCGAGGTGGTGCTCTGCGACAGCCGCGAGGCGGCGGCCGATGTCTCCGATACCTACGCCGCCGAGCATCTCGAGGTCCAGGCCGAGGATCTCGAATGGTGGCTGGGCCGGCTGCGCAATTACGGCTCGCTGTTCGTCGGCGAGGAAACGACCGTCGCCTTCGGTGACAAATGCAGCGGCACCAACCACATCCTGCCCACCAAGGGTGCCGCCCGTTATACCGGGGGGCTGTCGGTCGGCAAGTTCATCAAGACGGTGACCTTCCAGCGCATGAGCCGCGAGGCCAACCGCGACGTTGCCGCCGTCACCGCGCGGATCTCCCGCCTCGAAGGCATGGAGGGACATGCCCGCACGGGCGACGACCGGCTGCGCAAATACTTCCCCGACGCGGACTTCGATACCGAGGCCGCATGACCACATCGGGCGACCCGTTCGATCTTGCCGGTCACGTCGCCTTGGTCACCGGCGGCAGCTCGGGTCTCGGGCGACGCATCGGCCTCGCACTGGCGCGGGCCGGCGCCGCCGTGGTTCTTGTTGCGCGGCGCGCCGAGCTGCTGGAGGAGGCCAGTGGCGAGATCGAGGCCGTTGGCGCTCGCGCCGCCTGTCTCGTCGCGGATGTCGGCGATACGAGCGCGATCGACGGCATGGCCGAGGACGCCGCGCGGCCGTTCGGCGCCCCGGACATCCTGGTCAACGCGGCCGGGGTAAACCTGCGACAGCCGCCGGCGGAGGTGACGATCGACTCCTGGAACAGGACGCTGTCCCTCAACCTGACGGCGCCGTTCTTCCTGGCACGGGCCCTGTTGCCCGGCATGAAGGCGAGGCGATGGGGCAAGATCGTCAACCTCGCCTCGCTGCAGTCCTGCCGTGCTTTCGCGAACGGCATCGCCTACGGTGCCTCGAAGGGCGGGATCGTCCAGTTGACCCGCGCCATGGCCGAGGCCTGGTCTCGGTTCGGCATTACCTGCAATGCCCTTGCCCCCGGCTTCTTCCCGACAGAGCTGACGGCGCCGCTGTTCGGCGACCCGGCGACGCTGGAAAAGCTGGCAGCTCAAACGGCGATTGGCCGCAACGGGGAGCTGAGCGACATCGACGGCCCGGCCGTCTTCCTCGCCGCGCCGGCCTCCGACTACATCACCGGCCAGGTGATCTTCGTCGATGGCGGATTCACCGCCAAATAGCGGCAACCGGGAACCAGACTCATGAAGGCACTCGTCTACACCGCGCCCGTCACACTCGAATATCGTGAGGAACCGGATCCTGTCCCGGCGGCAGGGGAGGCGCTCGTGCGGATCGACGCGGTCGGGATCTGCGGCTCGGACATGCATGCCTGGCACGGGCATGATCCGCGCCGCGTGCCGCCTTTGATCCTGGGGCACGAGGCCGCGGGCGAAGTGGTATCGGGCAGCGGCATCGGTCGGCGCGTCACGATGAACCCCCTGATCATCTGCGGCCGCTGCGTCTACTGCCTGACCGGGCGCAGCAATCTGTGCGAAAACCGAACCATGATCGGCATGACCCGCCCCGGCGCCTACGCCCAGTTTGTGTCGATCCCGGAACACTGTCTGGTCGATCTTCCGGCCGATATGAACCCGTCCGATGCGGCCCTGACGGAGCCGACTGCGACGGCGTGGCATGCGGTGGACCTCGCCGAGCGGGCCTGCCGGCGGTCCCTGGCCGAGTGCGATGCGCTGGTGATCGGCGGTGGCGCGGTGGGGCTGCTGACCGCCCTGGTGCTGCGCGCGCGCGGCATCCGGACGCTTGTCCTGGCCGAGACCAATCCGTTGCGACGCGCGACCGCGCAGGATGAGCGGATTCACTGCTTCGATCCGACGGAGGCGGCGCCCGAAGAGCGGCTCGCGGATGTCGTGTTCGATTGCGTAGGGAGTGCCCGGACCCGTCAGTTGGCGATCCACGCCGCCCGCCCGGGGGGCGTCGTCGTCCATATCGGCCTGCAGGACTCGTCGGGCGAACTCGACGTGCGCAAGATCACCCTGTCCGAACTCAGCTTTCTTGGCGTCTATACATACACGACCGCCGATTTGCGGGCCTCCGCCGATGCCCTGTACCGCGGCGTTCTCGGGGACCTCAAGTGGATCGAGCGCCGGCCGCTGGACGAGGGTCCCGCCGCGTTTCAGGATCTCGACGCCGGCCGCAGCGCGGCCGCCAAGATCGTCCTTCTTCCCCAGTAGACTGCGTGTCCCGGCCCTGTCCCGCACCGGCACAACGGTTCATTAACCGTTTCCGCCTATAACCGGTCGGGACCCGCCCCGTTTCGGGCGCGTGACACAGGCGACCGACTTCCGTCCGGGGGCGCATGACAGCCATCTCGTTGAACTCCGCCGGTTTCGGCAGCGCGATCGACCGGGCCGGTGTGTTCGCAGGAACGTTCCTCGTAGCTTTGGCGTTGCTGGCGTTCGAGATCAACACCGTGCGAACGATCAACTTCGTGGTCGGGCCGAGCCTCATCTACCTCGCCATTGCACTGGCGATGCTCGGACTCAGCGGCGCCAGTTCACTGCTGAGCCTGTTCGACGTTCGCGCCCTGCCGATCCGCCGGGAGATTCTGCTGTTCTGGCTTTGCGCCGTTATCGCCGTCTTGCTGGTGCATGCACATTTCCTCGCCGCGGATCAGAAAGCCCTGCTGAATTCCATCGTCGCGGCGGCCGGCCGGGCCGACGGTCTGAAGGGCGTTCTGGTTGCCGGCATCGCGCATGGGCTGAAGACCGCGTTCGTCATCGGTATCGGCCTCAGCCTGCCCTATTTCCTGTTCGGAGCCCTGCTGGCTCTGTTGTTTACCACCACTGACACCCGCTGGTACGGCCGGCTGTATGCCTCCGACCTGATCGGCGCGGCCGTCGGCTGCATGGCGGCAATTCTGCTCATGGAGGCAACGAGCTACGCATTCTCTGTCACCGTTCCGGCCGTCCTGGTTCTACTGGCGGGCGTCGCCTATGTCTGGTCGGTGCAGCGCGCGCTGGGGACAGCGGGTATCGTCGCCGCGGCGGTTCTCGCCATTCTGCCGCAAATCGATGACTATGCCGATCGGATCGAACCCCCGGTCAACGCAAACTATCTGGCCCGGGACTATCGACAGAAAGAGCAAATCCGCGAGGCGTGGCGCGACTGGAACAGCTACACCCGGGTCGG
>CP070634.1:3465906-3476403 GCA_020356105.1 Rhodospirillales bacterium | reverse complement strand
TCGACCGGAACGCACGCGGGCTCGTTCCCTCGGCCTCACGGAACGCGCGTGAGAAGTTTGACGGGTCGGAGTAGCCGAGAGCGGCGGCAATTTCGTCCACCGGTTCATCGCTCGCCCGCAAACGTTCTTTTGCAAATGCGATCTTGGCCGACCGGATCTCGTCCGAAATGCTGGTCCCTTCCCTGGCCAGACGCCGGGCCAAGGTTGATCGGCTCATCGAGACGAGGAAAGCTGCGTCATTGGCACTGAGACCGCCTTTGCCAATCCGACTCGCGATCAGAGCGCGGAAATCTGCGAGAAAGAGGCTCACACCCTTGAGTTGGTCGCGCGCTCCGACAAAAGCGCCCGCAGCATGGCGAGTAACAGGCAGAGAAAGCCATCCGGAAGGAAACTTCACACGGAAGCCCATCTGGTCACCTTTCAGACAAGTAAAATCTGACATACCGGCAGGGAGTACGGCCGGATCGCAAAGAATTAGCTTCACTTGACTGGATACGAACCGGTCGCCCAGGGCGCGGCTGAGAATTGCCACGCTGAGGCCGACCATGAAACCATCGTTTTGTGCCGGCAGGATCGTCGGGCGAAAGAGCCGGTTTTCACCGAAGATTGCCTGATCTCCGCGGATTTCCAGATAAGCCTCCACTGAGCTCGCGACCTCGTTCGCCCTGCTGACATAGGTCGCAAGAAAGTCGGCCAGCGATCCCCCGGCAGCGAGGGCGGTTTCGATCATGGGCCAGCCTGTAGGGTCCAGGCGCGCTGCGACGGCAGCGCAGAAAGTCGCATCCTCGGCCGCTTCGGCGCAAGCCTCGAGGAAATGGTGGACCACCATGATATGCACATCATCGGTGCCGCGTGCTACCGCGTCTTCTGTCAGACCTACTCTGTCGAGCACGGCCTCGGGGTCGACGCCACGATCACTGAGCGCTGCGACCAGGGGACGCAACAAACTCAGCTTCGCGAGCGGAAGACGCTTCGTCATGCCTACTCCTGTGTCAATCGACCCTCGCAGGTTGCGCCATCTGTCGGTCAATTCAAGCCGCCGCGGGGAAAATAATATCTCGACACGTCATTTTTGCGCAAATTTCTCTCGCGCTGTTTCCGAATGACAGGTTCGCTTTGCCCGTTTCCCTCATAGTCAAAAACAGGCGTTTCGCGCAAGCGACGCGGGCCGAGGGAATGAACGGCAGCATGACTGTCGGCGCGTTTCGGTTGGGCACCGGACAAGGAGGGATAAAGAATGAGGCTATCGACTAGTACGATCTTTGCCGCAATTCTCACAATGATGACGTCATCGCTCGCAGCCGCTGCAGACGGCCAAAACGGGCAAGTCCTCATAACAAATGTCAGCATCTTCGACGGCGTCAGCGATACGCTGATAGAGGCCCAGGATGTGCTCGTTGAAGGCAAACTGATCAAGCAAATCGGTAACGGCTTGAAGGCTGGGGACAACGCGATCGTGATCGATGGCGCTGGTCGCACAATGACTCCTGGATTCATCGATATGCACCAGCACCTGATGTTGGGCGGACCATCCGGATTGTTTTCGACGGGCGAGGAGATAGATTTCGCCACTGCCGGTGCCATCGCTGCCCAGAACATGTATGCCCACCTCTTGATGAAAGGCGTCACGACCGTGAGGGATATCGGGGGCAATTCCCTCGGGCTGGCCAAGGGCGTGAGAATGGGCTGGATCACGGGGCCACGGATATATTCAGCGGGCCCGCCTATCGGGCCTCTTGGCGGCCATGGAGATGTTGGTGGTTGGAACCAGCACCTCGGTCAGGATGAATCGGTGTTGATGGGGAACCTCGCGACTACCAGCACGGTAGACGAAGTCATCAAGCAAGCACGATGGAACTTTCGAAAAGGTGCGGCTTTCCTGAAAGTCATGCCGGGTGGAGGCGTATCGACAGAGTTTGACCCCCTTGAAGTCATCAGTCTTACGTTGGATGAGATGAAAGCGGCAGTTGCCATCGCAGAAGACCAGAAAACCTATGTCGCTGCCCATGCCTACCGTGACGATGCGGTCAACCGCGCGATTGATGCAGGAGTCAAAGTCATAGAGCATAACTTCCTGGTATCGGAAGGAACCATCAAACGGATGGCCGATGAAGATATCATCCTGTCGTTGCAGGGCTACATGGCGGGAGTTGCCTTTGCAAATCCCGAAAGTGTACCGTGGTATACGCCTGAGCAGATTCGCAAAGCGAAGTCGGTTCATACCGGGACTCTGCAAATGGTGAAATGGGCCCGCGAGCACGATGTCTTTATCATCAGCGGTTCCGACATGTTCGCCGAGCAGTGGCCTATCACGAAGAAAAACATCACCATCGAGGTGGAGTTGTTCGAGTTCACTCCGATTGAGGCGCTGCGCCATGCTACGGGAAATGCAGGAATAGTCCTTGAAATGTCTGGACCAGCCAGAAACCCTTATCGTGAGGGACCATTGGGTGTAATCAAAGAGGGCGCCTATGCGGATATTCTGTTGTGGGACGGCGATCCGACCAAAGATATAAAAATCATCGAAAATGAGGATAAGTTGCAGCTCATAATGAAAGACGGTGAGCTGTACAAAAACACCACAGTGCCAGCAACCGATCAAACCTATCGGCCGGCTCCTGAAATGCGCGTAAAGCCGGGTGAGTCTGGAAAGGGCCGGACTGCACTCTGAGTTTTCAATGCTAACTCAGGGCGCGAGTGCGCCCTGAGTCTTTTAAATCAATGTCCGCTTGCCGCACACCGCGTCCAAATGCTTCACGAGACACCAAGGTCTGGAGAGGGCTCTTTTTGGAATCAGCGAAAGAATTAACGAATGTCGGGTGATGGCTAGAACCAACCGTCACGTGCCGCGGACCGCGACGACCGCTTCCCTTGCATGCGCGGACATGCGCGAGGCAGCGGCCAGCCCTTCTAGCCTATTCCCCTACCCCCGTCGCGTTGCCTTCCGGGCCGCGATGCCTTCGCGCCCGGCCGCCGTCTCCGCGTCCCATTCGGTCTCGTGCGCCCGGTGCTCCTCGGCGTCCCAGTCGTGCGCCGTGCCCTCGCCCATGAAGACGACGAAGACCTCGCAGCCGTCCGGATACTCGTAGGGGCCGTGCGGCTCGTCCCAACCGAACACGTAGTCGCCGGGCCGCAGATCCTTGCCGGCAACGCACATCCGGCCCTTCAGCACGACGATCGAATGCCAGCTCTTGTGGCTGTGCCGCGGCTCGACATAGCCGGGCGGGAATCTCACCTTCATGTCGACCCGTTTCATCGCCTTATCGTAGGCGAACACCTTGGCCTCGACACCCTCCGGCAGGGTCAGGAGGTCGCGCGCGGCCTCGCCGCTCCACGGCAGCTCGGCATCGTGGATCGCCTTGAAGGCGTGGTCGAAGGCGCTGTCCTCGGACATGGTCGTCTCCTTCCCTTTGTCGCCGTCATTGCGAGGCGGTCGGCGATCTGCCTCATACTTCGAGACGCAGCCTTCGGCCGCTCCTCAGCATGAGGAAGATCTTGAGCAACCTCACCCTGAGGAGGCGCGCCTTTCGACAGGCTCAGGATGAGGCGCAAGTGCGCAGAACACGCCCCTCGCTCACTCCCCGATCTTCAGCAGCCGCGCGGCGTTGAGGCCGCAGACCGCGGCGCGCTCCTCGTCGCTCAGGCCGTCGACGCGGCCGACCAGCCCGACCGGATCGTCCTCGCCCATGTCGTAAGGGTAGTCGGTGCCGAGGAGGATGTGGTCGGCGCCGTATTTCCTGATCAGGAATTCCAGCTGGTCCGGCGCAAACACCATGGTGTCGAAATAGAGCTTCTTCATGTAGCTGCTCGGCGGCTCCGTGATGTGCTCGCGGCAGTCGGGCCGGGCGCCCCAGCCGTGATCGAAGCGCCCCGCATAGGCCGGCGCGTAGCCGCCACCATGGGCGACGCAGACCTTCAGTCCCGGATAGCGGTCGAGCACCCCGTCGAACACGAGATGGCCGATCGCCAGCGTGTTTTCGATCGGATGGCCGACGAGGTTGAGGAAATAGTGCTCCTGGAACCGTGCGCCGTGGGTGAAGCCGTCGGGGTGAATGAAGATCAGCGCGCCCAGCTCCTCCGCCCTGGCGAACACCGGATCGAGCCCGGCGCGCGACAGCTCCACACCGTTGACATGCGTGAGGATCTCGACCCCGCGCATGCCGAGCTCCTGCACGCAGTGCTCGAGCTCGGCAACGGCGAATTCGGGATGCTGCAGCGGGATCGTCCCCAGCGCAACGAGGCGGTCCGGCGCCGTCGCCGCGGTCTCGACGAGGAACTCGTTGAGCCGGCGCGCGACGTCCCGGCCGAGCCCGGGCTCGGCCCAGTAGTAGAGCTGGTAGGGCGGCAGCGAGATCGCCTGCACGTCGACGCCCATGCGGTCCATGTCGGCGAGGCGCTCTGCGACCGAATCCATCTTCGGCGCGATCGCGGCGAGCTGCTTCTCGTTGACCTCGCGGGTCAGCGCGTTGCCATAGGCGAGCGCCGCGTGGCCGGCCCGCGCCGCCTCCTCGCTCATCTCGGCCGCGACGGCGGCGCAGTTGCAGTGACAGTGGATATCGACGGTCAGCGTCCGGCCGCCGCGGGACACTGTTCGGGCCCCGCCGGCCTCGGTCGCTGGCGCATGCGCCGCGCATCGGAACAGCATCGTGATCGCGCCTCCCTGGCGGCCCGGCTCAGTCGTCGATGCGGGCCGGCTCCTTGACCTCGTCGGTCTCCGATTCCTCCCACGGCTTCGGGCGGAACGAGAAGTACAGCGCGGCGATGATCAGCACGATGATGGCGACCGAGATCGGCCGCGTCAGCATGAACGTGATCGGCGAACCGTGCGAGACCACCAGCGTATCGCGCAGCCCGTTCTCGGCGATCGGCCCGAGGATCAGGCCGAGCAGCACGCCGGCCGGCGAGTAGTTGTGCTTGACCATGAAATAGCCGAGCACGCCGAAGCCCATCATGATCCAAACGTCGTCGACATTGTTGGTGCCGGCATAGGTGCCGATGACGCTGAAGATGATGATCAGCGGCCCGAGGATGCCGCGCGGGAACAGCGTCAGATACGCCATGGTGCGGGCCAGGAACACGGCGATGAAGCCCATCAGCACATTGGCAACGATGAAGCCCCACATGATCGTGTAGATCACCTCGGGCTTGTTGGTGAACAGCCGCATGCCCGGCTGCAGGCCGTGGATCATCAGGGCGCCCAGGATGACCGCGGCGGAAATGCCGCCGGGGATGCCGAGCACGAACATCGGGATCAGCGAAGTGCCGGTAACGCCGTTGTTCGAGCCCTCGGTCGCGGCCAGGCCCTTGACCTCACCCTTGCCGAACTGGTCGCCCGGCTTGGCGCGGCGGATCTCCCAGGCATAGGCGACCCATTGGGCGATGCTGCCACCGGCCGCCGGGATGATGCCCATGACCAAGCCGGTGCCCCAGCCGCGGATCAGCGACCAGCGTACGTGGAAGATCTCCGACGGCCGCGGCCAGATGTTCCAGCTCAGTGTCTTCTCGCCGGAGATGTTCGACTTGGCCTCGCCCTCGCTCAGCTCCAGCCCTTGGGCGAAGGCGAACAGGCCGACGATCGCGGGCAGTATGCTGAACCCCGATTCGAACGAGATGATATCGAAGGTATAGCGCGGAAAACCCGAATACGCGTCGATGCCGAAGGTGCTCAGGAACAGGCCGAGCAACCCCGACAGCAAGCCCTTCAGCACCGAGCCGAAGGCGACCGAGGCGATCGCCGTCAGGCCGAGGATCGCGACCAGGAAATACTCTGACGGGCCGAACATAAGCGACACCGTCGCCAAGGGCGGCGCCAGCAGAAGCAGCACGAAGCCGCTGATCAGGCCGCCGACCACCGAGGCGAAGGTGGAGATGCGGATCGCCTGGATCGCCCTGCCGCGCTTGGTCATCTCGAAGCCTTCGATCGAGGAGGCGGCCGAGGCCGAGGTGCCTGGCGCGCGCAGCAGGATCGCCGAGAAGGAGCCGCCATAGATGCCGGCTGCGAAGCAGGACACCAGCAGGATCAGCGCGGTATCGGCCGGCATGTTGAAGGACACCGGAATCAGCAGCGCGATCGCCATCGGCGGCGACAGCCCCGGGATGGCCCCGATCACCAGCCCGATTACGACACCGAGGATCATCGCCGTGAAGTTCTCCGGCGAGACCACGTTGGCCAGATACATCAGGGTGTCTTCACCGAACATCGCTCACGCCTCCCCTCGCGTCGAACGCCAAGCCATCGACGCTGCGGCGGTCACAACAGGGCTCCCTTCGGCAGGGGCGCCTTCAGGAAGACGATGAAGAACGCGTACATCGCCGGAATTAGAATGGCCGCCGTAATGATAACGGGCTTGAGGTCGCGGATGCCGATCATCCAGGTCGCCGCGAACAGGAACAGGAGCGTCGATGCGAAATAGCCGAGCTCGAAGATTACGAACACGTAGAGGATCGAGAGGGCAAGCAGCAGCATCGGCTTGGCCCGGGAATAGGTGATCCGCAGGTCGAGCCGCTCGTCGGACTGTCGGACGCTTGGCCGCAGGCTGCCGGCGATGAGCAGGCCGGAAATCAGAACGGCGCTGACCTCGGCGAACAGGGGGAAGGTGCCGCCGCCGGCCGGAAATTCCATTGCCTGCATTCCGACATAGAAACAAAACGCGATATAGACGGCGCCGGCGATCCGGATGCCCCAGTAGCTCGGCATGCTCAGAACCCTCTCGATTAATGGTCAGGCGGCAGCGTAGCCGGCCGCGGAGTCCGTTTGCGCCGAAATCCGCGGCCGGAAGCGGCTGCTACTGCTCAAGCTCCCAGAACTTGACCGATTTGACGAGTTCCTCGGCTTCCCGCAACGCCTTCCACAACTCGTCACCCTCCTTGAAGGCGAGTGGATTGCGGTTGGCGTTTTCCTTCATGATGTATTCGGGATTGTTCATCGCCGCCTTGATGGCGTTCAGGTAGATGTCCTGCTTGTTCTGCGCGATGCCGTTGGCGAGGACGAAGGTGCGCCCGGCGAACGAGATGTTGCGCTTGCCGGTGACCTCCTCGAAGGTCGGCACGGTCGGCAGGTTCGGCGAGCGGTCGGCGCTCAGCACGCAGATCGCCCGCATCTTGCGGTCGAGCATGTAGGGCACGTAATAGCCGACATTGCCGGCCACCGCATCGGTATGGCCGCCGATCACCTCCTGGATCTTCTTGCCGTCGCTGTTGGCATAAACCTTCTTGACCCTGAAGCCGTCGACGAATTTCTCGGCGAAGGCGATGCCCATATGATCGTCCGAGCCGACCGCCGTCGTACTCATGACGATCTGGTTCGGATTGGCCTTCACATGGTCGATGAAGGCCCGCAGCGTCTGGAAGCGCTCGTCGCCCTCTCGGACCGCCCAGATGCATGGATCCAGCGAATGCCATGCGATGAAGTTGAACGACTCGAGCGTCTCCGTGCGTTTCATGCGCGGGTCGAGCAGCGAGAGGACATGCGGCAGATTGATGCTGCCGATGATATGGTCGTTCTCCTCGGGATCCCATTTCGCCATCTCGGCCCAGGCCTTCCAGCCGCCGCCGCCGGAGATGTTGATGACGTTGACGGGAACGCCCAGCTCCTTAGAGAGAAACGGCGCAAACAGGCGCATCGTCCGGTCCGACCCGCCGCCGGTGCCGAACGGCACCACGAGCTGCACCGGCCCTGACGGGAAGGACTGCGCCCGCGCCACCTTGCCCGCCGTCGTGAAGGTCGCCGCACCGGCGACGGCGCCGGCGCCAGCGAGAAACTGTCTGCGGCCGAATCCTGTCTGCCGTTTCGTTGTCGTCGATTTGGTCTTGCTCATCAACATGCCTCCTTGCTGCTCGAATCGTTTGCCGGACCGGCGGGATCGCAGAGTTTTAGATCCTGCCGCAATGTGGATTGCGCGGATAAGAACCCGGTCGCTGGTCTCGTTCCGACGATGATAACGTCCTGGGCCTCCCGTCTGGCCATGTCTTGCCGTTTCGGGCGGACCTCCGGGGACCGTGAACGATCCCGCGATTTCCGGGGCCCACCCGCCGCGCCGTTACCCCCGATCTGGCCGTCTTCTTGTCGTTCACCGGGGCCGGCATCGCGTTTTTGATACGGAATTTTATCTGGTGCACCGATATGTTTCAATTTAATATTTCCGCCTCCAACAGGGAGCATCGAACATCTTGGAACTTCCGAAGAACACCTTCAAACAGGCGTTGGCCGAAATGCGTCCGCAGATCGGCCTGTGGAGCACGCTGTCCAGCAACATCGCGTCCGAGGCGCTGGCCCATTCCGGCTACGATTGGGTCGTCATCGACATGGAGCATTCGCCCAACGAGATTCCGGACGTCTATGCGCAGCTGCAATCGTATGACCCGTCGCCGACCGCCGCGGTCGTCCGACTGCCGTGGAACGACCCGGTGGTGGTCAAGCGGGTGCTCGATATCGGGGCCTTCTCGCTGCTCTTCCCGATGATCCAGACGGCCGAGGAAGCCCAGGCCGCGGTTGCGTCGACCCGCTATCCGCCGCGCGGCATCCGCGGCGTATCGCTGAACCAGCGCGGCAACCGTTACGGCCGCATCGCAAGCTACGTTAAGGAATTCGAGCGGGAACTCTGCATCACGGTGCAGATCGAGACGACCGCCGCGCTCGGCCGTGTCGAGGAGATCGCCGCTGTCGACGGCGTCGACGGAATCTTCTTCGGGCCCGCGGATCTCTCGGCCGACATGGGATATCTCGGCCAGCCGGGACACCCGGAGGTCAAGGAGGCGCTGGCCGAGGGCCTCGCCAAATGCCGCAAGGCGGGCAAGCCGGCCGGCATCCTCACCGCCGTCGAGGCCGACTCGATCCACTGGCTCCGCGAAGGTTACGTGTTCGTCGCCGTCGGCACCGACACGGCAATCCTGGCGCGCGGCGCCGACGCGTTGCTCGCGCGGATAAAGGAAGGCACCGCGTAAGCGGAAGATCAGCCCAGCACCTCGCGGTTCACGACCAGTTCCGCATCGAGCCTGCCGTCGAACGCGGCCAGCACGTTCTCGGCGCAGGCCAGCGCCATGCGGCGCGCGCATTCCTCGGTGAACGCCGCGGCGTGCGGGCTGACGATCACGGAATCGAGCGCGAACAGCGGGTTGTCCGGCTTCGGCGGCTCGTCCTCGAAGACATCGAGGGCCACCCCGCGAAGCCGCCCCGCGACAAGCGCCTCGTGCAATGCGCCCTCGTCGACCACGCCGCCGCGCGAGAGGTTGAGCAATACCGCCTCCGGCTTCATCGCCGCGATTTCCCTCCGGCCGATGAGGTAATCCGGCCCCGGCGGTTTCGGGACATGAACGGTCACGTAATCGGCCCTGTCGAGAGCCGTTCGGAAATCGGAGACATGCGCGTGGCCCGCCCCCTCGACCGTCGAGGCGTCCATGAAGGGGTCGGCGGCGACGACCGACATACCGAAGCAGGCGCAACGCGCCGCGACCGCCTGGCCGATCCGCCCGAAGCCGATCACGAGGACGGTCTTGCCGGCGAGCTCGCGCGCCGAGAACGTATCGCGGATGGCGAAATTGCCGTCCCGCGTCGCCCGGTCGTAGGCCACCACGCGCTTGGCGAGCCCCAGCATCAGCGCCAGCGTATGCTCCGCCACGGCGCCGGAATTCACGTCGCCGACGAGAGCGAGCGGGATGCCGCGCCGCGTCAGCGCCGGCACGTCGACGGCCTCGTATCCCACCCCGTGCCGGGCAACGATACGCAACCGTTGCGCCGCATCGATGACCGCCGCGGTGATCTTCGTCATGCGCACGATGATCGCGTCGACATCGCCGACGCGCGAGGTCAGATCCGCCGGGTGATCCCCGAGTTCCCGGATGGCGCAATTCGCCGACGCCAGCCGGTCGATCCCCGCCCGGTGAATCTTGCCGAGGACGAGGACGTTCGGCATGTCGCCGTCACGCGTCGATCTTGTGCCAGCTGTCGGGTTCGGCGTGGAGGACTTCCTTGCCCGCCGCCTCGGGGCGCCGGTCGACGAACACGTCGCCCTCCTTCATGACGATCTGGATGTTCTTGCGCTCCTGCAGGACGCGAATGTCGTCCAGCGGATTGCCGTCGACGACGAGGATATCGGCGAACTTCCCGGCTTCGATGGTGCCGATGTCCTCGTCCATGCCCAGCGCCTCGGCCGCGTTGCGCGTCGTCGTCATGATCGCCTCCATCGGCGTCATCCCGAGGTCGGTATAGATCTCCAGCTCGTGAGCGTTGGTGCCCATGCCGGGCTCGTACCCCATGTCGGTGCCCATGGCGACCTTGATCCCCGCCTTGTGCATGACCTGGAAGGTATCGAAGCAGTTCGGCTGGATGGTTTTCATCTTGTCGAGCACGAATTGCGGCGTGCCGATCTCGCGGCGGATCTCGATCGCATGGTCGGTACGGTGCGCCAGTGTCGGGGTGACAGGGATCTTGGCCTCGAGGATCTTCTCGATCGAATCGGCGTCGTGGAACACCATGTGCTCGATCGTATCGCAACCCGA
>CP070634.1:3450335-3465806 GCA_020356105.1 Rhodospirillales bacterium | reverse complement strand
TCGTCAATCTGACCTCGAAACTTCACTATGCGGTGTTCCATCATCCGGCATGTACTGCATGGCAATGCAGGTGACGTCGTCGCTCCGTGGCGCGGAATCGGTGAAATCGTTGACCTTTTCGGTCACATGCGCGACGACGTCTTCGACCGGAAGCCGGAGGCATTCGCTCAGAGCCATCTCCAGATTCGCTTCAGAGAACTGTTCCATGGAGGTGTTTTTGGCCTCGGGAATGCCGTCGGTATAACAGAACAATGTGTCACCGCGGGCCAGGTCGACAGTGTCTTCCGCATACGACAGGTCCGGCTTGATCCCCATCACAAGGTCTCCGGAGACAGCCAACTGCTCGACCGACCGGGCCGAGCGGAGAACATAGGGCGGGTTATGGCCGGCATTGGCGAAGGTAAGCCGGCGTGTGCGCGCGTCGAACACACCGTAAAAGACCGTCGTGAACAGCATGGAATCGTTGCCCGGGCACAGGGCGTTATTGACTTGCGCAAGAACCGTTCCAGGTGTCGCCCCCCGCTTCGCCAGCGCGGTCAGAATCGTGAAAGTCCGGGCCATGAGCAAAGCGGCGCGAACGTCATGGCCGGTGGCGTCCCCGATGACGACGCCGGTGCGATGGTCATCGACCTCAATCACGCCGAAAAAATCGCCGCTCACCTCCGCAGCTGGTTGCCACTCGGCGGCGAATCTCAGGGGTCGTTTCGGGCCGTCCGCGGCAAACTGTTTCGGCAGGATCGAGAGCTGCAGTTCACGCGCCGCCCGCAGCTCCTCCTCCATCCGCTCCGCGGCCCGCTTGATCTCGGTCACATCCGTATATACCGCAACGGTCCCGCCATCCGCGGTTTTTCGCTCGCTGACCTGGATCCAGCGGCCGTCCTTCCGTTGCTGCAGATGCGGTTCGCCGGGATCACAGTGCCTCGCCAGTCGCTGGCTGATCCAGGCGTCGTTGTCCCCGTCGGTGGTTTTGACCAGGCCACGTTCGGCCGCCCTCCGGATGATGGTTTCGAACGGCGTTCCGGGTCTCGCCAAGTCGGAAATACCCGGGTACAAGACCTCACGATACCTCGTGTTGCACAAGACCAAACGGTCATCCGTGCCGTATAGGGAAAACCCTTCGGAGATGCTTTCCAGCGCATCGGTCAGGCGGGTACGGGCCTCGTCGGCCTCGGCGGTCCTGATCGCGACGAGTTCTTCCAGCTTGTCGCGATGCGCCGCGAGTTCCCGCATCATCTGACCAATGTTGTCGCTGAGAAACTCGAACTCGGTAATGCCCTTGTAATCGGGTGGTTGCTGTTCGCGAAAGCGGCCCACGAGCTGATTGATCGGGTGCGCGATGGCGCGTCGAAGATAAATGGCAAGTAGCCCCGCGAGCAGAAGAACGGCGACGCCGGCCGTGAGGTAAAACGTGCGAACCCGAGATGTCAGCAGAGAAAAGACACGGGAGTCCTTCAGGAGTATGATCCGCCATTGCCACAGGTTGATGTCGATGCATTGCGCAAAGAAGGTTCGGCCCTCCAGGCCGCCGACCATCGCGTCCTGAGCACAGCCAAGCCCTGCAAGTAACTCTTCGTCGTCGGGGATGCCATCGGCGAACAACATGCGATCGGCCGCCAGGTCGTGCACCGCGATTCCCAGTTCGTTCTGACGCGCAAAATCCTCGAATCCTTCGAACACCGCGACCTGGTGAAACGTCCGCTGGGGGTCAACCAGACAATCGACACCCTCAGCGTTGCAGCGATCGATTTCGGCGTCGACCTTTTCCTCGACGACCCTGGCATACGCCGAGAGGTTTTCGCGGATGATGCGATCGGCAAATTCGTCGATCGACGCGGAGATCAGAACGTAGAACCCGACGCCCGCCAAAATCAGGAAAGCCAGGACTGGCGCGAGAATGATGAGTTCAAGGCTCTTCCACCGAGACAATATACCGTCCCTATCTGAATACCGGCTGCGCCGTGCGGTGCTCCTCCGGCCAGACGATCTCCTTCTTGCCGTCGAGCCACTGAATGATCAATGGACGATGCTTGACCGGCACGCCGAACCTGTCCACTTGGTAGCGGCCGATTGCGACGGTGGTGTCAAGCTTATACAGCGCCTGCCTGATTTTTTTCCGGTCGAGACTGTTGGCATTGGTGACGACTTCCTCGATCACCTGTCCGGCGGCATAGGCGTTGGCGGCGTGGTACGAAGGCAATATCCCATAATCGCGCAAGAATGCTCTGATGAACTTCCGCGAGCCGGTAAACTCCAAGCTCTCGTCGGGCTCCCACAATGACGGGGCGAATGTGAGCTCGGCGTCCTGCTTGACGACCTCGCCGTATCTCTGGAGCGTCGGCCCGATCGTGGCGAAATAGGCCCGCGGGTACCATCCTTCGGCCTTGAGCGCCCGTCGCATGTCGACCGACTCGTCGAAATGGCCGGCGGTCACAAGAAGATCGGCGCGGGCCTGCCTGGTCTTTATGGCGAGGTAGTGAAGATCGTGAGTTCCCTTCTCGAATCCCTCGAAAAGAACGACCTCTCGATTGGCTAAATGGGCCCATTTCTTCGCCCCCTTCGCGACTTCCACCGAGAACGCATCGTCCGCATAAACAATCGCGATCCTGCGCAGATCATACAGCACGGCCAGCCTGAGCATTTCGAGAGCATACTTGCTGGCCGGCGTGAACAGACCGAAGACGTTCGTGTAACCGTTCTGCCAGATGCGATCTGCCGCCGCTCCCGGAAGCACCGTCGGATATCCGGAGTCTTCTAAGACCGGCGCAACGGCTTCGGAAATCTCACTCGAATAAGGGCCGAAGACCAAGTGCACGCGTCGCTTTGCGATCAGGTCGCGATATATCTTGATCGCTTCCGCGCTGTCGCTTTTGTCATCCCGTATGACAACCCTTACCGGCCGTCCCAGGAGCCCACCCCGGCGGTTGATGTGCGTTTCCCAGAGCCGATACCCGCGCTCCTGCATTTTGGCTGGCCGTGAGTACGTCCCGGTCAATCCCAATGACACGCCTATTTCGATCGGCTCCGCCGCCTGAACATTCGTCGTCAGGACAAGTACGACCCAAATGAACAAGAGACGCCATGTCATTGAACGTCGTTCCCAAATGTTAGGGCGACCCAGCCCAGAGATTATTGGGCTTCGCTGGCAATCCCGTCCGCGACCATATCGGCGACCGTACGCAGCATGTGAACGCCGCTATATGCGCCCGAGCATTACATTGACCAGCGGTAACACCATCTGTCCGAACGCCGGAAATTCGATAGATACAGCTTGATGTGGCAGCGCGCCGGCGGAGTGTCATCCCTAGCGGCCCGGAGTGTCAGCTCAGATCCTCCATTGCGCTTTCGGCGCTCGGATAGACGCTCATAATCTTCAGGAAACCGGCGAGCTCGAATGTCCTCAGAGTATTTTGGCTGAGTGAGCATATTGCGAACTTGCCACTAACCTCTTCCATTCTCATTGCGGTCGACAACAAAGCGCTCAGGCCGGTACTTGTCACGAAGTCGACGGCGGATAGGTCGACCACGATCGCTTTTGCTCCATTGTCGATCAAGCCGATAAGCGCGTCTTTGAACATTTTGCGAGTATCGATATCTAGCGGCTCACGCGGCACAACAACTGTGATGTCTCCCTTCTTGAATTTATCCATCTTCATCATTTCGACACCTCCCGCGTATTTCTAAACGATCGGGCACTGGTCGCCAGGAATTACCCAAATTTCTGTCTTTGTTAACAGAAAAGATAGCACAGAGTTATCCTGCCGAGCGACCCGGATGTTAATGCGCACAGCGCAGGCATTGGGACCTGGCCAGCTCGACGAAGGACCACTCAGGGTCAGCACCGGTCGTCATAGGATCGGCCGCGGGCGGTCCGCAAGGTCGCTTCCGGCGCACGTCGCCGGTCCCAAAGATCCCTCGCGCTCCCGCTCGGCGTGACGGCCCTGCCTTCGATGAAGAACGCCTCGCGTGGCGGCGCAAGGCGCCGCACGAAAGCGGCGCCTGCGCGATGTCATGGTTTCCGATTGCTCGTTGACAACCGTCGAATCGACCGCAACATTCAGTATCTCATTGATTTATTTGGAAAAATCATAGAATCCCCGCAACGAAAAAGGCCGCCGGAACGGGTCCGGCGGCCTTTTCGGGATTTGGCTGGGGGAGCTGGATTCGAACCAACACTGGCGGAGTCAGAGTCCGCTGTCCTACCATTAGACGATCCCCCAGCAGGGTCGCCCACGGCGACTGGCGCGCGTTTTATCATATAGTGGGCCGCAAATGAACCCCAAGATGGCGGGGCGCCGTCGCGACTGGACGGGCCCGGCGATTCGGGTAGGATAGCGCTGGCCCCGGCGGCATACCACAAGCCGGGGCGGAAACCCGCGAGGGACATCGTTGGATAGCACCGCCCCATCGGGCCCGCGCCGCAATGGCGGGCCGCAGGGTGCGCTCAGCACCCGCCGGACGCGCCGGCCGAACGGACGCCGCCCCGAGGCGTGCGCGGCGCTCGATCTCGGCACCAACAACTGCCGCCTACTGGTGGCGCATCCCGCCCGCAACGGCTTTCGGATCGTCGACGCATTCTCCCGGGTCGTCCGGCTGGGCGAGGGGGTCGAGGAGGCCGGCCGCCTTTCCGAACCCGCGATCGAGCGGACGATCGAGGCGCTCAAGGTCTGCGCCGGCAAGATCCGCAAGCGCCGGGTGACGCGCGGCCGCTACGTGGCCACGGCGGCGTGCCGCAAGGCCGAGAACTGCGATGCGTTCCTCGACCGCGTCGCAAGCGAGACCGGGCTGCGCATCGAGATCATCTCCGCCGAGGAGGAGGCGCGCCTGACCCTGACCGGCTGCCTGCCGCTTCTCGACGGGGCGGCGCCGCGCGCCCTGGTGTTCGATATCGGCGGCGGCAGCACCGAGGTGCTGTGGCTCGACGCCGCCGGCCCGGCGACCCGGCTGATCGACTGGATCTCCCTGCCGCTCGGCGTCGTCACCCTGACCGAGCGCTATGGCCAGGGCCCGTTCCCGCCGGACGCCTATCGGACGATCGTCGACGAGCTGCTGACGCTGCTGCAGCCGTTCTGCGAGCGTCACGAGATCACGCGGTATGTGCGCGACGCGGCGGTCCAGATGCTGGGATCGTCGGGCACGGTCACCACGCTGGCCGGGCTGTGGCAGGAGCTGCCGCGCTACGATCGCTCGCGCGTCGACGGCGCGTTCCTCGAGTTCGAGGCGGTGCATCGGCTGACCGCGCGGCTCAGCGCGATGAGCGCCGAGGACCGCGCCCGGCATCCCTGCATCGGCCGCGACCGGGCCGACATGATGGCGGCGGGCTGTGCGATCCTCGAGGCGATCTGCCGGCGCTGGCCGGTCGGCCGGCTGCGGGTCGCGGATCGCGGGATCCGCGAGGGCATCCTCGTCGATCTGCTGGGCCGCGGCGGAAACCAGGCGCTGCTCGGCGATGACCGCGGATAGGGGCGGGGCGCATCGGCCGGGCGCATCGCGCCAGCGCAAGACCCGGGTCCGCACCGCCAAGGGCCGCACGACGTCGTCGACCCGCTGGCTGCAGCGGCAGCTCAACGATCCCTATGTGGCCGAGGCGAGACGGCACGGCTATCGCAGCCGCGCCGCCTTCAAGCTGGCGGAGATCGACGACAAGTTCCACCTTCTCGGGCCGGGCAAGCGGGTCGTCGATCTCGGGGCGGCGCCGGGCGGCTGGGTGCAGGTGGCGCTTGCGCGCGTCGGGCCGTCGGGGCGCGTCGTCGGCCTCGACCTTGCGGCGATCGAGCCGATCGGCGATGCGATCCTGCTCGCCGGCGATTTCCTCGACGAGGGCGCGCCGGAGCGGCTGCGCGACGCGCTGGGCGGGTCCGCCGACGTCGTGCTCAGCGATATGGCGGCACCGTCGACGGGCCATGCGCGGACCGACCATCTGCGAATCGTGGCGCTGGCCGAGGCGGCGCTCGCCTTCGCGCTGGAGATCCTGGTGCCCGGCGGCGCCTTCGTCGCCAAGGTGCGGCAGGGCGGCAGCGAGCACGCCCTCTTGCAGGCGATGCGGCGCAGCTTTCAGCGCGTCTCCCATTTCAAGCCGCGGTCGAGCCGCAAGGAATCGGCCGAGCTCTATGTCGTCGCCACCGGTTTCCGCGACGCGACCGGACCACGCAGCTAACGCATAGGATGTCTCCGAATGTCTTCGAAACCCGACTGTATCTTCTGCCAGATCGTCGCCGGCGCGATCCCCTGCTTCAAGCTTTACGAGGACGAGGCGACCCTCGCCTTCATGGATATCAATCCGGTCCATCCGGGGCATGCGCTAGCGATCGTCAAGCCGCATTATGCGGATCTATTCGCCACCCCGGCCGATCTCCTGGCTGCGACCACGGCGACGCTGCAGAAGGTGGCGACCGCGGTCCAGACGACGCTGAAGCCGCCGGGCATGAACCTGCTGCAGTGCAACGGCCCGGCGGCCGCCCAGTCGGTGCCACATTTCCATATGCACGCCATCCCGCGTCACGCGGATGACGGGCTTGCCATGAACTGGGACCTTGTGCCCGGGAACCACGACGACATCGCCGCCCTGGCCGAGCGGATCCGCGCCAATCTCTAGCCGGCCGCCGCGGCAAGCCGTGTTCAGCCGAGATGGGCCGGCAGATCGTGGTCGGGCAGGTTGGTCAGGTCCTTGGCGATCTCGCCGGCGACCCGCGCGGCGGCGTGCGGCCCGAGCGCCTGCCGCAGATCGCCCAGCGTGCGGGGCGGGGCGACGAGGACCAGCTGTCCAAACCGCTTCGCCTGCGCCGCCGCCTCGAGCGCCGCTGCCACGCTCTTGGCGAATTGCTGTTTGGCGAAGCGATGCCAGTCGACCCGCGGCTCCATCGCGTGGCGCGCGGTATCGGCGCTCTCGTGAACGCGACCGGGCCTGTCGGCACCGACGTCCCGGCTCGGCAGCCGCGCCTCGGCCTCGGTGAAGCACAGCTCGGAGGCGGGCTCGAGCGGCCCGGCCCCGCCGTGTCGCGCCAGGACGCGCGCCTTCGCTCCGTCGGCGATCACGAACCAGGTGGTCGAGTCTTCGTTCGGCATGTGCAACTCCCCGTCTGGAAACGCCCTGCCTGAACTAGACCGACAAACGGCCGGCTGCGCAATGACCCACGTCAAACGCCGCGCCGATCGTGCCTGCTGTCACGATGGCGGTGGATTGATCCGGTCCGCGATCTCCGATTCCGCCTCGTGGATCGGATCGCCGGGCTCACCCGTATGGTCGAATCCGTCGCGCTTGCCGTCGAGCGCCCGATTGAGCGAATCGACTACGCCCGCGTCGATCTCGATGTCCTTGTTGGCGGCATCGGCCAGGGCCGCGGCCGCGGCGTCCAGCGCCGCCTCCTGGGCCTCGAGATCATCGCGTGCAACCGCATCGACATAGTCGGCCATGGCATCCATATAGGCACCGAGGGCACCGACTCGGGATCGCGGATTGGCACGGTCCAACGCCCGCGGCGCCGCGTTTGCCGCGTTGAGCGAGCCCGGCAGGCGGGCCTTGGTCGGGCCGGTCGCGCTGCTGGCCTGATTTGCCTTACCGTTGCCCTTGCCGTTGCCACCGCCACGCCCCTGGCCGCCGCCGCGACCGTTATCCTTGCCATTGCCCTTGCCCGCCAGCGCCGTGGCCGAACTCAGATCGGATCCGTCGAACGTGACCGGCACCGCGATGAACGTTGCGGCGGCGAAAGCGGTGATGAGGGCGAAACCGGCGCCGCGCCGAATCGCCCGCGTATTCCGGCTGAGAAATTCACTCATGACAGCTCCCCGAGATTCGTTGTCGTTGTCCGGCAAGGTTGGCGCAATTTTGTGGCCAATGTTGGGCGAGCGGCCTGCATAGAAGAGCATGTGGTATCGCTTGGCAGCCATCGAATCCCGTGTATGATGCCGGCCCACAGCGAAAGCAGGGGGGAAAATAGATGGACTTGACCGAAGGTCTGACATTCGACGACGTCCTGCTGCAGCCCGCTGCGTCGGAGGTGCTGCCGGATCAGGCGGATACCCACACCAGACTGACCAATTCGGTTGAGCTCGGGATCCCCCTTATCTCCTCGGCGATGGATACGGTGACCGAGTCGGGGCTGGCGATCGCCATGGCCCAGGCCGGCGGAATCGGCGTGATCCACAAGAATCTCGATGTAGAGGACCAGGCCACCGAGGTTCGCCGGGTCAAGCGTTTCGAGTCGGGTATGGTCGTCAATCCGATCACCATTCATCCCGACCAGACACTTGCGGATGCGTTGCAACTGATGGCCGATAACGGGATTTCGGGAATTCCCGTGGTGACCAAGCGCAGTCGCCGGCTGGCCGGAATCCTGACCAACCGCGACGTCCGATTCGCGACCAATCCCGGCCAGTTGGTGCGCGAGCTGATGACCAAGCGCGGCCTCGTGACCGTGCGGGAAGGGGTCAGCAGCGAGGAGGCGCGCCGCCTCCTGCATCAACACCGGATCGAGAAGCTTCTGGTGGTGGATGAGGAGCGCCATTGCGTCGGTCTGATCACGGTCAAGGATATCGAGAAGGCCGACAGGTTTCCCAACGCATGCAAGGATGAGCAGGGGAGACTGCGGGTTGCCGCCGCCACCGGTGTCGGCGACAACGGCGTGCGCCGCGCCGAAGCGCTCCTGGAGGCAGGTTGCGATGTCATCGTGGTCGACACCGCTCACGGGCATAGCCGCGGCGTCCTCAATACCGTCACGGCAATCAAGAAACTCAGCAATTACGCCCAGGTCGTCGGTGGCAACGTTGCGACCAAGGAGGGTGCGCAGGCGCTGATCGACGCGGGGGCCGACGCGGTGAAGATCGGCATCGGCCCCGGATCGATCTGCACGACGCGGGTCGTTGCCGGGGTCGGCGTGCCGCAGCTGACGGCCATCATGAACGCGGTCGACGTGTGTCGCCAGAGCGGCGTGACGGCCATCGCCGACGGCGGCATCAAGTCGTCGGGCGATCTTGCCAAGGCGATCGCGGCAGGTGCGGACTGCGTGATGATCGGCTCGCTGCTGGCCGGAACCGACGAGGCGCCGGGAGAGGTTTTCCTCTACCAGGGGCGATCGTACAAGGCCTATCGCGGCATGGGATCCGTGGGCGCGATGGCACGCGGCTCCGCCGACCGCTATTTCCAACAGGAGGTGTCCGATTCGCTCAAGCTGGTGCCGGAGGGGGTTGAGGGGCAGGTACCGTATAAAGGCCCCGCGGCGAACGTCATTCACCAGCTGGTCGGCGGTCTGAGAGCGGCGATGGGTTACACGGGAAATCACAATATCGCGGATATGCAGCGCAACTGCCATTTCCTGAAAATCACCGGTGCGGGCCTGCGCGAAAGCCATGTGCACGACATCACCGTTACCCGCGAGGCGCCCAACTACCGGACAGAGCGCTAAGGCGACTGCAATCGGAGCCGTTGCGTCATGACCCCCGGGGCGCGGGCGGCGGCGGCCATCGAAATTCTCGATGCCATCGAGGTCGACCGGTCTCGTCCAGCCGATCGGCTCATCGCGTCGTGGTTTCGCGGCCGGCGTTATGCCGGCGGCGGCGATCGGCGCGAGATCAGCGGTCTGGTGTACACGGTGCTGCGACGCAGGGCGCAGATCGATTGGTGGATCGAGCGCAGCGGCGGCCGCCGCGATTCCCGCGCGCGGGTCCTTGGCGTATTGCTGCTCGAGGCCCGCTGGGGCGCGGCCCAGTTGGAGAGCGCCTTCGATGGGGGCCAATATCGGCCCGCGCCGCTGAACCAGGAGGAACGGGCGTTGGCCGCAATGGCCGGGCAATCCTTTCTCGAGCCCGCACAGCCGCTGCATGTTCGATCCAACATCCCGGCCTGGCTGGAGGAGCCGTTCAGGGTCGTGCTCGGCGGGTCCATCGAGCGCGAGCTGACCGCCCTGATGGAAGAGGCGTCCGTCGATCTGCGTGTCAATTCGCTGAAGGCCTCGCGTCGCCACGTCATGGCAAAGCTCGCCGCCCGCGGGATCGCAGTGGCGCCGACGCCGTTTTCGCGGTTCGGGCTGCGGCTCGACTCGCGGGTCAATCTCGGCGAAACGCAACTGCTGCGACAGGGCCTGGTCGAGCCGCAGGACGAGGCATCGCAGATCGCTGCCCTCCTGGTCGAAGCGCAGCCCGGCGAGTCGGTTCTCGACTTCTGCGCCGGCGCCGGGGGGAAGACCCTCGCATTGGCGGCGGACATGCAGAACCGGGGGCGGCTGGTGGCGACCGATGTCTCGCGCCACCGCCTGTCCCGCGCCGCGCCGCGACTGGCCCGTGCCGGCATCACGTGCGTCGAGCGGCACGTCCTGCCCGAGAGCGACGGATATTGGCCGGGAGCGAGAGAAGGCAGTTTCGATCGCGTGCTGGTCGATGTGCCTTGCAGCGCGACCGGGACATGGCGGCGCAACCCGGAACAGCGATGGCGGCTGCGGCGCCAGGACATCGCCGGGTATCGAGAATTGCAGGCGGGAATTCTTGACCGGGCCGCGCGTCTCGTCGCGCCCGGCGGCCGGCTTGTCTACGCCGCATGCTCACTGCTTGGATGCGAGGGGGAGGGGCAGATTCGCTCCTTCTTGCTCCGAAATCGCGAATTCCAGGTGCTGCCGGTACGAAAGATCTGGCCGCGTGCATTGTCCGGCCCGTGTCCCGCGAACGACCTGTTTCTGCGGCTCCTTCCGGGCCGTGACGGGACCGACGGTTTCTTCGTCGCGGTAATGAGTCGCGGGTAAGGATTGATAAGCAATTTCGTGCCATGATGGATTCGGGTTTGGCAAGGAGCGTTTAATCCGATGACCAATGTCGACCTGCGTATGGCGACCCTGGATGATGCGGAATCCATCGCCCGGATCCATGTCGAGACCTGGCGCGTCACCTATGCCGGGATGCTGCCGGACGGAATGCTCGTGGCCATGTCCCAAGAGAAGCAGGCGCGCATGTGGCGGCGCATGCTGCGCGGCGGCGAAACGGTGATCGTCGCCGACCACCCGCGCTACGGGGTGATCGGTTTCGGCAGTTACGGGCCGAATCGCAGCGGGCGCGACGGCTATACGGGCGAAGTCTATACCCTCTATGTCGCCCCCGATTATCAGGGGCTCGGCATCGGTCGCGGCCTGCTGCGGGCGTTGTTCGGCGCGCTGGCGCGCGAAGGCCATGACAGCGCGCTGATCTGGGTCCTGGCGCAGAATCCGTCGCGTTTCTTCTACGAGGCGATGGGCGGGCACCCGGTCGCCGGCCGTGACACCCGCATGTGGGGCGCCGGGCTGCGCGAGTCGGCCTATGGCTGGGACAGCATTCACGCCCTGCCGTCGGCGCGCGTGTGAGACACCATTCAGCCAATCGCAACGAATCATTTCTTGATCTTCGGACACTAGACCCGTCACCGCGGTCCGCGCGGCATGGATCAGCTTGCATGACGGTTGGGCGCGTTGCCCAAATGATGCGGCTGCGGAGGCCGGGCTTGCCCGGCGGTGGGCGGCTGCTATAACGGGACTCGGCTTGCAACCGTCCCGCCCGAGCGCCACATCAGCATATGACCGATCGCATCCTCATCATCGATTTCGGAAGCCAGGTGACCCAGCTGATCGCCCGCCGCGTGCGCGAGGCGGGGGTCTACAGCGAGATCCATCCGTATAACCGGCTCGACCGCGCGGCGATCGAGGCCTTCGGGCCGAAGGGACTTATCCTGTCCGGCGGGCCGGCCAGCGTCACCGAAATAACCTCGCCGCGCGCGCCGGATGGTAGTTTCGATCTCGGCCTGCCGGTGCTCGGCATCTGCTACGGCGAGCAGACGATGTGCGCCGAGCTCGGTGGCGAGGTCGAGAATTCCGACCACCAGGAATTCGGCCGCGCTTTCGTCGAAATCGTCGACGACTGCCTCTTGTTTGACGGGGTGTGGAACACGGGCGACCGCGAACAGGTCTGGATGAGCCATGGCGACCGCGTCGTTCGCCTGCCGGAGGGGTTTCGCGTCGTCGGTACTAGCGACGGTGCGCCCTATGCCGCGATCGCCGACGATGAGCGCCGTTTTTACGGCGTGCAGTTCCACCCCGAGGTGGTGCACACGCCGCACGGCGCGAAACTGCTCGCCAACTTCGCGAAACTGGTGTGCGGCTGCGCCGGTGACTGGACGATGGCCGCGTTCAAGGGCCAGGCCATCGCCCGCATTCGCGACCAGGTCGGCCGCGACGGCAAGGTGGTCTGCGGCCTATCCGGCGGCGTCGATTCCTCGGTCGTCGCGGTGCTGCTGCACGAGGCGATCGGCGATCGGCTGACCTGCATCTTCGTTGACCACGGGCTGATGCGGCAGGGCGAGGCGGAGCAGGTCGTCAGCGTGTTTCGCGACCACTACAACATCCCGCTCGTGCACCGCAACGCGTCCGAGCTGTTTCTCGGCCGGCTGGACGGCGTCGACGATCCGGAGGCAAAGCGCAAGATCATCGGCGGGCTGTTCATCGACGTGTTCGAGGAGGAGGCGAAGAAGATCGGTGGCGCGGCATTCCTGGCCCAGGGCACGCTCTATCCCGACGTCATCGAATCGGTCTCGGCGATCGGCGGGCCGAGCGTTACCATCAAATCGCACCACAATGTCGGCGGGCTGCCCGAGCGGATGAATCTCCAACTGGTGGAGCCGCTGCGCGAGCTGTTCAAGGACGAGGTGCGGGCGTTGGGGCGCGAGCTCGGCATGGCGGAGGCGCTGGTCGGGCGCCATCCCTTCCCGGGGCCGGGCCTTGCGATCCGCATTCCCGGCGCGGTGACGCGCGACAAGCTGGACATATTGCGCCGCGCCGACGCCATCTTCCGCGAGGAGATCGAACACGCCGGGCTCTATAATGCGATCTGGCAGGCCTTCGCCGTGTTGCTGCCGGTGCGCAGCGTCGGCGTGATGGGCGATGCCCGCACCTACGACCATGTCTGCGCCTTGCGCGCGGTCACCTCGACAGACGGCATGACCGCCGACTCCTTCCCCTTCGACCACGAGTTCCTCTCCCGCACCGGCACCCGCATTATCAACGAGGTGCGCGGCATCAACCGGGTCGTCTACGACGTCACCTCGAAACCGCCCGGCACCATCGAGTGGGAGTGATTCGGCTCGCGCCTTCACGGGCAGGCGTCGGGCGGGAGACTCGCGGCGCTGTCCGGTATGTTGGCGGCCACAGCCTGGACCGGTTCCATACGAGCGGACAACGGGTTGGCCGCGTCGCGCGGGCCGCCGCGAACCGCCTCTGTCAGTTCGCGGCCCGGGCGGTGCGCGGGTCAGCCTCCGCCTCCATGCCGAGGAATCCGCCGGACTGGCGTTCCCAGAGCTGGCTGTACAGGCCGCCGCTGCGCAATAGCTCCTGGTGGCTGCCCTTCTCGACGATGCGGCCGTGATCCATCACCACCAGCCGGTCGAGGGCGGCGATGGTGGACAGGCGGTGGGCGATGGCGATCACGGTCTTGCCGGCCATCAGATTGTGGAGTTGACCCTGGATCGCCGCCTCGATCTCGGAATCGAGCGCCGAGGTCGCCTCGTCGAGCACCAGGATCGGCGCGTCCTTGAGGATCACCCGAGCGATCGCGATGCGCTGGCGCTGGCCGCCCGAGAGCTTGACGCCACGCTCGCCCACCCGGGCGTCGTAGCCGCGCCGGCCCTGCGGGTCGACGAGGTCCGGGATGAACGCGTGGGCCTCGGCCAGTTCAGCCGAGCGCACGATGTCCGCCTCGCTCGCCTCGGGCCGGCCGTAGCGGATGTTGTCGCGAATCGAACGGTGCAGGAGCGACGTGTCCTGGGTGACCATCGCGATATGGGCGCGCAGGCTTTCCTGGGTCACCCCGGCCACATCCTGACCGTCGATCAGGATGCGCCCGCCCTCGAGGTCGTGGAAGCGGAGCAGCAGGTTGACCAGGGTCGATTTGCCGGCGCCCGAGCGTCCGACGAGTCCGACTTTCTCGCCGGGACGCACGGTCAGGGTGACCTGCTCGATCGCACCGCTTTCCTTGCCATAGTGGAAGCGGACGTTCTCGAAACGGATTTCGCCCTCGGTTACAGTCAACGGGCGGGCTTCGGGCCGGTCCACCACCTCGTAGGGTCGCGAGATCGTCGCGATTCCGTTTTCCACCGTGCCGACATTCTCGAACAGGGATGCGATGGTCCGCAGGATCCATCCCGACATCTGGCTGAGGCGGATGATCAGGCCGTTCGCCGCCGCGATGGCGCCGACGCCGATGCTGCCGTCGAGCCAGAGCAGCACCGAGAGCACCGCCATTGTCAGAAGCAGCGCGCTGTTCAACACGGTCAGCACCACGGTCAGCGAGAGGACCAGGCGCATCAGGTTGCGGAAGGCTCTCGTGTGGCGCTTCAGGCTTTCATGGGCGAAGGCCTCCTCGCGCTCGGCATGGGCGAAGAGCTTGACCGACTGGATGTTGGTGTAGCTGTCCACGACGTGGCCGGTCAGCGCCGACGTGGCCTCCGAAGCCGCGGCCGAGCGTCCGCGCACCGGCGGCACCAGGAAGACGATCACCGCGAGGTAGCCCAGCGCCCAGACGGCGACCGGCAGAGCCAAGCGCCAATCGAGTCCGATGAAGAGCGCCATGGTGCCGGCGAGGAAGATCAGCAGGAACCACACGCCGTCGATGACGTTGATGACCGCTTCCCGCAGCGCATGGCCGGTCTGCATGACCTTCTGCGCGATGCGCCCGGCGAAATCGTTCTGGAAGTAGGACAGGCTCTGGCGCAGGACGTAGCGGTGGTTGCGCCAGCGCACGCGGTTGGTCAGGCCGGGCACCAGCGCCAGGCTGACCAGGCCGCGCGAGACGACCACCGCGGCGGGACGGATGACGATTGCGACGATCGCCATGGCGATCAGCGCCGCCGTATGGGTTTCCAGGAAGCTCTCCGGGCCGGACTCGGCCATCCATTCCACGATGAGTCCAAGAAAGGCGTAGAGCGCCAGTTCCGAAAGCGCCGACAGGCCGGAGATGACCAGGATCGCCAGCAGCAATCCCTTGATTGGCCAGAGAAAATGCATGAAAAAGGCGCGCGTCCTCTCGGGCGGCCGGACGATCTCGGCCGGGGCCAGGGGGTCGAAAAGACGCTCGAAAAAGCCATACATGCGTGAACTTCCCCAGGACAGGGGCGGTCGAACCGCCGGCAGGGCAGCCCGGCCGCTGAAATCTGCGGCGTGACCCGATCGCCGCCAACGGAGCCGCCGGTGCCGGCCTCAATCTAGCAGCCCGAGAAAGAACAAGACAGGGCTTGAAGTCTGCGGTCACGCGGATCTCGTGGGGTCGGAGCATCGGCAGCGACCGGGCGCGGCGAACCGTGATCGGTTGCGCGGGCCGCCGGGCGACCGGCGGCACAGGTGGATGCGGCCTTTCGGGGGGTTATCCGGCCCTGGCCAGCCGATAGGACTGGATACGCTTCTCTTCGGTTCCGACCGTCGCCCAGGTCTCGAGCACGATGACGTCACCGCCGATCATCTGCATCTCGAGCCG
>CP070634.1:3408359-3450235 GCA_020356105.1 Rhodospirillales bacterium | reverse complement strand
GCGATCGCCGACATGCTCTCAGCGGTCTGCCGCAATTCGGTGGCGGCCGACGAGACCGTCTGCAAGACCTCGCGGGCCTTGGCATCGAAGCCGCCGCTCAGCCCGGCGATCCGCTCCGCGCGTTCCTCCTTGGCCCGACGCTCGGCTTCCTTTTCGTGCAGCATGGTCTCGCGTTCGATCAGGGCATCGCGGAAATTGCCGATCGAGTTTCGGATGGCGAGAAACTCCGTCCAGGGCGCTGTCGGAAGGCGCACGTCCAGCTCGCCCCGACCCAGGGAATCGAGCGTGGCCGCCGCCCGCGCCACCGGCCTGACCACGATGTTGACGAGGACCATGCCGATCACCAGGGTGACAACGGCCACGATCGCGAGCATGGCCAGCCCGATCCGCTGGATCGCGGCGGCGTTGCCGGCGATTGCGCGGGTGCTGGACATCGCTGTTTCCGCCGCGCCCTCCGACAGGCTGTTGCGGATTTCGGCCAGCAGCTTCTGCGCGTTGTCGTGCTCGACCGTCGCCATGCGCCGCTCGCGCAGGATCTGCGCGTGGAGATCGAAGATGACCGAGAGCGCGGCAAAATTCTTCACGCTCCGGGGCAGGTATTCGTAATCGCCGGTCGTGGGAAGGCGGTCCATCTGGCGCTCGATCACCGCCACGATTCCGGCGAACCGCTCCGCCTCTCGGGCAATGGCGGCCTGATCCTCGAGGTTCAGCGCCCCGAGCAGCAGATTCTTGCCGGAGCGCAGATTGGCAAGAAACGCCTGGCTCGCGCTGTTGATGTTGAGGCTGTCCTCGAGATCGTCCCCGAGTCGGGTGAGGTCGCCCTTGAAATCGGAGGAGTGGTGGTCGGAGCTGGCCGGACTGTTGACGATCCCGACCAGCCTGTCCACCGCGTTGCCGAGTCGATACGACGTGTCGTCGACGATCGAGAAGACATTGCCGTCGATTTCGCGGATCAGCCGGTCGGATTCCTCGATGTGTTTGTCGATTTCCGCCGCCATTGCATGGGCCCGGGTCATCGCGTCGGCCGCCTGCCGAATTGACTGTCCGGCTGCCTCGATGGACGGGCGGAGCTCAGGGCCTGCCGTATCCGCCAGCTCCGCCACCACCGTCGCCGCGCGTCGCCGCGTGTCGTCGCGGCGCGCTTCGTCGACCGCATAGAGCGCGATCTCGGCAAAGCGCGCCAGCAGTTCCGCGTTGAGCGCCTGTCGGTTCTGTTCGATGGTTCGCGGAATGGTGACGGTCGTCGTCCGCGTGGCCTGGTCCTTTATGCCCACGAGATAGAAGCCGATGATCCCGGCAATCATCAGCAGTACCGCGACGAAGCCGGCGCCGAAGAACGACATGATCGACGACAGGCTGAATCGGCCGCGCGCGCCGCGTAGGGCCATATCGCCGTCTTCCGCTTTGTCATCCGTGCGCGTCAACGATCCTCACCCGTAGCGGTGCCGGTTCGCGTGCCGGCGGGGCAGTTCTTCGGGAAGCGGTGATCGAGCCCATAGGTCACGTCGAATGCGGAATGTCGCCGTCCGGCTGTCATGCGCCGTTCCATCCCCTGGTTGGCCGAGGCCGCCTCTTTCTTGCCTGCACGGCCCGCTTGTCATGACGGGTCTTGCATATGAATGATAACGCGATAGCCCTACCAAAGTATTAAGAGATGCTCGCGCCCCGGCGGCGGGGTGGTTCGGCGACGGGGCTCCGCCGGGCGCATTAGGCCGGCGCCCGTCAAGCGATGTCTATAACAACAAATTAAAAAGTGTAATAAAGAATTTTTCACAATTATGTGACGCATTATATATTGAAATACCCAGATGATGACGTCATATTGGTCCCGATCCCGGCGCGATCGGGTGAACGGTGCGGAGATCAGGCGCATGACCAACGCGGCAAGCTGGACGGAAAAGACGCTCATCGAGATCGATCCGGCAACGCTGTGCCGCTGGCTCGCCGCGGACAGGGCGGTGCTGGTCGATGTGCGCGAGGAGCAGGAGTTCGTCGAGGATCGGATCCCGGGCGCGATCAACCTGCCGCTGTCGCGGTTCGATGTGCGCAAGCTTCCCGAGATGGACGGGCGCCGCCTGGTGCTGACCTGCGCCGTGGGCCGCCGGTCGGCCCAGGCCGCCGGCATCCTGCTGGCCTCCGGCCACGCGACGGCAACCCATCTGCGCGGCGGCATGCTGGCCTGGGACGAGGCGGGCTTCGATACGATCTTCGGGGCGCCGCTGCCGCAATCGGCGACCGGCGCGCCTGCGGGGCTGCTGCCCTGCGCCGCGGCCTAGGATGATCCGTCCGGACGGCATCGCTGCCGCCGGGCGCGACTTGCGGGCCGTTTAATCGAATGTTAAGCGACGGCGTGGCTAAATGCCCATGGTTGTTCACCGGAATGCCATGGAAGTGCCGTCATTCGGCGGCATGGATAGCGCCCCGACAATCGGCGGCGATCAATTGGAGGAAGCGTTGCGCGCGGTTCAGATCACCCTGCTCTTTGTTTTTGCGATGTTGTACCTTGGCGCCCAGGCGGCGCAGACCGAACCGAACCGACCGCCGGTCACCGGAAACGCGGCGCAGACCATTACCACCGCGGCCAGTCGCTAGGCCCCCGTCTCGCCTGCTGCCCGCGCCGCGCCGGCGCGCGGCCGGCATGTAAGCTGGATGCGCCGGGCCGGCCGCGCCCTGCTGAACACGCCATTCGAAATTCCACCGCCGCTGTGCTAAGCAGCGGACATCGCTTCCCTGACGTCGAGACGGAGGCTGTCCGCAATGGCGCTGATCAACTACCTCACCAAGATCCAGTTCGACTTCGGTGCGCTCGCGCTGCTGCCCGACGAGCTGCACGCGCTCGGGGTCTCCCGGCCGCTGATCGTATCGGACCGGGGCGTTGCCGCGGCCGGCCTCGTTGCGCGCGTCAAGGCCCTGCTGCCGAGCGCCACCCCGGTCTTCGACGATACGCCGCCGAACCCGACCGAGGACGCGGTCGAGGCCGCCCTTGCCGTCTACCGAGACGCCGGTTGCGACGGGCTGGTGGCGCTCGGCGGCGGATCGCCGATCGATCTTGCCAAGGGCGTCGCCCTGCTGGCGACCCATGATGCACCGCTCGAGCAGTACGCGGTCATCCTCGGCGGGATGGCCCGGATCACCCCGGCCGTGGCGCCGCTCGCCGCGATCCCGACGACCGCCGGCACCGGCAGCGAGGTCGGGCGGGGGGCGCTGATCACGCTGCGCGACGGGCGCAAGCTCGGCTTCATCGCGCCGCACATGATCCCGAACGTCGCGATCTGCGATCCGGAGCTGACGCTGGGCCTGCCGGCCGGGCTGACCGCCGCGACCGGCATGGATGCCCTGACGCATTGCATCGAGACCTTCCTGTCGCCGCGCGACAACGTGCCGGCCGACGCGATCGCGCTGGACGGCGCGGCGCGCGCCGCGCGATGGATCGAGACCGCGGTCGCGGACGGGTCGGATCGAGAGGCGCGCTGGCCCATGATGATGGCCTCGCTGCAGGGCGGGCTGACCTTCCAGAAGGGCCTGGGCGCGGTCCACGCGATGTCGCATCCGCTCGGCGGGCTGTCGGATCCGGTGCTACATCACGGCACCCTGAATGCGGTGATCCTGCCCGCCGTGCTGCGCTTCAACGCCGGCCATGTCGGCGACCGTTACGCGCGGCTCGCCGCGGCGATGGACCTGCCCGCCGATGCCGAGCTCGCCGCCGCGATCGAGGCCCTGAACCAGAGGTTCGGCCTGCCAACCAATTTGCGCGAGATGGGGGTGACCGACGCGGTCATCCCGCGCATGGTCGAAGGCGCGGTGGCGGACCATTCCTCGGCCAGCAATCCGCGCCCGGTCGACGCGGCCGCCTACCGCGAGCTGTTCGCCATGGCGATGACCTAGGCCGGTGCCGCCGCGCGGGCCGCACGGCGTCATGCTGGTCCTCGCCATGTGCCTGGCGATGGCGGCCAGCTTGCTCGGCTTCTCGACCTTCGGTGCCGTCACCCCGACGCTGATCTCCGAATGGGGGCTGAGCAAGACCGAGGCCGGCTTCCTCAACGGCGTGTTCTTCGCGGGCTACGTCGCCGGCGTGCCGTTCCTGGTCGGCGGCACCGACCGGATCGACGCGCGGCGGATCGTGCTCCTAGGCTTCCTCGCCAGCACCCTGTCCCTGGTCGGCCTCGCCCTCGCTACGGGCTTCTGGTCGGCCGCGATCTTCCGAATCCTCGGCGGTCTCGGCTTCGCCGGCTGCTACATGCCGGGCTTGAAGGCGCTGCTCGACCGCTACCGGGGGACCCATCCATCGCGCGCCGTCTCCTTCTACACGGCGAGCTACGCGCTCGGCGTGGGCGCCTCGTTCTGGCTGTCCGGCGCGATCGCCGCGGCGTATGGCTGGCGCTGGGCGTTCGGTGCGATGTGCGTCGGGCCGCTGGTCGGGCTTGCCATCGCTTCGACGGTGCTGCGGCCGGCCCAGGATTCGTCGCGCCTGCGCGACTGGTTCCGGGTGCCGGATTTCCGGCCCGTCTTCGCCAACCGGCGGGCGATGGGATACATCTTCGCCTACACGCTGCACACCGGCGAGCTGTTCGTCTTCCTGTCCTGGGTCGTCGCCTTCCTCACCTTCACGGCCGCCCTCCACCCGGTGACCGCCGCGGGCTGGGACATCCCGCTGATCAGCGCCGTCGTCAGCCTGGTCGCGCTGCCGTCCAGCATCATCGGCAACGAGCTGGCGATTCGCTACGGCCGGCGGCGGGTCGTGCTGGCGGTGATGCTGGCAACGGCGCTGGCGGCGATGCTGACCGGCATCTCGCCGGCGATTTCGTTCCCGGCGGCGACGCTGTTCTGCCTCGTCTACGGCACCCTGATCGCGATGGATTCCTCGGCGCTGACTGCCGGCACGATCGGCGCCGCCGATGAGGGCGCGCGCGGCGCGACGATGGCGCTACATTCCTGCCTCGGCTTCGGCGGCGGCGCCGTCGGCCCGCTGCTGCTCGGCGTCGTGCTCGACCTGTCCGGCGGCGGCGAGACCGTCTCGTCCTGGGGCGCCGGCTTCGCGGCGATCGCCGTGCTGACGCTGGCCGGGCCGCTGGCGCTGCTCCGGCTCGTGCGCGCGCCGGCCGGCGAACCGGCCGCGATCCCGAAAGGGCGGTGACAGGGCCGCGCGGCGGCTAGTCGCTGACCTCCGGCTCCGGCAGGACGAGGCTGGCGGGCACTAGGCCGCGTCGCAGCCCGGCCACCACGGCCTGGGTCCGATTGTTGACGCCCAGCCGGCTCAATATGCTCTTGACGTGCACCTTGACGGTGCCCTCGAGCATGCCCAACTCGGCGGCGATGTCCCGGTTCTGCAGCCCCCGCGCCATCAGCAGTAGGATCTCGTGCTGGCGCGGCGTCAGCGACGGTCGCGCGCCCGCCCCGGCGGGCCGGGCGGGCCTTGCGACGGCGGCATCGGTGAGCATCGTGACCGCGCTCGACGGGATGTAGATCTCGCCGGCCAGCATCAGCGGCAGGGCGTGCCGAAGGGTCGCCGAGCTCGACGATTTCAGGATGTAGCCGCGGGCCCCGGCCCGGTAGGCGCGCGCGATATCGCCCGCGGCGTCCGATTCCGAGAGGATCGCGACGGCCGCGCCGGGCAGCGCCTTGACCAGGCGCTTGAGGGCCTGGAAGTCGGGCGTGGCGTCCGCCCTTAGATCGCCCAGGACCAGCCGGATGTCCTTGTTGAGGCGCGCGGCGACGAGGGCCTCGGGTGCGCCGGCGGCCTCGAGGATTGCGGCGCCGGGATAGAGATCGCGCAGCAGGATCGCGACACCCTGGCGAAACAGCGCGTGTTCGTCGACGATAAGGATCTTCATCGCAGGTCGGACCTCCGCTGGGAGGGGGTGGAGATCTCCGCGTTTGCGGCCAGGACGGAGCGCCCCGGCGCGGCGGCCCGGTCCCCACCCGGATGTGGCGGTGGCTTGGCGACCACCTCCAAATTTTATACCAAAAATGGTGTATAATTTGTATCCGCTTGCGCTGCGGCATTGTGTCCCATGGCGCATAGTATGTGCTCGAATGTCGCCGATCGGCCGCCGCGAATGCCGTGTGCGGGCCGGCTGGCGGCGGATTGCGCTAGCGCAAGGCGAGGACGCCTGAGATGCGGTAACAAGGCGCGAGGATGGGCAGGTGATGACGGATCGCAGCAAGGCCGACGGCGACGACGGCAGCGCGCGCGGGAGCGGCCGGGCGGCGTTCCGGGTGCGCGGCCTGACCAAGGTCTACCGCACCGGCGAGGTCGACGTGCACGCCCTGCGCGGCGTCGACCTCGAGCTCTTCGAGGGCGAGATGGCGGCGCTGCTCGGGCCGTCGGGCAGCGGCAAGTCCACCTTCCTGAACATTCTCGGCGGGCTCGATCAGCCCACCGCCGGCACCGTGTGGTTTCGCGACCACGAGCTCACCGCCTATGACGAGGCGGCGCTGACCGCGTATCGTCGCGACCATGTCGGCTTCGTGTTCCAGTTCTACAATCTCATTCCCAGCCTGACGGCGCTGGAGAACGTCGCCCTGGTAACGGAGATCGCGGACCAACCGATGAGCCCGTTCGAGGCGCTGAACCTGGTCGGTCTCGCCGGGCGCATCGACCATTTTCCGGCCCAGCTGTCGGGTGGCGAGCAGCAGCGCGTCGCGATCGCCCGCGCGATCGCGAAACGGCCCGACGTGTTGCTCTGCGACGAGCCGACCGGGGCGCTCGACAGCAAGACCGGCGTCGTCGTGCTCGAAGCGCTGGAGCGGGTGAACAGCGAGCTCGGCACGACCACCGCGCTGATCACCCACAATGCCGGCATGGCGGAAATGGCCGACCGGGTGATCCGGTTCGCCGACGGCGGCGTCGTCGAGGTCCACGTCAACGCGGCGCGGCGACCCGCGCGAGAACTGGTCTGGTGACGCGATGCGCGCGCTCGACCGGAAGCTCCGCCGCGATCTCCGCCGAATCTGGCTGCAGGCGCTGGCCATCGCGCTGGTGATCGGCTGCGGCGTTGCGATGTACGTGATGTCGCTGGGAACCTTGCGCTCGCTCGACGAATCCAGGGCCGCCTATTACGAGCGCTACCGGTTCGCGCAGGTCTTCGCCACGGTCAAGCGCGCGCCCGACCGGCTGGCGCGCCGGATCGCCGCCATTCCGGGCGTCGCCCGCGTGGAGACGCGAATCGTATCGAACGTGATGCTCGATATCGCCGGGATGGCGGAACCGGCGCGCGGGCTCCTGATCTCGATCCCGGAGCGGCACGCACCAGATTTAAACAAGCTGCATATGCGAATAGGGCGGAGCGTCGAACCCGGCCGCACCGCGGAGGTTGTCCTCAACGAGGCGTTCTCGCAGGCGCACGGGTTGCTCCCCGGCGGCTACCTGCATGCGGTGATCAACGGTCGCAAGCGCCGGCTGGACGTCGTCGGCGTGGCGCTCTCGCCCGAGCACATCTATGCGCTGGGGCCCGGTGCCATCATGCCGGACGACCGGCTCTTCGGGATCATCTGGATCGGCCGCGAAGCGCTGGCCGCCGCGTATGATCTGGAGGACTCGTTCAACGCGGTCTCTCTGACGCTGATGCGCGGCGCGCAGGAGCAGCAGGTGATCGACGACCTGGACCGGCTGCTCGAGCCGTATGGTGGGGTGGGGGCCTACGGGCGAGACGACCAGACGTCCCACTGGTACATTTCCAACGAACTCAAGCAGCTGGAATCGATGGGCACGGTGGCTCCCCTGATCTTCCTGGGGGTTGCGGCGTTTCTCCTGAATATCGTCGTATCGCGCCTGGTCGCGACCGAGCGCGAGCAGATCGGCCTCCTCAAGGCATTCGGCTACTCCGGGCGGGCCGTGGCCTGGCACTACACCAAGCTCATGCTCGCGATCGTGACCGTCGGGGTTCTGCTGGGCTTCGCCGGCGGCGGCTGGCTGGGCCGCGGCCTGACCGAGCTTTACGCCGAGTTCTTCCGGTTCCCGATCCTATATTTCCGGATCGAACCGCGGACCTTCGCGGTCGCTGCGCTGATCAGCATCGGCGCCGGTCTGGCCGGCACGCTGAGCGCCGTGCGCCGAGCCGCCATGCTGCCGCCGGCCGTGGCGATGCAACCAGCGCCGCCGCCCGTCTACCGGAAGACGCTGGTCGAGCGGCTTGGGCTTGATACTTACCTGACGCAGGCCGCCCGGATGATCCTGCGTCATATCATGCGACGCCCCCTGCGCGCCGGGTTGACGACCGTCGGCATCGCCATGTCGGCCGCGATCCTGATCAGCTCGATGTTCATGATGGATTCGATCGAGGTTATCATCGACGTGCAGTTCAACCGCATTCATCGCCAAGACCTGACCGTCGCGCTGGCCGAGACGAAGCCCATCGGGATCGTTCGCGAGTTGGCCCGAATGCCCGGCGTCATGCGGGTCGAGCCGGTGCGCGCGGTTGCCGTGCGCATGCGCAACGGGCATCGCTCCCGCCGCACCGCGCTGATCGGGCTCACGGCGGAAAGCGACCTGGGCCGGCTGATCGACCACGATCTCAATCCTGTCTCGATGCCGCCGTCCGGGCTGGTCCTGTCAGCAAAGCTCGCCGAGGTGCTCGACGTCGGCCGCGGGGACCGGCTGGAAGTCCATGCGATGGAGGGTCGCCGCCCGGTCGCCCGGCTCCCGGTGTCCGCCGTGGTCGAGGAATTTCTCGGGACATCCGCTTATATGGATATCGCCGCGCTAAATCGGTTCATGGCGGAGCCGCCGGTAATATCGCTCGCCTATCTGCAGACAGATTCACGTCTCGAGACGGCGCTTTACGACGCGCTGAAGAACACACCGGCTGTCGCTGGCGTTACGATCGAGACGGCGGCGGTGGAGAGTTTTCGCGAAACCTTGGCCGAGAACATGCTGCTGATGACCACGTTCAACGTCATGTTCGCCGGTCTGATTGCGTTCGGCGTGGTCTACAACAGCGCCCGGATCTCGCTTTCCGAACGCGGGCGGGAGTTGGCGAGCCTGCGCGTGCTCGGCTTCACCAGGGGCGAGGTCTCCGCCATCCTGCTGGGAGAATTCGCATTGCTCGCACTTGCATCATTGGCGCCGGGATTTCTGATTGGCTACGGTCTGGCTTGGTCGATGGCGCTGAGTTTCGAGACCGAACTCTTCCGCATCCCGCTGGCGGTTTCGCGAGAGACCTACGGTTTTGCGGCCCTCGTGGTGTTGGCATCCGCTACCATCAGCGGGCTGATCGTGCGTCGGCGCATTGACAGCTTGGACCTCGTCGCGGTCTTGAAGACCCGGGAATAGGGGAACCAGCCAATGACTTTGAAACGAATGGCCTGGTATGGTGCCGCGATCGCTATTGTGGCCGGCGGATTGATCTTTGCCTTCTGGCCACAGGCCGTACCGGTGGACGTGGCCGTCATCAAGCGCGGGAACCTGACAGTCACGATCGATGGCGACGGCCGAACGCGGGTCCGCGAAATCTATGTGGTATCGGCGCCGGTTCCGGGCCGGGTGCTACGCATTCAACGGCATGTGGGCGATGTCGTGGTGGCAGATGAAACGATTCTCGCCACGATTCAGCCAAGTGATCCGGGGTTTCTCGACCGGCGCGCCCGGGCGCAGGCCGAAGCGAACGCCAAGGCCGCGGCGGCCGCTTTCGCACTGGCCGAGGCGGAGTTGGCCCGGGCGATGGCCGAGCTTGAATTTGCCCAGTCGGAACTGGACCGGGCCGAGCCGCTCGCGGCGCGCGGTACGGTTCCTCAACGCGAGCTCGACCGCGCGCGACTTGCCGTGCGTACGGCCAAGGCGGCCGTCGCCACCGCCGAGGCAACCGTCGAGATTCGCCGATTCGAGCTGGAGACCGCACGCGCGGGGCTCATCGAGCCGGGCGGGCCCGGTTCTGCGTCCGACCGCGGTTTGTGCTGTGTTGACGTGTACTCGCCGGTGGACGGCCGTGTCCTGCACGTCGTCCATGAAAGCGAGACCGTGGTTGCCGCGGGTGCGGCTTTGGTCGAAGTTGGTGATCCGCGCGATCTCGAGATCGTCGTCGATTTGCTGTCGAGCGATGCCGTACGAATCGCGGAAGGGGCTGCCGTGGCGATCGAAGAGTGGGGCGGCGGAGATGCGCTGTCCGGCCGGGTTCGTCATGTCGAACCGACGGGATTCACGAAGGTTTCGGCGCTGGGAATTGAGGAACAGCGGGTCAATGTGATCATCGATTTCACGGATCCGTCCGAGCGTTGGCGCAATCTCGGCCATGGGTATCGCGTGGAGGTGCGCATCGTGATCTGGCGCGGGGAAGATGTCCTGGTCTTGCCGCTCGGCGCCATGTTCCGGGATGCTGGTCGTTGGGCGGTTTTCGTCGCCGATGGCGGGCGCGCGCATCTTCGGCATATCGAGGTGGGCCACGCCAGTCATCGGTTTGCGGAGATTATCGGCGGACTTTCGCAAGGCGACCGGGTGGTCCTGCATCCGAGCGACCTGATCTCCGACGGCGTCCGTGTCGTCCCGCGGTCGGAGGAATGACGGGGCCGGTTCGCGCGCTTTGGCGGATCGGGTGTCTCACACGCGTTGACACGCCGATGCATATCTGTGTCAATTGCCGCAATGCTGCAGGTTTGAAAGCGTGTTGAGGACGCATTTCCAGCGTCCTCGATAAATCAGTAGGGAGATGAATGAGATGAAAACGATGCGTGGACGGTTTCTTCCGCGGATCTCGCGCCGCGCCTTCATGCAAGGGTCGGCTGCCGCTGTCGGAATCAGCTTCGCCGGATCCGCCGGGCGGAGTTGGAGCGCCGAGGAGAAGCGGTTGAACGTTTACAACTGGGACACCTATATCGGCGAGACGACGCTGGGGACCTTCAATGCCCGGACCGGGATCGTGGTACAATACGACCTGTATGCCGATAACGAGGAACTGTTTGCCAAGCTTAAAGAAGGCAACCCGGGCTATGACGTGATCGTGCCCAGCGACTACATGGTCGAAGACATGCTGGCGCTGAATATGCTGACGCCGCTCGATCACTCAAAGATTCCCAACATCAGGCATCTCGACGGCGCCTTCACCAATCCGGCCTACGACCCCGGCATGAAGCACTCCGTTCCCTACATGTGGGGGACGATCGGGCTGGGCTACCGGAAATCCAAGGTCGACGGGCCGCTGGTCAGCTGGGCCGACGTCTTCGAGCCCGAGCGCGCGAAGAGATACTCCGGCCGGATCGCCTATCTTGGTGACATGCGGGCCGTCCTTGGCTGTGCCCTGAAATATCTCGGCTACGGCATGAACACGACGAACGCCAGCGAGATCGCCAAGGCGCGGGATCTGCTGATCGCCACCAAGCCGCATATCAAGACCTTCGCCGAGGACAATGGTCAGGATCTTCTGCTGTCTGGCGAAGTCGACATCACGATGGAGTGGAGCGGCGACATCGCGGCGGTGATGGAAGAGGATGACGACCTGACCTATGTCGTGCCTCAAGAGGGCTCGAACGTCTGGGTCGATAATCTCTGCATCCCAACCGGTGCGCCTCACCCCGAGAATGCGCATAACTTCATCAACTTCGTGCACGACGTGGATGTGCATATGGAGATCGCCAATACCATCTACTTCGCGACACCGAACAAGGACGCAAAGGACAGGATGCCGGCGGAATATACCGAAAATCCGGCGGTATTCGCACCGCAAGAGGTGCTGAAGAACTGCGAGGCCCTGCTCAGCGTCGGCGAGCATACGCGCCTGTATGACGAGGCCTGGACGGCGATCCAGGCCTCCTGACGCTGTTGCCGGCAAGTTGTGGCAGGCGGGAAGCGTCGCGAGCGCTTCCCGCCGGTTGGGCTCGGCCTGTCGGTTCACGAGAGCGTTTGGCTTTCGAGCGGCGCGCGGAGTAAGGGAGGCACATGGAAGACTGGCGCAAGAACAAGGGTGCGTTCGCGATCTTCCTCGGCCCGGCCAGCTTCTGGCTGTTGCTGTTCTTTGTGATTCCACTGATTCTCGTCTGGGTTTACAGCTTCGGCGAGCGCGGGCCGCAGGGGCAGACCTACCTAGCGCTGAGCTTCGAGAACTATCTGCGCGCGATCGAGCCGATCCACCTTGGCATCATGCTCAAATCGATCTGGATCGGCGCCATCAGTACCGCCGTTTGCCTGGTCGTCGGATTCCCGGTTGCGATGGGGATCGCCTTCGCGCCGAGTCGTTGGAAGAATCCGCTTCTGCTGATCGTCGTTCTACCGTTCTTCACGAACCTTCTGATTCGGACCTATGCTTGGATCGCCGTTCTGCGCACGCGCGGCTTCCTCAATTTCGGCCTCGAATGGGTCCATGAGAAGGCGAACTGGCTCTTCGCCCTTGCCGGATTTCCGGCTGCTCTGGGAGAGTTTGTCCCGCTGGAGCTCCTGTACAACCAGTATGCCGTCGTGATCGGCCTGGTGTACGTGCATCTGCCATTTCTCATCTTGCCGCTCTATGCGACGCTGGAAAAACTCGACCGCTCGTATCTCGAGGCGAGTCTCGATCTTGGGGCCGGGCAGTGGCGGACGTTCTTTTCGGTGCTCGTGCCGCTGGTCATGCCCGGAATCGTCTCGGGGGCGCTGCTGGTCTTCATACTCTCGATGGGCAATTTCCTCGTGCCTGATCTCCTGGGGGGAACCGACAGCCTGATGATCGGCAACCTGATCGCCCGCGAATACGGCGCGGCGCGCGATTGGCCGTTCGGCTCGGCCCTTTCCTTCATGATCATGTACCCGGTGTTCATCTTCTTCGTGATCAACGCGATGGTGGCGAGATACCGGACGCGCCGGAGGGCGGAGGTGTGAGCACTTTGCCAGCGCGGTCGATGCGCCGCCGCCGCGTGCGCGGAACCAATCCGTTGGAGTACCTCAAGCGCCCGTGGATGCAGCTTACCCTGCTTGCCAGCTTCGTTTTTCTATATTTCCCGATCGTCACGTTGATCGCATTCAGTTTCAACGACTCCAGACGGAACATCACATGGCGGGGCTTTACCTGGAAATACTACGAAAAGGCGTTCAACAACGCGTCGCTGCACGATGCCTTTGTCAACTCGATGATTGTCGCCGGCACCTCGACCCTTGTCTCGACGGCGCTCGGCGCGATGCTGGGTCTGGCACTCTATCGCTATCGTTTCCCGTGGAAGGGGACCTATGAAGGCGTGGCGCACCTGCCCATCGTCATACCGGAAATCTGCATGGGCGTCGCGATGCTGGTCTTTTTCAATGCCATCAATATGGATCTGAGCCTGATCACCATCACCGTCAGCCACATCGCGTTCACCATTCCCTTCGTGGCGGTCGTGATCCGGGCGCGCATGGCGGGATTCGACGTTTCGTTGGAGGAGGCCAGCCACGACCTCGGGGCCAGCGAGTGGCAGACGTTCTGGCACATAACCTTCCCGTACATGGTGCCGGGCCTGGTGGCGGGCGCATTGATGGCCTTCGTGCTTTCCCTGGACGATTTCGTCATTACCTTCTTCACCGCCGGTGTCGGGTCGACGACATTCCCGATCAAGATTTACTCTATGCTGCGCTTCAGCGTGACCCCGGAGGTGAACGCGGCCTCGACGGTGCTCATCGTCATCACGCTCTCGTTGACTCTCATCGCCATGATCATGCAATCGCGCTGGGCGAAGGGACGACAGGAATGACCGAGCAGGCCCCAATCATCCGCGTACGCAACGTGACCAAGCGGTTCGGCAGCGTAACGGCTGTCGACGACGTCTCGATCGATATCAGGCAGGGCGAATTCTTTGCGTTGCTGGGGCCTTCGGGATGCGGCAAGACGACGTTGCTGCGAATGCTTGCCGGATTCGAAACGACCAGCGAAGGCGAAATCGAGATCGACGGGCAGCCGATGCTCGGGGTTCCCCCCAACCGGCGACCCGTCAATATGGTGTTTCAATCCTATGCGGTGTTTCCGCATATGACGGTATTCGACAATGTCGCCTACGGTCTGAAGGTGACGGGAGTCGGCAAGTCGGAGATCGCTGAGCGGGTAAAGGAAGCGCTGACCCTGGTGCATCTCGAGGATTTCGGGCGACGCAAGCCGGATCAATTGTCCGGCGGGCAGCGGCAACGTGTTGCACTCGCCCGGGCCCTGGTCAAGAAACCCAAAGTGCTACTGCTCGATGAGCCGCTGAGCGCGCTCGACGCCAAGCTTCGCGAAGCGATGCGGCTCGAGCTTGTCCATTTGCAGCATTCGGTGGGGATCACCTTCGTCATCGTAACGCACGATCAGGACGAGGCGCTGTCGATGGCCGACCGCGCAGCGGTGATGGACCATGGTGTCGTCCGGCAGGTGGCCGCGCCGGCAACGCTTTATGAGCATCCAAACAGCCGGTTTGTGGCCGATTTCATTGGTAAAATGAACCTGCTCGAGGCAAAGGTGGCGGGTTTGAGCGGGGGGCGCCTCGCGATCGACATCGAGGGGTTGGAACGCTTCGAGGTGCCGCACGACGGGCCGGCATCGGGCGAGATCGGCATCGCCGTACGGCCCGAGAAGACGCGCCTGTCGAAAGAACAACCCGCCGCGGGCCGGCTCGGCCTCAAGGGCAAGGTCAGCGATGTCGCGTATTATGGCAACGAGAGCCATATCCTGCTTGATACCGACACCGGCGTGCGGTTTACCACGACGATCCAGAATGAGACCCGTCGCAGCGATTCGAGCATCCTGATCGGCGACGACCTGTGGATCTCGTGGTCACCGGAAGACACGTTGGTCTTGTCCGAATGAAGGGGCCGAGATGACCGTGCCCGCCGCCGAAGGTTTCTACATGCCCGCAGAGTGGCAACTGCATGCGCGGTGCTGGATGGCGTGGCCCTGCCGTGAGGAGTTGTGGGGCGACCGAATCGAAGATGCGCGCCAAGCATATGCGGGGGTCGCGCGTGTGATCGCCGAGTTCGAGCCTATTACGATGATTGCCAACCCGTCCGATGTCGCCGCCGCGTCGATGGCCTGCGGCCGTGGCGTCGAAATCCTTCCGATGGACATCGACGATTCCTGGATGCGGGACGTGGGGCCGACCTATGTGGTCGACGGGCGGGGCGGAATCGCGGCGTGCGACTGGCATTTCAATGCCTGGGGCCAGAAGTACGAGTACTACAACAACGACGCCCGGCTGGCCGAAGCACTGTTGGCGCAGCAGGGGATAAGACGGTTCGATGCGCCGTTCGTCATGGAGGGTGGTGCCGTCCATACGGATGGAGAGGGGACATTGCTGACCACCGAATCGGTGCTACTCAATCCGAACCGCAATCCGGGAATGGACCGCGAGGAAACCGTGCAAAGCCTGCGCGACTGGCTCGGAGTCGACAAGATCATATGGCTGCCCGCCGGTTGTCACGATGACGAGACCGACGGTCATATTGATAATGTCGCCTGCTTTGTTCGTCCCGGCGTGGTGCTGGCCGCGTCGTGCCCGGACCAGAGCGATCCGAATTACGAGATTTGCAGGGAGAACATCGGAATCCTGCGGGGCAGTGCCGACGCCAAGGGCCGCAAGCTGGAGGTCATTACGGTTGATCAGCCGTCGCGCATGGAAGACGCCGGAACGCGCCTGTCAAGCTCTTATGTCAACCTCTATATCGCCAATGGCGGAGTTGTCATGCCGGGATTCGAAGACCGTCGCGACAACGCGGCGTTCAAGACGGTCGCGCAGGCTTTTGCCGACCGCAAGGTCATCCAAATTTCCTCGACCGATATCGTCCGCGGTGGCGGGGGCATTCACTGCATCACCCAGCAACAACCAGACGCGGGACACGCGCCATGACGACGGTCACCGTCGCGGTGACGCAAATGGCCTGCAGCTGGGATACCGAGGCCAATCTCGACACGGCGGAACGGTTGGTTCGCGAGGCGGCGCACAGGGGCGCTGATATCGTGCTGCTGCAAGAGCTGTTCGAAACGCCCTACTTCTGTCCGGATCAGAAACAGGAGTACTTCGCCCTCGCACGACCATTCGAGGGCAATCCGGTCATCTCGCGTTTCGCGGGGCTCGCGGCCGAACTGGGGGTGGTTTTGCCAGTCAGCTTCTTCGAGCGCGCCAACAACGCCTACTATAACTCGACTGCGATCATCGATGCCGACGGCAGCGTACTGGGATGTTACCGAAAGAGCCATATTCCGCAGGGGCCGGGATACGAGGAGAAATTCTATTTCAGCGAGGGTGACAGCGGATTCCGGGCCTGGCCAACCCGCTGCGGGACGATCGGGGTGGGCATCTGTTGGGACCAGTGGTTCCCCGAATGCGCCCGCTCCATGGCACTGCGCGGTGCGGATATCCTGCTGTATCCCACGGCGATCGGCTCGGAGCCGCATGACCCGGAGCTCGACAGTCGCGACCACTGGCAGCGCGTGATGCAGGGTCATGCGGCGGCCAACATGGTGGTCGTGGCGGCCAGCAATCGGATCGGCATCGAGGACAACGATGCCGCGACGATGACCTTCTACGGCTCGTCCTTCATCGCCGGGCCCAAAGGGGAGATCCATGCCGAGGCGGGACGCGAGGAACAGGCGGTCGTAACTGCGGCATTCGATCTCGAAGAAGTTCGCGCGATGCGGGCTTCATGGGGCCTGTTCCGGGACCGGCGGCCGGAACTCTATGGTCCGCTCCTGACCCGCGACGGTGCAAGCGACTGACAGCGTGCCGGCGGCTTGCGCGCGCGGCTGATTTCAGCTCGTCACGAGAATCGCCCGAAAGTCGTTGACGTTCGTGAGGGTCGGTCCCGTCACGACGAGACAATCCAGCGCCGCGAAGGCACCATACGCATCGTTGTCGGCGAGCCGGGACTTCAGGTCGATTCCGCGTTCGCCCGCAAGATACCAAGTCTCGGGGCCGATTAGTGCGCCGGCATTGTCCTCCGAGCCGTCGATGCCGTCGGTATCGCAAGCGATCGCGTGGATCCCCCGCGCGCCCTCGAGGACAACGGCGAGCGACAGCAGAAACTCTGCGTTGCGCCCGCCGCGCCCCTTGCCCTTCACAGTGACGGTCGTCTCGCCGCCGGAGAGGATCACCGCCGGCCTTGCCGCGGGTTGGTCGCGCGCGGCAATTTGCAGGGCGATCCCGGCATGCACCTTCGCGACCTCGGACGCCTCGCCCTCGATCCGGTCGCTCAGAATGAGCGGCGTTACGCCGGCCCGACTGGCAACCTTGGCAGCGGCTTCCAGCGATGCCTGGGGGGTCGCGATCAGTACGGTTCGCGCAGTGACGAGCCGCGGGTCGTCCGACTTCGGGCTTTCGTCGCCGGCCTTTTGCAGATGTGTCAGGACCGCCGCCGGCTCGTTGATCGCGTATTTGCGGAGCACGGTGCGCGCGTCGGCGTAAGTCGTCCTGTCGGCGACCGTCGGGCCCGAGGCGATGGTCGCGGGATCGTCGCCGGGAACATCCGATATCACGAGCGTTACGATCTTCGCCGGCCATGCTGCCGCGGCCAGCCGCCCTCCCTTGATCGCGGACAGATGCTTGCGAACGCAGTTCATCTCCGAGATCGTCGCACCGGAACGCAGAAGCGCCCGGTTGACCTGCTGCTTGTCTGCCAGGCTCAAGCCGGCCGCCGGCAGGGTCAGGAGGGCCGAGCCGCCGCCCGAAATCAGGCAGATGACCAAATCGTCGGTGGTCAATCCCCGGACCAGTTCGAGAATACGCGTCGCGGCCGCAACCCCGTTTTCGTCGGGCACCGGGTGGGCCGCCTCGACGACCTCGATGCGTTTGCATGGGACGGCATGACCGTAGCGGGTGACCACGAGACCCGACAATTCCCCCGGCCAATTCATTTCAACCGCCCTGGCCATGGCGGCCGAAGCCTTGCCGGCGCCGATCACAACCGTCCGTCCTTTAGGGCGGGCCGGCATATGGGGGGGCATGCACGCGTCGGGCGCCGCCGCCGCGACCGCTGCGGCAAACATCCGCTGGAGCAATTCACCGGGATCGGAAGCTGCGGTCATGCGGTCCGAATACACGGCGCCGAATACGATCACAAGGACTACATCATCCCCGGAGGGCGGGTCGGGCCGGCCACTGGCTCGTCGCTCGCGGATCTGAGCGGACTTTCGCCGGTCGGGCCTTCGGGCGGCCGGATGATATCCCGCTGCCGCAACAGTTCGTGAACTGCCGCCAAGAGCTTCAATTTGTCGCCGAGCCCCGATGGTCCGGGATCGACATGCTGGATCGAATCGAGGATGAAGAGATCCGCTCGCTGCAGCGCGGCGGCAAGCATGACGCTCTGTGTTTCCGGAATGACGGGATCGTCGTTGCCGTGAATCAGGATGAAACGCATGTCCAGTGCCGAGAGGTCCCGGCGGGAGAGATCCAGGGCCGTAATCTCGGTGACGATCCCCCGGGGTAGCGCTGCGATCAGCTCGGCGACGCGGTCGGGATCGCGATTTTCGAGCAACTGAAATACGCGCCGACCCTCATCGTCGAGACCTGCGGCGAGATCGGACAGGTCGGCCTCCGGCTCGGCTCGTCTGCGGCGCGCCATCTCCTCCAGCGATTCGCGGTCGCCGCGACGGCTCAGCGCGCCGGTGCTGCTGAGCGCGAAAACCCATTTTCCGTATTCGTCAGGGCGCCGATACAGCGATGCTCGGTCGTGCGGATTGGCGTGAACCCCCGTGGTGATGAACCTGATGACGGATTCGATGTCCAGATAGCCACCGATGGACAACATGAATCGGGCCGTGCCTCTGACTTCCTCGTCAAGCAGGGCGATCATCGCCGGACCTGCGGAGTAGCAGATCGCGGTCATGCCGACCGTCTTGTTGCCCCGACTCGCGCAGTGGCCGGCGAGTGCCAGGAGAGCGTCGCCGATGATGACGCCGTCGTCGGCAGAGACCCGGAGCTCTCGCAGATCAGGCAGATCTGGCACCAAGACTTCAAACCCTGCTCGGGCGAGAGCCTCAGCGAAGGCGACGAGGCGCGGATCGTTCGCGCCGAGCTCGGCCGCCCCCGGGACAAGGACCATTCCGCACCGTGGATTCGCTGCGCGGTAAAGATCACCGTCGCGTCGGCGCTCGCGCGGCCGATACGAGACAGGCGTGCGCTGTACCGGCACGCGACGGGCGCCCGCACCCGCCTGGATGTCGCGTAGAAGATTTGCCGCTTCCAGCAGGCGCCGCGGCGCGCAAAGGCCCGTTACCAGGCTCCGAAGCATAGCTGTACCGGCCGGACCCGCGCGAAATCGCGGTTTCGCATCGTTGCACGCGCCGCGATCAACTGGTGGGGGTGTACCGCTCATTTCATGCTGGCGACATGTGGGCGCCGGCCGCGAGTCGGAATTGCGAGTCGGAATCGCAATTTGCGGCAACCCTGACATGAAAATCGCAAGTGATTTTCCGCAAAAAGGCGTAAATCCGCAAAGTTCCTCGGGTAATTCGCGGATCTCGTTTGGCACGAATCATGCTTGTTTGTTTATGGATTCCTTGCGGATGCAATGCCGATTCAGTGGTTATGAGCTTGAGACATACTAAAGGCTTACAACAAACATATGCACGGCGGCTTGCGCGGCCGGCGGTGCTCGAGGTCGTATCCGATCTCGATGCACGCGCGGATTTGACGGCCGCGTCGGACATTCGCAACGGCCTTCGCAACGTATTCGAAATGCATCTCGCGAGAATGGGCGACAGTTGTCCTCCGGTCGTCGGCCATAACGACATCCACTGGATTTCCGTTGACCGCGATACCGTGAGGGCCGATCTTGCGTCCCTGTTTGCGCGGGTTACACTCGACATCGTCCATACCCATCGCTTCGATGACCTGACGACCGTGGCGTCGACGGCACGACAATCCGGTATCCCTTACCTTGTGCACACGGTCGGCAATGACGCAAACGTATCAGATGAACGGGTGCGCAAACAGATCCTGGAGTTGGCGGCGGAGCACAACGTCACCCTGGTCGCGACATCGCGCGAGATTGCGTCCCGCTTGAGCGCTGACCGCGATATCGCGGTGGTCCCCTCCGCGATTGACTGCAATCGTTATCGGCCGGACTCGCCGGCAAAGGCCAGGCTGAAGACCGGTCTGCCCGTGGAGCCGCGGATCATCGGTTGCGCTGGACCGGAGTCCAGCCTCGAAATGTTGTTCAGCGCATTGACGGCGATGGAACCGGACGTCCATGTGGCATTGTTCGGCGCCGCGTCGCCGGGCTCGCTTGCACGCGGCATGCTTCGCGAACTGAATCTGGACGAGCGCGTCCACATTCTGGGTGGCTGGGCGCTCCCGGAATCGATTCACCAGGCCATCGATGTGTTCTATCAGGGGGCCGCCGGCGACTTCAGCCGGCGACCGATCCTCGCGGCGCAGGCCTGTGGAAAGCCGGTCGTGGCAACATCCCCGATCGAGCCAGAGATGTTATGTCCCGAATCAGGGCATCTGCTCTCCAACGAGTCTGTGCCGGCGTTGGTGGAGGTCCTTAAGAAGGCACTTTCGATTTCACCTGCCCCGACGGCCCGCGAATTTGTCGAAAACCATTGGAATCTCTCTTCATCAATCGGCATTTACGAATCGCTGATCCGCGCGACCGTCGGGGCAACCCCAAATGATGCGGACGTCCCGGACGGCGCAGATGACAGCGTGGTCAAAGACGCCGGTTGATCTGAGTCATTGCGGATCCGGGGGACTGGTGGGCAGTCTGCGGCAAGGCGCCTCGAATTCTTTTTGAATGCGCGGTGACCGCGGAGTCAGGCAATGTCCGCACAGGCAAACGGTTGGTCGCATTTCGCTCACGAGGCGGACATCGGCCTCGCCGCATCCGGACCCAGCCTTGGCGATGTATTCGAACGCGTTGCGACGGCAATGACTGGTGCCATTACGGACCCGGAACTGGTGCGCACCAATGAAAAGGTCACGGTGCACTGCGAGGCGCCGGATATCGAGCTGCTGCTGGTCGAATGGCTTAACGCGCTGGTCTTCGAGATGGCGACCCGTGGCATGCTGTTTGGGCGGTTCGAGGTCAGAATCGACGGGTGCCGACTGGTTGGAACCGCGTGGGGCGAGAAGATCTCGCGCGAGCGCCATCATCCCGCCGTCGAAGTGAAGGGCGCCACCTATACGGGCCTTTCCGTGCACCGCCGGGGCGGTTCCTGGGTCGCTCGTTGCGTTGTCGATGTCTGAGGAGGCGCACCGATGGAGCTCTCGCGTCTCGAGAAAGTCTCTCCATTCGAATGGCGGATCGCACCCCATGGCGAAATGCGCGTGCCGGCGGTTCTGTATGGCGACGAACAGCTGATCCGCGACATGGATGACAAGGTTTACGAGCAGGTCACCAACGTGGCGACGCTGCCCGGGATCGTGACGGCGTCCTATGCAATGCCCGACGCGCACTGGGGATACGGGTTTCCGATCGGCGGCGTTGCTGCGTTCGATCCCGAAGCCGGCGGGGTCGTCTCGGCCGGCGGTGTCGGGTTCGACATTTCTTGCGGTGTGCGAACGATGGTGACGGGTCTGAAACGCGAGGATGTGGAGCCCGTCAAGGAAGAGCTGGCCGATACCCTGTTTGCCGCCATACCGGCCGGTCTGGGGAGCACCGGCGAAATCAGCCTCTCGGATGCGGAGATGACCGCCATGCTGGCCGGCGGCGCCCGTTGGGCCGTCGATCGGGGATTCGGCGCGCCCGCCGATCTCGACCGGATAGAGGAGTCCGGATGTATGCCCGGCGCAATGCCAGACTGCGTCAGCGATCGGGCCCGTCAGCGGCAAAGACGTGAGATGGGGACGCTGGGTTCGGGCAACCATTACCTCGAAATCCAGGAAATCGTGCGCATACACGATGGGGATGCGGCGCGGGCATTCGGTCTGGCGGTCGGCGAGCTGGTGGTCGGCATCCACTGTGGTTCGCGAGGTCTTGGACACCAGATCGGTACCGAATTTCTGCGCGATATGGCGATCGAGGACGCGCGTCTCGGATTGAAGCTGCCCGATCGTGAGCTCGCCTGCAGCCCGATTGACAGCGATCTCGGGCGGCGTTATCTCGGCGCGATGCGCGCGGCCATCAACTGCGCGTTCGCGAATCGTCAGATCATCGGACATCTGGTCCGGCAGGCGTTATGTGCCGTCCTTCCGAGAACGGAAGCGACCCTGCTGTTCGATGTCTCGCACAACACCTGCAAGGTCGAGGAGCACACGATCAACGGCAAAGCGCGCCAGCTGTTCGTGCATCGCAAGGGCGCGACGCGCGCTTTCGGCCCCGGACATGCGAGCCTGCCCGGGGCGTTGCGCCCCATTGGACAACCGGTCTTCGTCGGCGGCAGCATGGGGACGGCTTCGTGGATCCTCGCGGGGACCGCAACCAGTGAGCGGCGTGCGTTCAGCTCTGCCTGTCATGGGGCGGGTCGGCGCATGAGCCGGCATCAGGCACGCAAGAATTGGCGCGGCGACGATGTGGTCAGGGACCTGGCGCACCGGGGAACCTTGATCCGAAGCCCGTCGATGCGCGGCGTGGCGGAGGAGGCACCGGCCGCGTACAAGGACGTAACGGCTGTGATCGAAGCGACACACGAGGCCGGCCTAGCCCGCAAGATCGCCGAGCTCAGGCCGCTAATATGCATCAAGGGATGATTTCAGGCCGTTCCGTCCCGCAATCGCCCGCGTGCTGTTCGATCACCAGGCCGCGCCCAACGAGCTCGGCGATCAGACTGGTGACGTCGTTTTCGATCACGGTTCGATCGACGGTCGGATACGCGTTTTGCAGGACCGACATCACGTCCTCCAGCCCATGCGTTCCATCAAGCAGACCCCACAGCCCTGCGCCCAAGCTGTTGAGGTGATAGATGGCCGTGCCATTCGTATCGGCGATGAACATGGTGCCGTCGAGACGGCATATCTCGAGCCCGTCGGCGTATCGATATCGGCGGCCCGCAGGGATGCGCGGACCGGCGGCGCGGCGCCGGGGAAGAGAATCACTCGCGGATTCGCGGCTCCGATCGTCGGCCGGTACCGGGCGCTTGAACGCCAAACGCGCGCGCAGGGTGCGGGCCGCTTCCGACGGGTCCGACCAGGTCAGCCGGTAACAGGGCAGATTGGTTACAATATCGTGCAAGAGGTTCAGCGTAGCCCGGGCAGACGGAAGGGCGTCGAAGCTGCCGAGGAGCAGGCGTTTGAGTAACGAACTCGAGGTCCCGGGGCGCAGGCTGGTGATGCTGCCGTCGGCGCGGTCGAGAATAACGAAGGCGCTGATCGGCGCGCGTTCGCCAAAGGCGGCGATATCGCCGGCACGGGGCAGCAGATAGGCCGATTGGGGGCCGCAACTGTCGAGCCGGCGCTCGAGGCGGCGGCGCAACGGCCCAGTGTAAGAAGCGGGCAGCGGCAATTTCAAGCGCGGTGCCATTCCCAAGCCGATGCATTCTCGCGTCGAAACAGCGATCGGTACAACCGAGTCCGCGAACACGGTGTGCCCCAACACCGACAAGCTTGCGGTCAGCAGGCTCTTGCCGGATTTCGGCCCGCCGATAATGACCGCGAGACCGTCGCCGAATCGCGCGGCCGCGGCGGCGATTCCAAGCGCTGGTGCATTCTCCTCGATCCAACATCGTATCAGGTGCTTCGAAAGACCGTCGGCGAGATCGGCGGCGTTCCGATACCGCTGCTCTGCCTCGATCCACGGTGCCTGTATGATACCGTCGTCGCCGTCCTGCAAGATGTTGATCTCGGGATCCCCATATCTGCCCGCAGGGACTTCCCGGAAACGCCAGTTCGCGAACAATCTGACAAGGTGCGGGAGCAATTTGAGACCCTGCGCCAGGAGGACGGGTCGCGGGATGGACTCGAATTTCAGATACATTGACCTCCCCCCTTGCTCACTCAGCCGGCATGCATTCGGCGAATTGGCCTTCTCGCCGCGGTTCGGTCCGCCCGGCGGACCAAGCCGCCAGCCCTGCAGGTGAGCATGATTCGATCGTCAGGCCGCGGCGACGACACGGCCGGGGGCGTCCGGGGATCGCTGCGCAGACCTGAGGGCGAGCAGCGTCGGCGCCGTGTAAGTGTTGGCTGTCGCAAGTCCAAGTCGGGCGAGGGCACGCCTTTGCCGGGGATCGACGTGGATCTCGGTGAACGCACCGGTCGCATTGAATCGACGGTTTCGCGGTTGCGGCTTTCGCTTCGAGTTCAATCCAGGGCTCCACATTTGCGGTTCTCGTCACAACAGGGTATCGACGATTCCCCGTGCGGGACGTGCCGCCTGAACGGAGCCTGGCTCCGATGCCTCACCTGTCTTGCAGAAATCGGCTAACACGCGCCTTGACGGCGTCAGCCTGTCCGTTCTTGCGCTCGCGACTGCCGCCCTGAGAGCCCCTGTTTCGGCAGTCCCGAAAACGGACCATTACATGAATACGATAGCAGAGTGCGCTAGCGTACCTTAGCGCAATCGTTTCCAATTTGTTGAGAAATATAGGAAATTCTCTCTCGCGGAAGGAAAATCAGTCTCAATTTCCGCAATTTGCCGCAGGGTCTGTGCCCTTGTACAGCAGCCCGCGACTCAACAGGTCGGCGGTGATGGTCGCAACGTCACGCGCAATCACCCCTTGCTCGACATCCGGGAACGCCTCCTGCAACAGCGAAACCACCTCGTCCGAGCCGCAACTGCCATCCATGAGCCGCCACAGCCCGGCGCCCACGGGGTTCAGGTGGTAGATGGCCTGGCCGGCGCCATCGACCAGGAACAGGTCGCCATCGACCAGTCGCTCTCTGACCCCGGGCCTGCGTCGCGGATATTCGCCGGCGGGCACGACCTTGGCGGCGGGAGCCGAATTGAGCGCCGTCGCCTCTCTTTGATCCGCCGGTTTCGCGACGTCCGTGCCGCCCGTCGTGAAGCGCTGCATCAGCAGGTCCGCCGCCTCGTCGCCGTTCGAATAGGTCAAGGTATAACAGGCTGAATTGGCCACGAGGTCATGAAGGCGGTCCAGCGCGGTTTCGGCGGGCACTTGCCGGGCAAAATTGCGCAGAACGACCTGTTTGAGAACCTGGCCGCTGCTTGCCGGCGACAGGCGCGCCGGTCCGGACTCGCGCCGATCGAGCAGCACGAAACCGCCGAAATCCGAAGTCTCACCGAATCGGGCCTGCTCATGCGGCTCCAGCTGGACATAGAGATACTGCGCATTGACGGCCCCCCGTCGGCGCTTGATGAACCGCAAAGTCCGTTCACCAAGCCCCGCCGGCAGCGGCAGGCGCAAACGCGGCGATACGCCCAGCGCCATGCCCGAACCGTCCGGCAGCAAGGGCAGGATGTCGTCACTGAAGACCCGTGCGCCGCCGGCCGCCAGACACACGGTTAGAGCGCTCTTGCCCGCGCGGTAGTAATTGGGCAGAACCACCAGCCGGCCACCGATCTGCAGCCCGGCGCCGTGCAGGCAAAGGTACGATCTTTCCTGTTCCAGCATCGCCCGATTGAGGTTCAATGCAAGGCCACATGCCAGGTTCACGGGGTTCGAATAGCGTGGCGGCTTGTCGCGCCAGCGCGCGAACAGGCGATAGCCCGTTCCCTCCCGCCGCACCGTGACGACCGGTTCGTCCGACGTGGACGCGGTTGCCTCTTGGTAGGGCCAGTAACGAAAGACGCTGGGCAACGGCGACAACAGGGCGTCATCGTCGTCGATCTGGACCTGCTGGTTTATCTGTTCGAACTGCAGTCTCATGCGTCAGATCGTCATGTCCCCGCGTCGGGGTCTTGCCGGAAAGCTGCGACAGATATGAGGAATGGGGACGGCACCGACGCGCCGTCCCCAAGATTCCAGCGAAAAGCTGCTTTAGTCAACTTCGTCGGATGGCTCCGTTGCCTCGGTGGGTTCCGTCGGGTTGGTGCCGTCATCGGCGTCATCCGATCCGTCGGACGGGCCGGACGGGTCGGTGCCGTCGGATGCATCGGTGCCGTCGGACGCATCGGTGCCATCGGATGCGTCGGTACCGCTGGAGCCGCTGCTGCCGCTGTTTGAGCCACCGCCCGAGTCGGAGTCACCGCCGCCGCCGGAGCCGCTGTCGGCCTTGACCGGCGTCAGGGGGAGCAGGGCAGGGGCCGCATAGGCGATCGCTGCCGTCAGGCCGAGCCGGGCCAGCGCTCGGCGGCGGCCGGCGTCCACCGACTCGATCTCGCCGTCACTCATGGTTTCTGCGGGGCTGTCGTTCTTGATTTCCTTCATGCCGAAAATCTCCTTAACAGTGGGGCGGTCCAGATTGTCGCGAGAGATTATCTTGCGTTGCCTGAACACTCGCTGACGCGGGATTTCAGCTTCGTTTAAGGTTCGCGCGGCCATTCGACCGGGGCAGGGCGAGAGGGTCGGCGGGTCGTCGCATCGCCTCGAGGCATCGCCGCCGAACCGGGAGTGCGCATCCCCGTTGGAGCGTCGTCGGACTGGCAACCATCGGCGCCGCTGCAATCGCGGGATTGATGCTGTTTTCGGGTTTCCGGCTTGGCTCAGGAGTTGCCGAGAAAGCGCTCAATGGTGGAAAGGAAATCCTTGACCGATATCGGCTTGGCGACATAGGCCTCGCAGCCGCCCTCGCGGATCTTTTCCTCATCCCCCTTCATGGCAAAGGCGGTAACCGCGACCACCGGGATGTGTTTCAGATTGTCGTCCGCCTTGATCCATTTCGTGACTTCGAGCCCCGAAACCTGCGGCAATTGAATATCCATGACGATGAGATCGGGCCGCTCCTCGCGGGCCAGCTCAAGCGCCTGCATTCCGTCGCGCGTCTCCAGTATGTCGTATCCCTGAGCTTCCAGCAGATCGCGGAAGAGCTTCATATTCAGCTCGTTGTCCTCGACGATTAGGATCGTCTTGGCCATCTCTTATGCCCCCCGGGTCGGAGCGGACCGCAATCTGGATTGTCCGAGGCGAAATCGTCGCATTGATTGGTATACAGAAGGTTAATTTGGACGGGATTGTTTTGATTCGTATCATAATTCGGCGGATAAGCAATAATCATACGGGCACATTGCCGCGGCGATATGATTCGGGAGGCAGAATCGGGTGCGCATAGGCATCGATCTCGGGGGTAGCAAGATCGAGATTGCATTGCTGTCGCCTGACGGCGATGTGGTGTTCCGGCGTCGGACCGAAACACCTCGCAATTATCCCGCAGTGCTTGACGCCATCGCATCTTTGGTGCGGCAGGCGATGGCCGAGGCAGGGGCGAGCTGCAGCATCGGCGTTGGCATTCCCGGCACTGTTTCGCCGGCCACTGACCTGGTCAAGAACGCCAACTCGACGTGGTTGAACGGGATGCCGTTCGCGCAAGACCTGTCGAACGTGCTCGGCCAGAACGTCCGCATCGCAAATGATGCGAATTGTTTCGCGCTCTCGGAAGCAGCGGACGGTTCCGGTGCGGGAGCCTCCGCGGTGTTCGGTGTGATCCTGGGTACCGGTGTCGGGGGCGGCCTCGTGATCAACGGCGCGCTTCACACCGGCATTAACGCGATCGCCGGAGAATGGGGGCATAACCCGTTGCCCTGGCCGGCGCCCGACGAATATCCGGGGCCGCCTTGCTGGTGTGGTCGGAATGGCTGTATTGAAACCTATCTGTCGGGCCCTGGTCTCCGCCGCGACCACGAGGCCGGCACGTCGCAACGCCTTGACCCGGCCACGCTCGTTGCGCGCGCCGCAGATGGGGACGCCGAGTGTATGGCGAGCTTCGCCCGCTATGAGGAGCGATTGGCGCGGGCTCTGGCGCATGTCATCAACCTGTTCGACCCGGACGTCGTCGTGCTCGGCGGGGGCATGTCCAATATCGATCGCTTGTATGAGACGATCCCATCGATGTGGGATCGCTGGATCTTCTCGGACCGGGTGGCGACGCGCCTCTTGCCGCCGCAGCACGGGGACTCGAGCGGCGTCAGAGGGGCCGCCTGGCTCTGGCCCACGGAAGGCGAGGCATGAGTCACGCGCTCGGCCATATGTGCAGGGATTGCCTGGCTGCACCGGCGGAGATGCCCGAAGAGCGTTGCCCGGAGTGTGGCTCGCCCCGCGTTTTGAGCCATCCCGAACTGCATCGGCTGGCGATCGCCCATATCGATTGCGATGCGTTTTACGCCGCGATCGAAAAGCGGGATTGCCCTGACCTCGTCGACCGTCCGGTCATCATCGGCGGTGGACGGCGCGGTGTGGTGGCGGCGGCCTGCTATGTTGCGAGGGTCTACGGCATACGTTCGGCAATGCCGATGTTCAAGGCTCTCGAGGTCTGCCCCGACGCGGTCGTGATCCGACCCGACATGGCAAAATACGCGGCCGTGGGCAGCCAGGTCCGGGCACTGATGCGCGCCGCAACGCCGTTGGTCGAACCGTTGTCGATCGATGAGGCGTTTCTCGATCTCGGCGGGACCGAGTTGCTGCATCGCCGCAGTCCGGCGGGCACCTTGGCCCGACTCGCGCTGGACATCGAACGGACAATTGGCATCGGCGTGAGCATCGGCCTCAGCTACAACAAGTTCCTCGCCAAAACCGCATCGGATCTCGACAAGCCGCGCGGCTTCGCCGTGATCGGGTGCGCGGAGGCCAGACAGTTTCTCGCGCCGCGCCCGATCGGCACGATCTACGGTGTCGGCCGTGCGCTGGAGGCAAGGCTGCGGCGCGACGGTATCTCGACCATCGGCGACCTGCAGACGATTGATGAGGCGACCCTGATTCGCCGCTATGGCGCGGTCGGACACCAGCTCCATCGATTTGCGCGCGGCCGGGATGACCGCAAGGTCAGTCCCGTTCAACGGGCCAAGAGCGTCTCCAGTGAAACCACGTTGGTCGCCGACAGTGCCGATTCTGCCGTGCTGTCGAGGGCCATGTGGCCGTTGTGCGAGGATGTTGCGCGACGCCTGAAGGCCAGAGACGTCCTTGGGCAGCGAGTCACGCTCAAGCTGAAGACCGCAGATTTCAGGTTGATGACGCGCAGTCGCACCCTCGCGCGTCCGACTAACCTGGCCGAAGAGCTCTTCCAGGCCGTACAGCCATTGCTGGCACGCGAGGCCGGTGGCGAAGCGTTTCGTCTCGTCGGTGTCGGCGCCGAAGAGCTTTGCGCCGCCGAACGGGCGCCCCAGCCCGATCTGCTGGCACCGGAAGATCGCCCGGACGCCCGCTTGGAGCGTGCAATCGACCGGGTGCGGCGCAAGGCCGGGAAGACCGCGATCATGAAAGGCCGGAGTCTCTGATCCGCTCGTCGCCCCCTTCGCCTGGCCCAGGCCGGTCGTTCAGCAGCCGACGTCCGGCAAGTGCTCAATGCGCTCGAGCGTCCCGTTTAGCGCAAAGTCATCGAAGTGGAGCACCAGCTTGGTCGCGACGCCGTTTTCCTGAAGGTCCATCGACAGCTCGAAATCGGGCAGCTCCTCGCCTGCGCCCGCTTTGCCTTCGGCGGCATAGAAGGCGAGCTTCATCGGCCATACGGGATGCGGGCCAAGCGGCGGTTCGAGTAAGCCGTCTTCCGCCGGCGGTCGTTGGGCAAGAATGAACGCTGAGACCGGTGCCGCTCCCTCGACTTCGGAGCCGTCGAACACCAACTGCCGGTCAAACTTCTCACCTTTGCGGGCCTTCTGGAGAAGCCGGTCGGTGTGTTCGGTGGGAAAGATCGTTCCCCTGGGGAGGGCAATCGTTTCGCTTTCGGGCGCGTCGAAGGTCGCCGTTCCGGGCCCATTCCTGGAGGACAGCTCGGCGCTGCCGTTGATCACCATGTACTCGGTGCCGTTCCTGAATTTCCGGATGTTGAAACGGTATTTGAGGCCGTCCTTCGACTCCCATGAGGCAAAGCTGTCGGATGTCTCGATTTCATTGCCGTCCGACCACATAATCCGCATCGCGAATTGCTGCTCGACGATCCAGCCGTCGCACCCATCGGATATCTCGTAGCCGATTCCGCCTTCTGCCGCCGATATCTCGCTGTCCGGGCTGAGCGATGCCAGCGATAGTCGGTAGATGGCGCGGTGAGAGATGAGTTCGGCGGCCGTTGTCTGCGCGGTCGCAGAGAAGGCAAGAAAGACCGCGGCAGTTGCGGCTATCATCCGGATCATAGAGTGCTCCCGGGAAATTGGAAGGATCGGGCACGAAGGCAACCCGCAGCCCTTGATTATGTCACGACGCAACGCAATAAGAAACCGCCGACACGGCGCGACAAACTGCCCGGGAGCCACCCCATGACCGAAAGACCGATCCTGTTCGTGACCCGCAAACTCCCGGCCGATGTCGAAACGCGGCTGATGCGCGATTACCGCGGCGTGCTGAACGATGATGATGTGGCTTATGGCCCGAATGATCTGATCAACGAGAGCCGGAACTGTGGTGCCGATGCGATCCTGACCTGCGGCACCGAGAAATTCACCGCCGACGTGATCGCGCGGCTGCCGGAGCGGGTCAAGATCCTGGCGACATTCTCCGTCGGCTACGACCATATCGACATCGCGGCCGCCAAGGCCCGGGGACTTGTGGTGACAAACACGCCCGAAGTGCTCACCGATGCGACCGCCGATATCACGATGCTCTGTCTCATCGGCGCCGCGCGTCAGGCTCAGAACGCGGAGCGAATCCTGCGGGAAGGACGGTGGGGTCGCTGGGCGGCGATGGACATGCTGGGTGTTGAGGTTACCGGCAAGCGGTTGGGCATCTTCGGCATGGGGCGGATTGGCCAGGCGGTTGCCCAGCGAGCCCGCGGTTTCGAGATGGAAATTCACTACAGCAATCGTAGTCGGCTGCCGGCCGAGACGGAAAAAGGCGCGATCTTTCACGCCGACCCTGACGAGATGCTGCCGCATTGCGACTTTCTGTCGACCAACTGCCCGGGCTCGGCCGAAACGAGGCATTTCGTGGATGCGCGCCGCATCGCGTTGCTGCCTGACGGCGCAATCGTGGTCAACACGGCCCGCGGATCGGTCATCGACGACGATGCCCTGATCGCCGCGCTACGCTCGGGCAAGCTGGCGGCTGCCGGTCTCGACGTGTATGAGGGCGAGCCAGATTTCGACAAGCGCTATCTTTCATTGTCCAACGTGTTCCTGCTACCGCATATCGGCAGCGCGACGGTCGAAACCCGCAATGCCATGGGCTTTCGAGCGCTCGACAACCTCGATGCATGGTTCGCCGGACAACGGCCACGTGACCAGGTGGTCTGAGCCGTGCGTCCCCGGATTCCAACCTCATACACCGCAGCGACGTATCGAGCGCGGCCCGCCATCGCGATTGGCCACCGGCCATGCAACAGCCTTCGCAACGGGCCCGGTCCGTGCGGTGGCCGTCCGGGACGCGGTTTCTGGCTTGGCGGAACGACGCAATGACGGCCGGCGACATGTTCGGCCGTCCGGCTGCGCGGGTTGTCCTGGCCCTCATCATCGGAGCGGCAGGGGCCTTGTTGTTTTCCTGGCTGCGCCTGCCGTTGCCATGGATGCTCGGCGCGATGTGCACGACGACGATCGCCGCGATTTTGCGCGTGCCGGTCACGGCTCCCACGCGCATCCGACCGGTCATGTTCGCGGTGCTCGGCGTCATGCTGGGCAGCACCTTCGCGCCCGATATGCTGGCACGGATTGGGCAGTGGTTCGGCAGCCTGACCCTGCTGTCGGTCTGCGTTCTGCTGACGGCGGCCATCGCCTATCCGTACTTCCGCCGCATCGCGGGGTTCGATCCTGTGACCGCTTTCTTCTGCGCCATGCCGGGCGGCATGGCCTCGATGGTGGCGATCGCCGGCGCGGCCGGAGCCGACGAGCGCAAGGTCGGCCTGATTCACGGAAGCCGGGTGCTGCTCGTCGTCTTCGCGATTCCGATATGGTTTCAGGTTACCGGCCAGTTGCAGGGTGTTGACCGATCGACCCTCGGTGTCGGCATCGAAAGCGTCGAGGTCCGTGAATTGCTGATTCTGACGGGTGCGGGCGCGTTGGGCTGGGTTCTCGCCTGGAAGCTGCGAATGCCGTCGCCGATGATGCTCGGGCCGCTGATCGTGAGCGCGGCCCTGCACATCACGGGCCTGACCGAGTCGCAGCCCCCGCGCGAGCTGGTCAATTTGGCGCAGCTGATCATCGGGGCGTCGGTCGGGTGCCGGTTTGCCGGTGTTGCGCCGCGCGAGATTCTGCGCGCGCTCGCCATCGGCGCCGGTCTGACTGTTGTCATGCTCGCGATCGCGGCGATGTTTGCATTGGCGGGCGGATATCTCTTCAGCGCCAGCCTGCCTGCGCTCGTTCTCTCCTTTGCGCCGGGCGGCCTGCCCGAGATGAGCCTCGCCGCGCTGGCGCTTGGCGTCGATGTCGCCTTCGTGGTGACCCATCACGTAACGCGGATCATCCTGGTCGTCGCGATCGCCCCTGCGGTCTTTCGTCGTGTGACGAAGAACGAATGAGGCCGGGCGCAGATACCGGAGACCGAGGACAAGCGGCAGGCTGTAATCCCGCGGGCCCAATGCCCTAAGGTGACCGCGTTTCGGGATTCCGAAGCGCTTGAGCGCGAGGCCGGGGACAATGCAACGGTCATCGTCTTGCGGGCGACTGCCAAAGGTGAGGGCCAGGCGACCGATTATCTAGTCGCCGGCCACTATGTCGCAGCGCTGAGCAAGTTCACAGAGTCGGCGAACCAGAAAGTATTCTTCCTGCCGGTCGAGACTGCAGGCGTTATTGGCTCGACCGGCGGCGTCGCCGAAATCGCCACCGGCGGCCGTGCGAGAGTCGTCGATGCCGATGGCACCACATTGAAGACCGGACCGATCGGAACGCAAGCCGCCCCCCGGACTTGCCGCGGACGGGGTGCCCGAATAGAGTCGGCGCCCGACAGCGCTAGCTGGCGGCATCGACTTGGCCGGAGACCGGGATAACAAAATGGATCGGCCCGCAGCCCCCATCCTGAACGCGCCGGGCATTCTGAAATGGCTGGCCGCTTCGTTTATCCTGATACATGCAGTGCGCGTGCTGCTGCCGCGCAGCATTGACGGCTTGATCGTCCGGGCCTTCGCGTTCGACGCGAGCGTCTATACCAAGGTACATGAAAGCAGCCTCGAGACCTTCGCCACGTTCGCTGGGCCGGTGACGCATATCCTGCTGCATGGTGATGTCGTGCATTTGGCGCTCAATACCAGCTTGTTGCTGGTCTTTGGTTCGTCCCTTGCGCGGCGGGCAAGCGCAGCGTGGTTCGTTGGTTTCTTCTTGCTGTCAGGCATGGCAGGAGCACTCGGTTGGTTCATCCTGCATCCCTTTTCCCCTGGTCTAATGGTCGGCGCGTCCGGTGCGATCTCTGGCGTGATCGGCGGTTACGTACGGCTCAGTAGACAGAAGCGGCCGGCGCGGGGCGGGCCGATGCGGCCTTGGGACCGGCAACTGGGAAGTACCGTTGCGCTTGCTTGGCTGGCGATGAATCTCTTCTTCGGGATCTTCGGCGGCGAGATATTCGGCATCCACGCCCGTATCGCGTGGGAGGCCCATCTCGGCGGGTTTGTCTTCGGCTTCCTGGCGGTCAATATGTTTGACGGGCGGGGCGTTGCGCCGCATCTCCCTGGGTCTGTTCATCAGATGTTTCCGGACGGGAAGTAACCATGGACATCGTCGAATTTCTCAAGACACGCGGATCGACCCCTTGGCGGGTGCTTGGCGAACCGGGCCCCGGCGAGGAGGAGATCCAGGAGTTCCTTGCGGCCGCGGTGACGGCTCCGGACCATGGGGCGCTTCGGCCTTGGCGGTTCGTCGTTGTGCGGGGCGATGCCCGCGAGGCGCTGGCGGACGTCTTGACCAACGCGCTCTTGAAGCGGCAGCCCGATGCCAGCGAGGCGACCATCGAGAAGGACCGGGACCGCCTGCGCCGCGTCCCGTTGTTGATCGTCGTCGCGGCGTCGATCACAGAGGATCATCCGAAAGTCCCGCCGTCCGAGCAGCTGGTCGCGACCGGACTTGCCGCACAGGCGATCCTGCTGGCCGCGCAGGCGAGGGGTTATGGCGGGGTCATACTGACCGGCGACCATGCCTACGATCCGGCGGTCAAGGCGGCGCTTGGCCTCAAGGCGGAGGACCAGATCGTCGGATTCCTCTATATCGGCACGCCCGAGGGCAGAACGCGCCCGAAGAAGCGTCCTGACGCGGCGAAGTTCACGCGGGATTGGACCGGCCCGGTGTCCTGAGCCGGTTGCAGGGCGGTCCTGCCTCACCGGGGCCGGCAGGGAGGAACGACTTGGCATACGACGAATCGCTTGCCGCGCGGATCCGTGCGGCGCTGGCCAGCCGATCGGCCATCGAGGAGCGCCGGATGTTCGGTGGCCTTGCCTTCCTGGTGCGCGGCAATATGTGCTGCGGCGTCGCCGGCGACTCGCTGGTGCTCAGGCTCGGCAACGATGGTGCAGCCAAGGCCCTGGGCGAGCCGCATGTCCGTCCGATGGATTTCAGCGGCAAACCGATGAAATCGATGGTCTATGTCGGACCGGACGGCATTGCCGCCGCCGCCGATCTGGCGCGTTGGCTCGAGCGTGCCGTCGCCTTCGTCCAGACCTTGCCGGCGAAATAACCGGCGCGTCAGCCTGTGCTGCGAAGCAGCGAAAACAGGCCGGGGAAGAGGCCGGCCGCGGCGTTTTCGTCCCAGGCGATCTCGTAACCGGCGAGCTGCCATGCTGCAAGACCGCCATCGAGGTTGCAGACGCTGCCGTAATGATCGGCGAGCAGTCGGTCCGCCGCCATCAGCGAGCGGGCACCCGACGCACAGCAAATCACGACCTTGCGGCCATCGGCCTGCGGCAGAGGCTCGACGCCGAGGCGCGACAACGGTTTGAGTAGCGCCGCCGGAATGTGGGCGCGCGCATGCTCGTGAGATTCGCGCACGTCAATTAACAGGACTTCATCGTTTTCGATCCAGTCGTGCAGCGTATGCGCATCGATATTTCCAATTCTGGCCGGCATCGTTTTCCCTCATTATATTAGAGTATTCTTATTTAATGAAACGGCCGGCGAGCGTCAAGTTGTCAGACGGCCTCGTTGCCGTAATAGAGCGTCACCACATGCCGGGCTTCGGCAAAAAACAGCCAGCGCTCGACCAGAACACCGACCGTCGCCGACGCCACCGTTGCACCAGCTGCGACCGGGGACAACGGGCCGGCGTCAATGGCGATCATTGCCAGGGTCAGCGCGAGCGGGATCGCGAACAGGGCCAGCACGCAGATGACTCGCAGCCTGCTCGCATGCTTGCGCGCGATCCGGTATCCCATCTCCCGCAAGAGGTAATTCGATTCCGTATGCGGCGCGTCCAGCAGTCGCACCGGGCCTCGGCCGCCGAGGCCGGTGGCGCTGGAAACGGTGCTGCCGCCATCGGCACGAATTGATTTCCAGTAGGCCAGCTTAATGATGGCTGCGATCAAGATGCACACGGCCGCTGCAACGACGACGGGACGGGCGTCTATCTGGAACAGCTGCGCTAGCAGCGTCAGCATGAGCGCGCCCGTTGCCAGCGCGAGAAGGAGATAGGCCGGTACGACCCACGGATTGGCCCAACGCGGTATGCTGCGCAACGACGCATAGATCATCGCCGTGCAGTAGACCGTGGCAACGCAGCATAAGCCGCCGAGAACTCCCGTCGCCGCATACGGGCCGTCGGTACGACCGAAATAGATCCAGCCGACCGCAAAGAGGCCGGTCGGAATGTAGGTGATCACCGCCATCACGCCTTCGCGGCTGAGCCAGGACGAGCGCCATTGGGTCAATGCCCGCCAGGCCCGCTCGGGATGGCCGAGATGGAAGGTCGAGGAAAGAAGGCCCGCGGTGACCAGCGCGAAGCCGGTGCCGAACGACGCGAGGCCCAGCACACGGTCCGGCGGTAAGACGCCCAGCGGGCCGAGCAGGCACAGCAATGCCAACAGGCCGTAGCCGGCGCCCGACGCCGTGGTGAAGAAGATGACGGAAAAGGCGGGATGCATGGGCCCTGCCTCAGCGCGACAGCAACCTGTCGACCCAGCGCAGGAAGACGCCGTCGATATCGTCCGCCGCCGGCGGCAGCGCCGCCTCCTGGCCCGTATCGTCACGCAGGTCCTTGGCCTCGCGCTGGCGCGGCGGCAGATATTTGTTGGTCGGATTGCAGCCCTGTTCGGGCATCAGATCGTAGCCGCCGCGCGCCGCCACCAGCTTCGAAACGCCTGATGCCGGATCGCCGAGGTCGCCGAAATGCCGTGCCCCGGCGGGGCAGGTGGCGACGCAGGCGGGAACCCGGCTCTCCGGCGGGAGGGTGTCGTTGTAGATCTTGTCGACGCAAAGCGTGCATTTCTTCATCACGCCCTCGTCAGCATCGTACTCCCGGGCGCCATAAGGGCAGGCCCAGGAACACAGCTTGCAGCCGATGCACCAGTTGGCATTGACCAGCACGATGCCGTCCTCTGTGCGTTTGTAGGAGGCGCCGGTCGGACAGACCGTCACGCAGGGCGCATCCTCGCAATGCAGGCAGGATTTCGGGAAGTGCACGGTGCGGGCGCGCCCCTCGCCGTCGCCGTCGACCTCGAAGCTGTGGATCCGGTTGAACCATATGCCAGCGGGCTCGGCGCCGTAGGGGTCGGTGTCGGTCAGCGGCGCCGAATGGCCGCCGGTGTTCCACTCCTTGCAGTTCACCGCACAGGCGTGGCAGCCGACGCAGATGTCGAGGTCGATGATCAGGCCGAGCCGGCGCTCCGTCTTCTCCGGCAGCGCGGTCACGACTCGCCCCCCTCGGAATCATCTTCGCTGCGGTTCCCGCGGCCCGGCACCACGCCGGAAACCGTCTCAGCAACCTCGGCCCGATTGCCGATGAATTCACGGTGAAATCCGCCGGTCTGGCCGCTATGAGCGGGCTTCAGGCCCTTGCCATAGCGCAGCACCTGGGGTGTCCGGCCAATGCCCGGGGGCACGTTCAGACGCTCGAACATCGGTGCGGTTTCACCGGCCTCCGCCGGCAGGCACTTCTCGATGCGCACGCGCAAATCGAACCACGCCGCTTGACCGGTGACGGGATCCGAGTTGGAGTACCGGTATCCGTCCTCGCGGGGCGGCAGCAGCTCCGATATGACGTGATTGAGGAGGAATCCGCAGCGCGTTTCAGGGGCGTCGGGATCGAGCCCCCAGGCCCCCTGACGCTTGCCGATCGCATTCCATGTCCACACGGTATCGGGATTGACCCCGTCCATCAGCTGCGCCTGGCCCCTGACGCGTCCGTGGTGGCTGATGATCCAGACCCAGTCGTCGTCGGCGATGTCCAGCCGCGCGGCCGTCTTCCGCGAGATGTAGAGCCGGTTCCGCGCCGTGATCTGGCGCAGCCAGGCGTTCTGCGATCCCCACGAATGGTACATCTGCATCGGCCGCTGCGTCAGCGCATGCATCGGGTAGTCCGTCGGGTCGACCAGCGCCTCCTCGAACGGCCGGTGCCACAGCGGCAGCGGGTCGAAATAGGTCTCGATGCGGGCGCGCTCGCCGTCCGGCGGCTGAACCTCGCCGTGGCCACGCGCTGCCAGCCTGAATTTCTGCAGGACTTCGCTGTACAACTGGAGGACGATCTGCCGGTTGTTCTGGATCCAGCCCATGTCCTGGGCGTAGTTCAGATAGCCGAGATTGGCATGTTTGTAGTAATGGCGATCCGCCGGCAGCGGATCGTGCCAGAAACAGCCGTTCTCGATGTACTGTTCCAGCTGTTCCGGGTTCGGCGCGCCGCGTCCCTGCGCATGGCCGTCATGGCCGCGCCAGCCGGCGAGCGGGCCGATGCCGGGGCCGCGCTCGTGATTGACGATGTAATCGGGATAGCCGCCGGGATATTTCGGGCTGCCGTCGCCGTTGACCATCCCGGGCAGACCGAGCCGCGCGCCAAGATCGAGCAGCACCTCTTGGAACGGGCGGACGTCGCGGTCGGGCTCGACCACCGGCTGGCGGATCGCATCGGCCGGCCCCTCGGCGGTGCAGATCGGCCGATCGAGCAGCGAGATGCAGTCCCAGCGCTCGAGATAGGTGGTATCGGGCAGCACGAGGTCCGCATAGGCGACCATTTCCGATGCATAGGCGTCGGAGTAGATGATCCGGGGGATCTTGTACTCGCCGGTCGCCGGGTCCGTATCGGTCAGGGCATGCAGCGTTCCCGGCACGTTCATCGCCGAGTTCCAACCCATATTGGCCATATAGAGGAACAGGGTGTCGATCGGGTAGGGATCGCCCTTCCAGGCGTTGTGGATCACCATGTGCATCAGCCCGTGCACGGCGAGCGGATGTTCCCAGCTGAAGGCCTTGTCGATGCGCATCGGCCGGCCGTCATCGTCGATCAGGAGGTCCTCCGGACCGAGCGGGAAGCCGAGCGGCGGCCCGCCGAGCGGCGTTTCCGGCTTGCCGGTGCCCGCGCTCGGCGGCGCCGGGGGCGGCACCGGTTTGGGGAAGGGCGGCTTGTAGCGGAACCCGCCTGGCGTGTCGATCGAGCCGAGCAGCATCTGCAACAGGTGGATCGCGCGGCAGGTATGGAATCCGTTGGAATGGGCCGAGATGCCGCGCATCGCGTGCATCGAGACCGGCCGGCCGATCATCTTGTCATGGGTGCGCCCGGCCCAGTCGGTCCACTCGATATCGAGCTCGATGCTCTGCGCGAAGGCCGCATCGGCCAACTCGGCGGCGATCCGGCGGATCGTAGCTGCCGGGACGCCGATCGTCTCGGCCACCTTGTCCGGCGCGTAACGCTCATCCATGTAGCGCCGCGCCAGCAACTCGAACGCCGGCACCGCGGCCCGTCCGTCAGCCAGCTTGCGCCGGCCGACCAGGACGGGAGTCACCGCGGCGGACAGCGCGTCCGCCAGCTTGCCGGTCCTGCCGTCGAAGCACAGGGGATTTCCGTCCTCATCACGCGCGAACAGGCCATCGTCGGCGCTGCCGGGATCCTGCACCACCAGCCAGCCGGCATTGGTGTAGCGGACCAGGAACTCCCAGTCGATCCTGTCCGCGCGCAGCAGCTCGTGGATCAGCGCGAAGACGAAAAGCCCGTCGGTCCCTGGCCTGATCCCCACCCATTCGTCTGCCACGGCGGAGTAGCCCGTGCGCACCGGGTTGACCGAGACGAACTTCGCCTTGCCGAGCGTCTTCAGGCGGCCGATGCCGGCTTTGATGGGATTGGAATCGTGGTCTTCGGCAACACCAAACATCATGAAATAGCGGGTATGCTCCCAGTCGACCTCGCCGAACTCCCAGAATGCCCCGCCGATGCTGTAAAGGCCGGCTGCCGCCATGTTGACCGAGCAGAAACCGCCATGGGCGGCGTAGTTCGGGGTGCCGAACTGGCTTGCCCACCAGCCGGTCAGCGCCTGGCTCTGGTCGCGTCCGGTGAAAAAGGCGAGCCGCTTGGGATCGGTCTTTCGGATGTTGCCGAGCCAATCGGCGGCCGTCGCCAGCGCCTCGTTCCACTCGATCTCTTTGAACTCGCCCTTGCCGCGCGCGCCCGTGCGCAGCAGCGGCTTCCTCAGGCGGGCCGGTGAATAATGCTGCATGATCCCGGCCGACCCCTTGGCGCAAAGCACGCCCTGGTTCACCGGATGGTCGGGGTTGCCCTCGATATAGCGGATCTTGCCGTCCTTCAGATGGACGCGAATGCCGCATCGGCAGGCGCACATGTAACAGGTCGTATGCTTGACCTCGTCGGCCACCGCCGGCGCGGTGTCGACCGCCTCTTGCTGCAAGAGCCCTGTGCGCCCTGCATTCATGCTGCGTTCCCTCGTTTGCCGCCAGTCCACCCGGGCGTCGCAGCGCCGCGGTGGTTGCCAATCTGACCCTCTTGAAGGCGACCCTTATATAAGAATTTCCGAATGTAAAGGCTCAAGCCGCTGCTGTCCAGTTTGCCGTGGCCGCCCGCACCGGAGCCCGATGATGCTGCGCTTCGCCCACGCCACGTTCGCCGCGCGGAGGGTGCCGCCACTCGTTGCGCGTCACGGAAACTGTCTTTTGCGTCGCCATGCCGCCGTCACGATGGCGCCTTGCCTTCGAGGCCCGCCAATTCCGTGGCAGAGGCGCCGGGTATGCGCATTTCGAAGATATTGTCGACAACCGTGTAGTCGTAATAGCCCATTCTGGCGATCGGCCGCAGATTAAGGATATCGAGCTTGCCGTCTGTCGCGACGGCGGATTCGTCGATATGGATGCGCACGACCTCGCCGAACACCACATCGACCGTGCCGACCGGGCTGTTGCCGGGAAGGCGGGAGGTGGAAAGGTAGCGGCACTCGAAATGGATCGGGGATTCCCTCACCATCGGGCCCGGCGCGGTCACGCAGCCCGCCTTCGAAACGCCGGCGACCTCGAATTCGTCGACTTCCGGCGGCAGCGCCATCGCGGATTTGTTGACCGCCTCGCGGAGCGCCCAGGTCGCCATGTTCCAGACGAAGTATCCGGTGGTTTCCGCGTTGACGACCGTGTCCTTGCGCCGCCCGTCGGCGGTCTGGTTGGCGGCGAACATCACCATCGGCGGATCGAAAGTGAGATTCTGCCACTGGCTATAGGGTGCAAGGTTGGCGACGCCGGCGGCGCTGACCGTCGACAGCCATCCGATCGGCCGCGGGACCGTGCAGCTCTTGAACGGGTCGAAGGGCAAGCCGTGCCCGCCTGTGCGCGGATCGTAATTCATCGTTCTGCTCCTGTGGCGTGACAGACGCGAATTTGTCGCAGCGACATTAACGGCGCCGCCGGGATGCCATCACACTACGGATGCGTAAGGGTGACCGGGGATCGTCTTGCACCTTGCCGCTGTCAGGCCTCATGTGTTGATGGCATCCCGGAACGTCTCGAACGAACCCACCCAGAACCAGACGATCTTGCCGTCGTCGGTCTCGACGCCGACCGTCCTGTGCCGCATACCGACCCGAAAGGAGAAGATCGGCAGGCTCTGGTGAATCTGCTTGAAGCGCAGGCCCGGATTGCGAGGGTTTTCCTTCCAAGAATGGTAGTTATGCTCGGCCAGCTTTCTGATCTCTTGCGGAAGGTCGTCAAATTCGCGCCAGTAGGACTCCTCGCGCAGGAGCTTGTCCTGGCTGACCGAGACGAAGGTGAGCGATAGCTTGTCCCGCATCTTACGGTAGACCCTCAATGCCTCCTTCGCCTGTTGCTCCATCCAGCGCTGCGCTTCGGGTGAGGCGACGATCCGGTCCCATTCGGTCTTGTCCTCGACCCGCTCGATAATCTCCCAGGCGATCCGCTCGCGGTCGATCTTGGGCAGGGTCTTGAGGGCTTCGAAGGCCTTCTGCAGCAGGCTTTCCATTCGTCCTAAGCTTTCTTCCGCAGACTCGGGGTGGATCCGCCTACACTTTACGGAACGCCGCGTTGGCGCTGAGGCCGGCGAGTGTGGCAAACAGGATGGCGAAGACGCCGTAGAAGGCGGCATAGTCGTGGGCGAAGCCGAAGATCTCCGCCAGCACGCCGATCTTGCTGACGTAAAGCGGGGTGCTCTGGGCGCTGATCACCGTGCCGTCGCGCACCCGCAGCACCTCCACGGTATAGGTTCCGGTCGGAACGTTGGTCGGGAACAGGACGTCGGTGCGGAACAGCCGCGCGCTCAGCATCTTGACCGAGCCAACCTCGGCACCGTAATGGCCCAACTCCTGCTTGCGGCGGATCAGCGCTTCGCGAAACTCCGATGTCGCCAGGGGCCCGGCTCCGTGGCGAGGATCCCTGGCCGGCTGCAATTCCAGATGACCGACGCCGATCTGATGGCGCTCGCGGACCGCATCGGGTAGCCAGTTACCCGGCTGCGACGTCGCCATCACCTGATAGAAGGCCGGGACGCTCTCAAACGTCATCTCATCGCGGTTCATCCAGATCCCGGCGGTGCGGGCCTTGCGACGGACGGTCAGGGTTTCGGGCGGACCGTGGACAAGGACGACGATCTCGCCCTCGCCGTCGACGGCCCCGAAGAGCAGCAGTTCGGCACCCTCGAAACCCATCGTGATCTTGACGAGATGTTCCGAAAGGTCCGCGACCAGGGGCTCCTCCGCGCGCGCGGCCGTCACCACCAAAC
>CP070634.1:3390997-3408259 GCA_020356105.1 Rhodospirillales bacterium | reverse complement strand
ATTCCGCCGATTCCTGAATCGCCCGGCGCTCCACCGCGGTCGAGCCGGACGGCACGCAGACGATCACCTGCGGGCTGGCGAAGCTGCGCCGGTTGTGCACCTTGCGGATGAAGTGCTTGATCATCTCCTCGGCGACCTCGAAATCGGCGATCACCCCGTCGCGCAGCGGCCGGATCGCCTGGATGTTGCCCGGCGTGCGGCCGAGCATCATCTTGGCCTCGTCGCCGACCGCGAGCACCTGTTTGCGCCCCTTGATATGGGCGATGGCCACGACCGAGGGCTCGTTGAGCACGATGCCACGTCCCTTGACGTAGACCAGAGTGTTCGCTGTCCCCAGATCGATCGCCATGTCGTTGGAGAGCATTCCCATAACCCGTGAAAGCATGTCTAACGGCGCCTCCGCGCGATGTTGCTGTAAAAGATGGCCACAGTCGTCCTCAACCTCCGGGGAGAGCCGTCTCAGGCGGTCAGCGCCGACGGGGCCGACTTCTCCCGTTTCACCAGTAACTTGTTCAACGCGTGTATGTATGCCTTCGCCGACGCGACCAGCGTATCCGTATCTGCGCCCTGTCCGTTGACGGTCCGCCCGTCCTCCTCGAGCCGCACCGTCACCTGGGCCTGCGCATCGGTTCCCTCGGTAACCGCATGGACCTGGTAGAGCTGCAGCTGCGCGGTATGCGGAAACAGCGCCTTGATGGCGTTGAATGTTGCATCCACCGGACCCGCGCCGGTCGAGGTCGTGGTCTTGGTCTCGCCGTCGATATCGAGCTCCAACTCGGCCGATTGCGGGCCCTTCGAGCCGGCGATGACCTGCAGCGAAACGAACCGGATACGGTCATTCGCATGCAACATCTGATCATCGACCAGGGCTATGATGTCCTCGTCGAATACGTCCTTCTTCTTGTCCGCGAGATCCTTGAAGCGGAGGAAGGCGTCCTGCATTTCGTTGTCGCCTAGCTCGTAACCGAGCTCCTTCAGCTTGGACTTGAAGGCGTGTCGCCCCGAATGCTTGCCCATGACCAGGGTGGATTTGTGCAGGCCGACGGACTCCGGGGTCATGATTTCGTATGTGCCTGCATGCTTCAGCATGCCGTCCTGATGGATTCCCGATTCGTGGGCGAACGCGTTGGCACCGACGATCGCCTTGTTGGGCTGGACGCGGAATCCGGTGATCGTTGACACCAGATGGCTTGCCTGGGTGATGTTCTCGGTGACGACTCCGGTCCGGTAGGGCATCGCATCGCCGCGCACCCGAAGGGCCATGACGATCTCTTCCATCGCGGCGTTGCCAGCCCGCTCGCCGATGCCGTTGATCGTGCATTCGACCTGGCGTGCCCCGGCCCGGATCGCGGACAGGGAGTTGGCCACGGCGAGTCCGAGATCGTTGTGGCAATGCACCGAGATCACCGCCCTGTCGATGTTCGGCACGCGGTTGCGCAGCATGTCGATCAGGGCGAAAAACTCTTCCGGCACCGTGTAGCCGACGGTGTCGGGGATGTTGATCGTCGAGGCGCCGGCCTTAATCGCCGATTCGACGCAGCGGCACAGGAAATCGTGCTCGGTACGGGTGCCGTCCTCCGGGCTCCATTCGACGTCGTCGCACAGGTTGCGGGCATACGCTACCGACTCCACCATCCGCTCATGTACGGCGTCGGGCGCCATCTGCAGCTTGTACTCCATATGCAGCGGGCTGGTCGAAATGAAGGTATGGATGCGCGGCCGCGCGGCGTGGCGCAGCGCCTCCCAGGCGCGATCGATGTCCTTGCGGCTCGCCCTCGCGAGCCCGGCCACGGTCGCATCCGTGATCCGGGCGGCGACCTCGCGCACGGCTTCGAAATCGCCATTCGATGCAATCGGGAATCCGGCCTCGATGATGTCGACGCCCATGGCTTCGAGGACGTCGGCGATGCGCAGTTTTTCCTCCAGGTTCATCGAACACCCCGGGGACTGCTCGCCGTCCCGCAGGGTCGTATCGAAGATGAACACCCGGTCTGGGTCACGCCGGTCTTCGGTTGCCTGCGGCTCGTTTGTGGTCACCGTCATCCTGTCACGCATGCCTTTGCCAAATCCGGCAGTCCGATTCTTGGCCCGCCGCCTTGGATGCGTTTCCGTCCATGCCGAGGCGCAAGTAGGCGGCGTCGCTGCAAGGACCCTTCGCTGTCCGGCATGTCCGGTGCCGGCCGGCTTGAGAGGTCATCGGGTCGCTCAGTGCGGCCCGAACGGCACATGGCGACGGCCGGGAGGAAATTCTCGCGTCGGCGGTCGTATCCGGCCACTGCGTGCATATACGCCTAAAATTCTCTCGCGTTCTCGGTCGCCTATTCACATTGATACGACCGGTTTCGTTAATTAAATCCTAAGGATTCGCACGGCAACCGCGAATATATAGTGCATATACACTTTCTCCTGCGGTTGCGATTGGGCGATTCATCTCCGGTAGGTTTACGACTTTTCCGCAAGGCTCCGCAACGAATTTTCATCTGCGCCAAGGAATGGGCGCGGTGTTGCCACCGCGCCCCGGCGCAGATATGGACGGGTGTGTCGCCCTTAGTTCTTGCTCTTGTCCACCAGGCGGCCTTCGGTGATCCACGGCATCATCGCGCGCAGGCGCTCGCCGACTTCCTCGACGCCGTGCGCCGCCTCGCGCCGCCGCATCGCCTTGAAGCTGGTTTGGCCGACCTCGTTTTCCAGCATCCAGTCACGGGTGAACTTGCCCGACTGAATGTCGTCGAGGATGCGCTTCATCTCCTTCTTGGTCTCGTCGGTGATGATGCGCGGGCCGCTGACATAGTCGCCGTACTCGGCCGTGTTGGAGATCGAATAGCGCATGTTGGCGATGCCGCCCTCGTATATCAGGTCGACGATCAACTTCACCTCGTGCAGACACTCGAAATAGGCCATCTCCGGCGCATAGCCGGCTTCGACCAGGGTTTCGTAGCCGGCCTGGATCAACGAGGTCAGCCCGCCGCACAGCACCACCTGCTCGCCGAACAGGTCGGTCTCGCATTCCTCCTTGAAGGTGGTCTCGATGACGCCGGCCCGCCCGCCGCCGATGGCGCAGGCGTACGACAGTCCTATTTCCTGAGCGTTGCCGGTTGCGTTTTGGTCGACCGCCAGCAGGCAGGGGACCCCGCCGCCCTTCTGATACTCCGAGCGCACCGTGTGTCCGGGCCCCTTCGGCGCGACCATCAGCACATCGAGATCCGGCCGCGGCTCGATCAGGTTGAAATGGACATTCAGTCCATGCGCGAAGGCGATCGCTGTCCCGTCGCGCATGTTGTCGCGCAGGTGATCGGCCCAGATGTGGCGCTGCAGCTCATCTGGCGCCGCCATCATGATGACGTCGGCCCAGGCGCCCGCCTCGGCCACCGACATGACCTCGAACCCGGCATCCTTCGCCTTGGCGGCGCTGGCCGAACCCTCCCGAAGACCGATACCGACCTCCTTGACCCCGCTGTCCCTCAGATTCGCGGCGTGGGCATGGCCCTGGCTCCCATAACCGATGATCGCCACCTTCTTCGTCTTGATCAGGTTCACATCGGCGTCACGATCGTAGTAAACGCGCATTGCTCTCTCATGTCCTCGTTTTGATTGGCGTCGTTTTCCGCCGGCTGCCGCGGGGTTTTACAGCGCCTTGGCGCCCCGGGCAATGCCGACGATGCCGCTGCGGGCAATCTCGGTCTTGCCGAGCGCCCGCATCAGGTCGATGAAGGCGTCCAGCTTCTCGGGCTTTCCGGTCAGCGCGAACACGAAGGACTCGATCGTGGTGTCGGCAACTGCGGCACCGAAGATGTCCGCGATGCGTAGCGACTCGCGCCGTTCCGCGCCGCCGGCGACCACTTTGACGAGCGCGATCTCGCGTTCGATATGGGCCCCCTCGGTGGTCAGATCATGCACGCTGTGGACCGGCACGAGCCGATCGAGCTGGGCTTTGATCTGCTCGATGATCATCGGCGTGCCGGTCGTCACGACCGTGATGCGCGACAGCGCCGCATCCCGCGAAACCGCCGACACGGTCAGGCTCTCGATATTGTAGCCGCGGCCCGAAAACAACCCGATAACGCGGGCCAGCACGCCCGGTTCGTTGTCCACCAGCACGGCGATCGTGTGTCGTTCGATATCGCTCATCGGTTCCGTATTCCGGTTAGAGGTCCGTGGGCGGGGTGAGGATCAGCGAGCCGCCGGCTCAAACCAGGACCATGCCGTCCTCGGACACCGGCTTCTCGGCCTCGTCCTCGGGTCCCAGCAGGATTTCGTTGTGAGCCGCGCCCGACGGGATCATCGGGAAGCAGTTCTCCTTCGGGTCGACGGCGATATCGGCGATCACCATGTTGTCGGTCTCGATCATGGTCTTGATGACGTCGTCGAGCTGGTCCGGCCGGGTTGCCCGCAAGCCGACCGCGCCGAAGCTCTCGGCCAGCTTGACGAAATCGGGCAGGGCCGCCGAATAGCTTTCGGAATAGCGCCCGCCATGCAGCAGCTCCTGCCATTGGCGGACCATGCCCATATACTCGTTGTTGATGATGAACAGCTTGACCGGCAGCCGGTACTGCACGGCGGTGCCGAGCTCCTGAATGTTCATCATGACCGATGCCTCGCCTGCGATGTCCACGACCAGCGCGTCCGGATGGGCCAACTGCACGCCGATCGCGGCCGGCAGACCGTACCCCATGGTGCCGAGGCCGCCCGAGGTCATCCAGCGGTTGGGCTTCTCGAACCGGAAATGCTGGGCCGCCCACATCTGGTGTTGGCCGACCTCGGTGCTGATGAAGACGTCGCGGTCGCGAGTCAGCTCGTAGAGCCGCTTGATTGCCTGCTGCGGCTTGATCAGCTTGTCGTCTGTCTTGAACTTGAGGCAGTTGCGGGCGCGCCAGCGATCGATCTTCTTCCACCAGGCCGCCACCGCCTTCTTGTCAACGCTCTTCTTCTCGGTCTTCCAGATGCCGATCATCTCCTCCAGCACGCTGGCAACGTCGCCGACGATACCGATATCGACCGCCACGTTCTTGTTGATCGAGGTCGGATCAATGTCGATGTGGATCTTCTTGGCGTGCGGCGCAAAGGCGTCGAGCCGGCCGGTCACCCGGTCGTCGAAGCGGGCGGCGACACAGATCATCACGTCGCAATCGTGCATCGCCAGATTGGCCTCATAGGTGCCGTGCATACCGACCATGCCGAGGAACCGCTCGTCCGAGGCGGGCAGGGCACCCAGCCCCATCAGCGTCAGCGTGGTCGGCGCCCCGGTCATCTTGACGAACCGGGTGAACAGCTTGCTCGCCTTCGGGCCGGAGTTGATGATCCCACCGCCGCCGTAAATCACCGGACGGCGGGCCTTGGAGATCAATTCCACCGCCTGCTCGATCTTGCGCCTGTCCCCCTTGACCTGCGGCCGGTATGTCTTGTGCTTGACATTGCTGGGCCCGACATAGGGGCACTCCGCAAACTGGATGTCCTTGGGGATGTCGACCACCACCGGGCCGGGCCGCCCGCTGCGCGCGACGTAGAACGCCTCGTGCAGGGTCTTGGCCAGCCTGGTCTTGTCCTTGACCAGGTAGTTGTGCTTGGTGCAGGGGCGGGTGATTCCGGTGGTATCGCACTCCTGGAAGGCGTCGTTGCCGATCAGATGGGTCGGCACCTGGCCGGTCAGGCAGACCACCGGGACGCTGTCCATCAGCGCATCGGTCAGCCCGGTCACCGCATTCGTCGCGCCAGGACCGCTGGTCACCAGGACCACGCCAACCTTGCCGGTGGAGCGCGCGTAGCCCTCGGCCGCATGCACTGCGCCCTGCTCGTGCCGGACCAGAATGTGACGCAACTGGTTCTGCTTGAACAGCGCGTCGTAGATCGGCAGCACGGCGCCGCCGGGATAGCCGAATACCACCTCGACACCCTGATCGACCAAAGCCTTGATGATGATCTCGGCGCCGCTCATCGGCTCGCTTGTCATGTCCTGCTCCATGTTCGTTCCAGCGTCGGCCGCAAGATATGCCCCTCCTGCCCCTTCGGAGCAGGCTCAAGAATTCAGGTTCTGTCGTCTGTCAACAAGGCTGCGGGCCGATAGGGCCCGCAGACGCCGGACAATAGGCGCTCAACCGGCCCGGGTCAACAATTTTGGGCGAATAAACGCAAAGGTTTCTGGCAGCAAACTTTTCGAATATTGCGCAGGAAGCGTCAGTTCCGCAACAATCTGATGCCGAAACCAGGTCATCTGGCGTTTGGCATAGCGGCGGGTGGCCTGCCGCGCGGCCGACAGAGCCGCCTCGAGGTCGCAGTTTCCCGCGAGGTGGGCGGCGAACTCCCTGACCCCCAGAGCCTTCATCGCCGGCAGCGTCGGGTCGAGCCGCATTGCGGTCAATCGTCGCACCTCGTCAAGCGCGCCGGCCTCCACCATCGCGGCGAGCCGCCGGTCGCAGGCGGCATATAGCGCATCGCGCGGCGGCAGCACGAGAATGGTGAAAATGCGCACGCCGCGCATGGCCGTGCCAGGTTGCGTTTGCCAGTGGGTCAGCGGGCGGCCGGTTGCCTCCAGCACCTCGAGCGCCCGCAGGATGCGCTGGCTGTCGTTCGGGGCGATGCGCGCGGCGGTCTCCGGATCGAGGGTTCCCAATTCGTCATGGAGCGCCGGCGCGCCCTCGTCTGCCAGCCGTGCCGCCAGCCGCCGGCGGGTCGCGGCGGGCACGTCCGGTATGGCCGAGAGCCCCTCGGTCAGGGTCTTGAGATAAAGCCCCGTGCCGCCGCAGACAATCGGAAGCCGGCGGGCGTCATGCGCCGCTGCGATCTCTGCCACCGCCATCTCGCGCCAGCGTCCCGCCGAGCAGCGTTCGGCCGCCGGCAGCACGCCGTAAAGGCGGTGCGGCACACGTGTCTCGTCCGCCGGCGATGGCCGGGCGGTCAGGATCCGCAGCTCACGATAGACCTGCATGCTGTCGGCGTTGATCACGACGCCGCTGAAGGCCTCGGCGATCGCCAGCGCCAGCGCGGACTTGCCGCTGGCGGTGGGACCGGCGACGATAAATATGGGCTGTGCCTCTTCGGTCATGCCGTAATCGATTGAATTCGCCACGTGCGCGCACCAGTATGCCGGCCATGGCCCAGATACTGACCCTGATCGCCGGCGCCGGGACACTCGACCATAGCACGGTCGCTGCCGCGCGCGAGGCCCTGGCCGCGCACGGCACCGGGCCGGGGACGGCCGACTGGCTCGCGGAAAACACGGCCTGCGATATTCCGTATGCAAACATGACGCCGCCGGCGGCCGTTGCGGCGGTACGCACGGCGCTTGCCGGGTCGCCGGTCGATGTGGTGGCGCAGCCTGCGGCGGGGCGGCGCAAGATGCTGCTGGTCGCCGACATGGAGTCGACCATCATCGACAACGAAATGCTCGACGAGCTGGCCGGCGAGCTCGGCCTGCACGAAAAGATCGCCGCGATCACCGCGCGGGCGATGCGGGGCGAGCTCGATTTCGCGGACTCCCTGCGCGCGCGGGTCGCCATGCTGGCCGGCCTCGATACCGCCGTACTGGCGCGGATGCAGGATCGGATCACGATCAACCCCGGCGCGATCGAGCTGGTCGCAACCATGCGCCGTCACGGCGCATATTGCGCGCTGGTGTCCGGTGGGTTCGATATCTACAGCGGTTGCGTGCGCGAACGTATCGGTTTCGACCGCGACCAGGCCAACCGGCTGGAGATCAGCGCCGGCCGGCTGACCGGCCGTGTGCACGAGCCGATCCTCGACCGGCGCTCCAAGCGCGACTGCCTCGAGCGGCTGGCGGACGAGCTCTCGCTGACGCGGCACCAGACGATGGCCGTCGGCGACGGCGCCAATGATCTCGATATGATCGGTGCAGCGGGACTCGGTGTCGCCTACCGGGCCAAGCCGATCCTGGCGGAGGCGGCCGATATGCGGGTCGATCACGGTGATCTTACGGCGTTGCTTTACGTCCAAGGCTATTGCAGCCGGGACATCTGCCGCGCGGTCTGAGAGGAATGCGGTCAGTGGCCAGGGCCGGATCACGCGGCGCTGCGCCGCGCCGCGCCGGGCAACATCACCGCCGCGACATTGGCCGCCAGCATGATCGCCGCGAGCAAGTAGAACACCGCCGGCAGGCCCCAGGCATCGGCCACGAGGCCGCCGAGCACCGGTGCGATCGTCGACAGCGCCGCCTGCGTGCCGAACATCAGGCTGGTTGCCGAACCGCCCATCTCGGCCGGCGTCAGGTCCATCATCCAGCTGTGCACGACGGGGCGGATGGCGTAGAGGGCGAAACCGAGCATTGCGACCCCGGCGACGTATGCCGGGCCGCCGCCCAACAGGGTCAGCACGGCGATGATCACGGTGCTCGCGCCCAGACCCGCCATCACGATCGGTCGCCGACCGATCCGGTCGGACAGGGCGCCGGCGACCGGCGCCGCAATGATGCCCCCACCCTGCATCGCCATCAACGCGATTCCCATGGCGACCGGCCCCGCCCCGAGAACGTCCGCGAGATAGAGCGGCAGGAACACCAGCAGCCCGTTCTGCGCCATGGTCCGCAATCCCGCCATAACGCACAGACCCAGGACCGCCCGGTCTCTCACGACACGGATCAGGGTGCGGCCGTAATCTCCGATCGCGAGCCCGGCCGACGGGCGCGGCGCGCCGGTGCGGTCGCCGGACAGCAACAGGGCCAGCGCCAGCGCGACCAACAGGACCGGCGTCGCGTTCGCCGCTGCAGCGAGCGGCCAGGACATCCAGGCCAGCAACAGGCCGGCGGCGAGCGGAGCGATGGCGTCGCCGAGATTGGCGCCCAGTGCATGGATCGACAACGCATAGCCACGATTGTCCGGATAGCGCGCCGACAGATAGGAGATCGCAGCCGGATGCCACAGGTTATTGGTGGCGCCGATCAACGCGACCAGAAGAACGAGCCAGGCGAAACTGCCGCCGGCCCCGAGAACGGCCAGCGCGACCGCGCCGATCACCAGTGCCAGTACTTGAAACAGAACCCGGCGGCCGGTCATATCGACGACCGGTCCGCTGCCGAAATTGGCGCCCAGCGCGGCGATGTGAAACACCGATACCAGTGCCCCGGCTTGCACGTAGCTCAGCCCGAGATCACGGTTGATGAACGGCAGCAGGATATAGAATGTCGCTGCGACCCAGTGTGTCGCTGCGTGACCAAGGCCGATCAGCGCAACCGGCCCATGCCCGGCCAGTCTGAACGGCACGATGTGATCCCGCGCTCCCTCGATCATCCTCTGCCCCGCAAAAAGAACGGCGCCGGGCTCGCCCGGCGCCATCGTTTATGCCGCAACCTGTGTTGCGTGTCAGCCCGCTTCGATGCGCAGCGCCACGAAGCGCAGGTCGCCCTCGCGGTTGATCAGCAGCAGCACCGAGCGCCGACCGCTCTTCGAGGCGTCCTCGATCTTCGCCGCCACCGCATCCGGCGTGGTGACCTTTTCCTGATTGACCTCGACGATCACGTCGCCCTTGCGCAAGCCCTTCTCGGCTGCGCCGCTGTCGACATCGACGTCAGTCACCACCACGCCCTCGACATCCGGATCGAGGCCGTATTTTTCGGACATGACCCCGGTGATCGTGGATAGCGTCAGTCCCAGCTCGTCGATCGAGCGCTCGACCGGCCGCTCGTCGTCACCCCGCCCCGGCGCCGAGAGGTTGGCCTGATCGAACTTCTCCAGCTCGCCAAGCGTGACTTTTACGGTCCGCCGCCGGCCGTCGCGCCAGACCACGACGTCGACCGTCCTGCCGACCTCGGTCTCCGCGACGATCCGCGGCAACTTCCGCGACTCCTCGACATCGCGGCCGTTGAACTTCAGGATCACGTCGCCGGTCTTCATCTTCGCCGCCTCTGCCGGGCTGTCCTCAAGCACGCCGGCGACCAGGGCCCCCTGTGCGTCCTTCAGGCCGAGGCTTTCCGCGATCTCCTCGGTCACTTGCTGGATCTGGACACCCAGCCAGCCGCGCCGCGTGGTCCCGAATTCACGCAGCTGCGCGATCACCACGGTCGCCTGGTTCGACGGGATCGCGAAGCCAATGCCGATACTGCCACCGCTTTGAGAGTAGATCGCGGTGTTGATGCCGATGACCTCGCCGTTGATATTGAAAAGCGGGCCGCCGGAATTGCCGCGATTGATCGGGGCGTCGGTCTGGATGTAGTCATCGTAGGGGCCAGCGTTGATGTCGCGTTGCTTCTGCGAGATGATTCCGGCGGTCACCGTGCCGCCCAGGCCCAGCGGGTTACCGATCGCGATGACCCAGTCGCCGACCCGGGCCGAATCCGAATCGCCCCACGCGACGTAGGGGTAGGTGCCCGCATCCTTGATCTTGAGCAGCGCCAGATCGGTCTTGGCATCGCGGCCGACCAGCTCGGCCTCGAGCGTCGTGTCGTTGTACATCGTCACGGTGATCTTGTCGGCTCCCTCGATCACGTGATTGTTGGTCACCACGTAGCCGGACGAATCAATAATGAATCCAGAGCCAAGAGAGGTCGCCCGGCGCGGCCGTCCCTCATCGTCGCCGCGACGGTTGAACTGGTCGAAGAAGTCCCGGAACGGCGATCCCGGCGGAAATTCAAAGGTCGGGCCTTCGCTCTGATGTCCGGCGACCTTCTGGGTCGTCGAGACGTTGACGACGGCCGGCTGCAAGGTTTCGACCAAATCCGCGAAACTGTCAGGTGCGCCGCGGGCATCGGCGTTGCCCGGCAGCCAGACAAGCGACGCGGCAAGCGGCAGCGCCAACCACCAGCGGATTTTTCGGTCCGTCGCGTCGGCGCGCAAGGTCTGAAGCATACGCATCACGTTATGTTCTCCGAGTATCTGTTGTCCCGGGTCTGCGCCGCCAAGCGGCCCCTCTCACCCGGGAACGGTCCCGCAGCCGATTTGGTATCGACGTGCACCGGTTTCAACTCCGGCACGGTGCGATACTATCGACCAATTCCTTAACCAATCATGGTCACAATATGGCGAGGCGGCGGAAAAATCCATAACCCGCTATCCGCGAACGAGCCACACGATGATCACGCCCAGTGTCGCCGCCGCAAGGCCGAAGGTGCGCAGGGTCGCCGGCGGCAACTGCTGCACCAGCGCCATCATTCGCCGTATGCCGTCCGGGAACAGCGCCAGGGCCGCGCCTTCGATCACCAGGTAAAGACCGAGGGCGGCCAGCAGCAATTCGCCGAAGCCGTCCTGCATGCCGTCCGCGCCCGTCCGGTCGGCGTCGCCCCTATTGCGACCCCTCCCGGCCGAAGAAGCGGAAGAAGTCGCTGTCCGGACTCAGCACCATGGTCGTGCTGTTGCCGGCCAGGCTCTTGCGGTATTCCTGCATCGACTTGTAGAAATCGAAGAATTCGGGATCTCTTCCGTAGGCGGTACCAAGGATCCGGTTGCGCTCACCCTCACCCTCGCCGCGCAGGATCTCTGCCTGGCGCTGCGCCTCGGCCAGCAGGATCGTGCGGTCGCGATCGGCCTTGGCGCGGATGATCTTGGCCTGCTCCGCGCCCAGCGCCCGGGTCTCACGTGCCTTGCGCTCCTGGTCGGTGCTCATGCGGCTGTACACGTTCTGGCTGATCTCCGGCGGCAGGTCGGTGCGGCCGATGCGGACGTCGATGATCTGTATCCCGAACGAGCCGCCTTGGCCTTCGACCTCCCGGCTGATCTGTTGCATGATGTCGTTGCGCCTATCCGACAGCAATTCGCCCAGATCGACCTTGGCGATGACTCGCTGCAACGCTGCGTTCACCACCTTCCCGAACCGGTCCTCGAGCGTGTTGTAGGTGCGGACGCGCTGGAAGAAGACCAGCGGATCGGTGATGCGGTAGCGCGCATAGGCGTCGACCTCGATGGTCTTCTTGTCGGTCAGCAACTGCTTGACCGGCGGCGGATCAAGGTCGAGGATCCTCTTCTCGTACAGCACCACCTCGTCGGCAATGGGCAGCTTGAAGTAGAGGCCCGGTTCGCGCACCGTCTTCTCGATTTCGCCGAAGCGCAGGATGATCGCCTGCTCGCTTTGATGGATGGTATAGGCGAAGCTCGTCCAGCCGATCACGGCGACGACGACGACGGCGACGACTGCTGCCAGTGCTTTACCCATGATGCTTCCCTCCTACTGGCCCGATTCGGGACTGGTGCCCGATCGGCGCCTCTGAACTTCAGGCAGCGGCAGGTAGGGAACGACCCCGGTGCCGCCGGCATCGGAATCGATGATCACCTTCTCTGCCGATCCGAAGATAGCGCTGATGGCTTCGAGATACATGCGCCGCCGCGTGACGTCGGGCGCGACCTCATAGGCCTCGTAAACCGACAGGAATCGCTGCGCCTCGCCCTCGGCTTCGGCAATCTGTTGTTGTTTGTAGGCTTCCGCCTCCTGGATCATGCGCTGCGCATCGCCGCGCGCTTCCGGCACGATCGAATTGGCATAGGCCTGGGCCTCGTTCTCCACCCGCTCCTTGTCCTGCTCGGCGCGCTGCAGGTCGTCGAAAGCATCCACCACCTGTGCCGGCGGGCGGGATTTCTGGATCTGCACGTCCTCGATGATGATGCCGGCCTCGTAGCTGTCGAGAATCTCCTGCAGCAGGTTCAACGTCCTCTGCTCGACCAGCCCGCGGCCTTCGCCGACGACATCGGTGAACGGCGTCTGACCGACGACCTCGCGCATGGCGCTCTCGGCCGCCACCTTCACCGTACTTTCCGGGTTCTGGATATTGAACAGGAAGCGGGCCGGATCGCCGATCCGCCAGGCGATGCGGACCTCGATATCGGCGATATTCTGGTCGCCGGTCAGCATCAGGCTTTCCTGCGCGATGTTACGAACGGCGGTCCGGCCGCGGCTGTCGTCCTCGCTGCCGCGGAAGCCGATATCCACGCGGTTCGATTTCTGCACGTTGACCACATATGTCGTGCCGATCGGCACCGGCCAGTTGATGCGCAGGCCCGGCATGGTCTCAAGTCCGTCCCATTTGCCGAAGGTCAGCTCCAGCCCACGCTCGCCTTCCTGCACCCGGTACACGCCGGTCCAGGCCCACAGCCCAGCGACCAGCAGCAGGATCACGATGAAGAGCAGCTTCGCCGATCCGCCGCCGGGAATGATCTTCTTGACCCGGTCCTGGCTGCGGCGCAGCAGTTCCTCGATGTCCGGCGGCTGCTGGCCGCCGCCGCCGCCCCAGGGACCCTTGCCACCGCCGCCGCCGCCCCAGGGGCCGCCGCCGTTCTGATTTGACCAAGGCATATCTTGTCGCTTCTCTGCTGCGCCCGCCGCTGCGGGCCGGAAATAAAACCAGACGAATCCGTCGGCGGGGGGTTCCAAACCGCCGTCGCAGTCACATATATGTGCTCGCATCCGTCAGCGCAAACCCAAGCCGGTGCGCGGCGGCAAGTTTTTACCGGTTTGCAAGGGGAAATGTGGCATGGCGCAGGTGACGGAATCAGGCATTCTCGAGGCGTTGAAGGTGGTCAAGGACCCGGACAGCGGGCAGGATGTGGTCGCGGCCGGCATGGTCTCCGGCCTCGTGATAAAGGATGGAAACGTTGCTTTTGCGCTGGAGGTCGATCCCCAGCGCGGACCGCATCTCGAGCCCCTGCGCAAGGAAGCGGAAAAGACGGTTCATGCGCTGGACGGCGTGCTTTCGGTCAGCGTCGTGCTGACCGCCGAGGCGCAGGCCCAGACGCCGCCCCCGCACCAGGGCCATCCCGGCGGTCAGGCGGTCGGGCGCGGCAACGGCCAGGGCATGATCCCGAGCCTGCCGGGCATCAAGCACGTCATCGCCGTGGCGAGCGGCAAGGGCGGCGTCGGCAAATCGACGGTCTCGGCCAACCTCGCTCTGGCGCTGGCCGCCGAGGGACTTCGCGTCGGCATGATGGACGCCGATATCTATGGTCCTTCGCAACCGCGCATGCTGGGTATTCACGGCCAGCCGCAGACCAAGGACGGCCAGACGCTGGAGCCGATGGAGAATTACGGTATCAAGGTGATGTCGATGGGCCTGCTGATCCCCGAGGACACGCCGATGATCTGGCGCGGCCCGATGGTGATGAGCGCGATCCAGCAGCTACTGCGTGACGTCAACTGGGGCGAGCTCGACGTGCTGGTGGTCGACATGCCGCCGGGCACGGGCGACGCCCAGCTGACGATGGCGCAGCAGGTGCCGCTGGCCGGCGCGGTGATCGTCTCGACGCCGCAGGACATCGCCCTCCTGGATGCTCGCAAGGGTCTCAACATGTTCCGCAAGGTCGAGGTGCCGGTGCTCGGCATCATCGAGAACATGAGCTACTTCTCCTGCCCCAATTGCGGACACCGCACCGAGGTGTTCAGCCACGGTGGCGCCAACAAGGAGGCGGAGCGGCTCGGTGTCGACTTCCTCGGCGAGATCCCGCTCGATATCGAGATCCGCGAGACCTCGGACGGTGGCCACCCGATCGTCGTCTCCAAGCCTGACAGCGATCACGCTAAGGTCTTCCGCGACATCGGCGCCCGCATCTGGGCCAAGCTCGAGGCCACCAGCGCCAAGTCCATGCCGAAGATCGTGGTGCAGTAAGCAGCAAGTTCGGGCCCACTCGACGCCGCCCGGCGCCGGGCGGCCTCCGGGATAAACCTGCGGCCAAATGACGGGCTGTTGTCCTACGCTTCCGGCTCGCGCGCTGCGGCCTCTCCCGCCTTGCGCCGCGGCTCGGCCCGCGGGAACAACTGCGTGAAGAGCGGGACGGCGCCGATGGCCATCGCCAGCGCCGAGACGCCGAACACACCCAAGACGGCGTCGTCGAGCGGGAAGGCGGCGGCGCTGAACACCCCCGCAAGGCGACCGAGCAGCACCGCGAGCGCATCGAGGATCGCAAGGGCGAGGCCAAGCCGGCGCCATGAGAGCGCCGACGGGATCTGCCAGCTGCGCGGGCCGAGCGCCAGGGTAACGCCGAGGATCCCGCCCATCGATGCGACCAGCGCGACCCGGTCAGGGAAGACAAAGATGAACAGCGCGGATGCCGCAAGGCATCCTGCGAAGAGATTGGCGAGCCGGACCAGCTGGATCCGCCAGAAACCCGGCTCGACCCGCGAGACGCCGGAGGTTTCGTCGGTCTTGTTCACCGTTAACTCCCCTTTGCGGCCCATTGTCGCTGCTTATGGTTGCATAAAGGTTAAGATCGGATACCCAAGCGGCGTGCCTGGGGTTGGGCGGTGGCGCACAACCCGGTATATCCGTCTTGTAAGGCGCGCAAGACAGTCGCGCATGCGGTCGAATGACCGCGTCTCTCCGGATCTTAGCCCGGTCATGGCCGCAACGCTTGCAGGTTGCCGCCGTCTTGGGGGAGACTTGCCGCCAACCAAGGTCAAATGGCGGAACAGGGGGTACAATCATGGATACGCGAGCAGCGGTTGCCTTCAAGGCCGGCGATCCTCTTTCGATTGAAACGGTCCAGCTCGACGGACCCAAGGAAGGCGAGGTGCTGGTGGAGATCAAGGCCACCGGGGTCTGCCACACGGACGAATTCACGCGTTCAGGCGCGGACCCGGAGGGCGCGTTTCCCGCCATCCTGGGGCATGAGGGGGCCGGAATCGTGGTCGACACCGGGCCCGGCGTCACCTCGCTCAAGAAAGGGGATCACGTGATCCCGCTCTATACCCCGGAATGCCGGCAATGCGAGTACTGCACCTCGGGCCGCACCAATCTCTGCCAGGCGATTCGAGAGACCCAGGGTCGCGGTGTCATGCCCGACGGCACGAGCCGCTTTTCGCTGGGCGGCAAACCGGTGCTGCATTACATGGGCACCTCGACCTTCTCGAACTACACCGTGCTGCCCGAGATCGCGGTGGCCAAGGTGCGCGAGGATGCGCCGTTCGACAAGATCTGCTACATCGGCTGCGGGGTGACGACGGGCATTGGCGCGGTCATCAACACGGCCAGGGTGCGGCCGGGCGACAATGTCGTCGTTTTCGGGCTCGGCGGCATCGGCCTCAACGTCGTCCAGGGCGCCCGCATGGTCGGTGCCGACATGATCGTCGGCGTCGACATCAACCCGATGCGCAAGGCGCTGGGCGAGAAATTCGGCATGACACATTTCGTCAACCCCAAAGAGGTAGAAGGCGATCTCGTGCCCTATCTCGTCGACCTGACGAAGGGGGGCGCCGACCACAGCTTCGAATGCATCGGCAATGTCGAGGTCATGCGCCAGGCGCTGGAATGCTGCCACAAGGGCTGGGGCGAGAGCACGATCATCGGCGTCGCCGGGGCCGGCCAGGAGATCACAACGCGACCGTTCCAGCTGGTCACCGGGCGGGTCTGGCGCGGCACCGCCTTCGGCGGCGCGCGCGGCCGCACGGACGTGCCGAAGATCGTCGATTGGTACATGGAGGGAAAGATCAATATCGACGATCTGATCACCCACACCCTGCCACTCGAGAAGATCAACGACGCCTTCGACCTGATGCATGCCGGCGAATCGATCCGCAGCGTGGTGACGTTCTAGGAGTGAGGCCGCACCTGCCGTATGGTGCTCCTTACGGGCGGATCGTGATCGGGGTGCCGTCGGGGACGGCGCGCCAAATCTCGTCCATCGCGGCGTCGGTCACCGCGATGCAGCCCAGCGTCCAGTCGCGCTTCTGTCCGAACCAGCGGCGGTGATGGCCGTGTATGAAGATGGCGCCGCCGGGCGAGACGCTGCGGCGCGCGGCATCGGCGCGGTCCCCGGCATCGGGGTAGGAGATGTGGATCGAGAGATGGAAGCGGCTGTTCGGGTTGCGCCAGTCGAGCACGTAGTCGCCCTCGGGCGTGCGGCCGTCGCCTTCCTGCCGCTTGTGGCCCTCGGGCGCGAAGCCGAGGCCGATCGGATAGCTCTTCCAGATCGCGCCGTTGCGCATCAGGTGCAGCTGCCGGTCGCTCTTGTCGACCAGGACCCGGTCGGCCTGCGTCTCCTCGCGGGCGGCGGCCGTCGCCGCGGCCAGGGCGACAAGGCAGAATAGAGCTGCTAAACGGGCGGTCATGCCGGCCTCATCGGGCTGTCTGTCCTTAGATTTTCCGTTCTTCGATTATCGCGCCGGCGAGTTTACGGATCGTATATGGCGGCCCGGTGCTGGAACTAAGGCCGGATCGTGATCGGCGTGCCGTCGCGCACCAGTTGCCAAATCAGATCCATGTCCTCGTTCGAGACCGCGATGCAGCCGGTCGTCCAGTCGCGGCCCAGAAGCTCCCGGTCGGGTGTGCCATGGATGAAGATGGCGCCGCCGGGATTGACGGCCTTGGCAAAGGCGCGCGCAAGGTCGTCCTCGTTCGGATAG
>CP070634.1:3220701-3390897 GCA_020356105.1 Rhodospirillales bacterium | reverse complement strand
GCGATCGCCGACATGCTCTCAGCGGTCTGCCGCAATTCGGTGGCGGCCGACGAGACCGTCTGCAAGACCTCGCGGGCCTTGGCATCGAAGCCGCCGCTCAGCCCGGCGATCCGCTCCGCGCGTTCCTCCTTGGCCCGACGTTCCTCGGCCTGCATGGCCTGCAGTTCGTCATTGCGGAGCATGCTTTCCCTGAACACCGCCACGGCGCGGGCCATGTCGGCCACCTCGTCGGTGCCGGTCGCGGCCGGAATGTCGACGTCCGTGTTGCCGCCGGCCAGGTGCTGCATGGCCATGGTCATCGCCCGCAGGGGCGCCGAAATCCTGGTCGCGATCAAGAGGGAAACGAGGCCGATCAAGATCAGCGCGATCACCCCGACAATCACGATCGAAAACTGAACAGACTTCCTGGTATCTATGCCGAACGCCGCCATGCGATCCTGCGCCTTGAGTATCTCCGATTGGAGGTTGGCGGTACACAGGGTGGCGCCGAGCAGCGCGCCATCCGACCGGATTGGCGTGCACGCGGTCAGGTATCGACCCACGGTCGGATTCAGCACAGGGTCGGTCGCGGCGGACTGGTTGAGCGCATCGCGCACGCCCCTCGGCAAGTGGGGAGCGGCGCCCTCGAAACCGGCGCTCGAGATCGGAACCGTGTCGAGGTAGATGGCGTATGCGGACCCTGTCATCTCGTTCAGGCTGGTGAGCGGCGCGATGTCATTGTTCAGGATTCGCCCGGTGACCAGGAGACCGATCGGATCATCGAAGTCGTCGGTGATCTGGGCCGCCGCAATCATCGTAAGAGCACCGTTTTCGATGCCGGCGCGTGCACCCGACCCGAAATTCGCGAAAAACCCGTCGTTGAGCCTGACCGTCGCGTTCGTGATCAGCGCGATGTCCGAGCCGGCCGCATCGAGAATTCGCCGGACGCGCTGGTCGAATCCGGTTCCGGCCAGCCGGCCGAAGAGGTCGAACTCGCCATCCACATCCGGGAACGAGCCGACAAGTTGCCCCTTGAGATCGAAAACCAGCCCGAATTCAAGGGCGTCGTCTTGCGACGCCGCCTCGATGATCTGGGACACGGCGACACGATGGTTCTTTTCCAGGTAGATTCCAAGGTCGGGGCGTTGCGTCAGGCTCCGCGTGACCGCAACGTTGGCCCGGGCCATGTCGGCCAGTTCGGCCTCGAGGATATTCAGGTGGCCGCGAAGCCGTTCGTCGGCCTCGGCGCCGACGACGTTCTTCACAAGCCGCACCTGCTGATCCGTGCTATTGCCTATCTTCCAATTGACGACAATTCCGAGGGAGAGGATCGTCAGCCCCCCCAGGCCGAGGAAGGCTATCATGATCTTCATGCGCAAGCCGGACATGACCAATGACCTCCTTAATTATTGCTCGCTTGGCGAACCTTGCGCCCGTCTTTCGTGCGGTTCGCGACCAGCCAGTCGCTATAAGCAATCCTCATGCCATGAAGCCGTGTCCTGTCCGTCGCGGGAGTGCGCAAAACCGCGAAGCGGCGCGCAAGAAATCCTGCGGTAATGTCGTTCCGGGACATTGGTCGCGGCGAAAGGCCGCACCCCCGGGGCTCGCAAGCGAACCCCGGAGGATGGCCGGGAATGGCGCTCAGTATGGCAGGCCATTCGCATTTCTGATCGCATCCGCCGCGGCCGGCGACGTTGCGAATCCGAGGAATTGGTTGACCGCACCCTTGTTGTATTTCTCTTTATAAATCAAAGCGATAACCGTGGCGCTCGGATAACCCGCCGCGGTTGGCGCGACGCCGTCGACCGTAAGGATCTGGACGTTCGACTTGACCGCGCCGGAATACGGGCCGAAACCGATCGTTCCGCCCTTGCGCTCGACCAATTCGAAATTCTCCTGCGTGGTCAGAGCCTCCTTGGCCTTCGGCGTGATGGCCAGCTCCTTGAATCCGGGGAACGTCTTGCGCAGGACGCCAAGCGAACTGTCGCCGTCCTCACGCCGAACGACCCTGATCCGCATGTTCGGGCCGCCGACCTCGTTCCAGTTCGTGATGCGGCCGCCGTAGATGCCGGCGATCTGGTCGGCCGTCAGGTTGCGCACGCCGACATTCGGGTTGACGAAGAAGACCACCGGCACTTTCGCGATCGGCTGATAGGTCAGCCCGAAATGTGACTCCTTGCCCTTGATCGGCCGCGCCACGCGGCCAAGCATGAACTCCTCGTTCCCGACCGCCTTGATGCCGCCGCCGGACCCGATGCTGGGCGGGACGTTGACCCGCACATCGGGGTTCATCTGGCTGAATGCCGAACCGAGAGACTGGAGGATCGGGATTCCGTCCCCGGTGCCGACGATTGTGAGTTCCTCGGACGCAGCGTTGGCGCTCCCGGCACCGAACGCAAGAGCGAGGGTCATCACGGAAATCGCATATTTCAAACGCATTTCATTCTCCTGAAAAGACCGACGTTCACTGGCCTGCCCTCGCGAGCGGGGCATACCAACGGAGTAACGATCTTTCACAGGAATCTTTAATTTTGCCTTTACGTCCCGGTTCGACCGGGCACCATGCTGCGACATGCGACAATTTGCCGCATGATGCCGCGCGGGAAGGTCGACGATCAGGCGTGTCGCAACTCGCCCAGGAAGCGCATGACCCTGCCACGTTCAGCGGTTGTGCGCTGCGTCGAATCCCCGCGGGCCAGATCGGTCGGCGGCCCGCAGGGACAACGGACAGGATCTATCAATACCTGATGGCGCAATCCCTTCCCGTATCGCGCCGGCGCAGGAGCCGTTTCGCTCGCCGCTCAACCCTTCGCCAAGCTCGACCCCGTGAACGGGCCTTCCTGCGCCGGCATACACAAAATACCCGCATAAGTTTCATCATAGCCCGTGAATCAATCGTTAAAGTCGCCGCGAAAGTTTTACCGGACGATCGGATGCGGGCATTCAACTGGGTCGCGCTGCGGAGGATCGCGCCGGCCGGCGTAACCGTGCCTTAACAATTTTCTGCTAACTAGCTGGCGCGACAGATTTTTTACTCGCGACAGGGGATGGTATGTTGATTGCGCGATTCGCCGTGTTCGTTGCGGCACTGGGATCGGTTGTTGCGTTCGGCGCCGGTCTTGCCGGCGCGGGCGGCAAACACGGGGGCGAAGCAGCCCATGTCTTTTCGTTCGGGGCGCCCGGCAAGGCGCGGGATGTCAGCCGCACCATCGCGGTGAAGGCCGGCGACATGAACTTCCAGATCGAATCGCTGCGCATCCGGGACGGCGAGACGATCCGCTTCGTCGTCAGCAATGTCGACGAGATCGACCATGATTTCACGATCGGGCCGCCGGCGCTGCAGGCGCGGCACCGCGCGGAAATGATGGAGATGATGCAGAGCGGCCAAGATATGGCGAAGTTGCATGACGACGCCAACGCCGTCTATCTGAAGCCGGGCGAAACGAAGGAACTGATCTGGAGTTTCCGCAACGTCGCGCGGCTGGAGTTCGCCTGCAACGTGCCCGGTCATTACGAGGCGGGCATGCGCGGCCGGTTTCATGTCGACCCGCTTACGTCCGGACCGCGCCACGCCACCCAGTGAGGGCGCGCCTTCCGATGGATGCGTTGTCCGCAGAGACGGGGTTTGAGTCCGGCGCTCCATCGGGGACATCGCCCGTTCCCCTCGCCTTGCCCTCTCGCGCCAGGGCGGAGGGATGGCGCGTTGTCGTAACGGACGAATCGGGCCTTCCCCTTGACAGGAGGAGGCGGGGCGAGGGCCGGAACACCGCTTCGAACCGGGGATGCCCGCGGCCAGCTAACCGGACAGTGTGAGGAATTCGGCGGGGCCACCCCCAACGGGAGCGGCCCCGATCCACCTCGGACGACGGGAGGCGCGAGCCTCGATCAGCCGGCGGCCCGGATCTCGTGCAGGAAGCGCTCGACCTCGGCGCGCATCTGCTCGGACTGGCGGGCCATTTCCTCGGCCGCGTTGAGCACCTGGCCCGATGCGGCGCCGGTCTCGCCGGCGGCGCGGCTGACCCCGCCGATGTTCTCGTTGACCTCCTGCGTGCCGCGCGCCGCCTGCTGGACGTTGCGGGCGATCTCCTGGGTCGAGGCGCCCTGCTCCTCGACGGCCGAGGCGATGGTCGTCGCGATGTCGCTGACCTCGCCGATGATCTGACGGATCTTCTCGATCGCCCCGACCGCGCCGCTGGTCTCGTCCTGGATCGACGTGATCTGCTGCGAGATCTCCTCGGTCGCCCTCGCGGTCTGGTTGGCGAGGCTCTTGACCTCCTGAGCGACCACGGCAAAGCCCTTGCCGGCCTCGCCGGCCCGCGCCGCCTCGATCGTCGCGTTCAGCGCCAAAAGATTGGTCTGGCCGGCAATGTCGTTGATCAGCGTGACCACGTCGCCGATCCGGCTCGCCGCCTCGGCAAGGCCGCGCACCGTACCGTTGGTCGCCTCGGCCTCGGTCACCGCCTTGGCCGCGATCTCGGCCGATTTGGTGACCTGGCGGCCGATCTCGGAGGTCGAGACGCTGAGCTCCTCGGCCGTCGCCGCCACGGTCTGAACATTTGCGGAGGCCTGCTCGGACGCGCTCGCGACATTCGCCGACTGGCGGCTCGATTCCTCCGCCGTCGCCGACAGCTGCTGCGCCGTCGCCTGCATCTCGGTCGCCGCAGAAGAGACGCCATCGACGACTTGCTTGACCGAACCTTCGAAGCGGTCCGCCATTTGCAGCATCGCCGCCTTGCGCTCCTCGACGCGGCGGCGCTCGGCCTCGGCCTGCTCCGCCTCGAGCTGCGCCTTTTCGACCGCGTTATCACGGAAAACATGGACGGCGCGCGCCATCTGGCCGATCTCGTCGTCGCGACGGGCCGCGGGAACGTCGACCTCGACGTTGCCGCCTGCGAGCTCGGTCATGGCGCGGGTCATGTGGTTGACGGGACCGACGACACCGCGCGATACGACGATGATCGAGACGCTGAGCCCCGCAACGCCGACGCTCAGGACCGCGAACAGGGCCAACATGTTGCGCAACGCCCGGCGCGAGGCGACGTTTGTTTGCTCCGCGCTGGCTTCCAGGACGGCGTGCTGGATCGCGTGGATCGATTCGATCGCCCGCGCCGAGGCGGCCAGCCATTCCCGATGATCGACCGGGTAGGGCTCGCCGGCCAGGCCGGACCGGAAGACGCGACCGCGCACGTCCTCGAAAGCCTGGAAGAATTCCTGCCGGGTCCGGTCGACCGCCGCGCCGACATCGGCGCCGCCGACGCCCGACGCGCCGGCCTCCTCGAGCGCCTGCCAGGCGAGCTCCAGCCGGCCGCGCCACGAATACAGTTCGGGCAGCTGGTTCGGGGGGATCGGGAAGTCGTCGGCGACGAGCTCCGCCATCGCCACGCGTTCGCGCGATGCGTAATCGATGATCACATAGGTGAAGTGCTTGGGCATCGACATCGTCCCGCCGACGATGCCGTCGGCGGTGGCCGCCCGGGCGGACGCGAGGCGAAGCTCCTCGATCTGTGTAAGCAGCCTGTCGGAGATCGCGGACCATTCGCGCAACAGGGCGAACCGCTCGTCATCCGAGCCCGCGTCCATGCGCCGGGCCAGCGCCTCGAATTCGCGCATCGTCTCGTGCACCCGCTCCATCAGCTGTTCACGTCCGCGGTAGCTCTCGAGCTGGTGCAGGCGGTCCATGGCCCGCCCGAAGGTCGTATCACCGTGGCCGCCGGAGTGATCTTCGCCGGCCGCGTGCACGCCGCGCGAAACGTCGTGCCCAGCGCCGGCCTGGTGCGCATGGCCATCACCGATGGCGGACAGACGAACCGCGTCCCGCCGTTCGACAATTTCATGCGCCGCCTCGAGCAGAAGATCGGTCGCCTCGTTGACCTCCTGCGCGCGCTGCGCCGCGTCCCAGCGTGTCAGCGCGTCGAGGCCGCCATAGGCCGACAGTCCGACAAGCAGGACGCCGAGCAACCCGATAACGGCATAGAGCTTGACCCTGATCGTCATGACGTCACTCCTCCAATCCTCTCTCATTCAGCAGGCACAGAATCTCAATTCCCGCCCGCGGGGCCGGCCGGGCTCGCCGGCCGTGCCCCCTCGCGGTGTGCGGAATCCGGGATTGCCGCGCCCATCATCCGATGCGTTGCGCATGAGGGCCGCCTAGTGGCCCATCCCCGTCGGCACCACGGTGACGTCGACCGAGACCCGGCCGGCCCGCTCGAAGAACAGGGTGACCGGAAAATGCTCGCCGACCGCCAGCGCCTTCTTCGGCTCCATCAGCATGATATGCGACATGCCGTGCTGCAGCGTGGTCGTCGCGCCCGCGGGGATGTCGAGCACCCGCGTCTGCATGTGCATCGCCGCCGCGGAATGCCCGCTGCCGTCATGGCCGGCCTTGCCCATCGCGTGATCACGCTCGTCGACCACCGCGAGCATGGTCTTGCGGCCGAGCTTGCTGCGCACGGCATAGAGCCGGTCACGCGCGGCGCCCCAGTTCTCGATCTCCATATAGACCTCGATGCGCCGCCCGTTGACGGGATCCTCCATCACATGGGCGGTGGGGTTTCGGACTTCGACCTCGCCGGCCGTCGCCGGAACCGCGATCGCCGCCATGACCAGGGCCGCGGCTGCCAGGCCAAGGGTCCTGTTGTACGCCCTTCGGCTATAACGCCTGGGATGTGTCATTCGTCTTCACTCCTCTCGTCGCGCCCGCCATGCCCGATTTCCGAGGAACTTGAGCCGGAAAACTTGCCACGGGCAGGCTTACCAAACAGTAAACGGATCCCCATTTCGGGGTATTTTGCGACGTGCGACCGTGCGCGCCGCTGGCTGCGACATGATGACGCAATCTCCGTGCCAACATGGCAACCAGCCCGGTTTCCGGCGATTTCACGAAGCAAATGATGTAAAGAACAGTGATTGCAATGTAGCATTAACCCTGAACATGCAACCGCATTGCGCGCGGACCGTTGCCCTGCGCCGGAAGCCGCCGCCTAAGGTCCGGATGCGGCGCGCGACTGCTGCGCGCGGCCCCGTGCCCCGTTGAGCGATACCGGCAGGCGCTCCCGGCGCCTGAGGCGATCCGCTGGAAAACCGATGGTCGCGGTCGTGCCCACCCGGACCTCGCTGGCCAGGTCCAGCGTACCGCCATGCAGTTCCATCAATCTCCGTGCGAGCGTGAGACCAAGCCCCGTCCCCTCGTACCGGCGGGCGAGGCCGCTGTCGACCTGGCCGAAGGCCGACAGCGCCGTGGGCATGTCATTCGGGGCGATGCCGATGCCGTTGTCGGTCACGTCGATCATCAGCCTGCCGTCCGCCGCCAGCCGGGCGCGCACCGAGATGGTCCCGCCGTCCGGCGTGAACTTGACGGCGTTGGACACAAGGTTGAGCAGAACCTGCTTGACCGACCGTTCGTCCGCATGGAGCCTCGGAAGGCCGTCCGGCACATCGAAAACAAGATCGTGGCCGGCATCGCGCGCCCGCTTTTCGATGAGACGACGGACGATGCCGGTCACCGAGTCGACGCGGATGTCCTCGCAGTTCAGCTCAAGCCGGCCGGCTTCGATCTTGGAGACGTCGAGCACATTGTTGATGATCTCCAGCAAATGCGTGCCGCTGACGTGAATATCTTCGGCATATTCGGCGTATTTGGCCGACCCGATGGGGCCCAGATATTCGCTGGCCAGCATTTCCGAAAAACCGATGATCGCATTGAGCGGCGTGCGCAGCTCGTGGCTCATATTGGCCAGGAACTCGGTCTTGGCGCGGTTGGCCGCCTCGGCCTGGGTGAGCGCGTCGCGCAGCCGGCCCTCCTGACGCTTCTGCTCGGAAATCTCGGTATAGATTGCGGCTGTCCCGCCGTGAAGGGTGCGCATCTCACTGACCAGCACACAGACGCCGTCCTCTATGCATTCCTCGTAGGATCCCCGGGGATTGCGATGGTTCTCGAGACAACGGGCGAGCCAGGCATCGGCATTACGGCCGGCCGGGGCGATACGACCGGAATCGAGGGCCCGCCGCATGATCTCTTCGAACGGCCGGCCCGTGAGGATCGGTTGATCGGACCCGAAGTAGAGCGCACGGAACCGTTCGTTGCAGAGCACGAGACGATCCCGATCGTCGTAGAGCGCAAAACCCTCGTTCACCGACTCGATGGCCTCGACGAGCCGCGCCTGTGCTGCACGGGCCGTCGCCTCGGCCCGGTTTCGCCGGGTGACGTCGCGGACATGCGCGATATAGAGCATCTCGTCGTCCTGCGGCAATTCGCTGACGACGACCTGCACGTCGCGCACCTCCCCGTCCGCGCCCCTGATCTCCATCTCATGCGGGCCGCCGCGCAATTCGCAGACATTCAGCGGGCGCTCGTCCGCCTCCTGCCATGACTTGTCGCGCAGGATCGCATTCAGATCGCCGCCGGGGGCGCGCCCCGGACTGCCACCGATAATCGTCTCGGCCGCCCGGTTTGCGGTTCTGATGCTGCCGCTCCGGTCGAAGGTCAGGATGCCGTCGAAGCTCCGCTCGACAACCTGAGACATGAAGGCGTCCTTGCGCCTGATTGCCAGGCCCTGCGTCAACAGTCGCAGATCCTGCCCGTCGAGACGGCGCGTCAGCGCATGGACGTAGGAGAGGGTCGCCGCAAGCAGCAAGGGCGAGACCTCGATGATCACAGGCAGCGCCGCCTGCACGCCGGCGCTGAGACAGAACGCCCCCGTCGAGAAGATCGCCAGCGTCAGCACCCCCCGACTCCACGACCAACCCCGGAATTTTGGCCCCAGGATCAAGGCGACAAGGAGGGTGACCAGGATGATCGGTGCCTGCGTAATCCGCTGCAGGGTCCTCCCGGACGTATAGGACTCGAAGGCCAGGGCCTGGACCACGACCCCCGGCAGCACGCCGTAATTCGGCACCGGTATGTCGTCGCTGAGCTGACCCGCGGTGGCGCCGATCATCACGTGCCTGCCGGCGACCAGTTCCGGGGCAAAGCGGCCGCTCAGGATATCGATGAACGATACGCGCGGGATACCCGAGGCCCGAATGCCGTAATCGATGTAGAAACTGCCGGCGACCGGCTCCGCGGGATCGGCGAGGGCGGCGAACAGGGAGGGAAGCCGGGTCGTCCCCCAGGTCACGCTCGCCGCCGCCGACCGCACGCGTCCATCGGCGTCCGGCGACAGATTGACCGAGGCAAGGGCCGCGTGCCGCGCCAGCGAGGGCAGCGGTACCGAGAGAACGAGGTCTTCCCTGTGTGCCCCGTCGGAAGCGAGCTGCACGAAGACGGGCAGCACGACCGGACGGGACGAAGCCCGCAGCGCCGCCGCGAGCGCCGCGTCGTCCCGCGCCGTCGAGCGGGCGCTGAAATCGACATCGAATGCAATGCGCTGCGCGCCGGCGGCGTTGAGCCTGTCGATGGCCTCGGCATAGACGCGCCGTGGCCAGGGCCAGACCGGCAGGCCGTGCAGGCTGCGGGCATCGAGCTCGACGACGAGAAGGTCTTCGGACGGCGCCCGGCCGAGCAGCTCGAAGCGCGTGTCGGCGAGCTCGACCTCGATGAAATCGAGGGCTCCCGGCAGGTAAAGACACGCGACCGCGAGACAGACCGCGAGATCCGGTAGCCGACGCCATCGGCGCAATCGGCGGATGATACGCATCGGCATGCAGATTCCCGGCCGGCTCTTTGCCACGAGCGACTCGATCAGCTACTGGCTGTCGCCGTCGCCGTCGCCGCCCTGACTGTCGCCGTCGCCGCCCTGACTGTCGCCATCGCCGCCCTGGCCGTTGCCGCCCTGGCCGTTTCCGCCCTGGCTGTTGCCGCCCTGGCTGTTGCCGCGACCGTTATTGGTGCGGTTCTTGGCATTCTCGGGAGTCGCACCCACGGCCAACCCTCGCACGGCGCCGCCCGCCGTGGCCATCTTGCCCTTCTTGACCGTGGCTTCCGCACCGCCTTTGGTCTCGGAGACGCTGACCACACCTTCGGTGACAGCGACCGAAGCCGCCTCATCATCCACGGTCACACGGAAGGCGGTGCCTTTTACGGCAGCGACGAGATGCGGCGTGTAGACCTCAAAGCCTCCCGTCGGACGCTCTCCCGCCAGGAACAGGTTGCGGAGCCTGCTCATCAGGCCTCCCTGCGACTGGCGCCGGCTCGTCACCTCGTAGGCTGCCTGGCCCCTGCCCTGGAAAATCGTGACATCGGGGATGTCGGCGGCAACCGGTGGCAGCGCGACCGACGTGTCCGTCGCCAGGATCACCCTGTCATAGCCGTTGAACAGCTCCATCCGTCCGATGCGACCGGTGTCGAATTCGGCGTAGGACTCGACGGTGAGCCCGACGGTAACCGGCCGCCAGTCTGTCATCGTTTGTTCCAGTTCCCGGTAGACGGGCACGCCCGTCGCGGCGACGACGCGCCAGGGCGCGGGCTGTATGTTCACCGAACCGCCGCGGGACGACGCCACGGCGCTCGAGCCGTCGGCGAAGGCCGGCCGGACCAGGTCGAATTCCGTCAGCAAGCGTTCCGGCGCGGCGCCGACAACGCCAAGGCAGACTGCGAACGCCAGGCAGACGCTTGCCATCCTGGCGATGCGGCCCGGACCCCCCGCATTCAACTGTTTTGCCATCTTTCGAAACTCCCCGCAGTCGCGCCCTGTCGCGCTGTTCCCCACTTTTTCCCCTCGTTCAGCCAAGGCATTCATCTCTCTCGATTCCTTTCCAATTTTGCGGGCATTGCGGTGCCCGATCCGTCGCCCCCAAGTAGTTAACGCAACGTGAATGTCTCTTGGATAACGCGGTTCGGAGGCGGTCCATTCCGGAAAACAGTGTAAAATGCCAGCCACTCCCGCAGCCGGCGGCGCCCGGTGTCGGCGGTGGGGCCGTGACCTTGGCCCGGCCCGACCCTATATTCCCTGTCATGTCCGTCGCCGCGCTGCCGCACAGCCTGCCCGCCCGCCCCCGCCCGGAGGGCGGCATTCCGTTCGATCTCGTCTCCGACTTCGCGCCGGCCGGCGACCAGCCGGAGGCGATCGCCGAATTGTGCGCCGGGCTGGCCGAGGGTGAGCGCGACCAGGTGCTGCTCGGGGTCACCGGCTCGGGCAAGACCTTTACCGTCGCCCACATCATCCAACGGATGCAGCGGCCGGCGCTGATCCTGGCGCCGAACAAGACCCTGGCGGCGCAGCTCTACGGCGAGATGAAGGGCTTCTTCCCGGACAACGCGGTCGAGTATTTCGTCTCCTACTACGACTACTACCAGCCGGAAGCCTACGTGCCGCGCACCGACACCTATATCGAGAAGGAATCCTCGATCAACGAGCAGATCGACCGCATGCGGCACGCCGCGACGCGGGCGCTGTTCGAGCGCAGGGACGTGATCATCGTCGCCTCGGTCTCGTGCATCTACGGCATCGGCTCGCCCGAGACCTATTCGGAGATGACGATCCCGCTCGCCGAGGGCGGCCGCATCGACCGCGACGCCCTGCTGGCCGGTCTCGTCGAGCTGCAGTACCGACGCAACGACACCAACTTCGTGCGCGGCACCTTCCGGGTGCGCGGCGACGTCGTCGAGATCTTCCCGGCGCATTACGAGGACCGCGCCTGGCGGGTCTCGCTGTTCGGCGACGAGATCGAATCGATCCGCGAGTTCGACCCGCTGACCGGCGAGAAGATGGCCGCACTCGGCGAGGTGCGGATCTATGCCAACAGCCACTACGTGATCCCGCGGCCGACGCTGCAGCAGGCGCTACGCACCATCAAGGTGGAGTTGAAGCAGCAGCTCGCCGTTCTCAACGATTCCAGCAAGCTGCTCGAGGCGCAGCGGCTGGAGCAGCGCACCACCTTCGATCTCGAGATGATCGAGGCGACCGGTGCGTGCCCGGGGATCGAGAACTATTCGCGACATCTGACCGGACGCGAACCCGGCGCGCCGCCGCCGACCCTGTTCGAATACCTGCCGGAGGACATGATGCTGTTCGTCGACGAGAGCCATGTCACCGTGCCGCAGGTCGGGGCGATGGCCAAGGGCGACTACGCCCGCAAATCGGTGCTCGCCGAGTTCGGCTTCCGGCTGCCGTCCTGCGTCGACAACCGGCCGCTTACCTTCGATGAGTGGAACCGCATGCGGCCGCAAACGGTCTATGTCTCGGCAACGCCCGGCCCGTGGGAGCTGGAGCGCACCGGCGGCGTCTTCACCGAGCAGGTGGTGCGGCCGACCGGCCTGGTCGACCCGGTCTGCAGCATCCGTCCGACCGAGCACCAGGTCGACGATCTCCTGGCCGAATGCCGAGCCGCTACGGAAAAGGGCGAGCGCGTGCTGGTCACCACGCTGACCAAGCGGATGGCCGAGGATCTGACCGAGTACATGATCGAGGCGGGGCTCAAAGTGCGCTACCTGCACTCCGACGTCGACACGCTGGAGCGCATCGAGATCATTCGCGATTTGCGCCTCGGCGCCTTCGACATCCTCGTCGGCATCAACCTGCTGCGCGAGGGGCTCGACATCCCGGAATGCGCGCTGGTGGCGATCCTCGACGCCGACAAGGAGGGGTATCTGCGGAGCCGCACCTCGCTGGTCCAGACGATCGGCCGGGCCGCGCGCAACATCGACGGGCGGGTGATCCTCTATGCCGATACGATGACCGACTCGCTGACCTACGCGATCGAGGAGACCGCGCGCCGCCGCGACAAGCAGCAGGCCTACAACGCGGCGCACGGGATCACCCCGGAATCGGTGCGCAAGCAGATCGCCGACATCCTGACCAGCGTCTACGAACGCGACCGGGTGACGGTGGCGACCGGCGATGCCGCGGCGCCGCATCTGATCGGTGTCGATCTGAAGACCTATATCGCGCGGCTGGACGAGCGCATGCGCGCCGCCGCGGCGGATCTCGAATTCGAGGACGCGGCGCGGCTGCGCGACGAGATCAAGCGGCTCGAGGCGTTCGATCTCGAGATGCCGGTCGACGCCGTTCCGGTCGATCCCGCGATCGCCGCGACGCTGGCCGGCGTCGAGCGGGCCCTACAGCCGAGGGGCGGCGGGCGGCGCGGATCTGCGAAGGGCAAGTCGAAGGGCAAGCGGCGGCGGCGCTGACGCCGGCGGCGCGCAGCGCAGCGAGGGGGGTTGAGCGATGTCGATCCTGGGACTGGCGACCGTGCTGATGGCCGCGGCCGTGATCGCGGTGCCGATCAGCAAGCGGCTGGGGCTCGGCTCGGTGCTCGGTTATCTCGCGGCCGGGGCGATGTTGGGGCCGTTCGGGGCGGGTCTCATCCGCGACGTCGACGATATCCTCCATTTCGCCGAGCTCGGGGTCGTCCTGCTGCTGTTCATCATCGGCCTCGAGCTGCAGCCGAGCCGGCTGTGGACCATGCGGCGGCCGGTGTTCGGCCTCGGCGGCGCGCAGGTCGTACTGACCGCCCTTCTGCTGGGGTTGGCGGCGTGGCTTTTCGGGTTGCCCGCCGGCACGGCGACGATCGTCGGGCTCGCCCTCGCCCTGTCCTCCACGGCTTTCGCCCTGCAAATCCTGGCCGAGCGCAACGAGCTGACCAGCCAGCACGGGCGAGCGGCGTTCTCGATCCTGCTGTTCCAGGACATTGCGGTGATCCCGATCCTCGCCATGCTGCCGCTGCTGGCCGTGCGCGAGGGCGCGGCGATGGACGCCGCCAGCCTGCTTGCGGCGACCGCGAAGGTGGTCGCGGTGCTGGCCGCTGTCGTGGTGGGCGGCCGCTATCTGCTGCGGCCCGTGTTCCGCCTGGTCGCGGCGACCGGCATCCGCGAGGTCTTTACCGCTATGGCGTTGCTGATCGTGGTTGGCACGGCGCTGTTGATGGAGGCGGTCGGCCTGTCGATGGCGCTGGGCGCGTTCCTTGCCGGCGTGCTGCTTGCCGATTCCGAATACCGGCACGCGCTGGAGGCGGATATCGAGCCGTTCAAGGGGCTGCTTCTCGGGCTATTCTTCATTGCTGTCGGCATGTCGGTCAATCTCGGCCTGCTGCTGCGCGAGCCGTTGACGGTCGCCGCCATCGTCGTCGGCCTGATGGTGATCAAGATCGCCGTCCTGTATGTCCTCGGGACGGTCTACAGCAAGCGCCGGGCAACGGCGCGCCAGTTGGCGCTGTTCATCTCGCAGGGCGGCGAATTCGCCTTCGTCATTTTCGGGTTCGCCACCGGCCTCGGGGTGGTAGAGCGTGATTTGGTCGCCCTTCTGATCCTTGCGGTCACCATGTCGATGGTGGCCACGCCGCTGCTGCTCGCGCTCCATGATGTCGTGCTGCGGCGCTTCCGCGAATCGCCTGCGGAGGAGGATTTCGAGATGCCAGAACCGGCGGAAAACAAGGTCATCATCGCCGGCTTCGGCCGCTTCGGGCAGATCGTCGGGCGCATGCTGCGGGCGCGCAAGATCGGATTCACGGCGCTCGAGGCGAGTTCCGACCAGGTCGATTTCGTCCGCAAATTCGGCAATAAGGTCTATTACGGCGACCCGTCGCGCCTCGAGCTGCTGCGTGCGGCGAAGGCGGAGGCGGCAAAGATCTTCGTGCTCGCCGTCGACGACATCGATGCCTCGGTGCGGACGGTCGAGACGGTGAAGCGCCATTTCCCGCATCTGAAGATCTATGCCCGCGCCCGCAATCGCTCTCATGCCTACCAGCTGATGGAGTTGGGGGTCGACGTCATCCAGCGCGAGACATTCCTCTCATCGCTCGACATCGGCCGGCAGGTCCTCGAAGGGGTCGGATTTTCCGCCAGCGAGGCAGCGCGCACGACGGAGATGTTCCGCGACCACGACGTGCGGCGACTGAAAGCGCATTTCGGCGAGCATCGCGACGAGAAGAAGATGATGCGCCTGGCCAGCGAATGGGCCCGCGAGCTGGAAGAGCTGTTCGAGGAGGACGCGGCCGAGGAAGCGGCCGAGTAACACGCGGTCGGGGCCGCGATTCACATGCCGTCGCCCCCGTTGAGGCCGACTCGGACAGGGACTCGTTACGGCCCGGCGGAATTGTGTGCCAGGCCTTTTCCAGGGCCCAAGCCGGTGGCCGCGCGGTTGCCCTGCGCCGCGCACACCGCTAGAGATAGGGGACAGGCCGACCACAGGAACACCCGCCCCGATGCTCGCCGGCTTTCTCTCCCTATTGCGCATGGTCGCCGGGTCGCTGCGGGACCTCGCGCCAATCCTGCTGGTGATCGGGTTCTTCCAGATCGTCGTGCTGCAGCAGCCGTTTCCGCATCTCGAGCGCATCGCGCTCGGCGTGCTGCTGGTGATGATCGGGCTGACCCTGTTCATCCAGGGGCTGGAGATGGGGCTATTCCCGATCGGCGAGGCGATGGCCCAGGCCTTCGCCCGCAAGGGCAGCCTTTTCTGGCTCTTAGCATTCGCCTTCTGCCTCGGCTTCGGCACGACGGCGGCCGAGCCGGCGCTCATCGCCGTCGCCGACGAGGCCGCCGAGGCAATGGCCGAGGCCGGTGTCGTCGCACAGGACGAGGCGGCGCGGCAGGCCTACGCGCTGGGACTTCGGGCCACCGTCGCCCTGTCGGTCGGTGCCTCCCTGGTGCTCGGCGTGTTCCGCATCCTCAAGGGCTGGCCGGTCCATGTCCTGATCATTGGCGGCTACGTGATCGTGGTGCTGCTGACTTTTTTCGCGCCACCGGAGATCGTTGGCGTCGCCTATGATTCCGGCGGCGTGACGACCTCGACCGTAACCGTGCCGTTGGTCACCGCGCTCGGCGTCGGCCTCGCCTCGTCGATCCGCGGGCGCAACCCGCTGACCGATGGCTTCGGCCTGATCGCCTTCGCCAGCATGTTCCCGATGATCTTCGTGATGCTGTACGGCATGGTCGCGTGATGGAGCTAATGCTGCACATCTCGGACGTCGGCGTGGCGACGATGCTGGACGTGCTGCCGATCGCCGTCGTCATCGTATTCTTCCAGGCCGTGGTGATCCGTCGCAAGCCGCCGAAGCTGCAGCGCATCGTTACCGGTTTTCTCTACGTGCTGCTGGGACTGACGCTGTTCCTCGTCGGTCTCGAGGAGGCACTCTTCCCGCTCGGCAAGATCATGGCGCAGCAGCTGACAGACCCCGCTTTTCTGGGGGCGGTCCCGGCGGTTCCCCGGTGGACGGACTATCTCTGGGTCTATGCCTTCGCCGCGGCCATCGGCTTCGCGACGACGATCGCCGAGCCGTCGCTGATCGCCGTCGCGGTCAAGGCCAACCAGGTCTCGGGCGGCACGGTCTCGGTCTGGGGGCTGCGAGTGACGGTGGCGATCGGCGTTGCGGCCGGCGTCGCGCTGGGCAGTTTCCGCATCGTTACCGGAACGCCGCTGCACTGGTACATTATCGCCGGATACGCGGCGCTGATCCTGCAGACCTGGCGGGCGGTGCGCGTCGCAGCGCCGATCGTGCCGCTGGCCTACGATTCCGGCGGGGTGACGACCTCTACCGTGACCGTGCCGCTGGTTGCCGCGCTCGGCCTCGGCCTCGCCTCGACGATCCCGGGCCGCAGCCCCGTGATCGACGGCTTCGGGCTGATCGCATTCGCAAGCCTGTTTCCGATGATTTCCGTGTTGGGGTACGCTGACCTGTCGGCCTGGCGGGCGCGCCGCCGCAGGGCCCGCGACGCGAAGCAGCAAGGGAGTATGACATGAGGTTCAAACTGATCATGGCGCTGGTCGACGAGGCCGAAACCGAGGATATCCTCAAGGCGGCGCGGGAGGCTGGGGCGACCGGCTGTTCGGTGATCACCAGCGCGCGCGGCGAGGGGCTGAAACCGGAAAAGACGTTCCTCGGACTTGATCTGGCGGGCGCGCGCGACCTGTTGCTGTTTCTCGTCGCCGAGCCGCTGAGCCGCGATATCCTCGAGACCATCGCAGCGGCGGGGCAGTTCGATGAGAGGCCCGGCAGCGGCATCGCCTTCCAGATTGACATCGAGGACGCGGTCGGCCTGTCGTCGCAGATGGAAACCCTGACGCAAGAGGTCGAAGATCAGATATGAAACAAGAGCCCTACATAAAGGTCGCTGAGGTGATGTCCCGCGATGTGCGGACCATCGACAGCATGGCGACGGTGCGTGCGGCGATGGAGAAGATGGCCGCGGAAGGCGTCAGTTCGCTGGTCGTCGACCGGCGCGACGACAAGGACGAATACGGCGTCCTCGTGGTGGCCGACATCGCGCGCGAGGTCGTCGCCCGCAACCTGTCCTTCGACAGGGTCCAGGTCTATGAAATCATGAGCAAGCCCGTGGTCTCGATCGATTCGAGCATGGATCTGCGCTATGCGATCCGCCTGCTGGTGCGGTTCGGCCTCAGCCGCGCGCTGGTGCTGGACGAGAACCGTCAGATCGACGGCATGGTGACGTTGCGCGACATGGTTCTACGCTATGCCGGTACCGTCGCCGGGGTGAACGGGTCTTGACCGTGGCGATCAGCCCGGCGATGCCGCGCGCGGCGCTGGTCACCGGGGCGGCGCATCGTATCGGTCGGGCCATTGCCCTCGATCTCGCGGCGCAGGGATTTGACATCGCGATCCATTACAACCAGTCGCGCGAGGCCGCCGCCGCGCTGGCCGCCGAAATCGAGGCTGTCGGCCGGCGCACCGCGCTAGTTGCGGCCGATCTGGCGCGGGAAGCGAGCAGTGCAACGCTGGTCGCCGCGGCGGCCGAGGCCGTCGGGCCGATCGGATGCCTGGTCAACAATGCCTCGCGCTTTGATCTCGATGTCTGGGACACCGTGAGCCGCGAGAGCTGGGACGTTCACATCGAAACGAACCTGCGCGCGCCGTTCGTGCTGTCGCAGGAGATGGCACGCAACCTGCCGGAGGCGGCCGAGGGTGTCATCGTCAATCTGATCGACCAGCGGGTCTGGAATCTCACACCCTATTTCCTGAGCTATACGCTGTCCAAGACCGGCCTGTGGACGCTGACGCAGACCCTGGCGCTGGCGCTGGCGCCACGGATCCGCGTCAATGCCATCGGCCCGGGGCCGACCCTGAAGAGCGAGCGCCAGTCCGAGGAGCAGTTTCGCATGCAGTGGGATGCAACGCCCCTGCGCCACGGCGCGACACCCGAAGAGATTGCCGCCGGGGTCCGCTATATCATCTCTGCGCCGTCCATGACCGGACAAATGATTGCGCTCGACGGCGGCGAGCATCTCGGCTGGGCCCAGCCGTCCCGCGGCATTGTGCCCACCGAGTGAAACCGGGTGCTCGCGACCGCTTCCCCGCAGCCACACGCATCGGGCGAATCGTTGTATTGCCAGGATCAACAGCGACAATTTTACACAGCCGGAAGTGTCGGGGCTCGGAGCGGATGGATGCCATGGAAAAGCCCCAACACCGCCCGTCTTGCCACACGATGCGATTTCCTAAATTATTGAAAATCAACGAGTTGCAGACGGATGCCCAAATTTTGTGCAACGACCGCCAAGCCATGGGATTCCAATACCGAGTGCCAGCCTGCGGCGAGTTATCGACAGTGTTATCCACAGATTCCGTGGATTGATCGGTAACCATATGAAAAATAAGAAAATGGCGGATTGCCGGGTCGGCAATGTCGGTGCCATGCCGGGATTGACGCGACCGGGTCCGGGCCCGAAATTAGGTCCGATGAGTGAAGAGACAGCGAATACGAACGTCCGCGGCAACGACGCGGTCGCCAGCCTTGCCGGGGGCACCGAGCTGATCCGGGAGAAACTGCAGACGATGCCCGGCTGTCCGGGCGTCTATCGGATGATCGGCGGTCGCGGCAAAGTTCTGTATATCGGTAAAGCGCGCAATCTGAAGAAACGCGTCGCCGCCTATTCCAACCCGGGCCGGCTGCCCGTCCGCCTGCAGCGTATGGTCGCGGAAACCCGCGATATGGAGATCGTCACCACCCATACCGAGGTTGAGGCGCTGCTGCTCGAGGCGAATCTGATCAAGACGCTGAAGCCGCACTTCAACATCCTGCTGCGCGATGACAAGTCCTTCGCCGATATCCTGATCGCAACCGATCACGATTTTCCCCAGATTCTCAAGCATCGTGGGGCCCGCAAGCGCAAGGGTTACTACTACGGACCGTTCGCCTCGGCCGGCGCGGTCAATCGCACGATCACGGCGCTGCAGCGCGCCTTCCTGCTGCGCAACTGCTCGGACTCGGTGTTTGCGAGCCGCACGCGGCCCTGCCTGCAATACCAGATCAAACGGTGCAGCGCCCCTTGCGTCGATCGCGTGGACGAGGCCGACTACGTCGCGCTGGTCCGCCAGGCCCATGCGTTCCTCACCGGGAAGAACCATGCGGTGCAGGAGGACCTCGCCCGCCAGATGCAGCAGGCGAGCGAGGCGCTGGAGTACGAACGCGCCGCGGCGCTGCGGGATCGGATCAAGGCGCTGACCCTGATCCAGTCGCACGAGGACATCAATCCAGCCGGGATCGGCGATACAGATGTGATCGCCCTGGCGCAGGAAGGCGGACAGTCCTGCGTCCAGGTGTTCTTCTTCCGGGACGGCCGCAATCACGGCAATCGCGCCTATTTTCCAAGCCACGACCGCAATGACCCGCCAGCCGATATCATGTCGGCCTTTATCGGCCAGTTCTACGACGGGCGCCCGGCGCCGCGTCGGATTCTGGTCAGTGACGACCCGGCCCAGTCACAGCTCCTTGCAGAGGCGTTGGCCATCAATGCCGGCCATCGGGTAACGATCCGCAGGCCGCAACGCGGACGTCTCTGCAAGCCGGTGCAGCGCGCCATGGTCAACGCGCGGTCGGCGCTGGCCCGGCGGATGTCCGAAAGCGCCTCGCAGCGCCGCCTGCTCGAAGGCCTGGCCCGGACGCTGGATCTCGACGCGGCGCCGGAGCGAATCGAGGTCTACGATAACAGCCATATCCAGGGCGACAGCGCTGTCGGTGCCATGATCGTCGCCGGGCCGGAAGGACTGCACAAAGCCGCCTATCGCAAATTCAACATCCGGGCGTCCGGCGATCGCGTTGCCGGGGACGATTACGCGATGATGCGCGAGGTGCTCGGCCGACGGTTCAGCCGGGCCCTGAAGGAGGATCCGGATCGCGAACGGGGCAGCTGGCCGGATCTTGTCATCATCGATGGCGGGCCGGGTCAATTGTCGGCCGCCCAGGCGACGCTGGACGAGCTGGGCATCGACGACGTCGAGATGCTCGCGATCGCCAAGGGCCCGGACCGCAATGCCGGCCGCGAACGGCTCCACCGTCCGGGGCGCAGGACGTTCCTGCTCGAACCGAAGGATCCGGTTCTCTATTTTCTGCAGCGTCTGCGCGACGAGGCCCACCGATTTGCCATCGGCACTCATCGCGCGCGACGTGGCAAGGCCCTGACGGCCTCACCGCTCGATGAAATCCCTGGTGTCGGGGCCCGGCGCAAGCGGGCCCTCTTGCAGCATTTCGGCTCGGCCAGAGCGGTTGCGCAGGCAGGGTTGAGTGACCTCGAAGCCGTTGTCGGCATCAGTGCCATGGTGGCCCGGAAAATTTATGGTCATTTCCATGACGAACGCTAGAATGCCGCGACGCATGCCCCCGCTGGACGAGACGAGCTAGCTGTCCCGGAGAGTCGATGCTTTACAGCCTGCCGAATCTGTTGACCGTCTCGCGGATCCTCGCGATCCCGCTGATCGTCGGCATGTTCTGGATCGGCGGCGATGTCGGCCGCTGGGTCACGCTGGTGCTGTTCATCCTGGCCGGCGTGACCGATTATTTCGACGGGTTGCTGGCACGCTCCATGGGCAAGATCTCGAGCCTCGGCAGGTTTCTCGACCCCGTCGCGGACAAGCTGCTGGTTGCGGCCCTGCTGCTGATGCTGGTGTGGTCGGGCAGCATCCGCGGACTGGTGATCCTCCCGGCGCTCGTCATCCTCTGCCGGGAAATCCTGGTGTCCGGCCTGCGGGAGTTTCTCGCCGGCATCGAAGTCGGCGTGCCGGTCAGCAAGCTGGCCAAGTGGAAAACCGGCGTGCAAATGACGGCGCTGGGATTCCTGATCCTCGGCGAGGCGGGTCCGGTGTTCATTCATCCGGCGCTCACCACAGTGGCGATCGGCGAAGCGCTGCTGTGGATCGCCGCCATCCTGACGATCATCACCGGCTACGATTACATGCGCTCGGGGCTGCGGCACATGGCGGAAGAGACTCCGGGCGATGCGAGAAACGAGACGGCGACCAAGACCGACTAACGGGCAACGTCGCAGCGGGTTTGGGATACCGATGAAGATTTTTGGACTTGCGGGTTGGAGCGGGAGCGGCAAGACGACCCTGATGGTACGTCTCTTGCCCGAGATCACCGGCCGGGGCTACACGGTCTCGACGATCAAGCACGCCCATCACACCTTCGAGATCGATACGCCCGGCAAGGATTCGTTCGAGCATCGAAGTGCCGGTGCGACCGAGGTCATGATTTCCGGCGGCATGCGGTGGGCGCTGATGCATGAAAACCGAGAGGCCGGCGAGCCGGCCATCAAGGATCTCCTGCGACACATGACGCCCGTCGATCTTGTCATGGTGGAGGGGTTCAAGACGTACCAACACCCGAAGCTGGAAGTGCACCGGCCGGCGCTGGGCAAGCCGTTGATCTGCATGGAAGACAATCGTATCGTCGCGGTGGCGAGCAACGAGGCCATCGGGGGACTCCCGGTGCCGGTTCTCGGCCTCGATGACGTCTCGGCGATCGCCGACTTCATCCTCGAACATTCCGGCCTCGCGGTCGAGGTACGGCATGGCACAGCTTAGCGACGATTGTTTTGCGCATGGCGGCACTTTGATGCCGCTGGATGAGGCGCTGGCCTTGCTCGACGAGAGGCTTCGGCCGGTGCGCGACATTCAGACGGTACCGCTTGCGGAGGCGGCCGACCGCGTGCTGGCCGAGGACATCGTGGCGGCTGCCGATGTGCCACCACACGACAATTCGGCGGTCGACGGCTATGCCGTGTGTTTCGACGATCTCGATCCGTCACGACAGACGCGTCTGCCGGTGACGGGCCGGGCCGCGGCGGGCCACCCGCTCGGCCGGGCCGCGCGACGCGGTGAGGCGATCCGCATATTCACCGGTGCAGCCATGCCCGACGGACTCGACACGGTGATGATGCAGGAGGATTGCCGCGAGGACGGCGATCACGTGATCCTTGCACCGGGCATCGCCAAGGGCGCCAACCGGCGCCGGCGCGGAGAGGATGTCAAGCGGGGCCAGACTATCCTGCGACGGGGCCGGCGCCTGCGACCGCAGGATCTGGGGCTTGCCGCGGCGGTCGGGCAGACCGACGTCGTGGTTTACGAGCCGTTGCGGGTGGCCATATTTTCGACCGGCGACGAGGTTCGCGAACCCGGTCAGCCCCTCCCCGACGGCGCGATTTACGACGCCAACAGGCATATGCTCGTTGGCGCGGTATCGCGGCTCGGCTGCACGGTGCGCGATCTGGGAATCCTGCCGGACGACGCCGCGGTGATCCGCGAGGCGCTCTCGGCGGCGGCCGCATGCCACGACCTTTTGCTGACCTCCGGCGGGGTCTCGGTCGGCGAAGAAGACCACGTCAAGGCCGCGGTGGAGGCCAGTGGAAGCATGCATTTCTGGCGCCTCGCGATAAAACCGGGACGGCCGGTCGCGATGGGCCAGATCGGAGCAACGCCGATCGTCGGCCTGCCCGGCAACCCGGGCGCGGCCCTGGTGACGTTTCTTCTAGTGGCGCGTCCGTTGCTGTTGCGGCTGGCAGGGGTCGCCGAGATATCGCCACACCGGTATCGGGTAACGGTCGATTTCGACTACAGCAAGAAGGCCGGCCGGCGGGAATTCGTGCGCGCCAAGTTGCAGACCGGCCAGGATGGCATGCCGCTCGCAGTCAAGCATGGCAGGAGCGGGGCCGGGATTCTGTCATCCATGGTCGAGGCCGATGGTCTGCTGGACTTGGCGGCCGACGTCACCTATCTGGAGTCCGGGAGCACGGCCGATTTTCTGCCATTCAGCGAGGTTCTGACATGAAGATACTGTATTTTGCCTGGCTGCGGCAGCGCGTGGGTGCCGGCGAGGAAACAGTCGACCTGCCGGCGGACGTCAAGAATGTCGGCCAGTTGATCGACTGGTTGAAGACCCGCGGACCCGCGTACCAGGCGGCACTGAGCGACACCTCGGCGATCCGCGTTGCGGTCAATCACGAATTCGCAGGTCTCGACGCCGCCATTGCCGCGGGCGATGAGATCGCTTTGTTTCCGCCCATGACCGGCGGCTGAGAAATGGCGGTTCGTGTGCAACGCGAGGATTTCGACGTCGGCGCCGAACTCGCAGCGCTGACGGCCGGCCGGACCGATATCGGTGGGGTGTCGTGCTTTCTCGGCCTTGTGCGGGACATAGCGGGAGAGCGGCCAATCACGGCCATGACGCTGGAACACTACGCCGGCATGACGGAAAAGATGCTGGGCGAAATCGAGACCGAGGCGCGACGGCGCTGGCCTCTCGATGCCACGTTGATCGTCCACCGCCACGGACGCCTGGAACCGGGCGACCGTATCGTCCTCGTGATCACCGCCAGCGCCCACCGCAAGGCGGCCATCGAGTCCTGCGAATTCCTGATAGATTGGCTGAAGACGAAGGCCCCGTTCTGGAAGCTGGAGGAAACCGATGCCGGCGCCCGCTGGGTCGCCGCGCGACAGAGCGACGACGCAGCGGCGGCGCGATGGAAAGAACCGCGACAAACCGCGGGTAAGGCGGCGAAATAGCCGCCAACGCCGCGCCGGGGGCTGAATGCAGGGGACATCGGACGCGCCGAGGCGGATGGCGGTCGCACGGCTTGGCCTTGCGGTTGCGGTCTGGGCCGTTTTCGTGCTGGTCGCACATGAACTGCTGCACCGATTCTTGTTTGAGGTCGGGCCGGTCCCGGGACCCGGCTTGAAGGTCCTCGCCACGCAGGCTTCGTTGGTGGCGCTGGCGACTCTGTTGCTTCTCGTGGCGCTGCGGCCCTCGCATTTCTTAAGTCTACGCGCGATCATCGCCACCCTGATCTGGGTCGCCCTGATCGTCTTCGGACATTACCTGTCCCATCTCGAGGTGGTCGAGATCCGCGAAACCCTTGCATCGCTGCGCGAGTCAATGGGGATGGGGGCGCTGGTCGCCAGCGCCGTCACCCTGGCGATCCTGCTGGGGCTGCCATTTGTGCCCAGCGTCGAGATGGGTCTCTTGATGATGACGGTATTCGGCCGTGACGGCGCAGTGGCGGCCTGGCTGGCAACGATTTCCGGGCTGTCGCTGGCCTATGCCGCCGGCCGCTACATGCCGGTGGAATGGGTCGGCCACTGGCTCGCGCGGCACGGCCTGACGAATACGTCGGCACCGACAGAGCAATCCGCGCTGGCGCGGTTCGTTCGTCAGACGAGGCTCGGGACGACGCGCACCGGACGCCTTGCTGCCTTTCTCTTGCGCCACCGCTATCTTTTGTTCGCACTTCTGATCAACATGCCAGGCAACTCGGTGCTGGGCGGTGGCGGCGGAATCGCACTGATAAGCGGATTCACCAGGCTCTATCGCTGGCCGTGGTTCGTGGTAACCATCGCCCTGGCGTCGCTGCCGATTCCCCTGCTGGTGTTCCTCGGGCTGATCCAGGTGGACGCATGGCTGGGCGCGCTCGGCACAGGCAACTGACGTATCCTCGGTCTGGCGCGGCCGGACGGGCCGGGCGAACGGAACGCTCTCGATCGCAGCGATCGGATCGCAGTCAGGCGGCGTTGAGGGTCACCGGCACCTCCCGGTGCACCTCGGCGTCGTAATCCTCCATCAGGACCCGCGTCAATTCGCCCGGGGTGAAACGGTATCCGTCGATCTCTCGGACCGGTGTCACCTCGACCGCCGTTCCGGTCAGAAACACCTCGCTCGCATCGGCCAACTCCTCCGGCATGATCGCCCGCTCGACGATCTCGATCTGCCGCGACTTGGCCAGCGCGATGACCGTGCGACGCGTGATGCCGTCGAGGAAGCAGTCCGGGGTCGGCGTATGCAGCGTGCCGCCAATGTTGAGGAAGATATTGGCCCCGGTCGCCTCGGCGACCTGGCCGCGCCAGTCCAGCATCAACGCATCGTTGTAGCCCGCACGTTCCGCCGCGTGCTTCGACAGCGTGCAGATCATGTACAGGCCCGCCGCTTTCGACTTCGCGGGTATCGTCCGCGGATCGGGGCGACGCCATTTCGAAATCTGCATGCGGATCCCCTCCATCCGCGCCTCCGGCGAGAAATAGGCGGGCCATTCCCAGGCCGCGATTCCGAGATGGATCTTCGTGTGCTGCGCCGAAACGCCCATCATTTCCGCGCCGCGCCACGCGATCGGCCGGACGTATCCGTCAGAAATTCCCTGCGCCGCCACGACTTGCCGGCAGGCCTCGTCGATCTGTTCGGTCGTCCAGGGGATCCGGAAATCAAGTTGCCGGGCCGAATCGTGCAGGCGCTCTGTATGTTCGGTCAACTTGAAGATCCGCCCGTCATAGACGCGCTCACCCTCGAAAACAGCGGATGCATAGTGCAGCGCGTGACTGAGAAGATGCACACGGGCATCCTTCCAGGGGATCAACTCCCCATCGAACCATATGTGGCCAGGGCGGTCGTCAAACGGCATCATGGACATTGAATTACACCCCCGCAGCTCCAAGTTTTTGCGTGTCGCACGCGGCCTCGATCGACGACTTCGACGAACGGATCGAACATGCAGTCCGTGTTTTTTGTTCGTTTGTGTCGTTTGGCCTTGCGTCCACATACCATTTCGTTGCATATAAGTCAACATGGCTGACGTAAAATTGCCGCCTCACGGCGCCTCGAAACACGGGATCAATCCGCTGTTTCTGCGCGACCAGGAACTTCGTCAGGCGATGGAACTGCTGTTCTTCGCCTATCGCGACTTTACCGCCGAACCGGACGCGATCCTGGCCCAGCATGGCTTTGGACGGGCACATCATCGGGCGCTCCATTTCATCGGCCGCCACCCGGGGATCACCGTCAGCGAGCTGCTGGGCATCCTGCGCATCACCAAACAGAGCTTGAACCGCGTGCTGGGCCAGCTGATCGAAAAAGGCTATGTCGAGCAGCGCCAGGGCACGCGCGATCGCAGGCAGCGGCTGCTGGCGCTGACAGCCGCGGGCCATACGCTCGAGGAACGAGTCTCGGCCGATCAGCGCGCCCGCATCGCCAAGGCGTATCGCGAGGCCGGCGCGGAGGCGGTGGAGGGCTTCCGCAAGGTTCTGCTGGGGATCATCGCCGGCGCGCCGGATCGGGCCCGGTTCGAACGGCCGGGTCCGCCCCGCCGCTAGGCGCGGTCGTGGTCCGGCCGTATAATCGGGGGCATGGATGACATCCGCCACATCCTTGTCGTCGACGACGACAGGCGCCTGCGCGACCTATTGCACCGGTACCTGAGCGACAACGGCTTCATGGTCACCTCGGCCGAAGGCGCAGCCGAGGCGCGCCGCCTGCAGCGCGGCATCACGTTCGACCTGATCGTCCTCGATGTCATGATGCCCGGCGAGAGCGGCCTGGAGTTGGCACGTTCGCTGCGCCAGGCTCACAACAACGTACCGATCCTGATGCTCACGGCGATGGGAGAACCCTCCGACCGCATCGGTGGTCTCGAGGCCGGCGCCGACGACTATTTGCCGAAACCGTTCGAGCCGCGCGAATTGCTGCTGCGCATCCGCACCATCCTCAAGCGCACCCTGTCCGAAGCGCCGCAGGTCGAGTCCACGCGCGAGATCCGCCTCGGTTCGCTGGTGTTCGACCGAAATCGCGCGAGCCTCATGGACCTGGACGGCGACATCGTCCGCTTGACGACTGCCGAGACCAGCCTGCTCGGCGTTTTGTCCGAGACGCCCGGCAAGGTGTTGAGCCGGGAGTGGCTCGGCGAGCGCTGCGGGATCGGCGGCGACCGCGCGGTCGACGTTCAGGTGGCACGGCTGCGGCGCAAGATCGAACCGGAGCCAAAGAATCCGCGGTACCTGCAGACCATCCGCGGCCAGGGCTATGTGCTGCGGCCGGATTGACTGCCAGATATGCTTGTCAGCTTGCTCAAGAACAACATCCTGCCGCGCTCTCTGTTCGGCCGCTCCCTGCTGATCATCGTCACACCCCTGATCCTCCTGCAGGTGGTATCGACCTGGATCTTCTACGATCGACATTGGGATACGATCACCCGCCGCCTGTCGAACTCGATTGCCGGGGATATTGCGCAGGTCATCGAGCTGCTGCGGCAGAGCCCCAGCGAAGATTCGCGCGCCGCAGTTTTCGATATGGCGCGACGCAATTTCGGGCTCGCGATATCGATCCGCGAGGGGGTCATCGTGCCGGCAGACATGTCGGACAACAATGCACAAATCGACTTCTTCCTGTCGCAGGCGCTGAAAGGCCGGATCGAACGGCCCATCCAGATCGATTCGTCGGCGTACCAACAACGCGTCATCGTCGACATCCAGTTGCAGGATCTGGTTATGACCGTGGTGGTGCCCGGCAAGCGCCTGTTCAGCACCACGACCTATATCTTCATCATGTGGATGGTCGGAACCTCGCTCGTGCTGTTCGCGGTGGCGTCGATCTTCATGCGCAACCAAGTCCGACCGATATCCCGGCTCGCGCACGCGGCGGATCAATTCGGAAAGGGCCGCGATCTCGATATGAACTTCAAGCCGGAAGGCGCCCAGGAAGTTCGTCAGGCAGCAGCAGCCTTCAACGTGATGCGCGAGCGGTTGCGGCGACAGATTCGCCAGCGCACGGATATGCTGTCCGGGGTCAGCCACGATCTGCGCACACCCATCACGCGAATCAAGCTGCAGCTCGCAATGCTGCCCGAGAGCGAGGCAGTCTCGGAGCTGACGGACGACGTGGCGGAGATGGAGCGAATGATCGAGGGATACCTCACATTCGCCCGTGGCGAGGACAACGAGGCCGGACAGCGTGTGGATCTCGCGACCCTCGTTCGGGATGTGGTTGCCGGCTGGCGGCGCAACAAGGTTAACATCGACTGCCACATCGAAGGCACGCTGGAAGCCTGGTTGCGGCCCGATGCCATTCGCCGGGCGCTCGACAACCTGCTGGTCAATGCCCGCAAGTACGGGCAGAACATCTGGGTCAGGGCGGGCCGCCGTGGCGAAGCGATCGACATTACCGTCGACGATGACGGGCCCGGCATCCCGGAAGCTCACAGGGAGGACGTGTTTCGACCGTTCTACCGGCTCGACGAGTCGCGCAACCCCGACACCGGCGGCACCGGGCTGGGCCTGGCCATCGCTCGTGACCTCGTGCGCAGCCACGGCGGCGACATCACGCTCGAGGACTCGCCGCATGGCGGCCTGCGGGCACGGATCAGGCTGCCGCTCTGACATTGGCGGCCGGCGCAGGGCGTCGGCGCGATCCGGGGACGGGCGCCCACGGCCGCTCAGTACATGCGGCCACCGTCGGGCACGTCGTGACTCGGCCCGAGAAGCACGACCTCGCCGTCCGCATCGGGCACGCCGAGCACCAGAACCTCCGAGCGGAACGGACCGATCTGCTTGGCTGGGAAATTGACGACGGCAATCACCTGACGGCCGGGCAGGGCGTCGATCGCATAGTGGCGTGTGAGCTGCGCCGATGTCTTCTTCTCGCCGATCTCCGGCCCGAAATCGATCCACAGCCGATAAGCGGGTTTGCGCGCTTCGGGAAACGGCTCCGCGCGGGAAATCGTCCCGACGCGGATGTCGACCCGCAAGAAGTCGTCGAACGTTATCGTCATGCCATCGTCTCCGGGCGCGGTCTCGCACCAACAACGCTAGCATCCGTCTGCGCGGCCGCAAAGCGCCCAAATAGTTGGCCGCTCCCGCAGGGCGGGAGCGGCCGGATTCTTCGGACGCGGGAGGAGTGCGGCCGAAGCGGATCTATCGGCGAATTACTTCTTGCCGTTCTTCACCAGGCCCTTGACCTCGTCAAGGCCCTCGACGAAACGCTTGTTCAGGATCTCGAACACCGCGCCGTTGGTCTTGGCAACGGATTCATTGAGCTCCTTGAGGTTCGCCACGGCACGCTCGATCGTCTCGCGGGTCAGCTCGGCCTGCCGCGCCACCTTGTCCTTCGGCTCGCCGGCGGCGAGCAACTCCTGGACGGCGGCGGTCAGCTCCTCGACGTTCTCGCGCACGATGACGGCCTGGCGCTCGAACATCGACTGCACCGCTTCGGCGGCCAGCTTGTTGGCCGACGTCAGCGTCTCGAGGTTCTTCTTCTGCGCGGCCATGATCTTGTCGACGTCGACGGCCGGGATCTTGAAGTCGGCCATCATCTTGGTGAAGTCGAAAGCACCGTAGGGGTTGGCGGTCGCCATTTTCGTGTCTCCTGAATTCCTGGTTGCGATGCACAACGCATCATGTTGCGCTGCAGCATTTCGGAATTATAGGGACCGAATTCAAGGCGTCAAGAAAAAAATGTTGCGTTGCAGCAAATTTGTGCGGTGCACATACAGCGCGTCAGGCGGCCTCCGCCGTGGGCCGGCCGCGCCGTCCGAACAGCACCTCGGCAACCCGGCTGGCGCGGCCCAGATTGCGGTCGAGTGCGGCCATCGTCCGCGCGAGATCCGGTGTCTCGTCCTCGAGCCAGACTTGAAGGGTCTTGCCCCACACCGCGGTCAGACCCGCAGCCTTCAGGCCCCCGGAGGCGCCGTCCGAAGGGATCTCCGCCGCCTCGAGCGTCCACGCCATGGAGCAGCCGATGACCGGCAGCAGCGCGAGCGCGGCGGGCGGGTCCGCCATGATGCCCGCGCGGATGCGCCGCAGCGCCTCGCGATGCAGGCGAAGCGCATCGAATCGCCGCATCATGACCTCAAACAGCCGGTCACGCGCTGAGTCTTCGGGTCCGAACCCGAAATCCGCCGTGACGACCGCCCTGTCGATACGGCGCATGTACGCCGCGACGATCGCCAGTCGCGAGCCATATTTCGGATGCAGGTCTGACAACGGCACCCCTGCGGCGTGGGCGATCCCCGCTACCGTCGTGCCGCGCCAGCCCTCGGTCTCGACAAGCGACAGCATGGCGTCGACCAGCCTGGTCTCGATATCCTTGGCGCCGCCCTTGCCTGCCCCCGACTTCGGGGCCGATGGTTTCTTTGCCATGCTCGAACTCCCTGATGCGATCTCGGGTATGACCGGCCTGATCATACCGTCCCCCTTATAGATGGGGCGAATCAAATGCCCCGCAAGGCGATCTCGGCAACCGTTCCGTCCGAGCAGGCGACCAGGTCGGCCGGGGCGATCCGGAACACGGCATTGGGCGCGCCCGCCGCCGCCCAGACGTCGTCGAACGCCAGCAGATCCGCATCGATGAAGGTCACGAGCGGCCGCACGTGACCGAGGGGCGGCACGCCGCCGATGACAAACCCGCACTCGCGACGCACGAAGTCCGCGTCGGCCTTCGCGAGCCGCTCGCCGAGCCATGCCCCGACCGCAGTCTCATCGACCCGGTTGGTCCCGCTGGCCACGACCAGAACCGGCCGACCGCTTGCGGCCCCGCGGAAGATGATCGATTTGGCGATCTGGGCGGGATCGCATCCAACCGCCCTCGCCGCATCGGCGACCGTTCGGGTCGATTGCGCGAGTTCGCGAATCTCGAACGACACCCCGCGCGCGGCGAGGGCCGAGCGGACCCTTGCAACGCCGGCCGACCCCGTGGCCACGCCTATCCCGCCAGCTCCCGTCCGCGCCGCGTGGCCGCGGCGACGGCGCGGGTCATCAGCGATTGCAGCCCGCTCTCGGCCATCAACACCTCCAGCGCAGCTGCCGTGGTTCCGCCCGGGCTGGTCACGTTCCTGCGAAGCTGTTCCGGCGAATCATCGCCTCGCAGCGCCAGCTGCCCCGCCCCAGCGATAGTGACCAGGGCGAGCCGTGCCGCGAGCGGCGGCGGCAGACCCGCCTGCGCGCCGGCCTCGGCCAGGCACTCGATCAGCAGAAAGACATAGGCCGGCCCGCTGCCGGACACTGCGGTCACCGGATCGATCAGCGACTCGTCGTCGATCGTCAGAACCTCGCCAACAGCGCCAAGCAGCGCCCGGCACAGGGCAAGCTGCGCGTCCGACACGGTCGCGTTCGGGCAGGCGACGGTGATGCCTTGGCCGATCGCCGCGGGGGTATTGGGCATTGCGCGGACGATGGCCGCGTCGCGGCCCAGTAGCTTCGCGAAATAGCGGATCGGCGTGCCCGCCGCTATCGACAGAAACACCGTATCGGCGGCGGCGAAGCGTCGGGTGCCCGGCGCCGCTTCGGCCATTTGCTGCGGCTTGACGGCGAACACCACGACCTCAGGCGCGAGCCCGTCAGGCACATCATCGAGCGCGGTGTGGACCGTCACCTTGGCTTTGCCGGCGAAATCCGGGGCTCCGAGCGGATCGACCACGGCGACCCCGGCATCGACGATACCGCTTTCGAGCCAGCCGGACAGCATGGCGCCGCCCATCTTCCCGCAACCCAGGAGGAGCAGCGGGCGGGTCAGACGTTCAACATCGCGCGCCACGGGAGAGTCACGCCTCGCCGACCGTCTCGATCAGCGCCGCCGAAATCGCCTGATCGGGTGGATGACCCGCCCACAGGACGAATTGGAATGCCGGGTAGTATCTGTCGCATTCGTCGAGAGCGACCTCGACCAAATCCTCGAGCTGCTCGACGCCGGGAGCGAATTGCCCGCGCGTCAGGAGCGTATGGCGGAATGTCGGCATCGGGTCGTCCGCGGCCACCTCGAAATGGCCAAGCCACAGCCGTTGGTTGATCGAGGCCAGGAGGTCGTTGATCGCCCGCCGTTTTTCCTCGGGCACACGGATATCAATGCCGCAGTGAAGGTGCAGCGCATTCAAATCCTCCTGCCAGATGAAATGCAGCTTGTAGGCGCACCACCGCCGGGATGGTTCGGTCACGAACTCATCATCCGCAGCGCGGATATGCGGCCAGCCCTGCGTACTGGCCAGTTCTTCCAGCAGATCGAGCGGATTGACCGTCCGGCTACCGGCTCGCTCGAGCGTCATCCCCATCGGCACCCCCTTCAGCATTGGGGGATCGCGGTCCCGAGCGCTCAATATCTAGCGTTCAGCGACGCGAACACCACAAAACCTAGACTGCCACAGGGGGAATCAGCAGCGCAAGCCCGGAAAGCCGAGCTGCGGATATTTCTTGTGGATAATCAGTCCGCCGATTTGCGGGCCGCGGACCCGCCGGACTCCGGCGACTTTGCCTTGGAGGACCGACTCCGCGTCGACTTCGGCGCCGCCGGGCGGCCGGCAAGCGCCGCCTCCAGGGCGGCGACCCGTCTCTCGAGACGCTCCTGCTCCGTGCGCGCCTTGGCCGCGATGGCCTTGACGGCTTCGAACTCTTCGCGTGATACGACGTCCATTTCCGCGAGAATGCGCTCGAATTGCTCCTTCAACCGGGCCTCGACCTCGCCACGCACGCCCGACAGGGCACCGGCGGCGCCGCCGGCCAGACGGGCCAGATCGTCGAGCAGTCGATTGTCCACCTGCATGATTCAAACTCCCGGGAGTTCGCCAGATCCTGCGCCAGCTATACGCTCCGCGCCCGACCGGCGCAACCTATAGCGTCCCTTGCGGTCTGCGCATCCGATACCTATAACAGGGACACCTCGCGCCCCGCGCCGACGCGCGCGGCACGCCGGGATCCGATCATGCAAGGACTCGCAGCGTATGGAAGCCTATATGGTGGTCGATTTCGACCCGGTGATGTTCAACATACCGCTGCCCTTCACCGACCTGGTCCTGCCGATCCGCTGGTACGCGATGTCCTACATCGTCGGGCTGCTGCTCGCCTGGCAGTACTGCATGCGGCTGGCCGCCAAGCCACCCAATCTCGTCACGCCGCGCCAAATCGACGACTTCCTGCTATGGGCGACCCTGGGCGTGATCGTCGGCGCGCGTCTGGGCATCGTTCTGTTCTACAAGCCCAGCTTCTATCTCGCCAACCCGCTGGAGATCCTGAAGGTCTGGAAGGGCGGCATGTCTTTTCATGGCGGCCTGGTCGGCGTCGTGATCGCAATGCTGGTATTCGCCCGTCGCCACCGCATCCCGTTCCTCGGCCTGACGGATATCGTCTGCGCGGCCGCGCCGATCGGCCTGTTCCTGGGACGGGTCGCCAATTTCATCAATGGTGAATTGTGGGGCCGACCCGCCACCGTCCCTTGGGCCATGATCTTCCCCCACGCCCCGGACAATCTGCCGCGCCATCCAAGCCAGCTTTACGAGGCCGCGCTCGAGGGCGTCGTGCTGTTCCTCGTTCTCGCGATCCTCGTGCTCGGCCCGCCGAAGGCGTTGCGCCGCCCCGGGCTGACCACCGGCGTCTTCCTTGCCGGATATGCGCTTGGGCGCGGTTTCGTCGAAACCCTGCGCGAGCCCGACAGTCACATTGGATTGCTCAGCTTCGGCACGACCTGGGGCCAATGGCTGACGCTTCCGATGCTGCTGGGCGGCGCCTACCTCGTGTGGCGGGCGCTGCGACGAGAGCCGGTCACCGCTTGAGCGCCCTGGCCGATCTCCTGCGCGACAGGGTCATCAGCGCGGGACCGCTGAGCATCGCGGACTTCATGGGTGAAGCACTCGGTCATCCGGAATACGGGTATTATTCGACCCGGGATCCCTTCGGCGTGGCCGGCGATTTCGTCACCGCCCCCGAAATCAGCCAGATGTTCGGAGAATTGGTCGGCCTGTGGTGCGCGCAGGTGTGGCGCACCACGCTGGCACCACGGCCGGCGGCCCTCGTCGAACTCGGCCCCGGCCGCGGCACGCTGATGGCGGACGCCCTGCGCGCCGCGCGCATGCTTCCCGAATTTCTCGGTTCGCTGGCGATCCATCTGGTGGAGACCAGCCCGCCGTTGCGCACAAGACAGCGGCACGTCCTCGCCGACTATCCGGTGCAATGGCATCGCAGTCTGCAATCGGTGCCGGGCGGCCCGGCGTTTCTGATCGCCAACGAGTTTTTCGACGCGCTGCCGGTGCGTCAGTTCGAATTGACCGAGGCGGGCTGGTGCGAACGATTGGTCGGACTCGACCCGGATGGTGCCGGGTTCCGCGTCGTCCTGGCGCAAGAAGCGGAACCGCGCCCGCCGATCCCCCCGGAGACCATCGCACTGGCGCGGGTCGGCGATGTCGCGGAAGTCTGCCCCGCCGCACTGACCCTGGCCGAGCAGATCGGCCACCGCATCGTGCGCCATGGCGGCGCTGCGCTGATCATCGACTACGGCCATGCGATGAGCGCCCCGGGCGAGACCCTGCAGGCCGTCCGCGGACATGCACGCCACGATCCGCTGGAGGCCCCGGGCGAGGCCGATCTGACCGCGCATGTCGATTTCGCGACCCTGTCGGCGGCGGCGGCCGTCGCCGGGGCAGCGGTATACGGGCCGGTGCCTCAGGGCCTTTTTCTGTCGCGGCTGGGCATCGCCGAGCGGGCGCACCGCCTGCGCCGCGGGGCGACACCGGCGCAGGCGCTCGAAATCGACGCCGCCTGCCATCGCTTGATCGCCGCGGAGGAAATGGGCACCCTGTTCAAGGCGCTGGCGATCACCCCGCCCGGATCGCCGGCGCCACCCGGATTCATCGAGCAGCAATGAGGCCGAACATCTTCATGACGGATTCGCCGCCGCCCTATCTGACCGACGCAAATCTGGCCGCCCTGGATGGCGTGCGTCACGCCTTCTTTACGCGTCAGGGTGGGGTCAGCGGGGGCGTCTACGACTCGCTGAATGCCGGTTACGGTTCCGGCGACGAGCGCGATAACATTTGCGAGAACAGGCGGCGCGCGATGGCCGCGCTCGACCTGCCGGCGGCCGCGCTGACCACCGTCTATCAGGTCCACGGCACCGACGTCGCGGTGATGGATCGCGCCCGGCCGCCGCAAAACGCGCCGCGCGCCGACGCCCAAGTCACCGATCGGCCGGGTGTCGCGCTCGGTATCCTGACCGCCGACTGCGCGCCCGTTCTGCTGTCCGGACGCAAGCCGGACGGCAGCGCGGTGATCGGCGCGGCGCATGCGGGCTGGAAGGGCGCCGTGGCCGGTGTGCTCGAGGCGACGGTCGCCGCCCTGGAAAGCCTGGGAGCGGCGCGCGAAACGATCCACGCCGCGATCGGGCCGTGCATCGGCCAGGCGTCGTACGAAGTCGGGCCAGAGTTTCCGGACGCCTTCACCGCACAGGACCCCGCCAACGAGCGCTTCTTCCGACCGGGCCGCCGCCCGGATCATCCGCTGTTCGATCTCGCCGGTTACATCGAGAGCCGGCTGGCCCGCCTGTCGATCGCGGCGACCGGGCAGATCGACGCCGACACCTTCGCCGAGGCCGATCGGTTCTTCAGCTATCGGCGGACCACGCTTGCCGCCGAACCCGATTACGGCCGCGAGTTATCAGCGATCGTCATTGCGGGCTAGCCGAGTCGGAGGAAACCATGGAGCAGCATCTCCATTTCAGCGAGGCGGAGCTTGCGGGGCGGCGTGATCGCGCCTGCGCCGCGATGCAGCGCGACGGCCTCGATGGCCTGCTGGTCTTTCGGCAGGAGAGCATGTACTGGCTGACCGGCTACGATACATTCGGTTACTGCTGGTTCCAGTGTCTGTACCTGAGCGCCGGCGGCGGCATGTTCCTTCTGACCCGCGCTCCGGACCTGCGCCAGGCGCAGTTTACCTCGGTGATTCCGCCCGATCGGATACATGTCTGGCAGGATCGAGAGGGCGCCGATCCAATCGCCGAGTTGAAGGCCCTTCTCGACTCGGCGGGGTGCCGGGGCAAACAGCTTGGCGTCGAATGGGACTCGCACGGGCTCAACGCCGGCAACGGATTGCGGCTGCGGGATGCGCTGCAGGGCTTCGCCGACCTGACGGACGCATCATTGCTCGTCAGCCGCCTGCGCCTGATCAAGAGCCCGTCGGAGCTGGACTATCTCCGCAAGGCGGCCGAGCTGGCCGATGCCTCGTGGGATGCCGCGGTCGCGCTCGCCGAACCCGGGGCGTTCGAAGGCGATATCCTCGCCGCCATGCAGGGCGTGGTGTTCAAGGGCGGTGGCGACGATCCGGCAAACGAGACGATCATCGGCTCCGGGCCCGGTGCTCTGATGTGCCGGTATTATACCGGGCGGCGCACACTGTCCGAGCGGGATCAGCTGACCCTCGAATTCGCCGGCGTGTACCGGCACTACCATGCGGCGCTGATGCGCACCATCGTGGTCGGCAAGCCCAAGGCCCGGCATCTCGATTTGCATGCGGCGGCGCGTGACGCCCTTTCGGCCTGCGAAGAGGCGTTGCGACCGGGGCATCCGGTCGGCGAGGTGTTCGATGCCCATGCCCGCGTATTGGACGCGTCCGGCCTCGCCGAGCATCGGCTCAACGCCTGCGGCTACAGCCTCGGTGCGACCTACGCGCCGACCTGGATGGACTGGCCCATGCTGTATCACGGCAACCCAGTGGAGGCGGCACCGGGCATGGTGTTCTTCATCCACATGATCCTGTTCGATTCCGTCTCGGGGGTCGCCATGACGCTGGCCCGCACCTCGCTGGTCACGGAGACCGGCAGCGAGCCCCTCTCGAAGGCGTCGCTGGAGCTGACGGTGGCCTGAGTCCCGTGCCCTGGCTGATCTACATGTTCGCATTTTTGCTGCTCTGCCTTGCGGCAAGCTGCGCAGTTCTGCTCTGACCGGGGAACCGCGACCATTGAACGTTTACAGCGTCGCGACCGCTTGATATAGAAGGCGCGCCCCGGCCGGCGCGCGGCGATACGGGGCATTGGAGTCTTTTCCAAGGTGCCGGCGGGGCCGGATCCGGGGGATGCGGGACATAACATGAAGATCCTCAGTGGCAACAGCAACCGGCCGCTGTCGGAAGCGATTTCCGCAAAGCTGGGCGTGCCCCTGACCGAGGCGGCGATCCGCCGCTTTTCCGATCAGGAAGTGTTCGTGGAGATTCTCGAGAACGTTCGGGGCGAGGACGTGTTCGTCGTCCAGTCGACCTGCTTCCCGGCGAACGACAACCTGATGGAACTCCTGGTGATCATCGATGCGCTGCGGCGCGGCTCGGCGCGGCGCATCACCGCCGTCATCCCCTATTTCGGCTATGCCCGCCAGGACCGCAAGACCGGGCCGCGCACGCCGATCTCGGCCAAGCTGGTGGCGAACCTGATCACCACGGCGGGTGCCGACCGGGTGCTGACTCTGGAACTTCACGCCGGGCAGATACAGGGCTTCTTCGACATCCCGACCGACAATCTGTTCTCGTCGCCGGTGTTCGTCGCCCATATCGAAACCCACAAGAAACAGGGCAACCAGCTGGTCATCGTCTCGCCCGATGTCGGCGGCGTCGTGCGGGCGCGCGGCATCGCCAAGCGTCTCGAGGCCGATCTTGCCATTATCGACAAGCGGCGCGAGCGGGCCGGCATATCGGAGGTGATGAACATCATCGGCGACGTCAAGAACCGGACCTGCATCCTGGTGGACGACATCGTCGACTCGGCGGGCACGCTGTGCAACGCGGCGCAGGCCCTGGTCGACAAGGGGGCCAAATCGGTATCCGCCTATGTGACCCACGGCGTGCTGTCCGGCGGCGCGGTAGCGCGCGTCACCTCGTCTCCGATGGAAGGCCTGGTGATCACCGACAGCATCCCGCCGACGGAGGCGGTCCGGGTGGCACACAATATCGTGCAGGTCTCGATCGCCCCGTTGCTGGCCGATGCGATCGAACGCATCGCCGGTGAAAAATCGGTTTCCAGCCTGTTCGATTGAGTGTAGAACAGCGCCCGCCGCGCAAGAGCGGCATCGCCCGCGGTGACGGCACCCCTGGAGGCCGCGCCGCGAATCGGAACTTTGGGAGCAGAATTATGAGCGATTCGAACGTCATCAGCGCTATTCCGCGCGACCGGGCCGGAAAGGGGGCCGCCCGGGCCGTACGCCGCGCGGGCCGGGTGCCCGCCGTGATCTACGGCGACCAGAAGGACCCCGCGACGATCTCACTGGAGCCACGTGAACTGCGCAAGCAGCTCAACACCGGCGGCTTCTTCTCGACGGTCTACTCCGTGAATATCGACGGCGGCGGGTCCGAGCGGGTCCTGCCGCGCGACGTGCAGTTCCACCCGGTGAACGGCCGCGCGTTGCACGTGGATTTCCTGCGCGTGACCAAGGCCACCCGTACCAACGTCAACGTGCCATGCGTCTTCATCAATGAAGAGGAGAGCCCAGGAATCAAGCGCGGCGGCCTCCTGAACATCGTGCGGCACGAGGTCGAGGTCGTCTGTGGCGTCGACGACATACCGGAACAGTTCGAGTTCGATCTGACCGGGCTGGACATCGGCGACAGTCTTCATATCAGCGCCATCACGATGCCGGAAGGCGTCGCGCCGACGATCACCGACCGCGATTTTACCGTGGCCACCATCGCCGCCGCCCTCTTGAAGGAAGAGGAAGAGGAGGTGGAAGGCGAAGAAGAAGAGGAGATCGAGGGCGAAGAGGGCGAAGCCGCGGAAGGCGGCGAGGAAGAGGCCGCCGGCGAATCCTCGGAGGACTGACCGGACGGATCGATGCTTCTTCTTGTCGGCCTGGGCAATCCCGGCCCCAAATACGAAAAGAACCGGCACAATATCGGTTACATGGCGGTGGACGAGATCGTTCGCCGCCATTCCTTTGGCGCCTGGCGCGCCCGATTCCAGGCGCTGACCGCCGAGGGGAAAATCGCCGACAGCAGGATCCTGGCCATCAAGCCGACCACGTTCATGAACGAGTCCGGCCGCGCGGTTGGCGCCGCGATGCGCTTTTTCAAGCTGGCGCCGGCCGATGTCATCGTCATCTACGACGAGCTCGACCTTGTGCCCGGCAAGGTCCGCGTCAGGCGGGGCGGCGGCCTTGCCGGACACAACGGGCTGCGCAGCATCGACGCCCATATCGGCAACGATTTTCGCCGGGTCCGGGTCGGCATCGGTCATCCGGGCAGCAAGCAACGGGTGCAGGGCCATGTGCTGAGCGATTTCGCCAAGGCGGAACTGCCGGTGATGTCACGCGTGATCGATGCGATCGCCGACGCCGCGCCGATCCTCATCGAGGGTGACGATGGCGCATTCATGAGTCGGGTCGCATTGCAGGTCTTCCCGCCGCCGCCGAAGCCGGCGCGACCCGACGACGTCGCGCCGCCGCGCGAGAACGACGGCTGACAGCACCGTTCATTGAGGACAAGAGGAAGATGGGCTTCAAATGCGGCATCATCGGCCTGCCGAATGTGGGCAAGTCGACGCTGTTCAACGCATTGACGCAGACCGCCGCCGCCGAATCGGCGAACTACCCGTTCTGCACGATCGAGCCGAACACCGGGCGGGTGGCGGTGCCGGACCCGCGGCTGGACCGGATCGCGGAACTGGCGAAATCGGCGAAGGTCACCCCGACCTTCCTCGAATTCGTCGATATCGCCGGTCTCGTGCGTGGCGCTTCGAAGGGCGAGGGGCTCGGCAACCAGTTCCTTGCCAATATCCGCGAGGTCGATGCCATCGTCCATGTCCTGCGCTGCTTCGAGGGCGATATCACCCATGTCGAGGCGTCCGTCGATCCGATCCGCGATGCCGAGACCGTCGAGACCGAGCTCATGCTGGCCGATCTTGAAAGCCTGGAGCGACGCATCGTACCGCTCGAGAAGCGCGCGACGACCGGTGACAAGGAGGCGAAGGCGCAGGTCGCAGTGATGCGCGCGGCGCTGGACCCCTTGCAGGACGGGCGTCCGGCGCGCGAGGCGAAGCTCGAGCCCGAGCAGCGCGGCCGGTTCCAGATGCTCCAGCTCCTGACGGCGAAGCCGGTGCTGTACGCCTGCAATGTCGACGAAGACAGCGCCGCCGCGGGCAATGCGCATTCGACCCGTGTCGCAGAACGGGCGGAGCGCATGGGCGCCGCCTGCGTCGTCATCTCGGCTGCGATCGAGGCCGAGGTCGCACTGCTCGAATCCGAGGCCGAGAAACAGGAATTCCTGCATTCGCTGGGGCTGGAGGAGACCGGCCTCGCCCGCGTCATCCGCGCCGGATACGCGCTGCTCGACCTGATCACCTTTTTCACAGCTGGCCCGAAGGAGGCCCGAGCCTGGACCGTGCGGCGCGGTGCAAAGGCGCCCGAAGCCGCCGGCGTCATCCACACCGATTTCCAGAAGGGCTTCATCCGCGCGGAGACCATCTCGTATGAGGACTACGTCCGGTGCGGCGGCGAGCTGGGCGCCAAGGATGCCGGCCGCATGCGGCTGGAGGGCAAGGACTATGTCGCGCGCGACGGCGACGTGTTCCTCTTTCGATTCAATGTGTGATCGCACATAATCCGGGAACGGCGCCGCAATTCGCGGTGCACCGTTGTGGCGACAGGGAGGACGGCATGGGCGAGACGATCAGACTGATGGCGGCGGATGGCCACGAATTGGGCGCGTACCGGGCCGACCCGCCGGGCACCGCGCGCGGCGGGCTTGTCATCATCCAGGAGATCTTCGGCATCAATTCGCATATCCGCAGCGTCGCCGACGGTTACGCCGCGGACGGTTACGTGGCCATCGCCCCGGCGCTGTTCGACCGGATCGAACGGGGCGTCGAGTACGGCTACGATGCGGATAGCGTGGCCAGCGGCCGGGAACTGAAGGGCCGCATGTCCTGGGACGATGCGGTGATCGACATCGCGGCGGCCGTCGCGGCCCTCAGCGGCATTGAGAAGGGCGTTATCGGATACTGCATGGGCGGGACGCTGGCCTGGCTGGCGGCAACGCGGATTGACGGCCTCTCGGCCGCGGTCAGCTATTACGGAGGACAGATCAAGGACTTCAGGGACGAGACCCCGCGCTGCCCGGTGATGCTGCATTTCGGCACCGAGGACGCCAGCATCCCGATGACGGATGTCGAAGCGGTGCGGGCGGCCCATGCGGACATTCCCGTCCATATCTATGAGGGCGCGGGTCACGGCTTCAACTGCGACCAGCGCGGCAGTTACCACGCGGCCGCCGCCGCCACGGCCCGCGAGCGGACGCTCGCCTTCCTGCGGCAGCACGTCGGCTAGGGCCGGCCGGAGCCAGCACCGCCCCGGGGCGTCTGCTCGAACACCAGAATCGCACCACAGGCATGCTGCGGCGGAACGATCAGCTGCCCGGCCCGGTGCAGAAGAGCGACGCCGGCTTCCGCGAGACAGAACTCGGCGGCCGCCATGTCGGCCACCGCGATGCGCATACCGGCGATCATTCCCGATTTCAGGAACCCGCCGTCGATCCCGGCAAAGTCGCGGGCCAGCGCGTCCGACGCTACGAACTCGAGCCGTGCCCTGGCGGTTTCGACAACCAGCCGCGACCGATCGAGTTTCGTGGCGGCCGGGCCGAGCAGACGAGCCCATCCGTCACGCAGCACCGCTGGCTCGTCGGCGACCACGAGGTAGGAGGCAACGCCGGTCGCGGTATTCCGGTGCACGCACCACGTCTCCTGCCGCAACAGGTCGGGCGTCAGATGCTGGCAGATGAAACCCGGCAACCCGGGAAGCGCCGGCGGCGCGGGGTGGACGAGGCGGAATCTCGGCAGCACCGTGTTTCCCGGAATCTCCAGTTCTCGCGCAAGATCCGCGACCGGAGCCGAAACGAGGCCCTTGGCGGCGAGGAAGGCGTGGGTCGCGTCAGCATCCGCGCTGCTGAGCGCGAGCTTCAGGATGCCCTCGCCCCGCTCGGCCAGCGTCGAGTCGAGACCGGCACTGTAGGCGCCCGGTTCGAGAATCCCGAGCAATTCGATATAATCTGCGGCAAACATGATGCAGTAATTCGCCGTGGCCCAGCCGATATGGCGGCCGCGCGGCGTAAGGGTAAAGCCGAAGCTCTCGTAACGGGCACGGGCAGATTCCAAGTCATCGACCCCGACCACGCTGTGGTCGATACCGGTGATGGCCGACCTTCCGGCGTCGATAGGCGTCGCGGGATCAGGCACCCAGAGCCCGTCCGGCCACCGCGCCGAGCTTTTTCAGCAGATCCGGATCGCGCGCCTCCGGTGCGGTGATCAGCGCCGCGTCGAGCGCCCGGTGGCACCCGGCGCTGCACTGGCCGGTGCGCCCCGTGAGGAGCGGTGCAACCTCGCGGACCAGACCGCGCGCCCGTTCGGCATTGTCGAGCAACACCTTGATAACGGCGTCGACGGTCACGTCCTCGTGCCCGGGATGCCAGCAGTCGTAATCGGTGACCATGGCGATCGTGGCGTAACACATCTCCGCCTCACGCGCGAGCTTGGCCTCCGGCATGTTCGTCATGCCGATGACATCGCAGCCCCAGCTGCGGTACAGCTCGGATTCGGCGCGGGTGGAGAACTGCGGCCCTTCCATGACGAGATATGTACCACCATGCACCGTGTGGATGCCGGTACGCCGCGCCGCCGCCTCGATATGGCCGCCGAGCCGACGGCAGACCGGGTCCGCCATCGACACGTGACCCGCCATGCCGGTGCCAAAGAAGCTCTTGTTTCGCGCGAATGTCCGGTCGATGAACTGGTCGACGATGACGAAGGTCCCCGGATCGAGCTCCTCCCGGAGCGAACCAACCGCCGACAGCGACAGGATCTCGGTGACCCCCGCCCGTTTCAGCGCATCGATATTGGCCCGGAAATTGATCTCGCCCGGCGGAATCCGGTGGCCGCGGCCGTGTCGCGGCAGGAACACCATCTTCTGGCCAGCCAGCTCGGCGAACATCAGCTCGTCCGACGGCGCGCCGAACGGGCTTTCGATCCGGCGCCACTCAACCGAGTCGAGGCCGCCCATGTCATAGATTCCGCTGCCGCCGATGATCCCGACGACCGGTGGCGTCGTCGCCTCGCCCATCAGAGCCCCCCTGGCTGCGTGTCGTTTGTGGGCCCGAGTATCGGGCTTGCCGCCGGCGGGATCAACCGGCAATGCCGGCGGGCCTGATACCTGTGGCCGGTCCGCGGTCCGCTCGCCCGGCGCGACCCGACACGCCGGTCATCAATGAACGTCGGACCAGACCTGGCGTTTGACCGCCACGGTCATGACGAACAGGATCGCCAAAACGCTGAGGACCCAGATCCCCATGGACTTGCGGTCCTCCAGCTCGGGCTCCGCCGCCCAGGCAAGGAAGGCGGTAGTGTCGGCGGCCATCCGTTCGACGGTCGCCTCGGTTCCGTCGGCGTACTCGACCCCGTCCTCGAACAGGGGGGGCGCCATCGCGATCTGGTGGCCGGGAAAGACCTTGTTGTAATACATCCCGTCCATCAGCTGGAAGCCTTCGGGCGGTTCGTCCTGATAGCCGGTGAGAAGCGCGAATACGTAATTGGCCCCGTTCTTGCGCGCCTTGGTCATCAGCGACAGGTCGGGCGGATACGCCCCGTTGTTGGCGGCGCGGGCCGCCTGCTCGTTGGCAAAGGGCGGCACGAAACGATCCGACGGAATTGCGGCGCGAAGGAACATCTCGCCCTGATCGTTCGGCCCGTCCTCGACCTCGTAGTTGGCAGCGTATGCCTTGATCTCCTCCTCGCCATATCCAAGCGCGGCAAGATTGCGATATGCCAGAAGGCGCAGGCTGTGACAGGAGGCGCAGACCTCGGTATAGACCTGCAGCCCGCGCTGCAGCTCGGCACGGTCGAAGCTGCCGAGCGGCCCGTTCCACGACCAGTCCCTGTCGGGGATCTCTATCTTCTCGCCAGCCGCCCACACACCGGTCGCGCCGGCAGCAAACATCGCCAGAACAACGGCAATTGACCGCAACCTCCGCATCACGCCTTCTCCTTCAGGACCGGCTCGCTGATGCTGGCCGGCACGGGTCTTGGGGTCTCGATCATGCTGACCAGCGGAATGATGATCAGGAAATGCACGAAGTACCACGCCGTCGCGACGCGGCCGATCCAGATGAACATGCCTTCGGCCGGATTGGCGCCGACCCAGCCAAGCACAAAGCAATCGACGAGGAAGACCCAGAAGAACGCGTTGTGAACCGGCCGATAGCGGGCGCTCCGCACTTTTGACCTGTCGAGCCAGGGCAGCAGAAACAGGACGGCGATTGAGCCGAACATCGCGATGACACCGGCCAGTTTGGCGCTCACGAACGTGACCCCCATCCAGCCGGTAACCCAGCCGCCGATGAAATTGTCGGGCACCGCCCGAAGGATCGCATAGAACGGCAGGAAGTACCACTCCGGCACGATATGCGGCGGCGTCTGCAGCGGGTTCGCCTTGATGTAATTGTCGGGTTCGCCAAACACATTCGGCGCGAAGAAGACGACCGCGGAGAAGAACAGCAGGAATGCGACCAGCCCGACCGAATCCTTCGCAGTGAAATAGGGATGGAAGGTGACCGTATCGCGCGGCACCTGGACGTCGATACCCTTGGGATTGTTCGAACCGGTGATATGCACCGCAATCACGTGCAGCGCCACGACGGCGAAGATCACGAAGGGCAACAGATAGTGCAGCGCGTAGAACCGGTTCAGAGTCGGGTTGTCGACCGAGAAGCCGCCCCATAGCCAGGTCACGATGACATCTCCGACCCAGGGGATCGCCGAGAACAGATTGGTGATGACCGTCGCGCCCCAGAAACTCATCTGGCCCCACGGAAGCACGTAGCCCATGAACGCGGTGGCCATCATCAAGAGGACGATCACCACGCCCAGCATCCACAAAAGCTCGCGGGGCGCGTGGTAGGAGCCGTAGTACAGCCCGCGGAACATGTGGATATAGACGACGATGAAGAACATCGAGGCGCCGTTCATGTGGAGATAGCGCAGCAGCCAGCCGTAATTGACGTCGCGCATGATCCGCTCGACGCTCTCGAAGGCATAATCGACATGCGGCGTGTACTGCATCGCCAGCATGATGCCGGTGAGGATCATCAATATCAGAACGACCGAGGCAAGCGCGCCGAAGTTCCACCAGTAATTCAGGTTCCTCGGCATCGGGAACTGGTTGTACTCGTGATCGAGATACGTGAACACGGGCAGACGGTCGTCGACCCAGCGCACGACCGGATTCTTGAATTCTGTCTTGGTCGCCATGATCGCCCCGTCAGCCGATGCGCACGATGTTATCGTCGAGGAAGGTGTGTTGCGGCACCGCGAGGTTCGCCGGCGCCGGGCCTTTGCGAATGCGGCCCGAGGTATCGTAATGCGAGCCGTGACACGGGCAGAACCAGCCGCCGAACTCGCCCTTCGGATCACCGGTCTTCTGACCCAGCGGAATACAGCCGAGATGCGTGCAAACGCCAACCATGATCAGCCATTCCGGCCTTTGCACACGATCGGCATCGGCCTGAGGATCCGGCAGATCGGCGAGACTCACGGCACGCGCCTGTTCGATTTCCTCGGCCGTGCGCCGGCGAATGAACACGGGTTTACCGCGCCATCGGACGGTTATGCTCTGGCCCTCCTCGATGGGACTGAGATCGACCTCCACCGACGATAGCGCCAGAACGTCCGCCGCGGGATTCATGCTGTCGATGATCGGCCACATGAAGGCGAGTCCCAGGCCGGCGCCGCCGGCGAGGGTCGCAAGGTACAAGAAATCCCGCCGGGATGACTCCTCGTCAGACGTATCCGACGTCTGAATCTCATCCGCCATTCTTCGATCCCCATCCTTGATGGACCGCCCGTCGAGCACGAACGGCACTGCAATTGCCCCGCGCGGCGACCAGATGACAGCGCTGTTCCACCACGCCGCCGACCGTATAATGCAATTCCGGCGGAAAGCAAAGCCTCCGCCTGTCGAATTTTCCGATTGAGGGGAACCCTGCGACGATGCGTCTCGCCCTGTTTCAGCCCGATATTCCCCAGAACACCGGTGCAGTCCTGCGACTTGCTGCTTGCCTCAACGTCGCTGTCGACGTTATCGAGCCGTGCGGCTTCGTGTGGTCGGACCGCCATTTGCGCCGTGCAGGCATGGACTATCTCGACCGGGTCGACGTGACGCGCCATGCGTCCTGGTCCGCATTCCTGCAGGCGCGGGACCGCTCGGAGCGCCTGGTGCTGTTGACGACGCGCGCCTCGCTCGCGCATACCGAGTTCAGGTTTCGGGCCCGGGACGTATTGCTGCTGGGACGCGAGAGCGCGGGCGCACCGGACGAGGTGCATAGTCTGGCGGATGCGCGGATCCGGGTGCCGCTCGCCGATGGCGCGCGATCGCTGAACGTGGTCGCAGCGGCGGCGATGGTTCTGGGCGAGGGGTTGCGACAATGCGGCGGGTTTCCGCGGTAGCATGAACAAAAGGACGGCATGCATGGACGATACGGCAGAGCGAAAAGAACTGGCGCGCGACTGGTTCGAAAGACTGCGTGACGATATCTGCGAGGCGTTCGAACGGCTGGAGGACGAACTTGCGGGGCCGTTGTCCGATCGTCCGGCGGGGCGGTTCGAGCGCACCGCCTGGCAGCGCCCGGATCCCTCCGGGGATGGCGGCGGCGGCGTCATGTCGGTCATGCGCGGGCGCGTCTTCGAGAAGGTCGGGGTCAACGTCTCGACGGTGCACGGAACGTTTTCGGAGGATTTCCGCCAACAGATCCCCGGAGCCGCGACATCCGGCCGCTTCTGGGCGAGCGGGATCTCGCTGGTTGCGCATATGCAGTCGCCGCTGGTTCCGGCGGTGCACATGAACACGCGCCACATCGTGACCGAACAGAGCTGGTTCGGCGGCGGTGCGGATCTGACGCCCATCTATCCCGACGATGACGACACGGCTGCCTTCCATGCCGCGCTCAAGGCCGCGTGCGACAAGCACGATCCTGGCTATCATGAGCGCTTCCGCAAATGGTGCGACGAGTACTTCTTTCTGAAACACCGCAACGAGCCGCGCGGCGTCGGCGGCATTTTCTTCGACAATCTGAACAGCGGCGGCTGGCAGGCCGATTTCGCCTTCACCCGGGACGTTGGCCAGGCATTTCTGACGGTCTATCCGAAAATCGTGCGCCGGCATATGAACGAGCCATGGACGCCAGCACAGCGCGAGCATCAGCTCGTTCGCCGGGGTCGTTATGTCGAGTTCAACCTGCTCTACGACAGAGGCACCAAATTCGGCCTGATGACCGGCGGCAACGTCGATGCGATATTGATGTCGATGCCGCCGGAAGCGCGTTGGCCTTGAGCCGTTTTTGCCCTAGATTTGAAGGGGTGGTCGAAAAGAACGGTTGTGGACATGCGAGCTCTGTTTCATGCGGCCTTGCCGGGCCTGGCGCTGGTTCTCGCCGCCTCGACGGCGTATGCGCAACAGACCCTGCCGGAGGGATTCTTCGGGCAGTTCCGCGGCAAGCTTGCGGTCGATGACGGCACTGCCGAGGGGGATTTCACCGTTGTCATTCGGCGAACCGGCCGCGGATTCGCGGTGTCATGGCCGCCGCGAATCTCGGAGACCTTCGAGCCGGCCGGACGGCCAAACGTTTTCAAATCCGTCGCCGACGGTCGGATCCTGGAGGGCGACCCGTTCTATTGGGCGCGTCTCGATGGCAAAACCCTGATCGTCTATGCAGCCCTGATCGGCGAACACGGCGGCTATCGGATCGACAACTACACCTACACGGTGTCGGCCAGCGACCTGGACCTCGTCGTTCGGCAGGTGGTCAGCGGCGCCGAGCCCCGGACCTCGAAAGGCAGGCTTGAGCGTTATGGCCAGTAGGCGACGCAATCTGCGCGCGCTGACCGGCGCGATCATTCTGACGGCGGCGATGTCCGGCGGCGCCGCCGCACAGGACGCGACCATCGAGGATTTCTTCGGCACGTATGTCGGCAACGCCCGGATCGAAACAGCCGGTGAGTTTCGAGACATCATCGTCGCCATCGAACCATCCCGCAAAGGCTTCTCGATCTACACATCCACGGTCATCCGCAAGGGACCGGTGCGCGCCGTGCCCGGCGTCAAGTGGCGATCGGAAACCCAGGTGTTCGTCCGATCCGGTGCGCATGATTTCTACGAACCCATGCTCCGCGAGAGCATGTTCGCGCAACGCCGGACACCGGACCTACTAAAAGGCGACACCGTCGCTTGGGCAAGCATCCGCGGACAGACCCTCGGCGTGTACGCGATGAACGTTCTGGATGATGGGCACTACGAGCTTCGGGTCTACGAACGCACCTTGACCGATCTGGGCATGGATCTTCGCTTCATCCGTTACCGGGACGGCATGGCATTGCGCGAGTTGGAAGGTGTTCTGGCCCGCACGAAAGAGTGATCAAGACAGAGACCGCGCGAGGTTGCGCAGCTTGGCGAGGCATTCCTTGCGGCCCGCCGAAAAATCGCCCGCGATCCACCAGACCTCGACCGCTCGCAGCAATTCGCCAACGACCGCCCCCTCGGCCATGCCGAGCCGCTTGACGTCGCGTCCGTCGAGCGGAAACTCCGGCCGACGCCAACCCTCGGAAGCGCGGAGCAACGCCCTCCAATCCGGATCGTCAGGCGCGGCGAGGCCATCGGCCCAGGCGATCAACACGAGGTCGATCCAGGACGATTCCCCGATCCTATAAAGTAGCTGGCGGCGGGCGGGGGGACCGAGCGCGGGCGAGATCTCCAACGGCGGTGCCACCATCTCGACCAGCCGGTCCCGTTCCGCGTTCGACAGGCGCAGGCCCTGGGCCAGGTGACGGGCCGACTCGCCGTCCACCGGCAAAACCGCGGCCAGCCGCCGCAGCGGATCGTTGAGGTCGAGTGCGGCCTCGATATCGACCAGTCGGGCGAGACGGTCGATCCCGGTGGCTTGGGCCAGGAAGTGGTCGAGAACGCCCTCATCTCGCATCACGCGGATGACGGACGCCGGATCCGGTGCAGACAGCAGCTTCAGGAGTTCCACCCGGACGCGCTCGGCAGACAGTCGTGGCAACAGATGGGCCATTTCCCGGCATGCGCCAAGCGATGCGGGGTCGGGCGGCGGGGCGCCGTAATGGGCATAGAACCGGAAAAACCGCAGCAGGCGCAGAACGTCCTCGGCAATTCGCTGACGCGGATCGCCGACGAAGCGCACCCGTCCCGCCCGAAGGTCCGCGACGCCGCCGAACGGGTCGTGCAAGAGACCGTCAGGTTCCAGCGACAACGCGTTCATGGTGAAGTCGCGACGTGCGGCATCGGCTTCCCAGTCATCGGTAAACGCAACCACGGCATGGCGACCGTCGGTCTCGATATCGTGCCGCAACGTCGTGACTTCATATGGCCGGCCATCTGAGACCACCGTCACCGTACCGTGTTCGATGCCGGTCGGGATCACCTTCAGACCCGCCGCATCGAGCAGTTCCATCACCCGCTCCGGCGACACATCGGTTGCGAGGTCGATATCCGATATCGGCCGGCCCGCAACCGCGTCGCGCACGCACCCCCCGACAAATCGGACGCCGGCACCGCCAGCCCGCAGCGGAGCCAGCACGGCACATGTGGCCGGCGCCGTCATCCAGGATTGGGGTTCGATGCGCGTGTCGGTCATGGTCCGCCGCTCTGCGCCGCGGCGACGCGTTGCTCTCGCCGGGTCGGCCTCACCGCCCGTCCAGGATATCGACGAAATTGACCAGCATGGCCGCCGTCGCCCCCCAGATATAGCGGTGTTCATACTCAAGCACATAGAACGACCGCTGCACACCCCGGAATTCGCGGCTCCGGCGCTGGTGGTTCGCGCGATCCATGATGAAGCTCAGCGGCACCTCGAAGACCTCGGCAACCTCGAATGGATCGGGATCGATATCGAATGGCGGATGTACAAATCCGACCGCGGGGGTCACGATGAACCCGGTCCTCACGATGTAAGTATCGAGCCGACCGATCAGTCGAATTTTCGCGCGGGACAGACCAACCTCCTCCTCGGTCTCGCGCAATGCGGCCGCCTCCGGCGTTTCGTCGTCCGCCTCGATTCGACCGCCGGGGAAACTGATCTGCCCCGCATGATCGTTCAGATGGTCGGTGCGCTGGGTCAGCAAAACGGTCGGGCCGTCAGTCCGCAACACCAGCGGCACCAGAACGGCCGCGGGGGTCAAGGCACCGGTCGGGCGAAGCCCCGGGTTGAGGTCATGATCGCCGTGCGGCGTGCGCGCCTGGCGCTCGGCACGCCAATCCGCGGCCCGCTCGACCCGCTCCGCGATCAGTTCATGCGCAACCGACGCCGGCTTCACTCATATTCTCCCAGCTCGAAAAAGACGCCATTGCTCCAAACCCCGAGCACCTCGTGGCCAGCCCGCTGCGCAGGGACCGCCAGATCGACCAACTGATAGAACACGGACCGGACAATCAGCGCCTGCAATCCGTTACGTATCAGGATATAGGGTGAGGGTTCACCGGTGTCAGCATCAATTGTCATGCTGATCGGATGATCGCGGCCAGCAGTCACCCATTCGCCGAGATTGTTGCGGAACCGAAGCGCCATGGACTGGCCCTGCCCTTCAACGGCGAGCTCGACGGCGGTGAACGGCGCATCCTCGACTTCGATCAGACCGCGTTCCGTCGGGGTCTGCAGCCAATACCGGCCCGCCTCGTCGCGTCGCAGCGCGGTCGAAAACAGCCGGACGAGTTCGACGCGCCGGATCGGCGAATCACGATAATACCATTGACCATCGCGGGCGATGCGGATCGGTAACGTCTCGGCTTCGTCCCCTCCGAACGGCGGTTCTCTGTCGCCTGCGGGCCGATCGGCGGTGTCTTGATCTCGCTTGTTCGTCGGTTGCGGGCCTTGCCTTCTCATGATGCCGCCATATACCTGTTTTAGAATGATCCGCATCGCACTAAAATCGTCGCCATATATTTAGGGATCGTAAAACTGGAGATAAGCGTGAGCAGCACAGACACAAACCCCGCTGAGCGGCAGACCACGTCGGATGCCGAGGCGCGGAGGCTCGCCGGCGAGATCGAAAAGCTCGGAGATACGCTGGTCAGGACGCGTGAGCATATCGGCCGAATCATTTTCGGGCAGGGGGAGATCGTTGAGCAGACGCTGATCACGCTGTTGTCCGGCGGGCACGCGCTTCTCGTCGGTGTACCTGGCCTTGGCAAGACCAAACTGGTCGAGACCCTCGGACAGGTGCTCGGTCTGAACGAGCGCCGCGTGCAGTTCACGCCCGATCTGATGCCGGCCGACATTCTGGGATCCGAGGTGCTGGAAGAGTCCGAAACCGGAACGCGCAGCTTCCGCTTCATCAAGGGCCCGGTGTTCTGCCAGCTGCTGATGGCCGACGAGATCAATCGGGCGAGCCCGCGCACCCAATCGGCCCTGCTCCAGGCGATGCAGGAGCACAGGGTCTCGGTCGCGGGTCACTATCACCCCTTGCCGTCACCTTTCCACGTTCTGGCAACCCAGAACCCACTGGAGCAGGAGGGGACCTATCCGCTGCCCGAAGCGCAGCTGGACCGTTTCCTCCTGGAAATCGACGTCGGTTATCCCGATGCGGACGCCGAGCGCCGGATGATGACGGTGACGACGGGGCTGGGCGAGGAATTGCCGCCGGCGGTATTCGACGGTGAGTCGCTGATCGCGGCGCAGCGGCTGGTGCGCCAGGCACCGGTCGGCGAGAAGGTGGCGGAAGCGATTCTGACGCTGGTTCGCTCGGGTCGACCGGAGAGCAGCGACATCGCCGAGATCAAGGCGCATGTGGCATGGGGTCCGGGGCCACGCGCCAGCCAGGCATTGATGCTCGCCTGTCGCGCGCGCGCCGTGCTCGAGGGACGTCTCGCACCGTCGATCGAGGATGTGCTGGCATTGGCCGGACCGGTGCTGCGCCATCGCATGGCGCTGAATTTTGCGGCCCGGGCGGAGGGCGTGACGATCGAGCAGATCATCGCCCGCCTGGCGGAACCGCTGACCTGACGGCGAGGCGGCGGATGCAGGGGGTCATGCGCAATCGGTCGGCGATGGACCGGCGACAGGAGGCGGAGCGGCTCGGCGGCGCGCTGCCACCCCTGCTCGTCGCCGCCGACCGCGTCGCCCAGACCGTGGCGCAGGGCGTGCATGGCCGGCGGCGCGTCGGCCAGGGGGAATCGTTCTGGCAGTTCCGCCGTTACGAACCCGGCGATTCGACCACCAGCATTGATTGGCGGCAATCGGCAAAGTCGCAGGCCGTGTTCGTGCGCGAGCGCGAATGGGAAGCGGCGCAGAGCGTCTGGTTATGGCGCGACGCCTCGCCTTCGATGGAATACGCGTCGGGCGCGGAACTCGTCACCAAGCGCGAACGCGCCGACCTGCTGCTGCTTGCCACGGCGGCGCTGCTGGTACGCGGCGGCGAGCGCGTGACGATGCTGGGCAGCGACCAGCTGCCGAGCACCGGGCGGGCCGGCTTCAACCGCGTCGCCGATGTTGTCCTCAACGATGTCGCCGGCAACGAAAGCCTGCCCAGAGTCGCGCCCCTGCCGCGGGCCGCCCATATCGCCATGTTCGGCGACTTCCTCTCGGATGTGGACGCGTTCCGAGATGTCGTGACCGGCTATGCCAGTCGCGGCGTGCGCGGCCAGATCGTCCAGATTCTCGATCCCGCGGAGGAGAGCCTGCCGTTCAGCGGGCGGGTCCGCTTTGCCGGCTTCGAGGGCGAGGGTGAGGCGCTGATGGGACGGGTCGAATCGGTGCGTGACGGATATCGACACCGGCTGGCGGCGCACCGCGAGGCGATCGGCGATATCGCCCGACGGGCCGGCTGGGGCTTCATCCTTCATCACACCGACCACCCGCCGCAGACCGCTCTGTTGCCGCTGTATACGGCAATGGCCGGCATGGTCGAGTGGACGGCGCGCAAATGATGCTGGAGCTCGGCCCCATCGCGTTCGCGTCGCCGGCCATGCTGTTGGCGCTGATCCTGTTGCCGGCGCTCTGGTGGCTGCTGCGCATCACGCCGCCGATGCCGCGCATCTTGCGCTTTCCCCCGATCCGTTTGCTGTTCGGCCTGCAGTCCAAGGAAGAGACACCGGCCGCCGCACCTTGGTGGTTGATCCTCTTGCGCCTGACGATGGCGGCCCTGCTGATGATCGGCCTGGCGCATCCCCTGCTCAACCCCGGCGGCGCGTTGACCGGCAGCGGCGCGCTGATGCTGGTGGTCGACGACGGCTGGGCCGCGGCCGCGGATTGGGACAAGCGCCGGGAAGCGCTCGTCGCCCTGATCGATCGGGCGGATCGCAGCGAGCGACCGGTGATCCTCCTGTCGACGGCGCCCGGCGAGGCCGGACAGGCGCCCGCTCCGAGCGGTATGTTGCTTGCCGCCGAGGCCCGGAATCTGGTCGGCGCCCTGCAGCCGAAGCCCTGGTCGGTCGACCGCACCGCGGCCGCCAATGCGCTGTCCGGCGTCGAGATCGGCGAGATCGGATCAATCGTATGGGTCAGCGACGGCTTGCACGATCCCGGGAGCGACGCTCTCGCGAATGCCCTGCGCCGCACCGCAAGCCTTCACGTCCTCAACGACTCGCCGCTCCTGGTGCCCCCGGTGGTGCTGCCGCCGGAGCCGGGCGCGGTGGAATTTACCGCGACCGTACGTCGTGCCTCCGATGCGGCCGAGCAGAGCCTGCGCATGCGGGCGATCGGCCAGGACGGGCGGGTCTTGGCCGGTGAGGACGTTACCATTGCGTCCGGCAAGACGGCGGCCCGAGTCCCGTTTTCGCTGCCGCTGGAACTGCGCAACGAGGTCGTGCGTATCGAGATCGAGAACGCCGGAACGGCCGGCGGGGTCGCCCTGCTCGATGAGCGGTGGCGGCGGCGGCCTGTCGGCCTGGTGTCGGCCAGCCCGCTGGATGCCGACCTGTCGCTGCTCGACGAACTCTATTACATCGAGCGCGCGCTCGATCCGTATGGCGAGGTCCAGCGCGGACCGTTCGACGAGTTGATTGCGGCCAACCGTGCCGCGATCGTCATCCCCGACGGCCATACGCTGGTATCCACCGAGGCGCAGGCGCTTGATCGCTGGATCCAACAGGGGGGCGTGGTGCTGCGGTTCGCTGGCCCCCGTATGGCGCAGGGCGAAGATGACGGCCTGACCCCGGTTCTGCTGCGCAGCGGCGGACGGGCGCTCGGCGGGGCGATGCTGTGGACCGAGCCGGCCCGCCTCGCTTCGTTCGCCGAGGGCACGCCGTACCACGGCCTGGCGATCCCTCCCGACGTCCGGGTCGCCCGGCAGGTCCTCGCCGAGCCGACGCTCGACCTGCCGTCGAAGACCTGGGCGCGTCTGCAGGACGGCACGCCGCTGGTTACCGCGGAACGACGGGGCCAGGGCTGGCTGGTTCTGATGCACACGACGGCCAATCCGGACTGGTCGAACCTTGCCATCTCCGGCCTGTTCGTCGAGATGCTGGAGCGCACGGTGGCGATGAGCCGCGGGGTCGGTGGTGACTCCGCCTCCCGCCGCCCGTTGCCGCCGCTGGAGGTGCTGGATGGTGTGGGCCGGCTGACCCGTCCGCCCCCGGCCGCGATGCCGGTCCGGGCCGATGCGTTCGACGAGACAAGTCCGGGCCCGCGCACGCCGCCCGGCTACTACGGCACGGACGCCGAGCGGCGCGCGCTGAATCTCGGACCGTCGGTGAGTGCTCTGCGACCCCTCCTGCTACCGGACGGTATCTCGTCGTCACCCTATTTCGAGGCGACGGAACTGGACCTCATGCCCTGGATGCTGGCTGCGGCGCTGATCCTGCTGCTGCTCGACGGCATGGTGAGCCTGGCGATGCGTGGTTTCCTGCGATCCCCAAGTCGTCGCGCGATGCCGGCGGCGGCGACCGTACTCGCGCTCGCTGGGGCCGCGCTCCTGCATGCGCCGGACCGTGCCGCGGCGCAATCGGCCCACGACCCCGACGTCCTGGCGCTCGAGGCGACGCTCGACACGCGGCTGGCCTACGTGCTGACGGGTGTCGACTCGATCGACAGCACCAGCCGCGCAGGGCTCGAGGGGCTGACGCTGGTCCTGCGGCGACGGACCGCCGTGGAGGCCGGCCCGCCGGTCGGAATCGACGTGGCGCGCGACGAGCTGGCGTTCTTCCCGCTGCTGTACTGGCCGATCGCCCCGGATCAGCCGCCGCTCTCGCCGGAGACCGTGGCGCGCGTCAACCGATACATGGAAACCGGCGGTACGATTCTGTTCGACACCCGGGACGGCAGCTATGGCGGCGCAGGTGTCGGACCCGGCACCCAACAGCTGCGGGCGCTGGCGCGCGGTCTGGACATCCCGCGCCTGCTGCCGGTGCCGGTGGATCATGTCCTGACGAAAGCGTTCTATCTGACCCAGGAGTTTCCCGGTCGCTGGGCCGGAGACCGAGTCTGGGTAGAACAGCCGGGCGAGCGGGTCAATGACGGCGTATCGCGCGTCATCATCGGCGGCAACGACTGGGCCGCCGCCTGGGCGATAGATGAAGCGGGCCTGCCGATCTTTCCGGTGGTCCCCGGCGGAGAGGCGCAACGCGAGATGGCGTTCCGGTTCGGCGTCAATCTCGTCATGTACACGCTGACCGGCAACTACAAATCGGACCAGGTGCACGTTCCGGCGATCCTGGAACGGCTCGGGCAGTAGGGCCACGGATGTCGACGACCGCTATAGAATTCGCACCATTGTTCCCGTGGACCGTTCTCGCGGTCCTGGCGGGGCTTGCCGTCCTGGCGCTGTTGCCGGGATTTCTGGTGCAGGCGCGCGGGACGGGGTTCCGGTTGCTGGCGGCGAGCGCCCTCCTCCTGGCGCTTGCCAACCCGTCTCTGGTCGAAGAGGAGCGCGAACCCCTGAAGGACGTCGCGGCACTGGTGGTCGACGACACGCCGAGCCAGTCGGTGGGAATGCGTCGCGCACAGCTGGACGAAGCGCTGGCGACGATCCGCGAGCGGCTTGCGGTGCACGACGATACGCTCGAGGTCCGCGTCCTGACGCTGCGCCACGAGTCGGTCGCCGCAGCCGACGAAGGCACACGCATGGTCGATCCCCTGATCCGGCTGCTGGCCGATGTGCCGCCGCGACGGATCGCCGGGACGATTGTCCTGACCGACGGGCAGATCCACGACTTGCCCGAAGACCCGGCGTCGGGCGGACTTCCCGGACCGGTGCACGTTTTGTTGACCGGCGCACCGGACGAACGGGACCGACGCCTGGTGGTCACGCGCTCGCCGAGTTACGGGATCGTCGACGATACGGTGAGTGTGACGGTCCGCGTCGACGATCAGGGCGGCCCGGCAGGGGGGAGCGCCCTCGTTGAACTGCGGCATCCGGACGGCCGGGTCGAGGGTTTCGAAGTGCGGATCGGCCAGAACACCGAGATACCGGTGACGTTGGAGCATGCCGGGCCGACGATCCTGGAGCTGTCGGTCGATGGCGGGCCGTCGGAGCTGACCCTGGCCAACAATCGCGCGGTGATCGAGATCAATGGCGTGCGCGACCGGTTGCGGGTGCTGCTGGTATCCGGCGAACCGCACGCCGGCGAGCGGACCTGGCGCAACCTGCTGAAGTCGGACCCGTCCGTCGATCTGGTCCATTTCACGATCCTTCGGCCGCCGGAAAAACAGGACGGCACCCCGATCAACGAGCTTTCGCTGATTTCGTTCCCGACCCGCGAGCTGTTCGAGGTCAAGCTGCACGAGTTCGATCTCGTGATCTTCGACCGCTACCGGCGGCGCGGCGTCCTGCCGCCGGTCTATCTGCAGAACATTGTCGATTACGTGATGGGCGGTGGCGCCCTTCTGGAGGCCGTCGGTCCGACATTCGCCAGCCCCTACAGCATCTACCGGACCCCGCTCGGCGCAGCGCTACCGGGCGAGCCGACCGGCGCCATAATCGAGCGCGGTTTCCGGCCGGTCGTCACCGAAACTGGCCATCGCCACCCGGTCACGGCCGATCTGCCCGGTCACGGCGGCGGCGGCGAGGAGCCGAAATGGGGTCGCTGGTTCCGGCTGATGGATGTCGACGCCCGACGCGGCCACGTGTTGATGACCGGCGCCGAGGACCGCCCCCTCGTGATCCTTGATCGCATCGGCCTGGGCCGCGTGGCGCAGATCAACAGTGATCATATCTGGTTGTGGGCGCGCGGATACGAAGGCGGCGGCCCGCAGGCGGAACTGCTGCGCCGCATGGCGCACTGGCTGATGCAGGAACCGGATCTCGAGGAAGAATCAATTGTCGCGACGGTCGAGGACGACAAGCTGAAGATCGTCCGGCGCAGCGTCGAACCGGACGACTGGCCGATCGAACTGCTGCAGCCGGACGGCGAGACCGTATCGGTCGAACTCACCGAGACAAAGCCGGGGCGTTACGAGGCGACCGTTCCGGTCACCGCGGCCGGCCTCTACAGGGTCAGCGACGGCATCAACGTCGCGATGGCCGCGGTCGGTGCGCTCAACCCGCTGGAATTCGCCGACGTCCGGGCGAACGCGGCGGTCGCTGCGCCGGTCGCGACGGCGACAGGCGGCTCCGTCAACTGGCTCTCCGACGGCTTGCCGTCGATCCGCCGGGTCAAGGCGGACCGCAGCCATGTCGGGCGCGGATGGATCGGCCTCGTCGCCAACGGCGACTACCTCGTCACCGGCGTCCGCCAGGTGCCGGCCTATCCCGGGCTGCTGGCCCTGATGCTCGCCCTTGGCGCGATGGTCTTCGCCTGGCGTCGCGAGGGGCAATAGTCGAATCCGGCCGTGGTTCAGCACCTCCCCGTCCCGTCCAGGGGCCGGGGCATTAATCCGCCCCGCAAGCGGTATGGCCGCCAACAGTTGCCGGCAATGCCCCGATCCTAGACGCGACCGCGGCCAAAGGGCCGGATCGGCTATTCGTTCGACCGCCTAGTCATCCGCGTCGTCCTCGGTGTCGCGGCGGCCTGATTCATAGAGCGTAAAGACGCCATCCTCACCGCTGAACAGCCCCGGCCCCGGCGGAATCTGGTCGATCGGCGTGTAGCTGATCGGCTCGACGCCGGAACAGGCGGCGAGCAGGCCAGCCAGAATTCCGATGGCCAGGTGTCGCTTGAACCGGGATATCAAAACCTGCGCAGAGTTCGCGTTTGTCATCGCCGTTTCCTCAGAACTTGATGCGCGCGCCGCCGAGCACGGCGAAGATATCGTCGTAATTCTGCCCGACACGATCAAGTTTATGGTTGCGGGCTCCGAGATACAGATCGGTGGCGATCCTGTCGATGCTCTGCACGACGAAGACGCCATAGGAGGTGAACTCATCGCCGGTCGCCGCAACGACGTCCTGCACTTCCTCGGCCGATGCGTAATCGACGCCGATGGCGGTATCGCCGAGGCCGCCGCCCCACAAATATCCCAGCTTGGCGTACCAGAAGGACGGGTCGCGATTCGGGTTGACGGCGCCGGCCTGCAGGTCCTGCGCGCCGGCGGCGGCGGTCACGTTGAACCCTGACTCGTGCAGAAGGGAGAGCGAGCCGTTGACCTGGGAGTCGATATTGCCGTTGATCGAGTAGGCCACCGCGCCGACAAGCTTGAGGCCGGCGCCGACATCGCCGGCGAAGCGCAGAGCAATGTCGGACTTGCGACTGTCGGCATAGCTCGCCGAAACCGTAAAGCCACTGAGATTGGGCGTATCGTAGCGGATCCGGTCATCGCGGCTGAGCCCGTCCAGGTTGCTGAACACCTCGTTGATCTGCGGACCCACGCCCAAACCGCCGAACTCGATTCCCCCGGCCATATCGGCGACCGAGGAATACCCGATGACCCCGGTTCCTGACAGATCGGCCTCCGACGTGCCGTCCGATGCCGTGCTCCCGTGCCCCAGCCAGATCCGACCGAACCGCGAGTGGTTGCCATAGATCTCCAGATTGCGCTTGGTGAAGCCGTCCGCCTCGCCGGGGGCCGAACCGTCGATCTTGATATTGCCCGTCGAGTTGGACTCCAGCTGGACCTCGAACACGGTGCCGACAGCGATTTCCTCGTTGTAGTTGCCGACCCCGACAAAGCGAACCCGGGTCGATGAACCGTCGTTGTCGACGTTCAGCAACGCGGTGTTGGATCCGTCGTCGACATGGAGCAGCCCGCGATTGATCTGGCCGGACAGCGTAAGCCGGATGTTGTCATTGCCGGATGTTACCTCCTGGGCCGAAGCGGGAGCGGTCGTCTGGCCCGCGAGAGCGAGCATGACCGCCGCGGTCGCGGCAAAGCCCCGAACCGCACCACCTGGTCGTCGAAGTGAACGATGTGTTGTTTCCATTTCTGCCTCCTGAAGATCTGTCCGTTGACCTGCACACGGCGCGTTGGCAGGACCCGCGTGCGATTGCAGATCATGGAGGCTCCGATGCGAAAAAATCAATGAATAAATTTACTGTATAAATCAAAATTGATTGAATAATATGCTCGCATGAGCCGTAATATTATTTACTGATTCGCCTTGTTGCAAAATATGTAAATGATTAGCAAGTGCGTTTTATTTTTTGATTACTTTAATACGCACAGGGGCGCCGCGCCAGATTTTGGCGGCGCAACAGGTTGTCTCCGATCGTCTCACCCCCGCGGCTCCGAACGGCGACCCGGCCGGCGCTAGTGGTTCGCTTCGAACGGCCGCAGACGGTAGTCCTTCGGCAGGAAGAAGAGATGATCGGTGCCCGCTCGCGTGGCATGACAGCCGATGCAGAAGGCCACGCTGTCGGAATTCACCCCGTTGGTCTCCCCGAACAGGCTGCCGTCGGGCATGATCATCCGGTAACGCCAGTCGCCGCTTTCCGGGCTGAAGCCGACGGCCATCTTCTCCATGACAAACATCGGTCCGGGAAAGATCCCGCCATTTACGGTCGCGGTGAAACTGTCCTTGACGAGGATCGCGCCTTCGGGCAAACGCCCAGCCCGTTCGAAGGCGCCGTAGGCCTCTCCGACGCTGTTCGCATAATTGTTGACGTATCGAGCGCCATGCGTGGCCGACCGGTACGGCGCCTTGTTGAAGCGCCGCCAGGACAGATAGTTCCGCAGCTCCGGAAGTCGCGCCAGGGCATATCCCGCCGCCATCTCCGCGCGGATGTTCTGGTATAAGGTTTCGGCCGTGTCGGGCAGCATATCGGCCGGACGCTCGACCTTGAAATGGCTCTTCGGTGTGGCGAGCGGTGCGCTGTTCTGCTGGCCCCAGGCGCCGCTGCACATGGCCGTGACGACCAGGCCGATCGACGCACAGAGCAGGACGGCCGGGATCGCCGAAACCGTTCTCGCGGACTGCCGGTGGAGGGGCATCGCACGCTCCTTTCGAGACCGCATGCTAGAGCAACGGCCGATCGCGAAGAATTAACGGGAGCGTGAGATAACGCGGAGTTGATGGGTCGCGCCCGGCCCGCGGGCTCAGCAGCAGCCCGCCCATGGCGCCGGGTCGAGCGCGTCGACCAGATGGTCGATGAAGGCGCGCACCTTGGCCGAGAGATGGCGATTATGCGGGTAGACCGCGTAGATCCCGCGGGTCGGAAATCGATAGCGCTGCAATACCGGCTCCAGCCGCCCGACGCGCAAGTCGTCGCAAACGATGAACACGGGCATCGCGACGACGCCGATCCCGGCGACCGCCGCCTGGCGCAGCACGTCGCCGTTGTTTGCGGTCAGGGAGCCGGACGTACGGATTGCGACGGCACCGTCAGGCCCCTCGAGGCGCCACTCGCTGCCAGTCGCAAGATAGCTGTAGGCAAAGCAGTCGTGATTGGCGAGCTCGCCCGGGTCTTTCGGGCGGCCATGTCGATCCCAGTATGACGGCGCGGCACAGATCACTGATTCCGTTTCCGCCAATTTCCGCGCCATCAGGCTGGAATCAGGAAGTTCACCGATGCGGATCGCAAGGTCGCACCCCTCTTCGACGAGATCCACGAAGCGGTCGTTGAAGGCCATGTCGACCCGCAATTCGGGATGCTGCAGCATGAACGGCGGCAGCAGCGGTGCCAGATATTGCATCCCGAAATTGACCGGCACGTCGATCTTGAGGGTTCCGCGTGGCGCAGCACTGAGCCGGGATACCGCAAGCTCGGCCTCCTCGGCTTCCGTTACAATCCGCGCACACCGTTCGTAGAACGCCGCGCCAACTTCCGTCAGGCTGAGCCGCCGCGTGGTGCGGTTCAGCAATCGCGCGCCGAGCCGTTCCTCGAGCTTCGAGACGTGCTTGCTTACCGCCGCCTTCGACATACCGAGACGGTGTGCCGCCCCGGTAAAGCTCTTGGTCTCTACGACCCGCGCAAAGACCGCCATATGGGGAAGATTGTCCACCGCAAACCAGCCATTGTTTATCTCAGAGAAACAATGTTTTTACTCCACGGCAGATTGTCCTGTCCAGCGACAGACCCCATTGTCGTCGGGACAGCGGAACGAAGGCGCTCGCCGCGGGAATTCCGTCGCGGGCTGACAGCAACAATGGAGCAGAGAATGAGCAAGGTTCTGGTGCTGTACTACAGTAGTTACGGACATATCGAAACCATGGCGGAAGCCATCGCGGCAGGCGCGAAATTGGTCGACGGGGTCGAGGTCGCGGTAAAGCGTGTGCCCGAGTTGGTGCCGGAAGACGTCGCCAAATCATCGGGTATGAAGCTGGAGCAGGCGGCGCCGGTCGCCAGCATCGACGAGCTGGCCGACTACGATGCGATCATCTTTGGTACGCCCACGCGGTTCGGCAACATGGCGGCGCAAATGCGTAACTTCCTCGACCAGACCGGCGGGTTATGGATGAAGGGGGCGCTGATCGGCAAGGTTGGAAGCGTCTTCGTCAGCACGGCGACGCAGCATGGTGGCCAGGAAACGACCATCACCAGCTTCCATACGACGCTGCTGCACCAGGGCATGCTCGTCGTCGGCCTGCCCTACTCGGCTCAGGGCCAGATGACGGTCGATGAGATCACCGGCGGATCGCCCTACGGGGCAACGACGATCGCCGGCGGTGACGGGTCGCGCCAACCCAGCGAAAACGAGCTGGAACTGGCCCGTTTCCAGGGCCGCCATGTGGCGGAGATCGCAAAGAAGCTGGCCGCTTGATGTCAGAGCGAAAGCGGCGGCGGGAAATACATTACATCGATTGCGAGGGATAGATGGGACGACTAATCGAAGGGAAATGGCACGATGAATGGTACGACACCAAGAAAACCGGTGGCCGGTTCGTGCGGCAGGAGTCGGCGTTCCGCAGCTGGGTGACGGCGGATGGTGCCGCCGGACCGACCGGCGACGCCGGGTTTGCGGCCGAACCCGGACGTTATCACCTATACGTGTCGCTGGCCTGTCCCTGGGCGCATCGCACTCTGATCCTGCGCGCCCTGAAGGGTCTTGAGGAGATGATCTCGGTGTCGATCGTCAACCCGCTGATGCTGAACGAAGGGTGGACGTTCGATCCGGGCGGCGGCGTCATCCCCGACATCGTCAACGGCGCGACCCGCCTGCACGAGGTCTATACGGCCGCCGACCCGGGCTATACCGGCAGGGTCACCGTTCCCGTGTTGTGGGACAGGAAGACCGGCACCATCGTCAGCAACGAATCGGCGGAGATCATCCGCATGTTCAATGCGGCGTTCAACGAAGTCGGTGCGACCGGCCCCGATTTCTATCCCGAGGAGCTACGCGACGAGATCGACACGCTAAATGCTTCCATCTATGACCGGGTCAACAACGGCGTCTACAAGGCTGGCTTCGCAACTTCCCAGGCGGCCTACGACGAGGCTGTCCGCACCCTGTTCGACGAGCTCGACGCGTTAGAGGCGCGGCTCTCGAAACAGCGCTACCTTGCCGGCGCACGACTGACCGAGGCGGATTGGCGGCTGTTCACGACCCTGATCCGGTTCGATGCCGTCTATGTCGGGCATTTCAAATGCAACCTGCGACGCCTGGTCGACTACCCCAGCCTCTGGGCCTGGACGCGTGAGCTTTACCAGGTTCCGGGCATCGCCGAGACCGTCAATATCCCGCATATCAAGGACCATTATTATCGCAGCCACCGCACGATCAACCCGACCGGCATCGTCCCGGCCGGCCCGGACATCGATTTTACGACGCCGCATGGCCGCGAAAAGCTGCGGAGGGCGGCATGAGCGTCGATCTTCGCCCGTTTGCGGAACTCGGCCGGTTCGAGCTGGACTGGCTGAGCGCGCGGCACCATTTCAGCTTCGGTGAATATTACGATCGCGATCGCATGGGACACGGCGTCCTGCGGGTCTGGAACGACGACATCATCCGGCCGGGGCGCGGCTTCGATCCCCATCCCCATCGCGATTTCGAGATCGTGACCTACGTCCGGCGCGGCGCCATCACACATGAGGACAGCATGGGCAACCGGGGCCGCACGGAGGCCGGCGATGTCCAGGTGATGTCGGCGGGAACCGGCGTCGTGCACTCGGAATACAATCGCGAAGACGAAGACACCTGGATCTTCCAGATCTGGTTCCAGACCGACGCCGCAGGCCACGCGCCGCGCTGGGAAAGCCGGGCCTTTCCGAAGGCCGACCGGGCCGGCGTTCTGGTCCCGCTCGCCTCGGGCGAGGCAGGAGTTGAAGAAGCGTTGCCGATCCACCAGGATGTAACCCTGTACGGCGCAACGCTGCTTGCCGCCACCACCGTCACGCACCAATTTGCCGCCGGCCGCCGCGGCTATCTCGTGCCCGCGACCGGCGCCGTTCTCGTCAACGGACAGCGGGTCGAAATGCGCGACGGGCTCGCCATCGCCGACGAGACCAGCATCACCATCGAAGCGATCGAAGACAGCGAGCTGTTGCTTGCCGATCTGCCCTGATCGGCTATCCCGACAACCACCCGATCACAAAGGAGACGCCAAGATGACGCACCCGCCGATGGATAGAAGCAGGCTGATTATCCCCGCCCTTGGCGGCATCTACGAGACATTCTCTCCCTATACCTGGTTGATGGTACGCGTCATTACCGGCGTGCTGTTGATTCCGCACGGCTACGCCAAGCTGTTCACCGCCGGCGCCATCGACGGCACGGCCGGCTTCATGGACTCGCTCGGCCTCGCGCCCGGCGTGTTCTGGGCCTGGGTGATCGCGCTACTCGAGTTCTTCGGCGGCATCTTGCTGGCGGTCGGCTTCCTGACCCGCCCGATCGCCGCGATGGTGGTCGGATTCATGGCGGTCGCAGCTTTCTATGTGCACTGGGATGCCGGATTCTTCTGGAACAAGGGCGGCTACGAATACCCCTTGATGTGGGGCGTCGTCGCGCTGGCCATCCTGATCCGAGGCGGCGGCGCCTATTCCGTCGACCGCAAGCTCGGGCGCGAATTTTGATGCGGCCGGCGGCACCGTCCAAGGGCGCCATCTGTCGCGGCGGCACCGAAGGATGAGCGCGGATACCCGGATGCCGGTTTTGTTCGTCGGCCACGGCTCGCCGATGATGGCGATGCAGCCGGACGAGACGGCGGCGTTTCTCAAGAGCCTTGGCCGGCAGTTGCCGCGGCCGCGGGCGGTGCTTTGCGTCTCGGCCCACTGGGAGACGGACGCCCCGGCGGCCGGCGCGGCGGCGTATCCGCGTACGATCCACGACTTCTACGGCTTCCCGGCGCCGCTCTACGAGATCGAATACCCGGCCCCGGGAGAGCCGACGCTTGCCGCCCGCGCGGCGGAGCTGACGGGGGCAACATTGGACCCGGACCGGGGGCTCGATCATGGCGCCTGGATGCCGCTGCGGTTCATGTACCCCGAGGCGGACGTGCCGGTGGTGCAACTGTCGGTGCAGCCGGGGCGCGATGCGGCGCATCACCTCGCCCTCGGTGCGGCCCTGCGGCCGTTACGCGAAGACGGGGTGCTGATCCTGGCCAGCGGCGGCCTGACCCACAATCTGCGCGAGTTTCGGCAGCACGACATTAACGACCCGCCGGAGGACTATGCGGCCAAGTTCGAGGCTTGGACGACCGTGTTGGTGGAGGCCGGCGACAGCGATGCCATGGCCCGCATAACGCAGACGCCGCATTACGCCCGCAGCCATCCGACGCCCGAACATCTGCTGCCGCTGCCGGTCGCCATGGGGGCCGGTGGCGGTGCAGGTCGCGTCATCCACAGCGCATGGATCTACGGCGTGCTGTCGATGCGGGCCTTCGCATTCGGCTAGAAGGCACCGGCGCCGATCACGTCGAGGTCGCGCAGCACCTCGAGAGCGGTCGGCGACCAGGGCGGGTTGCCGGTCGAGTCGAACACGAGCGGGTCCGCGTCCATGATCGCCTCGATTTCACGCGTCGAATAGGGTCGAAGACCGGCACCGAAGGCCCGGTTGAACCCGCGAATGAATTCGTTCGCCATGACGGCGTGGCCGGTGTTGGTCGGATGGATTCCGTCGAGAGTGAACATGCCGCCGAGGAAATCCGCCGTCAGCCGGCGCCCACCGACCACAACGCCGAACTGGCTGACAAACCGCAGAACGGCGTTCATGTCGACCAGCGCGGCGCCATGCAGCGCGGCCTGCTCGGCGATGATCTCGTTGAAGCCATCGATGGCGGTCTGGATCTGCGCCAGTTCCGCCGCGTCGACCACGACTCCGTCCGGCAGCGGCGCGCCGGTGAGGACGAATCGCCAGGCGAGCGGCGTCACGTAATCGCCGGGGGCCAGCCCGAATACGGCCATCGGCACGCCGGCGATCTCCTCAACGGCCTCGGCCGCCGTCAGGAAGGGGATCGTGGTCGCATCCGGGATATTGGCGACCAGCATGGCCGCGCCGGTCGCCGCCAGCCGCGCCAGCATGTCTTCGTAACCGGCGCGGAAGACGGCCTCGGGCGTCACGAAGATCGGATCTCCCCCGATCGCCGCCCACAGCACGTCGTTGCCGCCCAGCCACACGATCAGCGCGGTCGGCTCGAGCTCGATCGCAAGGTCCACCTGGCTCCGGGGTACGCCGCCATGACCCTGCAGCACCGCCGCGTGGAGTTCGGCAAACGGAAGGCCGAAGAGCCCATGAAAACCGTTGCTGGGCGCGGCGTCCAGCGCGTCCCCGACCCGCGCGCCCGGAACCGAGAGATTTCGGGTCCGCACCGTCGGGTCCAGCCGTATCCCGAACGCGGTGGAAACCAGGTCGACCAGCGGTGGCGGGCCGGGGTCGATCAGCACCAGGCAGGGCGGAAAGCCCGGCTCGCCGATCAATGGCAACTGCAGATTCGCACCAGCTCGTTGGGCGACCAGATTGGCGTAAGAGTTCACCTGCTGGGTCCCGAGCAGGCAGCTGTTCTGGTAACCGGCGGACAGCGAGTCGCCGACCACCACGAGGCGGGAAAAATCGACCGATTTCGGTTCTGCTGCGGATGGTACAATGGCGACTGCGAACAGTAACACCGACAATACCGGCAAGCGAAATCGGGACAACATCTTCACCTCCAAAAGAAATGCCCGGGATATTCCGGGCGTCAGGCCACGAATCGGAATGATGTCAGAGATGACCGGGCACGTGTTTTGGCATCTTTCCGACGAGATGGGAATGTATATTACTTCTGATCATCTCCAATAGCGGGGATATCTCCCCCCATACGGTAGCGACTGCGCTGAGACATCCGGAAGCGCCGTCAAACGCGCGGCTTGAACATAGGCCGGGAATCTGCGAAGGACTTGGATCAGGGCAGACGGCCGGACGCAAGTATTGGGCATGCCGGCGCGGTGTTGTTCCGATCACGGGGGCGCGGCGCCGACCGACTTGCCGTGCTGCCGCTTCGGTGCCCCAGCTTGTGCCGTCCGACACTGGCCGACTGGAACTGTTTTAGGATGATCTACTCGCAAAGACGGACCATGAGCGCATCGGCGCCCCACATCCAGTGCGAGATCGCACCGACACAAGAGCCGCGCATCCCGGCCGGCACGCCGGTCCGCATGGCTCGCCAGCGTCACGCCCCTCCGGCTTGATCGACATGCGATCGCTCCTGCGCTGCCTTCTCATCTTGCTCGTCGCCTGGCCCACCGGCAGCGGCGTTGCGGACGCGCAGGTCATGCCGACCGAGCCGTCGCGCCCGTTCAGCGTCAGCGTGGCGGACTGGAACCGCAAGCTTGCCGCGGTGGAGGAGTATGTTTCCGGCGTCGGGCGGGATCCTGCGCGTTCCGACGAGTTCCAGAAGATCACCAACGACGTCGAGGCGACGGCGCTTGCTGAGCGGGCCCGCGCGCAGCGCGCGGTCAATACGCTCGAGCAGTTGATCGCGGCGCTCGGACCGCCACCGGCCGAGCCGGACGCGGCGGAGGACCCCGATGTTGCCGCTCAGCGGGCCCAGTACAAGGCGGACATCACAGATTACCGGGGCCGCATCGCCTTGGCGGAACTTGCGCTGGCGAGGGCCGCATCGCTCGAGGAGCGGATCTCTGCCCTGTATTTCGAACGGCTGACGGCCAAGCTGCGAATTCGCTATCCGTCTCCACTGTTGCCGACGACCTTGAAGGCCGCGCTGCCGGAGGCAGCCCAGGTCCTCACGCGGATCGCCGCAGCGCCAAGGGAGTCGCAGCTAAGGCTGTTTCCGCGTGACATCGGATTCATCGCGGGGGCGCTGATCGCCGGCTGGCTTGTGCGGCGGTTCTTGCTGCGGCGCTTCGGTCGCGACCCGGCGGTCGCCGAGCCAACCTTCACACAGCGACTGATCGGGGCCTTCGCCGAGGGCCTCGCACGCGGCCTCATTCCGGCCGCCGTCGTCACCGTTGTCCTGGTCCGCGTGTCGATCGCCGGCCCGGAATTGGCGGGCCCGTTCCCGCATTTGGTCGCGCTGGCCTGCCAGTCTCTGATCCTGTTCATTCTGGCCACGGCTCTGCCGAGGGCAGCCCTGGCGCCCGACATGCCGCAATGGCGTGTCGCAGGCCTGTCGCGCGAAAACGCCCAGCAGCTAGCACGGGTGATCAGTTTTCTCGCCGCGTTCTATGCCGTCGATTTCTTCTTCTTCCGCGTCGGTGAGGCGTTCGCCGGCGGCCTGATCTATTCGGAGGAACTGCGCGCCACTTACGCCCTGCTGTTCAACGTCGTCGAGGGGCTTGGCCTGCTCGTGCTGCTGCGGCGCACGCTGTGGAGCGGCGAGGGGCCTCGACCTGAACCCGAGGAGGCGACCGAACCCTCCGAGGCGGACGAGCCGCCGTCGCAGCGAGGCCGGCCGGTTCTGCATTTCGTCCGGCGCCTGGCAATCGTTCTGACGGTCGCCGCGATCATCGGCACGGTCGTCGGCTTCACGAATTTTGGAACCTTCGTCATCAACAACCTGCTGGGCACCGGGGTGGTCGGGGGGTTGTTGTACCTGCTGCGCGGATTTCTGCGTGACCTGATCAGTATTGGCCTGCGCTCCCAGCTGACCATCGAGCGATTACAGCTCAAACACCGCGCCCGCCGTCTGATCCGCTTCTGGCTGCGCGCCGCACTGGACTTGTTGGTCCTGATCGCCGCCGTCTTTGCCATTGCTCCGGTCTGGGACATCCCGGTTCTGCCGCTCGCGGAGTGGCTGATCGGCGTATTGTCCAGCCTTCAGATCGGCAGCGTGACGATCTCGATGGCCGACATCGCCACCGCCCTGCTCGTCTTCATCGTCGCGCTCGTCGTCGTTCGCTGGCTGCAGCGGGGCCTCGCCGAACGGGTGCTGCCGGAAACCCAGATGGAACGAGGCCTGCAGCATTCGGTGGCGGCGGGCTTCGGATATCTCGGCATCTTCGTGGCCGCGGTGGTGGCCATCTCCGTGGGCGGTATCGATCTGTCGAATCTGGCGCTGATCTTCGGCGCCCTCTCCGTCGGCATCGGCTTCGGCCTGCAGAACGTGGTCAACAATTTCGTCTCGGGCATCATCCTGTTGATCGAAAGACCGATCCAGGTCGGCGACTGGGTGGTGGTCGGAACCAACGAGGGAACGGTCAAGCGAATCCAAGTGCGGGCGACCGAGATCGAGACATTCCAGCGCGCATCGGTGATCATCCCGAATTCCGAGCTGCTCTCGACCTCGGTCACCAACTGGACGCACAAGGACCGCCTCGGCCGGGTCGAGATCCCAGTCGGTGTCGCCTATGGTTCCGACCCGGAGCGCGTGCGACAGATCCTGCTCGACGTGGCCGCGGCGAATTCGCAGGTCACAAAACAACCGCCCCCTTACGTCAGGTTTAAGGATTTCGGCGACTCCGCGCTGATCTTCGAGTTGCGGGCCTATCTGTACGATATCGGGCAGATCATAGTCGTTTCGACCGATCTTAGATTCGCGATCAACGCGGCCTTCCGCGAGCACGGGATCGAGATCCCGTTCCCGCAGCGCGATCTCCACATCAAGGATCGAAACGCCCCGGCCGGCGTGACGGCGGATGCCGGTCGGCCGACTGGGGCGACAGCGGATGCCCCGGCAGAATCGGCGGCCGACGCCGAGTCTCCACCCGCGGCCACCGGCATCGATCCCGAGAAGCCGTCGTGACGGCGCAGCTTCGAATTAACCAGGCGGGCGCGCGGGCCGCCACGATTGCGGCGAGTCGCCGGCGCGCGAGCGCCGCCCTCGGCCTGGCGCTCGCCCTGTTCGGCTGCGCGACGACGCCGCCCGCACCGATCGACCGACCCGAACGGATCGTGCTGCATTACGATTTCGCCGGCGACTGGGCGGCAACTGCCGGAGATTCCTGCGATGAGCGGCTGGACCTCTCGGAGGGCGTGTTCGTGGGCATCACCCGCGCCGACGACAGTGGTCCGTCCGCCTTCTACGTCAGCCGCTTCTTCATGCTGGAGACGTATGCGCGGGCGCAGGCGCTGGTCGGCCGGCCGGACGCGAACGGCGCGCTGCCCCTGACGGTGGAAACCGAGGGCACGATCGATGGTCGCAACGCGGCGATCACCTATGACCTCACGCTGGAACCGCTCGACCCGCGGCGTGTCCGGCTGACCGCCTTCGCGGTGGCCGTGCGGGACCGCGCCGGGCAGGCCGTGCGGCGCGACCTGTTGGCCGAGGCGGAGGAGCGCACGATTCCGGTGCTCTCCGAAGCGGGCGAATTGGGCCTTTGCCTCAAGCGGCTGTAGGATCCCGGCCCGACACTCGCCGACGACGGGCGCGGCGCCAAGGGCGCTGGCGCGACCGCCCGATCCCGGCTATTTTGCCGCCGTTCCCAAAGACGTCCCGGGGAGTCAGCATGTTCGAGTTGAGCCAGACGCAAAAGGACCTGCAGCAGCAGGCCAGGATTCTCGCGGCGAACGAATTCGCTCCGCGGGCGGCGGAAATCGACCGCGGCGAGGCGTATCCCTGGGACAATGTCGAAACTTTGGTCAAGGCCGGCTTCATGGGCTTCACCCTGCCCGAAGAATTTGGCGGCCAAGGCCTCGGCTACCTCGAGGTGCTGCTGATCGTCGAGGAGATCGCCAAGGCCTGCGGCGTGACCGCCCGGATCGTCGTCGAGGGCAATATGGGCGCGATCGGCGCGATCATGAAATACGGGTCGGACGAGCAGAAGCAGCTGGCCGCCGAGCTGGTGCTGGGCGGCGACAAGCCCGCGATCTGCATCACCGAGCCCGGGGCCGGCAGCGCCGCCTCGCAAATGAAGACGCGGGCCGAGCGACGCGGCGACCGCTATGTCCTCAACGGCAGCAAGCACTGGATCACCGGCGGCGGCGTATCGCGGCTACACCTGATCTTCGCACGGGTCTTCGAGGAAGGTATCGATCAGGGAATCGCCGGGTTCATCGTCGTGCGCGATCCGGACGCCGGCACGCCGGCGGGCCTTCGGATCGGCCGCCGCGAGCGGACCATGGGCCTGCGCGGCATCCCGGAAACCGAGATCGTCTTCGAGGATCTGGAGGTTCCCGAAGAGATGGCTTTGATTCCGCCGGAGGGCGTGCAGCGCGGCTTCGCCGGGCTGATGAACGCCTACAATGCGCAACGGCTCGGGGCCGGCACGGTGGCGCTGGGGATCGCCGCCGGCGCTTACGATTTGGCACTGAACTATGCCCAGGAGCGTGAGCAGTTCGACCGCCCGATCTGCGAATTCCAGGGGCTGCAATGGATGCTGGTCGACATGCACACCAAGGTTGAGGCGGCGCGGCTGTTGCTGCACCGCGCGGCGGCGGGAACCGGCGCTGGCACGGAATCGCGCTTCCCCGATGTCGCCCGGGCCGCCCAGGCCAAGATTTTCGCCAGCGAGTCGGCGATTTCCGTGACCAACGACGCGCTGCAGATCTTCGGGGCCGCCGGCTATTCGCGCGATCTTCCGCTGGAGCGCATGGTCCGCGATGCCCGCATGTTCACGATCGGCGGCGGCACCGCGCAGATCCTGCGCACGGTGGTGGCGTCGCGCCTTCTTGATCGCAAGCTGCCGCAGACCCGCGACGGCTATCTCAACCTGCCGCACCGCAGCTGAGGAGAACCATGGCAACCGCCGCGCAACTGATCGCCAAGCGACTCGCCGAAGCCGGATGCCGCCGGGTGTTCGGCGTCCCCGGCGGCGAGGTCCTGACGCTGATGGAGGCGCTGCGCGCCGAGGGCATCGAATTCGTCCTCACAAAGCACGAGAACAATGCGGGCTTCATGGCCGAAGGCGCCTGGAGCGCAACCGGTGCGCCGCCGGTCCTGCTGACGACGATCGGGCCGGGGCTGGCGAACGCGGTCAACGTCGTCGGCAATGCGCGGCTTGACCGCGTGCCGCTGATCGTCATTTCCGGTGCCGTCGACATGCACGAACGGCAGACCTATACGCACCAGGTCGTGGATCACGGCGCGATCTTGCGGCCGCTGGTCAAGGCGAGTTTCGAGGTCGTCCCCGGCGCCGCGGACGTGATCGCCGACAAGGCGGTGTCGATCGCCATGGATGCGCCGCCCGGCCCCGTCCATATCGACCTGCCGGTCGGTGTCGCCGCGCTGGATGAGCCGGCGACGGCGCCGATCCGCCGGCCGACCCCGATCCCGTCCCGACCCGCAGGCGGCGAGGAGATGGTCTCGGCCCGTCATCTGCTCTCGGGCGCCGAGCGGCCGCTGATCATCGCCGGCGTCGAGACCCTGGAATCGAAGGACGCGCCGGACATGCTGACGGCGCTGGCACTCGATTTCTCGATCCCGGTGATCACCACCTACAAGGCCAAGGGCGTGTTCCCCGAGGAGGACTTCCTGTCGCTCGGCGCGGCCGGCCTGTCACCGATCGCCGACCGTCTGCTGATGCCTCTGATCGCGCAGAGCGACCTCTTGCTACTGGTCGGCTACGATCCGGTGGAGATGCGACATGCCTGGACCGCACCGTGGGATGCGAGCGAAAAGCCGGTGATCGAATTCTCGGCGACACCGAACACCCACTACGTCCATATGGCCAATGTCAGCTTCATCGGCGACATCGGCTCGAGCCTGAAGACGCTGTCGCTTCAACTGACGCCAAACCCGGATTCGTGGCCCGATGGTGAGCCGGCGCGGGTGCGCCAGGAACTGGCAGAGGCGTACCGTGCCGATGAGGATTGGGGGCCGGCGGCGGTCGCCGACGAGGTGCGCAAGGCCCTGCCGGACGATGCCATCGCCTGCGTCGACAGCGGCGCGCATCGCATCCTGTTGAGCCATGTCTGGCCGTGCGCGAAACCGCGCACGCTGCTCCAGTCCACGGGGTTCGCCACGATGGGCTGCGCCCTGCCGCTGGCGATCGGCGCCAAGATGGCAGCGCCGGAGCGCGCCGTCGTCGCGATCACTGGCGATGCCGGGCTCGAGATGGTGCTGGGCGAGCTCGCCACGCTGCGCGACCTCGCCCTGCCGGTCGTGATCGTCATCTATGACGACGCTTCGCTGGCGCTGATCGAGAAGAAGCAGCGCGAGGCCCAACTGCCGAACCTCGGCGTCGATTACGCGGCCACCGACTGGGTCGCGCTCGCCAGGGCGATGGGCGGTCGGGGCGTTTCGGTCAGTGACCGCAAGGCGCTGGGCGCCGCGGTGAAAAAGGGGCTTGCCGCAGAGACCTTCACCATCGTTGCCGCGCAAATCGACCGCAAAGCCTATGACGGGAGGCTGTGAGGGCCTTTATCCGGGTCAGCACCCGTTTTCGGTTAGGGAAGGACCAGCGCGACCTCATGCTTCGAGACGGGACTGCGGTCCTCCTCAGCATAAGGCACGTATCGTCGATGATCTTTGAGTCTCGTACAGAGAAGGCTGCGCAGCAACCGTCTCGAAGGGTGAGGTCGCACCACCGGGCCGGCACCGGTTTTACTTTGCCTGCCGATACCCTAAATAAGACGCCATGGAATACGGACGCGAGAACATCCGCGACGGGCTGTTCGCCGAGCTTGCCGCCGAGGGGCGGCGGCTCGGCATCCTGCGCCCCCACACCGACGAGGAGCGGGCCGAATCGCGCGCGCGCTTGCTGGCCGGGATCGAACCGGATGAGGATGTCTGGGTCTTCGGCTACGGCTCCTTGATGTGGAACCCCGCCTTCCATTACCTGGAGCGCCGCCCGGCGCTGCTGCATGGCTGGCACCGCAGCTTCTGCCTGTGGACGCCACTCGGCCGCGGCAGCCCCGACAATCCCGGCCTCGTGCTGGGCCTCGACCGCGGCGGCTCCTGCTGCGGCATCGCCTACCGCATCGCGGCCGAGGACCGCGAGAGCGAGCTCGCGCTCGTCTGGCAGCGCGAGATGGTGGCGGACGGCTACCGCCCGCGCTGGGCGCGGATCCGCTGCCGCGAAGGGGAGGCGTGCGCCATCATCTGGGTGATCAACCGCGACGGCAAACGCTATGCCGGTAAGCTGCCGCCCGACAAGGTCGCGCGGACGCTGGCGACGGCGACCGGGAAGCTGGGCAGCAACCGCGAGTACCTGGAGCAGACCGTCGCCCACATGGACGCGCTGGGAATCACGGAGAGGCCGCTGCACGCGATCCTGGAGAGGGTGCGGGCGCTCGACGGGACGACGGCAGGCCACAGAGAGTACGGAGAGGCGAGATGACGGAGAAGGTGACGAAATCGGACGAAGAATGGCGGCAGATCCTCACGCCGGAGCAGTACAAGGTCTGCCGCAAGAAGGGCACGGAGCGGCCGTTCACCGGGGCGCTCCTGAACGACAAGAGGCCCGGAACCTATGTCTGCGCCTGCTGCGGCAACGCGCTGTTCGAGTCTGAGACGAAGTTCGACTCCGGCACCGGCTGGCCCAGCTTCTGGGCCCCGATCGCCGTGGACGCGGTGGCCGAGGAGGCGGACAACAGCCTGTTCATGCGCCGCACCGAGATCCTCTGCGCCGCGTGCGATGCCCATCTCGGCCACGTCTTCGACGACGGGCCGGACCCGACCGGCAAGCGGTATTGCATGAACTCGGTGGCGCTGGCGTTGAAGGCGCGGGAGGAGTGAGGGGGAGCGGACCGCAACCCAGTCGACGCCGGCCGGCGGCCTCACCCTTGTCTGTCGGAGATGTGGGATAGAAGGTGTTGGCGGGCGAGGCGCCCTCGCAATTCCCCGGCTGAAACCCGCAGAAAAACCCTTTGCATGGGGCCGTTCCTCGCACTTGGGCCGGCCGGCACGGCCGCGCTACCCGCCTTCGTCGCGCGGCGGCCGGCGCTCGCCGGGACGCCCTCGCATCGCCGCCTCGAGGAAGGCGCGGCGCTGGTCGGTGTCGAGCCGGGTCATGGTCTCGATCAGCGCCTCGTGCATCGTCGCCTGCGCGTTGTCGGTGGCCTGCCGCAATTCGCCGAACGCGTCCTGCAGCGCCGCGGGATCGAGATCTTCGCGGAGCAGCAGGGCGCCGACATCCTGGCGCGCAGCCCGCACCTCGCGGCCGGACTCGCGCAACCGCGGGGCGAAGTCACGCCGGATCTCGCGAGCGATCGGGCGGGCCTCGTCGCCGAGCGCCGCGAGGCCGCGGCGGAAGTCGAAGCCGCCCGCCAGGGCCGCGGCGGGGCGGTCCGGTCGGTCGGCATAGTGCCGCTTGGCGATCCAGGCCGAGGCGATCATGCCCGCAAGGAACAGGTTGAGGCCGACCGAGACGGCCAGCGCGATCGCCAGCCTGCGCGAAGTGGGGGTGCTCATAACGCGTCCTCCGCAATGAATGCCGGGCCGAAGGCGAGGCTCTCGGCCTCGGTGATCAGCGCATCGCCGCCATTGGGCAGCACCAGGTCGGGCGCGCCGACGCCGATCGCAATGCCGAGCACGATCGCGGCGGCAAAGGCCGAGGCCGGCTGCCAGATGGGGCCAATCGGCCAGAGATCGACCAGCCATTGACGCCAGGAGGGCCGCTCCGCCGCGGCCAGGATCGCCGCCATCAGCTCGGGCGACGGGGCCGGCGGCGCCGGCACGTCCAAGAGCGTATCGAGCGCTTCTGCCGCGTCCCTGAGAGCCCGCGCTTCGGCCGATCCGGCCAGGAGGGCGCGCGCCGCCGCGCGCTCGTCCTCAGGCCAGCGGCGCGAATCGGCGCCATAGGCCTCGAGAATCACGGCCAGCCTTGCCTCGTCCATCTTGCGATCACTCCGCTCTGCCATCACGGCTCTCCCATCAGATCGTCCCGCATCGCGCCGAGCGCCGCGCGCAGCGCCCGGCGGCCGCGGGCCAGAAGCGATTCCAGCGCCTCGACGCTGATCCCCATGATATCTGCGGCCTCGATATTTCCCAGCTCCTGGTAGTGCACCAGGGCGATCGCCGCGCGCTGGCGCTCCGGCAGGCGGGCCAGCGCCGCCGCCACCGCCTGCGCCACCCGGGCGCGCTGCGACTCGCCGGCGGGGCCGGGGGCCGGGTCGGCCCGGTCCGGCGGCTCCTCCGCCGCGATCGCGCGGCGCCGGCGCAACCGGTCGATGCACAGATTGTGTGCGACCCGGTGCAGCCAGGTCGCAACCCTTGCCTCGGCCCGCCAGCGTCCGGCCTGCCGCCACAGCCGCAGGAAGCATTCCTGGGCCACGTCCTCGGCCTCGCCGGCATCGCCGAGCATACGCCAGGCATAGCCATGGACGCGGCCAAGATGCGCGTCCATGAGGGCCCGGCAGGCGGTCGGATCGCCGGCGCCAATTCGGGCCACCAGCGCCGCATCGGCTGCAATCGGATCGGCGCCGCGCCGCGCCTTGGTGTCAACGGCCATGTGCGATCATAGCGTTGTTGCCCCGGGTCGCGGCAAGGCGGCCGCGCATTGTTCGTGGTTGCGCGATCCATCGACCGGCGCGCGGCACCCCACTCGGGCGCCGCGCGCGCCCTCCGTCAGTTCGCCGGAGCGCCGGTCGTGGCGCCGCGGTGCCGGCGGCGCTCGAGCTCGCCCATGGACAGATAGCCGTCGGCGTTCTCGTCGAGATGCTCGAACATCCGGTCGCCCAGCGCTGCGAATTCTTGCCGCGTCACCTGCCCATCCGCATCCGCGTCCATGCGCTCGAACCGGCGCGCGGCATGGTCGCGCCGCGCCGCATCCTCGAGCTCGGCCAGGGTGATCGCGCCGTTGCCGTCAGCATCCATGCGCGCGAAGCGAGCCTCGCGCGCCGCGCCGAATTCCTGCCGGTCGATGCGCCCGTTTCCGTCCGCATCGACACGCTCGAACCGCGTCCGCTGGGGATTGCCGTCGCCGCTTTGGGTCGCGGCCCAGGCGGCGCCACTCGCCAGGATGCCGATGATCATCGTCAGAAGGACGATCTGCGTCTTCATGATTATCTCCTCGTTGGTTATCGTCGAATCGTGTTATTTCAATCGATCCTTGAACGGCGCCGCACACCGGATTCCGTCGCGAGAAATGGATCAAATGCCAGACAATTCGGTACGGCCGGACCGGACGGGAATGCCGGTGAAGCGCGTATTGGTGACGGGCTTCGAGCCGTATGGCGGGCACGCCCACAACCCGTCCGAGGCGGTCGCAAGGCTGCTCGACGGTATTGAGATCGGCGGCGCCGAGGTTGCCGGCCGGGTTCTACCCGTCATCCATGCCGGGCTCGCCGCCCGCATCGAGGCGCTGATCGATGAATCCGCGCCGCGCGCCGTCATCTGCCTCGGGCTCGATCCCGGCGAGGCGGCGATCCGGCTGGAACGCGTTGCCGCCAACGTTCTCGATTTCGAGATCGCCGACAATGCCGGCGCCGTGCTGCGTGGCCCTATCGTCGCGGATGCCGACGATATGCTCCGAAGCACGCTGCCGCTGGCGGCCATCGAGCGCGACCTCAAGGCCGCTTCCCTGCCGGTGCGATGTTCGGATGATGCCGGGCGCTTCGTCTGCAACGCGCTGATGTATCATGCGCTTTCGGCAGCGAATCGGCGCCGTCCGGCGCCGGTCTGTGGCTTCATCCACCTGCCGTTCCTGCCGGAGCAGGCGGCGCATCACGCCTCGCTGCCGCTCGCGAGCATGGCCGAGGCGGTCCGCATCGCCATTCGCGCAACGCTGGAAGCCGCCTGAGGAGACACGCAGGATGGCACGTTCGAGTCACCGACGGCCCCACCGAAGCGCACCACCCCGCTGCGCCGGGGCGAGATGCCGGAACCCGGGTCGCGCGGTGTTGTCCCGCCGGGCCGCCCTGGCGGGCTTGGCCGCCGGATTCAGTGCGGTCTTGTGCCACCGGGCGGCGGCACAGAACTGGTTTGAGAAGCTGGAGGAAGCCCTTCGACGCGGCGGATCGTCGTCGGGGCTAACCAACAGGGAGATGAGCGACGGGCTGTTGGAGGCGCTGCGCGTCGGCACTGCGCGGGTGGTCGCGCAGGTCGGCGCAATCGACGGGTACAATCTCGACCCCGCGATCCATATTCCGCTGCCCGATTCGCTGCGCAAGGTGCAGTCGGTTCTCAAATCGGTCGGCATGTCCCGTTACGCGGACGATCTCGAACTGCGCCTGAACCGGGCCGCCGAAGCAGCGGCGCCGGAAGCGAAGGCGCTGTTCTGGCAAGCAATCGGCGAGATGACCTTCGACGACGTCGTGCAGATCTTCAACGGTCCGGACGATGCGGCGACACGCTATTTCCAGCGCAAGATGACCCCGCCCCTGACCCGGCGCATGACGCCCGTGGTCGCCCGCAGCCTCGCCGAGGTCGGCGCGATTCGGTCCTATGATGCGATGATCGCGCAATACAAATCCGTGCCCTTCGTGCCCGACGTGAAGGCCGACCTGACCGCCTACACTGTCGACAGGGCTTTGGACGGCCTGTTCTACCATGTCGCCAGGGAGGAGGAGGCGATCCGCAACGATCCGGCGGCCCGCACCACCGAGCTGCTGCGAAAGGTGTTCGGCGGCTAGGCCCCCGCGCGGGACCGGCGCCGAAGCCCGAGACGGCGGCCGTTATGCGGGTTCCGCTGCGATCATCTCGCGCAGGGCCGTCTTCAGCACCTTGCCATAGTTGTTCTTCGGCAGCGCGTCGACGAAGCGATAGGCCCTCGGTCGCTTGAACCGGGCGATCCGGTCTAGGCAGAGACGGTCGAGCTCGTCGGCCGACACCTCGGCGCCGGGCGCGGCGACCACGAAGGCGATCACCCGCTCGCCCCATTCGGGGTCCGGCTGGCCGATCACCGAGACCTCCTGCACGCGAGGATGGGCAAGCAGCGCTTCCTCGACCTCGCGCGGATAGATGTTGGCGCCGCCGGAGATGATCACGTCCTTGCTGCGATCCTTGAGCGCAAGATACCCGTCGGCATCCAGCACACCGACATCGCCGGTGTGCAGCCAGCCGCCGCGCAGCGTCTCGGCGGTCGCCGCCGCGTTGTTCCAGTAGCCGCGCATGACCGGATCGCCGCGCACCAGGACCTCGCCGGTCTCGCCGGGCGGCAGCGGCCCGTCATCGGCACCGGCCACCCGGAGTTCGACGATGCCGAAGGCGATGCCGGCGGATCCCAGCCGGGCCTCGAAGCGTGGCTCGGCAGGCTCGGGAAAGCGATGCCGCGCCAGCGAGGTGATGGTCATCGGGCTCTCGCCCTGGCCATAGATCTGGGCCAACCGGCCACCGAACAGCGCGATCGCCTTGCGGCCATCCTCGACATACATCGGGCCGCCGCCATAGACCACGGCCTTCAGCCCGGCCGGCGCCGCGCCCCGCGCCTCCGCATGGGCGACCATGCGGCGCACCATGGTCGGTGCGGCAAACACCGTGGCGCCGTGATGCGCATCACACAGGCGGTGCAGCTCGTCGGGCTCGAACCCGCCCGATTCGGGCACCACCTGGAGCGCGCCCGCGATTACATGCGGCAGGATATACAACCCCGAGCCGTGCGACATCGGCGCCGCATGAACGATCGAATCGACCGGTGCAATGGAGTCGACATCGGCGAAATAGCCCCAGCACATCGCCATCAGGTTTCGGTGGGTAATCATTGCGCCTTTCGGCCGGCCGGTGGTCCCGCTGGTATAGAACAGCCAGGCGACATCGTCCGGCGCCGTCTCGACAAGCGTTGCCGGCTCCGCCGCCGCCACTTGGCACCAATCCCCGGAGCCGATCTCGACCACCGCCTCGGGGCCAGCCAGCCCGCCGATTGTGGCGGCGAGATCGGCGCTAACGACGCAGACCCGGGCGCCGCTGTCGGTGAGAATGAACTGGAACTCCGCCGCCGCCAGCTTGGCGTTGACCGGCACCGCAATCAATCCGGCATGCCAGCAGGCGAACAGCAATTCAACGTATTCCGGGCTGTTGCGCATGACCAAAGCGACCCGGTCCCCGGGCCCGAGGCCGAACCGGTCGCGCAGACCGCCGGCCAGAGCGCCGGCGCGGCGCGCCAGCGCGCGGTAGTCGCACAGCGTCCGCGTTCCCGAAGCCAGCGCCGGACGGCTGGCGAATCCGCGCCCCGCGCGGTCGAGCAGATTGGCGAGGTTCATGGCGCCTCCCGCAGCGACGATTGTCACAGGGCGGCGCGGTGTGCGTCAACAGGACATGCCACCCCCCCCGCGGCACCGCGTTCCGGTGGCCAGCGATAAACGACAGGGGGGCCTACTCGACCGCCTCGAGCGTGTCGTATACGATCCGGCTGACGGCCAGCAGGGGTTCGCGGGGAATATCGCCGGCCACCGCGTAGCCTCGCTCCGGCTCCAGCCAGATGAAAGCGCCGACGTCCTGCACCGCCTGATAGCGGAAAGCGGTTTCCTGACCCGAATGATAGAGCGATACATAGACCGTCACGCGCTGCCCGCCGGTGTTCTCGTACATGAACTGCGCCGCGGGCTCGCCATCCGCGGTCGGCAGAAGGCGGCCACCGACCAGGCGAAATCCCTGCGAGGCCAGATCCGGCACGCGGATATCGTGGCCGAGACGCTTCGACAGCCACTTGACCAGATGCGCCTCCTCATCGGCGAAGACCTCCACAGGATGTCGCACCTCGACCGCATAGACGCGATGCGCCGACAGCGCCTGCGATGCGACGTGGCGGGCCGCCTCGACGGTGGCGCCGCCACCGCCGAGCCGATCATGGGCAATCCATCCACCGGCCAGCCCGGCCGCGAGCCATATCACGGAAGCGGCGACCGGCATTAGCCAGCGCCGCCGGTTCCGGCGGGCGGCAATGCGCTGCGGTTGCAGATGCCGGGGCACCGGTTCCAGCGCGGTCGCCCCGAACAGGGCGCGGATCTCGTCGTTCTGCTCCCGGTACGCCGCGGCCCGCGCAGCCAGCCCGTCATCCGCGGCCAGCGCCGCTTCGACCGCCGCACGGCGCTCCTCGGTCAGCTGCCCGTCGACCCAGGCATGCAGCTCGCTCTCGTCGAAATCGTACGGCTTTCCATTCATTTCACAATCCTGAGGCCAGGGGCCCCATCCTCCATCAGCCGGCGCAGGCGCTCGCGCCCGCGCGACAATCGTGACATCACGGTGCCTTGAGCGACGCCGAGGGTTTCGGCGACCTCGCCGTACGTCATCCCTTCGAGGGCGACGAGCAGGATCACCTGGCGCTGCTCATCCGGCAGTTCTTGAAGTGCAGCGGCGGTTTCCAGCCCGGCCACCCGGAGCATCTGCCCGGGCGGACGCGCCGGCTGCGCGGCATCATCTTCGATCGGCACGGTGCCCGGCCGGTTGCTGTTGCGGCGCGTATCATTGGCATGGATGTTGTGCATGATCGTGAACAACCAGGCCCGCGTGTTGCCATCCTCGTTCCACAGATGCCGGCGCGACAGCGCCCGCTCCAGGCAATCCTGAACGAGATCGTCCGCCTGCTCGCGGTCCCGCGTCAGGGCACGCGCATAGCGCCGCAAATTCGGAATCCAGCGTTCTAGACTGTCGCAGAACAGGTCCAACGTAATATCTCTCCCTAGCTTCGAACGGAACGTTGCCGCCCCGGCTCTTACACCGGTTTGTACAGCCCAGCGCAAGGATTATTCCCGCGCCTTCGACTCCGGATCGGCGGCCTGCGGGTCGCTGCATGTCCGCCATCGAACAATTTCAATTCCGCCGCCGCGCAAATTCATGCATAAGCGTCCGCAAGGCATGCGGTCCGAAGGGAGCGGTGATCATGTATTCGGCGATTGCTTCGGCCTGGGCGCTGCTCCTCGGCATGGCGCTGATCATGCTGGGCAACGGACTTCAGGGAACCCTGCTCGGCGTGCGCGCGACCCTAGAGGGTTTCCCGACCACGGTGACCGGCCTCGTGATGACCGGCTATTTCGCCGGTTTCCTCGCCGGATCGATTCTGAGCCCCGGCATCGTCGGCCGCGTCGGCCATATCCGTGTGTTCGCCGCGTTGGCCTCGCTCGCCTCGGCATCCGCTCTGGCCCACGCGGTGTTCGTCGACCCCTGGAGTTGGGGTGCGATGCGGCTGGTCACCGGTTTTTCCTTCGCGGGCCTGTATGTTGTTGCGGAAAGTTGGCTGAATGACCGCGCCACGAACGAGACACGGGGCCAGGTTCTGTCGATCTACATGGTTGTCGCCTATGGCGGCATGACACTCGGCCAGCTTCTCTTGAATCTTGCCGATCCAGGCGGCTTCGTCCTGTTCGTGCTGATCTCGGTCCTGGTCTCGCTGGCGCTGGTACCGATCTCCCTGACCGCCTCGCCGGCGCCCGCCTTCGACGCGCCGTCCCGCGTCAGCCTGTGGCAGCTTTACCGGATATCTCCACTCGGCGTGATCGGCGGCCTCGCCACCGGCGTCGCCAACGGCATGGTCTTCGGCATGGGCGCCGTCTACGCACGCGCCGCCGGCATGAGCGTCACGGAGGTGTCGCTGTTCATGGGCCTTGTTCTGCTCGGCGGCATGGTGCTGCAATGGCCGATCGGACAGACCTCGGACTGGTTGGACCGGCGCAAGGTGATCGTCGTGCTCACCGCGCTGGCGACCGCTCTGTGCCTTCTGCTCGCCCTCCACCCGTCGATATCGACCCACGGCAGGCTGGGCCTCGTCTTCCTGCTCGGCGGCATGATCCTGCCGATGTATTCGCTGTTCGGCGCGCATCTGAACGACCATCTCGAGCCCAGCCAGATGGTCGCGGCCAATAGCGGCTACGTGCTGATAAACGGGCTGGGCGCCAGTCTCGGCCCGGTGTCGGTATCGTTTGCCATGACGACCCTCGGGCCGGACGGGTTCTTCTGGGCTCTGTCGGCGGTGCTCGGCTTCATTCTGGCATTCACGGGATGGCGGATGACGCAGAGCGCAGCGGTGCCGGCGGCGGAGCGGAGTGCCTTCGTCGCCATGCCGCCGCGCACCACGCCGATCGCCGGCGCGCTGAACCCGGAGGTGCCCGAGGACGCCGCGGATTGGGAGGACCTGCCCGATACTATCGAAGAGACACCCGGTTTTGAGAAGGCGGGATCACCTCACCAAGTTTGACGTAGCTCAATGCCGCAGCACGGGAACTGGTCCAATTTCGGCTTGACGGAATTGCTGGGGAGGGACATTGGGATGCCGGACATCAGCCCCGACAAAGTTTGTTATCTGATTATCAAGGCGCGAGAATTCGATGCGAAAGTCGGCGTCGAAGAACCCGATCCGGGCGGCAATCCATCCGATTCGGGCTCGCTTGAGGTTCTTCAGGATTACGCCGACGACCTGACCTACCAGGAGGTCAAGACGTTTGTCGACGATCTGAACGAGGACGAGCAGATTGAGTTGGTCGCCCTGATGTGGCTAGGTCGCGGCGATTACTCGGTGGACGAATGGGACGACGCGTGCGAGGAGGCCCGGCGTGCGCGAGACGAACACGGCCACACGGCCGACTATCTGCTGGGCGCGCCGCTGCTCGGCGATTATCTCGAAGAGGCGTTGAGCCTGTTCGATCAGTCTTGCGAGGACATAACGGCCATCCACCTGTGAAGCGGACGCAATCGGGTGATGACGTGGCCGGTGCCGCCGTTTGGGTCTTGTATCCGACCTGACCGGTAACCGTAAGTAAACTACTTCCCTGCTATAATTGTCGCTGGATACGGCCCGCCGCCCGTCGTGGCGGCTCATGGCCGACTGCGGCATAAACCAGGGAATCTGACCGCCTTGCGCGGTCTGGGCAGGTTCGAGATGAAACACCAGGAAACGGGTCTGGCATGGCACCGCCGCGAGCTGACCGCGGCATCGGCGGCGGCGTATCGCGGCCCGGCGAGAAGACTGGCTGGGGCGGCAGGATTCGAACCTGCGATCACGGGATCAAAACCCGCTGCCTTACCGCTTGGCTACGCCCCAGCAGAGCGAGTCGCTTGGTCGGGCGGGCGGCACAATAGGCGCAAGCACGGGAGCGGGCAAGCCCATCGCCGGTGATCGCGACGCTCTGGGTTTGGTGTAGATGGGAATGGGCAAAGGCCTCGACAATCCGGCGCGTCGCACGCCCCTGGTCGTTCACGACCAAGAGGCGGAGGCGGAACCGCCGCCCTCGGCAGACCGCAACGGGGCTTCGAGCCAGCCCACCGATGGCGAGTTGGCGGCAGAACGACTCCGGGTTAGCGAGAAATATCTGCAACAAGCGCAGCGCATCGCAAAACTCGGCCATTGGCGCTGGTCCTCCGAACAGCGCGGCCTCACCGCATGGTCCGAGGCGTACGCCGCAATATTCGGTTTGCCGCACGACGCGATGGATCCGGCCGACGAGGCCGAGGCACGCTATGTTCATCCCGAGGACAGGGCTCGCGTCCTCGCGACATACGCCGAGGCAGACCGCCGGCCCGTCGAGTTCGAGTTGTCCTACCGCATCGTCCGGCCCGATGGCGAGATTCGCCATGTGCACGAGATCGGCGAGCCGGAGTTCGACGAACAAGGCAACTTCGTCGCGCAGTTCGGGACGATACAGGACGTAACCGAGCGCACGATCGCCGAAAGCCAGCTACGCGAGCGCGAGGCCCAACTGCGAGAGGCGCAGAAGCAGGCCCGACTCGGATACTGGCGCTGGTCGGCGACACAGGGCGAGTTGACCTATGCGTCGGACGAGGCCCTTCGAATCGCCGACGGCTGGGCCGATCCGAATGCCTCGACCAACGCCGAAATGTACCGCAATGTCCATCCGGACGACCGGGAACGCGTGATCGAGGAGATGGATGCCTCCGACAGGGACGGCAGGGACTTCGACATCGAATACCGGGTCGTCCTCGCAGACGGCGAGGTTCGCTACATTCGCGAGATCGGATGCGCCGAGTTCGACGGCGCAAACAGTTTCGTCGGCCATTTCGGAACAATCCAGGACATTACCGCTCTTCGGCGGGTCGAGGAATCGCTGGGTCGCAGCGAAGCTCGGCTGGCTGATTTCGCCGAAGTCGCCTCGGACTGGTTCTGGGAAATGGATGAGGAGCTTCGGTTCACCTATTTTTCCGCGGGGCTCGAGCTCAAGAGCGGCATGGACCCGCAGAGTCTGCTTGGCCGGCGGCGTTGGGAGTTGCCGGGCGCGGATTTCAGCGATGGAACGTGGGACGATCACATTGCCACGCTGAGAGCGCGGCAGCCGTTCCGCGATGTCCGCTACAGCTATATCGACCAGTCGAACCGCCGCCGTTACCTGCGGGTCAGCGGCAAGCCGATTTTCGATACGGACGGCGCGTTTAAGGGATTCCGCGGCGTCACCACCGACGAGACCGGCGAGGTCCTCGAACGGCAGGCGCACAAGACGCTTCAGCACCGGTTCCTCGACGCTCTGGACACCACCTCCGAGGCGATCTGCCTGTGCGATTCGGAGGATCGGCTGATCATCTACAACCAGATCTTCCAGCGCGCCATCGAGGCAAATATGCCGGGCGTCCTCAAGCCGGGCCTCAACTTCGAGGAGTTCGTCCGCGAGATCGCGATGCGCGGCTACTACGATGTCGCGCCGGAGGACCGAGAAGCGTTTCTCCGGCAGCGTCTCGAAGCACATCGCAACCCGCCTTCGAAGCGGGTTCATCGCCTGCGCAACGGCCGCTGGGCGCAGGTCGAGGAGTACCCGACCCGCGAAGGCGGCACGATCCTGATCCGGCGCGACATCACCGAGCAGATGGAACGCGAAGCCGAATTGGTGGCGGCGAAGGAGCAGGCCGAGGTCGCCAGCCGCGCAAAGACCGAATTCCTCGCCAATATGAGCCACGAGCTGCGGACCCCCCTTAACGCGATCCTCGGCTTTTCCGAAATCATTTCCGGCGAAATGTTCGGCACGGTCGACCCACGCTACATCGAATACGCGCGCGACATCCATGCGAGTGGGCTACATCTGCTCGCGCTAATCAGCGATATTCTCGACCTGTCGAAGATCGAGGCGGGCAAGGCGGAGCTGCGCGAAGAGGACGTCCGTATTCCCAGCCTCGTCAAATCCTGCATTCGTCTGGTCGAGGAGCGCGTGGCGGGTGCCGGGATCGCGTTTCAAGTCGACATTCCGAAGCGCGGCCCGGTGATCAGGGCCGATGCCCGCAAGCTGAAGCAGATCCTGATCAACCTCTTGTCGAACGCGATGCAGTTCGCGCCGCGCGGCGGCCGGATCGAGGTTCGGGCCGGCCTCACGTCGGGTGGCGGTCTTCGTATGGAGGTGGTCGACAACGGCCCTGGAATGTCGGCCGAAGAGATCGGGCGCGCGATGGAGCCCTTCGTTCAGCTCGAGAACGTTTCCTCGCGGATGCGCGAGGGCAGCGGTCTCGGCCTGTCGCTTGTCCGGGCACTTGCCAAGCAGCATCAGGGTCGGATGCGCATCGACAGCGCGCCTGGACAGGGAACCCGGGTTTTGGTCACCCTACCCGCGAAGCGGACCGTGCGGTCCGGATCCTGAAATCGGCCGATCAGGTCAGCGCCGTCGCCGCGACCCACCAGTCACCGCAGTGGATCGACGCACGCGCCGCAGCGGCAGCCGTCATGTCGTCGAACAGCCCGAAACAGGTGGCGCCGGAGCCGCTCATGCGGGCGAGCCGGCAACCGGGCGCCCGCCGGATCGACTCCAGCACGTCATCGATCACCGGCGCCAGGCGACGCGCCGGCTCGGTCAGGTCATTGCTCCGGGCCGCAAGAATGTCGGCCAACTCCGCTGCCGATGACGGCGTTGCATCGAACCGGGCGGCCGGCGAGAACCCGCCGCGCCGGCCGGCGAAGACGGATGCGGTGGCCAATTCGACTCCCGGGTTGACCAGCAACAGCCCGGCCTCGGGCAGCCGTGGCGCCGCGGCAAGCTGATCGCCGATTCCGCCGACGAAGACAGGCCGCCCGGCAAGACAGGCCGGGACATCAGCGCCGAGCCGTACACCAATCGAGGCCAGATCGACCGCATCGCGCGGCACGGACCACAGGCGCATCAGCCCGGTCAGCACCGCAGCCGCATCTGCGGAACCGCCACCCAGGCCCGCAGCGACCGGAATGCGCTTGGTCAATCGGATGCGCACGCCGGCGGTGATTTCTGCCGCCGACGCCAGCGCGCGCGCGGCCTTGAGCGCGAGGTTCTCTTCCGGCAGTCCCGCAGCATCGGCGAACGGGCCGCAAATGACGATCTCGATCGCTTGGGATGGCGACAACTCGATGCCGTCGGCCAGACCGGCAAACACCACCAGGCTATCCAGCAGATGATAGTCGTCGCGGCGGCCCGTCACATGAAGATACAGGTTGATCTTGGCCGGCGCCGACAGATGCAGGACGGGCGGACCGGCGATGGTTACCCCCCGCCCCTGCCGCCCGGCGGCGGCAGACCGTCCTTCAGCTTCTGCTCGATCTGCCGCCGCAGATCGTCCTCCGGTTCGAGCCCCAGGACGCGGCGCCACTGGATGCGCGCCTCGCCGATTCGACCGACCCGCCAATAGGCGTCGCCGAGGTGATCATTGATGACGGGGTCCTGCGGCCGCAACGCGACCGCGCGTTCCAGATAGGTCACCGCTTCGGCAAAATCGTCAAGCTTGTACAGGGCCCAGCCCATGCTATCGACGATATAGCCGTCGTCCGGGCGCTGGGCGACGGCGCGCACCAGCATCTGGCGCGCCTCATCGAGATTCTTGCCCTGCTCCACCCAGCTGTACCCGAGGTAGTTGAGAACGAAGGGTTGTCCGGGCTGGAGTTCAAGGGCCTGCAGAAAATCGCGCTCGGCCCGCTCCCAGAGCCCCGCGCGCTCGAGCGCGATGCCCCGGCTGTATAGCAGCGTCCAGTCGTTGCGGCCGATCTTGCCGACGCGCTCGATCGCGCCGTCATAGGCCGCAACCGACTCATCGTAGCGTTCCTCGTAACGCAGGACGTTGCCGAGCCGGATCAGCGCGTCACTCCGCTCCGGCTGGTCACGGCTCATCTCGCGCAACAGCGCGATGGCCGCATCGGCATCGCCGAGATCGTAAAGATCGTCGGCCAGCCGCAGCCGCGCGACCCATCCATAGGCGCTGTCCGGATCGACGGACCGGTAGGCCGCGGCCGCCTCCTCATAGCGTCCGAACTGATCGAACACGTCGCCGATCAGGAGCTGGCCGAGCGGGAAGTCCGGTCTGAGATAAAGCGCCATTCGCGCATAGATCAGCACGAAGTCGCCGGCCCGATCGATCGGCAGAACCGAGGCAATGTCGAACAGCCCCTCCGCCATCCCCTGCGCCGCATCACCCACCAGGGGATCGGGAACCCCGTTGCCGGCAACCCGTTTCGCGGACTCGACGATGATCGGGCTGTCGGCCTCGATGCCGCCATACGTCTCGTAAAGCGCCCGGGCCTCGTCGGCACGGCCGCGCCGCTCCAGATAGTTGCCGTAGGCCCGGACAACACGGTTCGGCGCCGCTCCGGATTCCGTGCCCATGGCCGCGCGATACGCGGCATCGGCGTCGTCGGCGCGGCCCGCAACGTCGTTGATCAGCCCTTCATGCATCCGCCGCAGCAGCGCAAACCCGTCCTCGGTGTTGAGCGGGGACAGTGCTGCCAGCCCCGTGTCGAACTCGCCAGCGCCGACATAGGCCCAGGCCAGCGCCAGCGGAACCAGATAGCGGGCGAGGTCGTCACGGTCCATGGTCTCAAGGCGTTCGATCGCGGCCTGGAATTCGCTCTTCTTGACAGACTCGGCGGCGAGCAGAAGCTGAACTGGGGAGATCCGCGTGCCGGCCGCGTCAAGCTGGCGCGCCAGCTGAATGGCCAGGTCCATGCGGCCCGCCTCCAGAGCGAGGAAGAAGGTACGGCGCAACAATGCCGGATCATCAGGGTTTTCCTCCAGCGCCCGGGCCAGCGACGACGAGGCGCGCTCGAAATCGCGCTGCTTTTCGGCGAATCGCCCGGCAAGGTAATTGCCGTACTGCGATCGCTGGTCGCGCGGCTCGATCATGTCGAGCTGCCTGGATTCTTCGGATACCGCATCGCTGGGCGCGGCATCGCCCCTGTTGCCGCCAGAGCAGCCGAACAGGATCGCGGCCAGAATGACCGCGATGATGCGCGAAGCGGGGTCGGGGATTCGGTCCGCCGGACGGGCCGTCTTGAAAAGCCGCATCGGACTCCTTTCACATGCGATTCGGGCCGCGGCACAGTAGCCGCCCGACCCTCATCCGTCCAGCCGACCCGACGAAATTCGGCGGGTCGTTCCCGGCGCTACGCGAAGACCGCCACTCGGCCCGGTGCAGCGCGATCGGTCACATGCCGCTGTAGGCAGGTCCGCCACCGCCCTCCGGCACCGTCCAGTTGATGTTCTGAGTCGGATCCTTGATATCGCAGGTCTTGCAATGGACGCAATTCTGGGCGTTGATCTGCAGCCGCGGCGCGCCGTCCTCCTCGACAATTTCATAGACCCCGGCGGGGCAATAGCGCTGTTCGGGCGAATCGAACCGGGCGAGATTGACATCAATCGCCAGCGCCGGATCCCGCAGCACCAGGTGGGCCGGCTGGTCTTCCTCGTGATTGGTGCCGGAGAAGGCGACATTGGTCAGCCGATCGAAGCTGATCACGCCGTCCGGCTTGGGATAGTCGATCGGCCGGCATTCGGCCGCGGGCTTCAGCCGGTCGTGGTCGGCATGGTTGCGGAAGGTCCACGGCGCACGGCCGCGGAACAGGTAGGTGTCGAGCGCCGAATAGACGAGGCCGAACCAGCGCCCGCGCGTGAAGGCGGGGCGAATGTTGCGCGCTTTGTAGAGGTCGCGCCAGACCCAGGTCTGCTTCAGCCGCTCGGGATAGGCCGTCACCTCGCGCGGGCCGTCATCGCCGGCCAGCGACTCGAAGATCGCCTCGGCCGCCGTCATGCCGGATTTCATCGCGGTATGCGACCCCTTGATCTTGGGCACATCCAGGAATCCGGCGGCGCAGCCGACCAGAAGCCCGCCCGGGAAGGTCAATTTCGGAAGCGACTGGAACCCGCCCTCGTTGAGGGCACGAGCGCCGTATCCGATGCGGCGGCCGCCCTCGAGGGTCGGCTGGATCGTCGGATGATGCTTGAACCGCTGCAATTCGAGATAGGGGCTGAGATAGGGATTCTCGTAGTCGAGGCCGACCACGAAGCCGAGCGCGACCTGGTTGCCCTCGAGGTGGTAGACGAACGAGCCGCCGTAGGTCTTGCCGTCGAGCGGCCAGCCGATGGTGTGGATGACCGTACCCGGTTTGTGGTTCTCCGGCGCGACCTCCCAAAGCTCCTTGACGCCGATGGCAAAGGTCTGTGGGTCGCAGCCCGCCCGCAGATCGAAGCGCTCGAACAGGCTCTTGGTCAGCGAACCGCGGCAGCCCTCGGCGAAGATGGTCTGCCGGGCGTGCAGCTCGACGCCTGGCTGGTAGTTGGGTCCCTGTTCGCCCGATTTCGTGATACCCATGTCGCCGGTCGCCACTCCCTTGACCGATCCGTCGTCGTGGTAGAGCACCTCGGCAGCGGCGAAGCCGGGGTAGATCTCCACGCCCAGCGATTCGGCCTGCTCGCCGAGCCAGCGACAGACATTGCCGAGGCTGACAACAAAGTTCCCCGCGTTGTGCATCTGCGGCGGTGTTGGCAGGCGGAACGCCTTGGCTTCGGTCAGATACAGGAACCGTTCGTCGCCGGCTGGCGTGTTCAGCGGCGCGTCCCTGTCCCGCCAGTCGGGGATCAACTCGTCGAGTGCCCGGGTCTCGATCACCGCGCCGGACAGGATATGCGCGCCCACCTCCGCGCCCTTCTCGACGATGCAGACGGCCAACTCCCGCTCCTGTTCCGCCGCCAGCTGCTTCAACCGGATCGCCGCGGCCAGCCCGGACGGGCCGGCGCCCACCACGACAACATCGTATTCCATGGATTCGCGTTCCATGCCCACGCCTCCTTGCCTGTCGCCATTTGATACCTACAGGACCGGCCGCCCGTTTGCTATAAACATTCCGGCCGATATTGGAACTCGGGCGGCGCGGCAATTGCCATCCCGGGGGTGACGAGGGAGCCGGGTGGTGAACGAAGACGGTGACGGCACAGCACGACGCAAGGCCCTGGCCCTGCTCGACTGGTTGGCGGCGATGGGCGCCGACGAAGCCGTTGGCGCCACCCCCGCGGATCGGCGCAAGCCGCCGGCGCCTGTGCCTGCGCTCGCCGAGGGCCCGTTGGCGCCGGCACCTGCCCCGATCGGGACGGCCGCCGCGCCGCTGGCCCCGTCGCAGGGCGCCACCGACGCGCGCGAATTGGCGTCTCGGGTGGCCCGCCTCGACGATCTGCGGGCGGCGCTCGAGGCCTTCGAAGGCTGCGCGTTGAAGCACACTGCAACCAACCTTGTGTTCGCCCGCGGCAGGCCGGGCGCGCCGGTGATGTTCATCGGAGAGGCGCCCGGCGCCGAGGAGGACCGCGCCGGCCTCCCCTTCGTGGGGGCGAGCGGTCGCCTGCTCGATGTCATGCTGTCGTGGATCGGCCTCGACGATGACTCTGCCTATATTACGAACATCCTGTTCTGGCGGCCGCCGGGCAACCGCAGCCCGACGGATGCGGAGTCGGCGGCCTGCCTGCCGTTCGTGCGTCGCCATATCGCGCTTGCAAGGCCGCGCCTGCTGGTTACGCTGGGCCGTCCGGCGATGAACGCCGTACTGGGCATCGGCAGCGGCATCAACAAGGCGCGCGGACGCTGGGTCGAATACGGCGAGGGCCTGGACACGCCGATTCCGGCGATGCCGACGTTCCATCCCGCCTATCTGCTGCGCAACCCGGCACAGAAGCGGCAGTCCTGGATCGATTTCCTGTCGCTGCGCGAACGTCTCGACGCCCTGGACTGAACGGCCAGCACGCCGGCGGCGGCGGCGCCCCTCTTGCGTCATACTTTTGGCGAATCGGCCGGAATCGCCGTCCCCTGCCGCGATACAGACATATTACCGGACGGATACGCATCTATACCAATTCTTTACTCGGCCCCGTTTAGTGTTGTCTTATTGGCGTCAATCGATCGAGGCGTGTAGAGAACGCGCCCGAACAGGGGGAATTCACCGTGTCTTTCCCACGTTGCCGACCACTGCGCCGGGCGCTGCTTGCGCTGGCTCTTCTGATGACTGCGGCGCCCCGCGCGCTGGCGGTGGAGCCGGATTTTCCGGTCGAGCGGTCACCGCTGCCGGCCCCGCTGGCGCCCGCCGAGGAAGCGATCGGCGAGATGTTCGCGATCCTCGGGGAGGAGGACGCCCGGCTCTACGGCGAAATCTTCCGGCTGCAGGACGAGGGCAAGTGGAAGGCCGCGGACAAGCGGATCGCCGCGCTGTCCGACCGCCTGCTCATGGGACACGTCCTCTACCAGCGCTATATGCATCCGCGCGCCTATCGTTCGACCTATCTCGAGCTGAAGGACTGGATGACGCACTACGCCGATCATCCGAATGCCGACAGCGTCTACCGGCTGGCGGCCAAGCGGCGACCGTCCAACTACAAATGGCCCCGCAAACCGCAGCGGCCCGTCGTGAACGTGTCCTGGGGCGAAGAGACGCCCGTCCTCGACTCGCAGGGGGACCGCAAATCGGCGCAGCGCTACACCAACCGCGATATGCGCTATGCGCAGCGGCGCATCCGGCGCTGGCTGCGCCTGGGTGCGCCGACCAGGGCGTACAATTACCTCAGCCAGAATAGCATCGCCCGGCATTTCGATGCGCGCGGCTACGACGAGATGCTGACCGCGATCGCAGCCGCTTTCTACCAGGTCGAGAAGGACGAACAGGCGCTCGAGCTGGCCAGCAAGGCGGCGACCCGATCCGGCGAGCACCTCCCCGACGCCTATTGGTGGGCGGGGCTGACCGCCTGGCGGATGGGTCGGATCGAGACCGCGGCAGAGCATTTCTCGGCGCTCGCCCTCTCTGGCACGGACGACGACTGGCTCGCCTCGGCCGGCGCCTATTGGGCGGCGCGCGCCTATCTCGTGTCGCGCCGACCGGACAAGGTGGTGCCGATGCTGCGGCTCGCCGCCGAGCGTCCGATGACCTTCTACGGCGTGCTCGGCCAGGAAGCGTTGGCACTGCGGCAGCCGATCGACTGGACCCTGCCGGTGCCGAGCATGGACGCCGCCCGCGAGATCGTCGGCGTGCCAGCGGCACGGCGCGGGCTCGCGCTGCTGCAGATCGGCCAGGATCGGCGCGGCATGGCTGAGTTGAAGCGGATCTTCGACAGGATGCCGAAGCGCCTGCTGCAGACGATGATGGCCTATGCCGACGAGGCCCAGATCGCCCCGCTGGCGTTCGAGCTCGGCAAGGCGATGCACGAGCGCGACGGTCACTGGCACGGCGCCGCCCTCTACCCGCTTCCCGTCTGGGAGCCGGATGGCGGGTTCGAGGTCGACCGGGCGCTGATCTACGCCCTGATGCGCCAGGAATCCAATTTCAAGACCAATGCCAAGAGCCACGCCGGCGCGCGCGGGCTTATGCAGCTGATGCCCGGCACCGCCGGCTTCATCTCGGGCCGGCGCTACCGCGGCTGGCGCAGGGACAAGCTCTACGATCCGGAGCTCAACGTCACCCTCGGCCAGAAATACATGGTCCACCTGCTGGAGACGCCCAGCATCAACGGCAGCCTGTTCCTTGCCGTCGCCGCCTATAACGGCGGGCCCGGCAATTTGCGCAGCTGGCTGCGCCGCGTCGACTTCGGCGACGATCCGCTGCTGTTTATCGAGAGTATCCCGAAGCGCGAGACCCGCATCTATGTCGAACGGGTGCTGACCAATTTCTGGCTCTACCGCGATCGTCTCGGCCAGCCGCGTCCCTCGCTGGCGGATGTTGTCGCGGGCGACTGGCCGGTCTACAGTGCGCTCGACCCGCTCAACAAGCAGGTCGCGTTGCAAGGGACCGCCAGCGAGGAACAAAGGTGAAGATCGAGGGCAATCGCGATTTCCTGCCCGTCAACATCGCCGTCCTGACCGTCTCCGACACCCGCTCGGAGGCGGACGACCGATCCGGCAACACGCTGGTCGAGCGGCTTGAGGCGGCCGGCCACAGGCTGGCCGCGCGCGCCATCGTGCGCGACCAGGCCGATCTCATCGTCGACCAGCTGCGGGCCTGGATCGACGATCCCGAGATCGACGTGGTGATCTCGACGGGCGGCACCGGCGTGACCGGCCGCGACGTGACACCGGAGGCGGTGCTGCAGGTCGCCGAAAAGGAGGTGCCGGGCTTTGGCGAGCTGTTCCGATGGATCAGCTTCCAGAAGATCAAGACCTCGACGATCCAGAGCCGCGCCCTCGGCGCGGTCGCGAGGGGCACCTATATCTTCGCCCTGCCCGGCTCACCCGGCGCCTGCAAGGATGCCTGGGACGAGATCCTGGTCCACCAGCTCGACAGCCGCACGAAGCCCTGCAATTTCGTCGAGCTGATGCCCCGCCTCAAGGAGGTGTGAGGCCCGGGCACGGTTTGTTAACCCGCCGAGGTTAGGCTTCCGCCGGTTGTCGTTCGCATGGCGGAGGAGCTGGACGTGAAACCCCGCATCCGAATATGGCCCACGGGCCCGGCCGTCGCGCGGCGGTTGGCGGCTACCGCAATTGCGCTTCTGCTGCTGGCCGGGCCGGCGGCCGCTTGGTGGCACGAATGGAACGCGGAAAGCCAAGCCGCCAAGGCCGCGTTTCAGCGCGGAGATTACGACGAGGCGGCGCGGCGTTATGGCGCGGCGCTGGAGGCGGCGGAGGCATTCGAGGCCGGCGACAAGCGCCTGCCCACCACGCTGAACGCACTCGCGCTGGTCTATTCCGAGCTGGGCCGGTACGGCGAGGCCGAGCCGTTGTACCGACGCGCCCTGGCGCTGTTCGAGGAGATCGACGGCCCGACCAGCGGCAATGTCGCCGCCGTGCTCGGCAATCTGGGCCTGCTCTACAAGCGCCAGGGCCGCTACGACGAGGCGGAGCCGCTGTATCGGCGCGGACTCGCGGTCGACGAGGAGATCTTGGGGCCGGCGCATCCGAATGTGGCGATTGATCTTGCCAACCTCGCCATGCTGCAGGCCGCCCGCGACCGGCTCGACGAGGCGGAGGCGCTTATGCAACGGGCGCTGAAGATCCACGAGGATGTGCTCGGGCCCGAGGATCCCGGGCTGGCCACCCTGCTCAACAACATGGCGGTGATCTATCGCATGCAGAACCGCTATGACGAGGCCGAGCCGTTCTACCGGCGGGCGCTGGCGATCGACGAGCGGTCGCTCGGCCGGGACCACCCGGTGGTCGCCGAGCGGCTCAGCAATCTCGGCGTTCTGTCCTTCTATCAGGGGCGGTACGACGCGGCCGAGGGCTACTACCGCCGCGCCCTCGACATCAGCGAGGCGCGGCTTGGCCCATACCATCCCGAAATCGCGCTGATGCTGAACAATCTCGCCGTGCTCTACAAGGCGCAGGGTCGTCGGACCGAGTCCGAGGCGCTGCTGCGCCGGGCCCTGGCGATCCGCAGCGCTGCGCTGCCGCCGTATCATCCGGCGATCGCCGATACCCTCTATACGCTGTCGGACCTGCTGGTCGAGACAGGCCGGAACAACGAGGCAGCGGCGCTGAAAGCGCAGGCCGACGCGATCAGCGGCGGTGGCTGACGACAAGGTGCCGCCAGGCCGTCTCGTCGTCGATGTCCGACAGGGTTTCGATCAGCGCCACGCGGCGCCCGGCCGGCAGATTGGCCCGCGTATCCGCGAGCGCGTGCGGCGTCGACCAGCGAACGCCCTCGAACAGACGGCCGAGCAGGCCGCGGTCGCGCAGCCCGACCAACCAGTAACCGCCATCGCTTGCCGGGCCTAACACCACGTCGCACCCCGCCAGCGCCCGGAAGGCGCCGGCGATGTGGGCTGGCCGGATCTCGGGGATGTCGCTGCCGATCAGCAGCGCCGGGCCGGGTGGCATGACGGCGATGGCGCGCGCCATCCTGCGCCCGAGGCCGCCGCGTGCCTGGGCGATGCGCGGCACGGCACGCGGCCAGCGATAGCTCCCGGCGGTCACGCACAGGACGGTGCGCCAGCGTCGATCGCGGGCCAGGCGCCGGATCAGCCGCTCCAGCGCGAGACGGTGGAAGCGCAGCGCCGCGGCCGCGCCGATCGTCGCGGCAAGCCGCCGCTTGACCGCGCCGCGCCGCGGCGTCCGCGCGAACACGATGACGCTGGGCCTCACCACTCGTATATCCGCAGGATGGCGCGCGGCGAGACGCCGAGGAACCAGAGCAGCAGGCACAGCTGGTTGCGCATGGGGCGCAGCCAGAAGCCGTCGCGACGGTAGCGCTCGGCCGAGGTGACGGCGACGGCGTCGAGCATAACCAGCCGCCGCCGGCCGACGCGGCGCACGAGATCGACATCCTCCATCAGCGGCAATGCATGGAACCCGCCGCAGGCGCGGTAGAGATCGCGGTGAATCAGCAACCCCTGATCGCCATAGGGAAGACCCAGCGCCCGGCAACGCAGATTTGCGAGCCAGGCGATTCGGCGCGCGGCGAAGCGCGGATCATCGAGCGCGAAGCGGAAATAGCCGGCGCGGCGCACATTTTGCGGCGCTTCGATGAAGCGGCGCACCGCCGGGTCCCACCCGGTCTGCAAGAGGGTATCGGCATGCAGGAACAGGAGCCAGTCGCCACGCGCCCCCGCCGCCCCGGCGGCCAGCTGCCGGCCCCGCCCGGGCTGCGAGCGGATGAGGCGCGCCCCCGCAGCCTCCGCAATCCCGGGCGTCTCGTCCGTCGAGCCGCCATCGGCGAGAATCACCTCGCGGATCAGGTCAAGTGCAGAGAATTCGGCCAGCGGCGGCAGGCTGCGGCGCAGCCAGGCGGCCGCGTTCAGGGTGGGAATAACGATGCTGATCGGCGCCATAGGCTTGGGTTTAGCACGGGCCGGAGGTCATTGCACACGGGCCCGCAGAGGGAGCGAAGCGGCCGGCCGATCCTGGAATAACTGCGATTTTGACGATCGCAGGGTTGCCGTGCGCCCGAGGGGCGCACTATCAATGCGCCGGGACGGGCCAGTGGCGAAGACAATTGATGACCCCTGAGGATCTCGACGCGCTGCACGCGGCGCTGATCACGCGGCCGGGCTTCGAGGGCGTGAAGCGCGATGCGCTGGCGCCGATGCCGCAGAAGGGCCTCGCCCACGACCACATCGCGATCCGCGGCACCGGGGCGCTGCTGCGCGTGCCCCGGCAGAGCCAATTCGGCCTGCCGGCACGTGAGAATCTCGCATACCAGATCGCCGGCTTCACCCGGGCCGCCGCCGGCGGGCACGCGCCGCGCCTGCACGGGGCGATCGAGCCCTCACAATCCGTTCCGATGGGGGCGGTGATCGTCGACCATATCGAGGGCCGCGCGGCGGCGCTGCCGCGCGACCTCCCGGCGATCGCCGACTGCCTCGCCTCGATCCATCGCCTGCCGCTGCCCGGTCCGAGCGACCGCGCGCCGCTGGCCTGGCACGACGACCCGATCGCCGGCACGCTGGCCTTCATCGAGGACCAGGCGCCGTATCTCGAGGCGGCGACGGGCGATGCGGCGGCGCGCCGGATGATCGAGGAGGAGATCGTCTGGGCCCGCAGCTTCGCCGCCGACAGCGCCGGCCGCGACCAGCCGATCACACTGGTGGCGACCGACACCCATCCCGGCAACTACGTCATCGACAGGCGCGGCCGCGCCTTCATCGTCGATCTGGAGAAGGCGCTGTACGGGGCGCCGGCGATCGACCTTGCGCATGCCAGCCTTTATACCTCGACCACTTGGGATATCGAGTCGGGGGTCGAGATCGCCGCTGCGGACGTCGCCGATTTCTACCGCCACTATCTGGGCGCGATCCCGCCGGCCCTGGCCCATGCGCTGGAGCCCTGGCTGATGCCGTTGCGCCGGCTGACCTGGCTGCGCTCGACCACCTGGTCGGCGAAATGGCGGGTCGAATCGAAGAAGGGCAAGCTCAAGGCCAAGCACGCGGCGGCGGCGACCGAGGACTGGTCGGCCGAGAACCGTGATGCGGCTCTGATCGCCCATGTCGAGGCCCGCACAGGCGATTATCTCTCCGCCGCGACCGTGGAGCGGATCCGCGCCGAATGGCGCGAGCCGGGCGGCCTCGCCTCGCTGCTGCCGGGGTAGGGTTAAGACCGCCGCTGGCAGCAGCAGCCTTGAATGTTCGCCTTCTGTTCTCTATGCTCGGCGGATGACCACTCTGATCCCGGACAGGCCGCGCAGGGGGCGCGGCGCAGTGGGCAATCCGACCGGCCGTTACGAGGCGGCGCAGCGCTTCGCCGAGGATGACGGCTGGGGGTCCGGCGATGCCGAATCGCCGCCGCTGCGCACGACGCTCTCGGTCGACAGCACAAGGCGGATCATCACCCGCAACCAGTCGCCGGACGTGCCCTTCGACCGCTCGATCAACCCGTATAAGGGCTGCGAGCATGGCTGCGTCTACTGTTTCGCGCGGCCGACGCATGCCTATCTCGGCCATTCGCCGGGGCTCGACTTCGAAAGCCGGCTGTACTGGAAGCCGGACGCGCCCGACCTCCTGGAGACGGAGCTGCGCAACCCGAAATACCGCCCGGCGACGATTGCGCTCGGGGCCAACACCGACCCCTATCAGCCGGTCGAGCGCGGCAAGCGCGTGACCCGGCGGATTCTCGAGGTGCTGGCGGATTACCGCCATCCGGTCGGCATCGTCACCAAGTCGAACCTGGTGCTACGCGACCTCGACATCCTTGCGCCCATGGCCGAACAGGGGCTGGTGCGGGTCGCGATATCGGTGACGACGCTGGACCGCGCTCTGGCCCGCCACATGGAGCCGCGGGCGCCGACGCCAGAAAAGCGGCTGGAGGCGATCGGCGACCTGGCGGCGGCCGGCGTGCCGGCGACGGTGCTGGCGGCGCCGATCGTCCCGGCGCTCAACGACCAGGAGATCGAGGCGATCCTCGAGGCCGCCGCGCAAGCCGGCGCCGGCGCCGCAGGTTACGTGCTGCTGCGCCTGCCGCTGGAGATCAAGGAGCTGTTTGCCGACTGGCTCGACGCCCATTATCCGGAGCGGGCCAAGCGGGTCTTGAGCCTGGTGCGCCAGACCCGCGGCGGCAGGCTGTACCAGAGCGAATGGCGCAAGCGGCAGACCGGCACCGGCGCCTATGCCGAGCAGATCGCCAGCCGATTCGCGCTCGCCTGCCGGCGGCACGGCCTGCATCACGGCCACCCGCCGCTGAACGAGACGCGCTTTTGCCGCCCGCCCCGGGCCGGCGACCAGCTGGCGCTGCTGTAGCCTACGCCCCGGCGGCGGGTTTCAGATGCGGCGGCAGAGTGCTCAGGCCGCCGGCGCCGCGCAGGAAGATCGGCAGGTCGATCAGCGGCAGCGGTGCCGGGATCTGGCAGAAGGTCTCGACCACGAAACCGCGGTGGTAGCTGTTGTGGTTGACGATGTGCATCAGGATCATGGCCCGGCTCATCACGCCCGCGGCGCCGCTCAACAGGGTGAAGGAGACCGGCTCCTCGGCAATTTCCGGCGTCAGCGCATCGGCATAGCCGATGATGCGGGTGTCCATCTCGGCCCGGGCCGCCGCGAGATCCTCGAGTTCGGGGTGGATCACCTCGTTGAGCGCCCTGTAGCCGTGCGGCTCGCCATGCAGATGCGCCCACCACATGCGGTCGGTGACCAGGGGATGGTTCAGCGTGTTAACGATGGTCTTGAACAGGCTCGGCCGCTCGCGCGTCGCCTCGCCCGCCGGCAGCGCCCGCACCGCGGCCAGCAGCTCGGCGTTGGCCCATGCGTTGTAGCGGGTCAGGGTCTTCAGCATCTCGGTCTGGCTCATCGCGTCCCCCTCCTGTTGGCGCCCGCCGATACTATAGCGGCATTTCCGGGCCGTGCGGTGTCAGCGCTTGCCCTGCGCCATTGCGGTCCCACGTCAATGGAGACGGCGCGGCACGCGCCGCGCAGGCGCCACAGGGCGGGAGAGCGGAGATGACAGACCACAGGATCGTATCGCAGTCGGACTGGCTGGCCGCGCGCAAGGCGCTGCTGGCGAAGGAAAAGGAATTCACCCGGGCGCGCGATGCGCTGAGCGCGGAACGGCGCCGGCTGCCCTGGGTCAAGGTCGACAAGGATTACGCCTTCGACGGCCCGGACGGCCGCGAGACGCTGGCCGAGCTGTTCGCCGACCGCAGCCAGCTGATCGTCTACCATTTCATGTTCGGCCCGGACTGGGAGGAGGGCTGCCCGTCCTGCTCGTACCTCGCCGACCATTTCGACGGCGCGATCGTGCATCTGAACCATCGCGACGTCAGCATGGTGGTGATCTCGCGGGCGCCGCTGGACAGGCTGCAGGCCTACCGCGAGCGCATGGGCTGGAACTTCAGGTGGCTGTCGTCGCTGGGCAGCGACTTCAACTACGATTACCAGGTCTCGTTCCCGGCCGACGCGGTGGCGGCGGGAACGGTGCACTACAACTATGCCGACGGCGGCTTCCCGAGCGAGGAGGCGCCCGGCATCAGCGTCTTCTGCAGGGACGCGGACGGCGCTGTCTTCCATACCTATTCGGCCTATGCGCGGGGCCTCGACATGCTGATCGGCGCCTACAACCTGCTCGACCTGGTGCCGAAGGGCCGCGACGAGGACGGGCTCGCCTTCACCATGGAATGGCTGCGCCGCCACGACAGTTACGAGGATTGACCGATAGCGCCGCAGCGGCTGGCGGCTGCGAATTCTTGCGATTTGTTAGGAACTATCGCGTATCCTGAACCGCAAGAATTCGATTCGCGCCCGGAGTCATGGAAGACACGCTGCAGCTGACAGGCATGGCCTTCGTCATCGTCGCCGCAACCCTCTGCGGCATGGCGATGACCCGCCTCAACCAGCCGGCAATCGTCGGCTACATCGTCGCCGGGGTGCTGCTCGGCCCGTCGGGTCTCGGGCTGGTCACGGACCGCGCCCAGGTCGGCGCGCTGGCCGAGCTCGGCGTGCTGATGCTGCTGTTCTTCATCGGCATGGAGCTGTCGCTGCGCAGCTTCCGGTTCACTTGGCGGATCGGCCTGTACTCGACCCTGATCCAGATTGCGGTCAGCATCGGCGCGATGCTGGTGGTCCAGCATTTTATGGGCTGGCCACTGGGCTACGCGGTGTTCTTCGGCTTCGTCCTGGCACTCAGCAGCACCGCCGTTGCGGTCAAGATGCTGGACGATGTCGGCGAGCTGCGCACCCGCGTCGGGCGCACGGCGATCAGCGTTCTGATCGCCCAGGACCTGGCGGTGGCGCCGATGCTGCTGATCGTCGGCGGCCTTTCCGGCGGCGCGCTGCAGATTACCGTGGCCCTCAAGGTGGCGGCCTCGATCGGCCTGCTGATGGCGGTGACCATGTTCTTCAGCCGGCGGCGGCGGATCAACCTGCTACCGATCAAGCTGGTCGTCGGCAATGTCGACCTCTTGCCGCTCGCCGCGATCGGCTGGTGTTTCGGCTTCGCCGCGCTGGGCGGTATTACCGGGCTGACGCCGGCCTATGGCGCCTTCTTCGCGGGGCTGCTGGTCGGCAACAGTGCCCAACGGCACGCCGTCGCCGAGGTCGCGCAGCCGGTCCAGTCGATCCTGCTGATGGTGTTCTTCCTGTCGATCGGCCTTCTGATCGACCTTGCCTATCTGTGGGCGAACCTGTGGCTGGTGCTCGCCCTGTGGGTCTTCGTCGCTGTGTTCAAGACCGGGCTCAACGTCGCCATACTTCAGGTCATGGGTGAGCCGCCGCAGCGCGCCTTCATGACCAGCCTCAGCCTCGCCCAGGTCGGCGAGTTCTCCTTCGTGCTGGGCGCGGCAGCGCTCGATCACGGGCTGATCGCCTCCGACATCCACCGCCTGGTGGTCGCCGTCACCGTGGTCTCGCTGGTCACCAGCCCGCTGTGGATGCACAGCGCGCGGCGCCTGCACGACCGGGCAGCGCGCAGCGCACCGACGCCGATGGCGCTCTTGAAGGTGGTCTATGTCCGCGAGTGGCGGCTGACGCTGCGGCTGACCTCGGGTGTGGCGCAGTGGTTCGATGGGCTGATCATCCGCGTCAAGGCGCATTACTGGCGGCGCCGGCACGAGCGGGAATTGCAGGCCCGCGCCGAAACCCTGCCGCCGCCGGCCAACGACCCGCTGCCGGAGGCGGAGCCGCCGGACGAGGCGCCGGGGTCGGGAGAAGATCGGACACAACGGGGTGCCGGCGATGCCTGACTACGCAATCGAGGACTCGCTTGGCGGAACCGTTGCGGGCATCGATGAGGCCGGCCGTGGCCCCTGGGCCGGCCCGGTGATCGCCGCCGCGGTGGTGCTGGACCCGGCGGCCATGCCGGGGACCCTCGCTGGGGAGGTGGACGATTCGAAGAAGCTGAAGAAACCGGCCCGCGAGCGGCTGCACGATCTCATCAGGGCCCATGCCGCCGTCGGCGTCGGCGCGGCCAGCGTCGCCGAGATCGACGCGCTCAACATCCTCGCGGCGACGATGCTGGCCATGCGACGGGCGGTCGATGCGCTGCCCCTGCGGCCCGACCATGCGATCGTCGACGGCAACCGGGTGCCCGAGCTCGGCGTTCCGGCCCGCTGTATCATCGGCGGCGACGGACGGGCCCTGTCGATCGCCGCGGCGTCGATCATCGCCAAGGTGACGCGCGATCGGATCATGGCCGGACTGGCCGAGGAATGCCCCGAATACGGTTGGGAAGGTAACGCCGGCTATGGCACGAAGCGACACAGCGAGGCGCTCGCGGTGCACGGGGTCACTCGGCACCACCGTCGCAGCTTCGCGCCGATCGCGAAACTCCTGAAGTAATAATTCCGAAAGAATTAGAACTCAAAATATATTGACCTGTGGAATCACAGGACTCATATTCGCCCGATGTCGAACGCAAAGAATAATCAGAAAATATTTCCAGTCGACCAAATCCTCTCCGGAGACTGCGTTGAAGTCATGCGCGGGCTGCCTGGAGAATCGGTCGACATGATCTTTGCCGATCCGCCCTACAACCTTCAGCTCGGCGGCGAATTGCACCGGCCGAACAATACCCGCGTCGACGGCGTCGAGGAACACTGGGACAAGTTCGATTCGCTGGCCGCCTACGACCGCTTCACGCGAAACTGGCTCGCCGAAGCGCACCGGGTGCTGAAAGCCGACGGCACGATCTGGGTGATCGGCAGCTACCACAATATCTTCCGGGTCGGCGCGGCGCTCCAGGACCTCGGCTTCTGGATCCTCAACGACGTCGTCTGGGTCAAGTCCAATCCGATGCCGAACTTCCGCGGAACGCGCTTCGCCAATGCCCACGAAACCCTGATCTGGTGCGCGCGCGAAAAGAATGCCCGCTATACCTTCAACTACCAGGCGATGAAGGCGCTCAACGACGACCTTCAGATGCGCAGCGACTGGCTGATCCCGTTGTGCGGCGGACCCGAGCGGCTGCGCAACGGCGATGGCGGCAAGGCCCATCCGACCCAGAAGCCGGAGGCGCTGCTGCACCGCGTGATCATGGCCGCAACGCAGCCGGGCGACGTGGTGCTCGATCCGTTCTTCGGCACCGGCACCACCGGCGCCGTGGCACGCAAGCTGGGCCGCAAATTCATCGGCATCGAGCGGGAGGCGGAGTACCGTCGCATCGCCGAAGAGCGGCTGGCCGCGATCAGCGAACTGGTGGATCCGGAACTCGTCGATGCGCCGGCGAAACGACGGGAGCCGCGCATCCCCTTCGGCTGGGTCGTCGAGCACGGGCTGCTGCGGCCGGGCGACATCCTGTTCGATCCGGCGCGGCGCTGGACCGCCAAGGTGCGCGCCGACGGCTCCATCGTCTCGGCCGAGCACCGCGGCTCGATCCATCAGGTCGGGGCGGCGGTGCAGGGTGCACCGAGCTGCAACGGCTGGACCTTCTGGATGACCGACCGTTACGGCAAGCCGGCACCGATCGACCTGCTGCGCCAGAGGCTGCGGTCGGAGATCGCGGCCGGGCGCTGAAACGCGCCGCAGGACGCTCTGGGCAAACCGCCGAGTCGTGCTAGGATCGCGGGAGGGGGGAGGCGCGCTGGAGAGCCAGATGATCGCACGTGCCCTTCACCTTGCCCTCGCCGCCATGCTGGCCACGGCCGTGCTGGCCGGGTGTCCGGCGCCGGAGACGTCCGCGAACGCCGATGGCGCGGCGAACCCGTCGAAGCCGCTGCTGCAGCTGGCCGGCGTCGAGCGCTTCGACATCGTGGTGCTGGAATCGCAGCCGGTGCAGGTGCGGGTCGTGGTCTATGGCTGGATGGCCGACGCCTGCACGACGATCCGCAATTTCGAGCAGACCCGCGACGATGACGTCATCTTCCTGAGAATTATCACCTCTCGCCCGTCAGACGTCATGTGCGCCCAAGTAATCAAGCGCTTCCGCGAGACCTTCCCACTGGAGACGAAGGACCTCGCACCCGGTACCTACCTCCTCGACGTCAGCGGCAAGACGCAGGAGTTCACCCTGCCCTGAGCGGAAGCGCCAAACGTATCGGCAAGACAGAACCGAAATGCGAGCCGCGGGCGAGGCCGGCCGGGACGGCCGACTTCTACCCATGCTTTAGCGCATGGCGGGCCAGCTTCTTCATCACCGTCGGCAGCGCCTGCTTGCCGAAGCGGTCGGGATGGCACCAGATGGCTCCGTTCTCCCCGTCGAGCCTCACGGCGCCGTCGACCCGACCCGACAGCACCGCGAGCTCAAGCCGGAAATGCGTGAACCCGTGCTCGACGACGCCCGCGAGGCGGCGCCAGTCGCTTGCCGGCACAGGCGCGAGCCGCCGCGCCTCCGCAAGTGTCGGCATCGGCCCCGCGCGCCACTCGGTCGACGGCGCCTCGATCATCCCGCCGAGCAGGCCGCGCTCGGGCCGACGGCGCAGCAGCACGCTGCCGTCGGGCCGCGTGATCCAGAACGCCATGGCACGGCGCAACGGCCGTTCCGGCTTCGGTGCACGGCGCGGCAGAGACACGGCGATCGCACGGCCGGCGCAGGAATCGCTCCAGGGGCAGGCGGGGCAATCCGGGCTGCGCAGGGTGCAGATCGTCGCCCCCAGATCCATCACCGCCTGGGCGTAGTCGCCGGCCCGCGCATCGGGGGTCAGGCGGTCGGCGAGAGCCCGGAGTCGTTTCTTGGCACCGGGCAGCGGCTCCTCGACCGCGTGCAGGCGCGCCATCACCCGCTCGACATTGCCGTCGACGACCACGGCGCGGCGACCGAAGGCGATGGCGGCGATCGCCGCTGCGGTATAGGGTCCGACGCCCGGGAGCGTCAGGAGCTCGGACTCGCTGTCGGGAAACCGCCCGCCCCGCGGCCCCGCGATCTCGATCGCGCAGCGATGTAGGTTGCGGGCCCGCGCATAGTACCCGAGCCCCTGCCAGGCGTGCAGCACGTCATCGAGATCCGCCGCCGCAAGCGCGGCCACACGCGGCCAGCGCCGCAGGAATGCTTCGAAATACGGGCCCACCGCGGCGACCGTCGTCTGCTGCAGCATGATCTCGGAAAGCCAGACATGGTAAGGATCCGGCGCCTTGCCAGGTGGTGCGCGCCAGGGCAGCTTTCGGCGGTGCCGGTCGTACCAGGCGAGCAGGAGTTCGGCCAGGGGGGCCTTGCGCGGACGGCTCATCGGGGCGTAACTACAGGTCTCGACATTGGCGGATCAGCACAGCATGACCGACCGACCGAAACAAGCAAAAGACGGCGGCAAGCGCGGCGGCGGACCGCGACCGCTGGCCGCGACGCTCGGCGGCATCGCCGGGCGCACCCTAGGACGCCGCGGTTTCGCCGAGGGCGGCCTGATCGCCGACTGGCGCGCCGTCGTCGGGCCGGAACTGGCGGCATCCTGCTGGCCGGACCGTATCCGCTTTCCGCGCGGGAGGACGTCGGGCGGCGAATTGCGGATCCGCGTGGCCGGCGGGCTCGCCACCGAGCTGCAACATCTGGTGCCGCAGTTGCTGGAACGCATCAACGGCCATTTCGGCTATCGCGCGATCGACCGGATCACCATCCTCCAGGCACCGCCGGATGCCGCGATGGCGGCGCGCGCACGGGCCCGGGCGCGACCCCCCGGCAACGCGAAGACGCCCGGCGCAGATGACGAAAGCCTCGCGGCCGCTCTGGCGGCGGTCGACGATCCTGAGATCAGGGCCGCCCTTGCGCGGCTCGGCCGGGCCATGATAAGCGAGGGCCACCGTGATCGGGGCGATTGAGAATCGCGCGCCGCCGTGCGCGGGACCTTGATGACGCCACAATCGCGAACCAGTATCCGAGTTCCCCCGATCCACCGCCGGGAGAGTGCAGAGTGAGCAGAACCGTCTCCATCCTCGCCGCGATCGTCGTGTCCCTGACTTTTCTCTCCGGCTGCGACGACTCCCCCGAGGAAATGCTACTGGAGGACCGCGTGTTCGGCAGTCCGGACGCACCGATCACAATCATCGAATATGCCTCGCTGACCTGCGGGCACTGCGCGACCTTCCACAAGGCCACGATGCCGCGGCTCAAGCGCGAGTGGCTGGATACGGGCCGGGCGAAGCTGATATACAGGGATTTCCCGCTCGACAACAACGCGGCGACGGCGGCCGTGATCGCCCGCTGCGCCCCGGAAGATCAATACTATCGCGTGCTCGGCGTCCTGTTCAGCCGTCAGTCTTCATGGGCGGAGATGGACGATCCGACGCCCGTGCTGATTCAGATCGCGGAGTCGCGCGGCCTGAATCGGCAGACGATCGAAGACTGCCTCGACGATGACGCGCTGCTCGACGGCGTGCTGCAATCGCGGATCGTCGGGCAGACGCAGCACGGCGTCAACAGCACGCCGGCCTTCGTCGTCGGAGAACGGGTGATCACCGGTGCCATGAGCTTCCGGGATTTCGACGCGTTGCTGCGCTCCATGGCACGGCAATAGCGACGGCAACGGTCGGCGAACGCGTCTTGATTGCGCCATGATAGTAGGTCTATATTCTCAGCCTACCAGATATTGTGTCTTGAGGCGGGCTTGGTGAGGAGGCGACCGGTGATGCGAATTTCCGCTCTGATGGCAGGCTTGGCTGCGCTGGGGCTCGCCGTCGCGGCGCAGGCCGAACCACTACCGACCGAGCAGGCGCTCAAGGACCGGGTTCTCGGAGATCCCGGCGCCCCGCTCACGATCATCGAATACGCCTCCCTGACCTGCCCCTCCTGCGCCAAATTCCACAACGAGGTCTTACCGCAGGTCAAGAAGGACTGGATCGATACCGGACGCGCCAAGCTGATCTACCGTGATTACCCCACGAATCCGGTGGCGCTGGCACTATACGCCGCGATGGTCGCGCGCTGCGCGCCGGAGGACCGATACTTCAGTTACCTCGAGGTGTTCTACAAGCAGCAGCGGAGCTGGGGGACAAGTGCCGATCCGTTAAAGGCGCTGGCGCAGCTGGCTCGGCTAGGCGGCATGAGCCAGGCGGATTTCGATGCCTGCACCGGTAACGAGGAATTGTTCACGGGGATACGCGAGCGGGCGCTCGACGGTCGAATGGAATACGGCGTCGAGAGTACACCCAGCTTCGTGATCGACGGACAAGTCATCCGCGGGGTGTTGGAATACGCGGATTTCAACAAGGTGCTGGAGGACGCCGCCAAATGATCGCCTTCGCAGCGCCCCACTAGGCGAACGGGCACGCCGACGTGCATTTCACCAGACTCCGCGTTTCCGGGTTCAAATCCTTCGTCGATCCCGTCGAGCTGCTGATCGAACCGGGCACCACGGGCATCGTCGGGCCGAATGGCTGCGGCAAGTCCAACGTCGTCGAGGCGCTGCGCTGGGTGATGGGCGAAACCTCGGCCAAGAGCATGCGCGGCGGCGGCATGGACGACGTGATCTTCGGCGGCACGACAGCGCGGCCAGCGCGGAATATCGCCGAGGTCGTCCTGCACATCGACAACTCCGACCGCCGCGCCCCGGCGACATTCAACGACTCGGACGAACTCGAGGTCTCGCGCCGCATCGAACGCGATGCGGGCTCGATCTACCGGGTGAACGGTAAGGAGGTGCGCGCCCGGGATGTCCAGCTGCTGTTCGCCGATCTTGCGACGGGCGCCCATTCGACGGCACTCGTGGGACAGGGGCGGATTACGGCGTTGATTGGCGCCAAGCCGATCGAGCGCCGCGCCATTCTCGAGGAGGCGGCCGGCATCAAGGGACTGCATACACGTCGTCACGAGGCCGAGCTGCGGCTGCGCGCCGCGGAAGCCAATCTGGAGCGACTTGAGGACGTCATTGCGGCGCTCGAGGGCCAGCAGCAGGGATTGCAGCGCCAGGCCCGCCAAGCCGCGCGCTATCGGCGCCTGTCGGAAGAGATCCGGCGGCTCGATGCGATCCTGCTGCACTACGACTGGACGCTGGCGACCGAGATACTCGTGGCGGCCGAGTCCGCCTTAGAGGCGGCCCGCAGCAGGGTAGGCGATCACACCGCCGCAGCCGCCCGTGCCGCGGCTGCGCAAGCCGAGGCCGCCGCCGCCCTGCCGCCTCGGCGCGAGGCGGAAGCTGCCGCCGCCGCGGCGCTGCAGCACCTGCAGCTGGCGCACCGGGAGCTCGAAAGCGAAGCAGCGCAGGTCGCTGCGGCGCGGACGCGGCTGGACCAGCAGCTGCAGCAGATCGCCGATGACATCGAACGCGAGCGGACGCTGGAGGCCGACGCGGCGGAGGCGATGGGGCGCCTTGAAGACGAGCGCGGCATTCTCGCCGTGGCGCTGGCCGACGAGGCGGAACAACGGGACGCGGCGGCAGAGGGGCTGGACGGCGCAACGCGCGCGGTCGCGCAATGCGAGTCCGCCCTCCAGGATGCAACCGCGCGACTGGCCGATAGCGAAGCACGACGCGACGCGCTTACCGGGCGCATCGCCGAGCTGGGCGAGCGACGCGCGCGCCTGTCTGCCCGCCAGAGCGAACTCGAAGCCGAGCGCGCAAGACAGGTCGAAGGCCTGGATGATGATGCGCCGCTGACAAAGGCCGCGGCCGCCGTCGAGGCCGCCGAGGCGGAAGCGGGGCGGCAGCGCACTGTGCAAGAGGCCACGGAGGCCGAACGGTCCACGGCGGAGGAGCGAGAGGCCGCGGCGCGCGCAAGCGTGCAGGAAGCGCAGTCGGCATTGGACCGGCTGATCGCCGAGGAGCGGGCGCTGGCCGAATTGCTGGAGCCGGAGGAAACAAGCCTGTTTTCGCCGGTAATCGATGCAATCGCCGTTGAGGCGGGTTACGAAGCCGCGCTGGGCGCCGCACTCGGCGAGGACCTCGATGCGCCAATCGATGGCGCGGCGCCGATCCACTGGAAACGGCTACCCCCGGTCAGCATGACACCGTTGCCGGGCGGAACGCTGCCGTTGGCGCAGTTCGTGACGGCACCGCCGGAACTGACCCGCCGGCTGGGGGCGATCGGCGTCGTCGACAAGGCGGCCGATGCGGCAAGACTGGCCGGGCAGCTGGCGGTCGGCCAGCGGCTGGTCTCGCGTGATGGCGGGCTGTGGCGATGGGACGGTTTCACCATATCTCCGGGCGCGGTGACCACGGCCGCAACCCGGCTTGCCCAGCGCAATCGCCTGGCCGAGATACGAGCCCGGCGCGCCGACGCCGACCGATCAGCGAGCAAGGCCGCGGAAGCCCTTGCGGCGGCGCGCGCGGCTCACGCTGCTGCGATCGAGAGCGACCGGGCGGCGCGCGAGGCAATGCGAGCCGGATTTGCCGCGCTTGACGCGGCGCGCCAAGCGCATGGCGAGCTGGCCCATGCACGGATCGCACGGGAGTCCAGACTTGCATCGCTCATCGAGACGCTGGAGACCGTGGAGAGCGATCTCGCCGAGACGGCGCGGGCCGAGAGCATCGCAAAGGACGAGCTCAGCCAACTGGACGACCTTGCGGCGATCCGGGAAAGGGTCGCGGCGATGCGCGCGGAACTCGGGGATCTGCGCGCTGCCGAGGCAAGCCAGCGCGCCATTCACGAGCGGCTGATCGGCGAAGCGGAACGCCGCCGCGAGCGGCTTCAGGCGATCGAAACCGAGGTTGCTTCCTGGCAGCAGCGAACCGCCGGCACCCAGGCACGGCTCGCCGATCTGGACGCGCGCCGGGCCACGGCCGAATCGGAGCAGCGCCGCCTTGCCGAGCGCCCCGCGGAAATCGAGGCGAAGGGCAAGGCCTTGATGTCCCAGATTGCAAATGCCGAGGCGAAACGGGGACACGCGGCGGACGAACTGGCGACCGCCGAGACGGCGCTTGCCGAAGCAGACCGGGCCCTGAGGGCCTCGGAGGCGGAGCAGGCGGAGGCCCGCGAGCAGCTTGTCCGGGTGGAGGCCGCGCGCGATCAGGCGGAGCGCGACCGCGCCGCAGTGGCAGTTCGGGTCGCCGATAAACTGGACGTGGCGCCGGAGCGGATTCTCGCAGCCACCGGGATCGACGAGGCCGAAGAACTGCCGGACGGTGACACCGCCGCGGCCCGTCTTGAGCGGCTCGGCCGCGAGCGGGACGGGATGGGGCCGGTCAACCTGCGGGCCGAGCAGGAGGCCGAGGAACTGCGCGAACAGGTTTCGACGCTGCATGCCGAGCGCGAGGACCTGCTGGCCGCCATCGCCCGGCTGCGGCAGGGGATTGGCACCTTGAACCGGGAGGGTCGTGACCGGCTAATGGCCGCGTTCGAGGAGGTCAACACACATTTCGAGGAACTGTTCACCCGGCTGTTCGGCGGCGGCCGCGCCCATCTGGCGCTGACCGAGGCCGACGACCCGCTTGAGGCGGGACTGGAAATCATGGCGAGCCCGCCGGGCAAGAAGCTGACGACGATGTCGCTGTTGTCTGGCGGGGAGCAGGCACTGACCGCGGTGGCGCTGTTGTTCGCCGTGTTCCTGACCAACCCCGCGCCGATCTGCGTGCTGGACGAGGTCGACGCGCCGCTCGACGACAGCAATGTCGACCGGTTCTGTTCGCTGGTCAGCGAGCTGGCCCACACCCGGGAGACGCGATTCCTGCTCGTCACACATCACCGCATGACCATGGCGCGCATGGATCGGTTGTTCGGCGTGACCATGGGGGAGGCCGGCGTCAGCCAGCTGGTCTCGGTTGACCTGGCCCGGGCCGAGGCCTTGCGCGAGTCGGCTTAGGACCCCGCAGCATATCCGGATATGCCTTGTTTTCTGCGGCCTTGCGGCCATTTTCCGCAGTGCGGTATTCCGCCTTGACTTGAATTTTGGCCGTCAGTATGGTGCCCGCGCTTTTCGGCGTGGTGCCGGTTGTTTCAGGGGATCGGGATGGGCACGGAGGACAAACCGCCCTCACTCGATGAACTGGGCGAACGGCTCCGTGCTGCACGCGAGCACCGCGGAACCGATCGGCGAGGCGGCAAAGGCCTCTCTGGCAGTCCCGGCGGGATGGGTGGGCTCGGTTGGGCCCTGCGCATCGGCGTCGAGATGGTTTCGGCGCTCGCCGTGGGTGTCGGGATCGGTCTGTTGTTGGACTGGTGGCTCGGAACAGGTCCCTGGCTGCTGGTTGTGTTCTTCTTTCTAGGCGCAGGGGCGGCCATTCTTAATGTCTACCGCGCCGCCATGGGATACGGCCTTGCCGTCGGCTACAAGGAGCCGGCCAGGGGCAAGGATCGGGGCGCGGCGAAGGCAGACGGCGATAAGGCCGCGCGGACGCGCCCGGAGCAGGATTGAGGCGAGAGCTTAGGCGAGGTCGAAGGTGGCGGGTCCGATCGAGCAGTTTGAGATCCATCCGGTCGTGCCGATCGAGATCGGCGGATTGGACCTGTCGTTCACCAATTCCGCCTTGTGGATGGTCATTGCGACGGGGGTCGCATCGCTGTTCCTGACGGTCGGGGCCCGCCGGCGGGCGCTTGTTCCCGGGCGCATGCAGCTCATGGCCGAGATGGCCTATGAATTCATTGCGAACATGATACGCGACAACGTCGGCGATGCCGGTCGGCGTTACTTCCCGTATATCTTCACGCTGTTCATGTTCATCCTGTTCGGCAATCTACTGGGGCTGATCCCGGGCAGCTTTACCTATACGAGCCACATTATCGTGACCGGCGCCTTGGCGGTGGCGGTCATCATATCGGTCACCATCATCGGCCTTGCCAAGCACGGCCTGCATTTTCTCAGCCTGTTCGTGCCGTCGGGCGTGCCCGCCCTGATGATGCCGCTGATGATCCCGATCGAAATCATCTCCTACCTGTCACGCCCCGTTAGCCTGTCGATCCGCCTGTTCGCGAACATGATGGCGGGGCACACCATGATCAAGGTGTTTGCCGGGTTCGTTGTACCGCTGGGAGCGATCACCCTGGGACTCGGCGGCCTGGCGCCGATCGCCATGAACGTGGCACTGACCGGTTTCGAACTGCTCGTCGCCTTCTTGCAGGCCTATGTCTTTACCGTGCTGACCTGCCTGTATCTGAACGACGCGCTCAACCTCCACTAGGGCGGCTCCAGAGCGGAACCGCCCTATCATTCGGATCAATAGACGGGGAACCAAGACAATGGAACTTGATGCCGCAAAGATGATCGGTGCCGGCCTTGCCGTGATCGGACTGTCCGGCGTGGGTGTCGGTATTGGAAGCATCTTTTCATCGCTGATCGGCTCGATCGCACGCAACCCTGCGACGCGTCCGCAAATCTTCCCGATGGCGATGCTCGGCTTCGCGCTGGTCGAGGCGGTCGCGTTGTACGCTCTGCTTATCTCGTTCCTGATTCTCTTCACCTGAACGGCGCGCGACGGCAGCATCCGATGTCGCAGCCGGGGCATCGGTCACGTTCTGCCCGTGTGGGCGCAATGCAAGCGGAATCGGTAAACATGGTGGCATTGGTTAGATCCGTCGCAGTGGCCGCACTCGCAGCGGTCACTTTCGTCGGTTCGGGCTCCGCCTTCGCGGCCGCGGAGGGCAACGGGGGTCTGCCGCAGTTCGACTCCTCGACGTTCTTGCCGCAGCTTTTTTGGCTGGCGGCGATCCTCGTCGTCTTCTTCCTGATCGTGCGCAACAATGCGCTGCCGAGGATCGGCGAGGCCCTGGAGGCACGACGGCAGAAGATAGACGATGACCTCGACAAGGCGGCCGCGCACCGCGAGGAAGCGGAAGCGGTGATGGCGGAGTACGAGAAGTCCCTGGCCGAGGCCGCGGACAAGGCCCACGTCGTGCAGCGCGAGGCAGCCGAGGCGATTGCTTCATTGGCCGCGGCACGCCGGGCCGAGGTGGCGGCGCGGCTGGCCGAAGACACCAAGGCGGCGGAGGCAAGGATCGCCGCCGCCAAGGAGCCCGCGATCGCAAGCCTTCAGGATGTCGCGGCGGATGTCGTCCAGCAGGCCGCCGCAAAACTCGCCGGCATGAAGATCACGGCAAGCGAGGCGAAGGCGGCGGTCAAGAGCTCACTGAAGGAAACGGGGTGATGGACGACCTGTGGAACAACACAACGTTCTGGGCCGGCGTTGCGTTCGTTGTGTTCGTCGTGCTCGTCTACCGGCCGGGGAAGCGTATCCTGACTGGAGCGCTGGACCAGCGGATCGCTCGAATTCGTGAAGAAATCGAAGAGGCACAGCGGCTGCGCGAAGAGGCCCAGTCGACCTTGGCCAGCTATCAAAGGCGCCAGCGCGAGGCACTGCAAGAGGCCGCGAAGATCATCGAGCACGCGCATGAGGAGGCAGAGCGCAGCCGGGCCCGGGCCGAGGCCGAACTCGAGGATTCGATCAGGCGCCGCGAACAGCAGGCGGCGGCGAAGATCGCCCAGGCCGAGGCCGCCGCGCTCGAGGACATCCGCAACCAGGCGGTGGATCTCGCGATCAGCGCGACAGCGAAGCTGCTTGAAGAAAAACTGGCGGGGAAATCCGGCGAAAAATCCGTATCGGATGCGATCAAGGGGCTCTCCGACAAGCTGCACTGAGGGTCGATGCGCGGCAACATGACGCGCTGATCTCGCAGCAAGACGCGGCGCCCGACAGCGTCGGGCTGGCCGGTCAGAGCCACTAGCCTCACAAACCGTATCAGCCCTGCTCGTCGACGAAGGTCTTGTATGCCGCCGCGTCCATGAGATCGACGAGCTGCGAGGCGTCGCTCATCCGCAGTCGGAAGAACCAGCCATCGGCTTCCGGCGACTCGTTGACCTTGGCAGGCTCGTCCGCCAGCGCCATGTTGACCTCGACGATCTCGCCCGTAAGCGGCGTATAGATCTCGCTCGCCGCTTTAACGGACTCGACGACCGCAATCTCGTCACCACGGTTCACGGATCGGCCGACTTCGGGAAGCTCAACGAACACAACGTCGCCCAACTGCTCCTGGGCGAAGTTGCTGATCCCGACCGTAGCCACGTCACCGTCCACTGAAACCCACTCATGCTCTTCGGAAAAGCGAAGGTCGCCCATTTCTCTCCAGCCTCCGTCCGACCGGCGGGATCGCCGCGTGATCCCGCAAGATTATCCGTCCGATCCGCGATGTCAAACGCGATGCCTCAAAATCCGAGCTTCTGCTCGTTGTAGTCGAGCTCCTCGGCCGTGAGTTCGAAACCCAAATACAGTACATAGGCGCGCACGCTGCGCGCATCCGGGCGCGGAATGGTAATATCGAGCTCATCGGTGAACCGCAGGTTTCTTCGCGTATCCGCAAAGGACAGCTCCACCGGGAAAGCCTGTCGCCCATGGATCACCGGATCGGATCCGGTTCCCTGACCGTGCTCCGTTACGGCCACGAAATAGCGGAACGAGACCGTGCCGTCTCGATTGGCTCTTCCACGCAGGATGTCGATGACGACATTCAGCTCGACGTCGATCTCGCCGCCCTCATCGTCATAGCTGCACTCGCCAACGACCTGCAGAAACTTGGCCTCAAACAGGATGTCGGTGGGATCGCGACCCGGCCCTTCGCCGAACCGGGTCAACTCGGACGGCTCGCCCATCACGCGCGCGACGGGACATGGCGCGCCGGCATCATCATCCGTGCAGCCGGCGATCAGAACCACCAGGAAACCGGACGCTATCCGCCCGATCAACCGACCGCGACCGAAAGACACGATACCGCTAGAGACTATTGTGCGTGCCGTCACACAGCGGCGCGCCGGCGCTGCGCTTGCACCCACAAAAATAGACTGTTGCCGATGCCTCAGCCCTGTAGCGGATCGGCAAGAACTCGGTTCCCTTGTGGCTGAAATCGCAGAAGGGCTGTTTGGCACTCTTTCCGCAACGGCACCAGAGATAGGTTTTGCCCTCTTCGACGTCGACCGCGTAGGGTTCCTTCTGCGGCATGTCTGGTTCGGCCATATTGCTCAGCCTTCGGTTCCAATCCGGCTCGCGCCTGTGATAACTTGGCCGCGCTCGCAAGGCGCGGTTCGACGGCGGTTGACGGGCCATCGCCGGCGATACTAAAGAGGCGTCGATGGTTACACAAGGCCCACGAGCCGGCCATGCGGCGCCAGCCGCAGCGGCTGTTCGACCGGAACCACTGGCGGGACAGATTTGTCATGGGCCCACCCCTGAATATCCTTCTTGCCGCGCCACGCGGATTCTGTGCCGGCGTCGCGCGCGCCATCAAGATCGTTGAGACGGCGATCGAAAAACATGGCGCTCCTGTCTATGTGCGGCACGAGATCGTTCACAACCGCCACGTGGTGAACGATCTCGAGGCCAAAGGCGCTGTGTTCGTTGAGGAGCTGGATGCGGCGCCAGCCGACCGGCCGGTTGTTTTTTCGGCCCATGGTGTCCCGAAAAGCGTGCCGGCCGAAGCCCGCCGGCGGAACATGATGTATATCGACGCCACCTGTCCGCTGGTCAGCAAGGTGCATCACGAAGCCCAGCACCACCATGCGGCCGGCCGCCGGATCGTCCTGATCGGACACGATGGACATCCGGAGGTCATCGGGACGATGGGGCAACTGCCGGACGGCGCGATCGTGCTCGTCGATTCCGTCGCCACCGTTGCGAAACTTGTATTCCACTCCGACGAGCCGCTCGCCTATATCACGCAGACCACGCTGTCGGTTGACGATACGGCAGAGATCGTGCGGGCACTGCGGCGGCGCTATCCCGGGATCGCGGGGCCAGGCAAGGAGGATATCTGTTACGCAACCACGAATCGGCAGGGTGCCGTCAAGGTGATTGCGCCGCGGTGCGATGCGCTGGTTGTGGTCGGCGCGCCGAATTCCTCAAACTCGCAACGCCTTGTCGAGGTGGCGCGGGGCGCCGGTTGTCAAAAGGCGTTCCTGGTGCAGAGCGCCGACGAGCTCGACTGGCAACTGCTTGACAACGCTCGAACCCTGGGGATTACGGCAGGTGCCTCGGCGCCGGAAACCCTTGTGGACGAGTTGATCGTTGCCTGCCGCGCGCGATTCGACGTGTCGATCGAGGAGATCTCGATCGGGGAGGAGTCGATGCATTTCAACCTGCCACGCGCGCTGAGCGCCTGATTGTAGCGGCGATGGCGGTCTATACAGAGGTCGGGGACGAGGAACTGGACCGGTTCATCGCCGAGTACGATCTCGGCGCCGTACTGTCGTGCAAGGGTATCGCCGAAGGCGTTGAAAACACGAACTACCTGCTCCAGACGGACCAGGGCAACTTCATCCTAACGCTTTACGAGAAGCGCGTATCGGAGGGGGACCTGCCGTTCTTTCTCGGCCTTATGGAACATCTCGCCGGCAAGGGCATCCCGTGCCCGACGCCGGTGCACGGTCGTGACGGTGCGGCGCTGAGGCGTCTGTGTGGCCGGCCCGCCGCAATCGTGACCTTCCTGACCGGGATGTGGCCACGGCGCATAAAGACCGAGCACTGCGCCGAAGTCGGTCGGGCGCTCGCCGCGCTACATGTCGCCAGCCAGGACTTCACCATGACCCGCCACAACGCATTGTCGGTCGACAGCTGGCGTGCGCTGCTGGAGGCATCGGCGGGGCGCGCCTTCGAAGTGCAGGACGGTCTAGCGGATATCCTCTACCAGGAACTCGATCATCTGGAGTCGAACTGGCCGACGGGCCTGCCGTCGGGTATATGCCATGCGGATCTGTTCCCGGACAATGTCTTCTTCATCGGCGAGTCGTTGTCGGGTCTTATCGATTTCTATTTCGCCTGCAACGATTTCTTTGCCTACGATCTGGCAACCTGCCTCAACGCCTGGTGTTTCGAGCGAGATCGCAGCTTCAATATCACAAAGGCGCGTGGCATGTTGTCCGCCTATCGCAGCGTGCGTGCGTTTTCCGATGCGGAACTCGCGGCGCTGCCGGTGCTGGCCCGCGGCTCGGCGCTCCGGTTCTTGCTCACCCGGTTGTACGATTGGCTGCACCAGTCGGAAGGCGCGATCGTCAGGCCGAAGGACCCGCTGGAATATCTGGCCATCCTGCAGTTCCACCAAGGCATCACGCGACCGGGCGCCTACGGGCTGGATTGAAGGAGGTGGCATGACAAGCGAGCGCGTCGAGATTTTCACGGATGGTGCGTGCAGCGGCAATCCGGGCCCCGGCGGCTGGGGCGCGATCTTGCGCTGGAAGGGGGCCGAAAAGGAAATGTCGGGGGGTGCAAAGGACACCACCAACAACCGCATGGAACTGACAGCAGCGATTTGCGCCCTCGAGTCGCTCAAGCGCGCGGTGCCGGTGGATATCTATACCGACAGTACCTATCTGCGCGACGGAATCACTAAATGGCTGCCGGCTTGGAAGGCAAAAGGCTGGAAGACAGCGGCAAAAAAACCGGTCAAGAACCAGGATCTGTGGCGACGTCTGGAAAGCGCTCTCGCGGACCACGAGGTCGACTGGCACTGGATCAAGGGCCATGCGGGTCATCCGGAAAACGAGCGTGCCGATGCGCTGGCTCGGCGGGCCATGCCGAAACAGTGACGGGGACAGCGATGGGCGCGCGTCGAGATCTGTATCCCGCGATCGAGTGCCTTCGGTCGGCGTATCTGGAGGCGGACGGTCACCGCATCTATTTCGAGGAATCGGGAAATCCGAATGGCAAACCCGTCGTCTTCCTCCATGGCGGCCCCGGCGGCGGCGGCGTACCGGCCTATCGCAGATTGTTCGACCCGTCGGCTTACCGCATCGTGCTTTTCGACCAGCGCGGTTGTGGGCGCAGCACACCGCACGCCTCGCTGGAGAACAACACGACCTGGCATCTGGTCGCCGATATGGAACGGATCCGCCAAACCCTGGGCATCGAACGGTGGCAGGTGTTCGGTGGCTCCTGGGGCAGTACGCTGGCGCTGGCCTATGCCGAGACCCATCCCGAACGGGTGACCGAGCTTGTGCTGCGCGGCATCTTCCTGCTGCGCCGACGCGAGCTCGACTGGTACTACCGCGGCGGTGCCGCGGCGATCTTCCCCGATGAATGGGAGAAGTTCTGCGCCCCGATCCCCCCTGCGGAGCGCGACGACATGATCGCGGCCTATTACCGGCGATTGACCGACGAGAACCGGAACACGCGCATCGAGGCCGCGCAGGCCTGGAGCATGTGGGAAGGCGCGACGGTCTCACTGCTGCCCAATCCCGGCCGCGTCGCGGGATTCGGCGCCGAGGGTTTCGCCGAGGCCTTCGCCCGCATCGAATGCCATTACTTCGTCAATCGCGGGTTCTTCGAGAGCGATGGATGGTTGCTGGCAAACATCGATCGTATCCGGCATATTCCGGCCGTGATCGTACAGGGTCGGTACGATATGGCGACACCTGTCGTTTCGGCTTGGGATCTGCACTGCGCCTGGCCGGAAGCCGGCTTCCGCCTCGTGGACGATGCCGGCCACGCCTTCTCGGAACCCGGCATTCTGCACGAGTTGCTGGAAGCGACCGACCGTTTTCGCGGTCGCTGAACCGGCGCCCGGCCGCGCAGCCGAGGCCAATTGGCTTGGATGTGAAAGGTTCAGACCTGCGCCAGCATCTTCTCAGCCGCCGAGACGTCGAGGCCGGGCTTTTCCTCGACCGCCAGCGCGGTGACCACACCATCCTCGACGACCATTGCGAAGCGCTGCGAGCGCAAGCCGAAACCCCGCTCGGACAGATCGAGTTCGAGACCCATCGCTTTCGCCAGCTCGGCGCTGCCATCCGCCAGCATGTCGATGTTGTCGCCGACGCCCTGATCCTTGCCCCACGCGCCCATGACGAAGGCGTCGTTGACCGAGACGCAGGCGATGACGTCGACTCCCTTCGCCCTGAATTCGTCGGCGTGCTTGAGATATCCCGGCACATGCTGGGCGGAACAGGTGGGCGTGAAAGCACCTGGCAATCCGAACAGCATGACCTTGCGGCCCCTGAAGTATTCCCGCGTATCAACCGGCTCGGGACCATTGTCCCCCATGCGGAAGAGTGTCGCGCTCGGAATCGGATCGCCTACGCTGATCGTCATTGCTGCCCCCTGTATTTCTGTCAAGACATCATGTCGGCGACACAAGGATGCGCCGGCCAAAAGACTGTTTCGCTGCCGCGCAAATTTAGTTGCGCCGGCGCTTTTGTCCAGCCCTGCCCAGCGCCAGTGATCACTGCGATGCAAGTCCCCCGTCGCCGCGGGCCTGATTGATAGCGGTCAGGACGCTCTCGGTCAGCAGAATTTCCGGTAGCATGACGCCGTCGGGCGCATTCGGGCCGTAGACGGCGTTGAACGGGATGCCGTAGCGGCCAAACTGCGCCAGGTAGTCTCCGATTTCCTGGCTGGGCAAGGTCCAGTCGGCCCGCATCGCCACGATCTCGCCATTCTCGAGCAGAGATGCAACCGGGTCCCGTTTAAGTACCGCGGCCTTGTTGACCTGGCAGGTGATGCACCAATCCGCCGTGACATCGACGAGCACGGTTTGCCCATCCGCGACGAGGCGGCGGATTTCATCCTCATCGAAGACCCGCCAGACGGCATCGTCAAGGCTTCGCTGGCCGTCGGCCGTTCGGTGGGAGGGCGCGATGACCGGCGCCGCCATGATGGCGACCGCAAGAAGCGCGGCGACCTTCCCGGCATGTCGGCCGAGGCGCGACCCCTCCCGGCCGCGGAGCCACAGCGCGATGCCGATCGCGGCCGCGAGCCCGGCGATCCCGACGGCCGTGTCAGTTCCGGTTTCCGAGGCGATAACGGTGATCAGCCAGCCGCCGGTCGCAACCAGCAACAGGCCGAGAACCCGCTTCATTGTGACCATCCAGCCGCCCGGTCGCGGCAGCTGCGTCGCCATGCCCGGAAACGCAGCAACCAACAGATAGGGGGCGGACAGGCCCAGGCCGAGGGCAGCGAAAACGAGAAAGATTTCCCCGATGCCGCGGCTCAACGCGAAACCGACGGCGGTGCCGAGGAAAGGCGCCGAACACGGGGTCGCGAGCAGGGTCGCGAAGGCGCCGGTGAGAAAGTGGCCGCCGAGAGAATGGTGATGCTCGTGCCGCGGCCCGGTGTCCACTGCGATCAGATTGCTGATGCGCTGCGGGAGCAGGATCTCGAAGAATCCGAAAAGATTGCAGGCGAACAGGGTGATCACCACCACCATGATGGAAAGGAATACGGGCTGCTGGAACTGGATTCCCCAGCCGACCGAAGCGCCGGCCGCCTTCATCGCGGCAAGTGCCGCCGCCAGCACGAGAAAGCTGGTGATGATGCCGGCAACCGACGCAAGGAAGCCCAACCTGACGTCGGTTTTTTCCCGCCCGCCATGTCCCAGTACACTGAGGAATTTGAGCGATAGAACAGGTAGGACACAGGGCATCAGGTTGAGAATCAGGCCGCCGAGCAACGCCAGCCCCAGAATCGCCCAGAGAGATATGCCGCCGCCGGTCGCCGAAGCGCCGTATCCGGGCGGCACCGCCGGAAACACGTCGACAAGACTGCCGTCGATGGCCTGCTCGACCGCCCGGTCGCCGTCCAACAGCGTGACCAGGAGGGGGCGCGAAATCATTTCCGCAGGCGCGGCCCCCGACCCTCTCAAGGTCGCGACGACGCGGCGCCCGTCATCCGACAGGCGAAGACTCGGCGCCTCGAAGAAAGCCGTCAGTGGCCCCTCTACGAATATGTCGGGCTGGGCGAATGCCGTTTCCGAGCTGATCGCAAGGCGCAGCGACACGGCTTCGCCGGCGACGGGCTTCACCACCGCCTGCTCGACCGTCACGCCGAGGATTGCCGCATCCACGGGCACCTGTGCGCGAAAGCGATCGATCAGCGCCGCATGCGGCGATGCTGCGGCCGGGCCCGACGGGATGTCCAGGGCCAGCATGCCGTTGCCGGGAACGCACAATTCCTTGCAGGTCAGATAATTGACTTCGGCGCGCAGACGCAAAGCCGCCCCCGGGCTCTCCGGCCGCACGGTCAGCGGCAGGACGACTTCGTCCTTGTAGCCGAGCGAGTCGAGGTCGAAGATCGTGAAGCGCTCCGGCGCGGGCCAAGCCACATCGACCGTCGATAGATTGGCTGACTGCGACCAGTCGATTTCCGGAGGAAATCCTGCCGTGCCGGGGGAGCGCCAGTAGATCTTCCATCCCGGCTGCATGCGGAACTGCAGACCGAAACGGATCTCTTCCAGCTCGCCCATGCCGGCGACGGCGGAGACCAGCCGCATTTCAAGCTGTTCGGTTTCATACCAGGCGCTGACGGCGGAATCCGAGGCGGCCGAAGCCCCGCTGGCGGAAACCGCCACAACGGCGACAATCGAACGTATCAATCGAAGAAATCTGTGTCGGATCAATATCATTTTATCAATAGCACCAAAAAGACCGCCGGGAATGTTGATCAGGCCCGACGATGCGCTCGTTGGGTATATAGGGTTCGGAGGGTCGGTTGTCCTCACAATCTTGTGTGCGCCGACGGACTAATCGTTGATCTCAGATGCGAAGCGGCGTGCCGTGGCGCGTGACGAAGCCCGTTCGGCTGCGCTCATCTTGCGTTCCAGGCCCCGGGCGGCTTCGGCAGCTCCCGGGTAGTCGGCGGCGGCGGCCACAGTGTACCAGGCATGCGCCCGCACGCGATCGAGGCGCACGCCGGTGTGCGGCGTTGAATACATCCGGCCCAGGGCGAATTGCGAGGCCGGATCACCGTTTCGGGCCGCCTTGGAAAACCAGCCCTCGGCCTCGGCGTAGTCCCGCGCCACACCGTCGCCGTTGTAATAAAGGACGCCCAGATTGTACTGCGCCTCGCGGTGTCCCTGCGCCGCCGCCAGTCGATAAAGCCGAACACCCTCATGCGGGTTGGGCGGCAACCCCTCACCGCGGATATGCATGGTGCCGAGGCTGAACTGGGCCCAGGCGTTGCCGGCAATCGATGCCTGCTGGTACCAGTACGCCGCCGCCGCGTCGTCTCGACTGACACCACGACCCGTTCGATACATCGTGCCAAGCATGAACTGCGCATCGACGTGACCGCGTTCCGCAGCGGCCCGATACCACGGGACGGCATCAACGAACCGGCCTTCACGGCTCAGCGCGATCGCCTTGCGGAACGCCTCGCCTGCGATTTCGGCCTCTGGGCGCACCGTATCGGGACGGCTCGGCGACACTGCGGCCGGGTCGGGTCTCGCCGCACAACCGGCAAGAAGCAGCACCGCGCATTGCAGCAACGCGACGGATGCCCTTCGTTTTCCTTGCCTCATGTCGATCCACCCCCAGTGCTCGCGAAAACTTGCCGCACACTCTATCGCAATTTTCCCGCCACAGCGGCTCGTAGACAAAAAACCCTTGCTTGACCTTTGTTTAACCGCACACTCATAATATCTTATTGGGTGCGAGAGAATGGAATTTCGGCCCCTGGCGCGGGAGACACGCTCCGCCGCCCGGGACCGCAATGTGGTGAGGCGCATTTGGTCGACCAGGACGACACCCAAGGATACCTGACGGGTCAGCTGTTGATTGCGATGCCGAACATGCAGGACCCGCGGTTCGAGAGGTCGGTCATCTATCTGTGTGTGCACAACGCCGAAGGGGCGATGGGGCTGGTGATCAACCAGATCGCTGACGAGTTGAGCTTCCCCGATCTCCTCGATCAGCTGGGGATCGAAACACTCGGCGGAGAAGCGGGAATTCCCATCCATGTCGGCGGACCCGTGGAGTCCGGTCGCGGATTCGTCCTGCACACCAGTGACTACGCCCAGAACAGTACGATACGGGTCAACGAGACCGTCAGCTTGACCGCGACCGTCGATATCCTGAAGGACATCGCCGACGGTCGGGGTCCGCGCCGGGCGTTGCTGGCTTTGGGTTACGCCGGATGGGGAGCGGGCCAGCTGGACGGGGAGATACAGCAGAATTCATGGCTCAACGTGAATGCTGACGAATCCCTTCTGTTCGGCGATCATCCCGACACCAAATGGGAGCAGTCTCTGGCCAAGCTCGGGATCGATCTCTCACTGCTGTCCGGAGAGGCGGGCCACGCCTGACCACCGCGCGCGATCCGGCCCCGTCCTATCGGCTGCCGCCAGGGCGCTCATCCTCGCGCAGGATGGCGAACAGCGCATGGTCCTGCCAGCGACCATCGATCTTCAGATAACCGCGCGCAAGCCCCTCCTCTCGGAAACCGCATTTGAGAAGCAGGCCGCGGCTGGCGGCATTGTGCGGCAGGCAGGCCGCCTCGACGCGATGGAGGTCGAGTTGGCCGAAGGCATGGTTGAGGATACAGGCCACCGCCTCTGTCATGTAGCCTTGTCGCGCGAACGGCGCTCCCGTCCAGTAGCCGAGGCTGGCCGTCCGGGACACCCCGTACCGGATATTGGACAGGGTAATGCCGCCGACCAGGACTCCCTGCACGTGATCGAAGATCAGAAAGCCGTATCCGGTGTTGGACCGCCATTCGTCTCGGATCTGGGCGTGACGCCGTCGGAAGGCGGCGCGCGAGGCACCGTCGGGCGGCCAGGTCGGTTCCCACGGTTTGAGAAAATCGCGACTCTGGCGGCGCAGCGCCACCCATGCATCGGCATCGCGCGCCCGCGGCGGGCGCAGCACGATCCGCGGACCGGTGAGCGCCAGGCCGGACGAGGCGTTACGAAACAGCCACCACATCGCGCGTTGTCCCTCGCCGCCTAGCCGGCATCAGGTCGTGACCTGTGCCGTAAAATCGTCATAGGCGATCATCCTGCGCAACGGGCCAATCGCGGCCAGCGCCGGACGACCGCTGAAAATGCGCCGCGCGACACGGGTAACCGCAGTCGAATCGACCGCCTCGATCCGCCGGACGATTTCCGATACGGGTATCGGCCGGCCATAGATCAGCACCTGTTCGCCGATCTGTTCTGCCCGAGCACCCGTCGATTCTAGCGACATCAAGGTTGCGGCCTTGAGCTGATTACGTGCCCGTTCGATCTCTGACTCCTCGAGGCTGTCAGGCAGCCGCCGAATTTCCTCGCACAGGACGGGCAGCAGTTCGCCCAGCTCGTGTTCTCCGGTGCCAGCGTAAATGCCGAACAGACCGCAATCGGAATAATGCGACCCGTAGCTGTAGATCGAATAGACCAGACCGCGGCGCTCCCGAATTTCCTGGAACAGCCGCGACGACATGCCGCCGCCGAACAGGGTTGAAAACACGGCTGCGGCGTAAAGATCAGGATCGTGCAGACCAACGCCAGGGAATCCGACGGTCAGATGGACCTGCTCCAGATCCCTTTGCTGCAGGTGGGCGCCACCGCCGTAAGCGGCCGTCTCGTTGCGCAGCGGACCGTGATCGGGAAGATCGAGAAATAGGGATCTGGCGAGCGCCACCAGATGTTCGTGCTCGATCATCCCGGCGGCGGAGAGCACCATGCCGCCGCTGCCATAGGCGTCCCGCATATAGCCGACGATCGCTTCTCGCGACATTTTTCGGACACGCTCCGCATCGCCGAGCACCGGGCGGCCCAACGGCTGGTCCGGATAGGCGATCGACTGGAAATGATCGAAGACGACGTCGTCAGGCGTATCGTGCGCCTGGCCGATTTCCTGAAGGACGACGCTGCGCTCGCGCGCCAGCTCCTCTGTATCGAAGGTCGAATGCTGCAGGATGTCGGCGAGGATGTCGACCGCGAGGGGCAAATCCTCTTTCAGGACCTTCGCATAATAGGCCGTCCGCTCGCGCGTCGTGTAGGCATTCAGATGGCCGCCGACGGCTTCGATCTCGGCCGCAATGTCAAGCGCCGACCGGCGTTTCGTCCCCTTGAACGCCATATGCTCGAGTAAATGGGCAACGCCGTTGATCTCGGCAGGCTCGTTGCGCGTGCCGGCGTCGACGAACATCCCGACCGAGATCGTCTCGACGGAGTCCATGGTATGGCTGACAACCCGCAGCCCATTGTCCAGCCGCGTCAGCCGCGCGCTCACTGCATCCGCTCCGTCGTCGCGCCCGACCTGACATGCGCCTTGACCGCACCGATGTCGTTCGGCAGCACCGCGTATCGCTCCTCGCGGTGCATCAGCTCGGCAAGTCTCGGCGGTAGGGCCGGGCGAATTCCGGCGGCCCGTTCCACCGCATCGGGAAACTTGGCCGGATGCGCTGTCGCCAGTGCCACGGCCGGCGTCGCCGGGTAACGGTGTCTCGCCCGGGCGGCGCCGACGCCGATCACGGTATGCGGATCGAGGAGCTGGCCATGGGCGCGGTGTTCGGCGGCGATCGCGTCTAATGTCTGCGCGTCGTCCATGCGGTACCCGTCGAACAGAGCGCGAATCGTTTTCATTCCGCCTTGCGGTACCTCGAGCTTTCCGGTCCGGCGAAATGCCACCATCGTGTCCATCACCGCACGGCCCTCGCGATCGCAGACGTCGAACAGCAGCCGCTCGAAATTGCTCGAAACCTGGATGTCCATGCTCGGCGAGAGCGACGGCTCCACCGCGCGCATCTCCATCACCCCGGTCTCCATGAACCGGGTCAGGATATCGTTGCGGTTCGACCCGATGGTCAGCTGCGCGATCGGTAGCCCCATTTGCCGCGCCGCATAGCCCGCGTAGACATTGCCGAAATTGCCCGTCGGCACGGCGAATCCGACCGGCCGGTCCGGCGCACCCAGCGCCACCGCAGCCTGCACGTAATAGACGATCTGGGCCATGATTCGCGCCCAATTGATGGAATTCACGGCGCTCAGCCGCAACTCGTCCCGGAATCCACGGTCGGCAAACATCGCCTTGACCAGATCCTGGCAGTCGTCGAACGAGCCCTTGATCGCGATATTGTGGACATTGCGCGCCGTCACGGTGGTCATTTGTCGGCGCTGCACCTCCGACACGCGACCGTGCGGATGCAAAATGAAAATCTCGATCGCCTCGCGGTCCCGACACGCCTCGATCGCAGCGGAGCCCGTATCGCCCGATGTCGCGCCGACGATCGTCACGCGTTCACCGCGGCGGGTCAACACATGGTCGAACAGGCGACCGAGGAATTGCAGCGCCAAATCCTTGAAGGCCAGGGTCGGCCCGTGAAACAACTCGAGCAGCCACAGATTGGCGTCAAGTTGCCGCAGCGGCGTCACCGCCGGGTGATCGAAGCTGTCATAGGCATCGCGCACGAGCCGCTCGAAAACGGGCTGCTCGATGCGTCCGCCGATGAACGGCGCCATCACGCGAGTCGCGGTTTCGGCGTATGACAGGCCGCGCAAGGCCCGAAAATCGTCGGCGTCGAAGCGCGGCCAGCTCTCCGGCACATAGAGACCGCCATCCGCCGCCAAGCCGGCCAGCAGGACCTCATCGAACTCGAGAATCGGGGCTTCTCCCCGGGTGCTGATGTAACGCAATTTCGCGACCCGCTTCAAATCGAGCGCTCAAACTAGCGGCGCCGCTGGCGTCAAGCAAGGTGGGTCAGGCCGCTTCGAGATAACGGTCACGCAGATGCGCCTTGAAGACGGCCGCGTCGAGCGGTGACCCCGTGGCCTCGCACAGCAACTCGTCCGTCGACAGCAGCGATCCCTTGCCGTGGACATGGCTGCGCAGCCAGCGCATCAGGGGCGTGAAGTCTCCGCGACCGATCGCGGACATAATCCCGGGCTCGGCCGTGCGCGCCGCCGCCGCCAGCTGAGCTGCCGCCATCGCGCCGAGCGTATAGGTCGGGAAATAACCGAAATTGCCATCCGGCCAGTGGACGTCCTGCATGCAGCCGAGCCGATCGTCCGGCGGTGTTATATCCAGCAGCTCGGTCAGACCGTCGCGCCAGGCGCCAGGAAGGTCCGCCACGACGAGATCACCCGCCATGAGGGCCATCTCCAGCCGCGTGCGCAGCACGATATGGGCGGGATAGGTGACTTCGTCAGCATCGACCCGAATGAAGCCCGGACGCACACGCGTGGCGAGTCGATACAGGTTGTCCGGTGTCCAGGCAGGACCACTCGCCCGAAATGCCTTGGCGATGACCGGCGCCGCCCATTCGAAAAAGCGGCGCGAGCGGCAGATCTGCATCTCGATCAGCAGCGACTGGCTCTCGTGCAATGTCATGCCGCGTGCGTCCCCAACCGGCTGCCGGTGCCAGTCGCGCGGCAGACCCCGCTCATACATCGCGTGACCCGATTCGTGCAGCACGCCCATCAGGGCCTCGGAATAATCGGCCTTGTTGTACCGGGTGGTGATCCGGCTGTCGTCGGCGATGCCGGTCGAAAAGGGATGCAGGCTCTCATCCATGCGGGCGCTGTCGAAATCCAGGCCGACCGTTTCGGCCATAAGCCGACAGAGCCGTTTTTGATCGGCGACGGAGAATGGCCCGGGAGGCTCCGCCGGCACGCATCTGCGAGCCTGGGTCGCCAGAACCTCGTCGAGGAACGCCGGCAAGAAGGCGGCATAATCCTCGAGCATGACGATCACCCGCCGGGCGTCAGCATCCGGCTCGTATTCGTCCATCAGCGCGTCGTACAGGGGCCGGCCGAATGCCTCCGATTTGGCCACCCCCGCCTCGCGCGTCAGGCGCACCACTTCTTCCAGGCTGGGCCGCAGCGCACGAAAATCCGACCTCGGCCGGGCCGTGCGCCAGACCGTCTCGCATTCGGAAGTCGCCCGTGACCGCGCAGCAACCAGGTCCGATGGGAGGGCGTTGGCGTGATGCCAGATTCGCCACATCTCGCGCAGATTTGCGGCCTGCCACGAGTCCAGGCCCGTCGCGTCCGATTCGGCCGCCGCAAGGTCCTCTGCCAACCGCTCATGGGTCAGCATATCGTGGGCCAAGACCCGAAGATCGGCGATCTGTTCGGCGCGCGCCCGGGCTCCGCCCGGCGGCATCATCACGGCCATGTCCCAGTGCAGCACACCGATCGTCTCCTCGATCAGCGCGTGCCGCCGGAACGCCTCTTCGAGGCGGGCATAGGCTTCAAATCCCGGGGTCAACCGCTATCGTCCACGGTCGTTCGCGGCGCCTGTCGCGCGTGATAGACGAAGTAGATCACCAGCAGCGCCGCCGCGAGGGCAAACCAGGTCAGCGCATAGGACAGATGATTGTTTGGCAGATCGACGCGCCAGGTATTGGGGACCGGAAAAGCGGATGCGGCATGTGTTTCGGCCGCTGTGGGTTGTGCGGTCCCGCCAGCGCCGGCCGCGGTCCCGGCCTCCTCCGGCTTGTTGTCTACGAACGCCTCGCCCGTCGCGTAGATGTAATAATCAACGAACGGCAGCACCCCGACCGATTCGGCCATGGCCGACAGATCCAGATAGTACCACTCGTTACGCTCCGGATTGTTCTCCGGCGTGAACCAGCCGGGCGGCTCGGGGGCGCGGATAACTCCGGTGACCACGACCTCGCGGTCTTCGCTGGCCGCAGCGCCTCCGCGGTTTTGCGGCCAATCCAGTGGCACCCAGCCGCGATTGACGAGCAGCGTGGGTCCTCCGTCGGCGCGGACGAAAGGCGTGACGACATGTATTCCCGGCGTCCCGTCGCGAACGCGGTTGAGCAGATACGACTCGGCGTCATGGATGAATCGTCCGGTGACGCGAACCGGCCGATACAGGAGGTCCTCTGTCGGAATCCTGGTGTCGAGAGGAAGCGGGATCGGCGACGCCGCTCCGCGAACCTGCAGCTCCCCGATCAGAGCCGTCTTCCACTGCATCCGGTGCAGTTGCCAGCCGCCGAGAGCCACCAGCACCGCGAGTGCCGGCACGGTTATGACGGTGGGCCAGAATGTCGCTCGCAAGGTCAAGACCGGGACCTTCCGCTACGCTCTCACATGGACACCGAGATAAGACGATGTCGCTGTTATGTAAAGGTATTCTTCCCGCCCTCGCCTGCCCTGTGCCGGTATTGCAGGGCGATCAGCGTGGCCTTGAGCGGCCGCAGAAGCGCGATCGAGGCAATCAGCACCGTCGGGGCCCACAGCAGCGCATGCAGCCACAGAGGTGGGCGGAACAGCACTTCCACCAGGATCGCCAGGGCCACCACGAGGGGGCCCGTTAGGAACATGACGAACACGGCGGGGCCGTCACCGCTATCCTCGGGCCTGAGATCAAGGCCGCAAATCTCGCAGTTTTCCGCAACCCTCAGAAAATGCAGCACATCAACGAACAGCCGCCCCTCGCCGCAACGCGGGCAGCGACACAGCAGCCCGGCACGCATCACCGAAACCGGCGCACGGGGCTCCATCAGGCGAGCTCCCGTGCCCCGGCGAAATCGGGCGAAAGCAAGCTCAGCTGCCCCAGACGTAGACGCAGGTGAACAGGAATAACCAGACCACGTCGACGAAATGCCAGTACCACGCCGCGGCCTCGAACCCGAAATGATGCTCGGGCTTGAAGTGTCCTTTCATCGCACGGAACAGGCAGACCGTCAGGAAGGTGGTGCCGATAATCACATGGGCGCCGTGGAAGCCGGTGGCCATGAAAAAGGTCGACGGGTAGATGCCGTCGGTGAAACTGAACGGCGCATACACATATTCGTAGGCCTGCAGCGACGTGAACAGTATGCCGAGAATGATCGTGAACAACAGCCAGCGCACTGTGCCCGGCTGGTCGCCCTCGCGCAGCTTGTGATGCGCGACCGTGACGGTAACGCCCGAACTCAGCAGGATCAGCGTATTGACCAGCGGGATCGTGTACCAATGAAAGGTCTCGATACCCTCTGGCGGCCACACCGCCGGGTCGACCTTGGGGAACAGGCTTGAGTTGAAGAAGGCCCAGAAGAAGGCGGCGAAGAACATCACCTCCGAGGCGATGAACAGCATCATGCCGTAGCGATGGCCGAGCTGGACGACAGGCGTGTGATGCCCCTCGAAGGTGGCCTCCCTGACCACGTCAGTCCACCAGCCGAACATCGTCACCGCAAGCAGGACCAGGCCCGGCACAATCGTCAGGATACCGAGCGCCTCGCCGATCCCGCCGAGCATCTCGGGGTGCATGTAGAGAACCAGCCCGAAGGTCAGGGAAAACGCCGCGATCGAGCCGACCATGGGCCAGCGGCTCGGTTCCACCATATGAAAATCGTGCTTGGCTGCGCCGCTCATTCTGTGTTTCCTCGTTTGTACCGTTTCGTATCGATTAATGCCTGCGATCCCCGGTCATTGCACCGATTCGCCCGCCGCCGCCGCGGTATGGGCGGCAACCGCGCCACCCTCCGTGCCGTGCAGGGGGAAGAAGGTGTAAGACAGGGTTATCGTGTTCACCTCGTCGAGATTGCGGTCCTCGACAATCGCCGGATCGATGAAGAAGGATACGGCCATATCGACCGTCTGCCCCGCTTCCAGTCGCTGCTCCGAAAAGCAGAAGCAGTCGATCTTGTCGAAGTACTTCGCCGCCTTCAGCGGCGTGACATTGTAGGCCGCCGTGCCGGTCGTCGGCCCCGCGGCCATGTTCTGCGCGCGATAGAACGCCAGCGCCGTCTCGCCGACGCGCACGGTCATCGGTCCTTGGGCCGGCGCAAACCGCCATGGCAACACGGAATTGACGCCCGCATCGAAGCGCACCGTGATCGATCGCTCGAGAACCGCGTCGGCCGGTGCTTGAGCAGTCCCAGGCGTGCCGCCGAAGCCGGTGACGCGGCAGAACAGGTCGTAGAGAGGCACCGAGGCGAAGGCGAGACCGACCATGCCGGCGACCACGCCGAACAACGCGATCATCGTCCGCCGGTTGCGGCGCCTGGCTGCGGGCCCCATGCTTCAGCCCCCGCTCATCTTGACGATGGCGACAACATAGAACAGCACGACCATCGCGGCGAGAACCGCCGCCACCGCGATGTTGCGGCTTCGCAACCGGCGCCGTCGGTCGCCGCCGCCGCGCCCGTCGCGGCCCCCGCCGCGGGGTGCTCCCTGTTCATGCGTCACGAGCGACACCATTGGTCCATTACCCAGAGAGTCCCGCCGAACCGTCGATCAACAACAGAGCAAAGTGGCCAGCAAGATAGAACAACGAGTAGCCGAACATCCGCCTGGCCGGTGCATCGGCATCGCTGCGCAGCACCGCCAACGCGGCGAGCACAAAGCCGAGGCCGAGCACGATCGAGGACGCACCGTAGATCCAACCGGCCATGCCGAGCATGGTCGGCGCCAGGGCCACCGGCATCAACAGCACGGTGTAAAAGAGCATCTGCCGCTTTGTCACCGCTTTGCCGGCCACGACCGGCAGCATCGGCACCCCCGCATCGTGGTAGTCGCCACAGCGATAGAGCGACAGAGCCCAGAAATGCGGTGGCGTCCAGAAGAAGATCAGCGCGAACAGTGCGACCGATTCGACCGAGACCGAGCCGGTAACCGCCGCCCAACCGATCATCGGCGGAAAGGCCCCGGCGGCGCCGCCGATCACGATGTTCTGCGGCGTCCGCCGCTTCAGCCAGACGGTGTAGACGAAGACGTAGAACAGGATCGCCAGGGCCAGCAGCGAGCCCGCCGCCCAGTTCACCATCAAGCCCATCATGGCCACCGACGCGACGGACAGGAAGATGCCGAAGCCGAGCGCCTCGCCAGCAGCGATGCGGCCGGACGGGATCGGGCGGTGCCGCGTGCGCGCCATCACCGCATCGATGTCGCGGTCGTACCACATATTGATGGCCCCGGCCGCTCCCGATCCGACGGCGATGCACAGCACCGCGACCGCCGCCAGAACCGGGTGGATCGTCCCCGGAGCGATCAGCATTCCGACGAAGCCGGTGAAGACCACGAGTGACATCACACGTGGCTTGAGAAGCGCGACAAAGTCGCCGGCGGCGCCCGGGGCGCCGTCGCGGCGCGACGTCGCCGTATAGAGACTGTCGGACATCGAACTTCCGCCCCGCCCCGTCAGCGAATCACCGGCTGCTCTTCAAACGTGTGGAACGGCGGCGGCGAGTTGACCGTCCATTCAAGGGTCGTCGCCCCCTCGCCCCAATAGTTCGCCTCGGCCTGCCGTCCACGGAAGTACGAGTGCACCATGATGGCAATGAAGAGGACCGTCGAGGCCGCCGTGATGTAAGAGCCGTAGGACGACACCATGTTCCAGCCCGCGAACGCGTCGGGGTAATCGATGTAGCGGCGCGGCATGCCCGCGAGGCCCGAGAAATGCATCGGGAAGAAGGTCAGGTTGATGCCGACGAACGCGGTCCAGAACTGGATCTTGCCCCAACTCTCGTTGTACATGCGGCCGGTCATCTTCGGCCACCAGTAGTAGATGCCGGCGAAGATCGCGGACACGGCGCCGATCGACAGCACGTAGTGGAAATGGGCGACCACGTAATAGGTGTCGTGCAGCGCGACATCCATGCCGGCATTGGCCAGCACGACGCCGGTGACGCCGCCGACGGTGAACAGGAAGATGAAGCCGGTCGCCCACAGCATCGGCGTATCAAACCGGATCGAGCCGCCCCACATGGTCGCGATCCAGCTGAAGATTTTCACGCCGGTCGGCACCGCGATCACCATCGTCGCCGCGGTGAAGTAAATCCGCAGGTCGATGTCCATGCCGACCGTGTACATGTGGTGCGCCCAGACGATGAACCCGACGAAGCCGATCGCGACCATCGCATAGGCCATCCCCAGATACCCGAAGATCGGCTTGCGCGAGAAGGTCGAGATGATCTGGCTCATGATCCCGAAGGCCGGCAGGATCATGATGTAGACCTCGGGATGGCCGAAGAACCAGAACAGATGCTGGAAAAGTACCGGATCCCCGCCGCCGGCCGGAATGAAGAAGGTGGTACCGAAATTGCGGTCGGTCAGCAGCATCGTGATGGCGCCGCCAAGCACCGGCAGCGACAGCACCAGAAGGAACGCTGTGACGAGGATCGACCATACGAACAGCGGCATCTTGTGCAGGGTCATGCCCGGCGACCGCATGTTGAAGATCGTGGTGATGAAGTTGATCGCACCGAGGATCGACGACGCACCGGCGAGATGCAGCGAGAAGATCGCAAGGTCGACGGCGGCATCGGGGTGGCCGAGCGCGCTCGAGAGCGGCGGATAGATCGTCCATCCGGTGCCGGCCCCGCCCCCGATCAGCGCCGACAGAATAAGCAGCGTCAGCGCCGGCGGCAACAGCCAGAAACTGATGTTGTTCATCCGCGGGAAGGCCATGTCGGGGGCGCCGATCATCAGCGGCACGAACCAGTTGCCGAAGCCGCCGATCAGCGCCGGCATGATGACGAAGAACACCATGATCAGACCGTGCGCCGTCACTACGACGTTCCAGAGATGGCCGTTCGGGACGCCGTCCTGCTGCATGTACTGCACACCTGGCTCCTGCAGTTCCATGCGCATGTAGACCGACGCGGCAAGACCGACCAGACCGGCGATAAACGCCAGGATCAGGTACATTGTACCGATGTCCTTGTGGTTGGTCGAATAGAGCCAGCGTCGCCAGCCGGTCGGGGTGTGATGTTCGTCGTGCGCGTGCGCGCCTGAGATCGCTTCGGCCATGTCTATACCTCTATCCCTCTATTCTGTCTTTGCGCCGCGTTACTCGACCGGCGTGGTCTGCGCCACGCTGACCGGCCCATCCGCCGGCGGTCCGTCGACCCGGGCAAATTCCTCCTGGGCCTTTTCCACCCAGGCGTCGAATTCCGCCTCGCTGACAGCCTCGATCGCGATCGGCATATAGGCGTGGTTCACACCGCAGAGTTCGGAACAGAAGCCGTAATACACGCCCTCCCGGCTGATCTCGACCCATGTCTCGTTCAGGCGGCCGGGCACCGTATCCAGCTTGATCCCGAGCGCCGGCACGCCCCACGAATGAAGCACGTCATCGGCGGTCAGCAGCAGCCGGATCTTCTTGCCAACCGGCAACACGACCCGGTTGTCCGTCTCCAGGAGACGCTTGCTCTTGTCCTCGAGGTCCTCTTCGGGCACCAGCAGGGCGTCGAACGTGAAGTTGCCGTGGTCCGGATACTGGTAGCTCCAGTACCATTGATGGCCGATCACCTTCAACGTCATGTCCGCATTCTCCGCCCGGTCCGCGAAGACCATGACCCGGTAGGACGGGATGAAGAGGATAACGAGGATGATCACCGGAACAACGGTCCACACCACCTCGAGCAGCGTGTTATGCGTGGTTCGGGACGGTGTCGGATTGCGGCTCTCGCGGAAGCGGAAGATCACCACCAGCAGCAGCACCAGAACGAACAGCGAAATCGCCGTTATCAGCCACAACAGCCCCGTGTGAAACCCGCTGATCGCCTCCATCGTGGGCGAAGCCGGTTCCTGAAAGCCAATCTGCCAGGGCAACGGCTCCGCCGCCAGCGCGGGCCCACCCAGGATCGCGAGAAACAATGCCGCCAGCGCGGCGAGTCGCATTGTCACGGTGATTTCTCCCGTCTCTGAACCAACCATAAGGGCCGGGGTACACCCTGTCCTCTAGGACCCGGGCGATTTCCGGCTCGATTTTTCGGCGGCATTCTATTCGGTCATCGCCGGCGATCAAGCATCACCGACGCAGCCCCCTTGTCCCGGATCGCGGCGTGGCCAATCTGGCTGGCCGATTTCCATACGAAAACACAGGTTTTGCCCATCAATACGCGGCGCGACATTTTGTCGCAACCGAATTCGGACAATTGTTGACATACATCATGGCCGCGCGTCGCCGGCGCTTCTGCCGAGCCGCTTGCGCACCCTTCGGACGGCCCCCCAGACCAGCAGCACGACCGCAGGGATCGACAACCCGACGACGAGATCGACCGGCACCGCAAGACCGGCGGCCGAAGCGCCCTTGGCCGCGTAGCCGACCAGCCCGACGAGGTAGTAGCTAATCGCAGCGACCGAGAGCCCCTCGACGGTCTCCTGCAACCGCAGCTGCAGCTTGGCGCGCCGGTCCATCGACTGCAGAAGATTCCGGTTCTGCTCCTCCATCGCAATGTCGACGCGGGTTCGCAGCATCGACGTCGCCCGCGCGATCCGGTCGGCGAGCCTGTCCTGGCGCGCAGCGATCGCCTCGCAACTGCGCATGGCGGGAGCCATGCGTCGCTCCATGAATTCGCCGATCGTCTGGAGACCCTCGATCCGCGCCTCGCGCAGTTCGGCGATGCGTTTCTCGGTCAGCGCGTAGTAGGCGGCGGCGGCGCTGAATCGATAGGTGTTGGTCGAGGCGAGGCGCTCGAGCCGCGCGGCGAGCGTCGTCAGCTGCTCGACCATGCTGCGCTGCTCCGCGAGCCGCTCGAGCCGGGTCATGCCATCGGTGATGGTCATCAACCGTCCGGCGATATCGCTGATTTCCGGACCGGCGTCGCGGGCCAGAGGCAGCGCCAGCAGCGCCAGCAGGCGGTAGGTCTCTATCTCCAGCAGCCGTTGCACGAGCCGCCCGGCCTGGCGCGCCCGCAAGCCGCGATCGCGGACAAGGATGCGCCCGAAGCCGTCCTCGTGCAGCCGGAAATCGGTCCACGCCTCCGCGTTGCCGCCGGCCATCAGGCTCCCGGCGACACTGTCCTCGACAAGGAACTGGTGCGGTTCCGTCGAGCCGCCCTCGGAGTCGCCCGCGGGTTGGAGGAGAAGATGGCAGGCAACCAGTAGCTCGCCCGGGCATGCGGCGAGCCAGTCGGCCGGCACCTGATCGCTCGCCGGCGCCTGGAACGACTCTGGCGGCGCGCCCTGGCAGAAGAAGGTGTAGCTGGTGAACTCGGTGTGCCGTTCCCAGCGACAGCGGACGGGGCCGAGCTCAACCGAGTAATGGTTGACCTCCTGCGTCGGCGGTGACACGTCGAAGCGTCGGCACAGATCGGCCAGCTGCTCGCGGTCGGCCGTCGCCGCATCTTCACCAGTCAGCCAGGCCAAATGGGACACGCGCACCGGCGCGTTCAAGCTCTCGAAGGGCCGGGCGTGCACTTCGTTGACGAGACTATGGCGCAAGCCGTGTTCTCTGAAGTTCGGCATCAAGGACAGCGCGCTGTGCGATCGGGAAGGCGGAAAAATGGGGCCATTGCCCTATATAATGGTGTAAAGCAGACTGAGGCCCTGCGGCAATGGTGAATAATGTGGAAGAGGAATCATGAGTGACCTCAGCCAGACGGACCAGCTGTTCTTCGAGCGCACCGAGCTGGATCGCACGGCGGTCGAGAAACTTGTCGACGACGCGCTGAGTGGTGCCGATGACGGCGAGCTGTACCTGGAATATTGCCAGTCGGAAGCGGTATCCTTCGACGACGGCAAGATTCGCAGCGCCAGCTTCGATACCGCGCAGGGTTTCGGCTTGCGGGCGATCGCCGGCGAAGCGATCGGCTATGCCCATGCGAGCGACCTCAGCGAGGCGGCGATCGCACGCGCGGCTGACACCGTCAAGGCGGTGCACGCGGGTCATGGCGGAACCATGTCGGTGCCACCGACCGGCACCAACCGCAGCCTCTACAGCGACGAAAACCCGCTGGGCGGATTTGCGTTCGAGGACAAGGTCCGGCTGCTGACCGAGATCGATTCGTACGCGCGGGCGAAGGACAGCCGCGTGCGCCAGGTGACCGCCGCGCTCGCCGGGGAATGGCAGGCGGTCCAGATCATCCGCAGCAGCGGTGACCGGGTCGGCGACATTCGCCCGCTGGTTCGGCTCAGCGTGTCGGTGGTGGTCGGCGACGGTGAGCGCATGGAAAGCGGCAGCTATGGCGCCGGCGGGCGATTCGGATTCCGGGCGTTCTTCGATCCCGAGATCTGGAAGGACCAGGTCGACGAAGCCTTGCGCCAAGCGCTGGTCAATCTGGAATCGGTTCCGGCGCCGGCCGGCGAGATGGACGTGGTACTGGGTCCCGGCTGGCCGGGCATCCTGCTGCACGAGGCAATCGGCCACGGCCTCGAGGGCGATTTCAACCGCAAGAAGACCTCGGCCTTCGCTGGGTTGATGGGCGAGCGGGTCGCCGCGTCGGGGGTGACCGTCGTCGACGACGGCACGCTGGCCGACCGGCGCGGCTCGCTGTCGGTCGACGACGAGGGTACGCCGACGAGCAGCACGACGCTGATCGAGGACGGAATCCTGGTCGGCTACATGCAGGACCGGCAGAATGCGCGGCTGATGGGCATGAAGCCAACCGGCAACGGCCGCCGCCAGTCCTTTGCGCATGCGCCGATGCCGCGCATGACCAACACCTACATGCTGGCCGGAACCGAGGATCCGGCGGAAATCCTGGGTTCGGTAAAAAAGGGGCTGTACGCGGTCAATTTCGGCGGCGGGCAGGTCGACATCACCAGCGGCAAGTTCGTGTTCAGCTGCACCGAGGCGTATTTAATCGAGAACGGCAGACTTGGCGCGCCGGTCAAGGGCGCCACCCTGATCGGCAACGGACCCGACGTGCTGACCCGCGTTTCGATGATCGGCAGCGACATGGCGCTCGACCCGGGCATCGGCACCTGCGGCAAGGATGGTCAGGGCGTGCCGGTCGGGGTCGGTCAGCCAACGATCCGCGTCGACGGCCTGACGGTCGGCGGCACGGCCGCCTGAACGGATCTTTCCTCCAACCGCACGCATGCCCACGGCACATGTCGCACATACCACCGACACCGCGCCGCGATCCGCCCGATGGCGGCGGCGCGTGGCGCGGCGGCCGATCGCGCGGCCGGCGCTGGCTGATTGTCGTAGCGATCGCGATCGGGCTGACCGGGCTGTTCATCTGGCTATCGGGTCGTCATCCGGGCGCGATTGATACGCCCGGGGCGACGGCCGATTTCATCCGCTGGCTGGCGATCCTCGCGCTGGTCGCCAGCGGCATCCTGGCGAGCAGAACGCTCAATCTGGGCAAGGCGGTCAGGGATCTTGCGATCTGGGCGGCCGTCGTCGCCGGGCTGGTCGCCGTTTACGGTTTTCGCGGCGAGCTAATGATGGTCGGCAACCGAATTCTCGGCGAGCTCGAGCCATCGCGCAGCCAGATGCTCGCCAGTGGCGAGCTTGCGTTCCGCCGGGGCGCAGACGGCCATTTCTATATCGACGCGGAGGTGAACGGCCGCCCGATTCGCTTTCTTGTCGATACCGGAGCCAGCGAAATCGTGCTCAGCCCGGCCGATGCGCGACGGCTCGGATTCGCACCGTCAACCCTGACCTACGACCGCATCTATCAGACCGCCAACGGCATCGGCCGCGGTGCCGCGGTTACGCTGCAGAGCGTCGCGGTGGGATCAATCCGCTTCCATGGGGTTGCCGCATCCGTGAACGATGCGGCGATGTCGGAGTCGCTGCTCGGCATGAGTTTCCTTGACCGTTTGTCGGGATACGAAGTGCGCGGCGACTCGCTGTTCTTAAGGCCCTGACCACAGCGCCCGCCGGCCCGACGGCGCGCCTCGATTAACCTCACGTTAACGCAGCGGGACGATGCTTGGGCGGCTGGCCCCCCGAGGCGCCAGCGCGCGGACCCATGTCGCCTGCCGGCACGTGATCCGGCGGTGTAAAGGAGAGCCCATATGGAAGCGATCGTCCTGCAGATGCTCCCCGTAATGATCATCGTCGGCCTCGGATACGCGGCCGTGCGATTCGATTTCGTCAGCCAGGCCGCGAATGAAGGCGTGACCAGATTCGTCTTCGCCGTGGCGCTGCCCGCCCTGATATTCCGCAACCTGGCGATCAGCGATATTCCCGGCAATCTGCAATTCATCTGGAAACTCCTGCTCGGGTACTACGGCGGCGCGTTGCTGGTCATGTTGCTGGGCATCGTCGTCGCGAAATTCGCGTTCGCAAAGGAACGGGCCGAGCAGCACATCTTTGCGGTCGGCGCGTCGCACGCCAATGTCATCCTGCTAGGCGTGCCGGCGGTTCTGCTGCTGCTCGGGACGCGATGGGTCACGCCGCTGCTGCTCATCATCGGCCTGCACGGGCTGATCATGGCGATCCTGTTGACCTTGGTCAGCCGGATTCGCGCGGGCCGGGCCGGCGAGCTTCCCGGCGCGATCTGGCAGACCCTGCTGAGCCAGGCCAAGAACCCGATCTTCATCGCGCTGGTGGCAGGGGTTCTCTACAGCGCGATCGACCCGGGACAATTGCCCGGTACGGTGAACAGCATCCTCCGAATCTTGGGGAACGCGGTTCTGCCGGCGGCGCTGTTCGGTCTCGGCGGCATGATGGTCCGCTACCGGTTCGCCGGCCAGATGCCCGAAGCGGCCGCGGTGTCCGCATTGAAGCTGGTCGCCCACCCGCTGATTGTCTGGTTCATAGCCGGGCCGCTGCTCGGCCTCAACAATTGGGCCTGGGTGGCGGCGTTGCTCGCGGCGATGCCGGTCGGCTTCAACATGCACAACATGGCCAGCCGGTCGCAGCAGGGCGCGGCGCTGGCGAGCTCGTCCACAGCGTTGTCGACCGTGATTGCCGTGGCGACCGTATTCGCGCTGTTGTATTTCCGCGGTGGCTAACAGATCCGGGACAACCTTTCGGTAGCGGGCGCGCGGGCCGGTGGCCCGTGCCGGACGGCCGTCGACCGGCCACGGTTTCGCGACCGTGATGCCTGCGGATCCTAGTAGGCGTACTCGTCGAACAGAGGCTCGATGCTGCCGTTCCAGCGATGCTCGTACGCGTCGAGCAATTGTTCGGCCGGGGTGATCCCGGTTTCGGCGATTTCGTGCAACTCATTGAGGAAATGTGCTTCGTCTTCGCCGAAATGATCCGGCGCGGCACGGGAGGTCAGGCCCTGCCTGGCCACCGCCAGGACCTCCTTCGCCAGATCCTGCAGCGTGCCGGCCCGAAACGGGGTCTTCAGCGCGGTGCGGGGCGCCTCGGCCCGCAGCATCTCGCGCTCCTCCATCGACCAGTCGCGGCACAAATCCCAAGCCGCCTCCAGCGCCGCATCGTCGTACAGAAGGCCCACCCAAAGGGCCGGCAATGCGCACAATCGCCCCCACGGGCCGCCATCGGCGCCGCGCATCTCCAAGTAGTGCTTGAGCCGGACTTCCGGGAAGGCGGTGGTAATGTGGTCGGCCCAGTCACCGATTCCGGGAGGCTCACCGTCGAAGCCCTCGAGGCGACCGGCCATGAAATCCCGGAACGACCGGCCGGCGACATCAATATACGACCCGTCCCGGTAGACGAAGTACATTGGCACGTCGAGCAGATAATCGACCCAGCGCTCGAAGCCGAACCCGTCCTCGAACACGAACGGGAGCATGCCGGAGCGGTCCGGGTCGGTATCGGTCCAGACCTGGCTGCGATAGCTCAGATAGCCGTTGGGCCTGCCTTCGCTGAACGGCGAATTGGCGAACAGGGCCGTTGCCACCGGCTGGAGGGCCAGCGCGACACGGAACTTCTTCACCATGTCGGCCTCGGACGAGAAATCGAGATTGACCTGCACCGTGCAGGTCCGGGTCATCATGTCCAGACCCAGCGCGCCACGGGTCGGCATATAGCGCCGCATGATCGCGTAGCGACCCTTCGGCATCCAGGAGATGTCCTCCCGGCCGGCCTTGGGCTGGAACCCGAGGCCGATCATGCCCGCCCCCATCTCGCCGCAGACCTCCTTGACCTGCCGCAGATGCTCATTCACCTCGCTGCAGGTCTGATGGATGTTCTGCAGCGGCGCGCCCGACAGCTCGAACTGGCCACCCGGCTCAAGTGTGATCGAACAGCCGTCCGCCATGCGCAGCGCGATGATATTTGCGTTCTCTAAAACGGGCTCCCAGCCGTACCGCTCCAATCCCTCGAGCAGCGCGCGGATCCCGGGGCGACCTTCATAGGCAAGCGGGCGATGACCCTTCAGATCGTAGACGAATTTCTCGTGTTCGGTGCCGATCCGCCAGGCCTCGCGCGGCTTGCAGCCGCGCTCCAGGTACTCGATGAGTTGCCGTTTGCTGGTTACCGGGCTGCCGCCGGCGCTCGATGGTCCTGACATCTTGCTCAATCCCGCCCGTTCGCAGTCTCATGCATTCGCCCGTCCGGCTTCAGACGCCAGTCTCCGAGCGCGGACTGCCAGCATGCAAGCGCCGCCAGCGCCGCCGTGTCGGCCCGAAGGATGCGTGGCCCCAAGCCGACCGCGGTAACAAAAGGGAGTTTCCGCAGGGCGTCAAGCTCCGTCTCTTCGAAACCGCCTTCGGGCCCGATCAGGATCGCTCCCGGCGTGTCCGTCTCCAACTGCCGAAGAGCGTCTTGAATCGGCTCGGCAGGACCGGATTCGGCACACAACAGCAGTGGCCGACCCGTCGGCCAGGCATCGAATACGCGCATCATCGGCTCCGCGTCACGGACCCGCGGGACGGTCAAGCGCTCGCTCTGCTCCGCCGCCTCGATCGCTGTTGCCTCCATCCGCTCACGCTTGATCCGACCGACGACGGTGCGGCGGGTGACCACGGGAATCAGTTCGGAAACGCCAAGCTCCGTGGCCTTCTGCACAATGAAGGCGAGCGGCACGCGCTTGACCGGAGCGAATACGAGCCACAGATCGGGCTCCCGGTGCTGTTCACGGCAGAGCGTTTCCACCGCCACGATCCCGCCGCCTTTCCGCAGGGATTCGATTCGCGCTTGCCATTCGCCGTGCCGCCCGTTGAACAGCGCGACGACGGCGCCCGGCCCAAGCCGCAACACATTTGCCAGGTAGTGCGTCTGGCCGCGACCGAGCACGATCCGGGTTCCGGCAGCAAGCCGATCCTCCACAAACAGCCGCGTATCGGGCCTGTCGGTCATTTTCGATTCCTGCGTTCTGCCGCCCATCGGTGCTTGTCCGGCGGACGCCGGCGCGGCAAGATTAGCCGATGAATGACGGCGCACAAAGCGGAGCAGATGCGTCCGACATCCCGAGCGCCGGCTGGGTCGACCGGCTGGCCCCCAAACAATCGCGCCCATGGATCCGGCTGGCGCGGCTGGACAGGCCGATCGGAACCTGGCTGCTGTTGCTGCCGTGCTGGTGGAGCACCGCCCTCGCCGCGGCCTCGGATCCGCGGCCGGCCTGGCCCGACCCCTGGTATTTCCTGTTGTTTGCCCTTGGCGCCACGGTGATGCGGGGCGCCGGTTGCACCTGGAACGACATCACCGACCGCGAATTCGACGCGAAGGTCGCACGGACCGCCACACGACCGATCCCCAGCGGTCAGATCAGCGTGCGCGGCGCGTTCGTGTTCATGGCCCTGCTGCTGCTGGCGGGCCTACTCGTGCTTGCGACATTCAATCCCTTTGCGATCGCCGTCGGGGTCGCTTCGATGGCGCTCGTCTTGCCCTATCCGTTCATGAAACGGATCACCTGGTGGCCGCAGGCATGGCTTGGCCTGACCTTCAACTGGGGCGCCCTGGTCGGTTGGGCTGCGGTAGCGGGCAGCCTCGATGGTGCGCCGCTGGCGATGTACGCCGCTGGATTCTTCTGGACGCTGGGATACGATACGATCTACGCCCACCAGGACAAGGAAGACGACGCGTTGATCGGCGTCAAATCGTCCGCGCGGCGGCTTGGCCGCGACACGCGCCCCTTCCTCTGGGCGTTTTACGCCATCACGGTGCTGCTGCTCAGCGCCTCGGGCTGGCTCGCGGATTTGAGCTGGCCCTACTATGCCGGCCTTGCTGCAGCGGCAATGCAGCTTGCCTGGCAGGCCGCAACGGTCGATATCGACTCGCCCCGCGATTGCTTGGCCAAGTTCAAGTCGAACAAGTGGTTCGGTCTTATCCTGCTCGCCGGGATCGTCCTGTCCGGCCGGGTCTGAACACCGGCCGGTCAAGCACGCCTAGACTTTGTCGACAACCTTCTTGAGAAGCGCCTGGACCGTCGTCGCGATCTCGCCGAGTTCCGGATTATCGATGGCCGCCATGGATGCGATCGGATCGACCGCGGAGATCTCGACGCTGCCAGCCTCGTTCTGCCGCACGATCACGTTGCAGGGCAGCATGGTGCCGATCTTGCTCTCGGCCTGCAGCGCACGATAGGCATATTGCGGGTTGCAGGCGCCAAGAATGGTATAGGGCGGGAAATCGACATCCAGTTTCTTCTTCAAGGTCGTCTTCACGTCGATCGTCGTCAGGACGCCGAATCCCTCGCTCTGCAGGGCCTGCGTGACGTCGTCGATGGCCTGTTCGAAAGGCCGGTCGACGGTCTTGCTGAAATGGTAACTCATGGAACCTCGCTGTTGCATCCACGGCCGGCCGGCCGCCGGCGCCGCCTGTGATAGCGGATTGGAGCCAGCTTGTCACGGCACGCCGCGGTGTAGCGTTAAGCACCGCTTAATCTGTATGCGCTACACAGGCATTTGAAGGTATTTGTACCGACTATGGAGGAAGGACCCGATGAAACGGCTAATCGGATCGCTCGCGGTCATCGCGTTCATGGCGGTCGCGACGAGCGCGGCATTCGCGGCGGAAGGCACGGTAACCCGCGCACAGTTCACCTCGGCGGTTCTCGACCGCGAGCCGGTCGACGAGATTACCACGATCGACAGCAACACCGGCAGCGTGTTCTTTTTTACCGAGTTCAGCGACTTCGAGGGAACCACGGCCAGCCACCGCTGGATCTACAATGGCGAGGTCAGATTCGAACTGTCATTCAAGATCCGCGGGCCGCGCTGGAGGGTATACTCGCAGAAGACGCTGCCGTCGGAATGGATGGGGGACTGGAAGGTCGAGGTCGTCGTCGAGGACGGCACCGTCATTGCGGCCCACAACCTGCGGCATTCCGGGTCCTGACCAGTCGCATCCGAGGCTCGGCCGACGAGCCCTCGGATGCATATGGGGAACCGCGTCCTGTGCCGGCGGGCGGGCCCGCCGGTCTCAGATCTTCGGATCGCTGGTCGGATGCGCGAACGGCACCGAGTCGACTGCGATGGCCTCGGTGCAGGCGGTCCGAAATCCCGGGTCGTCGACGAGCTTGAGGACGAAGTCCTGCGCGCCGACGTTCGGCGCAACCCGCTCACGTACGATTTCCAGCACCTCGGCCGTGGTCAATGCCTTCGGGCGCCGGCCCTCGGCCGGCACAACCTGCAGCGCGACCGCGTTGCCCTCATGCATGAGCTGCCCGTTCACCCCGACATAGAGGTGAATGTCCCCGAGGCTTTTCCCGCAATCGAGCGCAAGATCGATATTCTCGATCACTGCGTAGCGATAGTTTCCGGCCCGCAATTCGGTGTCGTGCATGATCTCGAGCTGCCGGTCGTCGAGCCAGGTGACCGACAAGGTGACGGCCGTTCCGGGCGCGCGCTGCAGCATCGCGGGCACCGACCCATAGACCGTGACATGCGCCGAATAATAGATGTCGAACTCCGACAACCGTGCACGCTGCACCGGGATTTCCCCGCTAGCGCCGAACTTCCGGGTCAATTGCTGCGGCGACTGGTTGGAGCCGACCGCAAGGACCGGGGTGCGCCCGTCGCACGCCCCCGGCTCGAACGGCGCCACAGATCCGCCGCGCCACGTAAACGAGCCGGGCGGGATGGCGTACGGATAGCCGCGCGCGCGGTTCAGCTTGGCCGTGCGCTCAGGCATGGCGCACATCGATCGCCGCGACTTGCGGCAAGTCGGCCCGATCGTCTTCGTCGACGGTGCGCGTGATGTACACGGCCTTCCCTCTCTATTTTGCGGCGGAGCCATTCATACACGATGATAATCGGTCATTGAACCACCGGAACCCTTGACGGCACGCCCGCGAGGGTCTGTATAGGATCGCACGCACAGCTCCGGCCGGAATCATGTCCTACTCGTCCCTACGCGACTTCGTCCAGCTCCTGGAATCGAACAGCAAGCTTGTCCGTGTCTCCGCGCCGGTATCACCCCACCTCGAGATGACCGAGATCCAGACGCGGCTGCTGGCCCACGGTGGTCCGGCGGTGCTCTTCGAAAACGTCGTCGACGGCGACGGCCGGCGCTACGACATGCCGGTGCTGGCCAATCTCTTCGGTACCGTGGAGCGGGTCGCGTTGGGCATGCAGCGCAAGCCCGATGAATTGCGCCAGCTGGGCGAAATGCTGGCCCTGCTGCGCCAGCCCGAGCCGCCGGGTGGTTGGCGCGAGGCGATCGACATGCTGCCGATGGTCAAGACGGTGATGGCGATGAAGCCGAAATCAACCGGTCGGGCGGCGTGCCAGGAGATCGTGCTGCAGGACGGTGAGATCGATCTTGCCAGGCTACCGATCCAGACCTGCTGGCCGGGCGAGCCGGGGCCGCTCATCACCTGGCCGGTGGTGGTGACAAAGGGTCCGGGCCGGCACCGCAGCGATGACCACAATCTCGGCATATACCGCATGCAGGTGACCGGTCGGAACACGACTCTGATGCGCTGGCTGAAGCATCGCGGCGGGGCCCAGCACCATGCGCGCTGGAGGGCGGAAAGGACGGAACCGTTCCCGGCGGCGGTGGTGATCGGTGCCGATCCGGGCATCCTGCTCGCCGCGGTCACGCCGGTACCCGACACGCTGTCGGAGTACCAGTTCGCCGGGCTTCTGCGGGGCAGCAAGGTCGCCCTCGTCGATTGCAGGACGGTACCGCTGAAAGTTCCGGCCGATGCCGAGATCGTGCTCGAAGGGCACGTCTCCCTGGACGAGTTCGCCGACGAGGGACCTTACGGCGACCATACCGGCTATTACAATTCGGTGGAGCAATTCCCGGTGTTCCGGATCTCCGCGATCACCATGCGCCGCGACCCGATCTATCTGACCACCTTTACCGGCCGGCCGCCCGACGAGCCGAGCATTCTTGGCGAGGCTCTCAACGAGGTGTTCGTGCCATTGCTGCAGCAGCAATTCCCCGAGATCGTCGATTTCTGGCTGCCGCCAGAGGGCTGCTCGTACCGGATCGCAGTGGTCTCGATGAAGAAGGCCTATCCGGGGCATGCCAAGCGGGTGATGATGGGTGTCTGGTCGTATCTGCGGCAGTTCATGTACACCAAATGGGTCGTCGTCGTGGATGACGACATCGACGCGCGGTCGTGGACCGACGTCATGTGGGCGATCTCGACGCGGATGGATCCGGCGCGCGACATCACCCTTGTCGAGAACACGCCGATCGACTACCTGGATTTCGCATCGCCGGAGTCCGGCCTCGGCTCGAAGATCGGGCTGGATGCGACCAACAAGTGGCCCCCGGAAACACGGCGCGAATGGGGCCGCAAGATCCGCATGGAGGAGTCGGTGATCGAGAAGGTCTCGGCGATGTGGCCCGAGCTCGGTCTGCCCGGCGACGGCAGGCCGATCTGGAAATAAGGACCGCCGACGCAAAACGGCGGGGCCTGGGCCCCGCCGTAGATCTGCGAGGGTCTTCCCCTCTCTCACACATCAGGTTTAAGGCCGGACATAGGTCCAGCCATCCTCTTGCAGCTCCATCAGCCGGACAACGCCGGAGGGCACCACGGTCGCCTCGCTGATCAGTTGCGGTGCTTTGCCTTCCTTCTTGGTCATGCCTCTTATCGTGTTGCCGCACGCCGAAAAGGCAAGGTTTTCATGCTCCAGCGACATCGCCGCGATGCGGCCCTTCACCGGTGACGTGTCCGCGCGGAACATGTGCAGCCCCGGCCCATGGGCGACGATCTCGATCGTCACCGATTCGCCTTTCGCCTCGTAATATTTGATGACATTGGCCGCATTGTTGAGCGCGATGTTCATTTTGGTCTTGTCGTTCTCGTCCACGTGGATGGCCAGATAGTGGGCCTTGCCCTCGGCCAGGGCCGACTGACCGGTGGCACCGAGGACCAGGCTTCCCGCGACCAGCAAGGCCGCAATCATGACATTCCTAAGCAAACTCTCTCCTCCCGGGATGTTGACCCCTTGATAGTCATGCAATTCGTTCAGATGCGCAACTGCGAATATGATTGAAGCAGAACGGCGGGACCCGGCAAAGGCACTATTTTGTGAACGCAACGTAATCCGGTCGGGACCGAACAAGCGCAACAAGGAAGTTTGCTTTACGACCAGGCCGAGATCGCCCGCGGCCGAGGACTCCCCGCTGGCGCAAGGCTTGGCAGATGTCTATATAGGTTGGGACGCGGCGCGACCGGGCCGCGACACCACACGCCAGCGAACCAAGCACAAGCGAGATGCCGAAACAGCCGCCACAGACCAGCCTGACCGATTCCGACGAGGCGCTGGCCCTGCTCGACGATCTGGTCAGTCGCGCCCGATCGCGCGGGGCGGATGCTGCCGACGCATTGCTGGTCAACGGCGTGACACTGTCTGTCGCGCAGCGCCTGGGGCGGCCGGAGAAGCTCGAGCGGGCGGAAGGAAGCGATCTGGGTCTCAGGGTTCTGCTGGGCCACAAGCAAGCGATCGCCTCTTCGAACGACTGGACTGCGGACAGCCTGGACGAGTTGGTGGAGCGGGCGCTGGCCATGGCCGCCGCTGTCCCGGACGATCCGCATTGCGGCCTGGCGGACGCCGAAGAGGTGTTTGCCGGACCGCTCGTCGACCCGGATATCTGCGACGATACCGAGCCTGATGCCGCGACGCTGACAGCACGCGCCAAGGCTTGCGAGGATGCGGCGCGCGGGGTTGACGGCGTCACCAATTCCGAGGGCGCCGAGGCGAGTTGGAGCCTCACCGACATCGCGTTGCTCGCCTCGAACGGATTCGCCGGGAGCTATGCGATGTCGCGGCATGGCATCGGCACGGCCGTCGTCGCCGGCGAAGGCGGCGCCATGGAGCGTGACTACGAGTTTTCGAGCGCCGTGTTCATGAGTGATCTTGACGACCCGGCGGAGGTCGGCGAGCGCGCCGGAGTCCGCGCCGTCAGCCGGATTGGCGCACGCAAGCCGGGAACGGCCAAGGTCCCTGTGGTCTACGATCCGCGCGTGGCCAACTCGCTGGTCGGTCACCTGGCGTCGGCGATCAACGGGACCGCGATCGCGCGCGGCACAAGCTTTCTCAAAGACAGCATGGGCACACAAGTCTTCGGCGAAGGCGTCGGCATCGTCGACAATCCGCATCGGACCCGCGGCCTGCGCTCAAAGCCGTTCGACGCGGAGGGCATGGCCAATCCGCCGCTCGAGCTTGTCGAGAGCGGCGTTCTGAAAAGCTGGGTCCTCGATCTGCGGACGGCGCGTCAGCTGAACCTCAAGACCACGGGCCGCGCGGCGCGTGGCGTCTCATCGCCGCCGTCCCCCTCGGTCACCAACCTGTTCATGAAATCGGGCAATGTCACGCCGCATGAACTGATCAAGGACATCGGGAACGGTTTTTACGTCGTCGAGCTGATCGGCTTCGGCGTTAATATGATTACCGGTGACTACAGCCGCGGCGCCGCGGGCTTCTGGATCGAGAACGGCGAGGTGACCTATCCGGTCAGTGAGGTCACGATCGCCGGCAATCTCAAGGACATGTTCCGCAATCTGCGGCCGGCAAACGACCTCGAGTTCCGCTACGGCACCAACGCACCGACGATCCGGGTGGACGGCATGACCGTAGCTGGCGCATGAGCGCCGGATTCGTGGCGGCCATGGGTCGCGACACTTGACGGGGCGGCGGACCACCACTAGCTTTACAGCCGATGAACAGCTTGTCCTGCAAACGGTTTCTGAGCCTCCTCCTTACCGGCCCGGCCTCCTGACCGGAGCGCCGGGAACCCGCGTTTTTCGCCTCAGCCGTTTCCTTGCAGGACCGTTATGATGTTCAGCCCCTCTTCCATCAGCCCGTTGTTCGTGCCTTGCGTCCGGTTCCGACTGTTCGTGCGCGGCGCGCTGGCTCTCCTTTCGCTGCGACTTAGCGGCGGTCGCCGGGTCTGATCCGCGGCCCGGCGGCCGCATCGCCGCCAACCACGTCGCAACACAGCAATTTCCAGGAGAGTCAACGATGAACGTCATGCCCGCACAGAAGTACAGGCCTTTCGCGCCGATCGACCTGCCCGACCGGCAGTGGCCGTCGCAAACCATCAACCGGCCGCCGGTCTGGTGCAGCGTCGACCTGCGCGACGGCAACCAGGCCCTGATCGAGCCGATGGGAAGCGAGCGCAAGCGCCGCATGTTCGATACGCTCGTCGGCATGGGATTCAAGGAGATCGAAGTCGGCTTCCCGGCTGCCTCGGAAACCGATTACGCCTTCGTCCGCGAGCTGATAGAGGCGAACCGCATTCCCGACGACGTGACGATCCAGGTGCTCACCCAGTCGCGCGCTGAGCTGATCGACCGCACTTTCGATGCGCTCGAGGGCGCACATCGCGTCATCGTCCATCTCTACAACTCGACCTCGGAGCTCCAGCGCCGCGTGGTGTTCGGGCTGGACCGCGCCGGGATCACCCGGATCGCGGTCGATGGCGCGGAGCGGATTGCCGAGCGCGCCGCCGCACGCCCCGACACGAAATGGGTGTTTCAGTATTCCCCGGAGAGCTTCAGCGGGACCGAGCTCGATTATGCCGTCGAGATCTGCGAGGCGGTGATGGATGTCTACCGGCCCTCGCCGCAAGACCGCATGATTCTCAACCTGCCGGGTACAGTCGAGATGGCGACGCCCAATGTCTACGCCGACCAGATCGAATGGTTCTGCCGCCATCTCCGCAACCGCGACACCGCGATCATCAGCATCCACCCGCACAACGACCGCGGCACCGCCGTGGCGGCAGCCGAGCTGGCGGTCATGGCCGGGGCCGAACGGGTGGAGGGCACGTTGTTCGGCAATGGCGAGAGGACCGGCAATGTGGACGTGGTCACGCTGGCGATGAACCTGTTCACGCAGGGCGTCGATCCGGGTCTCGACATCTCCGACATCGGGTCGCTGGTCCGGGTCGCCGAATACTGCAACCAGCTGTCGGTGCATCCGCGCCACCCCTATGCCGGCGAGCTGGTGTTCACCGCCTTCTCGGGCTCGCATCAGGATGCGATCAAGAAGGGCCTGGCGGCACAGCAGAAATCGAACAGTGGCGTCTGGAATGTTCCCTACCTGCCCCTCGATCCGTCCGATGTCGGCCGCAGCTACGAGGCGGTAATCCGTGTCAACAGTCAGTCGGGAAAGGGCGGGATCGCCTATCTGCTGGAACAGGATTACGGCCTGGTCATGCCGCGGCGGCTGCAGATCGAGTTCGGCCCGATCGTCCAGGCCATCGCGGACGACACGGGCAAGGAGCTGTCGGCCGCCGATATCTGGGCCGCGTTCCAGGCGGAGTATCTGGCGCCGAACGGGCCATATGAACTCGTGACCTACCGCACGCTGCCGGACCGCAAGATACGCGGGCAGCGAAACATCGCCGCAACGCTTCGCGTCGACGGCGCGCTGCAGGAGATCGCCGGCCGCGGCAACGGCCCGGTCGACGCATTTCTAGACGCGCTACGCGAGCATCGCGGCAACGGGATCCGGATCACTGATTACCGCGAGCATGCGATCGGCCACGGCGCGGATGCGACGGCCGCCGCCTATGTCGAGGTCGAGATCGACGGCCGCGCAACGCTGTTCGGGGTCGGCATGGACACCAATATCGTCATGGCTTCGTTGAAGGCCGTCACCAGCGCCGTCAACCGTGCCATCGGCAGGGGTCTTGTCGATGCATGACGGACGCGAGGCACCGGCCGGCACGATGCCTGTCGGTGCCGCCGCCCGGGCACCTCGGGTCGCAACGCCGGCCCGAGGATCTCGCGGCGATCGGTGCTAGAGGGTTCCCTCGATGACGTATTTGAGGATCCGCACCACCTGCTCCGGCGATTCCGCCGTCGCCAGCGCCGCGCCGTCCACCTCTTTGAGCGCATGGGTCAGCGACGGATCGTGCAGGGTCACCACCGGGGTGCCCAATGCCGCCGCATAGCCTGCGTCGAACGCCGCGTTCCATTGTCGGTACTTGTCGCCGAAGCGAACCACCACGACATCGGAGCGCTCGATCATGGTGCGCGTCCGGATGGCATTGAGCTTGGCGCCCTTGTGATCTCGCCAGAAGGGTTCGCTTTCGTCACCGAGGATCGCAGCGCCGCAATCGTCGCTCGACTGGTGGTCGGTGACCGGCGCCAAGAACTCCACGGGGAGACCGGCCATTCTCGTGCCCTCCTCGATCCGCTCGCGCCAATCGGTATGAATTTCGCCCGACAGGTAGACCGTGAGTTCCGGTTCCAAATTGTCCTCCTTGCATGCTATCGAGGTCACGTCTCAATCCGGGCGCGCACTATTCCGCACCGCCGCGGAAATTTCCAGCCCCTTGCTCGCCGCCTTCGGGTCCCACCTGAGCCGCCATCCGGCCTGGGCCTGGAAACCTCCGCCGACACGGCGCGATGGATCATGGCGGTCCAAGGCCGCTGGAGTTGGGTCTTTCCCGGGGCCGCGTTCGGTGGTAACTAACCGGAGCCGACACCGGGTTTGTCCATACCCTCAGAAACTGGCCATCGGCGAAAAGGAGGGTGCGTGGCCAAGGAAGACCTGATCGAACTCGACGGCACGGTCAAGGAATTGCTGCCCAATGCGACGTTCCGTGTCGAGCTGGACAACGGGCACGAGGTTCTGGCCCATACATCCGGAAAGATGCGCAAATTCCGGATCCGCGTTCTGGCGGGAGATCGGGTCACCGTCGAGATGACTCCCTATGATCTGACCAAGGGACGGATCACGTTCCGCTACAAATGAACGCCGCATGATATTCTCGTCTTTCCTCCGCGCGGCCGCATGGCTGATCGTCTGGATCGCAAGGCTCGCCCCTGCCGCCGCCGTCGGATCGCTGTTCTTCGTCTTCGACGGCGGCCTGCAATGGCTGGGGCTCTTCGCCGTGCCGTTGCTGCTGCTCGCGCTGCGCCGCGATGGCCTGGGCTGTGGGCGCCGCGGCTGCGGCCTCGGCGATGAGCGCGCGCCCGGGCCCTGGCCCGCTCCGTGAGCCGCTGAAGCCCCAGGGCCGGCAATGCCTCCCCATGCACATGCGAAGCTCCGGCGCGCCCTGATCGAGACCTGCCGCGCCATGAATGGGTTGGGCCTGAACCAGGGGACGGCCGGCAATGCCAGCGCCCGAGTCCCGGAGGGATTGCTGATCACGCCAAGCGGGCTCGCCTACGAGCGGATGAAGCCGGATGACATCGTCGTCATCGACGCGGGCGGGCGGGCGCACGGTGCGCGGCCGCCGTCAAGCGAATGGCGGTTCCATTTCGATATCCTGCGGCAGCGCGCGGAGGTGGGGGCGGTGCTCCATGCCCACCCGCCGTTCTGCACGGCGTTGGCGTGTCTCGGCCGGGACATCCCGGCCTTCCATTACATGGTGGCGGTGGCCGGCGGCGACTCGATCCGTTGCGCGCCTTACGCGACATTCGGGACACAAGCGCTGTCGGATCACGCGTTGGAGGCGCTGGAAGGGCGGCTGGCATGCCTGCTGGCCAATCACGGCATGATCTGCGTGGCGGCCGGGCTTGACGCGGCGCTCGACCTGGCGGTCGAGGTTGAGACGCTGGCGCAGCAATACTGGCGGGCGCTGCAGGTCGGCGCACCGCAACTCCTGTCCGCGGACGAGATGCGGACGGTGCTGCGGAAATTCCAATCCTACGGCAAAAGGTGAGCGACGCGGCTCAGCCCATGCCGTGCGCCATCGCGAGCTTGACCGCCTGGGTGCGGTTAGATACGCCGATCTTCCGATAGATCCGCCGCAGGTGCAGCTTGACGGTGACTTCCTCGACGCCAAGCTCCCTGCCGATTTCCCTGTTCGAAATCCCCTTGACGAGCGCCGCCAGGACCTCGGCCTCGCGTCGCGAGAGTTTCTTCTCGGCGATGAAGCGCCGCGGGTCGCGCGGCGACGGCCGCCCGGTGCCGCCATCATGCGCAATATTGTCATACAGGTCGGCGGGAATGAATCGTTCACCGACCTGCATCAGCTTGATGGCATGGAAAAAGGCCGGCGCCGACAGGCTCTTCGGCAGGAATCCGGCGGCGCCGCGCGCCAGCGCGTTCGACGCGATCTGCGCGTCCTGCACGCCGGAATATATGGCGCAGGGAATCTTCGGGAAGCGCCCGCGGACCTTGTCGATCCCAGCGACACCGTCCATCCCGGGAAGATCGTAGTCGAGCAGGACAATCTCGACCGCGTCGTCCCGGTCCATCGCCGCCATGGCATCGGACAAGGAAGCCGCCTGAATCACCTCGGCGCCGGAATCGTTCTCCCGGACCAGCTGGGCAAGCGCATCCACAACCAGTTGATGGTCATCCGCAATAAGAATTTTCATCCCTTCCTCGACTTTTTGGCGGGTCGCCGTTGACGGCGATCCTCGGTTTCGTTTCCCGTTTTTCGGGATTTGTGATTGTATTTCCCCGGCCTCGGCGACGGGCGGATAACGCGATTGGCGAAATTGCCCGCACAATATACCATGGTATCTATCCAATTCTTAATAAATGGATAATGCCCATCAAGCAGAGTCGACGCAAAGGCCGTGCGGGCCAAGCGCCGCGACCCTTCGCCGCAGCGCGCAGATTGGGGTTGACCGTCCGGGACCCGCGTTTAAGTGGTGTGGCGAGGTGGCCGGCTCGGCCCGAGGCCTGGCCGATCTGAGCGCAAGTCGGAGGTTGGAAACATTTCGACGGTGATGCGAGGCAGTCTTGCCCTGATCGTCCTGGCGTTGATCGCGGAACCGGCGCCGGGGCAGAGCGAGTTCATTGTCAGGACCAGCGAGATCCCGGACCGCAAGGCGGTGTTTGCCACCGTGCAGAGCGTCGACGTGGTCGCCGCGCGCGCCCGTATCGGGGGCACCGTTCGGGATCTTGCCGTCGACGAAGGATCTCCCGTCACCTCGGGCCAGATCATCGCGACCGTCGAGGATCCCAAGCTGGGGCTGCAACTGGCGGCCGTTGATGCACGTATCCGGGCGCTGCAGGCGCAGGAGAAGCTGGCCCGCACCGAGCTCGAGCGACTCAGCGCCTTGCGCAAGTCGGGCACGATCAGCCAGGCGCGGCTGGACGAGGCGCAAACCAATCTGAATGTCGTTGCCGGCAATCTCGCCGCGCTGATCGCCGAGCGTGCCGTGGTAGCGGAAAGCCTGTCCGAGGGCGCCGTGCTCGCGCCGGGCGACGGCCGCGTGCTTCGCGTCCAGGTCACCGAGGGCTACGTGGTCCTGCACGGCGAGCCCGTCGCCATCATCGCGGCGGAACGCTATGTGCTGCGCATCGAGCTGCCCGAACGGCATGCGCGGTTCATGCAGGAGGGCGACACGGTTCTGGTCGGCGCGCGCGGGCTGGGGATCGGCACGGGGGACGACCTGCGCACCGGACGCATTACCCAGGTCTACCCCGAACTGAGCAATGGCCGGGTGATTGCCGATGCCGAGATCGACGCCCTCGGCGACTATTTCGTCGGCGAGCGCACGCGCGTTTACGTGGCGACCGGACGGCGTCAGGCGATCGTCATCCCTCCGGATTTCCTGCTGCGACGTTACGGGGTCCGCTACGTGATTGTGAAGGGCGAGGGCGAGGTCATGGTGCAGCCCGGCCAGCACACGGAGGATGGCATCGAAATCCTCGCCGGCCTCAAGCCGGGCGATATCCTGCTGAAACCCTGAAACGTCGGACTGCGCCATGGATCTGGGAATTTCCGGACGGCTGACCCGATCCTCGATCTCCTCGCCATTGACACCGTTGTTGCTGATTGCCGCGATCCTGGTCGGATCGTTGGCTCTCGCGATCCTGCCGCGCGAGGAAGAGCCGCAGATCAGCGTGCCCATGGTCGACATCCTCGTCGCCGCCGATGGGCTGAAGGCCGAGGACGCCGTCGAGCTGGTGACCAAGCCACTCGAGGATATCGTCAAGGGAATCGACGGGGTCGAGCATGTCTATTCGCAATCGCTAGACGATCGCGTCGTGGTCACCGCGCGGTTCTTCGTGGGCACCTCCGCCGATGCCGCGATTCTGCGCGTCCACGAGGAGATTCGTGCCAATCTCTCCAGCATCCCGCTCGGAATCCCTGAGCCGCTGATCGTCGGGCGTGGCATCAACGACGTTGCGATCGTAACCCTGACGCTGGCCCCGCGGGGCGACCTGCCGGAGGAGCTCGCGGCACGCTGGGACGACAATGCCCTGTTCGACGTGGCCGAGGAGCTGCTGCACGAGCTGATCAAGGTCGAAGATGTCGGCTTCACCTACATCGCCGGCGGCCGGCCCGATCAGATCCGCATCGAGCCGGATCCGGAACGCCTGGCGCTGTTCGGCGTCACGCTGAACCGCTTGGTCGAGAAGATCGAGAACGCCAACCGGTCCTTCGTGATCGGGGGCATCCGCCAGGACGATTCCCATTTGCCCGTCGTCACCGGGCAGACGCTGAGCGGCATCCCCGACATCGGCCTGCTGGTCATCGCCACGGTCGATGGGCGGCCCGTTTACGTCAAGGACGTCGCCACCGTCGTCGTCGGCGCCGCCCCCGCGGAGCACGCGGCCTGGCACCTCGCGCCGCGCCCCGGCGACGCCCTGCAATTGCTGCCCAGCGTCACGCTGGCGCTTGCCAAGCGGGAAGGCGCCAACGCCGTGGTCGTCGCGGACCGTCTGCTCGAGCGTCTCGATATCGTGCGCAACGTGCTGATCCCGGACGAGGTCGCGGTCCACGTCACCAGAAACTACGGCGAAACCGCCCGCGAAAAGGCCGACGAGCTGTTGCTGCACCTCGCGATCGCAACCATCAGCATCGCGATCCTGATCGCGATCTTCGTGGGCTGGCGCGAAAGCGGGGTCGTACTCGTCATCATCCCGACGACGATCCTGCTGACCTTTTTCGCGTCCTGGCTGATGGATTACACGATCAATCGCGTCAGCCTCTTCGCGCTTATCTTTTCGATCGGCATTCTCGTCGATGACGCGATCGTGGTGGTCGAGAACATCGTGCGGCACTGGCGCATGAAACCCGGCGCAGATCGCGTGAAAACGGCGATCGAAGCCGTCGCGGAGGTTGGCAACCCGACGATCATCGCCACGCTGACGGTCATTGCCGCGCTGCTGCCGATGATGTTCGTCAGCGGCTTGATGGGCCCCTACATGGCGCCGATCCCGGCCAATGCCAGCGCCGCCATGCTGTTCAGCTTTTTCATCGCGGTGATGATCGCGCCGTGGCTGCTGCTGAAGATCGGCGGCGGCAAGCACGCCGCCGCGGGCGACGCGGAATCGGAACATGGCCACGACACCCGCATGGGCCGCCTGTACCGACGAGTTGCGGCGCCGGTGCTGAAAACCCGGGCGCGGTCCTGGGCCTTCCTCTTGGCGGTGGGCATCGCGACCATCGCGGCGACCATGCTGTTCGCGACCCGGTCGGTCACGGTCAAGCTGCTGCCCTTCGACAACAAATCGGAGCTTCAGGTGGTGGTGGATCTGCCGGAAGGCGCCAGCCTCGAGGCGACCCAGCGCGTGCTCATGGCAGCCGCGCGCCGGCTTGCCGACCTGCCCGAGCTGTCACACATCCAGGCCTATGCAGGGACCGCCGCACCGTTCAATTTCAACGGCCTGGTGCGCCACTACTACCTGCGCAACCTGCCGGAAATGGGCGACCTGCAGATTAATCTCGTCCCGAAACACGAGCGCGACCGCGAAAGCCACCAGGTCGCGCTCGAGATCCGCGAGAGGCTGGCGGGCCTCGAGGCGCCAGAGGGCACCTCGATCAAGGTGGTGGAGGTGCCGCCGGGCCCACCGGTCCTGTCGACATTGCTGGCGGAAATCTATGGGCCCGACGCGACGACCCGACGGGCCTACGCGACCAAGGTGCGCGAGGCTTTCGATGCGGTCGATTTCGTGGTCGACGTCGACGACAGTTTCGGCCGGCCAAAACAGCGTCTGCGCCTGGCGATCGACCAGGACAATCTCGAGTTTCACGGGGTCGAGGAAGAAGCGGTGTACGACACCGTCGCGGCGCTGTTCGGCGGCGTCAGCGTCGGCTATTCGCACCGCGGCGGCGGCGCCAACCCCGTGGAAATCGCGATTCGCCTGCCCAAGTCACGCCTCGGGCCCGGCGAATATCTGCTCAGCACGCCGGTGCCCGGTCGCCATGGCATCGTCGAGCTGGGGGACCTTGTGACGTGGCGCTACGAGGAGACGTCCTATCCGCTGTTCCGCCACAATGGCCGGTTCGTCGAGATGGTCTCGGCGGAGCTGGCCGGCCGGTTCGAGGCGCCGATCTACGGCATGTTCGCTGTCGAGGAGGCGATCGCGGCGCTGGACTGGGGCGCGGACGACCCGCCGCAGATCCGCTATCGCGGCCAGCCGCAGGACGAAACCGCGGCCTCGCTTCTGTGGGATGGCGAGTGGGAGATCACCTGGACCACGTTCCGCGACATGGGTGGCGCGTTCATCGTTGCACTTCTCGGCATCTATCTTCTCGTTGTTGGCCAGTTCCGAAACTTCAAGCTGCCGCTGGTGATCCTGACGCCGGTGCCGCTGACGCTGATCGGCATCGTCATCGGGCACTGGCTATTCGGCGCACCGTTCACCGCAACTTCGATGATCGGCTTCATCGCGCTGGCCGGTATCATCGTGCGCAACTCGATCTTGCTGGTCGACTTCATTCGCCACGAACGAAACAAGGGCACGCCGTTGCGGCCCGCCCTGCTGGAGGCCGGGGCGATCCGCTTCCAGCCGATCTTCCTGACGGCGGCGGCGGCGATGATCGGCGCCGCCTTCATCCTCGCCGATCCGATCTTCCAGGGCCTGGCGATCTCTCTGGTGTTCGGCCTCGCCTCGTCGACCGCGCTCACGCTGCTGGTCATCCCGGCGATCTATGTGGCGTTCCGCGACGACGGCTTGCCACTTCCCGAGAACGGGTGAGGTGCCGCCGTGACGCAACTTGGCGGCGCTCTGCGGCAGGTTTGTGGCCGCGCCGAATGTAATGCGTTACCCTGAGCCGAGCAGGGAGAATGTCATGCATATCGTGATCGAGGCCAAGGACTTTCGCCGACTGACGCCCGAGACCCAGCGCGAACTCATTCGCAAATTCGCCGACCCGAAGCTGCTGCAGCCGGCGCGTCGGACGACCCGTACGGAGGCGAGTTGGAAGCAGCCCGTCGAGCTGGACAAGCATCTGGCGCAGCGGCTGGTGCACGGGCTGTCCGATAACCATCGCAAGCGGCTGGAGATCTTCGCCGAAAAGAAGGGGCGGGCCCGCATGAAGGACCTGCTGGCGGTGACCGGCGACAGCCACTGGCGCGCCCTCTCGTTGTTCGAGGGCGCGATGACCCGGCGTTTGCGCCGCCTGATCGGCGATACCGAGAAGAAAGCGCATCTGATCGGCTGGGACTATGAGTCGACCGTGTGGGACAAGGACCACAAGGAGATCGTCGACGGAGTCTATTACGTCACGCCGAAGACCGCGAAAGCGCTGAAGGCTGTGCTGCTGGCCTGAGGCGGCGGACGCGGGGCCCTCCTTGCGGCGCTGATACCGGGGAGCGCTGCGCCGTGGTCCCGATCAGAGGACCAGGTCCGCGCCGGCGCGGCCATGGTAATAGCCGTTTGCGCGCGGCGCGAAATCGGCGACGTCCCCGAGCGTCGTCTGGATCTGGGCCGATTCGATCCGGCCGTCCAGCAGATCGCGCCAGGCGTGGGCGATCGCCGCCATGTCGGTGCGATGCGGCGACAACCGGAAGCGCCGGACGCCGATGGCCGCCAGTTCCCGGGCCTCCGCACTCAGATCGAGGAGAGCGTGGGACAGGGTCTGGATCCCGTTCACGGCGAGGAAATCCCTCCGGTCGAGAGTGCGAACCGGCATCCCGTCGGGATCCTGGTCGCAGACGTATCGGCAGCCATCCTTGTGCAGACCGTGGGCGCGCGCGTGGTAACATCGGGCCGACAGGGCCAATGGCATGCGCCCGAACACCTGGATCTCGAGTTCGACATCGCCGGCCCGTGCGGCGAGAGCGGCGATCGCGGTGTGCGGCAACTCCGGCGGCAGGCAGACCCGCGTTGCCCCACGCGCCGCGAGCCAACGCAATGTTCCCTCGTTGTAGACGTTGACCAGCGGCCCCACCGCATGCGGACGCCCGGCAAGCATCGGCAACGCCGTGACATCGTTGACCTCGATCAGCCCGGCGGTCGTATCGACCAGTTCCCGCGTCGCCTGCGCATCCCGCGCATCCGCGATCAGGCCGAGGGTGGACCACACCACCTCGATCCCGGCGGCCGTCAGCGTCTCGGCCGCCTCGGCCAGCGCGTCGGAAAGGAATGGCGCGCGCTTTGAACAGACGACCTCGCCGAGATGAACCGTGTCGACCGGCGCCTGCGCGGCGATCCCGGCATAGAACGCGCTGACCCGTTCCGCCGGCCAGTTGAACAACAGCGGGCCAAGCACCAGCTTGGCGTCGCGACTCATCGCCAGGTCCTCTCATATGCGCCGGTCGTCTGGCGGCCGCCCTCGGTCAGGGCGGCCAGCTCCGCCGCGGTGGGCGCCTCGCCCCGTGCCACCGCATCGACCGCCCTGCGGAACGCGCCGACGACCTGGGCCACATAGGCCTTGCCGCGCTGGCGGCCCTCGATCTTCAGCGCCGTGACCCCAGCTTCGGCGAGGGCCGGCAGCATGCGGACGGCATCGAGGGAGGCGGGCTCCTCGAACAGGTAGGAGTCGCGGCCTCGGCACGCGAACCGGCCCTTGCACAGGGTCGGGTAGCCGGCCGGCTCGCCGGCGGCGAAGACGTTGACGGCGAATTCGCCGAGATAGGAGATCAGCTGCCCGTCGCGCTCCTCGTAACGGACATGGTCGGCCGGCGAACACACGCCGTTCATGTTCGGCGACTGGCCCGTGGCATAGGAGGACAACAGACACCGTCCTTCGGCCATGACACACAGGCCGCCGAAGGCGAACACTTCGGTCTCGACAGGCACGGCGCGGCTGATGCGGGCAATCTCGTCGACGGTCAGGACCCGCGGCAGGACCACGCGCTTCACCCCGAAGGCGTCGTGGTAGAAGCGGATGGTCTCGGGATTGGCGGCCGAGGCCTGCACCGACAGATGTCGGCGCAGGTCCGGATGCCGCGTTCTGGCATAATCGAGCAGGCCGATATCGGCGAGAATCACCGCCCAGGCGCCGAGCCTGGCCGCATCATCGACCGCGCGCTGCCAGGGGCCGGGGTCGCCGGCCCGCGGATAGGTGTTGACGGCAACCAGGATCCGGCAGCCGGTCCGCGCGGCATAGGCGATGCTGTCGGCCAATTCGGCGCGGCTGAAGTTGAGGCCGGGAAAATTGCGCGCGTTGGTTTCGTCGCGAAAGCCCAGATAGATCGAGTCAGCGCCGGCATCGACCGCCGCCCGCAGGGCCGCCGGGGTACCGGCAGGACAGACCAGCTCCAGACGGGCCTCGGTCATGTCTCGCGGACCCGGCGTCGTTTCGAGACGTCCGCGACCGCGTCACCGAGTTCATCGATGCGCGCGTCCTGGCGGTCGAATCGCTGTTGCAGCGGTGCCAGCAACGATCCACGCAGCATCTCGAGATCCGCCTCGGCGCGACGATAGAGGGTGGCAGCGGCCTCGATGAGACGCCGCGCCGGGCCGCCGAGCGGGCCGAGCGGGCGCAGAAGGTCGTCGACGAGGTCGATATCGGCGCCGTCGACGGCATTGCGCAGCGCGACCACTGCCGCCATGTCGCCCTCGACGGTCAGGGTGCGCGAGAAGAACAGCGCATCTCCGTCGATCCGGCCTTCCAGCAGCTCGATCAGCGCCGGCAGGGGGCCGCGGATGGCGGCTGCCGGCAGCTTCGGGGTGGCGTCGCCGTCGCGCAGCACGGTAAGCCGCGGTGCCGGCAGCGCGGCATCGAGAAGCAACGCGTACGGGAGATCCAGCGGATCGATATGAAACACCGGATTGGCCAGGCCCTCGAGACGCTCGAACACCTCCCCATGCCGCCGCAGCATCGCCGACATGGCCAGCGAGGCCGCCGCCTGCAATGCGACACGCGGCGCCGGGCGCAGGGCAAGACCGGCAAACAACAGCGGTGAGAGGGCCGGGGCCTGCCGGCCGGAATGCGACATGTCGATGGCCCTTCTCTTGTCCGTCTTTCGCAACGCGGTGGCCGGATGCTAGGGGCCGCCCCGCCGCCTCGCATTGATGCATGTCAAGCAGGGAACCTCGAACGCGAAGGCCCCGGGGGCGATCCGGGGCCTTGCTGTCGGCGCCAACGGGCTGACCGGGTGGATTAGGCGCAGTCCGCCGCGGTGCAGGGATCATTGTCGTTCGCGGCGAGCTCGCGCAGCGAAACGGACCGCGCGTCGCGATTGCCGACGGTCCGCCGGCCGATCTGGTCGGCAACGCTGAGCAACATGCCGCGGTGCAGCCCGATGTCCTGCAGCGTCTTGTCGTCCAGCTGCTGCAGGACCAGATAGGTCGAACGCCGCCTTTTCCAGCTTTCGAATGCAGCCGCGATCCGTGCAAACAGCGAAGGGCCCGCAGGGTGCTTCTCGACAATCCGCACATCGCCGACAACTTCGACACCGGCCGCATGTGCGATTCCGCGATAGATACTGTCCAACATAGTTGAGGACTCCTAATATGATTTTCGCACGGTTTCGTTCGATTAGTGCCGTAACTTTATTGATTTTTGACTTTATCGACAAACGATGATAATTCACAATTATAGTTAGCTTTTCTAATGCGTTGGTATTGAATTGATATGTCGCGCCGGATTGCGCCCCTCAATGCCTTGCGCGCCTTCGAGGCCGCGGGCCGGCACTTGAGCTTTTCGAAAGCCGCGGAGGAGCTGCACGTGACGCCCGCCGCCATCAGCCACCAGATTAAGGGGCTGGAGGAATTCTGCGGCGTTCGGCTGTTCCAGCGGATGACCCGCTCGATCCTGATGACCGATGACGCGCAGCAGGTGTTGCCACTGCTGCGAGAGGGATTCGATCTGCTGGCCGATGCCTCCGAGAGGCTCGCCGTGCCGCGCCTCGACAATTTGCTGACTGTCAGCGCCGCGCCCTCGATTGCCGCGCGATGGCTCATCGGCCGGCTGGAACGCTTCCGCGCCGCCGAGCCGGAGATCGACGTACGGCTCGATGCGTCGGATCGGCTGACCGACTTCACGCGCGACGGCGTGGACCTTGCGATCCGCTATGGCGGTGGCCGATATCCTGGCCTGCATGTCGACCGGTTGTTCGAAACCACGGTCGTCCCGGTTTGTAGCCCGACCCTTGCCGCCGGTTCGCCGCCGCTGCGGGTTCCGGCGGACCTCGCGCGCCACACGCTGATTCACTTTGAGTGGGACCGGCAGGATTTCACCTGGCCGACATGGAAAATGTGGCTCCTCGCCGCCGGTGTCGACAATGTCGATCCAAGCCGCGGTCCCCGCTTCAACGATGCCGGGCTGGCGTTGCAGATGGCGATCGACGGTCACGGCATTGCGTTGATGACCGATGTCCTGGCCACGGACGATATCGCCGCCGGGCGGCTGGTCCGGCCGTTCGATCTAACGCTGTCGACGAATTTCGGCTATTTCGTCGTCTGTCCCACCGGGCGGGTGGAAATTCCCAAGATAAAGGCCTTTCGCGCTTGGCTGCGCAGGCAGGCCGAAGCAACGGAACGTGGTGCCGTCAGCCTATAAGGGCGCGTCGGACGAGGTTCAACCCCGCGACGAGCAACACCACCAGGACGACAATCCGAAATGTTTCGCTGTTCAGACGATTCCGAAACATGCTGCCGAGCCACATGCCGAAGAAGGCCACAGGAGTCGCCAGCGCCGACCACAACAGGAGTTGCTGGCCCAGCAAGCCGAATGCCGCGAGGATCAGAATCAGCATGATCGCGCCGTAGGCATAGGTCACGCCGATCGCCGCGACGAACGCATCCTTTTCCAGTTCGAGCAGAAACAGGTAGAGCGCGATTGGCGTGCCAAAAAAACTCGACACACCGCCGGAGAAGCCCGAAGCCGCCCCCATGAGGATCGCCACCCACGTCTCGTGCCGGTGGTCCATGCGCCACTTCGGCTGGTAGCGAACCAGCGCGACGAACAGGATGGTGAAAACGCCTAGCAGCCCGATCACAATCCTCGGATTTGCCCATGCGAGGACCGAGACACCCGCCAACATCGCGAACGGCTGCACGGCGAGGAGTGGCCAGACACGGCCGATGACCTTGCGCCACCCCCGCCCCTGCCACAGATTGGTCAGAAGGATCGGGACTGTCGTCAGAGCTACGGCGACGGGCACCGGAACCATAAGCGTTGCGACCGGAACGGCCACCAGCGGCAGCCCCATGCCGGTCGTGCCCTTCACGAAGCCACCCGCCACGAACCCGCCGGCGACGGCCAGCAGCGCCATTGCAGTCAGTTGATCCAACGTGCCCCCTTCGCCACTGCGGTGCGGATTTGTCGAAGCCAGGGATGTATTGTATTAGACTCGATGATTGGCTGGCCGCCATCGTGCAGCCATAGCGTCGCGCCGCCGGTTTGGCAACATCAAGCGGCCCCGCAAACCTTAGGGTCCGTAAGTGAAAATCGGCGCGCAGCATGGCCGGATGGGCTTTTGGCTGGTCGTGCAATGCCGGTACAGCGGCGAATGGCGGCGCGGCGACGGCAGGTGCATTGGCATTTCGCACGGAGACGATCAGCCATGTCCGTTGACGCGATCCCAATGGCCGGCTCGGTGTGCGAGCGGATCGAGTTGCGCATGCTGCGCAGCCCATTGCGTGTCCCCTACAAGCTGTCCCTGGGGACGATTGATGCGTTCGACAGCCTGCTCGTGACGGTATCCGACGGAACGCGCACCGGCGTGGGCGAAGCGACCTTCCTTCCGGGATATTCGGAAGAAACCGCGGCGACAGGTTGGGCGCGGGCGCTCAAGCTTGCCACCCCCATGCCCGGTCGCCCGCTGCACGACGCTGTAACGGCTGCCGAGTTCGCGCACGGCGATGCGGCATTCACCGCTACCGCCTTCACCACCGCTTTCGAAATGCTAGCGGGACACCCAATCCTTACCATTGAAAAGGACGAGGTCGTGCCCTTGCTGGCCATCGTCAATTCGATCGCGCCCGCCGCGTTCGAACCGGAGATCGAATCGCATCTGGCGGCCGGCTATCGCACGCTCAAGGTCAAGGTCGGATTCGATGTCGAGGCGGATATCGAACGGGTCCGACGGATACGGCATTTCGTTGCCGGGCGGGCCACCCTGCGGCTTGACGGCAATCAGGGATTCGACCGCGATCAGGCACTGCATTTCGCGCGTGCACTGGAGCCCGAGGGAATCGAACTCTTCGAACAGCCTTGCGCCGCCGGCGACTGGGCGGCGGCGGCGGCGCTCGCAGAGGTCAGCCCGGTGCCAATGATGCTGGACGAATCGATATACGGGATCGCGGAAATCGAACGCGCGGCGGCGCTCGGCGCCGCCCGTTACATCAAGTTGAAACTGATGAAAGCGGGCGGCCTCGATGCGCTGGTTTCAGGACTGCGCCGAATTCGCGCCCTCGGCATGATCCCGATCCTCGGCAACGGCGTCGCGACGGATATCGGTTGCTGGATGGAGGCCTGCGTTGCGACGCGCGAGATCGATACGGCCGGGGAGATGAACGGCTTTCTGAAACCCCGCACCGGCCTGTTTTGCGACCCGCTCCGGGTCGAGGGCGGCGTGATGCGCCTCGCGCCGGGCGGCATGCCGGCCCTCGATACCGCCGCGATCGAGTCGCTGACCGTCGACCGGCGCGAGTTCTTGGCGTCGTGAGCGCGCGGGCGACGGGGCCGGCGCGAGGCCGCAAGCTGGTGACCGGGGTCATCGGCGCCGACACGCATATCGTCGGCAACCGGATCTTGTCGATGGCGCTGGAAGAAGCCGGGTTCGAGGTCATCGCGCTGGGTGCCATCACGCCGGCGGAGGACTTCGTCAAGGCCGCGATCGAGACGGACGCGGACGCGGTCATGGTATCGTCGCTCTACGGCCAGGGCGAACTGGACTGCCGTGGCTTCCGCGATCTCTTCATCGAGGCCGGGCTCGACGACATCCTCATCTATGTTGGCGGCAACCTGGTCGTCGGCAAGCAGGACTGGCCGGACGTCGAGCGGCGGTTCCTTGCGATGGGCTTCGATCGGGCATTTCCGCCGAACACCCGCACCGATGACGTCGTCGAGAAACTGAATGCCGACTTCGCCGCACGCGCCGAGGGACAGAGGATCGCCGAGTGAGCAGACGCAGCGACGCCGCCCTGTTGATCGATTTCGGCAGCACTTACACAAAGCTGCGGGCCGTGGACCTCGCGGCCGGCGCGGTCGTCGCCGCCGGCCAGGGCCCGTCCACCGTGACGACCGACGTGACCATCGGTCTCGAGGCGGCGCTGGCCGACCTCGACCGTCACATGGGCGGCCTGCCGGAGTTCCGCTACAGGCTGGCCTCGAGCAGCGCCGCCGGTGGCCTGCGGATGGTAACGGTCGGGCTGGTCACCGAACTGACGGCGGAAGCCGCGCGGCGGGCGGCGCTGGGCGCCGGGGCGCGGCTGGTTGGCAGCTTTTCCTACCGGCTGACGGATGGCGACGTCGCCGCGGTGGTCGATCTTTCGCCCGACGTCCTGTTGCTCAGCGGCGGTACCGATGGTGGCAACAGCGAGGTGATCCTGCACAATGCGAGGCGGCTTGCGGAAAGTTCTCTTGCCTGTCCGGTGATCGCCGCCGGCAACCGCAACGCGGCGGACCAGATCAGTGCGGTGTTCTCCCGGGCCGGAAAGCCTCTGATCACCGCCGGCAACGTCATGCCGGCCTTCCAGGAACTGGACATCGAGCCGGCCCGCGAGGCGATCCGCCGGGTCTTCATAGATCGCATCGTCCATGCCAAGGGCATCGACCGGGCGGCGAAAATGTTCGATGCGGTGCTGATGCCGACCCCGGCCGCGGTGATGACGGGGGCGCAGCTTCTGGCCGAAGGCGTGGCTGGCCGGCCAGGCCTCGGCCCGCTGGTCGTTCTCGATATCGGTGGCGCGACGACCGACGTGCATTCGATCGCCAGCGGCGATCCGACCGGCCAGGGCGTGGTCCAGCACGGCCTGCCCGAGCCGTTCGCGAAGCGCACCGTCGAGGGGGACCTCGGCATGCGGCACAACGCGCGCACGATCGTTGATACCGAGGGGGTGGATCGGATCGCCGCGGCGGCCGGGGTGAGCAGCGGCGCGGTCGAGCGATGGCTGTCGCGGATCGAGGACGACGTGAAGATCCTGCCGCGCCGGGCCGGGGACCGTGCGATCGATCATGCGATGGCGTGTGCCGCCCTGCGTATCGCCATGCGCCGCCACGCGGGAACGATCCGGATCGCCCATACCGCGGCCGGTCCGGTCGCGGTCCAGGAGGGCAAGGACCTGACCGCCGTCAAGGCGGTGATCGGCACCGGCGGCGCCCTGGTGCACGCGGCGGCGCCGGCCGAAGTGATGGCTGCGGCCCTCGGCGACCCCAGCGACGCAACATCGCTGCGGCCGATCGCGCCGGTGCTTTATATCGATGAGCGATATATGCTCTACGCTGCCGGGCTGTTGGCCGAGGTCGAGCCGGCGGCGGCCCTGGCCGTTGCGATGAACGGCATTCGAAGCACGGGAGGCGCGCATGAGCGGAGCGGCACCGGCTGAGGCCGCGCGCTGGCCGTTTTCGGCGGCGCCGATCCCGGATGACGCGTTCGCGGCAATGCAGCGCGCAAACCTGGCGCGCTGGCCGACCGGCGCCGAGGTGGACCTGGAGGAGGCGTTCGATTTTCACCGCTCATTGCCGTCGCACAAGAATCTTGCGGCGGTGATGCGCCGGGCCGACGCCGAGGGACGGTGTCTGACCCAGCCGCGCGGCGGCTTCGGCACGCTGGAGCTGCAACTGGCGCTGATGCGCCAGCTCGACCGCGAAGGGCTGGCCGACATCGTGCCGACCACCACCGATTCATACACCCGCAACGAACAATGGGACCGAGCCGAGGCAGGCATCGCAGAATCGGAGGCGGCGGGCCGCTCGATGCTGAATGGTTTCCCGATGGTCTGCTACGGGCCCAAGACGACGCGCCGCCTGATCGAGGCGATCGACAAGCCGGCCATCGTGCTGTCCGGCACCTCGATGCCGCGGCTCACCGGCGAGATCGGGTTCGCCGCGGGCTTCACCGGTTATTTGGGATCGGGCCTGGCCTACACCACGTCGTATACGAAGGATCTTTCAATCGAGGACGGTCTCCGCAACTACCAATATCTCGATCGCCTGACCGCCGTCTATCAAGCGGCGGGGATCGAGCTGCATCGCCGCCAGCCGGGCTTTCTGACCGGCACCAATATCCCGCCCTGCATCGCCATCGTCACCTGCATCATCGACGCGCTTCTGGCGGCTGGACAGGGTGTCCGCAATTACGGTCTGGAGTTGGGCCAGACCCTGCATCTGGTGCAGGACGCGGCGGCCATCCACGCTTGTCGCGAGCTGGTCCAGGAGTATCTACAGCGCGCCGGACACCACGACGTGTTCACGCCGGTCACCTCGCTGCACTGGATGGGGGCATGGCCATACGACGACGCCCAGGCCGCCGCGCTGGTCGCCTATGGCGGGACCCTCGCCGCGGTCGCCGGCGCGGTCAGCGTGACCACCAAAAGCACGCACGAAGCGTACGGAATCCCGACTCCCGAGGCCAACGCCCACGGCTTGCGCGCCACCCGCATGGCGATCTATCTCGCCCGCCGGATCCGTCTCGATACCCTGCCGGATTTCCAGCAGGAAAAGGACCTGATCGGCCGGGAGGTGCGGCCGATCGTCGACAAGGTATTGGAGATCGGCGACGGCGATGCCGCGATCGGTACGGTGCGCGCCTGCGAGGCCGGGTTGCTGGATATTCCCTGGTCGCCGAACCGGCAGATCAAGAGCCGTGTGTTGCCAGCGCGCGATGCCGACGGTTGTCTGCGCATCCTCGAGCCCGGCGATATGCCGTTTCCCAAGGATGTGCTCGCCGTCCACGAGGAACAGCTGCGCCGCCGGGCAGAGCGCGACAAGGTTGACTTTGGCCGCGATCTGGCGGTCTCCAGCGTCTATGAAATTTCGGAGACGCTGGAAACGCTGATGCCGCCGGCCGGCTGACGGCGATCGGACACGGGCTTGCGTCCGGCACATTGCCGACACGTTGTCCGCAGGCTAGAACTGTCGGGAACGTGCACCAATGGCAGCAGGGCATGCGATCGTTGTTCCGCCTATACAAGCGCCTCGACGCAGGCGCATCCGAACACCGGCCGTTCTCGCGTCGCTGGCTCGCCGCGGCGGTCGTGTGTCTCGCGGTGGCCGGCTGCGGCAGCAGGTCCTTTCAGCCGGAATCCGCAGCCTCGGTGGGGTTGCTGGCACGCGCCGAAGTGCAGAGCGAGGACGGCCTGACGGTACGTGCGGCCGTGCCCGGGCGCGAAGAAACGGAGCGGCTGTTCGGCGTTCCGTTGTACGACCGCGGCATTCAACCGGTCTGGCTCGAGATCGAGAACCGTGGTCCGGCCCGGGTGCGGGTCGCGCACACCAGCATCGATCGCGATTACCATTCGCCTCTGGAGGTCGCCTATCTTCACCGCAAGTCGTTCTCGGGGCCGGCCCGCACCGAAATGGAAACCTATTACCATAAGGCGGCGATTCCCCGTTTCGTCAGGCCCGGCGAGACGAAGTCGGGTTTCGTGTTCACCAATGCCCGCCCCGGCACCAAGGCGTTCAACGTCGATCTCTTCGGTGCCGATCGCAACGACCATTCCTTCACGTTCTTCATCGACGTTCCCGGATTCGTGCCGGATCACGCCGAGGTGAACTTCGAGAACCTTTACACGGCGGAACAGGTCGCCGAGATAGACGCGGCTGGACTGCGCGAGAGCCTCGCGATCCTGCCGCAATATGCGACCGACGCCAATGGCACGGCTCGGGGTGATCCGGTCAATGTCATCTTCGTCGCGCACGGCTTGGATCTGCGCTCCGCGCTGCTGCGATCCGGCTGGCAGGAAACGCCCGCCGGCAGCGAGAGCGACAAGGCGCCAGGCCGATCCGTTCAGTTTCTCTACGACCGGCCGCCCGACGCCATCTTGCGCAAGGGACGCGGCGAAGACGACCGCAACGAATTGCGGATCTGGCTCGCGCCGATGCGCGTCGACGGACGGCCGGTCTGGCTGGCCCAGGTGACCCATCACCTGCCGGGCCTGTTCGGCATCGAATACCAGGATCCGGATCTGGACGAAGCCCGATACTACCTCCTGCAAACCCTGTGGTACGGCCAGAGTCTGAAGCAATTGGCCTGGCGCGCGGCGATCGAGCCGGTGGCCGTGTCGGAACCCGTGCTGGGTTTCCGACGCCGGGGCTATTTTACGGACGGGTACCAGCTGGTCCTTTGGCCGTCGGGCGATCCGGTCTCGCTGATCGAGGTTGTCCGTCTGCGCTGGGACGCGAGAACAGGACAGTGACGTCATGACGCCAGGGAACCGGCGGCCGCGGCTTGACCGCAGCTTCATCGAGGGCGCGGCTGATGGTCGGCGCGATCGGATCGTTGCCAGGAAATCGGTGTTGTGTCTTGCCCTGCTTGCGCTGGCCGGCTGCGCCGGTGAATCCGCGACCGCGTCGAGAGATGCGGACGCCTTTCTCGAACGCAGGCAGGTTCAGTCGGACGAGATGGTCCGGGTCGCGGCAGCCGTGCCCAGCGCCGCGGAGGCACGAGAGCTGTTCGGCGTTTCCCTATACAGCCGCGGCGTCCAGCCGGTTTGGCTCGAGATCGAGAACCGCGGCAGATCGAGTCTGAGCTTTCTGCCCGCCGGTCTCGATCCCGTCTATTTCACGGCAATCGAAACCGCCGTGCTGCAGCAGCGCGATCCGCAAAAACTCGATCCGGCGCTAAGCCGCCAATTCTTCGAGAGCGGCATGCCGACGATCGTCACTCCCGGGGAGATCCGCTCGGGTTTCGTGTTCAGCCGGCTGGACGAGGGAACGAAGGCCTTCAACGTCGATCTCGTCGGCGACGACGACACGCATCACAGCTTCACCTTCTTCATTCCGGTGCCGGGCCTCAGGATCGACCACCACAGCGTCGACTGGGATGGTCTTTATGACGAAGCTGCGCGTGTCGACCAATCCGATGCGGGGCTGAAGCGTTATCTCGAGTCGCTGCCCTGCTGCACCACGGACAGCGAGGCCAAGGGCCAGGGCGACCCCCTGAACATCGTCGTGATCGGCGATCCGGAGGATGTGTACTACGCCTTCATCCGGGCCGGCTGGGACGAGACCGAGTCGGTCTATCGCGCCTCTGCGATCCGGACCGCGTTTTCATTCCTGTTCGGCGGCGAATACCGGTATTCGCCGGTCAGCGGCCTGTATGTCTTTGGCCGCAGCCAGGACGTGGCGCTGCAAAAGGCGCGGGGCACGATTCACGAACGCAACCATCTGCGGCTCTGGATGACTCCCATGAGCCATCAGGGAAAGCCGGTGTGGATCGGCCAGATCAGCCGGGACATCGGGGTGCGATTTTCGGCCAAGACGATCGTCACCCACAAGATCGATCCGGACGTCGACGAGACCCGGGAATTCCTGATCGAGAACCTGGCCTACGCGCAATCCCTGGCACGGATCGGCTACGTCTCCGGTGTCGGCGCCGCCGCCATGGATGCGCCGCGCCGCAATTTGACCGGCGACCCGTATTTCACCGACGGCTCGCGGGTCGTGCTGTGGGTCTCGTCGCGGCCGGTCGATATCGCCGATATCGAGATCATGCCGTGGCCGTTCCCCCATGACGAATGAGCCGGATGGGCGGGCGCCGGTCGCGGCAACACCAACCGCTCAGGCCGGTTGACAGCGTCCGTCCGCAATGTGTTGAATAAGACGCTGCCGGCTTTCATTCGGCTTGCGGCGGGTGGAACAGTTCATCGCGGAAAACTCGGTGGGCACGGACCGACAGGTCTTGCTAACCTGCGGCCATCGTAACGCAGTTCGACAAAACAGGCATCATGGCTGGTCAAGCCATTGGGAGGAACCAAGATGAAAACAAGTCTGAAATGGGGCGCACCGGTCGTAGGGCTGGTTGCCGCCATGGCCCTGGCACTGCCGGTGCAGGCCGACAAGCACGGCTCGTTGCCGGATACCATGGCCAAGCCGGGCGGCTTTCC
>CP070634.1:3197312-3220601 GCA_020356105.1 Rhodospirillales bacterium | reverse complement strand
ATCACCATGTGGATGCCGACGCCGCCGCCGGCGCCGAACACGGCCACCGTCTCGCCGGCCCGGATGCGGGCGCGGCTCAGCACCTTGTAGGGGGTGGCGATGGCGTCCGAGATGACGCCGATCTGGGCCGGGTACTTGCGGTGGTCCAGCCCCTCGGGCAGCTTGACGAAGATATGCGCCGGCAGCTTGATGTACTCGGCGTAGCCGCCGTCGCAGTCGCGCCCGACATTGCCGGCCAGGTTCTCGCACAGCGGCTCGAGCTGCGACAGGCACCAGCGGCAGTGGCCGCAATTGAGATAGAAATAGGCCGTCACCGGGTCGCCGGGTTGAAGCCCGCTGACCCCCGCACCGGTCTCGACGATCTCGCCGGTGATCTCATGGCCGATGATCAGCGGGAACTTCGCCGGCACGCGGCCCGCCTTGACATGCTGGATGGTCAGGCCCGCGCCGCAGCCGTAGACGCGCGCCACGGCCTCGCCCGGCCCGGCGACGGGATCCGGCACCTCTTCGAGAACGAACGGCTCGTTCGCCGCCTTCAGGACCATCGCTTTCATCGCTTGCGCTCCCCCGGTTGCGTCAGAACATGTGCTTCGCGGCTTTCAGCAGCAGCGTCCTGTTGACCCCGTCGGAATGCAGGAAGGCCGCGGCGTCGCGGATCAGCTTCTCATAGCCGATGTCGCGCATGAAGCCGGAGCCGCCGTGAATCTCGGAACAGCAGGTGACGATCTTCCAGGCGGCCTGCGAGGCGAACACCTTGGGCAGCGAGCCGAAGGTCGGATCCCAGCCCAGCTCCCGGTTGTCGGCCGCCCAGGCGGCTCGGTGGATATAAGTCCGGGCGACGTCGAGCAGCATGTGGCACTCGGCGAGGTCGGTGGCGATGCCGTCATGCTCGATCAGGAGCTTGCCGCCCTGGTTGCGGGTCTTGGCCCATTCGACCGCCCGCTCGTAGGCCGCGACGGCGACGCCCAGCACGGTCGCGGCGGCATAGGCGTTGCTGGCCGGGAAGAAATCGACCAGCACCTGGAAGCCGTTGCCGACCGCGCCGACGACGTCCTCGTCCGGCACGAAGCAGTCCTGGAAGATCAGCTCGGCGTTGTTGGCGAGTCGCTCGCCCATCTTGTCGTGCACCCGGCCGATGGTAAATCCCGGGGTGTCGCGCGGTACCAGGAAGCAGGTCGCGCCCTCCGCCAGCCCCTTGCCCTTCTCGGTCTGGGCGAACAGGAGGTAGAGGCTGGCGACGTTGCCGTTCGAGATGAAATGCTTCATCCCGTTGATCTTCCAGCCGCCATCGGTCTTCTCGGCGCGGGTGTGAAACGGCGCGTCGGGCACCCGGTGCGGCACGAAATAGTTCGACGCGGTCTCCGGCTCGGTGATGCCGATCGCCAGCACCGCGCGCGGATCGTCGCGGAATTTTGGCAGGTAGCGCCGGCGCTGGTCCTCGCTCGTTGCCGTCTGCAGGATCTGCGCCAGCTTCAGGGTCTGGGCCATGACCACGGCGACGCCCATGTCGCCTTTCGCCAGCTCCTCGATCACCATCGCGGTGGTCAGTGACCCGGCACCGATCCCGCCATGCTCCTCGGCCAGGGTCATGGTGCGGATGCCGGCGGCATCGGCCTTCTCGACGATGTCCCAGGAAAAGCACGCCGCGGGCTCATCGCGGCGGTCCAGCTCGGCGGCGACCGGCGCGACCACCTCGTCCACGAACCGGCGCACGGTGGCCAGGATCGCGCGCTGTTCCTCGTCGATCACGAACGGGTTGTCCATATGCTCCTCCCGATCTGTGCCGTCCCGGCCGTGCCGGCCGCGGATGCCGCGGACCGCCTCTATTCGGCGGCTTCCGGCTTGTTCAGCGATTGCAGATCGGGGTTCAGGGCGCAGGCCTCGTCCCAGCTCAGCACCTGCCACGAGCGCACCAGCTTGCCGGCGCCGTCGGTCTCGCCGCAGAACAATCCCAGCTCGATGATCTCCTCGTCGGTGAAATGTGCGCGCAGATCGTCGTAGGCCTCGTCCGAATCGACGCCGCTGTCGCCCGATTTGAAGCGCATGGCATAGCGCAGCGCCGCGCGCTCGCGGTCGGTGAACAGATCGCTGGTCTCGAAGTCGAACAGCGCGGCGACCTTGTCCTCGGTCAGCCCCTGCTCCTGCGCCACCTTGGAGCGCACCGTCGAGCAATAGCCGCAGCGATGCGACATCGAGATCAGGATCCGGCACATCTCCTTCAAGGGGTGCGGCAGTACCCCGTCGTAGAGCAGGGAGTTCCAGTACCGGACCCAGGCGACGCCCGCCTTCGGGCTGCGCACCATGATGCTGACGACGCGCGGGTCCGGCGCGCCGGTGCGCTCGGCCGAGGCGATCAGCTCGCGCGCGACGTCGGTCTTCTCGTCCTCGTTGATGTATCGAAGTCTCGGCATTGTCGCTCCTCCCTGGATTCGCGGCCGCGGCGCTTGCCAGCGCGGCGGTTTCCTCGCATGGTCGTTGCCGACTCGTATTCTAGCGAGATTTCCCGGCGGTGAAAGGATCGTGCCGATGGCGCGTCGCTGCGACCCGGTTCATCAGGATACCGCCTGCGTATTGCCAGCGGGGGCGCCGCGCTATCTGCGGCCGGTGGTGACGGGCGCGGGCGGCAGCGCCACGCTGGCCTGGCTTGCCGAGGTGCCGCCAGCCGCGGCGCAGGATTGCTACATTCTAGCCGGCTGCGATGAGATCGTCGCGCTTGTCGACGGCGCCGGAATCCTGGTCCTGGGCGGAGAGCGGATCCCGGTGCGGGCCGGGCATTGCTGGCTGATCCCGGCCGGGCGCGACCGGTGTTTCGAGAACAGCTCGGCGGTCGAACCCGCGCGCCTCGTCGGATTCTGGCCCGGGGCACCGGACCTCGCGGCGGCCGGATACCGGGCATCCGCCGGCGGTGCGGCGGGGCCGGCCGATCGCGGCCGCGCCGTCGTGATTCACGAGGACGCGGTGCCGGCGGAGCGGATGGATGCCGGCGCCGGCTGGTCGATCAGCGATTTCCGGTTGCCGCTCGGCCGCCACAACGGCAGCGCCACCACCCTGTTCCGGGCCCGCTTCCTGCCCGGCGCGATACACCGCAAGCACCGGCACGAGGATTGCGAGGAGATCTACTACGTCATCGCCGGCGAGGGCCTCGCTGGCGCGGGCGCCAGCCGCGGCCCGGTGCGCGCCGGCCACTTCCACCATATCCCGGCGGGAACGGAACACTGGCTCGTCAACCGCGACGGCGCGGCGCCGGTCGAGGTGGTCGGCGTCTATGTCGGCGCCGGCGGCGTCGATGAGACCGGCTACGTCTATACCGGCGACGTCGGCGCCGCCGATCTCGACCCGGCCTGAGTGGCGTGTGCTAGAGCATTATCCGTTCGGAGCCGATTTCAGCCAAACGGATAAGGCGTTACGCCTCGCCGCGGGCCGGGTAGTCCATCTGCTCGATCCTGTCGAGCACGCCGACCAGCTCGGCGAAATGCGGCCGCAGGAACGGCATCGTCTGGACGATCGACCAGTACAGCGTACCGTCCGGCCGGACCAGGAAGAACCCCGGCTCGTTGAACAGCGCCGGCTCCTCGATGCCGAGCGACGTTTTGCCGCGGCTCGACGAGACGTAGAGGCCCCAGTCGCGCGCGGCGTCGACCGATAGGTCGTAGCCGATCGGGAGCCCGTCGAGCGCCCATTCGGCGGCGGTGTCGCGGGCCCGCACCTCGGTGTCGGTGCTCAGCGCGATGACCTCGACGCCGCGCTCCGCGAGGTCCCCGAGCTTCCTGGTGAGGTCCTCGAGATAGAGCTTGCACACCGGACAGTGGCGGCCGCGATAGAACACCAGCATCGTGAACTTCTCGGGCGTCTGCTCGGCAAGGCGCCAGAGCCCGCCGTCGAGGGTCGGGACCTCGAGTGCGGGGACGGGTTTGCGCGGGACCAGGCGTGTCATTCCTTACCTCCGGTGGCTTCGGGTTGGGCATCCTGCAATCGCCGCCGGGACGGCGCGGCGGGGCGCGGGCCGCGGACGTGCGGACCGCGGCAAGAACAGCGGGCAGCGGTGCCGCTTGTCAACCGAAAGCTGGCGCGGTCACGTCGATGTGACGGCCGGGGCGGAGGGCGTCCGAACTACATCGGTTTTGATGTTGTTGATTGACGCAGGTCAATTCTCTTGCAATCGCCCTGCATTAGGGTGGCTCGGCCCGCCCTGCCGGGCGCGTCGGCGACGGGTGCACGGTTTGTGTGGAAAAATCCCGCCGCGCGCACGCGATGTTGGTATTGCGGCCCGACGCAGCGGCCGCGCCGTTCATCGGGCAGTCATGTTGACTCTGTTATCATTTAGGTTGTCTACGAATGTCCACCATGAGGAGAAGACGATGCTCAGATACCTGTCGATGATTTTCGCCGCCTGCCTGGCCCTGGGGCTGGCCGGTCCGGCCGGCGCCGCCGGTGACGTGGATTCAGGCAAGAAGCTGGCCGCGAAGTGCAGCGGCTGCCATGGCAAGATGGGCGAGGGCAAGTCGAAGAACCCGCCGATCGCCGGCATCGAAGCGGGATCCCATGTCAAGATGCTGCAGGACTACAAGAGCGGCGCCCGCGATCACAAGGGCATGATGCGGGCCGTGGCGAAGCTCAGCGACCAGGACATGGCGGATATCGCAGCGTATTACGCAACGCTGAAATGATCCCGGGGGCGGATGCCGCGCGACAGGCGGGCGCCGCCACCGATCCTCAACCCGCCCCGGCAGATGCGCTCCGCCGGGGCGGTTTCGCGTCGGGGCGTTGATGCGCGCCGGCGCCGGGCCTGTCCGAGAAACCGCTTTTCACGCGGGCGGCACGACCGCTAGCATGGCGACGACGACTCCGCTGCCCTCTTGCTGCGTGATACGCCATGGATCCAGTCTTCCTTGCCGTCCTGCCGGGCGACGGCATCGGCCCCGAGATTACCGAAGCGGCCAGGCGGGTCCTGCGCCGGGCGGCCGAGACGTTCGGATTCGCCCTCGACCTGCGTGAGGCGGAAATCGGCTTCGCCGCGCTGGCGGCGACCGGCACGACCTGCCCCGATTCGGTACTCGAGATGGCGCGCGAGGCCCAGGGCATCATCCTCGGTCCGGTCAGCCACAACGACTATCCGCCCCGCGCCGAGGGCGGGATCAATCCCTCGGGGACCCTGCGCACCGCGCTCGACCTCTATGCCAATATCCGGCCCGCGCGCACCCGCGCGGCGATCCCGGCGCCGGCGGCGCAGATGGATCTCGTGATCGTGCGCGAGAACACCGAAGGCTTCTACGCCGACCGCAACATGTCGTCCGGGCCGGCCGAGTTCACGCCGGTGGCCGGCGTCGGCATCGCCATGCGCAAGGTCACGGCGGCGGCCTCGGCGCGGATCGCGCGCAGCGCCTTCGCGCTCGCCGCCGGCCGGCGGCGGCAGGTGGTCGCTGTGCACAAGGCCAATGTGATGCGGCTGACCGACGGCATCTTTCTTACCGAGACGCGGCGGATCGCGGCCGAGCACCCGGATATCGACTATTCCGAGATGCTGGTCGATGCGGCGGCGGCGCATCTGATCCGCGATCCCGGCCGGTTCGATGTCATCGTCACCACCAACATGTTCGGCGACATCCTCTCCGACGAGGCGCTCGAGCTGGCTGGCGGGCTCGGTCTCGGCGCCTCGCTGAATGCCGGCGACGACCATGCCATGGCGCAGGCGCAGCACGGCTCGGCGCCGGATATCGCGGGCCGCGGGATCGCCAACCCGACCTCGCTGATCCTCTCGACGGCGATGCTGCTCGACTGGCTGGCGCAGCGTCATCGCCGCGCCGATCTGGCCCGGGCCGCCCGGGCGATCGAAGACGCGGTCGACCGGGCGCTCATCGACCCGTCCACCCGCACGGCGGATCTCGGCGGCACGGCCGGCACGGCGGCGATGACCGATGCCGTCCTCGCCGGGCTTGGGCGTTAAGGGGGAGGGGCGCATGGCGGCCGACACCGTAACCGTTGCCGCCGACGAGCTCGGCGCGCTGGCGGCCGCCGCGTTCGTCCATGCCGGCGTGCCCGAGGGCGATGCGCGCGAGACCGCGGAGGTCCTCCTCGTCGGCGAGATGATGGGGATCCCGACCCATGGCATGATCCGCGTGCCCGAATACATCCGCCGCATCGGGCTCGGCGGCATCAATTGCAGCCCGCAGATGCGAATCGACCGCCGCGCCCCGGCGCTTGCGGTGATCGACGCCGACAACGCGCTCGGCCCGGTCGCCGGCCTGCGCGGCCTGGCGGAGGCGCTGGAGATGGCGCGGCAGGTCGGCATCGCCTATGCCGGCATCGCCGAGAGCAATCATGTCGGCCCGCTGGCGCCCTATGCCCTGCGCGCCTGCGAGGACGGCATGGCGCTGATCCTCGGCACCAACGCCAGCGTTACCATGCCGCCCTGGGGCGGCGCGGCGGCGCGCATGGGCAACAACCCCCTGTGCATCGCGCTGCCCAATCCCGGCGGCCCGCATTTCATCCTCGACATGGCGATGTCGGTGGCGGCGCGCGGCAAGATCCGCCGGGCGCTGAAGGAAGGCGCGGCGATCCCGGAGGGCTGGGCGGTCACCCGCGACGGAGCGCCGACCACCGATCCGGCCGCGGCGCTCGACGGCTTTCTCGCGCCGATGGGCGGCCACAAGGGCGCGGGGCTGGCGCAGGCGGTCGACCTGCTCGCCGGCCTCTTGCCCGGTGGCGCGTTCCTGACCGCGATCTCGTCCTGGATCGAGAACCCCGGCGCGCCCCCGCGCACCGGCCATTTCTTCATCGCCCTCGACGCGATGCGCCTGCGCGGCCCGGACTACGGCCCCGCGATGCAGGACTTCCTCGAGATCATCACCGCAACGCCGCCGGCCGACCCGGCCCGCCCGGTCCTCTATCCCGGCCTTCCCGAGCAGCGACGGCTGGCCGCGGCACGCGCGGGCGGCGTGACGCTGCCGGCCGCGTTGCTGGAGGAGATCAGGGGGCTGGGAGGGTGAGCGGCCGCCGCCGCGTTGCCGACGGCATCCCAGCCGAAGCCCGTCGACTGCGTCACCGCGCCGCCGATCACCTCCTCCGCCGATGTCAGCCGGTGCAGCTCGTCATAGCCGAAATTGCGCCCGCGCGGGCCGCCGCCGGCATCGGCGATGCCGGTGATGTCGCCCGCGAGGTCGAAGCCGTAATCGAGGTCGAGGTCGAGGACCGGCACCGCGCCGGTGGAAACCAGGGAGAATACCTATTTCACGGGAACGCGGCTCGGAAATAGGTATTGTGTCCCCTGATCTAGTCCCCTGATTTGCAAACGGGCGCTCTTAGCCAGGAGCGGACTAACGGTCCTTCGATTCAGCTGGTCCGAGACGGCACGACACGACGCCCGGGTTACTGCCATTGCCAGGCTGCCATTGGCTTGGGCCGATCGAAGACGATAGGTTGGTCCGGAACTTGGGATACCCCATCACCTGGAGGGTCGCGAAGTTCCGGACAGATCGACGTTTCCACCAAAGTGTGACAGGTCTAACCTGTTAATTTATCTAGATAATTTTGTGAAATACCCAACTTGCCGCCAGGAAGACCACCACTGTTTCCGCCGCGAACGCAAGCAACCAACGGAGAACAATGAATGGTTTGGCGCGCGCGACAACGGCGCCCGTTTTGTTCTCGATCAACTCATCGAGTCTCCAGAACACGAAACTCGCATTGCCAAAAACGATGTATGCCGCGAACATCCCCGCCAAGATCAATACCAACGCAGACCAGGAGATTAGCGAGGCACCTTCGGTGGTGATGTACAGGTAAAGTCCCGACCCAATCCAGACCACCGTAGCCCAACAACTTAGGGCCATCTTTTCTAAGCTCATATAGACGCTATCGGTAGAGATGAACCCGTAAAGTCCCAACCCTATCCAGATCACGGTAGCCCAATCACTTGGGGCCACGTTTTCTATTCCCTCGAACAACATGCAATTTGCTCCGCTGAGGCTAATCCGGGCGGCGACGGCACCACCCGGGCGAGGATTGACTCCCAAACGGCCATGACGATGTTACCGGCCAAGATCAGCGCCAGCGCGCTGGTCAGTATGGTCGCCAACCACAGCGTCTGGCCCAGCCGTTCGCGTAACCGCATGTCGACCCCTTTCTCGCCGAAGGACACAGAATGGCAAAGGTGCGTTACCAAACCGCTACCGTCGGCCGAGGTTGGAGCGAACCCTTTGGAACCCAAGAGCGCGTCAGAATCTCTATCGGCCTCGAAGCGCCAAACCGTAGGACGCGACCCATGGCGCCACGGAGTTCCACTGCCAAGAGTGGCTAGTGCCGAACGTTTTGTCCGCTCCGGATCGGGAGCGGCCCTCCCACGCGTCCTCGAAAACCGTCTGCTTAGCGGCTCATAACGGACTCAGGAGCGGCAAGAGTCTGCTTAGGGTCCTTTAGCAGACCATCCCACTGATGGGTCAGGGAATCCGCCCGTAGCCAGGAGCAGGCATTCTATGGGTAACGGCCAAAAGCACGGGGGCTCCTAAGGCGATAAGACTCGCCCGCTTGTCTGGGACCTCCCTTCGGCAGGGAAAATCTGGCCCAAGTTGTCTCCCGCTCTTGCTGTTGGCATTCGTTGAAATTGAGTGGTGTATTACCGGCGGGGGGCGTCTCCGTAGCGCTCTTTGTCTAGTTTAATCAAAGCTTTTGCCATATTTGTTTTCAGAATAACCGAGGCGCAAAACACACCACCGGCGAAAGCGCCTGGAACCCCTGAACAGGCAATATCCGATCCGGTTAGAAACAATCCGCCGATCGCCGTCCTGGGACGGAGGCGATCATCTTCGTATCTGCCGGGAGGGCTCGCCAGGCCATATGCGGAGCCTTCCGCATGTCCCATATAGTGTTCCGACGTTAAAGGGGTGGCGACCGTGGTATATTCAATCAGATCCTGCAGCTGCGGAAATTTGGCCAACACGGGTTTGAGCAACGCCTCTCTGAGCCTGCTTTTCATCGCTTCGTAGCCGTCCGGGCGTTGGAAGCTTTTCGTTACGGCCCACTTCCTGAAAAAACCGTAATTTACCCATGCACATATCGTTAGGGTGTGAAATTTGGCATCTTGATCTTTTAAAGAGGGAAAAGTGAGCATGACCGATTCTAGCTGCAGACTATCATCCTTAGCACTTTGCAGTTCTTTGATGTCTTGTGAAAATTCCGTTGTCGAAGAAATCCAGTAATTCGAGCCATCAATTCCGGGGATGGCCGAAGGATCGTCTTTAAGACCGGCATAAAGTTGTGTATAGGAAACGGAGTTTTCGTATTCCCCAAGGACATCTTTCATTTCTTGTGGAACACGTCGTTCGCGCAGCAATTTCGTAAAAGTGGACCGAATGCCGATACCCGAAATAATCGTCTTGCCTTTGATTATTTCGCCTGACTCCAGCTTTACCCCCGTTGCTCTTTTATTTGAATCATGCAAGATGACTTCTTTCACGCCAGATTTTGTTCGAAGCAATCCACCCTTCTTTTCAATAAATTTCTTTAACGATTCCGAAATCGATGTCGCACCACCGGCCGGGTACCATGCCCCATATAGATAACTCCCCACCGTCAACCAATGCTCATAGACCGAACTCTCACCCGGCAGTCCGCCGAAAGTTCCCCAAGGCGCACAAATGGCAGCTTTCAGTTTCTCAGAGCATCCTATCCGCTCGAGATAGAGACTGGTCGATTGTTCGGGGATTTTTCGAAACAGTAATTTAAAGAATGGTCTAAGAAGTTTCACAACGGGATTCGGCAATAGCTTGGGAGCCCAGACCAAAGCCAGTTTTTCTCTGAAATACATCAGATCATTGAAATAACAATGAATTTCTCGATGTTCATCGGGGAAAAGCGACTCCAAGTGACTTTTGTATTCTTCAGGTGATGACGGTACATCCACCTGAAAATCGGGGAAACAAAAATGATCGAACACCTCTGGCATCTTCTTCCACCGTAATTGGTTTTCGGTCAGGTACCTGCATCCATGAAAGAAGAGATCTCCGGGCTCCATACAACTTATGTAGTGAACCGCAACATCCCAATACCAAGATTGTCGTTGAAAACTTTGCGTGTAACCGCCTAACTGGTCGTGTTTTTCCAACACAATTACTTTCATGCCTGTGTCGGCCAATATAGCGGCGGTAGTGAGGCTACCCATTCCCGAGCCGATGATGACGGCATCATACTGATCTGATTCATGCTGGGGTTTCATAATTTCCCTGTTTTATAATCTTCGCGGTTTTTTTCTCAAAAGATCATGCGAAGTACTTATTTCAGATCCACGGCATCGACGCGAAAAGCCAATCCAGATCTTTGCATGTGATGTCTTCCGGGGGATTCCTTCGGCTACATGGCGAGACTGCTAATGAATGCGGAAGCCCACGCGCGCGGCAACCTGCTGAACAATCTCAGCTCTCTCCTGCGGTGTAAGGTGATGTCGCCCAGACATTGGATCGCATCCAATCGATACAATCTTTTCGATAACATGCTCGTAGATCGCAATTATGAGCTCGAGGATAAATAGGCTGTCGCCTTCAATAAGTTCATATGCCGGCTGTGCTAAGGCACGGCCTTGAGCAAGGTGATCTCGCGCTCGCTGGAGTAGATCTGCAACCAACCGCTTGGTCGCGTGGCTCGCCCGACGGTTCAGTGCTTCGTTCCTCAGCATCTCCGGGCTCACGCCGTGCGCCAACATATCCTCACGGGCGATACAAAGCCTAGTCGTCATGGATTTAACGTCTGAGGCAAGGTCCCTAATAATGTGCCCTAGATAAGCAAATATCCCGAGATGACGGCCGCAAGCATACAAATCGAATCCGCGCGGGCATTCGTATGAACCCTTCGTCACATTACGGCGCGCCATAATCAACCAAAGGTAGATGGTTGTTGGTGCTACGGTGGCGCCCTCGGCGTAAGCCAGGAAGTCTGCCCAACGAACAAACTCGCCGTCTGAAAGGTCCGAACGCATTGCCGCGAAAAAATCTGTCCAAAGCGTAATCGGAACGGGAAAGAGTCGGTACGAATGGATGAATGATTCGCAAATGGCCTTTGCTTCGGCAAAGTCGCAGGACGTTAGAAAGGAAGTTTTTGGATAAACTCCATGGCAACCTGATTTGACCACTTGTTCCCATGCCATCACAACGGCCAGTTCATTTTCACGCAACTTTGCAGAAAGACCGCAAGGCGTAGGGAGACTGTCAACGCGGTCGTCCACCAGTCGCATGACTGCGTAATAGGCGCAGAACGCCCTGTACTTTGCGGGATCCCTGAAAAAGGAACTCGTGACATGGAGATTGTTGCGATCCTTGGACGCAATCGCCTCGGTCACTTCATCTGCTGGCGTCAGCAACATTCTTCTGCTCTTCAAGATCGTGTTCCGGCAGAAAAACCGATCCGTTGCAACGTTGGATTATCGGCCCGCGCAGGTAACTGAAGGGAGAGCGCAACCTCGGACGAGCCGGCAGCAACTGTAACTTAAGAGGCGTGCCTGGTCTTTCGGGTCGTCAGGCCGAACGGCAGGTAGGCCGGACACCAGGCGAACACACCCGTGGCCAGCGGCAGGATGCCGATCCAGCCCCAGACCGCCAACTCGTGGCCGCTGAAAAGGGCGAAAGCGATGGCCGCGAGGCCGACCAGGATGCGAAGGATGCGGTCGATACCGCCAACGTTCTGCGACATGGGAAGGTCCTTTCAAGTCAACCGGGCGATGTTGTTCGGTGCCGTGTTCCAATATGCGATGACCGAAACCACGCCGGCGCCGCTCAACATCCGCGCCGTTCATCAAAACATCGTCCGTCACTGCACCAACTCGTCGGTTTTCCTTGCTGTGTCCGCGGGAGCCTCGCGACGACGGCCAAAGATAGTGTCGGGCATCGCATGCACGTCGAGTTCCACCGTCATGGGATACCGTAACTTGATCGTTGCATTCGTGAGGCCCATCTCCTGCATGCCTTGAAAGACTTGGGTCTCGGTATCTTTAAGGGCGACCCTGGCCGTATGCGCGGCGGAATGACATCCCAGCACGAGCACCGCCTCAAAGTCCCTGGCGCGTTTCAACAGCCGGCCACGCTGTCGGTCTGTCCAAAGGCACATCAACGGATGCGGTACACGCATGATGAAAGTGTCCGTGCGAATGCCGCGCTCCTCAAGCGGCTCGCGAATCGACTTGACGTAGTCCTCAAATGCTCCCGTCTTGAGACCGTGCTTGAAGAATTCGATGAGGGGCGTTCCCCTGAGTAACGCCAGCGATACCGCAGGACAGATGGGACATGAGACAATCAATACCGACTTGAAGTGCTCAAGGTCGGCAGCAACGACCCGAGGTTCCAAACGAATAGGCATGATCTCACTCCTTTTGGATACAAGAGTCTCTGCATTGGCAACTTATCGGCGCGCGTCCTACCCGGCGCGTTCGAGAAATTCGTCGACCGCCTCTATTGCGTGGGCTGCGTAGATCATGCTGGGCCCACCACCCATCAGGATGGCCACCCCCAAGGCATCCGCCATTTCTTCCCTGGTGGCGCCGGCTTCGAGAGCATCGTGGATATGGTAGGCAATGCAGTCGTCGCATCGGACGACGACGCTGATTGCGAGGCACATAAGCTCTTTGGTTTTGTGGTCCAGGGCGCCGGTAGCAGACCCTGCCACGTGAAGCCCCGCAAACGCCTTCATCACCTCGGGCTGGGCGGATGCGAGGGTTTGAGAGTTCTTCACGACATTGCGAAAATTGTCACGAAAGGAAGTGGCATGTGCCGTAGCGTTGCTCATGGCTCGTGTTCTCCGACAACATCAGGTGAACCGGATCAACTCGGCGGGCGCACGACGTCTTCCAGAGCCCTGCGAAAAGACTGCAACTGTTCGTCAGACATGCCGACGGAGCCCTTGTCGACGATTGCCGAGAGGATTGCCGCGGCAACTTCGCCGCGTTTTTCCGGGTCGATTGCAGGCAACATCATCCCGATGCAGTGAGGCATCATCGTCCTCAGCATCATTTCAGGCATCTGAAACGTTTGCTGTTCCGCGCCGGCGCTCATTTTCCGGGGCATCATTTCCGAAATCTTGCCGGCCCCGCCACCGGCGCCTCCGGACATCATGCCCATCATCATCCTGGGCATCATCTCCTTCATGTCGAGACCTTCGGTCATCTTGCCCATCATGGTCGCGCACATCTCTTTCTTCTCGTCCGTGCCCATGCCACCAAAGAACTGCTCCATTATGGATTTCATCATCGTTTGCCGTTCTGCTTTGGTCACTGAAACAACTTCTGTCATGACAGCACCTTCTCGATTTCCGTAATTCATCCAATCCGGTAGAGCGATTCGACCGCAACAAATCCGATAGCGCCAAACTGCTTGACGCGCCGTGATCTGGGTCAGCCGTCGTGATCCTGCGGCAAAGGGGGGCGGTTCGATACCGCCCGTTATGCTGATTGCTGGACAATGCATGCAGTCATCCCTCCGCAGGCCTGAACTTGCGGCATTCGTCAGATACTCAACGCGCCCGATCTTCCCGACCTAGTGATGTCCACCCGAGAGGAGGACAGCCTTCTTGTCCTCGTACTCGTCCTTCTCGATTTCGCCTCGCGCGAAGCGCTCATTCAGCGTCTGCAACGCTGAATGCGTCGGAGAGCCCCATCCCCCGTCCATCATATGCCACGGTGGTCCCCAATGGCGTCTCCGGCCAAAGAAGATAATGGCGCCAAAAACGAGAAACATGAACAGCATCATCAGCGGGCAGACCCACCAGAACGACGAGCCGTGCCAGGCGCCTTGCCAAGGGCCGTGCCAATACCATTCGGGCGGGGGCATGGAGCGCGGCTGCGGGGTCTCTTGAGCGATCGCCCGTAACGGCTCGATGAGCAAGACGAAGGCCAGCAGCGGAAATGTCGAGAGCGTTTTCAGCACGACTCGGTCCTCCTTCCGGATCGCCTTCGGTGCCCCTATCAGAAGATCAGCCGTCTTGCACTGACCTGCATCAATCGCCACGATTTCCGTGACCTTGCGCCTGTCGGCGACCGACAGACGCAAGGTCGGATACAGCCCTATTCTTTCGACGGCGACTTGGTCTTCGGGGGCGAGTCCGCCCGGCCGCCACGTTCGGCCATGAACTGGTCGAACTCTGCCCGGTCCTTGGCCATTCGCAGCCGGTCGAGGTATTCCTGAAACGCACGATGTTCATCTTCGAGGCGCCGGAGGGTCTCCGCCCGGTATGCGTCGAATGCCCGGTTGCCGCTCGTTCGCGGCCGGCTAAACCAGTCCTGAGCCTGGCCCTCACGGGGGGCCCGATCATTCCATCGGCCGAAGCCGAATCCGCAACATCCCATTCTTCCGCTCCACAGGATATACGCCAGGACAGCAAGACCCAGCGGCCACCAGACGACGAACCCGAGCATTGCCAGCGCAATCCAGAGCAGGGTCGGCAGTTCATTGAGTCTCGCAGCAATGGACGTCATTGATTTCACCCATCTGTTGGCGCCCGGCAGCCCATGCCGGCGCGCGTCACTTCGATAACGTCGTAAATTCGCACGCCGCGATCACGACGCGGAGCCTCGCGCATTCCAGAGGGCGCCAGGCTCCTCACCTGATCAATTAGACGGGGACGAGACCGAAAAGGTTACAGGGTGGTGTAGACTGGTTGGGGATCAGACATTCTTGTGCCTCAGTGGCACGGGCGTTCTTTTGCAGGGATATTAGGCGGCTGGTTTCGGCTCGCAGATGAACTCGTTGTCCTCGTTACGGGAAAAGTCGCAATGCGCCTCGAGTGCATTCTTCAGCTGCGCCCGTGCGCGGTGCAGCCTCACCTTGGCATTGCCTCGGCTTATGCCAAGGGTCCGGGCCACTTCGTCTTCGCTCAAACCGCCGAGTTCCCCGAGCATAAGGACCATCCAATATTTTTCAGGAAGTTGCCCGATCAGTCTGCGGATGCACTCCCGCATCTCCTTGCGGGCAAGTTCCTGCTCGGGCGACTCTCGGTCGTCTTGCAATGCTGAACTCAGAGCCGGACCCAACGCCGCGTGGTCCAGCGCATTGGGCACCTGTACTGTCATTTTTGCCTCAAGGGCCGGCCGGCCGCGAAGCCAGTCTGACGCAACGTTCGCTGCAATCCGGTAAAGCCAGGTCGATGGCCGCGCATCGCCGCGGAAGCCCCGCAACGCTCTCGCTGCCTTGGCGAAGACAACCTGGGCGAGGTCCTCTGCCTCCTGCGGCCCCGCTATGTGGGCAAGGAAGCGCAAGACGCGCTGGTGGTTCGCATCATAAAGGCGCTGAAACTCGTCGGCTTCGTGGTTTACTGCCCTGCTCACGGTCGCCATTGCCAACAGGTGGGAGGCGGTTGCGCGAGTTCAAGGCTAAAGTAACGACGCGATCATATATGGCGCACACATGTAACAAGGATGGATAATGTCGCAGCATCATCGCAAAGCACCTGCTACAACGTATTCAGTTATCCATGCGTTCACGTTCCAACTGGACAGTTCTGCAACGGGTCATTTGCCGTCGTTAGGATGGCGTCCCGCCTGTGTCCGCAGCTTTTTGCAGAGCCGACGTGTCTACGTCAGAATTATCACAAGACCATTTGACCTGATTTGCAGATGGAGCCATATCCATCCTATGAATACGAGCCGCTACAGCTACTTCCGCATATGTACCTGACCAACACCCGCAGCGGGCGGTCAGATGTGCTTGTTTGAAGGGGGAGTAGCTCAGCGGTAGAGCAGCGGGTTTATACCCCGTGGCGCCAGATAAGCGGCAGGTCGTGGGTTCGAATCCCACCTCCCGTACCGTAGAAAGCTCACATCAAGACGCGCCTTGGCGCGATAGTAGAGTGGCCCATACGGGGGACTGCAAATCCCCAGACGCTCGGTTCGATTCCGGCTCGCGCCTCCAATCCACAACAAATGACGTGAAAATCTTCCAGGGCTCGCCAGGTGCGGCGTGCGACGGCGAACCGGCCATTTCAATGACCGCCTTGGGTCAGGACCGGTCTTCTCGCGCGTGCCCAAGATGCTTCCGCTCTGCGGGTCATAGCAGACGCCCACCAAGGGCACGGCTGCGTTGGAATGCCTTCAGGTCATCGAGGGCGGCCCGATCCGCGGGCGATTAGTATAGATGGCAACGAACGACGTGCGGCCGGTCAGCGAATCCGATGTTAGCGTCCTTCGGGACGATACTATGGCATGCATCCATCGCCTTCGGGCACCGCGGATGGAACGGACACCCGGGGGGCGGGTTTTCGGGGTCGGGTAGTTCGCCTTTCAGCACTGTGCGGGTGGCGCGCCGTGCCGGGTCCGGCTCGGGCACCGCCGCGATCAGCGCTTGGGTATAGGGATGGCTGGGCCTCGCAAACAGATCCTCGATCGCGGCGGCCTCCACAATTCGTCCAAGATACATCACCGCGACCGTGTCGCTGAGATGCTCGACCACGGCGAGATCGTGGGAGATGAAGATGTACGACAGGCCAAAGCGAAGACGCAATTCGGCCATCAGGTTGAGGATCTGTGACTGGATCGATACGTCGAGTGCCGAGACCGGCTCGTCGGCGACGATCAGGCGCGGACGCAACGCCAGGGCGCGGGCGATGCCGATGCGCTGGCGCTGGCCGCCGGAGAACTCATGCGGATAGCGACGCACCGCATCGGCCTCGATACCCACGGTCTCGAGCAGGTCGAAGACCGCTCGCGGGCGGCTGGCGCGGTCGCCGATCCGATGGATGACCAGCGGCTCGCCGACGATCGACCCGATGGTAAGTCGCGGATCGAGCGATGCGAACGGATCTTGGAAAATCATCTGCATGTCGCGTCGCTTGGCGCGCAATGCCGAAGGACCGAGGGTCAGAAGGTCCTCGCCATCGAAGACAATTTCACCCGAATCCGGCTCCAACAGGCGGAGGATGCTGCGTCCCAACGTTGACTTGCCGCATCCCGATTCGCCAACCACTCCAAGTGTCTCGCCCCTGCGCAATACAAGGCTGACGCCGTCGACGGCGCGGATGCGACCCTTGCCGCGGCGGGAGACGAAGTGCTTTGTCAGCTCTCTGACCCGCAGCAGTTCGCTCATGGTGCAGGGTTCCAGCAGGCGACGTCGTGGCCCGGCGCGACGCTCTCGAAAACCGGTGTTTCCGCACGGCACCGTTCTGTGGCCCGCGCGCAGCGATCGGCGAAGTGGCACCCGGCACTACGCTGTCCCGGTGGCGGAACCGTGCCGGGGATGGTCGGCAGCGCCGATCGCCGTTGACCGAGGCGCGGCGGCGCGGCCAGAAGGCCGACGGTGTAAGGATGCTGCGGGTGCTGGAACAACGCGTCGACGGTAGCACTCTCGACGATGCGTCCGGCATACATGACGAGGACGCGCTCGCAGACTTCGGCGACGATACCGAGGTCGTGACTGATCAGCAGCACCGACATGCCGATATCCGCCTGCAGCCGGCGCAGCAGCTCGAGGATCTGCTGCTGCACGGTGACGTCGAGCGCTGTGGTCGGCTCGTCGGCGATGAGGAGGTCGGGCCGGCAGGCGAGGGCCATCGCGATCATGACGCGTTGCCGCAAGCCACCCGACAGCTCGTGCGGATACTGGTGCAGGCGGCGCTCGGCCGCGCCGATGCCCACCATACCGAGGAGGTCTATCGATTCGCGCTGCGTTTCCGCTGCGTCCATACCGCGATGAATCTGGAACACCTCGGCGATCTGGTACCCGATCGTGAATGTCGGGTTCAGGCTGGTCATCGGTTCCTGAAACACCATGCCAATTCGATCTCCGCGGATTGCTCTCATGTCAACGCTGTCCAGCGTCAGCAGATCGTCTCCCTGAAACAGGATGCGCCCTTCGTCCACGTAGCATGGCGGGGACGGGTTCAGCCGCATCACCGACATCGCTGCGACGCTCTTGCCGCAGCCGGACTCCCCGACGAGCCCTACGGTCTCGCCCTGCCGAATCGCGAACGAGACCTCTTCGACCACTCGAACACGGCCGTTGTCGGTTGCGAACGAGACGCTGAGCGAGTCGACTTCAAGGAGCGGGCTGGGCGGCATGACGATGAGGCGCGGGGCGCAGACCGGGCCGCCGCTCAACCGCGAGCGGCCGCCCTGGTCCGTCAGTCGAAAACGATCTTGGGAAAATAGAACGACACCACCCAGTTCGGCTGGTCGACGATCTCGCTGATGCGCAGGTCCGCGCAGGCGCTGCACAGCATGTACGCCTCGGGTGCGCCGAGGCCGTGCAAAGCGCCCAGCAGTTCGATCATCCCGCTGACAGCGTCCCTGGCGCCCTGCATGAGGTCGGGCCCGATGCCGGTCGTGACGTGATATCCGTTGGCGTCGAAATGCCTTGAGACCGGGCCCGCGGTCTCGTAACGCGGGAAGCGCAGTTCCGCGCCCTTCACCAAATCGAACGTCAGCGCCATGCGCATCGGGCTCTCAATCGCAGTGCCGCAGACCTCGCCGTCCCCTTGAGCGGCGTGGGTGTCGCCCACCGAGAACAGCGCTCCCACGACTTCGACCGGAAGATAGAGTTCTGTGCCGGCACAGAGGTCGCGGATATCCATGTTGCCGCCGACGCGGCGCGGCGGCACGATGCTGTGCAGGCCGGATTCAGCGGGGGCAAGACCGATGGTGCCGCAAAAAGGTTTCAGAGGCACCTTGCCGCCGGGACCGTACGCCGCAGGGGCCAAGCCCCGCGCATCGTAGGTCCAGATATTGATAGCCGGCTCGGGAAACTGATCGGCCAGAAGGCCAAAGCCTGGAATGACCGCGGTCCAGCCCCAGCCTGAAGGTGCAAAGGACTCGATCGTCACTTTCAGCGCGTCGCCCGGTTCGGCCCCGTCAACAAAGACGGGGCCGGTAACCGGATTGACCTTGCCGAAGTCGAGCGCTGCCACCTCGGCAACTCCCGAATCGGCATCGAGCTGACCGCCCGACGCATCGACGATTTCGAATTCGACGCTCTCGCCGGGCGCCACCGTCAACACGGGCGGGTTTGCGTTGTCCCACCCGAAGTGATGGTGCTGACGGTGGATCGTGTGCTTACTGGACATCCTTGGCGTACACGTACTCGTAGTGGACCGGAATGTGTATTGGATCGGCAAAGAAGATGTCGTCGCCGCCGATGCGGGCCGAATGCATGGCGAAACGGACCTCGTTCATCACCGGAACCCACGGCGCGTCGTCCATGATCTTGTTGTAGATCTGACGCCACAGCTCGATGCGCGCCGCGGCCTGGTCAACTGACGCCATGCCATCGGCCTTGGCGGCCAGCGCATCGATCTCCTTGTTGCAGTACTTGGCCCAGTTCCATCCGCCGGGGACCGCTCCGCCACATCCCAGGATCGGCCCGTAGAAGTTCGACGGATCGGGATAGTCAGCGATCCAGGCCATGCCCCCCGACCAGAGCATCGGCGCGGTGCCTTCGCCGCCAGCATCGATCACCGTGGCCTGCGCCAGCGCTTTGATCTCTGCCTTGATCCCGATCGCCGCGAGATCCTGCTGGATGGACTGCGCGATACGCGGGTTCGGGTCGGTGTTCATGGCATAGAGTTCGGTCTCGAAACCTTCAGCATAGCCGGCTTCCGCAAGCAGCTGTTTGGCCTTCGCCGGGTCATAGGAATAGCCCTTGTAGTCGTTGTCGTAGCCCGGCATTGCCGGCGGCAGCGGTTGACTCGCGACGCTGGCGCGTCCGTTGACGATCTTGATCACGCGCTCCTTGTTGACGGCCATGTTGACGGCCTGCCTTACCAGCTTGTTGTCGAACGGCGGCTTGGTCGTATTCATCGTGATGTAGCCGGTGTGCAGCAGGTCGCCCTCGACGATCAGCCCGGCGTTGGCCGGGTCGGCCTTTTCCTGGAGGAAGTTCGCCGACGGGATCGGATCACCGAGCACGTCGACCTCGCCCCGCTTCAGGCGCAGCAGCGCAACGGACGGATCCTGGCCGACCTCGAACGTGATCTTGTCGAGATACGGCGAGCCCTTGCGGAAATAATCGGCATTGCGCTCGAATACGACGCGCTGGCCGAGGGTCCATTCGGTCATCTTAAAGGCGCCGGTGCCGACCGGATTACGGCCGAAATCGGGGCCATATTTCTCGACCTCTTCGCGCGGCACGGCGAAGGCGAAATTGATGGCGACGATTTGGAGGAACGTCGCGTCGGGCTGCGACAGTTTGATGACCACCGTGCTGTCATCCGGTGTCGTAATACCGGAAAGCTCCTTGGCCTTACCCGAAGTCATCTCTTCGAACCCGGCGATCTGCCAAAAAAACCCCTGGCCGGGGCTTTGGGTCGCAGGATTGACCGAACGCTCGATCGAATACTTGATGTCAGCCGATGTCAGGGCCCGCCCATTGTGAAACTTCACGCCCGGCCGCAGCTTGAATGTATAGGTGAGGCCGTCATCCGAGATCGTGTAACTCTCGGCGAGATCGGGAATCAGTTCGGTGGTCCCCGGCTTGTAGTCCATCAGCCCGTCGAACAGGCTCTTGATCATCGACCAGTTCTGCCAATCGTAGCCGATAGCGGGATCGAGCGTCGAAATGTCGTCCTTGTAGGTGACGATCATATCGCCGCCCTGCTTGGGCGCGGCCTGAACTGCGGCGCCTGCAAACCCAATGGCAACCATGATCGTTGCCACGATCAGTGCTCGTAACATCGTTTTCGTGCCTCCCACGGTTTTGATTTTTTCAGGTATTGCGTCATCCTAGCTGTGCCTGACTCGCGGATCAATGAACGATGTCGCGATGTCGGCGCACAGGTTGCCGACGACGATGCCGACGGCGGCGACCAGTGTCACGCCCATGATGATGGGGATGTCGACGCGTTGGATGGCGAGCCAGGCCAGCTGGCCGATACCTGGCCAGCCGAATACCGCCTCAACCACAACGATGCCCTGCGCATAAAGGCCAATGTCAATGCCGATCATGGCAATAATCGGCAGGATCGCGTTGCGCAGCGCATGCACCAGCACGACGCGCCACTCATTTACCCCTTTCGCACGGGCTGTGCGTATGTAGTCCTGGCGCAGGACCTCGATCATGCTCGACCGGCTCATTCGGGAATACCAGCCCGATACCGTGATGCCGAGCGTGAGCGCCGGCAGAATGACATGCCCGATTCCACCGTATCCGCCCAGCGGAAACAGCTCGAACTTGAAGGCAAACACGTAAATGAGCAGAAGCCCGACCACGAATTGCGGCGCCGAGATGCCAACGAAACTGAACACCATGATCGCCTTGTCGGACGGGCGGTTTCGCCGTGTGGACGCGAATATGCCCGCGGGAAGTCCGATCATGAGCTGAATAAGGATCGCCGCCCCCATAAGCTGCAGCGTGGCCGGCAGACGGCTTGCGATCAACTCGTTGACCGGCGCTTTCTGGACATAGGAACGTCCCATGTCGCCACGCGCTAAGTTTGCCAGATAGCGGACGTACTGCACCGGGATCGGTTGATCGAGACCCAGTTGCCGGCGGATCGACTCGACGGTCTGCGGCGTGGCGCTGCGCCCGGCGATCATGCGCACGGGATCGGCCGGGATAAGGAACAGAAGGCCGAAGGTGATGATGGTGACGCCGAGGAGGATGAACACCGACTGGAAAAGGCGTCCTGCAAGGAAGCGTAGCATCAGTCTCGTCCCCTCTGCGTCGGGTCGAGGGCATCGCGCAGGCCATCCCCGACGACATTGAACGCCAACGCAACGACCAGGATGGAAATGCCCGGAAAGAACACCAGCCAGGGCGCCGACAGGAAGTAGGACTGGCTTTCGAAAATGATGCCGCCCCATGAGGGTGTCGGCGGCTGCACGCCGATGCCGAGGAACGACAGGGTCGCCTCGAGCAGCACCGTTACGGAAATGCCGAGCGTCGCCCAGACCAGGATGTGCGGCACGAGATGCGGCAGCACGTGAACCATGAGAATTCGTGGCCACGCGGCCCCTGCGGCCCGGGCGGCCTCGATGAACTCCCGCTCTACCAGCGCCCGGGTTTGCGTGTAGATGACGCGCGCCGTCTGGACCCAGTTGACCAGGGCGATCACCAGGGCCACGATCCACAGGCTCGGCTTGAGGATCGCGGCAAGCGCAATGGCCAGCAGGAGCGCGGGGAACGCCATCATCAGATCAGTAAACCGCATGATCGCGATCCCCACCCATCCGCCGACGTAACCGGCCGTAGCACCGAATGCCGTGCCGATGAGGACGGCGGCGGCGTTGGCCGCGATGCCGATGATCAGGGAGGTGCGGGCACCGTACAGAAGGCGCGAGAACAGGTCGCGCCCCAGCAGGTCGGTGCCGAGCCAGAACTCGCCGTCGGGCGGCCGCGGCGCACCCTCGATGGTCAGACCTTCAAAGAACTGCTCGAAGGGATCGTAGGGAGCGATGAGCGGCGCGAAGACAGCCGCCAGCGAGATCGTCGCGATGATGATCGCGCCAACCAGGGCAACCCTGTCTTTCTTGAAACGCTTCCAAGCTTCGCCCATGCCGCCCCCACTCGCTCGACAAGCGCGATTATGGTCAACTCCAAGACGATCGGCAAATTCGGGTATCATGTTGCAAGCATGCGAGCGGTGCCGCATTCAGATCGTCTTCGGGTCAGGCTCCGACTTCGAAGGCCCGTCAGCCGAGTAGCCGCTCTGAGGCTCACAGCGGACATAGAGCAATCGAAGACTGCTCAGCGGCCTGAAGCAGACCAAATCCGCCGCCTGGCTGGACGGCCGGGTGTAGCCAAGAGCGGAACTCGCGTGACCGTCCGCCGTCTAGCGAGACAAATTGCAAAAGGTCGGGCGCGGGCACATCCCTCCTAACCGCGAGGCATATCAACCTAGGCCGGCGATCAAAACAACAGGAGGCACCTCGTGACCCGGCACGCTGCGCAACACCGCTAGCCGTTGCCAGCCGCTCTGATCCGACAGGGCTCCCGGGGCCAAGAACTGTCGGCCATTATTCGCTTGCTTTGGTCGCCGCCTTCTCTGCCTCCCGTATCGTCGTCTCATGCAATTTGCTCAACGTCGAGACGAACAGATCTGCAGGCTTTGCTCCCTTGATGGCCGTGGCCTTCCCGCCATAGACGACAACGAATGTAGGGGTCGTTTGCACGACTCCTTGCGCGTCATACAGATCTCTCAGCACCCTCTCCAATGCCTTGCGACCGGTAAAGCATGCAGCGAACCTCTCCTGGTCGAGGTTCAAGTCTCCGGCAAATGCCAGCAGGCGGGCATCTGTGTCATCGCCCTTCGACCACTGGTCCTGTTCCTCGTAGAGCATATGATGCATCTCCCAGAAACGTCCTTGCTCGGCAGCGCACTCGGCCGCGGTCGCAG
>CP070634.1:3133801-3197212 GCA_020356105.1 Rhodospirillales bacterium | reverse complement strand
TCGATCGCCTTGTCGAAGGCGTCGCGCAGGTCCGGGTTCTCCTTGCGCACGGCCACGCCGGCGCCGAAGCCGAACCACTTGCTGCCGCTGAAGGACGGCCCGGTGAACTCGAAATCCTGGCCCTCGGGCGAATTGAGGAAGTTGAGCCCCATCGCCACCACGTCGGCCATCACCGCATCGACGCGGCCCGAAATCAGGTCGAGATTGGCCTCGTCCTGGGTCGCATAGACCTGGAGCTCGACCGAAGGATAGGTATCGCGCAAAAAACGCTCGAAGGCGGTCGCCCGCTGCACGCCGATCACCTTGTCCTTGAGGCCCGCTTCCGAGATCTCCAGCGCCGTTCCCTTGCGCACCACGAAGCGGCCCGGCGTCTGGTAGTATTTCTGCGTGAAGTCGAACTTCTCCTTGCGCTCATCAGTGATGTAGAGCGAGGCGATGATGACGTCGTACTTCTTGGCCAGCAGGCCCGGGATGATGCCGTCCCAGTCCTGGACGACGAACTCGCATTGGGCGCCGATCTTCTCGCACAGCGCGTTTGCAAGGTCGATCTCGAAGCCCTTCAGCGTGCCGTCCTTGTCGATGTAGTTGAACGGCGGGTAGGCGCCCTCGGTGCCGATGCGCACTTTCTTCCAGTCCTGGGCCGGGGCGACGGTCGCGGCGGCCGCGATGAGCGCGGCGGCGATCGATGCAAGGATCAGTCTCTTCATGGGTCAGGCCTCCTCTGCGGATATGCCGGCGGCTGCGCCGCCGCGGGCGATGCGGCCGGTCTTGCGCGGCGCCGGCGGCGGTGTTCGCGGGCGCCCACCTGGCCGGGGGCGGGCGGATTGCCGGGTCGGCCGGCGGCCGCCTCGAAATGGCGATGTCGGGCATCGTGCCCGCGTGCCCAACTTTCGCACCCTGCCCATTCTAGGGATTGCAAGGTCTACCTACAAGCGAGCGGCGGCCCCCAGGGAAGTCCGACCCACCCGCTCGCCGGCCGCCGGGATGGCTCCGGGAGGGTCACAGCGGATTTCAATCCGCAGTGCGTGGCGGCGGCCGGCCCCCTTAAATAAGGCTCATTTGCCCGCCGAACGGGATGGTCCCATGCCATTCCAATACACTCTGTCATTGCGAGCCGCAGGCGAAGCAATCCAGATCCACCGTCTTGCCTGGATTGCCGCGGTGGCCCGTGGCCGTCTCGCTATGACGTGCTGGCGGTAAGGGGCGGCGCGTTCGCCACGCCGATGGCGCGACCCGCCCGGTTTGCGCTAAACTGGCTATGATGTCCAATGCAACCCATCGGGTGCGGCTGATGGCAGGCCTGTGGCGCAGAGGATTGACGAGGGTGCTCCCCATCGTGCTGGCCGGCGTCGCCGTCGCGCTGCCGGTCGCGGCCGAGGAGGGGCCCGGCGTGCCGGCGGCGGAAACGTTCGGCTTCACCCGGCCCCCGGCGGATGCCGGGACCCCCTTCGCGACGCCGTCCCGCGACCTCGTCCGGGCGGTGCAGATCGCGCTGCGCGTGGCCGGGCACGATCCCGGCCCGGCCGACGGGTTGATCGGCCCCAAGACACGGGCCGCGATCCGCGAGTTCCAGCGCCGTAACGAGATGGCGCCGCACGGGGCGATCGACGATGCGCTGATCGCGGCGCTGGTCGCGGCTCTCGATATGCCTGCCCGGTCGCCGCAACCGCTTCCCGCCAATGCGCACCGGATTCCGTTCCTTTCCGCCTGGGCCTGCGACGCCGGCTACCGGCGCGCCGGCGATCGCTGCGAGGCGGCCGGTGTGCCGGCCCATGCGACGGCGAACCTCCTTGGCACCGGCTGGGCCTGCGATCGCGGCTACCGGCGCATCGGCCAGCGCTGCGAGGCGGTCGACGTGCCGCGCGACGCGACGCCCGAGAATCTCGGCGACGACTGGTCCTGCGATCGCGGCTACCGGCGGGTCGGCAACCAGTGCGACCGGATTCCCGCGCCCGCCAACGCGACGCGCGACCGGTATGGTGCCGGCTGGTCCTGCGATCGCGGCTTCCGCCGGGTCGGCAGCGTCTGCGTGCGCGAGAGCCTGAAGCCGCGCGCCTTTACCTGCTGCGGCGTGCGGCCGCGGCCCTGAGGGGGGCGGGCTCCGGGGCGACGATCGCGCGGTTCCATCCACTGCAGCCCGGTCATGCGTCGGGCCGCGGCGCCGCCCGGGGACAGGCGGCACCGCGGCCCATAACATCTCGTCGTCAATTCGGTTGCGCGCGTCCGGCGCGACCGCCGTGCTACTTGCCGCGCGAGACGCACTCCCGCATCACCGACTGCTGGCAGATCGTGAACTCATCCGGGCTCACGGTCAACGTGCGGCTGTTCGAGGGCGTCGCCTCCATGCTGGTGCACAACAGGCCCATCGCCGGATCGTCCGAGGTGTAGGCCCATTCCGCGCCGCCGCCATTGTCCGACATGCCGAACAGGCCGGCGAAGGAATCGCCCTCCTGGCCGAGACAGCTGTCGAAGTTGGTGCCGTTGATGCCGCCGCCGCCGATATTGTCGAGCTCGGTCTCGGTCCAGCACGGGCAGGGGATCCGGACGCAGGGCATCTGCGGGTCGTCCGGGCCGGCCTTCCTGTTATAATTGGCGAGGATCTGCTCGGCCGAGGGCTTGCAGTTGTCATCGAACTTGATGGTTTTGGTGACGGGATCGTACTCGGCGCCGCATTGCTGCGCCTCGCACATCGCAACGCACAGCCCGTACAGGCCGGGCGTGACGAAATCCGCCTCGTTGCACAGCGGGTTCTCGGCCGGGGTCAGGCCGTCGCGTGCCTCGACGGCCGCCGGCAGGGCGAGCAGCGCCATCGTAATCGACAAAAGACCAAAATAACCCTTCGTTTTCATCACTTGCACCTCCTCCTCGCAGGGCCGCGGTGGCGCACCCTGGCCGGGATATGGATTTGGCGATTCTCCGTCGCCGCGGACGCGCGCAGAGCACGCGCGCGACGCCTTCCGGCCGCCATTGCACAGTAGACCCGGTCCCGTCTTAAGAAGCGGTTACGCCCTTTTCTTAACGATTCGTTACCGAACGGCGCCGATTTTCGGGGCGATCGGCCGCGAACGGGGGCCGAGATCCGCGAAAAACAGTGATTTCTGGGGTTGGACCGCCGATCTCGCCGGCGGCCCGGGCCGATTCGGCGGCGCCGCGTGCCGTTGCCAGATGCCTCGGGCCGTGCCACTTTCCAGGTCATGAAACCGCCGAACATCTATGCCGCGGGCGGCATCGACCGGGCGGCGCATCTGCGCGGCGACGCGGACTGGGTTGCCGGCCGGCTGGGCGACCCGGCGACGCGCATCGTGCCGGTGTGGCGGTCGCGCAACCTGGTCGACATGAACGGCGCGCCGGCCCCGCATCTGTTGCCGCCGGAGCGCGCCCTCATCGAAGAGGCGCAGGCGGTCGCGCTGCTCGGCCTCGTCGACGGCGTCGCCCATTTCGCGATCGACCTGTCGCACCGGGCCGAGCCGGAGACCGCCGTGATCGGCCGGTTCGAGGATCTGCGCAGCGTCGGGCCGCTGCTCGCCCATGGCGACGGCGCGCTCCTGGCCTATGCGCGGGGCATGATGCACTGGCATCTCGCGCACCGCTTCTGCGGGCGCTGCGGCCATGCCACCGAATCGGGCGATGCCGGCCATGTCCGGCACTGCGCCGATGCCGGGTGCGCGGCGCCGGTCTTCCCGCGCACTGATCCCGCCGTGATCATGCTGATCCACCACGGCGACAGGGCGCTGCTCGGCCGCCAGAGGATCTGGCCCCAGGGCATGCATTCGGTGCTCGCCGGCTTCGTCGAGCCGGGCGAGAGCCTCGAGGACGCGGTGGCGCGCGAGGTGTTCGAGGAGGCCGGCATCGAGATCGACGAGATCCGCTACCATTCATCGCAGCCCTGGCCGTTTCCGTCCTCGATCATGCTGGGGTTCTACGGCCGGGCGAGGACGGACGCGCTCGCCATCAACACCGACGAGCTGGAATCCGGCCGCTGGTATGGCCGCGACGAGCTGCGTAACTCGCCCGAGGACGAGAGTTTCCGCCTGCCGCGCCGTGATTCGATCTCCTACCGGCTGATCCGCGACTGGCTCGACGGGGCGGGCTGAGGGCGGCCGGTCGCGCCGTCCGTCGTCACCGCGCGAGGTAGTAGACCGCCGCGATGCGGTGGCGGATCTGCCGCAGCACATCCTCCGGCGAGTCGCCGGCGAAGGACTCGCCGCCGATCGTCTCGTCCTCGACCAGGGTGCGGAATTCCTCGGTCTCCTCCGGGTCCGGCGATTCCGCGGGATGCAGCAGGATCGTCGCGACCTGCCAGACGCGGGCCGAGTAGGCCGGCCGCGCGCCCTCGGTGTGGAGGATGTCGATCCGCAGGCGGACCGGCTCGTCCTCGCTCTCGATCGGGCCGATCTCGACGCTTTTGACGATTTCGCTGAACGGAACCGGCATCGCCTCAGCTGCCGCGCGGTCAGGAGTAGCGCGCCGGATCGGCCGGGTAGACGCCGAGGATCTTGACCCGGCGGGAGAAGAAGCTGAGCTCCTCCAGCGCGAGGCGCACCGGGGTGTGGTCGGGGTGGCCCTCGACGTCGGCATAGAACTGGGTCGCGTTGAAGTCGCCGCCGAGCATGTAGGATTCGAGCTTCGTCATGTTGACGCCGTTGGTGGCAAAGCCGCCCATTGCCTTGTACAGCGCGGCCGGGACGTTGCGCACCTGGAACACGAAGGAGGTGATCACTGGCCCGTTCTCCGAGGGCGGGTCGAACGGTTCGCGCTGCATGATCACGAAGCGGGTGGTGTTGTGTTCCGCATCCTCTATGTCGTCCGCCAATGTCTCCAATCCGTAGATCTCGCCGGCCAGGCGCGAGGCGATCGCCGCCTGGGTCGGATCCCCCTGCTCGGCGACGAACTGGGCGGCGCCCGCGGTGTCGGCGTAGACCTCCGGATCCAGCCCGTGCTGGCGCAGGTAGTTGCGGCATTGCGACAACGCCTGCTCGTGGCTGAGCACCCGCCTCAGAGTCCCGGTCTTCGCGCCCTTCGGCGCCAGCAGCTTGTGATTGACGCGCTGGAAATGCTCGCCGACGATGTGCAGGCCGGAGTCGGGCAGGAGATGGTGAATGTCGGCGACGCGGCCGGCCACCGAGTTTTCGATCGGGATCATCGCACGGCCCGCCTTGCCCTCGCGGACGGCGGCGAACACGTCCTCGAAGGAGGCGCAGGGCATGGTGGTAAGTTCCGGAAACACGGCCCGGCACGCCATGTCGGAATAGGCGCCGTAATGGCCCTGGAAGGCGATGATCAGCTGTGGCTCGGCGGGCGCATCGCCGCCCTGTGATTCGGTGCTCATGCCGGAAGCTTTCGTCAGCGAGGCGCCAGCACGGCGCGGGCACGGTCGAGATCGGCCGGAGTATCGACACCGAGCGGAACCGTGTCAACGCGCGCGACGTCGATCCGCATGCCGGCCTCGAGCGCCCGCAATTGCTCCAGCCTTTCGCGCTGCTCGAGGATCCCGCGGGGCAGGCCGACGAAGCGGGCCAGTGCCGCGCGCCGGAACGCATAGAGGCCAATATGGTGATACAGCGGCCCTTCGCCCCAGGGCGCCGTCGCCCGGGTGAAGTAGAGGGCACGGCCCACCCGCGTCCCCGGGGCGAGCCCCGCGACGGCCTTGACGACGTTCGGGTCTTCGCGCTCCTCGGGCCGCGTGATCTCGGTCACCAGCGTGCCGATATCGACATCGGCATCGTCGAGCGGGGCTAGGCAGGCCCGCACCGATTCCGGGTCGATCGTCGGAAGATCGCCCTGCAGGTTGACGACGGCGTCGTGCGCACCGCCGGGATCGATCGTCTCCACCGCGCGGTAGACCCTGTCCGAGCCCGACGGCAGCGCCGGGTCCGTCAGCACGACCTCGCCGCCGGCGGCCCGCACCGCATCCGCGATGACATCCTCGGCGGCGGCCACCAGCACCGGGCCGATCGCCGCCTCGACAGCGCGTCGCCAAACATGAACGATCATCGGCTCGCCATGGATGTCCGCCAGCGGCTTGTCCGGCAACCGGGTGGCGGCGAGTCGCGCCGGGATCACGATCACGGGGTTGTGCGGGCGGGTCATGCGTCTGCGTCGGTTCGGTATGTTGGCGTGGACGGCGGTTGATTTCCGGCGTCCCAGAGAATATACCGCCAGCGCCGTCCGGAGAAGGTGAAACGGGAATAGCGCGCATGTCGAAGGATCCTCTGTTTCTGACCAAGCTGTTGGGCGCGGTGCTGGTCGCCGCCTGGATCGCGGTTGCCGCGGCGATGGCATCCTGGCTTCTGTATCGCCCGGCGACCATCGACACGCCGGCCTATCCGCTGATGGAAGCCGCGGAAATCGAAGAACAGCCCACCGCATCCGCGCCGCCGAGCGCGGAGGCGCCGGCGCCGACGGAGGCCGGCGACGGTGATCTCGGCGCGCGGCTGGCGGCCGCCGATGCGACGGCCGGTCAGAAGGTGGCGCGGAAATGTTCGGCGTGCCACAGCTTCGACAAGGGGAGCGGGCACAAGATCGGCCCCAATCTCTGGGATGTCGTGGGTCGCCAGATCGGCGGCGTCGACAATTACAAGTTTTCCGGCGCGCTGAGCGGGCACGGCGGAAACTGGGGTTACGAGGAGCTGGATTCGTTCCTGCGTGAGCCCAAGGCGTTCGCTGCCGGCACGCGGATGGCCTTTGCCGGCATCAAGAGCGATGCCGACCGGGCCGATCTGATCGTTTATCTGCGGAGCCTGAGCGACACGCCGAATCCGTTGCCCTGAGTTCGAGGCCTGTACCGCGCCGAATGCGATGATTGACTCCTGCCCCGAAGAGTTCATCGTGCTGGCCGGTCGGCTGGCGGATGCCGCCGGTGACCTGGTCAGACAGTATTTCCGCCGCCCCCTGGCGATCGTCGACAAGGCGGACGAGAGTCCGGTCACAATGGCCGATCGCGAAGCCGAGGCGCGGATGCGCGACATGATCACGCGACAGTTTCCGGATCACGGCCTGATCGGCGAAGAGCACGGCCCCGACCGGCCGGACGCGGAGTTCGTCTGGGTGCTCGATCCGATCGACGGCACCAAGGCGTTCATCAGCGGCGTGCCGGTGTTCGGCGTGCTGATCGCGCTGCTGCACGACGGGCATCCAGTCCTCGGGGTCATCGACCAGCCGATTTCGCGCGAGCGCTGGGTCGGCGCGGCGGGCCACGCGACCACGATGAACGGCGCCGAGGTGCGGACTGCGCCGCGGGGCGAGCTGGCCGATTGCGTCTTGTGGTCGACATCGCCTCACATGTTCGACGGCGACCCTGCAGCCTCGACCGCCTTTGGTCGGCTGCGCGAAGCGGTGAAGTTCGTGCATTACGGTGGCGAGTGTTATCAATACGGCATGCTGGCATCCGGCTTTATCGACATCGTCGTCGAGGATGACATGCGCGCCTACGATTACTGCGCCTTGGTTCCCGTGGTGCAGGGTGCCGGTGGGATCATCACCGACTGGCGCGGCGCGGCGCTCGGCCTGCAATCCGGCGGCAAAGTCCTGGCGGCGGCCGACGCCGACCTGCACGCCCGCGTGCTGCCCATCCTTCAGGACTGAAATCGAAACGGATCGTTTGCCCGGTGGGCCGGCGCGATGGCAATATTGGCTCGGCATGAGTGCGACTCGGTCCGGGGGTATGATGAATGAGCGGTGAGGAGAATCGCGCGGTGGAACAGCGGGGCGATGCCCGCGTCTTCCTGGTTGTCGTCGACCAAAGCGAGGAAATGCTTGTCGCGCTCCATTTCGCGGCGCGCCGGGCCATGCGCACCGGTGGACGCGTTGCGCTGCTGTATGTGCAGGAACCGACCGAATTCCAGCACTGGATGGCGGTGGGCGATCTGATGCGCGAGGAAGCGCGCGAGGAGGCCGAGGCCCTGATGCAAAAGCTGTCCGCCGAGGTCAAGGAATGGTCCGGCAGCTTTCCGGTCGTGCACATGCGCGAGGGCGATGTGCGCGAAGAACTGGTCAAACTGCTCGAGGAGGAGCCGTCGATCTCCGTTCTCGTGCTGGCCGCAAGCACGGAATCGGGGTCTCCCGGCCCCCTGATCAGCCACCTTGTGGGCAAGGGTTCCGGCCTGTTGCGGGTTCCGATCACGATTGTTCCGGGATCGCTGACCGACGAGGAGATCGTTGCGGTAACCTGATAACGACCGTGAAATACCGTACCGAGGTAAGGGTTGATTTTCCGGTGACGGGAGACAATCTTCACCTCCGACAAACACGCGGAACCCGCAGGAGATATCCGTATGTTCATCCAGACCGAGCAGACGCCGAACCCGGCCACGCTGAAATTCATTCCGGGCGAACCCGTGGTCGCCGACGGCAGCGCAGATTTTCGGAGCCCGGATGACGCCGCCGGGAAATCGCCCCTGGCCGAGCGCCTCTTCGGGATCGACCAGGTGACGGGCGTCTTCCTGGGCCCCGACTTCATCACCGTCACCAAGGGGGACGCGGCCGAGTGGTATCTGCTCAAGCCGGCAATCCTCGGGGTCATCATGGAACATTTCACCGCCGGCCAGCCGGTTCTGACCGAGGGGGTCGACCTCAAGGCGGATGACGTGGCGGGAGAAGAGATCGACGATGACACGGAGGAGATCGTCTCGCAGATAAAAGAGCTGCTCGAGACACGGGTGCGCCCGGCGGTGGCCCAGGACGGCGGGGACATAGTGTTCCAGGCGTTCCAGAACGGGGTCGTCTATTTGCACATGCGCGGCGCCTGCGCCGGCTGCCCGAGCTCCACGGCGACTCTCAAGATGGGTATCGAGAACATGCTGCGCCACTATATCCCCGAGGTCACCGAGGTCCGGGCCGTCTAGGTTATCCTGCGCCTGCGCGGAGCTGTCGATATGGCGGCCGCGAGAGACGATCGCGCCGCAAACCCGCAACCGGCCGCACAGTCGCTGTGGCCAGGTCTGGTGTCCGGCCTCCTCGGCATTTTCCTGCTGATCGCGGTCGAAACCACGTTCGACCATGTCGGTCGCGCCCCTGCGATTCAATACGCGCCTGCCATCCAGCCCGAGCGCGGTGCGTTCGCTGTCGACGGAGCTGTCACGCTTGTCCCGCATCCAACCGTCGCGGCGTGGCAGACCGCATTCGCCGAGGCATCTTATGACCTCGAGGCGATCCGTAGCCGGCATGTTCCGGTGCCGCGCCTCCGGCTTGCCATGCTGCCGCGCGACCTGCCGCTGGTCACGGATGTCGAGCGGCGCAAGACCGTGTTCATTTCCCTGCTGCTTCCGCTGATCCTCGAGGCAAACGCCCGTGTTGCGATGGAGCGCCGACGCCTGCGCGCCGCCATCGGCCAGAAGGCGGCCGGTCGCGAGCTGCCCCGCGATATGATCGACTGGCTCGACAAGCTGGCAAAGCGCTACCGATCCTCCGCGGCCGAGCTCGAAGATCTGTGGTTGCGCGTGGATACCGTGCCTCCGTCACTGGTGCTTGCCCAGGCCGCGGCAGAGAGCGGCTGGGGGACATCCCGCTTCGCCGTCGAGGGAAATGCGATCTTCGGCCAGTGGACGACGGCCGGCGGCAAGGGGTTGGTGCCCCTCGCGCGTCCCGAGGGTCAAACCTACAAGGTGCGGTCCTTCGATCGCCTGATCGACTCGGTCAACGCCTACCTCTTAAATCTGAATACCCATCGCTCGTATCGCGCGTTCCGCGGGTTGCGGGCCGAACTGCGCGACCGGTCGGGGCCCACGACCAGCCTGATGCTGGCCGGCAAACTCGGCCGGTATTCCGAAAAGGGCGAGGACTATGTCGAGCTGCTGCGCGAGATAATACGCAGGAACCGGCTGCAGACGCTCGACCGGGCGAGCCTCGGTGATACGCTGATCGCGCCGGCCCTGAGCGTGGGCGGCAAATTGTCTGCCGATCCGCCGGCATGACAACAGCGTCGCCCGCATCCGGCTGCGCCGGCCACAATTTCGCGAAAGACCGACGCACGGCATGACCGGCGGTCGCGCCGGCTCGCCTGTTCCGGCCCCGAACCAACGGCGTGTCCGTCGCGCGACCGCCGCCGGGTCCGGCTCATTCCGCAGGGACGTAAAATTGCGTGCCGTACCAGTACCAACGTCCCTCTTCGGCGGGCTTGGTACAGTTGAGGCGTGTTCGCCCGGCCTCCAGCGGCGCCGGAAACCGGATTTCAACGCGGTGCGTGCCGAGCTGCTCGATATCCACGGCACCGAACTGCGAGTGGTAGCAGGCAAGTCCCAGCAGCGAGGGAATTGAGGGCCCGACGGTGAAGCCGACATGCGGCGGGTTTCTATGGCGCAGCTCCGGGTCCGCCGGCGTGACGTCGGCGACGGGAAGCGCACGGGTGTTGATGCGCAGGGTGAAATTCTCGCTGTCGCTGTAGGTTTCGTTCAGCGCGAAGCGGGGCAGGTAGAAGTCCTGGCTGGTTGCATGGGCGGTGCCGGAATGCTGGCCGAACGCCGTCGTGAACCCGAATTCCCGGACCACGTTCCATACCGCGATGCTGGCCTCGCCGTACGGATAGGCGAACAGCGTCGGGGTGGTGCCAAGCTCTTCCTTGAGCCGCTGCAGCGAACGCGTCATTTCCGCCCGGTTGGTTTCGGCGCTCGCCTCGGTCATATGCAGATGGCTTGCACTGTGTGCGCCGACATCGTTGCCCGCATCGCGCATCTCGCGGATCTGGTCCCAGGTGAGGAAGCCGGCCAGTCCACGATCCACGGAATCGGTCGCGATGAACAGGGTGAACGGGAGCCCGGCCGCCTTGAGGCGCGGGAAAGCCTCGGTATAGACGGATCGGTAGGCGTCATCGATGGTGATGCCGACCGTTCGATCGGGCAGGTCGCGACCCTCGCGGAGCGCAGCGACGATTTCGGCAACGGGCAGGACGGTATACCGGCCGCTCGTCAATGTCCGGATATGGTCCTCGAACTGCTCGATCCGCACATTCGTCGACGGAAATCCGTCTTCGCCGAACCGATGGTACATCAGGATTGCCGCCGAATCCGCGGAAAGCGACGGACCCGCCGAGATCGCCGTGGCCAAGGCCAATGTGCCGAGCGCCAATGCCTGCCGGAAGAAGTCGTGAGGTTGCACGTTTCGCCCCCTGGGAAGTGGTCCCGGAGCGCACCGCCCTCCCCGCAGTCTCGCCCAATTTGCAGGATGTCTGTATGAGACTATGTTACGGACAGGCTCCGGGCAACCCCGCGGTATTCGACATGACCCTGCTTGCGCTCGACTGCGCGACCAACGCCTGTTCCGCCGCGCTCTGGCGCGGCGGGGCGGTCGGCGCATGCCGCTATCAGGAAATGCGCCGCGGCCATGCCGAGAGCTTGATGCCGATGGTGCGCTCGATCATGGACGAGGCCAAGCTCGAGTTCGGCGACTTAGAGGCCATCGCTGTGACGGTTGGCCCGGGCGCATTCACGGGCATACGGATCGGTCTTGCGGCCGCCCGGGGTTTCGCGCTGGCGGCGGATCTGCCGGTGATCGGCGTAACCACTCTCGAGGCCGTCGCTGCTGCCAACAGAATCGGCAACGGGCTCCTGCTGGTCGCGCTCGATTCGAAACGCGACGACATTTACGTCCAGCTATTCGATCGTGACGGTTCGTCGCTTGTAGCGCCGGCCGCGGTCATGCCGGGTTCCGTCGCTCTTCTGATACCCGATGGCGTCCAACTGTCGCTGGCGGGAGATGCCGCCGACCGCGTTGCGAAAGCCCTTGCGGCGCGCGATCCGCAGCCGCAACGTCTGACAGGGGGAGATCTGCCGAATGCTGCCGTGGTCGCTCGTATCGCGGCCCGGCGCTTGGCGACCACGCCACCGCAATCCGGGGAGCCACCGCCGGCGGCGGTGTATCTGCGTCCCCCCGATGCCGTGCCCCAGGGGCAGCAGCAAAGCACAGCACAATGATGATGAAGGCTGCGCCGCCGCCGCGGATCGTCGAGATTCGATCGGCCGGTCCCGCAGAGGCCGGGATCATCGCCGAACTGTCCCGAGACGGTTCGACCGAACCGTGGTCGAGCGCGGCCGTAATGCAGTTTCTTGGGCTGCCGGGCTCCTGGGCGCTGCTCGCGCTTGCTTCGGGCGATGTGCCGACCGGATTCCTCATCGCACGGGTCGCCGCCGATGAAGCCGAATTGCTCAACCTGGTGGTCGTTGAGTCGACCCGACGCCGGGGCATCGGCCGCGCCCTGGTTCGTGCCGCGCTCGAACGGGCTGGCCAGGCCGGCGCGTCGGCGATGTTCCTCGAGGTCGCAGCGGATAATGCGGCGGGGTGCGCACTCTATCAGTCGCTTGGCTTCGCGCCGGTCGGCATGCGCCCGGATTACTATGCAGGGAGTCCCGGCAACTATGCGGATGCGTTAATCATGAAGCGTGCGACTGTAAATTCGGGCGTTGATTGACCCCGAAAGCTAAGGTTCTGGGCCAGACAACTCCGAATTTTCAATAATCCCGAAAGAATCTTCTGGACAGTTGTCTTTGCGGTTATTAAATCAATTTATATTGAATGGAAGTTTGGTGGGCGGTTGCCATGTAATCGGTCACGAATGAGGCAAATTTGGAATATTGGGCTGCGAAGGGTTTATGAAAGCGATGGCTGAACGAACAGAAAACGCGCCGAGCTCGGAAGATCTTCTGTCGCTGACGTCGGAAATCGTCGCGGCGCATGTTTCCAACAATACAGTCGCAGTGAACGACCTGCCCGGGCTGATCGAGCAAGTCTACAAGACTCTCTCGTCCGTGGGCGGCGGCGTCGAGGCGGTGGCGGACAAGCCGACGCCGGCGGTTCCGATCAAGAAGTCGGTGACGCCGGATTACATTGTGTGCCTCGAAGACGGCAAGAAGCTCAAGATGCTCAAGCGCCACCTCAAGACGGCCTATGACATGACGCCGGACGAGTACCGGGAACGGTGGGGATTGCCATCGGATTATCCCATGGTGGCACCGAACTATGCCAAACAGCGCAGCAAGCTGGCAAAAGCCATCGGGTTGGGCACGCAGCAGCGGAAACGCGGCAGGAAGAAGTGATGCCGCTGCCGGCGGCGCAACAGGGGATCGCGGGTCGGCAATGAATTGCGCTGCCGTGCGGAGCGAAAGTTGAGCGCGCTGTCGCGCATCGAGCGGCTTTGCCAGAAAAAGGGTCTCAAGATGACCGAACAGCGCCGCGTGATTGCGCGGGTGCTGTCGGAGTCGGACGACCATCCCGACGTCGAGGCCGTATATCGCCGGGCGACGAGGGTCGATCCGAAGATCAGCATCGCCACGGTATACCGAACCGTGCGTTTGTTCGAAGAAGCCAGCATTCTGGAGCGCCACGATTTCGGTGACGGGCGCGCGCGCTACGAAGAAGTGGCGGAAGACCATCACGACCACCTGATCGACATTGAGTCGGGCGAGGTGATCGAGTTTCAGAACGAGGACATCGAAAAACTGCAGGAAGAAGTAGCGCGGCAGCTCGGTTTCAAACTGGTCGACCACCGGCTCGAGCTTTACGGCGTGCGCCTCGCCGACAACAAGAGCCGCAAAGGCGAGGGCGGCTGATCGCGCGGAGGGCTGCCGGCAAACATTCACCGGGTTGTCATCAAGCTGCGCTCTTCTTGTCATGCGACATTCGCATGCTTGCCGGCATGTTGGGTCACAACATCACAGGCGGTGAAGTCTCCAGGCTTTCGTCCGCGACGCGACAGCGGGCTTGCGAAGACGGCCCGGTTGTCCGAATTGCCACTTCACCCGAGGAAATCGATGCGGCCCAGGCGCTTCGATACCGGGTGTTCTACGAGGAGCTGAACGGCCGGCCATCCATCGCAGCGAAATGGCGTCTTCGTGACTTTGACGTATTCGACCGCGTGGCGGACCACCTCGTTGTTCGAGATCCCAAACACGGGCCGGGTGCCGCCGGCGTCGTTGCCGCCGTTCGCCTGTTGCGTGGAAGGGTGGCGCGATCGCTTCCCACATGTCTTCCCGCGCCCGGATTTTCGGTCGCCGCGGATTTCAACATCGAACCCCTGCTGAGCTGGTCCGGGGAGGTCGTCGAGATCAGCCGTTTCTGCATTCACCCGGAATTTCGTTCGCGAAGGACCGTCGGCAAACTCTGTCAGGGCATCGCGACATAACCTTTACGCCTACAATGTCGGCCTCGTGTTCGGCACGGTCGGGTTTCCGGACACCCGGCCGATGACGCATCTTAGCCAACTTGCCTATCTTCACCATGCGCGGCTGGCGCCCGCGGCGCTGAGACCTCGCGCGCTGCCGGAGCGCTTCGTTGAGTTGGACAACATTCCCGCCGCGGCGATTGATTGCGCAGAGGCGTGGAGCGGGATGCCGCCATTGATCAAGGTCCTGCTGCGGGTCGGCGCGATGATCGGCCACGACGCCATTACCAAAAGCGATCTGGGCACCCTCGACGTCTGCTTCGTCTCGCGCACTGACCGGGTTCCAGAGAAAAACCGCAGCCGGTATCAGCGGTGGCTGAGAGGGGAGGTCATTGCGCCCAGCCACCGCTGATCCGTCCGCCGCACGACTCGCCTTGATCGCCTGCGCAGGCTGGTGATACCCTGAAATTAACGAGATATTCATGTGGCCCTGTTGTAATCGGCCGACATGGGTATCATTTCCAGCGTACGGCCGCAGGCGTTGCCTGTCGCGCCAGCGAGACATGGGATCGATACGAAGTGACTGAAGGGGTTCGGCCCTGCGCATGACAACGTGCTTTGCCGGATACGTGCCGAGGGTGGGGTAGACCTTGGCGAAACGGCTTTTCATCAAGACATACGGCTGCCAGATGAACGTGTATGACTCCGCGCGGATGGCGGATGTCCTGCGGCCGCTCGGCTACGAGTCGGTGAGCTCGCCGGAAGGCGCCGATCTTGTCATTCTGAACACCTGCCATATCCGGGAGAAGGCGGCCGAGAAGGTATATTCCGAACTCGGCCGGCTGCAGCCGCTGAAAAGGACGAAGGAGGCGCAGGGCGCCGAGCGCATGTTGATCGCGGTCGGCGGGTGCGTAGCCCAGGCCGAGGGCGATGAGATCGTTGCACGGGCGCCGCATGTGGACATGGTATTCGGGCCCCAGACGTATCATCGCCTGCCGGAGATGGTTGCGCGGGCAACCCGGGCCGCCGGCGCGGTGCTGGATGTGGCGTTTCCGGTCGAGGCCAAATTCGACCATCTTCCGGCCGTCGGCGCGCCGCAGGGGGCCTCCGCCTTCCTGTCGATACAGGAGGGCTGTGATCGCTTCTGTACATTCTGTGTTGTGCCATACACCCGTGGAGCGGAGTATTCCCGCGACGCCGATTCGATTGCGGCGGAGGCGCGCCGACTTGTGGAATCGGGCGCTCGGGAAATCACGCTTCTGGGCCAAAACGTCAATGCATGGCACGGTCGCGGCAGTGATGGTCGCGGCTGGCGGCTCGGGCGTCTGATCCGGCATTTGGCGGATATCGATGGATTGCAGCGCATTCGCTACACGACGAGCCATCCGCGTGACCTCGACGACGAGCTGATCGCGGCGCACGGCGAGGTCGAAAAGCTGATGCCTTATCTGCACCTGCCTGTGCAATCCGGCAGCGACAGAATTCTTGCCGCCATGAACCGGCAGCACGGCGTCGACGACTTCCGTCGCAGTGTCGACAAATTGCGCGTGGCGCGGCCGGACATCGCGCTGAGTTCAGATTTCATCGTCGGCTTTCCCGGTGAAACCGATGCAGATTTCACGGCGACCCTTCGCCTCGTATCGGACGTCACCTTTGCCGGTGCCTATTCGTTCAAATTCAGCCCCCGCCCCGGGACACCCGCGGCGGCCATGGAGGACCGCGTGCCGGAATCGGTCAAGGAGGCGCGCTTGGAGACGCTGCAGCAATTGCTGGGCGCGCAAGAGGCCGCATTCCATCGCTCCAAGGGCGGGACCGTCATGCCGGTCCTGTTTGAAAAGCGCGGCCGTCGGCCGGGACAGATCGTCGGTCGCTCGCCATGGATGCAGGCGGTTGTCGTCGAGGCATCGGAGCGGTTGCTGGGGGAAATCGTCGAGTGTCGGATCTCCCGCATCGGGGCGCACAGCCTACACGGTCAGCTCGAGTCAGCGGGACTCGCCGCGCCCGGCCAGAGGGTCTGCGCGTGAAACCTGCAGCCAGACCCGCCGAAACCGTCACCGTGCAGGTTGAGTTTGAAGATAACCGGCTGCTCCCGTCGGTGTTCGGAGAACATGACAGGTATCTGGCGCGAATCGAGCAGCGACTCGGCGTCTCCTTGCACAACCGCGGCAATGTTGTCGCGATCTCGGGCCCGCCCGATGCGGCCGCGACGGCGCGTGCGGCGCTGCAACGGCTGTACGACGCGGTCGGAGACGGGCAACACATCGATTTCGCCGAAGTCGACGCCGCGGTGCGCATGACCGAAAACGGCAACGGCGACAGCGTCGACGCGGGCCGCGAGCCGTTCATTCAGACCAAGCGCAAGCGGATTGCCGCACGCTCGCCGACTCAGGCGCGCTACATGCAAGCGATCAGCGCGCGGGAACTGGTCTTCGTTACGGGTCCGGCCGGAACCGGTAAGACATATCTTGCCGTGTGCGCGGCGGTGGCGATGTTGAGCGCAGGGAAGGTCGATCGCATCGTGCTGTCCCGACCGGCGGTCGAAGCCGGCGAGCGCCTGGGATTTCTGCCAGGCGACATGCGTGAGAAGGTCGACCCGTACATGCGCCCGCTCTACGACGCGCTCTACGATGCGCTGCCGGCGGAACAGGTGTTGAAGCGGCTCGAGACGGGCGAAATCGAGATTGCGCCGCTGGCCTTCATGAGGGGGCGGACCTTGTCGAACGCGTTCGTGATTCTCGACGAGGCGCAGAACACGACGCCGGTGCAGATGAAAATGGCGCTCACCCGGATGGGCGAGAACAGCCGCATGATTGTCACCGGCGACGTCACGCAGATCGATCTTCCGGGCGGTCTGCGCTCGGGCCTCGTGGACGCGATCGAAACCCTGTCAGGCGTGCCGGGCATCGAATTCATCCGGTTCACGCAGGCCGATGTGGTTCGGCACGAGCTGGTCACGCGCATCATCCAGGCATATGACGTCCGGGAACGCGACCGCGCCGAGCGCTCGGAGGGCGAGAGTTGACAGCCGGGCTGACCATCGAGATCTCTTGCGTCGGCAAGAACTGGGAGCCGTTGCTCGCGGAACTCGACGGCGCGATCAGGCGCGCGGCCTGCGCGACCTGGAATGCGCAGGGCGCCGACGGGTCCGTGGCGGGCGCGGAAATCAGCGTGGCGCTGGGCGACGATGCGATGCTGCGCGGACTCAACCGCGATTATCGCGGCAAGGACGCGCCGACCAACGTCCTCGCCTTCCCCGCTGGCGACGGCGGCGCGCCGGGCCGCGTTCGCCTGCTGGGCGATATCGTGTTCGCCTTCGAGACCATCGAGCGCGAAGCGGCGGAACGCTCGCGGTCGCTGGCCGATCACGTCAGCCACCTGACGGTACACGGCATGCTGCACCTCATGGGATGCGATCACGACACCGTGGCACGCGCGACCGCGATGGAGGCGCAGGAGATCGAAATTCTCGCCGGGCTGGGGGTTGCAAATCCCTATATCCTTGTCGAGGATGCAGTAGATCAGGCGTGAAGGGCGATGTCCGAGGAACCTCCATCTAGCACCCGAATGGCCGGGCCGAGCGCGCCGCCGCAGGAGGAGCCGCGCTGGAGTGCTGGAATCGTCAGCTGGCTCAAGGGGCTGCGGGGAAACCGGAACGGTGACACGTCGCTTCGGGATCAGGTCGAGGCGCTTATCGAGGAGCGCGAGGAGCGTGCCGAACCGATCGATCCGGAAGAACACACGCTCATCGCGAATGTTCTGAAGCTCGGCACCGTTACGATCTACGATGTCATGGTGCCGCGCGCCGACATTGTCGCGGTAGAGGCGGGCACGCCGCTTGGCGACGTGGTCGCGGTGATGATGCAGCATGGACATTCGCGCATCCCGGTCTACCAGGGCACGCTCGACGATGCGATCGGCATGGTCCATATCCGCGACGTTCTCGGCGCGGTCGACAAGGCCAACGGGCGCGGCCGACGTCCCGCGCTGCGGCGGCTGGTCCGGCAATTGCTGTTCGTGGCTCCGAGCATGCGGGTCCTTGATCTGCTTTTGCAGATGCGGAAGAGCCGGATCCACATGGCTCTGGTGGTCGACGAATACGGCGGCATCGACGGTTTGGTCACGATCGAAGACCTTGTCGAGGAGATCGTCGGCGAGATCGACGAAGAGCACGAAGCGGCGACAGGCCCGCGCATGGAAGAACGGCCTGACGGGTCGATGATCGTCGATGCGCGCCTGCCGATCGAGGATTTCGAAGTCAAGGCCGGCCCTCTCGTGACGGGCTCGGACGAGGAAGGCGACATCGATACGGTGGGCGGTTTTGTTTCGGTTCTGGCGGGGCGCGTGCCGGTGCGCGGCGAGCTTGTTGTCCACGATGCGTCGGGCCTCGAATTCGAGGTCATGGACGCCGACCCGCGGCGCGTGAAGCGGCTGCGGGTCCGCAATCTTCCGGCCCATCCGGCGATGCATGGCGATTGACGGATCGAGGGTCTGGCGCCGTGTTCCGACCGATGCGGCGGCGGCGTGGTTCGCGGATCTGAAGGGCTGGCGCCGCTACGCGGTGGCGACCGGGCTGGGCGCCGTCGCCACGCTGGCCCTGCCGCCGCTGTATCTGCTCCCGGCGCTCTATGTTTCGTTCACCGGTCTCGTCTGGGCCCTTCCGGTCGGCCTACGCTGGCGCAGCGCGTTCTTCACCGGATGGTGGTTCGGCATGGGGTATTTCGTGTCGGGCCTCTACTGGATCGGATTCGCGCCGATCACCTATTCCCTTGATCTGATCTGGGTCCTGCCCTTCGCGACGGTCGGGTTGCCGATCCTCATGGCGGTCTTTCACGGGCTCGCAGCGCTGCTCGCGAGCGTGCGCGACGCCGACAATCTTCGCCGCGCGCTGATGCTGGCGTTGGCCTGGGGCGCCACGGAGTGGCTGCGCGGCAAGGCATTTACCGGGTTTCCCTGGAATCTTGCCGGGTACAGTTGGCTTGCGTCCGATGCGCTGGCCCAATCGGCTTCGGTAGTCGGCATGTACGGCGTCACGCTGCTGGCTGTGGCCGCGGCAGCGCTGCTGGCGGGCACGGCCGGCGGGTCGGCGCGCCGCAGGTGGATTTCGCTGGCTCTTGCGATCGTCATCCCGGCGGTCGCCTGGGGCGGCGGCATGCTGCGACTGGCCGGCGCTCCGCCGCCGGACGATTTCGTTCCCGGTGTCGGCCTGCGCCTGGTGCAGGCAAACATTCCGCAGCGCGAGAAATGGGATCGTCGGCTGATCCGGCGAAACTTCGATCTTCACATGTCGCTCAGTATCGCTGATCGGCCCGGGTGGGTCACCCACATCATCTGGCCGGAGACCGCGGCGACGATAGATCTGACAAGCGGCGCCGCGGTCCGCAAGACCGTTTCCCGCATCGTCCCGAAGGGCGGCCATCTGCTGACCGGGACGCCACGACGGGCACAGGCACCGCGGCGGATCTGGAACGCGATGGTCGCGGTGGACGATTCCGGCGAGGTCGTGGCCGTCTTCGACAAGTTTCATCTTGTTCCGTTCGGCGAATACGTGCCGCTGCGAAGCGTTCTTCCATTCGACAAGGTAACGCCGGGAAGCCTGGATTTTTCTGCCGGCCCAGGCCCGCGAACCCTAGATATCGAGGGATTGCCGCCGGTCAGCCCGCTGATTTGTTATGAGGCGATCTTCCCCGGAGAAACGGTCGACCCCGCCAACCGGCCCGCCTGGCTCCTGAATCTGACCAACGATGCATGGTACGGCGATACGGCGGGCCCGCACCAACATCTTGCAATTACCAGGGCAAGGGCGATAGAAGAGGGCGTGCCGCTGGTGCGCTCGGCCAACACCGGCATATCGGCGGTCTTCGACTCTTTCGGGCGGGAAATCGTGCGGATCGGGTTAAGTGAACAAGGTGTCGCGGACACGGGCCTTCCGCGGCCGGCAAAGAACCTTACCGTTTACGCTGAATTTGGTGATTATGGGCATTTATTTCTAATGACAATTGTATTTCTATTTTTATTTCGCGCGACAAACAATTAATGCGATTGTAAAAAGCATTTTCCATTCGGCCTCTGTCCTTGACTGAATACGTTTGTATGCATTAAGAATGCCTTACATTCAAACATAACGCACATTAACATACGGCAGCACAACCGGACTGCAGATCATGCCAGAACACAAACAACCAGTGAGTCGGACAGGAAAACCCAATCCGGTCGATATTCATGTGGGAAGTCGTGTCCGACTTCGCCGTACCCTCCTTGGTCTCAGCCAGGAGAAGCTCGGCGAGGCGGTCGGCCTGACATTCCAGCAGATCCAGAAGTACGAGAGGGGTGCCAACCGCATCGGCGCCAGCCGTCTTTACCACCTGTCGCGGGTCCTGGAAGTGCCTGTGTCGTTCTTCTTCGAGGAAATGCCGCCGGAGATCTCGGGAAAGGGCGGCAAGGCCGCAACGGGTTTCGCGGAGAGAATTCAGGAGGAATTCTCGGCGGATCCGCTGGCCAAGCGCGAGACGCTCGAGCTGGTTCGGGCCTATTACCGGATCAAGGAACCGAACGTCCGCAAGCGTCTGTTCGATCTCGCCAAGAGTCTTGCGGCCGCCAGCAACGGCTGACACGGTTACGATCCCGCCGCGCCGGCAAAAAATCGGCGGGTGCGGGCAATGCTCTTGACGTCCCCCAAATAGCGCGTCATTAGTCGTCCCCGCTCGGTGCGGGTCGCGCGGGGATCCCGGTTCTCGCGGCCCGGGCCGGTCGTGTGTCGTCCGGACTGTTTCCGCGAGGGGGATCTGTGGCCAGAAAGAGTTATGTTTTTACAAGCGAGTCCGTGTCGGAGGGGCATCCGGACAAGGTCTGCGACCGCATTTCGGACGCCGTGGTGGACACCTATCTGGCCGCCGATCCGGAGTCCCGTGTCGCTGTCGAGACCTTGTCGACGACGAACCGGGTGATCCTGGCCGGCGAGGTCCGCGGCCCGGGCGCGATCACCCGCGAACATCTCGAGGACGTTGCGCGCAAGGCCGTCAAGGAGATCGGTTACGAACAGGCGGGGTTCCACTGGCAGAAGATGGCCGTGGAATGCTATGTCCATGAGCAGTCGAGCGATATCGCCGTCGGCGTCGACGCGTCCGGCAACAAGGACGAAGGGGCGGGCGATCAGGGGCTGATGTTCGGCTATGCGTGCGACGAAACCCCCGCGCTCATGCCGGCGCCGATCTATTACAGCCATGCCATCCTTCATAGCCTCGCGGAAGCCCGCCATTCGGGCGCGGCGCCCGGTTTGGGGCCCGACTCGAAGAGCCAGGTGACCTTGCTCTACGAGGACGGAAGGCCGGTGCGCGCCGCCGCCGTTGTCGTATCGACCCAGCACGCGGAGGATCTCGAACAGGATGAGGTCCGTGAAATCGTCCGGCCGCACGTCGTCAACGTCCTGCCCGAGGGGTGGATGTGCGCCGAAGAGGATTTCTACGTCAATCCGACCGGCCGTTTCGTTATCGGAGGCCCCGACGGCGATTGCGGCCTGACCGGCCGCAAGATCATCGTCGACACCTATGGCGGTGCGGCGCCGCATGGCGGCGGCGCGTTTTCCGGCAAGGACCCGACCAAGGTCGACCGCTCGGCAGCCTATGCGGCGCGCTATCTTGCGAAGAATGTCGTTGCCGCCGGGCTGGCGAGCCGCTGCGCAATCCAGGTCGCATACGCGATCGGCGTCTCGAAGCCGCTGTCCGTTTATGTCGATACATATGGAACGGGTCGGGTCGACGAGGATCATTTATCGGACGTTCTGCAGCGGCATATGGATCTCAGCCCGCGGGGCATTCGCGAACACCTCAACCTGAATCGACCCATCTACGCCCGGACCTCGGCGTACGGGCATTTTGGCCGCGAACCGGAGCCGGACGGCGGCTTCTCCTGGGAGCGAACGGATCTGGTCGAGTCGCTGCGGGCGGCCCTGGGTTAGGTCGCGCATTCTGAGCTCCGACCGCAAGCGTGTTCTGTATGGACGGCGACGCGGCCGCGTCCTGAGGCCCGGACGCCGCCGGTTGTTCGAAGAACTGCTCCCGGAGCTACGGGTCGACCTGTCATGCGGAGGCTTCGATCCGGCCAGACTTTTCCGGTTCCCGGTCGATGATATCTGGCTCGAGGTCGGCTTCGGCGGGGGTGAACATCTGGCCGCGCAGGCCCTGGCCCACCCCACCATCGGCATGCTCGGATGCGAGCCGTTCGTCAATGGCATCGGCCGTCTCCTCGGTGAAATCAGCCGGGCCGATATTCGCAACATACGGATCCATCCCGACGATGCGCGCGACCTGATCGATCGGCTGCCGGACGCCTCTGTGGGCCGCGTGTTCGTTCTGTTCGCGGACCCGTGGCCGAAGCGGCGACACTGGCGCCGTCGTTTCATCGGCCCCGACAGCCTCGCCGGCCTTGCCCGGATTATGAAGGACGGTGCGGAGCTGCGGCTGGCAAGCGATCGGGCGACGCTGGTGCGCTGGATGCTGCGTCATCTTGGCGATCACGGGGATTTCGAATGGACGGCGCGGGGGCCGGCGGACTGGCGGGTGCGCCCCGGCGACTGGCCGCCGAGCCGCTATGAGGAGAAGGCGCTGTCCAGGGGGGAGACCTGCACCTATCTGACGTTTCGTCGCCGGCCGCGACCGCATGGCGGCGGTCGCGGCACGATGCGGCCGCACTGCGGTTCGCCCTTGTAATCGAAGCGGTTTTGTCCTAAATAACAGCGCAACAAATCCCATACGGTCGACTCGTTCGACCGATAAGCAAGTGGGTGGGCCCGGGGGCCCGCCCTTTTTTGGTTCCGGGCATAGATGGCCGAGAGTTGAATGGAGTCGATTAGACGGATTGAGGACATGATTGAGCCGGCGCTCAGCGAAATGGGCTTCGCGCTGGTCCGTGTTCGTCTGTCCGGCGGCGCCCGGCCGGTTCTCCAGATCATGGCCGAACACAACGACGATGTGGCGATGACGGTCGATGATTGTGCGGCGATCAGCCACACGGTATCGGCTATCCTGGACGTGGAGGATCCGATCCGCGGTGCCTATACGCTGGAAGTCAGTTCGCCGGGAATCGATCGGCCGCTGATCCGACCGCGGGATTTTCAGCGCTACGAAGGGTTTGAGGCAAAGATCGAAATGCGAAGTGCGATCGGCGGACGCCGGCGCTTTCGCGGACGTATCGCCGGGATGATGGGCGATGCGGTGCGTCTCGAGACGAAGGAGGGGGATGTCACCCTTCCGCTGGACGGGATCCTGCAGGCCAAGTTGGTGTTGACGGATGAATTGGTGGCCGCTGTCGGGGGCGGTGGATTGAAGCGAGAGTAGTAACAATGACCCAGATGCATGTCGAATTGCTGGCCGTTGCCGATGCCGTGGCGCGCGATAAGGGGATCGAGCGCGAACAGGTGCTCGAAGCGATGGAGCAGGCAATCCAGAAGGCCGGCCGATCCAAGTATGGCCATGAGCACGATATTCGCGCCCATATCGACCGTTCGACGGGCGCGATCGATCTGGCGCGCTACACGGAAGTCGTCGATGAGGTCGAGAACGAGATGACCCAGGTCACGGTCGATCGTGCCCGGCGCATCAAGCGCAACGCGGAAGTCGGCGAGTTCCGGATCGATCCGCTGCCGCCGATCGATTTCGGGCGGATCGCGGCGCAGACGGCCAAGCAGGTTATCGTCCAGAAGGTGCGTGAGGCCGAGCGCGAGCGTCAGTACGAGGAGTACAAGGACCGCGTCGGCGAGATCGTCAATGGCATTGTGAAGCGCTTCGAATTCGGAACGGTCACGGTAGATCTCGGCCGCGCCGAGGCTGTGCTGCGCCGCGACGAGGTCCTGCCGCGCGAGAGTTTTCGGCGCGGCGATCGGGTGCGCGCCTATATCTATGATGTGCGGCGCGAACAGCGTGGTCCCCAGATCTTCATGTCGCGCACGCATCCGGAGTTCCTCGCCAAGCTGTTTTCGCAGGAGGTGCCGGAAATCTATGACGGGATTATCGAGATTCGCTCGGTTGCGCGCGACCCGGGCAGTCGCGCGAAGATCGCGGTCATCTCGAACGACAGCAGCATCGATCCGGTCGGCGCCTGCGTCGGTATGCGCGGCAGCCGTGTTCAGGCCGTGGTCGCGGAGCTGCAGGGAGAGAAGATCGATATCATTCCGTGGTCCCCCGACCCCGCAACGTTCGTTGTCAACGCGCTGGCGCCGGCGGAGGTCGCGAAGGTGGTGCTGGACGAGGACGCGGGCAAGATCGAGGTCGTGGTGCCCGACGACCAGCTCAGTCTCGCCATCGGCCGGCGCGGCCAGAACGTCCGGCTGGCCTCGATGCTGACGGGGTGGGATATCGACATCCTGACCGAAGAGCAGGAATCGGAGCGCCGCCAGGCGGAATTCCACGAGCGCAGCCAGCGATTCATGGAGGCCCTGGATGTCGATGATGTGATCGCTCACTTGCTGGTCACCGAGGGATTTTCGTCGATCGAGGAAATCGCTTATGTGCCGATCGAGGATCTGACCGAGATCGAGGGTTTCGATGAAGAGGTGGCCGCGGAGCTCCGGGCCCGCGCCGGACAGTTCCTTGAAGAGGAGGCTGAGCGGCTGACGCAGCGGCGGCGTGAGCTCGGGGTCGAGGACGCCCTGGCGGAAATTCCCGGTCTCAGCGCCGGTATGCTCGTCGCGCTCGGAGAGGCATCGATCAAGTCGGTCGAGGAATTTGCCGATCTCGCGTCGGACGAGCTGATTTTCGGCGAAGAGGCGGTCCTTCGTGACTTCGACCTGACCGAGTCGGAGGCCAACGAGATGTTCATGGCGGCGCGCGTTGCCGCCGGCTGGTTCACCGCGGAGGAACTGGCTGCGATGAACGCCGAGGCAGTGGCTGAGTTGCAGGAGGACGAGGAGACCGCCGACAGTGTGGATGCCTGAGCGATGGAACCGAGGATGACACGGTATGCACGCAGGTATTCGTCATGATACCGCGCCTGCTGCGGCGCCTCGCGACAGACGGTCGGCGCATCGCCGATGCATCGTCACGGCTGAGGTTCGTCCCCGCGAAGAGCTGTTGCGCCTCGTCGTCGATCCCGATGGACGGCTGGTTCCGGACGTTGCGAACTGCCTGCCGGGCCGCGGAATATGGTTGAGCCCGGACCGGGATAGCGTTAAGAGAGCCCAGGCCCGCAAACTGTTCGAACGAGCGGCGCGGCGGGCCCTGCAGGTCGAAGATGACCTCGACGATCAGATCGAGCGCTTGCTGGCGGCCCGCTGCGTCGAGTTGATCGCCTTGGCGCGCCGGGCGGGGCAGGCAGTGGCCGGCTTCGAGAAAGTCCGCGGTATTCTCCGGCAAAGACGTCAGGGTGTGTTGCTGGCGGCTCGGGACGGTGCGGAGGACGGGCGCGAGAAGCTCAGGAATGTGGCCCCTGCACTTCCCGTTATCGATTGCCTGCAGGCGGACGAATTGGGCCGCGCGTTCGGCCGAGACCGTACGGTTCATGCCTTCCTGTCGCCCGGCGCACTGGCCGCACGGCTGCAGTCCGAGGCGCGCAGGTTGAAAGGTTTTCGGAGTTAATGGCCGTGAACGAGGATGAGTAATGAGTGAGCGGACGGAAAAAGAGAGCAAGCTGACGCTGCGCAAGCCGGGTCGCCTCGAGCTGAAGAAGACTGTCGAGGGCGGCCAGGTTCGCCAGAGCTTCAGCCACGGCCGAACCAAGACCGTTGAGGTCGAGGTCAAGAAGAAGCGCACCTTCGAGCGTGAGGCCGGCGGCCGCATGAGGGCGGTCGAAAAGCCCGGTCCGCAGCTGACGGTGTCCTCCGCCGAGGCGGCACAGGAAGTGCGCGATCTGACCGAAAAGGAACGCGCGGCGCGGCTCCGTGCAGTGGAAGGGGCCGCCGCCGACGAGGAGCGCCGGCGCGATGTTATGGCCAAGCGCGAAGCGGATGAGGCGGCCCGGCGCCTGGCCCAGGAGGAGGCTCTGAGACGCGCCGCTGAGGAAGAGGAGGCGCGCAAGCGGGCTGAGGAAGAAAAGGCGAAAAAGCGTGCGGAGGATGAGAAGGCGCGACGCAAGCCGTCTCCCGCGGCGCCTGCCGTATCTGAGCCGGTTGCCGAACCCGAGGAGGCGGAGGATCGCACATCGCGACGCGGCAAGCAGAGGCCGGAGAAGGCGCCCCCGGCGCGGCCGCGCCAGGAACCGCGTCGACGAGCGGGCAAATTGACCATCACCCAGGCGCTGGACGGTGACGACGAGGTCCAGCGCGGCCGCAGTGTGGCCGCGATGCGGCGCGCCCGCGAGAAGGAGAAACAGCGGCAAAGGGCGGCCGATCTGGACCAGCCCAAGAAGAAGGTCGTGCGCGAGGTTGTTGTGCCCGAGACGATTACGGTGTCCGATCTGGCCAACCGCATGGCGGAGCGCGGCGCCGAAGTCGTCAAGATGCTGATGAAGAACGGCGTGATGGCGACGATCAACCAGAGCATCGACGCCGATACCGCTGAACTGGTGGTGACCGAGTTCGGTCACAAGATCAAACGCGTGTCGGAGGCGGATGTGGAGATCGGCATCGAAGGCGATGAGGACAAGACCGAGGAAATGCTCCCGCGCGCGCCGGTCGTCACCGTCATGGGCCATGTCGACCACGGCAAGACGTCGCTGCTCGACGCGCTGCGCGAGACCGATGTGGCGGCTGGCGAGGCTGGCGGGATTACCCAGCATATCGGTGCCTACCGGGTGACGCTCTCGGATGGCCACAAGATCACCTTCCTGGACACGCCCGGACACGAGGCCTTTACAAACATGCGCGCCCGAGGCGCCCAGGCAACGGACATCGTCGTCCTGGTGGTCGCTGCGGATGACGGCGTGCAGCCGCAGACGATCGAGGCAATTCGGCATGCGCAGGCGGCGCAGGTGCCGATCATCGTTGCCATCAACAAGATGGACAGGCCGGATGCCGACCCCAACCGCGTTCGCAACGAGTTGCTCCAGCACGAGATTGTCGTGGAAGGCATGGGCGGCGACGTTCTCGACGTGGAGGTGTCGGCAACCAAGAAGACCAATCTCGACAAGCTGGAAGAAGCCATCCTGTTGCAGTCGGAGCTGCTTGAGCTGAAGGCCAATCCGGAACGTGGGGCGCAGGGAACGGTGGTCGAGGCGCGCCAGGAGCGCGGCCGCGGCTCGGTTGCCACGGTCCTGGTGCAGCGCGGCACGCTCGGTGTCGGTGACGTCTTTATCGCGGGCGCGGAGTGGGGGCGCGTCCGTGCGCTGATGGACGATCACGGTCGCAGTGTCGAAGAAGCGGGGCCGTCAATGCCGGTCGAGGTTCTCGGGTTTCAGGGAACACCAGCTGCGGGCGACGATTTCGTGGTCGTGGCGGACGAGGCGCGGGCTCGCGAGATCACAGCGTATCGGCAACGCCAGGAGCGCGAGAAGCGCAACGCGGCAAGCGGGCGCGGGACACTGGAGCAAATGTTCACGCAGATCAAAGAGGGCACCGCCAGCGAGTTGCCGGTCGTGGTCAAGGCCGATGCCCAGGGCTCGGTCGAAGCGATCGCGGCGTCGTTCGACAAATTGTCGACGGACGAGGTCAAGGTGCGAATGCTGCACGGTGCGGTTGGCGGCATCACCGAATCCGACGTGACCCTGGCCCGTGCATCGGGCGGCGTCATCATCGCCTTCAACGTCCGCGCCAACCCGCAGGCACGCGAGATGGCGAAACGCGACGGCGTGGACATCCGCTATTATTCGATCATTTATGACGCGCTGGACGATATCAAGGCCATGCTCAGCGGGTTGCTTGCGCCGGAACTGCGCGAGAATTTCCTTGGCTATGCGGAGATCCGCGAGGTCTTCAACATCACCAGGGTCGGAAAGGTCGCGGGATGTTACGTCACGGAAGGTGTCGTCAAGCGAGGCGCCGGCGTGCGGCTGTTGCGCGACGACGTGGTGGTCCATGAAGGAAAGCTCAAGACGTTGAAGCGCTTCAAGGACGAGGTTCGCGAAGTCCAGCACGGCTATGAATGCGGCATGGCCTTCGAGAACTACGACGAAATCAAGCAGGGCGACGTCATCGAGTGCTTCGAGGTCGAGGAGATCACGCGCGCGCTTTGAACGCTCTTGGCCGCGCCTATCCGAGGACACATCGCGGATGAGCAGACGCAAGGGCAGGTCGCCGAGCCAGCGGCAGTTGCGGGTCGGTGAGGAGTTGCGGCACGTTCTGGCCGACATCCTGGCACGTGGTGAATTGCGCGATCCGGCGTTGAAGGATCTGCCGATTACGGTCTCGGAAGTTCGTCCGAGTCCCGACATGCGGCACGCGACCGCCTTCGTAATGCCGCTGGGCGGGGGCAACGACGCCGCCGCGGTCGTGGCGGCACTGAACCGCGCGGCGCCGTATCTGAGCCGCGAGCTCGGTCGACGGATCACGATGAAGTATACGCCGACGCTTCATTTCTCTCTCGATGTCGTGTTCGATGAGGCGCAACGTATCGATTCGCTGTTGCGGCAGCCCGGTGTTGCCCGCGACCTCAAAGGACACCGAAGCGAAGATGGCACGTAGGCGCAGGGGCCGGCCGATACACGGCTGGGTCATCCTTGACAAGCCTCCGGGGATGACCTCGACGGCGGCGGTCGCAGCGGTCAAGCGCCGAACCGACGCGGCCAAGGCGGGACACGCCGGCACCCTGGACCCCTTCGCAACGGGCATGTTGCCGATTGCGCTGGGCGAGGCGACGAAGGCCATACCGTATCTTCAGGAGGGCGAGAAACGTTACCGCTTCACGGTTCGCTGGGGCGTGGCCACGGAGACGGACGATCCGGACGGGGCGGTCGTCGCGCATAGTGACGTGCGGCCGCGCCGCGAGCGGATCGGCGCGGTCCTGCCGCAGTTCACCGGCCGAATTCGCCAGGTGCCGCCTGCGTATTCGGCGCTCCGGGTTGGCGGGCAACGCGCCTACGACCTGGCACGCGCCGGCCGACCGCCGGCGCTGGCGCCGCGCGATGTCCGGATTGCCGAGCTGATGATGATCGACGCGCCCGACGACGACCACGCCATCTTCGAGGTGGCCTGCGGCAAGGGCACCTACGTCCGGGCGCTGGCGCGCGATATCGCAGTTGCGCTCGATACGGTTGGCCATGTCGCCGCCCTGCGACGGACGCGAGTCGGGCCATTCTGCGAGAAGCATGCGATTTCGCTGGACGAACTGGACGAAAATATGCAATGTGCCGCCGCCCTGACGCATATGCACTCGGTCGAGACCGCGCTGGACGACATCCCGGCCCTGGCCGTGACCGAGATGGAAGCAGGGCGTCTGCGAAACGGGCAGGCTGTCTCCTTGTTGCGGAAGGCCGATTTGGATCGTATCGCCGGCCTCGAGGATGGCGATACGGTGCTGACCATGGCGGGCGGTAAACCCGTCGCCCTTGGACGGTACACCGCCGGGGAGGTGCGCCCGTTTCGTGTGCTGAACCTTTGAAATCCTGGAGGATTTGATGTCGATTACCGCGGAGCGGAAGAAAGAGCTGATCGAGCAGTTTGCAACGAAGCCAGGCGACACGGGCTCACCGGAGGTCCAGGTGGCGATCCTGACGGAGCGCATCAAGAACCTGACCGAGCACCTGAACCAGCATAAGAAGGATTTTCACACACGTCGCGGCCTGATCACCATGGTCGGACAGCGTCGCCGCCTTCTTGACTATCTGAAGCGCAAGGAAGCTTCACGCTACGAAAGCATCATCAAGGAACTCGGGCTGCGCCGCTAGGGCGCGGCCTTTTGCGCGCGCCGCCGTCGAACGGGGGCGCGTCGGGCGACGCGGTGTGGAATGAGCCATGCCCGACGTCGCAACTCTCTCGCAGGCGCAATCCGGCGACCTGCGCGACGGAAGAGATAAAGGATAGGCTTATGTTTACTATTACCCGCAAGGAGATGACCTGGGGCGGTCGCCCGTTGATACTCGAGTCCGGGCGTATTGCCCGGCAAGCCGACGGCGCGGTCCTCGTCACCTATGGTGGAACCCAGGTCCTGTGCACTGCGGTGGCGCAGAAGGCGCCGCGGGCCGGGGTCGATTTCTTTCCCCTGACCGTCAACTACCAGGAAAAGACGTTTGCCGCGGGCAAGATTCCCGGCGGTTTTTTCAAGCGCGAAGGCCGACCCTCGGAGAAGGAGACGCTGACCTCGCGCCTCATCGACCGGCCCATCCGGCCGCTGTTTCACGGCAACTTCAGAAACGAAACGCAGGTCATCTGCACGGTTCTGGCGCACGACCTGGAAAACGATCCCGATGTAGTCAGTATGATCGGGACGTCAGCGGCCTTGACGATTTCCGGGATTCCGTTCCTGGGCCCGATCGGCGCGGCGAGGGTCGGATATATCGGCGATTCCTATGTCCTCAACCCCCAGGCCGACGAAATGCCGTCCTCCGAGATGGATCTCGTGGTGGCGGGCACGAGCGAAGGTGTCCTCATGGTCGAGTCCGAGATCAAGGAACTCGACGAGGATGCCGTGCTCGGCGGCGTTACCTTCGCGCATGCGGCGATCAAGGAGGTGATCGACTTCATCATCGACTTTGCCGAGGAGTGCGCCAAAGAGCCGTGGCCGTTGCCGGAGCCGGCGGCGGGGATCGATGCGGTCGAAAAGCGCGTCTATGAGCTCGCCGAGGGCCCGCTGCGCGAGGCCTATACGAAGACCGTCAAGCAGGAGCGGGTCGAGGCCGTCGCCGCGGCGAAGGAAGCGGCGCTGCAACAGCTCGAAGCCGAGGAGTTCGACGTCGAGCTGGCGGCGGGGCTGTTCAAGAAGCTGGAAAAGGATATCGTGCGCGGCAACATCCTCAATACGGGGCTGCGCATCGATGGGCGCGATACCCGGATGGTCCGGCCGATCGTGGCCGAAGTCGGGGTGCTGCCCCGTGCACATGGTTCGGCCCTGTTTACACGCGGCGAGACGCAGGCGCTCGTCGTGACCACGCTGGGCACCGGGCAGGACGAGCAGATCATCGATGCTCTCGAGGGCGAATACCGAGAGCATTTCCTCCTGCATTACAACTTCCCGCCTTACTCGGTCGGCGAGGCGTCGTTCCTGCGCAGCCCGGGGCGGCGCGAGATCGGCCATGGCAAGCTTGCGTGGCGGGCGGTTCGGCCGCTGCTGCCGAGCAAGGAGGATTTTCCGTACACCATTCGGATCGTATCGGAGATCACCGAGTCGAACGGGTCGTCCTCGATGGCGTCGGTCTGCGGGGCGTCGCTGGCGATCATGGATTCCGGCGTGCCGATCAGCCGTCCGGTGGCGGGCATCGCCATGGGGTTGATCAAGGAGGGCGACCAATACGCCGTGCTGTCCGATATCCTCGGCGACGAGGACCATCTCGGCGACATGGATTTCAAGGTCGCGGGAACCGAGAAGGGCATCACCTCGCTGCAGATGGATATCAAGATCACGTCGATCACCGAGGAAATCATGAAGGTCGCACTGGCGCAGGCCAACGAGGGACGGATGCACATCCTCGGCGAAATGGCCAAGGCGCTGAGCGGCGCCCGCGAGGAGGTCTCGGCGAACGCGCCCCGGATCACCACCTTCTCGATCCCCCGGGACAAGATCCGCGAGGTCATCGGCACCGGCGGCAAGGTCATCCGCGAGATCTGCGAGGTGACCGGCGCCAAGATCGATATCGAGGACGACGGCACGATCAAGGTGGCGGCGATCGACCAGGCCGTGGCCGACCGGGCGATCCAGTGGATCAAGTCGATCGTGGCGGAACCGGAGGTCGGCGAGATCTACAGCGGCAAGGTGGTGAAGGTGGTCGATTTCGGCGCCTTCGTGAACTTCCTCGGCAGCCGCGACGGGCTCGTTCACATTTCCGAACTGAACGACGGCCGGCCGAGCACCGTCACCGAAGTCGTCAACGAGGGTGACGAGGTCAAGGTCAAGGTCCTCGGCGTCGACGATCGCGGCAAGGTGCGCCTGTCGATGCGCGTCGTCGACCAGGAGACCGGCGAGGACATCACCGAGAAGGTCGGCGAGTCGCGACCCGCCGGGGGGCGCCGCGGCGGCGACCGGGACGACCGCAAGGAGGGCGGCGACCGGCGCGGCCGGAGCCGCCCGCGGCGGCGCAAGGAGGAGGCCTGATCGGCCGGCGCGTCGCGCCCGTGTGCATATGAGACGTCGCGGCGGCGCTCCGGCGCCGCCGCGGTCTCTCTCGATCGAAACGCCCTGGTTATCTGGGTGGCGCGGCCATGCCGATGACGTGATAGCCGCTGTCGACATAGACCACCTCGCCGGTCACCCCGGACGACAGATCCGACAGCAGGTAGAGGCCGGCGCCGCCGACGTCGTCCAGCGTCGTATTGCGGCGCAGCGGCGCGTTCTCTCCCTGCCATTTGTATACGAATCGCGCGCCGCCCACCGCGGCACCTGCGAGGGTGCGCATCGGGCCGGCCGAGATGGCGTTGACCCGGATGCCGCGACCGCCGAGATCATTGGCAAGATAACGCACGCTCGCTTCCAGTGCGGCCTTGGCGACACCCATGACATTGTAATTCGGCATGACGCGTTCGGCGCCGCCATACGTCAGGGTGACCAGGCTGCCGCCCTCGCCCATCAGCCTGGCCGCGCGCTGGGCGACCGCCGTGAACGAATAGCAGGATATGTCCAGCGTTCGCGCGAAGTTCGCCCGTGACGTATCGAGATACTGGCCCTTCAACTCCTCCTTGTCGGAAAAGGCGAGGGCGTGGACGGCGAAGTCGAGGGTGCCCCAGCGGTCTTCCAGGATCTCGAAGACGGCGCTGATCGCATCGTCGCTGGTAACGTCGCAGGGCACGAGGATCGGGTCCGGCGCGACCGATTTGGCGAGCGGCCGCACGCGTTTGAGCAGCGCCTCGTCCTGATATGTGAAGGCGAGCTCCGCGCCATGCCGCGCCAGCTTGTTGGCAATCCCCCACGCGATCGAGTGGTCGTTCGCGACGCCCATGATGACGCCGCGACGACCCGCCATTAGCCCGCTCTGTTGGCCCATCTGCGTTTGCTATGCCTTCCCGCCATTGGAAGATCGGCGACGTCCCGATGCCGGGCGCGCCTCTTTGGATTCATTCGGCGTAGCGCCGAAACACCAACGTTGCGTTCGTGCCGCCAAAACCGAAGCTGTTCGACATGACACAGTCCAGCGTCACGTCGTTCATTGTCTCCCGCACGACCGGCGCCCCCACGATTTCCGGATCCAGCTCGTCGATGTTCGCGGAGGCCGTGATGAAGCCGTGCTTCATCATGAGCAGGGAATAGATGACTTCCTGGACGCCGGTGGCGCCCTGCGAATGGCCGGTCAGGGATTTCGTCGAGCTGATCGGCGGCGTTGCGTCGCCGAACACTTCGCGGACGGCCTCGATCTCGCGCGTGTCGCCCACCGGCGTGCTGGTGCCGTGGGCGTTTATGTAGCCGACCGGCGCGTTGAGCCCGGCCAGCGCCATCCTCATGCAGCGCACCGCGCCCTCGCCGGAGGGCTGCACCATATCGAACCCGTCCGAGGTCGCGCCGTAACCGACCAGCTCGCCGTAGATCTTCGCGCCGCGCGCCAGCGCATGTTCGAGCTCTTCCAGCACAACGACGCCGCCGCCGCCGGAGATCACGAACCCGTCGCGATCCTTGTCGAATGCCCGGCTCGCCCTGGTCGGCGTGTCGTTGTAGCCGGCGGACAGGGCGCCCATCGCGTCGAACAGAACGGTCAACGTCCAGTGGAGCTCCTCGCCGCCGCCGGCGAACACGATGTCCTGCTTGCCCCACTGGATCAGTTCGGCCGCGTTGCCGATGCAATGCGCGCTGGTCGAACAGGCCGAGCTGATCGAGTAATTCGTGCCCTTGATTCCGAAGGGCGTCGCCAGCGTTGCCGAATTGGTGCTGCACATCGTGCGCGGCACCCGGTACGGGCCGACCTTGCGCACCCCCTTTTCGCGCAACACATCCGCCGCCTCGACGAGATTGCTGGTCGAGGGCCCGCCGGATCCCATGACCAGGCCGGTCCGTTCGTTGGATATGTCGCTCGGCTCGAGCCCGGCATCGTCGATCGCCTGCTGCATGGCGACGTAGTTATACGCGGCGCCATCGCCCATGAAGCGACGAATCTTGCGGTCCACGACGGCGTCGAGGTCGATGTGGATCGATCCGTGGATATGGCTGCGGAACCCGAGCTCGGCGTATTCCTCGCAGAACTCGATGCCGGAGCGCCCGTTGCGGAGCGACTCGGTCACTTCCCGCTGATTATTGCCGATGCTGGACACGATGCCCAGCCCGGTTACGACGACCCTCCGCATGGAACCCCCGTCAGGATCTTTCCGAAGCGCTGACCAGCGCGACGCGCATATCCTTCACTTCGAAGACGGGCTGTCCGTCGCACTTCAGCACGCCGTCGGCAATACCCATCACCAGCTTGCGCATGATCACGCGCTTCACGTTGACATGATAGGTGAGCTTCTTGGCCGTTTCCAAGACCTGGTCGGTAAACCGGACCTCGCCGACGCCGAGCGCGCGACCCTTGCCAAGCCCGCCGACCCAGCCGAGAAAGAAGCCGACGAGCTGCCACATCGCGTCGAGACCGAGGCAGCCCGGCATCACCGGATCACCTTCGAAGTGGCATTTGAAGAACCACAGATCGGGCTTCACGTCCATTTCGGCGATCATCTCGCCCTTGCCGTATGCGCCCCCGTCGTCGGAGATCTTGGTGATCCTGTCGAACATCAGCATCGGCGGCAGCGGGAGCTGCGCGTTCCCGGGCCCGAAGAGCCGGCCGTGCGCGCATTCGAGCAGGTCCTTGTAACTGTAGCTGTTCTTCCTGGTCAACGGTCGTCCACCTGATCGTTTCCGCCTCGCGCGGCCATACGCGCACTCTCGACATGGCGGCCACTATAGCAGCGAAACGTTACAAAACAATGAGGCTCGGCATCAGACATCCAAATTCTCGACGCGCAACGCGTTCGACTGGATGAAATCGCGCCGCGGCTCGACCACGTCGCCCATCAGCGTCGAAAACACTTCGCCGGCGTCCTCGGCGTGGCTGATCCGCACCTGGAGCAGGGTGCGCATCTCCGGATCGAGCGTCGTTTCCCAGAGCTGGTCGGGATTCATCTCTCCGAGGCCCTTGTATCTCTGCACATCGATTCCCTTGCGCCCATTGGCCATGATCGCGTCGATCAGCCCGACCGGTCCCCAGATCCGGGTCTCCTGATCCTTGATCGCCAGGCTTGCCGGCTTGCCATAGACCGCCTGCAGCTCGCCGGCGACGGCATCGAGCTGTCGCGCCTCTGCGCTGCGAATCAGATTTCCGTCGATGCTGTAATGCTCCGGCACGCTGCGCAAGGTTCGCGAGAAGGTCAGCCCTCCCTCGTCGGCCTCGCCCAGCCAGCCCCGCTCGAACGGGTCGGATAACTCGTCGAGCCGGCGGGCGACACGCGCCGCGGCCTCGGTCGCCTGGTCCGTGTCCGCAAGGATGTCCGGATTGAGTGCGCTGGCAATCGCCGCCTGCTCGACGATGTCCCAGCTTCCGACCTTGCGGGCCGGCTGCTCGAGCATGTGCTTGACGTTGCGCGCGGTCTCGGCGACGTGCCGCAGGTCTTCGCCGGCCCGCTGGGATCCGTCGGCCAGCACGAGACGGGCATCGCCCGTGCCGGCATCCATCAGGTGGTCTTCGAGCGCGGCATCATCCTTCAGATAGACCTGGGACTTGCCCTTGGCGACCCGGTACAGCGGGGGCTGCGCGATGTACAGATAGCCGCGCTCGATCAGCTCGGGCATGTGTCGGAAGAAGAACGTCAGCAACAGCGTCCGGATGTGGCTGCCATCCACGTCCGCGTCGGTCATGATGATGATCCGGTGGTATCGGGTCTTGTCCGGATCGAAGTCGTCCCGGCCGATGCCGGTGCCCAGGGCCGCGATCAGCGTTCCGACCTCGGCCGAAGACAACATCTTGTCAAATCGCGCGCGTTCGACGTTGAGGATCTTTCCGCGCAGCGGCAGGATCGCCTGGAATTTCCGGTTGCGGCCGGTCTTGGCGGACCCGCCGGCGGAGTCGCCCTCGACGATGAACAGTTCGGCGAGGGCCGGGTCACGCTCCTGGCAATCGGCCAGCTTGCCCGGCAGATTGGCGATGTCGAGGGCCCCCTTGCGACGGGTCAGATCCCGCGCCTTGCGCGCCGCCTCGCGCGCCAAGGCCGCGTCGACGATCTTCTGCACGACCCGCTTGGCTTCCGCCGGGTGCTCTTCGAACCACTGCCCGAGCTTGTCATTGATCACCGACTCGACGGCCGGTCGCACTTCCGAGGACACGAGCTTGTCCTTTGTCTGGCTCGAGAATTTCGGATCCGGCACCTTGACGGCCAGCACACAGGTCAGCCCTTCGCGTGCATCGTCGCCGGCGAGCGACACCTTTTCCTTCTTCGCGATGCCGCTGCCGGCCGCGTAGTTGTTGATCTGCCGGGTCAGGGCGGCCCGGAACCCCGCCAGGTGCGCGCCGCCATCGCGCTGCGGGATGGTGTTCGTGAAACACAACATGCTCTCGTGGTAGCTGTCGTTCCACTGCATGGCGAATTCGACGGTGATGCCGTCGCGCTCCGCGGTCGCGGTGATCGGCGCATCGAGCAGCGCGGATTTCGCCCGGTCGAGATATCTTACGAACGCCTCAATGCCGCCCTCGTAATGGAAGTCGACGACCCGCGGTTCCGGATGGCGCGCGTCGGTCAAGGTGATGCGGACGCCCGAATTGAGGAAGGCGAGTTCACGCAAGCGGTGTTCCAACGTCGCGAAATCGAACTCGGTCATGCTGAAGGTGGCAGTGGACGGAAGGAAGGTGATCTCCGTGCCCGACCGCTCGCCGGCCTCACCCGTGGCCGCCAGGGGAGCCTGGGCGACGCCGTTCTCGAAGCGCATATGATGGATCTTGCCGTCCCGGCGGATGGTCATCTCCAGCCATCCCGAGAGGGCATTCACGACCGAAACGCCAACGCCGTGCAGCCCCCCAGATACCTTGTACGAATTCTGATCGAATTTGCCCCCCGCGTGCAGCTGGGTCATGATGACCTCGGCGGCCGAGATGCCTTCCTCCTTGTGGACCTCGACGGGAATTCCGCGGCCGTTGTCGATGACCGTCACGGACCCGTCCCCATTCAGCGTCACGGTGATCGTATCGCAGAAGCCGGCCAGCGCCTCGTCGATCGCATTGTCGACGACCTCGTACACCATGTGGTGCAGGCCCGACCCGTCGTCGGTATCGCCGATATACATGCCCGGTCGCTTGCGCACCGCATCCAGGCCCTTCAAGACCTTGATCGACTCGGCGCCGTACTCGGGCTGAGCGTCGGCGCTCTTGTTCTCGTCCTTGGGGTTCTTCTTGTCCTTCTTGCTCATCTGTCCGTCCTTCGACCCAGATCAGTACATTCGGCGGACCGCCGCATCGGCCACGGCATAGCGTTGCGCGCGACGACCCAGCGCCTCGAACAGCGCTTCGTCGGTGCCGCTCATCCAGGTTTGGCCGGGCAGTTCACAGATTTCGTCGAACAACGCCGCCCGGCGATCCTCGTCCAGATGCGCGGCGACTTCGTCCAGCAACAGGAGCGGTGCGACGCCGCGCTCGACCGATTGGAGACGCGCCTCGGCCAACACGATTGCGATCAGCATGGCTTTCTGCTCGCCGGTCGAGCAGCGGTCGGCAGGCATCTTCCTGGGCAGGTGCCATGCTTCCAGATCGCTGCGGTGCGGCCCTGCGGCGGTCGTTCCGGTCTGCGCATCCAACCTGCGATTTGCGCGCAGGGCTTCCTTCAGCCGGTCCTCGGCGGCGAGTGCGGGGATCTCCGCCAGCCAGTCCTCGACCGTCCCCGTCACCGCGAGCGCGACGCCCGGGAACGTGCCATCCGAGGTCGCAAGAGCTCGATCGAGCCGCCGTACCATGTCCAGTCGCGCGGCTGAGATTGCCACGCCCCGCGCGGCCATGTCGTCTTCGAGCACCGAAAGCCATGTGCCGTCTGCGGTTCCTTCCTGCAGCAGTCTGCTACGGTCTCGCATGGCCTGTTCATAGGCCGCGACGCGACCCGCATGGGCCGGATCGAATCCGTATACCAGACGGTCGAGGAATCGCCGCCTGCCGTAGGACCCCTCGCGAAACAGCCGGTCCATTTCCGGCGTTAGCCACAGCACGCTGACATGCTCCGCCAGCGCCGACTGGCCGCGGGCCGCCTTGCCATCGATCTGGATCGTGCGTCGCTCGCCGCCGGGCTCGCGTCCGGTGCCGATCTCGACCGTGCCGCCCGGGGTCTGAACGATTGCGGCGACACCCCAGCCACCGTCGTCGCCCAGCCGGTCGATGTCCGGCAGACGAGCGCGACGCAAACCGCGTCCGGGGCCCAGCAGGGAGACGGCCTCCAGAAGATTGGTTTTCCCTGCGCCGTTGGGGCCGGTCAGGACCACCGGGCGGCGGTCGAGGTCGAGCCGCGCGGTCGCATAGCAGCGGAATCGGGTCGTCACCAATCGCGCCACTGACAGCGCGGCGCCGTCCTGCGTTCGATTGGTCTCGAAGGTTGCCAGCGCCGTCACATTCAAACGCGCATTGGCATCAGGACATAGAGCGCGCTGTCGTCGCCGGCGTCGCGCACGATCGTCGGCGAGTTCGAATCCGCCATGATGAACTGCGCCTTGTCGCCCTCGATTTGCTGCATTATGTCCAGCAGATAGCGCGAATTGAACCCGATGTTGATCGGGTCGCCTTCATAATCGGCCTCGAGCTCCTCCTCGGCCGATCCGGCATCCGGGCTGGTCGCCGAGAGCGCCAGGTTGTTGCCGTCGACGGTCAGTTTTATGGCGCGGGACTTTTCGGTGGCGATGGTCGCCACCAGGTCGACGGCCCCGGCAAACTCCTTGCGGTCCACGATCATGAGCTTGTCGTTTCCGACCGGGATGACGCGTTCATAATCCGGGAAGGTTCCGTCGATCAGTTTCGACGTCATCACCGCGTCGTCGAAGCCGAAACGGATCTTCGTATCGGACAGCGCCACGTCGATGTCGCCCCCCGTCTCATCGATCAATTTGCGGAGTTCGTTCACCGTCTTTCGCGGCACGATCACGCCCGGCATGCCCGCGGCGCCCTCCGGAAGCGGCATTTCGACCCGGGCGAGCCGATGGCCGTCCGTCGCCACCGCCCGCAGCCGGTTGCCGTCATCGCCGGACACCGCGTGGAGATAGATGCCGTTGAGATAGTGGCGCGTCTCCTCGGTCGAGATTGCGAACCGCGTCCGGTCGATCAGCGTGCGGAAATCCGATGCCGATACCGTAAACCGGTTCGGCAATTCGCCATCGGTCAGGGCCGGAAACTCGCCCGTATCGAGGGTGCCCAGCTTGAACCTGGCGCGGCCCGCCGAGAGGTTGAGTTGTTCCGTCCCGGAATCCCTGTCCAGTGCAATCTGGGCGCCGTCCGGCAATTTGCGCACGATGTCGTAGAGCGTGTGGGCGGGCGTGGTCGTCGCGCCGGCGGTGCCGATATCGGCCGGGATTCTCTCGACGATCGCAATGTCCATATCCGTCGCGGTCAGACCCAGGGCATCGTCCTGCGCCTCGAGCATGACATTCGATAGAATCGGAATGGTGTTGCGTCGCTCGACAATGCTCTGCACGTGGCTCAATGCACGGAGCAGCGTGGCGCGTTCAATCGTAAGTTTCATCGTATCTGTCGCGTGCCGCCGGACTGGATTCCGCCCGGTTCCGTGAGTTTGTCCGATAGCTTCTCCGCTGGTCCGCGCCACCCCGATGGGCGGCCCGCCTGCCGCCGAACCGCGGGGACTCGACGTCCTCTCGCGAACGGAAGCGGAATATAGCAAAGGGCCGCGGAATCCGCACTATTTTTGGTGATCCGATATCGTTTTGTGGACGCCCCCCCCGGCATGTCCGACGGATCCCGAATCAGGCGCTTTCATTGCGGACGCGTCGACCCGCACAGCCCCCGGTCGCGGCGGCGGCCGCCCCGCCCGGCGCGCCGGCCGGGTCGTCTTCAACTCTCGATCATTCTGCGAAGGAGTTCGACGTCCTCGGCGAAGGTCGAGTCCGCTGTGCGCAGCTCCTCGACCTTGCGGACCGCATGCATGACGGTCGTATGATCGCGTCCGCCGAATTTGCGGCCGATCTCCGGCAGCGAGCGCGACGTCAACTGCTTGGCGAGGTACATGGCGACCTGCCGGGGGCGCGCCACGGCCCTGGAACGGCGCGCCGACGACATCTCGGCGAGCTTGATGTTGAAATGCTCGGCCACCCGTTTCTGGATCTCCTCGATCGTGATGCGCCGATCGCTGGCACGCAGCAGATCGTGCAGGATCTCCTGCGTGCTCTCTAGCGTCACCGGCCGGCCGACCAGGCTCGCCGCTGCGACGATGCGGTTGAGCGCACCCTCCAATTCGCGCACGTTCGAGGTGATCTTGTGGGCCAGGTATTCGACGACCTTCGGCGGGATCTCTATGTCGAGCCCCTCGGCCTTCGACTGCAGGATGCCGACGCGCAGCTCGTAGGTGGTCGGGTGCAGATCTGCGACCAGGCCCCAGCCAAGGCGCGACCGCATGCGTTCCTCGATGCCCTCGAGGTCGTTGGGCGACTTGTCGGCGGAGATGACGATCTGGCGGTTCCTGTCGACCAGCGCGTTGAAGGTATGGAAGAATTCTTCCTGCGTGCTGTCCTTGCCGCTGATGAACTGGAAGTCGTCGATCATCAATACGTCGACCGAACGGAATTGTTCCTTGAACGCGACGGTGTCCTTGTAACGAAGTGCCCGAATGAACTGGTACATGAACTTCTCGGCCGACAGATAGATGATCCGGCGTTCCGGACTCTGGCGGCAGATCTGCCATGCGATGGCGTGCATGAGATGCGTCTTGCCCAATCCCACGCCGCCATACAGGAACAGCGGATTGAAGGTGACCGATGAGGACTCGGCAACCCGCCGGGCCGCCGCAAAGGCCAGCTCGTTCGGCTTGCCCGTCACGAAATTCTCGAAGGTGAAGCGGGGGTCGAGGGCGGCCCCGAAACCCTCAATGTTGTTCTCCGCCACGACGATCGGCGCCGCGCCGCCCGACAGCGGCCTGTTCTCGGCCGTCGCGGCCCCCGATCCCGGCGCCGTGACGATCTCGAGGTCGCAGATCTCGGAGTTTTCGTCGCTCCAAAGGTCGAGAAGACGATTGCCATACTGGGTCCGCACCCAGTCTCTCATGAAGTCGGTGGGCACCCCGATCCTCACATGCCCGCCTTTCACCTCATGCAGCGTCAGCGGCTTCAGCCAGCTCCTGTAGGCCGCCTCTCCGAATTCGGCTCTGAGGCGTGCTCTGACCCGAACCCACTGTGCCGCCACGTCTTCATCCAATAACGTCTTCATCGACCAACCCAATTGAAAAGCTCGTTCATTCGAACCCTAGCTCGCGTGCTCTGCGGCCCGGTTCAACCTGGCGCCGCAGGACTTGCATGTCGTTGCTTCTTTGCCGCCATCTTGTCTGCCGGATGTCCGGCGCGGAACAAATGCTCTGTTGGACGCCTCCTTGACTGAGATTCAAACCCCGGCTCCCAGAACGACGCCTTGCTCGTTGCCTTTTGCCGCGCCCGCCTGCGCGCGCAAAAGAAGTCAGAGTTAAAACCAAAAGTGAAAATTAGGCAATTACATTGCTCGTCGCCGCGCATGTTTATATCTTTAACATCGCAGCGCAAAAATCTCCCTTTTTGACTTGATTTGTATTGTTCGAAGGCCCGGAGATACTGGCACGATCAGCGCCTTTTCTCTCAGCGGTATCCCAATGTATCGGTGGTTCAGAATCGATGCAATGAGACCGAAAAGGGAACACCGCAAAAAAAAGAATTGACTCTGGCCAGCGAACTGAAATTTCACGGGAAAGGAATTCGACTCCGGGCCAAAAAAAATTACGCCGCGATCTGGATCGATCGCGGCGCGGTTTTCTGTCGCATCCCTGGCGGATGCTCTATCCCAACTGCTTGACCTTTGCGGACATCCGGGAAATCTTCCTTGCGACCGTGTTGCGATGCAGGATGCCCCGGCTCACGCCGCGCTGGAGTTCCGGCGCCGCCGCGCGCAAGGCAGCCTGTGCGGCGTCCTTGTCGCCGCTTGCGACGGCCAACTCGAACTTCTTGACGAAGGTGCGGATTCGACTGACCCGGTTGCGATTGACGTCCGTGCGCCGCGCCGTCTGCCGGATCCGCTTCTTGGCCGATTGATGGTGAGCCATTTGTCCGTTCCAAAACTTGCGAGGATCTTCTCAAGGCCGCGGGTTATAAAAGTTTGCCGACGATCCGTCAAGCCCGGTGGCGGCCGGTGTCACCATTCGATTCAGCGGTTGCGGAAGACCGGCTTCCGCTTTTCCGAGAAGGCGGCCATGCCCTCCTTCTGGTCCTCGGTCGCGAAGGTCGAGTGGAACAGCCGCCGCTCGAAACGGACCCCCTCGGCCAGTGACGTCTCGTAGGCGCGATTGACCGCTTCCTTTGCCAACATCGTCACGGGACGGGACAGGGCGGCGATCTTGGCAGCCGTCTTGACGGCCTCGTCGATGAGGTCGGCGGCGGGTATGATTCGACTGACGAGCCCCGAACGCTCCGCCTCATCGGCATCCATCATTCGGCCGGTGAGGACCAGCTCCATCGCCTTGGACTTGCCGACGAAGCGGGTCAGGCGCTGCGTGCCGCCCGATCCCGGGATGGTGCCGATGGTGATTTCCGGCTGCCCGAACTTGGCGGTGTCGGCCGCAAGTATGAAATCGCACATCATCGCCATCTCGCATCCGCCACCGAGCGCATAGCCGGCAACGGCCGCGATGATCGGCTTGCGGCAGGTGGTCACCCGCTCCCATCCCTTGGTGATGAAGTCGGACATGTACATGTCCATGTAGCTCTTCGCCTGCATCTCCTTGATGTCGGCGCCGGCCGCAAAGGCCTTCTCGGATCCGGTCAGGACAATGCAGCCGATGTCTTCATCGGCCTCCATGTCGTCCAGCGCACGGCCCAGCTCCTCGATCAGATCGGCACATAATGCGTTGAGCGCCGTCGGCCGGTTCAGGGTGATCAGCCCAACCGCCTGGCGCTTTTCGACGAGGATGAGTTCGTACGACATCATTCCGGTATCCTTGTTCTGGGTATCGCGCTCCCGACTGGCCCGGGAACCGATGGCCGTTCCTGTCCAAAAGTCTCAGTTCGCCGCCGGTGCGACCGTAAACCTCACCGTCAGCTCACCGTCCGAGCCGAAGAAATCGATGCTCAGCGACTCGTCCTCTCGCAGATAGGCGTCCCCGGCCCCCGCCTGCCAGCCCAGCTGCGGCAGCGTGCGTCGATAGAAACCGCGCACGGCCTTGCGGCTCGTCTCACCGATGGCGTAGGCCTCGACGATGCGTCCCGAGGGCGTGTCGAACTCGATGCCGGCATCGGCAACCGGAATCAGCCCGGGCATGACGGGCACGTCTTCGAGGCGCTCGAAGAAATCCGCCGCACCGGGCGATGCGGCGGCGCCGGCCAATGCCAGCAGAAAGGCGAGCGAGGCGGCGATGCGCAACATGCCAGGTGCTATAGCATCAACGCCGCGTCCGCCGCATCATCTTTGATGGGCCGGACAGAAGAATGTCGAGCGCCCCGACTGGGTCATGCGGCGGATCCGTCCCGCGCATCCGGGCCATGCGCACGGCTCGCCTTCGCGGTCGTACGCTTGCCAGCTATGCTGAAAATAGCCCAGCTCGCCGCTGGCCTGGACGTAATCGCGCAAGCTGGACCCGCCGGCTGCGATGGCGGCCTGCAACACCTCGCGGATCGCCGTCGCGAGCCGCTGGGCCCGAACGCCGGAGATCGTGTGCGCGCTGCGACGCGGCGAGACCCCAGCGCGGTGCAGCGCCTCGCAGACATATATGTTGCCGAGCCCCGCGACGGTCCGCTGATCGAGTAGCGCGGCCTTGACCGGAGTCCGGCGACCGGCGAGCGCCGCGGCCAGGGTCTCGGCCGAGAACGAATTGTCCAGGGGTTCGGGCCCAAGCCCGGCCAGCATCGGATGGGACATCGGATCGCCGGGCGGGGCGAAATCCACCATGCCGAAACGGCGCGCGTCGTTGAGCCGGACAAGCGTGCCGTCGTCGGTTGCGAATTCGAGGTGATCGTGGCGGCCCGGCGGCCCGGCGTGATCGCGATGGATGGTCAGCCGTCCCGACATCCCCAGATGCAGGATCAGGACCTGACGATCGTCCAGCTCGAAGAGCAGAAACTTGGCGCGCCGGCCGACATGGATGACGCGCCGGCCGCGCAGCCGTTCGGGCAAATGTGCCGGCATCGGGAACCTGAGGTCGGGACGACGCTGGACGATCTCGGCCAGCACGCGTCCCTCGAGGACCGGCTGCAGGCCGCGGCGTACGGTCTCGACTTCGGGCAGTTCCGGCATGGCTTCGGTCTCGCTATCCTTTGTCGAGCGGTCAACAGATGCGCCTGGCGAGGTCAAAGCGACGCAGGCGGAAAATGCTTTAGCAAACGAGGCATCGCTGCGCTATCGTCGCGACCATGGAGGAGCCACACGACACGCACGATCACGATGTCGCGGATTTCGGGTTTCGCGAGGTCCCGGCCGCGCAGAAAATGCGTCTGGTGCGCGCGGTGTTCGACAGCGTCGCCGGCCGCTACGATCTGATGAACGACCTGATGTCGCTCGGCATCCACCGGCTGTGGAAGTCGACGCTGATCGACATGCTGCGGCCGCGCGCCACCATGCATCTGCTGGACGTTGCCGGCGGCACCGGGGATGTCGCCTTCCGGTTCCTCGAACGGGGCGGCGGCCGCGTTACCGTCTGCGACCTCACCGAGGAGATGGTCCTCGTCGGGCGCGATCGCGCCATCGATCGCGGTCTGATCGACGGCATCGCCTGGGTCGTCGGCGACGCCGAGGCCCTGCCGGTCGCGGACGCGAGCTTCGATGCCTATACGATCGCGTTCGGTCTGCGCAACGTGACCCGGATCGACAGGGCGCTCGCGGAAGCGCGGCGGGTCCTCAAGCCGGGCGGGCGGTTCCTGTGCCTCGAGTTCAGCAAGTTGACCTGGGACTGGCTCGAGCCGCTGTATGACCGGTACTCCTTCTCCGTGCTTCCCGCGCTCGGCGAGTCGGTCGTCGGCGACCGCCAATCCTACGAATATCTGGCGGAGAGCATTCGTCGGTTCCCGGCCCAGGAGGAGCTCGCCGAGCGGATTCGTGGCGCCGGGCTGGAGCAGGTCCGCTACCGCAACCTGACCGGCGGAATCGCGGCGATCCATTCGGCCTGGCGGATCTGAGGGCGATGCTGACGGCTGCCGTCAACCTGCTTCGTCTGCTGCTCATCGCCCGCACGCTGGCCCGGTACGACGCGCTGTTTCCGCTCGAGCAGCTCGGCGTCGCGCCGGGGATCATGATGTTGGTGCGGCTGATCTCGCGCCGCAGCGTGCCGGGTCGGCCGGGCGAGCGGCTGGCGGCGGCGTGCACCGCGCTGGGACCCACCTTCATCAAGCTGGGACAGGCGCTGTCGGTCCGCTCGGATTTGGTCGGAGAGGAGATCGCGGCTGATCTGTCGGCCCTGCAGGACCAACTCCCGCCCTTTCCCTCCGCGCAGGCCACGGCGATTCTCGAGGACGAGTTCGGCGTGCCGCTCGAGCGGCTGTTCGATCATTTCGAAACCGAATCGATCGCCGCGGCGTCGATTGCCCAGGTGCATTTCGCGACCACCACGGACGGCCGCGAGGTCGCGGTCAAGATCTTGCGGCCCGGCGTGACCGAGCGGCTCGCCCGGGACATCGATCTGATGCTCTGGGTGGCGCGTCTCGTCGAGCGCGCCCATCCGCCGTTCCGGCGCCTCAAGCCGGTCGAGGTGGTGCGAACCTTCCAGGAGACGGTCCGCCTGGAGATGGATCTGCGCATGGAGGCCGCCGCGGCCGCCGAGCTCGCCGCGAATTTCGAGGGCGACCCCGATTTGCACGTGCCGGCGGTCGACTGGGAGCGCACCAGCCGGCAGGTGCTGACGACGGAGCGCGTGGTCGGGATCCGCATTGACGAGGTCGAGGAACTCGTCGATGCGGGGCTCGATCCGCGCGACATCATCGAGCGCTCGGCCGAGGTGTTCTTCTACCAGGTGTTCCGCGACGGCTTCTTCCATGCCGACATGCATCCCGGCAACATGTTCGTGGCGCCCGACGGCGGGCTGATGCCGGTCGATTTCGGCATCATGGGCCGGCTCGACCGCAAGACGCGGAACTATCTCGCCGATCTGCTGCTGGCCTTCCTGAAGCGCGACTACCGCCGGGTCGCGGAGGTGCATTTCCAGGCCGGCTACGTGCCCGCCCACCAGCGGCGTGAGGCCTTCATGCAGGCCGCCCGGTCGATCGGCGAACCGGTGTTCGGCAAGCCGCTGGAGCAGATTTCGCTGGCCCGGTTGCTGGCGCAGCTGTTCCAGATCACCGAGCAGTTCGAGATGGAGACGCAGCCGCAGCTGCTGCTGCTCCAGAAGACGATGCTGGTGGCCGAGGGGGTCAGCCGCAAGCTCGATCCCAGCGTCAACATGTGGGTCCTCTCGGAGCCGCTGATCGAGCAGTGGATGCGCGAGAACCGCGGCCCGGAGGCGCGCCTGCGCGACGCCGCCGAAACCGCGCTCGTCCAGCTCGAACGCCTGCCGGCGCTGCTCGACCGGCTCGACCAGGCGGGTCGCATGATCGAGGAGGGCGGGATCAGGCTGCATCCCGATACCGTCGAGTCGCTGCGGGCGCCAGAACGGAGCCCGTGGCCGGTCGCGCTCGCCGGGGCCGCCATCGGCGCGGCGCTCGTCGCCGCCATCGTCGCGATCGTCGGCTAGCGCCGATTCCGCGCCGCGACTGGCCGGCCGGCGCGCGCTGCCGGCACGGCTTTCGATTCGCAGTCGAAAGGAATTAACTCAAATTTAAGTCAAGCGCATTGCACCGGGATTCGTCGGCGGGCTTGCCGAGGCGGCGAAGGTCGGTTATTAAGTAACCACAGTTCTACATTGTAAATTCGTGCCTGTCCCCGGCCGTGTCGACGGAACTGAGGAAAGCTGCCCCGTGCTGTCGGAAAATCGCGTTCTCCTGATCGTCTCGGGCGGCATCGCCGCCTACAAGAGCCTCGAGCTGATCCGCCGGCTGAAGGAGCGCGGTGCCGCGGTCCGCTGCGTGCTGACCCGCGCCGGGGCGAAGTTCGTCACGCCGCTCAGCCTTGCGGCGATCAGCGGCGATACGGTCTACGACGATCTGTTCTCGCTGACCGCCGAGGCGGAAATGGGCCATATCGAGCTGTCGCGTGACGCGGGGCTTCTGGTCGTTGCGCCGGCGACCGCCGACATCATGGCCAAGATGGCGGGCGGGATCGCGGATGATCTCGCCACGACGCTGCTGCTCGCCACCGACAAGCCGGTGCTGGTCGCCCCGGCCATGAACGTGCGCATGTGGGAGCATCCGGCGACCCGGGCCAATGTCGAGATGCTAGCCGCGCGCGGCGTGATGCGCGTCGGCCCCGGCGTCGGCGACATGGCCTGCGGCGAGTTCGGCGAAGGCCGTATGGCCGAGCCGGACGAGATCGTCGAGGCGATCGAGGCGTATTTCCGCGGCGCCGGCGCCGCCGTCACCCCGTCGCGCGGCAAGTCGCCCGAGGCGCGGCGACTGGCCGGCCGCAAGGCGCTGGTGACGAGCGGGCCGACCCATGAGGCGATCGATCCGGTGCGCTATATCGCGAACCGCTCGTCCGGCAAGCAGGGCCATGCGATCGCCCGGGCGCTGGCGCGGCTGGGCGCGGAGACGACGCTGGTCAGCGGACCGACCAATCTTGCCGATCCGGCCGGCGTGACGGTCGTCCATGTCGAGACCGCGCGCGAGATGCTGGAGGCGTGCCGCAAATCGCTGCCCGTCGATGTCGCGGTCTGCGCCGCCGCGGTCTCGGACTGGCGCACCGCGGACGCGGCCGCGCAGAAGATCAAGAAGAACGGCGGCGGCGGGCGGAAGCTGGAGCTGGTCGAGAACCCCGATATCCTGCAGACGCTGGCGAGCGCGGAGAACCTGCGTCCCGGCCTGCTGGTGGGATTCGCCGCCGAGACGGAGAAGGTGATCGCCAATGCGAAAGCCAAGCGCAGGAAGAAGGGCGCCGACTGGATCCTCGCCAACGATGTCTCGCCGGCGAGCGGGACCTTCGGCGGCGATCGCAACGTCATCCATCTGATCGACGATTCGGGCGTCGAGGACTGGCCGCCGATGTCCAAGGATGCGGTCGCCGGCCGGTTGGCGCAACGGATCGCCGAGCAACTGGCCGAAGAGCCATGAGCGCGGTCTCGGTCCCGGTTGCGCGCCTCGCCCATGGCGCGGATCTCCCGTTGCCGGAGTATGCGACGGCGGACAGCGCGGGGTTCGACCTGCTGGCGGCGCTCGACGACCCGGTGTCGATCGGGCCGGGCGAACGATGCCTCGTGCCGACGGGGCTGGCGCTCGCGCTGCCCGTCGGTTACGAGGCGCAGGTGCGGCCGCGCTCGGGCCTCGCGCTGCGGCACGGGATCACCGTCCTGAACAGCCCGGGCACGATCGACGCCGACTATCGGGGCGAGGTGAAGGTGATCCTGGCCAATCTCGGCAAGGAGAGTTTCACGATCACGCGCGGCATGAGAATCGCGCAGATGGTCGTCTCGGGCATCACGCGGACCGTATGGCACGAGGTCGCGTCGGACGCGGATTTGCCGGCCTCGCGGCGCGGTGCGGGAGGATTTGGGTCGACTGGAACAAAAGGGATGTGACGGGCAATGTTGCGGCTTACCCGAAAACTGATGTTCGCGATCGAGGCGGTGGTCGACATCGCCTACAATTCAGGGGTCAACCCGGTTCAGAGCAAGGACATCGCCGAGCGCCAGGGCATTCCGCGGCGATACCTCGAGCAGGTCCTGCAGCAGCTGGTGCGGGCGGATGTGCTGCGCGGCGTCCGTGGTCCGCGCGGCGGCTATCGGCTTGCGCGCGAGCGGCGGCGGATCTCGCTGGGCGAAATCGTGCGGATCGTCGCCGGCATGGACGGCGAGGCCGGCGACGAGGACGATGCCGGCTCCGAGCTCGGACGCGTCGTGCTGCAGCCATTGTGGCAGGAGATGGAGGGGGAGGCGCTCCTCAAGCTCGATTCGGTAAGCGTCGAGACGCTGTGCCGGACGGCGCGCGAGGCCGGCATCGACAGCCGGTCGAAGAAGAGCATAGATTTCACAATCTGATGGGACAGAAGGGGGACAGGATGAATTCGGGCTCTCCGGAATTCAGGGGCAGGATATATGACAACCTCATCGAGACGATCGGCGCCACGCCGCTCGTCCGGTTTTCCCGGCTGGCGGCGGATGCGGGAGTTCAAGCGGACATTATCGGCAAGCTCGAGTTCTTCAACCCGTTGGCCTCGGTCAAGGACCGCATCGGGTTCGCGATGATCGATGCGATGGAGGCCGCAGGTCAGCTGAAGAAGGGCACGGTGATGGTCGAGCCGACCTCGGGCAATACCGGCATCGCCCTTGCCTTCGTCGCGGCGGCGCGCGGCTACCGGCTGATCCTGACGATGCCGGAATCAATGTCGGTGGAACGGCGCAAGATGCTCAAGCTGCTCGGGGCCGAGATCGAGCTCACACCCGCCGATCAGGGGATGAAGGGCGCCATCGCGAAGGCCGAGGAGATCGTCGCCTCGCTGCCCGATGCGGCGATGCCGTCACAGTTCGAGAACCCGGCGAATCCCGACATCCACCGCAAGACGACGGCCGAGGAGATCTGGAAGGACACCGGCGGCAAGTTCGACGTTCTGGTCTGCGGGGTCGGCACCGGCGGCACGCTGACCGGCTGCGGCGAGGTCTTCAAGGAGCGCAACCCGGACATCCGCATCGTCGCCGTCGAGCCGGAGGACAGCCCGGTTCTGTCGGGCGGCGAACCCGGACCGCACAAGATACAGGGTATCGGCGCCGGCTTCGTGCCGTCGATCCTGAGGACCGAGCTGATCGACGAGGTCATCTCCATCGCCAACGAAACCTCGTTTTCGGTGGCCCGCAAGGTGGCGGCGCTCGAGGGCTGCCCGGTCGGCATCTCCTCGGGCGCGGCGCTGGCGGCGGCGCTCGAGATCGCCGAGCGGCCTGAGATGAAGGGGGCGCGGATCATCGTGATCATTCCCTCCTTCGCCGAACGCTATCTCTCGACGGCGCTGTTCGACGGGATCGTCGTATAGGGACGAAGCGATGGAGATCACCGAGGAGCGCCTGCATCGCTATGCCCGGCACATCATCCTCGACGAGGTCGGCGAGGAAGGACAGATCAGGCTGCTGCAGTCGCGCGTCCTGGTGATCGGGGCCGGCGGCCTCGGCTCGCCGGTCCTGCTGTACCTCGCGGCGGCGGGCGTGGGCACGCTGGGCGTGATCGACGACGATCGGGTCGACATCACCAACCTGCAGCGTCAGATCGTCCACACGACGGATCGCATCGGCGCGCTGAAGGCGGAAAGCGCCGTGCAGACCCTCGGCCAGATCAATCCCGAGGTCGAGGTCGTGCCGTACAGCGAACGTCTGACCCCGGAAAACGTGCGTCGCCTTATCCGCGACTACGATCTGGTCGCCGACGGCAGCGACAATTTCCCGACCCGCTACCTCGTCAACGATGCCTGCTATCTCGAGAAGACGCCGCTGGTCACGGCCGCGGTGCTGCGCTTCGAGGGGCAGGCGACGACGATCAAGGCATGGGAGCCCGGCAAGCCATGCTACCGCTGCATCTTCCCGTCCGCCCCGCCGCCGGAAATTGCACCGCGATGCGAGCAGGCCGGGATCTTCGGCGCCCTCGCCGGTGTCCTGGGCACTATGCAGGCGACCGAGGTCCTCAAGGAGCTGCTCGGGCTCGGGCACGGCCTGGCCGGGCGGCTGCTGCTCTACGATGCGATGGACGTGATGCTGCGCACCGTCGCCATTCCGAAGAATCCCGCCTGTCCGCTATGCGGCGAGTCGCCGACGATCACCGACGTCGGGTGACGATCCGAAACCTCAGCGAGAGGATGGCAAGGGACGTGGCGGCGCCCATCGCGATCGCCGTCATCAGGCCGGTGGTGCCGAGGCCGGCCGGGAACGCCAGCAGCCAGGCGGCGGGAATCATCACGACGAAGAAGGAGAGCAGGTGCAGCGCGGTCGGAGTCCAGGCGTCGCCGGCCCCGCGGAGCGCGAAGGACATCACGACCTGGCCGCCATCGGGCACCAGGATGAAGGCGACGATGAAGAACAGCGCCGGCAGCACGAGGCGCAGCGCGGCGTCGTCGGAGTAGAACATCGCCAGAGGCTCGCGGAACAGCCACAGCAGAATCCCGAATCCCGCCATCATCGTTACCGTCGCGGCGAGGCCGACCCAGCCGGCGGCCACCATGCCCTGGTGATCGGCGGCGCCCCGGGCGGCGCCGACCCGCACCGCCGTGGCGGCGCCGAGCCCGAGGGCCAGCATGAAGACCAATGCGGTCAGGTTGAGCGCAATCGAATAGCTCGCGAGGGCCAGCGGCCCCAGAAGGCCGGCCATCATCGTCAGGCTGTTGAAGGCGAGTGACTCGACGCCCTGGCTGGCACCGGCCGCGTATCCGAGGCGCCATTGTTCGCGTCCGGCCCGCCACCAGCCCGAGGCCGGCCGCGCGCGAACCGCGAAGACGTTGCCGTCCCGCATCCACCAGACATAGGAGATCGCGGCGACCGCCATCGTGAAACGGGTCAGCGAGGTGGCGGCGATCGCGCCCTCCGCGCCCATCGCCGCAAAGCCGGCATGGCCGAAGATCAGCAGCCAGTTTAGCACGATGTTGAGGACGTTGCCGCAGAGGATCACGACCATGCCCGGCGCGGGACGCGCGAGACCCTCGAGGAAGAAGCTCGTGGTTACGAAGAGCAGGGTCGGGATGAGCGCGAGGCCGGCGATGGCGGTCACGCGGCCGCCGCCGGCGGCGATTGCCGGCGATTGACCGACCAGCAGGAAGAACGTCTCGCCGAACTGCGTCAGCCCGGTGCCGACAAGGCCGATGACGAGCGCGTAGGGGAGCGACCGCCGCCACACCGCGCCGCATTCCTCCGGCGTTCCCGCGCCGCGCGCGTGGCTGGTCATCACCAGGGTTCCGGTCAGCATGCCGATGCCGATCAGCAGCAGCACGATGAACGGGGTCATGCCGATGCCGTACCAGGCGACGTCCGCCGCGCCGTAATGGCCCAGCATGACGATATCCGCGGTGGCCAGGGTGAGGATCCCGGCGCGCGCGACGACCACCGGGGCAGCGAGGCGCAACAGCTCCGACAGGTGGCCGCCCAGGGTTTGCGTCAGAACATCGTCTCCAGCACGCGGTCCGGCGGATTGTGTCCGTCGACGAAGGTCTTGATGTTGATGATCACCTTCTCGCCCATATCTACGCGGCCCTCGAGCGTCGCCGAGCCCATATGCGGCAGCAAGACGACGTTGTCGAGCTTGAGCAATTTCGGGTTGATCGCGGGTTCGTGCTCGTACACGTCGAGCCCGGCCCCTGCGATGGCCTCGGCTTCGAGCGCCCGCGCCAGGGCGTTCTCGTCGATCACCTCGCCGCGGCTCGTATTGACGATGTAGGCCTGCGGCCGCAGCAGCTTCAGCCGCCGCGCCGACAACAGATGGAAGGTCGCCGGCGTGTGCGGGCAGTTGATCGAGACGATGTCCATATGGGCGAGCATCTGGTCGAGGCTATCCCAGTAGGTCGCCTCCAGCTCCGACTCGAGGTCTGGGTGAACGCGGCGGCGATTGTGGTAATGGATCGACAGTCCGAAACCGCGGGCCCGCCGGGCGACGGCCGTGCCGATTCGGCCCATGCCGAGAATGCCGAGCCGTTTTCCCCAGATCCGGTGACCGAGCATCGAGGTCGGGCTCCAGCCGGTCCATTCGCCGGACCGGACGAGACGCGTTCCCTCGGCCAGCCGGCGCGGCACCGCGAGGATCAGCGCCATCGTCATGTCGGCGGTGTCTTCCGTCAGGACGCCCGGCGTGTTGGTCACCGAGATCCCGCGGCTGCGCGCCGTGGCGAGATCGATATGGTCGACGCCGGTCCCGAACGAGGCAATGAGCTTGAGGTTCGGCCCTGCCTGCGCAAGCACGCCCGCGTCGATCTTGTCGGTCACGGTCGGAACCAGCACGTCCGCTTCCTGCACCGCCCGCACGATGTCGGCCTGCCCCATCGCCTTGTCGTCGAGGTTCAGGCGCGTCTCGAACAGCTCCATGAGGCGGGTCTCGATGACGTCCGGCAATTTGCGGGTCACGATGACCAGCGGTTTTCGCTTCATCTTCTGCTTCGCCATGCGTCGACCTTCGAAACTGCACCCCGCCCGGGTTATACAACACGGTGCGCGCCTGTCCAGCCCCGGCGGTCGCGCGAAGCGGCCGAGGCGCCGTTCCTCGGCTTGACGTCGCGGCCGACGATTCCATTATAGGCCGACATGATTCGCAAACCGACGCGCGCAATGGTTCGGACCGGCCTGTTGATCTCGCTGATCGTGGCGACGCTTGCGTCACTCCCCGCGACGGCGGGAGAACGACCGGTGCCGCGGTTCGTCTCGATCAAGGCGGACGAGGTCAATGTTCGCGTCGGGCCCGGCAAGCAGTATCCCCTCAAATGGACCTTCGTTGTCGCCGGCGTCCCGGTGGAGATCATCGCCGAATGGGACAATTGGCGGAAAATCCGCGACTGGGAGGGGCAGGAAGGCTGGGTGCACTCGGCCCTGCTGTCGTCCCGGCGCACGGTGATCGTAACCGGCGACAAGCGCATCCTCTACCGCCGGGCGGACGAAACCTCGCCACCCGTGGTCCGCCTTCGCCCGGGCATCATCGCGACGGTCGAGGATTGCGTGGAGGGCTGGTGCCGCGTCGAGGTGCGAAATTATCGCGGCTGGTTGCGGCGCGGCGATTTCTGGGGGGTCTATCCGGACGAGATGATCGAGTGATCCCGTCGGTCCCGTCCGAACAACCGATCCGGCCAATCCGGCGCACCCGCGCGGCCGCTCTCGCGGCCGCCCGGTGCGTCAGTCGAAATCCGCGGCCAGCGCTTCCCGGGTTTCCTCGGGCAGTTTGACCATATGGCCGTAGCCGGGATGGTTGAAGCCGACGACGATTTCGGCGCCCTTGCGACGAAAGGCGTCGACTTGGGCATCGGTGAACGGGAAGCGCACGAACTGCACCGCCGACGCCTTTCCGGCGGCGGTCGTGCGGTCGATATCCTCTTCCGCCCTGCCGATGATCTCCTCCCCGTCGATCCGGACGAACATGGTTTCCTCGATGCCGCCCAGATTGGCCAGGAAACGGGCCCGGCGCTCGGGATCATCGACCTCGAACAGGACCGTGCAAACGAGCTCCCGCCCCTTGGGGATCAGCGGGTTATAGGCGGCCAGCTCGTCGGCCACCTGCTCCTCGCCGCCCTTTTCGATGTACAGCATCTCATGCACCTGCAGCCACATGCTGTCATAATCCTCGAAATGCGCGGTTGCATCGGGCCCGATCGCAACGCGGCGCAGCTTTTTCTTCTCGATCATGCTGCGCCGGCGCTCCTTGCGGATCGCGCCGTATTCCGCCATGTCCATGATGTCGTCGCGGGTGATCTCCGTCTTGCGAGTCATCGTCGCCGTATCCATTGCAGTCATTCTCCAGGTTCAGTCCGCCAGCCCGTAGGCGCGGGCGAACAGGACGATCGGGTGCGGGGCGAGCTCGATCTCGGGCGTCTCCCCGCCGAGCGCCTCGACGCCCTGCATAATGTGCGTGCCGGCGAGCGGGCATTCCGATGAAACGTATTTCTTGCCGCTCTTGCTTGCCTGCCGTGCCGTGGGTTTGCCGACCTTCAGCGCCACCTCGAAATTGCCCTTCATGATGCCCCAGGATCCGCCATGGCCCGAGCAGCGCTCGATCACCGCCACGTCGTTCTCGGGAAGCAGGCGCATCATTTCCGCCGCCTTGGCCCCCATGTTCTGGGCCCGCGCGTGGCACGCCAGATGAATGGCAACGCCACCGTCCAGCGGCTTCAGCCCCGGCGCGAGTCCCTCCTTCGCAGCGATCGACACGACATACTCGCTGACATCGAAGGTGGCCTGGGACAGCGCCTTCACATTCTCATCATCGGGGGCGATCAACGGCCATTCGAATTTCAACATCAGGGCGCATGACGGAACCAGGGCAATCACGTCGTAGCCCTTGTCGATCCAGGGCCGCAGCGTCGCGGCGATGTTCGCGGCCTTCGAGGAGACGCGATCGAGGTCGCCATGCTCGAGCTGCGGCATGCCGCAGCATTCGGGGTAGACGACCTCGGTCTCGACGCCGTTGTGGGCCAGGACCGCCTGGGTGGCTTCGCCAATCTCCGGGTTGTTGTAGTTGCCGTAGCAGGTTGCATAGATCACCGCCTTGCGGCCGTGCGCCGGCGCATCGGCGTTGAGCTTCGGCGGGTTCGCCTTGGCGCGTGCGGTGAAACTCTTGCCGGTGAATTTCGGCAGTGCGGCGTGCCGATCGACGCCGGCGACCGCCTGCATTACGCCCCGGGTCATCCCGTTCTTGGTATCGGTCGCCCAGTTGGCGAGGCCCGACACGCGTCCGGCCAGCCGGCCGTTCCGGTCGGTTTCGGTCAATTGCTTGTCGACGAAGCCGACCTTCCCGTTCTTCAACTCGACGGCGCGGGCGCGCAGCATGAGATGGGGAAAATCCAGGTTGAACTCGTGCGGCGGCACGTAGGGGCACTTGGTCATGAAGCACAGATCGCACAGCGTGCATGCGTCGATCACCGGCCCGAAATCCTTGCTGTCGACACTGTCGAGTTCGCCGGTTTCCGACTCGTCGATCAGATCGAACAGTCGCGGGAACGAATCGCAGAGATTGAAGCAGCGCCGGCAGCCGTGGCAGATGTCGAAAACCCGCCGCAACTCCTCATCAAGTTTCTGCTCGTCGTAGAACTCGTCGTCCCGCCATGCAATCGGATGGCGGACCGGCGCGTCGAGGCTGCCTTCACGCATCGCATCAATCCTTGTTTGCTCATCGATTGTTCCCGCGTTCGACCCCGACGGCGTGTCCTGCGCGTCGGGGTCGAAGGCCGGAAGCCTGACAGTGGCGTTGCGGCCACAGCGGATCTATCGGGGCAAGCGGGCGGAGGACCGCACGGTCCTCCGCCGGAACGCTCCGCCCGTCGGTGCGGCCGATCAGGACCCGAGCGTGTCGAGCGCCTTCTGGAACCGGCCGGCGTGGCTCTTCTCGGCCTTCGCCAGGGTCTCGAACCAGTCGGCGATCTCGTCGAAGCCCTCTTCGCGCGCGGTCTTGGCCATGCCCGGATACATGTCGGTGTATTCGTGGGTCTCGCCGGCGATCGCCGCCTTCAGGTTGGAATCGGTGCTGCCGATCGGCTCACCGGTCGCCGGATCGCCGGTCTCCTCGAGAAATTCGAGATGTCCGTGCGCATGGCCGGTCTCGCCCTCGGCGGTCGAGCGGAACACGGCGGCGACGTCATTGTAACCCTCGACGTCGGCCTTCTGCGCGAAATAGAGATAGCGGCGGTTCGCCTGGCTCTCACCGGAAAACGCGTCCTTCAGGTTCTGTTCGGTCTTGCTGCCTTTCAACGACATCGTATCCTCCTGTCTGGTGCCAACACAGCGGCAGGGCTGCCGCCTTCGATCCAGCGGGGCGGCGCCCATCGGCCGTAATCCCCGGTGCGCCCTATAAAGCAGAACGCGGAGGCCTTGTCAATAGTTTAGAATGATTTTAAAACAGGTATTAGCCAACTGATACGTAAGCTATTCAATTGACAGCATTTTTCACACGGACGATGATGTCAATACGTTCCACCGAGGTGCCTTCGGGCGGCTCCGGAACCGCGCCGAGGACGATCGCCTCGCCCTCGATGTCCTGCAATTTGGCCGTTTCCTCGTGGAAGAAATGGTGATGGTCGGCGGTGTTGGTGTCGAAATACGATCGGCCCGGCTCGACGACCACCTCCCGCAACAGGCCGATCTGCGTGAACTGGTTGAGCGTATTGTAGATCGTCGCCAGCGACACCCGCATATCCGCGGCCGTCGATTCGGCCTGAAGCTGCTCGGCCGTGACGTGCCGGTCGCCGTTCTCGAAAAGGAGCCGGGCAAGGCCGAGGCGCTGCCGCGTCGGACGCAGCCCCGCTTCTCGAAGGATCTCGTATGCCCTGCCGTACCGTCGGCCTGCGCTGTTCATCAACTCTCGAATCCGTCTTCGTGTTGCCAGGGGCGTCGTACCGACGCCGGAACCCTTCTTAATATAAGCGCACGGGAAACAATAGCATAGAGGTTTTTTTGGAACAATTTCATTTCGCAATTCCGACGCGAATCCCGTTGAGATTTCCACAAGATATGGGTAATTTCCACGGTCGAAACCGGTGTTTCAGTCCATATATGGTGTCATGCCGCGAAAACGCGCCAATCCTCGCCGGAATCGCCCGGTCCCCCGCCGCAAGCGCCGCTTGCCGCTGTGGCGGATCGTGCGGTCCGGCCTTGCCGTCCTGGTCTGGGCGGCGGTTGCCGTGGCGCTGCTGGTCGGCTGGTATGCCTATGACCTGCCAGATATCGAGCAGCTCGAGGCGACGGCGGGCAAGCGCGGGCCGACGGTCACGATCCACGCCGCCGACGGCTCCGTGCTGGCCCATTACGGCAACCTCTACGGGGTCGCGGTCCAGCTGCACGAGCTGCCGCCGCACCTGCCGCGCGCCGTGCTGGCGATCGAGGACCGCCGGTTCTATGCGCATTCGGGTATTGATCCGCGCGGCATCGCCCGCGCCGCATGGGACAATATAGTCGCCGGCGGGCTGCGCAGCGGCGGCAGCACGATCTCGCAGCAGCTGGCCAAGAACCTGTTCCTGTCGCCGGACCGGACGCTGCGGCGCAAGGTGCAGGAAGCCCTGCTCGCCTTCTGGCTCGAGCGCCGGTTCGGCAAGGACCAGATCCTGACGATCTATCTCAACCGGGTCTATTTCGGGCAGGGCGCCTACGGCGTGGACGCCGCCGCGCGGCGCTATTTCGGCAAGCCGGCGACGGCCGTCACAATCTACGAATCGGCGCTGCTGGCGGGGCTGCTGAAGGCGCCGTCGCGCTACAATCCCATGTCCGACCGGCGCCTCGCGGACTCGCGCGCCCGGGTCGTCCTCGACAGCATGGTCGAGGCCGGCTGGCTGACCGAATCGCAGGCCGGCCGGGCCAGGGACGGCAAGGCCGTCGTCAATGCCGGGGCGACCGGCGGGCAGGGCCGGTACGCGGCGGACTGGCTCCTGGAGCGGGCGCGCGACTATGTCGGTGGGGCGGCCGGCGACCTGGTCGTGGTGACGACCATCGAGCCGCGGTTGCAGTGGCTGGCGGAACAGGCGGTGGCGCGCAACCTGGAAGCGGCCGGGCCCCGCCGGGCCGGCCAGGCGGCGCTCGTCGCGATGCGGCCCGACGGCGCGGTGGTCGCCATGGTCGGCGGCCGCAGCTATGCCGAAAGCCAGTTCAACCGGGCAACCCAGGCGCTGCGCCAGCCGGGCTCGGCGTTCAAGCTGTTCGTCTACTTGGCGGCGCTGGAGGCGGGCATCCGGCCCGACGACGTGGTCGAGGACCGGCCCATCACCGTGGCCGGCTGGACGCCGCGGAACGCCGGGCGCGCGCATCGCGGCGACGTGACCCTGCGCGAGGCCATGGCGCGGTCGCTGAACTCCGTCGCGGTCGTCCTCTCGGAGTCGGTCGGCCGCGACAATGTGGCGGCAGTCGCGCGCCGCCTCGGCATCACCAGCCCGCTGCGGACGGACCCGGCACTGGCGCTCGGCGCGCACGAGGTCACCCTGCTGGAGCTGACCGCCGCCTATGCCGTGATGGCCAGCGGCGGCTATGGTGTCTGGCCCTATGGCGTGACCGAGATCCGCAGCGATGACGGACGCGTGCTCTATCGCCGCAGCGGCGGCGGCCCGGGGCGCGTCGTCGCTGCGCCGGATGTGGCCGCGATCAACGATATCCTGACCGCCGCTACCAGCTGGGGCACCGGCAGGGCGGCGCGCCTCGACCGCCCGGCGGCGGGCAAGACGGGCACCAGCCAGGACAGCCGCGACGCCTGGTTCGTCGGCTACACGCCGGAGCTGGCGGCCGGGGTGTGGTTCGGCAATGATGACAATGCGCCGATGGATCGCATCGGTGGCGGTTCGTTCCCCGCGCTGACCTGGCGAGGGTTCATGGAGCCGGCGCTGGCCGGCCGGCCGGCACGGCCCCTGCCCGGGGTCGCGACCGCCCCGGCCGACCCGCGCGCATCGGCGCCGGGCCGCTGATGCGGCGAATTGGCGGCCGGGCTTCGCAGCGCCGGGTCGGCGCGTCTCCAGGTCGTCTCCGATCGTCTCCGATCATCTCCGTCGGCATGCCGCGAAATGACCTAGGTCAATGAGCCGGGACGCGGCGCCAACCTAGATACGTCAGGGAACCGGGCGGCTCGGTACCGCGGCAACGGCGATTTTGTGGCGGGGGGGCTTAGTCTTTTAGAGTACGGTCCGGCTCGAACCCCGCGACTCCCGAGAGGAGGAGGTATGACGCGAACCTTCGTATGGATTCTGTTACTGGCCGGCTTCCTTGCCGGCCCGCTGTCCGTCATCGCGCCCCTGCCGCCGCTGGCGTCCCCCGTGATCGCCGCCGAAGGCGCTCCGCCGGGCGAATCGCTCGGTAACGAGAGCGACGCCGATTTGTGGCGCCGGGTGCGGCGCGGCGAGTCCTTCATGCTGAGCGACCCGCGACTCGGGGCCGCCGTGCTGGTGCAGTCCGAGGGGGAAGAATGGCGCTCGATCCGCAACGGGCCGGTGTCGCGGTATGGCGGGATCCTGGTGCTGGTCGGCCTCGGGGCGGTCATCCTGTTCGCGCTGTTGCGCGGCAAGGTCAAGATCGAGGGGGGGCGGACCGGACGGCGCATTCCGCGCTTCACCATGCTGGAACGGTCGATCCACTGGTTCGTTGCCGCGGTGTTTATCCTGCTGGCGATCTCCGGCCTGATCATCCTGTTCGGCCGCTACATCCTGCTGCCGGTGATCGGGCCGTCCGCATTCGGGGCCGTCGCCAGCGCCGCGATGCAGGGGCACAATTTGTTCGGGCCGCTGTTCATCGTCGGTCTGCTGGTCATGCTGTTCGCCTATGCGCTGGACAACATATTCCAGGCGGCCGACGCGAAGTGGATCATCAAGGGCGGAAACCTGTTCGGCGGGCACGCCCCCTCATGGAAATACAATTTCGGGGAAAAGACGTATTTCTGGCTGGTCGTGATGACCGGCCTGGTGCTGTCGGTCACCGGCATTCTGATGGAGTTCCCCGGCCTCGTCGACACGATGTGGTATCTGCAAGTCAGCACTATCGTGCATGCCACCGCCGCGCTGCTGGTGATCCCGGTCGCCATGGGACACATCTACCTCGGCAGTATCGGTGTCGAGGGTGCGCTGGAGGGCATGACCGAGGGCACCGTCGATGAGAACTGGGCCCGCGAGCATCACGATCTGTGGGCCGAGAAGGTCATGCGGGAAATGGCGGAGGACGAACCGAAAGGGGCCGCGAAGCCGGCGCCGGGAGCAGCGGAATGATCATCGTCGAAATCATCGAAGGGCCGCTCTGGTATCTCGCCGCGACGGTGTTCGTGGTCGGCGTGCTGTGGCGGATCATCGGCATCCTGAGGCTCGGCCGCCGCACCGATCTGAGCGTCCCGCGGGCGGCCGCGATTCCGGGGGCGGTCAAGGCGCTGTTCCGGCACCTGCTGCCGCATCACAGCTTCTACAACAAGACCAAGCTCCACCTGTTTGCCGGCTACCTGTTCCATATCGGGCTGTTCGTGGTGCTGTTCTTCGCCGCGCCCCACATCGCATTCCTCGAGGAGCGGGTGCTTGGCTTCGGCTGGGAAGCGATGCCGCGCTGGGCGTTCATCGTGTCCGCGCAGGCGGCGTTCGCTGGTCTCATCCTGCTGTGGTTCCGCCGGATTGCCGACCCGACGATGCGGCAGATATCGGATGCCGACGACCATGTCGGCTCTTGGCTCACCTTCATCGCCATGCTGACCGGCTGCCTGGCGCTGCAGGAATCCAATGTCAGCCTGCGCGCCCTGCACATGCTGTCCGTCGAGATCTGGCTGATCTACTTCCCGTTCAGCCGGCTCATGCACGCCTTCACCTTTGTCCTGAGCCGCGGCTATACCGGGATCATCTATGGCCGCCGGGGGGTGACGCCATGACCGCCGCAAACGCCGTCCAGACCTTCATCGACACGGTCGATGCCGCCGCCGCCAGCTATATGGAGGCCTGTGTTCATTGCGGTCAGTGCGCCCGGGCGTGCCACTTCTATGAGACCAACAACGATCCGCGGCTCACGCCGATCTACAAGATCGAGCCGCTAATCAAGACCTACAAGCGCCACAAGGCGCCATTCGCGAGCCTGCGACGGGCGCTCGGCCTGGTGCCCGCCGAGATCACCGAGGACGAGCTCAACGAATGGTCCGAGCTGGTCTACGACACCTGCACGATGTGCGGACGCTGCACGCTGGTATGCCCGATGGGCATCGACGTCGCCGCACTGGTCCGCAAGACCCGCGAGGGATTCGTTGCCGCCGGCATCGTGCCCGAGGGTCTGACCGGTGCCGCCCAACGGGCGCTCGACATCGGCAGCCCGCTCGGCATCAAGCCGGAGACCCTGCGCAAGATCGTCGACGAGCAGTCGCAGGAGGTCGGCATCCCGATCGAGCTCGACAAGGTGGGCGCAGACTACCTCGTGGTGCTGTCGGCCATGGAGCTGCTCAATTTCTATGAGGTGATCGGCGCCCTGGCGCGGATCTTCAAGCAGGCCGGGGTCAGCTGGACGATCTCCACCGAGGCCTATGAGGCCACCAATATCGGCATCCAGATGGGCGACAAGGAGGTCGCACGCACCCTGGTCGGGCGGATCGTCGACGCGGCCGAGAAGCTCAAGGTCAAATACGTGATCAGCCCCGAATGCGGCCACGCCTACACCGCGCTGAAATGGGAGGGGCCGAACCTGGTCGGGCGGCCGTACGACTTCAAGGTCGTCCATATCCTGGAATTCCTCGACCAGCTGCAGCGCGAGGGCAAGATCCGCACGAAGGGCAAGGACACGCGGCGCGTGACCTATCACGACCCGTGCCAGATCGTCCGTCGCGGCGGCGTCGTCAAACAGCCGCGGGCCATCCTCGACACGGTATCGGACGGCTTCGTCGAGATGTCGCATGCGGGCGTCGCCAACATCTGCTGCGGCGGCGGCGGCGGCGTGAGCTCCAATCCGCGGGCCGAGGATTATCGCCTGAGGGCTTTCGCCTCGAAGAAGAAGCAGATCGACGATCTCGGCGATATCGAGGCGTTGGTGACCTCCTGCGCGAACTGCCGCAACGTCATCGAAGAGGCGATCGACGAGTACGGCATGGAATTGCCTGTGATCGGTCTCGTCGAGCTGCTGGCCGATTATCTGGAGCCGGAGAGCGACGCCGGAGAGAAAGCCAAACTCGCCGAAGCCTGACTCCGCGGCGCCGCAGCCGAGGGGGCGCCCCTGACGAATCCGGATACCGGATTCGCGCCGCTGCATATTCCGATGCGATTTTGCCCTTCTGGTAACCCCCCGTTAGGGCAAGTCGGGGTATGGAGTCGGCGGCAAGAGGGGGTAATTGCAATGTCCGATGACACCGATCTGTCCTTCCAGCAGAAAAGTCTTTTTCAGCAAGGTTACCAGAGCTATACGCCGCGCGAGCTGAAGCAGCTCGAATGGGGGCTCCGCTTCACGCCGGCCGTCTGTTCGTCGATCACCGCGGCGGCGTTGTATTACCAGCAGCCCCATGTGCTGTTCGTCGTCGCCTTCCTCGGCGTCTATGCCTTCTTCTTCCCGGCGGGCCATCCGATGGACCTGATCTACAACCATGCCGTCCGGCCGGTGTTCGGCGCGGTGAGGTTGCCGGAAAACCCGTTCCAGCGGCGCGTCGCCTGCCTCGCTGCGGGCGTGATGAACACCATGGCTGCGTTGTTGTTCCTGATGGAGATGCCGACAGCGGCGGTTGCGGTCGGCATTACCCTGCTGTTCCTGCAGGCGATCGTCATCACCACTCATTTCTGCACCCTGTCCTGGATGTATGAGGGGCTGATGCGGATGCTAGGGCGGTGGGCCGTGCCGGTCGATATCGACACCGCCCGCGCGCTCCACGGCGGCGGCGCCCTCGTCGTGGACGTGCGCAGCCAGAACGAGCACGTGGCCGACACCATCGAGGGCACGGTGAATATGCCGCTGGAGAACCTGGTCGACAACGTCGAGGCTTTCGCGGACAGGACCTGCCTACTGTTCT
>CP070634.1:3125808-3133701 GCA_020356105.1 Rhodospirillales bacterium | reverse complement strand
TCGATGACGAAGCCGGTCACCTCGCAATTCTGGATGATGTCGACGCCGCGCGCATCGGCGGCGCGGGCGTATCCCCAGGCCACCGCGTCGTGGCGCGCCGTGCCGCCGCGTCGCTGCATCGACGCGCCGATGATCGGATATCGGCTGTCCGGCGAGATATTCAGGATCGGCGCCTCCTCCTTGACCTGCCGGGCATTGAGAATCTCCGAATCGATGCCGTTGAGGCGGATCGCGTGGACCCGCCGGTTCAGCTCGCGCCAGTCGTGCAGATTGTGGGCGAGGTTCATCACCCCGCGCGGGCTGAACATGACGTTGAAGTTCAGCTCCTGCGACAGCCCCTCCCAGAGTTTCAGCGAATTCTCGTAGATGGCGGCGCTTTCGTCCCACAGATAGTTGGAGCGGACAATGGTGGTGTTGCGCCCGGTATTGCCGCCGCCGATCCATCCCTTCTCGAGCACCGCGACGTTGGTGATGCCGTGCTCCTTGGCGAGGTAATAGGCGGTCGCCAGCCCGTGTCCGCCGCCGCCGATCACGAGGATATCGTAATCCGGCCGCGGTTCGGGGCTGCGCCAGGCGCGCTGCCAGTTCTCATGGTAGCTCAGCGCGTTGCGAACCAGCGTGAAGATGGAATATCTCGGCATCGACGGCGATTCTCCTCAGCGGACAAGCAGAGTGCCGCAGGCGCTGCGCGCGCGCAAGACGGCACCGGCCATCCCTAGGTCGGCGGCAGTTCGGGCTCAAGCCCGTGGGCGACAGGATTTCCTGATCATGCGACGCCACCGGGCCCGGCGCGGCGCAAGGGCCTCGCTCGTCGCTGGCGTGCGGCGATCATGATTTTCGCGACGGGCCAGGGAATATATGGCGCCCGCGACCGTTGTCATCTCCGCACCAAATTCGCGAAGGACCGGACCACTTATCCCTTTTTACGTACATATGTTAACGCGTTGTTAGGGTAACCGGTTCATAGATTGTGTCAGGCGAAAACCCCTAGCGGTCCCGATCCGGTGGTCCTGCGCGGTGCGGACGGTGTTGCACAGCGCGATAGGCGAGGCGGTTCGCAAGGGGGATTCTCAGTATCCTGCACGAGAGGGAACCCCGATGAGGAAGAGTCTCCTGATTGCCGTGGCATCGATATTCATCGCTCCGCTGGCCCAGGCGGCCGGCGAGCACGAAGATGCGATCCGCGAGATGGTTGATAGCAAGTTCAGGGCCTGGATGTCCGATCCGATGATGATCGAGGCGATCCGCGAGCAGAACAGGGCTCATGCCGGTCTGACGCAGGCCGAGATCGACGGCCTCGACAAGAGATGGCGCGCTGAGACCGCTTCCCCTGCGCGGCCGATGATCAACGAAGTCCTGGGACGACCGGCTTCGAAGAAACTGCTCGGCTACAAAAACGAGGCCGAGGGCCTGTTCACCGAGATCTTCGTAATGGACAACCGCGGCCTGAACGTCGCGCAGAGCGATCCGACCTCCGATTACTGGCAGGGCGACGAGGCGAAATGGAAGAAGACCTTCCTCTCCGGGCCGAATGCGGTCTTCATCGACGAGGTGGAGTTCGACGACTCGACACAGACCTACCAGGCGCAGGTCAGCGTCGCCGTGCCCGATCCAGATACCGGTTCGGTGATCGGCGCCGTGACCATAGGCGTGAACGTCGAGCTGTTGTCGAACTGAACGTCAACGACGAGGGAACGAGCCGCTCGTTCCGGAATAGAGGATAGGTTGCCATGGATGTGGCCTCGAACGACGGCGCGCTGAATTCCCCCCCGTCGGCCAACCCGTCACAGGCGTCCGGTCAGCTGGGCATCTGGACGATCGGCCGCAAGATCGCGCTGATCGTCGCCACGATGGTCATCATCGGGATCAGCGTGATGACGGGCATCAGCGCGAATACGCAGCGGGGCAATCTCCACAAGATGTCGCTGGAGACCGGGGTCACGATTACCAAGATGCTGGCCGCCCAGATCTCCGGCGGCGTCCGCTGGAAGAAGGCGGACCGCATCGAGGCGGTCTTCTCGGAGCTCGTCGCGGACGGCGAATCGACCATCGCCGATATCGCCGTCTGGGACGGTGCCGGCACTCAGCTCTCGTCGTACAGCTCCTCGGAGTGGACGTCGTACGACCTTTCCGACGTCCCGCGACGTTGGAAGAACCGCCTGGACGCCGGCGAGACGATGGCGTCCATTTCTGACCAGCATCTGGTCATCGCCGCCCCGGTCACGTCCGGCCGGGACAGCGACCGGGTCGGCACGCTTGCCGTCGCCTGGACCCTCGATGGGCTGAACGCCAAGGTCGCTTCGGCGGTCTGGACGCAAATCGCCGTCGGCATCATCGTCGTGATCGCGCTGGTCTCGATGCTGGTGATCTCGCTTGGGCGAACCGTGACCAAGCCGGTGCGGATCATGACCAAGGCCATGGCCCGGCTGGCGGCCGGCGATGTGAGCGCCGAGGTGCCCGAGCGGCACCGGCGCGACGAGATCGGCGGCATGGCCGCAGCGGTACAGATCTTCAAGGACAACGCGATCGAAAAACAGCGTCTCGAGGCGGAGCAGGCAGAGTCGCATCAGCGGGTCGAGGCGGAGAAGCGTCAGAGCATGCTGGAGATTGCCGAGCGGTTCGAGCGGCAGGTCAAGGAGGTGGTGGACGGCGTGTCGTCTGCCGCGACCGAGATGCAGGCGACGGCGCAGCAGATGTCGGCGACCGCCGAGCAGACCAGCCGGCAATCGGCCAATGTGGCCACGGCCTCGGACGAGGCGACCGCCAATGTCCAGACGGTCGCGGCGACGACCGAGGAGTTGTCGGCCTCGATCGCCGAGATCGGCCGCCAGGTCCTGCAGTCGGCGAAGATCGCCCAGAACGCCGTGGCCGAGGCCGAGACGACCAACGCGACGGTGCAGGGTCTGGCCGAGGCCGCGCAGCGGATCGGCGACGTGGTGCGGCTGATCAACGATATTGCTGGGCAGACCAACCTCCTCGCGCTGAACGCGACGATCGAGGCGGCGCGGGCCGGCGAGGCCGGTAAGGGCTTCGCCGTGGTGGCGCAGGAGGTCAAGAACCTCGCCAACCAGACCGCCAGGGCGACCGAGGAGATCTCGCAGCAGATCCTCGCCGTGCAGGACGAGACCAACGGCGCGGTCGGCGCGATCGAAAAGATCCGCTCGATCATCGGCGAGGTCAACGATATCGCGACGACGATATCATCCGCCGTCGAGGAGCAAGGCGTCTCGACGCAGGAGATTGCCCGCAACGTGCAGCAGGCGGCGCGCGGCACGCAGGATGTCAACCAGAACATCGAGGCGGTCAGCAAGGCGGCGGGCGAGACCGGCACGGCGGCCGGTCAGGTGCTCAACGCCTCGCGCGAGATGGCCCGCCAGGCCGAGGGGCTGCGCGGCGAGGTCGATCGCTTCCTCAACGAGATCAGGGTGGCCTGAACGCGTGACGGCACGAATCTGACGGGTGGGGTCGGGCGTATGCGGCGACTGTCCGGAACGCCCGAAATCGTTGACAAATCTGTGGATTGGAGCGAAACGGGGTAGGTGGCCACGGAGGCGGGACCCCATGTTCAGGAAAGTCAGCGGTGAACGACCGGACCGGGTGTCGTTCCTGCTCATTCCGAACTTTTCCATGTCGGCGTTTACGGCGATGCTCGAAGCGATGCGGCTCGCCAATTACACCAGCGGCCGCACGCTCTACGAATGGGAGGTCCTGAGCCGCGACGGTGACGCCGTCGAGGCCTCGAATGGCGTGCAGGTCATTGCCGACAAGGGCATCGCCGATGTGCCGCATCTCGACAATGTCGTGGTGTGCAGCGGTATCGGTGCGCAGCTCTATCAGGACAACGTTGTCTTCGGCTGGCTGCGCCGCTGGGCCCGCGAGGGCGCCCATGTCGGCGGGTTGTGCACCGCCGCCCATGTGCTGGCGCATGCCGGGTTGTTGAAGGGCTATCGCTGTACCATACATTGGGAAAATCTCGAGGGATTCCGCGAACAGCATCCCGAGCTCGACGTTCAGGCGGAGCTGTTCGAGGTCGACCGCGACCGGTTCACCTGCGCCGGGGGAATCGCGGCGGCCGACATGATGCTGACGGAGGTCGCGCGGCGGCATGGCGACGAGATCGCCTCCGCAGTCAGCGAACAGTTCATGCACGAGCGTATCCGCGAAGGCCATGACAACCAGCGCCTGCCGCTGCAGGCGCGGCTGCGGATCAGCCATCCCAAGCTGATTCAGGCGATCGCCGAGATGGAGAGCTATGTCGAGGAGGCGCTGAGCCGCGAGGAGATCGCTGATCGAGTCGGCCTCTCCCGCCGGCAGCTGGAACGCTTGTTCCGTCGTTATTTGAACACTAGCCCGGCCCGCTACTATCTGCGGCTCCGTCTCGAGCGCGCACGCCTGCTGCTGACCCAGACGACGATGCCGGTGACCGAGATCGCGTTCGCCTGCGGGTTCACCTCCGCCTCGCATTTTTCCAAGTGCTACCGCGACATGTTCGGTCGCACGCCGCGCGACCAACGGCGAACGGATGATGGCGCCGAGCAGTGCGCCGATTCGGTCGCCATCGGACAGTAGTGGAATCGGGCCGCATTCCGACAGAGCTCTGGGTGAAGGCGCATTTGCGGCGCCTGAGCGCCGAAGGCGTGCCGGTGGTCGTGGTGCGTCGCGGCGATCCGCATGGCGGCATGGTGATTCTCAAGGTGAATCAACTCGACGAGGGCTGTCGGGTGCTGGCTCAGACGCGCGATCTGGACGGGGTGTTGTGCTGGCTGGCGGCGCTCGATGGCCGGCTTGTCGGCGAATCCGAGGCCGACGACTACATCGCGCGCCAGACCGCGCGCGACCCCGATCTCTGGGTCATCGAGGTCGAGACGCGCAACGGCGCCCACGGATTCGAGGGTAAGGAGCTGTAGCCGCCTAGGCCGCAGTCACCCCGCCGTCGATCGGCAGGGCGACGCCCGTCAGGAAGCTTGCGTCGTCGGAGGCCAGGAACAGCACGGCATTGGCGACGTCCTGCGTTGTGCCGACGCGGCCCATGGGGATCTTGTCGCCATAGGAGGCGAGGGCTTCCTCCCTGGTCAGGCCCGCCCGTTCGATCTCGCGGTCCAGCATCGGCGTGTCGATCTCCGTGGGGCAGACCGCGTTGATGCGGATGTTCTCGTGCGCATGGTCCAGCGCCATCGCCTTCGTCATCATCATCAGACCGCCCTTGCTGGCGCAATAGGCGACCGCGCGCCTGCCGCCGACGAGGGCCCAGTCCGACGCGACATTGACGATCGATCCGCCGCCGGCCTGCCGGATCGCCGCGATCGCCGCGCGGCTCATCCGGAAGGCGCCGTCCAGATTGACCGCCATGGTTTCCAGCCATTCGGCGTCGCTTGTCTCCTCGGCCGTGCCGTCGTAGATGACGCCGGCATTGTTGACCAGCACGTCGAGCCGCCCGAAGCGGTCAAGGCATGCCTGGACCAGATTACCGGGGGTCTGCGATTCGGTGATGTCGGCCGCCCCGAACGCCACCGTGCCGCCGGCCGCGAGGATGCTCCCCGCGACTCTCTCGCCGCGCTCCGCATCGCGTCCGGTCAGCAAGACCGACGCTCCGACGCCGGCGAAGGCCCGCGCGATTGCAGCACCGATGCCTGATGTCGCGCCGGTCACCAGCACCGCCTTGCCCGTGAAATCCATCTCCTGCTCCCGTTTTGCAGCGAAGTCGCCTGCATCCTGACAAGATCCCGCGTTCCGGGAAAGCCCCGACCTGGCCAGAGCGTTCCGGCAAGGCTGGCCCTATCCGCGACGGCGCGGCTGGTGCTAAGGTTGCGCCAGGATTTCAAACGCCGGTCAACCCGCACATCGCGGCGCGGGCCGGCATGGCGTCGCGGCGCCGCGGCGCACCGATCGGGAGGGGCTGCCATGCGTTATCCGACTAACGATCTCGAACATTTCTTCATGCCGTTCACCGCCAATCGGACCTTCAAGGCGAATCCGCGCCTCATGGTCCGCAGCCAGGGCGTCGAGTGCGAAAGCCATGAGGGCCGCATGTTGATCGACATGTCGTCCGGCCTGTTCTGCGTCCCCGCCGGGCACAGCCGGCCGGAGATCGCCGATGCGGTGTCCGAGATGCTGCGCGATTGCGCCTATGTCCAGCCGTTCCAGCACGGCCAGCCGGCCGCCTTCGAGCTGGCGCGGCGCTTGAAGGCGCTCTATCCGGGCGACCTCGCCTATACCTTCTTCACCAATTCCGGCTCAGAATCGGTTGATACTGCGCTCAAGATCGCGCTCGCCTATCAGCGCGCCAGGGGCCAGGGCCAGCGCATCCGCCTCGTCGGGCGCGAGCGCGCCTATCACGGCGTCAACTTCGGCGGCACCTCCGTCCAGGGCATGGTCAAGAACAAGGAACAGTTCGGCCCCGGCGTTGTCGGCGTCTTGCATATGCGCCACACCTGGAGCAAGGACGAGCTCTATGTCCGCGGCCAGCCGGAGAAGAACGGCGTCGAGCTCGCCAACGATTTGCAACGGTTCTGCGATCTGCATGGGGCCGACACCATCGCCGCCTGCATCGTCGAGCCGGTGGCCGGTTCGACCGGGATCCTGGCGCCGCCGAAGGGGTACCTGGAGCGGTTGCGCGAGATTTGCGATGCCAACGGCATCCTCCTGATCTTCGACGAGGTGATCACCGGCTTCGGCCGCATCGGCGGCAACTTCGCGGGACAGGTCTTCGGCGTGAAGGCCGATATCATGACCATGGCCAAGGCGCTGACCAACGCCGCCATACCGATGGGCGCGGTGGCGGTCACCGACGAGGTCTACAACACCATCGCGGATGCCGGCGCCGGCGGGGTGGAGCTGTTCCACGGCTATACCTATTCGGCCCATCCGGCGGCTTGCGCGGCGGCCCTGGCGGCGCTGGACATCTACGAGAAGGACGGCCTGTTCGAGCGGGCGCGCGAGATGTCGGATTACTTCCTCGATGCGGTGTTCTCGCTGAAGGACCTGCCGGCGGTGACCGACATCCGCGGCATCGGCATGCTGGCCGGCGTCGACCTCGCGGCGAAGGATGGCAAGCCCGGCGCCCGCGGCGGCCAGGCGATCCAGGACCTGTGGGCGGAAGGGGTGCTGGTCAAGATGACCGGCGATACCGCCTGTATCGCCCCGCCCTTCGTGGCCGAGAAGGACCATATCGACCGCTTGGCCGACGGCCTGCGCAAGGTGTTCGGCAAGTACTGACGACGATTGGGGCCACGACGGGCGAGCGACTTCGTGCTTCGAGACGGCGCTCTCGCGCCTCTTCGGCATGAGGTCGTGGCGGCTGGCTCCTCACCTCGAGGCGGTTGCAATGCAACCGTCTCGAAGGGTGAGGCAAACGGGCGCCGGTCGGTCGGCATCGAGAGCTCCGCTAATAGCTGACGGCCCGGGCCGGACGTCGTAAGATGGCGCAAATTGACGATAATTCGGGGGCACGCGAATGACCGAGACTCTCTATCACTTCATCGGCGGCGCGCGGGTCGAGGGGACCAGCGGCCGCTTCGGCGACATCCTCAACCCGGCGACCGGCGAGGTGCAGGCGCGCGCGCCCTATGCCAATGCCGACGAGGTCGACCGCGCCGTACAGGCGGCATGCAAGGCGTTTCCCGACTGGTCGACGGCCTCCGCCTCGCGGCGCAGCCAGGTGCTGTTCAAGTTCCGCGACCTGTTGGTCCGCAACATGGACACGCTGGCCGAGATCGTCGGCAAGGAGCACGGCAAGACGATCGTAGACGCCAAGGGCTCGATCCAGCGCGGCATCGACGTCACGGAATTCGCCTGCGGCATCCCGCATCTGATCAAGGGCGAGTTCTCCTCCAATGTCGGCGGCGGCATCGACACCTTCTCGCAGCGCGAGGCGATCGGCGTCGTCGGCGGCAT
>CP070634.1:3093187-3125708 GCA_020356105.1 Rhodospirillales bacterium | reverse complement strand
GGGTGTTCCTGATCGAGGAGCCGATGGCGGCGGCGATCGGCGCCGGCCTGCCGGTGACCGAGCCGACCGGCTCGATGGTGGTCGATATCGGCGGCGGCACCACCGAGGTCGCGGTGCTGTCGCTCGGCGGCATGGTCTATGCGCGCTCGATCCGCGTCGGCGGCGACAAGATGGACGAGGCGATCGTCTCCTACATCCGCCGCAACTTCAACCTGCTGGTCGGCGAGAGCAGCGCCGAGCGGATCAAGAAGGAGATCGGCACCGCCTGCGCGCCGGAGGATGGCGAGGGGCGGATGATGGAGATCAAGGGTCGCGATTTGATGAACGGCGTGCCGAAGGAGCTGGTGATCAGCCAGCGCCAGATCGCCGAGGCCCTGGCCGAGCCGGTCAGCGCGATCATCGAGGGCGTCAAGACGGCGCTCGAGCACACCGCGCCGGAGCTGGCCGCCGATATCGTCGACAAGGGCGTGGTGCTGACCGGCGGCGGCGCGCTGCTGGGCAATCTCGACTTCGTGCTGCGCCACGCGACCGGGCTGCCGGCCTCGATCGCCGACGACCCGCTGTCCTGTGTCGCGCTGGGCACCGGCCGGTGCCTCGAGGAGATGAAGACGCTTAAGGACGTATTAATCACTTGATGCTAATGGAATAAGTTCCATTGCACACAGCGCTTGCGCGAGGAAGGTAGCGGACGGGATGCTGAGACCGAGACCGGGCAGGCTGATGCGCGCATCGATGCCATTCAGAAACAGCGCGCAGCGGTCGACGTTCGCCCTGTTCCTGCTGCTGGCAGCCGGCATCATGCTGATTGGCAAGGCGGACCCGACGCTTTACGAGCGCTCCCGCATGGCCGTCACCGATTTCGCGACGCCGATCCTCGATACGGTTTCCCATCCGGTGGCCGCCGGCGGCGAATTCATTATCGATCTGAAGCTGCTGTACGCCGCGCATGAGGAGAACCGGGCGCTGCGCGAGGAGAACGAGCGACTGCTGCGCTGGCGCGCCGTCGCGGAGAGCCTTGAAAGCGAGAATGCACGCTTGCGCGGGATGCTCAATTTCGCGCCCGACGCGCCGGCGCGATATATTACCGGGCGGGTCATCGGCGATTCCGGAGGCGCGTTCCTGCGCAGCGTGCTGGTTAACATCGGCCACCGCGACGGCGTTCGCAAGGGTGCTGCCGCAGTCGAAGACAGCGGACTGATGGGACGGGTCGCCGAGGTCGGCGAACGCTCATCCCGCATCCTTCTGGTATCCGACCTGAACAGCCGCATTCCCGTCTTGGTCGGCGAGTCGCGCGAACGCGCAATCCTCGCCGGCGACAACAGCGATCGACCGAAGCTTGCATACTTGCCGGCCGAGATCAGTATCGCGCCGGGCGATCTGGTGATCACCTCCGGACATGGCGGGGCGTTTCCCGCCGGCCTGCCGGTCGGCGTCGTTGTCCGCCCAGATACCGACGAAGCCGAGCTGCGCGTTCAGCCGTTTTATTCGGCCCAGCGTCTGGAGTTCGTGAGATTGATGGATTTCGGCCTGACCGGCGTCCTTCAGGACCGGGACCTCGGCCTGGCCGGCCGGTGACGGCACGGCCCGATGAAGCGATCCGCCTGGCAAGGCCTCGACACCGCGGCCCGGACACTCACGCCCGGACTTGTTCTCGTGGTCCTCGTGTTCATGGGGCAGCTGCCCTATTCGCTATCCGGGCACAACTCGATCACGCCCTATTTCGTCCTGATGGGTGTGTTCTACTGGGGCCTGCATCGGCCGGACCTGCTGCCGGCGGTCGTGGTCTTCCTGGTGGGATTAATGCAGGATGCGCTCGAGGGGGAACCGTTCGGCGTCAACGCCTTCGTCCTGATCGCTGTCTACTGGCTGGTGTCCTCCCAGCAACGACATTTCAAAGGACGCCCCTTTCTCGTCGTCTGGCTGGGATTCGCGGCGGCAGCTCTGATCGCCGATTTGCTGCGCTGGTTGTTGGTGTCCTTCGTGCTCGGCACGGCCCTGGCACCCTGGTCGATCATGCTGGAATACGTGCTGACCGTGACGTTCTATCCGGTGCTGACCGTGGCCTTCGCGCTCGCGCACAAGACCCTGCCGCGGGGTGGCGCGAGCGACTTTATCGATTGAGCCGATAATGGCACGGGAGCGAAGCAGGGCAGCGATTTTGGGGCGGCGGGCCGCCTTGCTTGCCGGCGGCAAGTTCGTGATCCTCTCGGCGTTGGGTCTGCGGCTGTACTCGCTCCAGGTGCTGGAGGCACAGCGTTATCGCGACATGGCCGAAGACAACCGCGCCAATCTGCGGCTGCTGGAGCCGACACGGGGCTATGTCGTGGATCGCTACGGTGCGCCGCTTGCGGTCAACGTCCAGAGTTACAGACTGGAAATCGTACCGGAGCAGGCACAGGACTTCGCCGCCACGCTGGATGCGGTCGCCCGGGTGATCGAAATCCTGCCCGAGGAGCGCGAGAAGATCATGGAGGCGGCACGGAAATCCCGCCGCGTCTTTCTGCCGGTCACCGTGAAGGAGAACCTGACCTGGGAGCAGGTCAGCCGCATCGAGGTCAATGCACCGGATCTGCCGGGTGTCGACATCAAGTCGCACGCGACCCGGTTCTATCCCTATGGGCACGCAACCGCCCATGTGATTGGTTATGTCGGGGCGGTCAACGAGGATGACCTTGCCGACGACCCGGACCCCCTGCTGGAGCTGCCCTCCACCCGAATAGGGAAACTCGGCATCGAACGGCAATACGAGCTGGCGCTGCGCGGCAGGGCCGGCCGCAAGGAAATTGAGGTCAACGCATTCGGCCGGGAGATTCAGGAATTCAAGGAGCGGCGCATCGAGGCGGAACCGGGCCACGATATCGTCACCACCATTGATCTCGGCCTGCAGCGCTTCATCATCGAGCGGTTGGCCGACCAACATGCGGCGGCGGTCGTCGTCATGGACGCGCAGAACGGCGATGTTCTCGCCCTGGTCTCGACGCCCACATACGATGCCAACCTGTTCCCCAACGGGATCAGCCCGACCGACTGGGCGGCGATTCGCGACAACCCCTACAAGCCCCAGACCAACAAGGCAGTCGCCGGCCAGTATGCACCGGGCTCGACCTTCAAGCTCGCGGTCATCCTGGCGGCGCTCGAGGAGGGGTTCGGCGCCGGCCATACCACCCATTGCCGGGGCTTCATCCAGTTCGGCGATCGCAAGTTCCATTGCTGGAAGCGGTGGGGCCATGGCCCGGTCAACATGACCGCCAGCATTCGCGAGTCCTGCGACATCTTCTATTACGAGGTGGCACAGAAACTCGGCATCGACAAAATCGCCGAGACGGGCCGCCGTCTCGGTCTCGGCGCCCGCACTGGCATCGATATGGGCGGCGAGTATCCGGGCGTGATGCCCGACTCCGCATGGAAGCAGGCGATCACAGGCGACTACTGGCGGCCGGGCGACACGCTAGTCGCCGGGATCGGCCAGGGCTACGTGCTGGCGACTCCCCTGCAGCTCGCCGTCATGACCTCGCGGATCGCAACGGGGCGTGCGGTGACGCCGCATCTGACCCGCGACCTGTTCGAGGGTGAATCGGTGCGGGCCCGACCCGAAGTCGATTTCCAGCCGCTCGGCCTGAAGGACAATTCGCTGCTGCTGGTGCGCACGGCGATGAATCAGGTGGTGAACCACGAAAAGGGCACGGCACGCGGCTCGCGGCTGCGCGATTCGGCCTGGGCGATGGCCGGCAAGACCGGCACGTCCCAGGTGCGGCGCATCAGTGAGGCCGAACGCCGCAGCCGGGTGCTCAAGAACGAAGAGCTTGAATGGCTGATGCGCGACCACGCCGTGTTCGTCGGCTACGCGCCGTACGAGACCCCGCGATACGCGGTCGCCGTCGTCGTCGAGCATGGCGGCAGCGGGTCCAAGGCGGCCGCCCCGGTCGCGCGCGACATCATGCTCGAGCTCGAGCGCCGCGAGCAGCAATTCGCGTCCGGCGAATGGCCGGCGCAAATCGCGTTTTCCGAATCGCGCGACCTGCGCTGAGTGCGAGGCACGGAGTCATGCAAAGCCTGTTCCAGCGTCCCGGCGAGATGACGGCCCCCGAACGCTTCGGCCAGATCAGCTGGTCGCTCGTCGCTCTGATCTCGCTGCTCGCCGCCGTCGGTGTCGCGATGCTGTACTCGGCGGCAGGGGGTAGCATGGATCCGTGGGCTAAGCGTCACGCGATCCGGTTCGCCATAGGCATGGCGGCGTTGCTCTTCGTGGCGGTGACCGATCTGAGAGTCTGGCTGCAATACGCCTACGTCGTCTACGGCGTGGCGCTGGCCTTGCTGGTCGGCGTCGAGATCGCGGGCAAGATGGGCATGGGCGCGCAGCGCTGGATCGACCTGAAGATATTCCTGCTGCAGCCCTCCGAGGTGATGAAGGTCGGTCTTGTGCTTGCCCTTGCCCGTTATTTCCACTCGGTCAGTTACGAGAATGTCGGGCGAATCGTCTATCTGCTTGTGCCGGCCGCGATGGTTCTCGCGCCGGTCGCGCTGGTGGTCCGGCAGCCCGATCTCGGCACGGCCGGCATGTTGATGGTCGGCGGGGTTGCCATGTTCTTCATCGCCGGCGTGCGGATGTGGAAGTTCGTGCTCGGCGGCGTGCTGGCGCTGGCCGCGATTCCACTGGCCTGGCGGTTCCTGCTGCACGACTATCAGAAGAAGCGCGTGCTGACCTTCTTCAACCCGGACAGCGACCCGATGGGCGCCGGCTATCACATCCTGCAGTCGAAGATCGCGCTCGGCTCCGGCGGCATCGCCGGGCGCGGCTTCAAGCAGGGCACGCAAAGCTATCTCAATTTCCTGCCGGAAAAGCAGACGGACTTCATCTTCACCATGCTGGCCGAGGAATTCGGCTTGCTCGGCGGTCTCGGGCTGATCCTCGTCTACATGATCATCCTCGGCTACGGCTTCGCCATCGCGCTGCGCAGCCGGAACCATTTCGGCCGCCTGCTGGCGCTCGGCCTGACGACGACGATCTTCCTCTACGTGTTCATCAACGTCGCCATGGTGATGGGCGTGGTGCCGGTGGTCGGGGTGCCGCTGCCGCTGGTCTCCTATGGCGGCACCGCCCTGTTGACGGTGATGGTCGCCTTCGGCCTGATCATGAACGTCTATGTCCACCGCGACCTGCGGCTGACCCGCGGTGGCCTCGACGAGGACGAATAGCCGGGCCGAGGCAAGCCGCGTCGTTCCGCCAATCATACGGTGCGCCAGAAAAAGGGGGCCGCGGGAACGCGGCCCCCCAAACATATGATCTACTTGCCGTCAGACGACTTCGAAGGGCCGCATCATCTCGTGATCCTCGTGCGAGAGGATGTGGCAGTGCCAGACATAGCGCCCCGGCTTATCGAAGGTGGCCATGATCCGCGTCACCTCGCCCGGATACATGATGGCCGTGTCCTTGAAGCCGGCCTCGTAGGCCCCCGGCCCCTTCGGTTGGCCGGTGTATCTGACGTTGCGCAGGGCGCCGCCGAGGGTGATGCCGGTATGCCCGTTGGGGTTCTGTTTCGGCACAACGGTGGCCCGATATTTCTGCCGGTTGAGGATCTGGTAGGCGACGAGGTGCAGGTGGATCGGATGCGCGTCCACCGTTGCGTTGTGCACCTCCCAGACCTCGGTGCCGTTCAGCGCCGGGGTCTCGGTGATCGGGTCGTCCCACAGGAACGTGCCGTCGGCCGGCGTCCCGTCCGGGTTGTTCTGGCCGGTTATGGTGCCGAGCAGCGGCTGCAGGCGGCCGAAATGATCGACCGCCTCGAACAGCATCAGCTTGCGTACCGGCGTGCCAATCGGCGGTACCGGCGCGACCGGGACCGGATCGGCCAGCGGCCGCAGGTCGGTCACGGCGGTCAGCGGCGTGATCGCGCCGCCGCTCGTCGTCTGACCCACAATGAACGACATGATCGTGCCGTCCAGATTCGGGTTGACCGTCATCCCCTTCGGGAACGGGCTCCGTCCTGTGTTGTCGAGGATGAATGTCGCGCCTGCGTAAGCTCCCGGAACACCGTCGAGAATGCCGGAAAAATCGACGACGACGTCGTAGCGCTCGCCCGGGCCGATGATCAGCTTGTTGGTCGGGACCGGCGTATTCAGCAGGCCGACATCGTTGCCGATGACCCAGAAATTGGGGCTCGGCAGCAATGGATCGACCGGCTTGAGATCGAGTACGTAGAACCGCGAATCGGACCCGTTCAGGATGCGGAACCGGTATTGCCTGGGCTCTACGTTATGGAACGGCCACGCCTTGCCGTTGACCAGCATGACCTGGCCGAAGAACTCCGGCTGGTGGGTCGGGCCACCAATCCAGGGGTCGAAACCGGGCACGTTGATCCACGGCACGTCGGGATAGGCGAGCCGTCCGTCCGGATAGAACATCCGGTCCTGGATCACCATCTCGACCTCGAAATTCCCGCCCGGGATCTGATTGCTGGCGATCAGATGCTCCTCATTGTCGTCGCGCAGCAGGTAGAAGCCAGCGAGACCCGCATAGACATTGAGGCGGGTGATGCCGAGGACGTGGTCGTGGTACCACAGCGTCGCTGCCTCCTGGCTGCCGTCGTAGGTATAGAGGTTGGTGACGTATTCGCCGCCGGTCAGCCCTGTCGGCGAGAACCACTGCTCCGGCAGCCCGTCGAAATCGGAGTCCGTGTGGCCGCCGTGCTGGTGCGCGACGCCGGGGACGCCGTCCAGGGTGAACGTGCCCGGCACCTTGCCGTAAGCCCAGTGCAGGGTGCGGTCGACGACGTCGTCGCCGGAAAGGAGACCCTGTTTCAATAAATAGTCGAAGCCGAGATCGTTGACCCACTGGACGTCGACGGGAACGCCGCGCTTGGCGACAACCGTCGCGCCCGGATAGGTCACCGGGCCGCCGTCGAACCCATAGCCCCACACCGGCGTCATGTGTCCGGTGCCGAGCAGATCCTGCACCGCCGGCCCCATCGTGACCGTGGCCAGGCCGCCGGCCGTGAAATCCCGGCGCAGGCCGAGCGCCTGGACCACGGGCAGCGGGCTGACGAATTTCGGGATTGCCGCCGGATCGGCGATCGGGGCGGTAAAGAGCGGGTCGACGATCGACGGCAGGGGCGCGACCTGCGCCTTCACCGGCGTGCTTATCCATTTGAGCGGCAGCAGCGAGACGCCGCCGGCCGCCGCGCCGGCGCGCAGGAAATTGCGCCGCGTGAAGGTGAACCTGCCTCTCCGGCGGGGCCGACCGAGGCGATCTTTGGATGTGCTCATGGCAGTGATCTCCGTTGACAATCAAGGGAAACTTGTTCGGAAGACACGGGAAGTCGGTTGGCCGCGAGCGGGGGGCCCGGGCGGCCGTGTCCGAGCAGGCAGCGCCGTGCGGCGGGGCGCGCGCGCAGGCGATCGCCGTTGCAGCGGATCGGGTCGGCGGCCAGGCGGGGTGTCCCCGGGCGATCACGACGGGTGACCATGGCGTCGGATCGGGCGCCGGCCCGGGCCGGCGCTTTCGCGTCGGGCAAAACCGGCGGCCGGACCGGAACGTGGGCGTCACCGCTTGACCGGCCGGCCGTCCGGCCTCACGATACTTTGTGGTTGGCCCATGGCACTCCCTAGGGTGTTGGGCGGCTGACCGAAGGCGTCGGCTCAGGTGGCAGCCTGGGCCGGCGCCGCTACCTTCAACTATCGGGTTCCGGGAACTCCACCCCGATCACGAACAGACGTCTTGCCCTTGGCCTTGTGCGAGAAGGCCCAGCACCGCGCAAATCGCGGCTCCCCTTGAAATATCAGTAAATGAAATCGTCCGGAGCGGGGCGTTGCCGCCCGGCGGGCCGGGAACCGGTACGCCCGAATTTGGACACGGAATTTACACAGTTTGGCCGCAATTGGATTTGACACAAATCAATATGTGGAAGCTTTCCGGCCCAACAGGCTGTCCCAGCGCGCTGCACGTCGCAGCGGCACAACCGAAGCCTGCCGCCCACTCGCGCGAATCGGCGATCCCCACCGGCGATGTCGTCCCGATCGACAGCGTGTCGGTGATCCGGGGATGACAAGAACGGGGGGAGTTGCTATATCCCCAAGCGCGGGCGCATAGCTCAGTTGGTAGAGCAGCTGACTCTTAATCAGCGGGTCCAAGGTTCGAGTCCTTGTGCGCCCACCATTTCTCTCACCTCGCTTAGATTGGCCCGAGCGGCCCGTCACGCGGTGGTCAGGCCGTCCCATAGGGGCCTGCGGAACACCGCACCGGCGGCAAGGTAGAGCAGCCCCGCGATCAGCACCACGGCGGTGAAGCCGAGATGGATCGCGAGGATCGTCGCCGAGATCGCGCTGATCACCGAAAAGCAGCCGCTGATCCCCCAGGCCCAGGGCACCAGCGCCGGCTGCCCCTCCGAGACCCTGGCCAGGCCGAGCGGAAACGGCATCCCCATGAACAGGCCGAGCGGCGCGATCAGCGACAGCGCCAGCAGGATCCGCGCCGCCTCGGGCAATCCCAGGAGACGGCCGAACAGGGGCGGCAATGCGAAAACATAGATGACGGCGAGGGCGGCGATCGCAGTGACCGCGACCCCGATCGGCGTCAGGCGCTGCCACCCGCCCTTCGCGATCCTCCGCGCGAAGCGTGGTGCCAGGGCGCTGCCGAGGCCGGCGAAGCCGAGGAAACCCGCCAGCGCCACCGCCACGGCGTGAATCGGGTGGCCGAGGAACAGGATGAAGCGCTGGATGAAGGCGATCTCGACGAACAGGAAGGCGAGCCCGAGCAACAGGAAATAGCCCATCACCCGCCAGCGGTCCGGCGAACGTCCCGCGCCGGTCCGGCGCAGCCGCAGCGGCAGCAAGATCAGCACGAGGCTGAGCAGGGTCGCCTGGATCAGCGTTGCAAATAGGATCGGGTAGCCCCATTCGATCAGGGCCGCGCCGCTCTGCAGGCGCAGTGCGAGGAACTCCGGCAGGCTGCGCCAGCGAAAGAAGTCGAAGAAATAGGGGCGGTCATCGCGTGCCGGCCGGATGTCGAACTTGTATCGCTCGAGGAAATCGTCCCGGCCGGGCCCAGCCAGGGCCCGCGCCGCCTCAAAGAACCAGGCCTCCGGCAGTACGTTGGCGCGATTTGCTTCGGCCGCCGCAAGGCCCGGCAGAAAGGCGATGTCGAAGCCCCGCGCCTCGGCAAAGGCGCGCACGACAGCCGCCTCGGCCGTGCCGATCTCGTCATTGCGGACGAGCAGCGTGGTCGTGCCCCAGCCGCGCAGCAGGGCCATCCGGCGGCCTGGCGCCGCAATGCCGGCGCGCTCCAGCGCCGCGATCGCGGTTGCGAACAGCTTCAGGCTGTCGCGCGGCGGCAATTTGAGCCAGCGCGTGATCGCAAGATAGCCGCCGGGCGCAAGGTGGCCGAGATATGCGCCGAGCGCCTCGACGGTGTAAACATAGCTCTCGCTGAGCCCGTGCGCGCCGGTCGCCGCCGCGGCGAGGGAATCGAGCAGCGGCATCTGAATCAGGTCCCAGTCCCGGGAACTGGCGGTAACGAATGCGCGCGCCTCCGCCACATGGACCCGCACGCGCGGATCGGCATAGAGTGCGCCGGCGAAGTCCCGGTGGGTCTCTGCGACGAGGCGCACCACACGGGGATCGAGCTCCACCGCGTCGACCGAGCCCGCGCCTGCGCCAAGCGCCTGCAGGACATCGGCGCCGCCGCCGGCCCCAAGGATCAGCACCCGCGGTTCGTCCAGCAGATGGTAAGGCAGTGCCGAGGTCATGAAATCGAGATACGCCAGCCGCGCCGGATCCCCGTCGAAGGCGGTGATCGCCGTCGGCCCCTCCCCGTCGGTGAACAGCGCCAACTGGGCGGGGGGTTCGACGGTGTTGTTGAGGCTGAGGCCGGGAGCGAATCGCAGGGGAATCCGGGGACTGTCGACGACGGTCAGACTGCCGAGCGGGCTGGAGGATTCCGAGAGAATCTCCGCCCCCGGAACCGAGAGCGCGATGCTGAGTCCCTTGTAGGGAGAGAGCCGAAGGGCGGTCCAGGACGAGGGCGTCGCCACGGGCACTACCAACGCGGCCAGGGCCAGGGCCGCCGTAACCTCGACGCTGCGCCGGCCGCCCGCGAGCGAGGCCAGCGCCGCCGCGCCGAGTCCCAGCCCCGCGATCAGTCGCAGGGCCGTGTCCGGCGCCACCAGGTACAGAAGCCCGACGAGACCGAGCGCGCCGAGGCCCGAGCCGGCCAGATTCCAGGCATAGACGCGGGCAATCCCGTCGCCGAAATGTGCAAAGGCGAGGCCGACGCAATTGGCGGCGGCGAAGAACGGAACCCCGAGCAGCAGGTAAAGCGCGATCAACCAGAGCAGCTGTGCCGGCGACCACACCACCTCGAGGGCGTTGAACGGCAAGCTCTGAGCCACCACGAAAGAGGCCAGCGCGGTGATCCCAAAGCCCGCCGCATTGGCGGCAAACGCCGCGGTGAATCGCGGTCGCAGCCAGCCTTGTGCGAGAAACAGGAAGGTCCCGCTGGCGCCGAAGCCGAGCAGCGCAATACTGATCGCCATATAGGCGAAATGATGCCACTGCACGATAGCGAACAGGCGCAGCAACAACACCTCGTAGGCCAGCGTCGCGGCCGAGACGAGGCCGATGGCAAGATGGATGGTCACGGCGTGGCGCGGACCAGCGGCACGAAAGCGACTGGCAGCAACTGGCGGGTCCGGACCCGGCCGTCCGCCGTCTTCTCGACGAGGGTGAGCTGCTGCGCGGCGAACGGCCCGCCGACCGGGATGACCATGCGGCCGTCCGGCTTCAGCTGCGTGATCAGCGGCGGCGGCACGTGGCCGGCGGCTGCGGTCACCACAATGCCGTCGAAGGGACCGCATTCCTCCCAGCCGTAATAGCCGTCGCCGATGCGGGTCTCGACATTGCCGTAGCCCTGCCGCTTGAGTGCGGCGGCGGCCGACCGGCCCAGCTCGGGTATGATCTCGATGCTGCAGACCCGCCGGACCAGAGGCGACAGCACGGCGGCCTGGTATCCCGAGCCAGTGCCGACCTCGAGCACGACGTGATCGGGGGCCGGTGCCAGCAAATCGGTCATAAGCGCGACGATGAAAGGCTGCGACATCGTCTGGCCGTAGCCGATGGGAACCGGCCGGTCGGCATAGGCGATCGATGCGAGGTCCCGCCCGAGAATGCCTGAGAGCCAGCCCTCCCCGCCGGTACCTTCTGGTAGGAAGGCGTGTCGCGGCACGCTTCCCATGACCTCCATCACCTCCGGCGTGATAAAGGTGCGGCCGAGCGCCTCTTCCGAGATGCGCGCGTAGGCCGCGATCGTCCGCACCATCTCGGCGCGCGGCCCGGCGAACGGGTCGCGTTGTGCGAGGGCCGGCGCCCCTGCGACCGACAAGACAAGCAGGACGGCGCAACACGCCGCCAAACGCAACCCGAACAAGAGGCTGCCCGGACGGCAGTGGGCATCAACTTGAGAAAGGCTGGGGAGGCCCATGACACGTGCTTTCCGAATTCGCCCCACCGGCGGAAGGCGGCCCCGGGGCGAGGATGTCACGTCGCGACCCGATCGGCGGCGCCTTCCCCTGGGAATACAGTAGAGCCGCGGCTCCGATTTTGCTATTATTTTACTGTACAAAGAGAGCCGCCGAGGAACCATCCCCCGGCGCGCGGTAAAGGGCTGGCGAGAGGGCCCCTCCACGCCGTGTATCCGTATGGAGGCCCCGATGAAAACCAAAGATCTGACGCGACGCGCCCCCCGGATGGACCGGCGGATCCGCGAACGCGTGCACGATCCGTACAAGACCCGCGTGAAGCTGCCGGACCCGACGATCTGTCCCGGTTGCGGCGCACTCTTCCACAATGGCCGCTGGCAGTGGAGCGACCACGCTCCAGCCGACGCCAATGCTGAGACCTGCCAGGCGTGCAATCGGCTCGCCGACAAGTATCCGGCCGGAACGGTGACCCTGACCGGCGATTTCGTCGATGCCCACCGGCGCGAACTGCTGCAACTCATCCGCAATCAGGAAGCGATGGAAAAGGGCGAGCGTCCGTTGCACCGCATCATGGCGGTCGACAAGACGCCCGGCGAGATCGTGGTGAGCACCACCGACATCCACCTGCCCCGGCGCATCGGCGAGGCCGTGCAGCGCGCCTTTAACGGCAAGCTGGATTATCGCTACGAGGAGGAGGCCTATTTCCTGCGCGTCTGCTGGACGCGGGACGGCTGACGGCCGGGCGAGAGCCCGCGGGGAGCGTATCATGCATATCTGGGAACTGACGCCTGTCGATCCGCTCGATCCCGACTGGGAGGCAAGCTCGCATCAGGGCCGGGTCGTCGTTCGGGCGAACAGCGAAGAAGACGCGCGCGACGCGGCGGAGAAGGCCTTCGGTCTCAAGACGAGGTTCCCTCCCGGCGGCGGGGTCAAGGCCCCGCCTTGGAAACGCCCCGCCCTGGTGCGCGCGGACATCATCCGGGATGCGCGCTTCGAGGAGGCGGGTCCGGTCGAGGTTCTGTTCCCTGCGGTGTAATGCGCGGGAAGAGCGGCCGCGCCGGCGCGCGCGTTCTCCGGATGGCGCCATACCCGGTTTCGTGGTAACTGCGGGGACGCGAGGATATTCTGACACAGGGCCCCGGACCCCGAATGCTGAAGTCCCCATTCTTCCCAGAGGTCGCTGTGCTGCTCGGTGATCCGCGGCTTGCAGACCACTCGAAGCGCGAGGGCACGTTCCACGACGAGGACCTCGCCACCCGGGATTCCATGAAGGCCGCCTTCGCGAGCCTGCAGGGCTATGGATTCCGATATCTCGACGACCATGCGATGATGCTCGACGCGCTGCGCCGCGACCCGCCGCAGTTCGTCGTCAATTTCTGTGACACCGGCTTCGCCAACGATCCGTATCGGGAGCTCAACCTGCCGGCATATCTCGAGATGCTGGACGTGCCCTACTCGGGCGCACCGCCGGCGGCCATGGTGCTGGCCTGGGACAAGGCGGTGGTGCGCGCGGTCGCCGCGCAGCTTGGCATTGCGGTGCCCGCAGAGGTCTATATCCGCCCCGGCGACGAGATCGCGGCTCTGCCGCCCGACCGCTATCCCGCCTTCGTCAAGCCCGCCTGCGCCGATGGCAGCGTCGGCATCACCGTGGACGCGATCGTACATGACCAGGCCGCGGCGCATGCGCGCATCCAACAGCTTCGGGCCGAACTGCCGGGCCGCGCGATCCTCGTGCAGGAGTTTCTTCCCGGCGCGGAATTCGGCGTCGGCATCATCGGCAATCCCGGCCGGCAAATGACGGTCCTGCCGCCTCTCGAGGTCGATTACGACAACCTCGATCCCGCGCTCCCGCGACTGCTCGGCTTCGAATCGAAGGCGCTGCCGGACTCGCCCTATTGGACAGACGTCAAATTTCGCGAGGCGCGCCTCGATACGGGCGACCGGAGCGCGATCGAGGCGGCCGCGGTGACGCTGTTCGAGCGCATCGGCCTGCGCGACTACGGTCGCTTCGACTTCCGCACCGGTGCAGACGGGGTCATCAAGCTGATGGAGGTTAACCCCAACCCGGCCTGGTCGAATGACGGCAAACTCGCCTTCATGGCTGGATTCGCCAGCATCGAATACCGCGACATGCTGCGCATGATCCTCGAAGCCGCACAAGTGCGCGCCGCGTCGGAACGCGGGCTGGCGACGGGCTGACGGCAGGATCGAGCCACCTCTGGCGCGCGTGCAACGCCAGACAAGATTGAAATGCCCTACACCAGGTCGCGCGGGATCGTCTCCTCCCACTCGCGCGCGTAGACCTCGCTCAGGCCCTCGTTCGCCGTCACCTTCGCCGTGACGATGAAGTCGTGCGCCGTGGCCTGCAAGGTGATCCGGCCGCGCAACTCCGGCGCCCATTCGGCGCGGCGCAACAACGTGTGGGCCACGATCTCGGCCTCGGCCGACAGCGGGTCGGTCTCGCTGATCCGGTAGCGCTGCAGCATAGCAAAGCCGACCTCGAGGTCGATGTCCTCGAGCCGCACCAACGCCGCGCCGTCGAACTCGCCGCCATCGTCGAAAATGCGGTAGATGACGTCGCCGGTCGGCAGGTCGCGCTCGATCGTCCGGCGCAGGGTCGACGACCGCAGCACCTGGGCGCGCCGGACCGGGCCGCTCTCCGGCAACCCGAAGGGCCGCAGCCTGTCGTCCTCGCCGCGCGCCGGCCGCACCGGCAACACCAGCCGGCTTGCGCCCGCATGCACCCCGAGGGTGACGGGCTCGGGTTCCGGCCAGACCATCGGCCAATACGCGGTGGAGATGGCGACGCGGATGCGGTTGCCCCGTACAAAGGCATGGGCGATGTGATTGAGGGGGATGCTCACGTCGTAGCGGTCGCCGGGAATGATCGGCTCCGGGTGCTCATGGCTATTGCGATGCGTCAGATTGAGGATCCCGTAGGTGACCCGCGATGACGTGCCGTCCGGAAACACCTCGTTGAGGCGCACCGCGACATGCGCCACCGGCCGGTCGCAATCGAAGACCAGACGCAACGACGGGGCACCGAGGATCTCGAGCGGGGCGTCCAGCGGGTCCGTGTCGAAGACCAGCGAGCGACCGTCATCGGGCCGCTGGTCGATCGGCATTTCACCCTCGCTGCCCATGGCGCACCAGCTTCCTCCGGTCACGCCGGTCGGCTGCGGTGACTGGATCTCCAGCCGACCCTCGCCAGCGCCGTCCGCGACCAGGGATCCCGAGGGATCGAGAGCGAGCACATGCTCGGTTATGCGCGGCGACGGCCAACTCTCCTCCGCCACCCAGCGGCCGGGCCGCATATCGTATTGCGGCTGCGGCATGGCGCTGTCCTGCATCCACACTCGGTAGACCGGCTCGTCCATGATTCCGGTATCGATGTCCTTGAGCCAGTGGTCCCACCAGCGCACGGCCTCCTGCAGGAAGCCGATGGCCGGCCCCGGGTAGCCGTTGTGCGGGTAGGTGTGCGCCCACGGCCCGATCAGGCCCTTGCGGGGAACGCTCAAGCCCTCGAGCAGGCGCGGCACCGCATTGGAATAACCGTCGGCCCAGCCCCCGACGGCATAGACCGGGCAACGAACGGATTCGTAGTCCTCGCAGACCGAACCGTGTTTCCAGAAATCGTCGCGGCGCTGGTGGCGCAGCCACTCGGCGGGGAACAGCACCGCGTTCTCCAGGCGCTGCACCCACATTTCGCGCCAGCGTTCGCCGACAATGGCCGGGTCCGGCGGCAACAGGTGGTACATGAAGAAGGCGGAGCCCCAGATCAGGTTCTCGTTGATGAGGCAACCGCCCATGTAATGGGCGTCGTCGGCATAACGGTCGTCGGCGGCGCACAGGGTGATGATCGCCTTCAGGGCGTCGGGCTGACGCGCCGCCACCTGAAGCGAATTGAAGCCGCCCCAGGAGATGCCGAACATGCCGACCGCGCTGCTGCACCAGGGCTGCGCCGCCAGCCACTCGATCACCGCGGTGGCGTCGTCGTGCTCGATTTCCGTGTACTCGTCGGCGATCAGCCCGTCGGAATCGCCGGAGCCGCGAATATCGACGCGCACGCTGGCATAGCCATGCCCGGCAAAGTAATGGTGCATCGGCTCGTCGCGCGCCCGCATGAAGTCGCGCTTCCGGTACGGCAGGTATTCGAGCAACGCCGGCACCGGGTCCGCCTCTGCGTCTTCGGGCAGCCAGATCCGCGCGGCAAGGCGCGCGCCATCCGGCATCGGGATCCAGACGTTCTCGATGATGCGTACGGCCCGCGGAAACTCGCTGACTGTCTTCATTAAGATTGCGCCCCAGCTGTCGCCGAGGACCGCTTACCACGGGGTGTGCGGCTATGGCCCATCGACCAGAAACGCAGGGTTAGCCGGTCGCGGACCTCGAGGCCCGCCGCGAGATCCCAGCAATTGACGATCGCAAGGCGGAACCCGCCCGGCGGCATCGCGTGCGTCTCAGGCGGCCGGTCGTCATGGAAGGTGATCTGGATGCTGGAAATCTCGGGATTGCCGTCCATCAGTTCCGGCACCCGCGCGCGGTCGATCGCATAGTCGACGCCGTGTGCACCGAAAAGGACGACGCTGTAACCGGTGCGGCGGTTCCCATCGTCGAAGTGCCATGTGCCGTCCCGATACAGTTCGACCAGGGCATCAATCCAGCCGGCGCCGTAGAGATCGGGCCATTGGTCGCTGAACCGCAGATGACATTCGATGATCCGACCGCCGATGGTCTCGAAATTGACCATGCCGGTATAGCCGGAAAGATTGTGCGCCAGCCATTCGCCGCAATAGTCCTCGATCTCGGGCTGCGCCTCGGCATGCACGGTCCAGTAATCGAAGGTGCCGCCCTTGAGCGGCTCACCGGTGACATGCCGCCACCAGACCGCCGTGCCGTCGACCACCGCGACGTCCGTACTGACATGCAGGCCGGTCAGTAACTCCATCCACATATGGCCGGGCGCCTGCCGTCGCCGCCACTGCTCGAGTGAACGAATCACCCGGCTGCCGGTCCCCATGCCGCGCATGTTGTAGATCGGCTTGGAGAACACCGGGAAATCGGGCGGCGCAAGTCCATGTGGCGCACAGCGAATACCCTGGCTTTCGGCGATCAAGAGCTTGTTGTAGATCCACCGGTGTTGCGGGAACAGCGCGTAGGCATCGCCGTCATCGGTCGGGATCACGACATTGTCAGGACAGTCGATGCCGTCGAAATATTGCTGACGCCAGGGGTCGTTCTCGATGATGGGCATCGTGCCATGTCGCTGTCGCTGGGCGCGGACCGGGCCGTTCGCGGCGGTGCCGTCCGGGCGACATGATACCGGGTCGGCATCGCTTCTGTCTGCAAATTTCGCAGTCCCTCCGCGATACCTACGGGTCCAGGCGGCGGCTGAGCGGGCTGTCCTCGGGCGGCCAGATCCCCGTTTCCACCGCGCGGCGGCCCTCGAACACGAGGTAACTCTTGCCACGATAGTGCGGCAGTGGCCGTAGCAGCGCTTCCAGCGCCTCGGCATCGTCCGCCGCGACGACCAGCCGCGGCGCGCCGCCGGGCCGGCGTGAAGTCCACACCCGCGCGGTGCCGCGACCGGCCAGACTCTCCGGCATGCCGTCCAATCCGAGATTGCCGAGCACGGACTCGACCTGTGGTGTCAGTCCGATTATCAGCAACGGCGTCGATGCATGCCCGGAAGCTTCCCGCGTTTCGGGTCGCCGCGGTGCGTCGAGCAATCGATCGGCGAGTTGGCCCGCGATCCGCTCCGCCGCCGTGCCCGACACCGCGATGATCGTGGCCGTATCCGCCGCGAGGGTGACGTCGCGCAGGATCGGCGGCGCCTCGCCCGGCAGCAGCCGGCGAAACAGCTCGTGCTCGGGATCGACATGGACTTCCGTCGGCCGATGCTCCGTCGTGACGCTGGCGGTCATCTCGGTCTTCTCGAGCCCGATCCGCCGGCGCACGGTGCCCTCCTCGGTCTCGATCACCACGGGAACACCGAGGCGGTAAGCCGGGATATCCTGGGACAGGGTCAGGGTCACGCGGTAACCGCCGCTCTCTTTCGAAGCGCCGGCCTCGTCGAGACGGAGCCGCGGTGCCCCCGCGCGCTCCAGCCATTGCTCGAAGAACCAGCCGAGATCGCGTTCCGAGGCCGCCTCGAAGGCCTGGCGCAGTTCCACCCACCCGGCGATGCGGAAGCGCTGCTCGCGCCAGAACCGGCGCAGTCCTTCGGTGAAGGCGGCCTCGCCGAGCTCGTCGCGCAGCATATGGAAGATGAAGGCGACCTTGTTGTAGCCGACGACCTGCCCGGCATCGTGCCGCTTGCCGACGAAGGCGACGACGGGCGCATCGCGGTCCGGCGGCAGAGCCGCGTAGTCGCGCAGCCAGCCGAGACGCATCTCGTGCGCCGCGTCCGGGCCCCGCTCGGCCGCCAGCGCGTAGTCCGCCATGTAGGTGGTCAGTCCCTCGGCCCAGTTGCCGGTCGCATGGTCGATCGCAACCCCGTTGCCCCACCAGTTGTGCACGACCTCGTGCGCCAGCGAGCGGCCGCGCATGAACGGCAGCGGCAGCACCATGCGGCCGACATAGGTGAGGTTCGGAAAGCCGAGCCCGACCGGCAGCGGCGAGGAGATGACATGGAAGTCGGGGAACGGATAGGCGCCGATCTCCGCGCTGTAGCGACCCAGGAATTCGGCCGACGCCTGCAGGTAGTCGCCCGACAGCGCGGCCAGATCCTCATGGAAATAGGTGCGGATGCGGATGCCGTCCCGGCGCCGTTCGGCGACCGTGTAGGGTCCGGCGAACAGGGCCGGCGGCTCGGCCGGAAAACCGGCGGCGAAGATGGCGCGGTTCGCGGTCTCGCCAAGCGTCTCCTGCTCGAGCCGGCCGGTGGCGACGACGCGATGGCGCGCCGGCACCTCGACCGCGAGACGATACGCAACCCAGTCATCGGCGGTAAGCGGGATCCAGCCGGCATAGCCCGACAGGAAGGCACCCTCCGGCCCCGACACGGCCGGCGGAATGGCACCCCGCCCGGCACCCGGCGGCGGCGACGGGACCACGCCGCGCAGCCGAAGCGTCACCCGTTGGCTTCCCGTGTCGGGCAATTCGACGCGCCATTCGCCGCCCATCCCGTCGACTTCGACGAGCCGGCCATCGAGCGTAGCGTCTTCGATCCGCAGCCACCGTGCGAGCCCGAATTCCAGCGCGTCGCGACCGCGCACCGCGATCTCGTCGGTAACCTCTAGAGTCCCGTGATCCGGGTCGAGCGTCGCGACGATGTCATGGCGGATAGGCGGTTCTTGATCCCCGGCGGCCGCGGCCGCGCCGAAGGAAAGGCCCGTGACCAGCGCGGCGACGCACAGCACACGGGTCATTCGGGCGTCTCGAACGATTGCGGGAATTTAGCCAGCAGCTCGATCTCCTCGTCGTCACGGCGGACGACAAGCGGGAGCCAGGTGCCGGGCGCCTGGCGCTGCACGATCTCGATCAGCTCGCCGACCTCGGCGACCGGAAAGCCGGCGGCCGAGACCACGATGTCCTCGACCGCGATGCCGGTCGCCTCGGCGACACTGCCTTCGATCACCTGGGCGACCCGCACGCCATCCTCGGTGGTGGCGATCAGAATGCCGAGCCGCGCCTTCGGCGGCGCCACCGCGACGAGCCGACCGGCCGGCTCAACCACGAACACCGCATCGGCGAGGTCCGAGGGCAGCGCATCGCAGGTTGCCTCTTGATCGACCGGCAGCAGCGCCGCCGCCTCGGGGATGCCGAGGTCGGCCAGCTGGTGCGCCACGCCGTGGCGATATTCGACATGGCCGCGGCCCATGATGCCGACGACCAGCGCCCCGGGATGCGCTTCGCGCGCCGTGGCCAAGGCCTCCGCCATGGCCCGGTCCCAGGTCAGCTGCGCCTCGACGAAACGCGCGAAATCCTCGGTTTCGAGAACCGATGCGACGTCGGGCTCCCCGGGCGCGTCACCCTCTTCCTCGGCTTCCTCGGCCGCATGCGGGTCGGTCGCCGCCTGCGGGTCGGTCGGCGCGGCGGGATCCTGGGCATGCGGATCCTGGGCATGCGATTGCTCGAACAGATAGATGTTGGCCAGCGACTCCCGATACGCGGGCGCGGCCGGGACGGGATCCGACAGCCCCCTTCTCTCATCGACCGGAATCGCCGACCAGCCTTCATCGCGAACCCGCGAGACGAAATCCCGCTCGACGTTGAGGGCGATCATCGGCACGCGGTTCTGGCGCGCGAAGTGAAACAACGGCATGTAGAGCGCGGGGTCGAATCCCCATATCGTCGGCCAGTCCACCGCCTCGAGGAAAGCCTTGGCATCGAGTTCGCCGTTCACCCATCGGTCGAGCTCGGGCTGGACGCGTCGCGGAAAACTCTCGAAGCCAATGACCATATCGGGCTTGCGACCGTGCAGCGCCGCCAGGGTATGAAGCTGCCAGCGGTGATGTTCGGCGGCGTCGTGGGCCTCGCCGAGCAGAACCACCGGCCGTCGCGCCAGCGACGCGATCAGCGCGTCGGTCGCCAGGGTCTCGCCGGTTGCCGGATCGAGCCAGCTGCCGACCGCAACGCATTCGCGTCCCGCCGGCGGTTCGCTCTCATGGGCCCGGATCGCCAGCGTCATGACGACGCCGGTCAGGGCCGCGGCCAGCAGCGTCCGCCAGATCATCCCGGCGCGTCCGCGAGGCGCCCCCGGCGCCCGATCTTGCATCTTGTCCATTTCGTTCACTCACGTGCCCCCGGGGTTAGCCTCAGCGTCACCCGCTCGCCATCACGCAGCACCACCAGATCGACCGGCACGCCGACCTTGAGGCCGTCCAGCGCGACCGAGTAGTCGTAGATGTTGGCGATTGCCTGGTCTGCCATCTCGACAACGACATCGCCGTCCTTTAGCCCGGCCGCCTCCGCCGGGCCGCCACTGGCGACGCCGGAAATGCGGGCGCCGACGAGGTCGGTCTGGGTGTAGTCCGGGATCGTACCGAGATAGACGCGCGAGGTGCGGCGCCGCGGCGAGGCGCCCGCCGGGTCCTGGCGAATATAATCGGGGGCGGCCTCCGCCAGCGCCAGCGAGCGCGCGATCAGGGCGACGAGCCGCGCGACCTGCCGCATGCCGTCATAGTTGAGGCTGTCCGGAGTGTCGCGCGGTGTGCTGTACTCGGCATGCGGGCCGGTGAAGGCGTTCAGCACCGGCACGCCCTTGAGGTAGAAGGCGGTCGCGTCGGTCGCCATGAACGCGCTGTCGCTGGTGACGATGTTGAGGCCCACCGGCGCGTTGCGCCGCTCGATCTCGCCCGGCCACACCGAGCTCGATCCGACGCCCTGCAGGCTGAGCCGGTCGTCGAGCCGGCCGATCATGTCCATGTTGAGATAGGCGGCGATCGCCGGGTGCAGGCTGTCGCGCGACGCGTTGCCGGCGAAGGCGCGGGTGAAATGGGTCGAGCCGAGGATGCCCAGCTCCTCGCCGGACCATGCCGCGAACAGGATGTCGCGTCTCGGCGTGAGTCTGCCGCGCGCCTTCTGATCGTCGAGATATTCGGCGATCTCGAGCAGCGCCGCGACGCCGGAGGCGTTGTCGTCGGCACCGTAATGGACCTGCCCCGCCTCGTCCGGGCGGGCCAGCGACTTGCCCTCGACGCCGCGACCGAGATGATCGACATGCGCGCCGATGACGACGATCTCTGCAGATGGCGTTTCGCCGGCCGGCAGTCGGGCTAGCACATTGCGGCCGCGCGACGTTTCGGGCTCGAGATCGATCTCGGCGGCAAGGCTGATCCCGGGCACAGCGAAGCCGGGCACCGCCGCACCGCCGTCGAGCGCATCCTGCAGCGCCTTCAGCTCCTTGCCGGCGGGCGCCAGCAGCGTATCGGCGAGCGCGTCAGAGACCGAGATCGCGGCGAGGCTGGCGCCCGCCGCCGCGGCCTCGAACGACAGCGGCACCAGCTGCGCCTTGACCTGGGCGTTCGGTCCGCTGGCGACGATGACGCCGAGCGCGCCGCGCGAACGTGCCACCGCTGCCTTGTAGCCGAGCTCGGCATAGCGACGCAGGTGCTGGCGCCGGGCCGGCGCGATGTCCTCGGGCAGGTAGCGCAGCATCAGCACCCATTTGCCCTCAACGTCGAGCTCGCCATAGGAATCGTAGGCCGCGCTGTCGCCCTCCGCCGGCGCCACGAGGCCGTAGCCGGCGAAGGCGATCTCGGCCGGGCCGGCCGGCCCGCTCGCCGACAGGCCGAGCGGCCGCCAGTCGCGGTCCACCGCCGGGGCCGCGCCCGTTACGTCCACGGAAAGCCGGTTGCCGGTGCCGAGAGCGACCGCCGAGACAAAGTCGAATTCCTGGAACCAGCCGCCGCCATCGCCGGCCGGCACCAGGCCGAGCGATTCGAAGACCGCGGCGACGTAGGCGGTGGCGCGGCGCTCGCCGGGGGACCCGGTAAGGCGGCCCTCCATCTCCTTGGCGGCCAGGATGTCGACGTGCCCGCGCAGGTCGGCGGGGTCGATCCCGGCGCGGGTCGGCGGCGGTGCGGGCGGCACCACGGCCCCCGATCCGCCGGGCCCGGCGCCATCAAGACCCAGCAGGCGGCGCGCCTCGGAATCGTTCCAGTCGGCGATGAAGATCTGCGGCTTGCGGTCCGGCGTGCGGCTGCTCGACCAGACGAGTCGCGTGCCGTCCGGCGAGAACACCGGCAGCCCGTCGAAGCCGTCGCTCCAGGTGACCCGCGCCGGCTCGCGCGTGCCGGCCGCATCGACGAGGTAGAGCTCAAAGTTCTGGAAGCCCTGCAGGCTGGTCGCGAAGATGATGTAGTCGCCGGAGGGGTGGAAATAGGGCGCCCAGGACATGGCGCCGAGCCGGGTGACGGCGCGCGCGTCGCTGCCGTCTGCATTCGCGGTGTAGACCTCGGCGCTGCCGCCGTCGGCGGCGAAGCGGCGCCACACGATCTTGGTGCCGTCCTGGCTGTAGAACGGCCCGCCGTCATAGCCCGGCATGTCGGTCAGCCGCCGCAGCTCCGAGCCGTCGGCGCGCATGACATAGAGCTCCATGAAATACGACGGGTCGCGCTCGAGGATCGACTGCTCCTCGGCGCTGAGCCCGCCTTCATAGGCATGACGGTTGGAGGCGAACAGGATGTGCTCCCCGTCCGGCGAGTAGGAGCCCTCGGCATCGTAACCCATGGCATTGGTCAGGTTGACCGGCTCGCCGCCCGCCACCGGAACCTCGAAGATGTCGTAATGGGGATCGAAGCTCCAGGAATAGCGCCGCGCCGTGCCCGCCGCGCGCTCGGCCAGCTCGGCCTCCTGCTTGGCCACCGCCTCCGGGTCGAGATGGGTCGAGGCGAACAGCGCCTTGCCGCCATCCGGGTGGACCCAGGCACAGGTCGTCTTTCCGGTGCCAGGAGACAGCCGCCGCGTGTCGCCGGTCTCCAGGTCCATCAGGTAGATCTGGTAGAATGGGTTGCCGGGCTCGCGCTCGCTCTGGAAGATCAGCTGCGTGCCGTCTTGGCTGAAATAGCCCTCGCCGGCCCGCGCTCCCTCGAAGGTCAGCTGCCGCACATTGCCGAGCAGCGCCGCCTCCTCCGGCTCCGCGGCCGCCGTCGGCAGCGCCATGACACCGCCCATCATCAGGACCAATGCGGCCAAACGGTATCGCCGGCCTCCGTTAGATATGCGTTCCACTATCGATCGCGTCCCTGACCAGTTGCTGGGCTGACATGCCGACGCCGGCGCTGGCATGGGCTCAGTTTAACATCCCCGCGCACCGGGCGCTGTGGTTTGATGTGCGTCCCGCCGGGGATTTTTCAAGGCTCCACCGCCCGGCGCCTTCCCCGTTGATCGAGGCTCCGCGGCCCTCTGTCGGGGCCGCCCCCGCACCACGTCGCCCCCTCAGGACGGATGAAACGGGAACAGGACGGGCGCGACGATGAGGGTGACGAGATAGGTCAGCAGCAGCAGCGGCACGCCGACCTTGACGAAGTCGAGGAACCCGTAGCGGCCCGGATCGACCACCAAGGTGACCACCGGCGTCGAGACCGGGGTCGAGAAGGCGGCGGAGGCGGCAATCAGCACCGCCACTGCGAACGGATAGGGCGAGACGTCGAGCGCTCCGGCGACTTCGATCGCAATCGGCGCAACGAGCACGGCGGAGGCGGTGTTGGAGAGCACCAGTCCGAGCGCCGCGGTAAGAAAGAACAGCACGGTCAGCATCGCATGGGGGCCGGCCCCGCCCATCGTCGAGATCAGGGAGTCGACGATTAGATCGGTCCCACCCGTCTTGGTGAGCGCGTCCGCGAGCGGCAGCATGCCGGCGATCAGCACGAGGCTGCTCCAGTGAATGGCCCGGTACGAATCCTCCATCGTCAGGCAGCGCGTGAACACGGCGGCGAGCGCCGCCAGGATCACCGCCGTGACCAGCGGCACCACATCGAAGACGGTGAGCAGGACCATGGCGACGAGGATGACGAGCGCCACCGGTAGGCGCCGATAGGACGGGACGATTTCGGCGTGCTCGCTGGGGATCTCGAGGACAACGAAATCATGGGTGCGGGACTGCAGCTGATGGATCCGGGACCAGGGCCCGACGACGAAGAGACTGTCCGCGGCCTGGAGCTTCGCGTCCTTGAAGTCGGCGACCGGATTGCGGGCGCGGCGCAGCCCGAGGACATGCAGCCCGTAGGTTGTCCGGAACGCCACCTCCCGCAGCGATTTACCGATCAGTCTCGATTCGGGGTGAAGCAGCACCGCGACGCCGCCAAGCTCCCACAGCCAGCGCTGCCGATTGCGCTGTGTCGCCGGCAGCCGGGTCAGATCCTGTTCGGCGAGCACCCGATCGTTGTCTTCGGGCCTGCCGACGACCAGCATGACATCCTGCGCCCGTAATTCGGTGCCCGGGCCGGGCGCGGCAATCCGTTCCTCGCCACCCGGGCCGGCGCGTAGAATGCCGTGAATCCGTACCCGGTACCGGCTTTCAAGCCGGGTCTCCGCGATCGTCTTGCCGGCAAGATCGGAGCCGGCATTGATCTGCAGCCGGTCGATGCTCTCGCCGACGCGGAAATCCTCCCAGAGTTCGAAGAGGGAGCGGCCGGCCCGGCCCGATTCCGCGATCGGGGCTGCCCCGGACAGAAGTCGCCGGCCGATCAGAAGGATATAGATGACGGCGACCGCGAGCACGGCGGCGCCGACCAGCGTGAAGCTGAAGAAGCCGAATCCGGCGAACCCGGCCCCTTTGAGCTCCTCGTGCACGACGATGTTCGGGGTCGTTGCGATCAGCGTCAGCATGCCGCTGACCAGGGCGGCATAGGACATCGGCAGCAGCATGCGCGACGCGCTGTGATTGGTCTCGGCGGCGATGCGCAGCACGATCGGAATGAAGATGGCCACCACGGCCGTGGAGCTCATCACCCCGCCCAGCAGGCCGGCGCCGACCATGACCAGGACCAGCAGACGGGTCTCGTTGGTGCCGCCGTGCTTGAGGATCCAGTCGCCGACGGCGCGCGCGACGCCGGTGCGGTCCAGCATCTCCCCCACCACCAGGAGGCCGGCGACGAGAACGACGACGGAGCTGCCGAATCCCGCCAGCGCCTCGCCGACAGTCAGCACGCCGCTCAGCATCAGCGCCAGCACCACCAGCAACGCGACGATATCGAAGCGCACGCGGTTGCTGGCCATCAGCGCCGCCGCTATCCCGATCATTGCGAATACGAAGCCGGTCTCGCCATTCATTCACCGGTGTTCCCTTGCCGCCAAGCAGGCGGGAACCTAGCAGAAATCGGTTCGGATCGCACCGCCCGTTGTGGCAAACGGCAGCGACGGCCATCGCGGCGAAATGCCGGCATCCGCCCATGCCGTTCGGAACCGGTGTGGGCGAATCGTCTCGGCGCCGTCCCGCACCGTTGTCAGGTCCGCGTTCCGGACTTAGGCTGGCCCCGGAGGCGCACGCTATGAACATCTCCGACAGCAACCGTCACGACGCCCTGTGGGTGCTGGCCTTAGCCCCGCCCCTGGCGGTGCGGCTCTATGCCGACGGTCCGGAAACGGCGGGCCAGCGGCTCGTCCTCCTCGCCGTCGCGCTGGCCCTCGCCTACGGCTGGGCGCTGCTGTTCGCGCGCCGGGCGGGGCGCCCGCTCGGCCCCGGCCTGCCGGCTTTCGCGATCGGCTTCGTCGTCATGCTGCCGGGCCCGGTCGGATGGGGCGCGGCGATCGTCGCACTCAGCTTCGGCGCCGTCTTCGGACGCGAGATCTTCGGCGGCCGGCCGGTCCTGCCGCCGGCGCTGATCGGTCTCTCATTCGCCCTCTTCTCCTTCCCCGAGGGCAGCTTCGAGTCTCTCGACGTGTTCGGCCTCTCCCCCGATCCCCTGTTCGCGGCGACGTGTCTCGCCGGCGCCGTCGTGCTCACGCTGCGCGGAGAGCTTGCCTGGCAGGTCGCGGTGGGGGCGGCCGCCGGTCTCGCCGCGGCGGGGGTGCTGCTGGGCGAACCGGAATGGTGGACGCATTTCGGGATCGGGGCCGTCGCGGCCGGGGTGCTGTTCCTCGCGGCCTCCCCCGAAGGCGCGGCCCGGGGCACGGCGGCGCGGCTGCTGCATGGGGCGCTGGTCGGCGCGCTGGTCCTCGTAATCCGGCTTGCCGACCCGGATCAGCCCGACGGCATCGTCTTCGCCGCGCTGCTGGGCGGCCTCTTCGCGCCGCTGCTCGACCGCGCCCTGGCCTGGAGACCCGGCCATGGCTAGCGCCAATCCGCTCGCCTGGTGGCGCGGTTTCCTCGCCCTGCCCAACGACAGCCCGGGCAAGACCATCGGCATCGCCTTCCTGGTCGCGTTCGTCTGCTCGCTGGTTGTCTCGATCACCGCGGTGACGCTGCAGCCGCTGCAGGAAGCCAACCGGTTCCGGGAAAGTGCGGCGCAGCTGACCGGCATTCTCGAGATCCTGGGCGGCGGCACACCGGAGCCGCGCCTCGTCGCGCTCGACACCGGCGCGTACGCCCCCCTTGATCCGGGCACCGATAGCGCGCTGCCGCCCGAACGCGACATGGCCGGGCTTGGCGAGCGCGAGGATGTCGCCACGGTGTTCGAGCTGCGCGAAGGCGACAGGCTGGCATTCGTCGTCCTGCCGGTGCGCGGCGCCGGATATCAGTCAACGCTGAAGGGCTACCTCGCCCTCGAGGCCGATCTCAACACCATCGCCGCGCTGATCTTTTATGAGCAGGACGAAACGCCGGGCCTCGGCGCGCGAATCGTCGAATCGGCCTGGCAGGCGTTGTGGGGCGGCAAGCAGGTGGCCGACGCGACAGGCCGTGTGCGGATCGAGGTCGTCAGGGGCGAAGGCGCGGGTCCGCACCAGGTCGACGGGATCTCCGGCGCGACCCGCACCAGCACCGGCGTGACCAACCTGTTGCGCTTCTGGCTCGGCCCGGACGGCTACGGGCCGTATCTCGAGCGCCTCGGCAAGGAGGCGTCGGGATGAGCGAACGCCGCCGCATCCTGGTCGACCCGATCCTCGCGACAAACCCGCTGACCCTGCAGGTGCTCGGCATCTGCTCGGCGCTGGCGGTGACGACCGCGCTGTCGACCGCGCTGGTGATGAGCGCCGCGCTGATCTTCGTGCTGACGCTATCGAACGGCATCATCAGCCTGATTCGCAATCAGGTGCCGCGCTCGATCCGGCTGATCGTTCAGATCACCATCATCGCTTCGCTGGTCATCGTCGTCGACCAGGTGCTGCAAGCCTACATGTTCGAGATGAGCAAGCGGCTCAGCGTGTTCGTCGGCCTGATCGTGACCAACTGCATCGTGCTCGGTCGGGCCGAGGGTTTCGCGATGAAGAACTCGCCGGGCGCCGCCCTGCTCGACGGGATCGGCAACGGCTTCGGCTACGCGCTGATCCTGGTTGCGATCGGCGCCGTGCGCGAGCTGTTCGGCGCCGGAACGCTGCTGGGAATCGCCGTGCTACCGACCGAGGCCGAGGGCGGCTGGTTCACGCCGCTCGGGCTGATGGCGCTGCCGCCAAGCGCCTTCTTCCTGCTCGGCCTTGCCGTATGGGTCGTCCGCGTCCTCCGGCCTGAGCAGGCCGAGCCAGCCCCCGAGCCGCAATCCGGAGAGGTGCCGCGATGAGCGAGCTGCTGCTGCGCGCGATCTTCAGCGACAATCTGGCGCTCGCCTATTTCCTCGGCATGTGCACCTTCCTTGCCGTTTCCCGCCGCCTTGAGACCGCGTTCGGGCTGGGCCTTGCGATGATCGTCGTCGAGACCATCACGGTGCCGGTCAACAATCTGCTGTTCACCCGCCTGCTCGGGCCCGGTGCGCTCTCCTGGCTCGGGCTCGGCGATGTCGACCTCAGCTTCCTCGTGCTGATTGCGGCGATCGGCGTGATCGCCGCCACGGTGCAGATCCTCGAGATGGTGCTCGATCGCTACGTACCGCGGCTCTACCGCTCGCTCGGCATCTATCTGCCGCTGATCACCGTGAACTGCGCCATTCTCGGCGCCAGCCTGTTCATGGTCGAACGACGCTACACCTTGCCCGAGAGCGTGGTTTACGGCTTCGGCTCCGGGGTCGGCTGGGCGCTGGCGATCTGGGCGCTCGCGGCGCTGCGCGAGCGGCTCGACGAGAGCGCCGTGCCGGCCGGTCTACGCGGGCTGGGCCTCGCCTTCATCCTGACCGGTTTCATGTCGATGGGCTTTGCGGTGTTCGCCGGGCTCGACTTCGGATGATGAGGCGGCGATGACGGAGATCCTGCTCGGCAGCTCGGTGTTCACCGCCCTGATCATGGCGCTCGCCTTCATCGTGCTGGGCGCGCGGGCGCTGCTGATGCCGCGGGGCGTCGCCCGGATCACCGTGAACGAGGAGCGGGTGATCGACGCCCGCTTCGGCGACAAGCTGCTGGGCGCGCTCGAACAGGGCGGGGTGCGGCTGCCGACGAGTTGCGGCGGCGCCGGCACCTGCGGCCTGTGCCGGGTGACGGTTCGCGGCGCCGGCGACGCGCTGCCGGTCGAGCAGACGACGTTGGGCGAGACCGACCTCGCCGCCGGACTGCGCCTAGCCTGCCAGGTGGTGGTGCGCGGCGACCTCGCGGTTGTCGTGGCGCCCGAGCTTCTGGCGGCGGAAACCTGGATTTGCACCGTCGCGCGAACCCGCACGGTGGCGCCGCTGATCAAGGAGATCACCCTGAGCCTGCCAGAGGGACGGGACCGCAGCTTCCAGGCTGGCTCCTATGTCGAGGTCAGGGCGCCACCATTTACCTTGCCGTTCACCCAGATCGCCGTCGACCCTGCCCATGAGCCCGGGTGGGCCCGGCTCGGCCTGCGCAAGCTGACCGCCCGCTCGACCGCACCGGTTTCGCGCGCCTACTCGCTCGCCAACCATCCCGGCGAGACGGATTTCCTGCTGCTCAACATCCGCCTCGCCCTGCCGCCGCCGCGCCGACCGGATGCCCCGCCCGGGATCGTGTCGTCCTGGCTGTTCGGCCTGAAGCAGGGTGACCCGGTCACCGTCTCCGGCCCGTTCGGGGATTTCTTCGTGCAGGACACGGACCGCGAGATTGTGCTGATCGGCGGCGGTGTCGGCATGGCGCCGCTGCGGGCGCATGCGTTCGACCAGCTGGAACATCGCAAGACCGGACGCCGCGTCAGTTTCTGGTACGGCGCCCGCGCCCTCATCGACCTGTATTACGCCGAGGAGATGGAGCGCCTCGCCAGCGACCATGCGAATTTTTCATGGCATGTCGCGCTCTCGGATCCCGCCCCGGGCGATACCTGGGCAGGCGAGACCGGCTTCATCCACGATGTCGTCTACCGTAATTACCTGGCGACCCACCCGAATCCTGCCGCCTGCGAGTACTACCTGTGCGGCCCGCCCTTGATGATCGAGGCCGTACAGGCGATGCTGGACAAGCTGAACGTGCCGCGCGACAACGTCCTGTATGACGATTTCGGCGGTTGAGCATGGAGCGTTCGTCGTGACCGTATTCCTGTTGAGCTTCGCTGTGATCGGAGTGGCAATCCTCGGCCTCGGCGCCGGGATGCTGCTCGGCCGGGGTCCCCTGAAGGGGTCGTGCGGTGGCAACGCCGTCCTCAGCATCTGTCCCATGTGCCGCGCAGACGACCAGCGATGAGCCGGACCGTCGCAGATGTGATGGCGACCGGGCTGGTCACCTTCGCGCCGGACATGAACATACACGAGGCAATTCAGACGCTGCTCGACAAGCGGATCTCGGGGGCGCCCGTGGTCGATGAGACGGGGCACCTTGTCGGCGTACTGTCCAAGAAGGATTGTCTGAAGATCGTCTTTTCCTCGCGCTATCACGACGATTGGGGCGGGCCGGTGCGCGACTACATGAGCGCGCCGGTCGAGACCCTCGACGCGGATCTCGACATCGTCAGCGCAGCGCAGACGTTTCTCGACAGTCATTTCCGGCGTTTCCCGGTGTTGCGGGACGGAAGACTGGTCGGCCAGATCAGGCGCTACGACATCCTGAAGGCGCTGAGCGAGCACTCCTGACTCGCCCGCGGCCACCGCCGCGCGGGTCGAGGATTTCGGCTTCAAGAGAATAGCGCGATTCGCGGTCCACGAATCGAGTCGAACGAGCGGAGCCGGCCTGATCTGCCGCCCGAGGCCGGCTCCGCTCTGACCTCCCCAGAGGACTCTCTGGGGATGACCTCCCCCTACAAGGCCACCCTAAATTCGTCTGCTCAGGCCGTCCGCCAGGCCGGATCGGCGGCATTCTCTGCGGCGGGGCGCGCCACGCGCGCCGGCGCGACTTCGGCGCACAGATCGCGCTCCAGCGCCCGCTGGTAACCGGGATCGACCGCAAAGCGGCGGCAGTCGAGCCGGCTCGAAATCCGCATGGCATTCAAGAATAGGGTCACAAATCTCATCTCGAAAATCCAATCCGCAAGACACTGGATATCGAACAGGACGCAAGAAGCGTTCCACCGGATTTGCGACAAATTCATGGCGTCGGGAAACGGCCGGGATGGTCGGAAACGCGCGGTAACAAACGATTGCCGGGGTCAAGTTATCGCTGTTCGCCCGCGCGCCCCCTTGATACGATGCGCCGCGATCTGCGCGAACACGTGGACAATTGCGAAACAGGTGGTGCAATTCACCGCCGCAAGGGAGGTCATGCCATGTCGGGCAATTTCACCAATCCGGAAACCGTCGTGCTGCACGGCGGCGATTACCGCAGCGATCCCGCGACGACCGCAGTCGCCGTGCCGATCTACCAGACGACGTCATACCAGTTCAACAGCACCGAGCACGCCGCGAACCTGTTCGCCCTGCAGGAGCTCGGCAACATCTATTCGCGCATCATGAACCCGACATGCGACGTGCTGGAAAAGCGCATTGCGGCGCTGGAGGGAGGCGTTGCGGCGCTGGCGCTCAGCTCCGGCCAGGCGGCCTCGGCCTTCAGCCTGCAGAACCTCGCCCAGGCCGGCGACAATATCGTCAGCTCGACTGACCTGTATGGCGGCACCTGGAACCTGTTTGCCAACACGCTCAAGACCATGGGTATCGAGGCCCGCTTCGTCGACCCCGCCGATCCCGAGAATTTCCGCCGGGCCACCGACGAGCGAACCCGGGCCTATTACGCCGAGACACTACCGAACCCGAAGTTGCACGTCTTCCCGATCAAGGAAGTCTCCGACATCGGCCGCGAATACGGCATTCCGCTGATCATGGACAACACGTCCTGCCCGATCCTGTGCCGGCCGCTCGAGCACGGCGCCGCCATCGTCATGTATTCGACGACCAAGTATATCGGCGGGCACGGCACCTCGATCGGCGGCATCATCGTCGATGGTGGCAATTTCGACTGGGCCGCGCATCCCGAGCGCCAGCCGCTCCTGAACCAGCCGGACCCGAGCTACCACGGCGCCGTCTGGGCGACCCTTGTGCCGGAGGCGCTGGGCGCGCCGATCGCCTATATCATCCGCGCCCGCGTCGTGCTGTTGCGTGATCTCGGCGCCTGCATGAGCCCGTTCAACGCCTACAACTTCATCCAGGGGCTGGAAACCCTGCCCCTTCGCATGCGCCAGCATTGCAGCAACGCCGAGGCGGTCGCCACGTTCCTGAAGAACCACCCGGCGGTCGAGAAGGTGATCTACCCGAAGTTCCAGGACGGCGAGACGGCGCGTCGCGCCGAGGCGTATCTTACGGGCGGGTTCGGCGCGTTGGTCGGCTTCGAGCTCAAGGGTGGCAAGGAGGCTGGGCGTGGTTTCATCGATTCCTTGAAGATGCTGTACCACGTCGCCAATATCGGCGATGCGCGCAGCCTCGCGATTCATCCGGCGACAACCACGCATTCGCAGCTCTCGCAGGACGATTTGGCGGCGACCGGCGTCACCGAAGGCTACGTGCGGCTGTCGATCGGCATCGAGCATCCCGACGACATCCTCGCCGACATCGGCCAGGCGCTCGACGCGGCGTCGTAATGGTGGCGGGACGGCCTGGCGGCCTCATGCTTCGAGACGCAGCTTCGCCGCTCCTCAGCATGAGGCTCGGATGGCTGTCTCCTTACCCTGAGGAGGCGCGGAGCGCCATCTCGAAGGGTCAGGTCGCGCCTCAGCAACGAGGAGGGCAGATTCAAACGCCCTAGGGAACGACCGGGCTGCCATAGATCTGCCGGGCCCGGCCGCTGACCCGCCCGCGCCCGTCCTCCCACAGCACGAGGAAGCGGCTGCTGCGCGGGCTGTAGGCGACGGTCGGGAATTTCCGCGTGCCGATCGCCTCGTTCTCGGAGACGAGAAACTCCCCGGACATCTTGCCCCTGGGCGTCACGAAGCGGCCGTAGATATCGGAATCCCGACCGGTCGGCGGACGCCGCAGATCGTACCAGACGACGAGAAAGCGGTCGGCGGTCGGGTCATAGGAGATCGCCGGCATCTGCTGGTAGTCGATCTCGGAGGCAATCGCGAAGGGCGGCGCGCGCAGCGAGCCGTCCTGAACGCTGAGGAAGGCGCCGTAGACGTCGAGGCCGCGCTGCCGGTCCCGCCAGCCGCCGGTCGACGGCATCCTCTCGTCGTAGTTGCGGCCACTCGACCAGGCGATGAAATAGGCATCGTC
>CP070634.1:3011753-3093087 GCA_020356105.1 Rhodospirillales bacterium | reverse complement strand
GGCGCCGGCGGAAGGGCCCGCCATCGACCGTGGATGCGACATCCGCGGCCGCGCTCGCGGGTCCGGGCGGGCGCTCGGCGGCGCGTGACACGGGCCATGCCCCTCGTCCCCGGCGGCCGCGACGCGGAGGCGCATCGCCCCGGGGGCCGGTTGGAAAAAGGGTGACGATGCGATCGAATGGCCTTGCCAGCAACCGGTGAACGGGTACCATCCCGGCACGCAGCGTTTCCCGCACAAGGGACGGTCAGGATGGACGGCTACCAGGAGCATGATGGGGTCGGGCTGGCGGCTCTGGTCGCCCGCGGCGAGGTCACGGCGACGGAGCTGCTGGATGCGTCCCTTGCCCGCGCCCGGCGTCTCAACCCGTTGCTCAACGCCATCACGGTGATGGCCGAGGAGGCCGGGCGAAGCGCGATCGCAGAGGGTCTGCCGGACGGTCCCATGACCGGCGTGCCGTTCCTGCTGAAGGATCTGGGCGCCGAGGCCGTGGCGTTGCCGACGACCAGCGGCTCCAACCTCTACAAGGGTACGGTCCACACCTACGATTCCGAGATCTATCTGCGGCTCAAGGCGGCGGGGCTCGTTGCTTTCGGCCGCACGGCGTCGCCCGAATTCGGCATCGGCCCGGTCACGGAGGCCGGCGCCAACGGCGCACCGACCCGCAACCCGTGGAATACCGCGCATACCTCCGGCGGCTCCTCGGGCGGCGCCGCGGCCGCCGTGGCCGCGGGGATCGTCGCCGTCGCGCATGGATCCGACGGCGGCGGCTCGGTGCGGATACCGGCGTCGAGCTGCGGTCTCGTCGGCTTCAAGCCGACGCGCGCGCGATTGCCGGACGGCCCCGGCGCCGGCGAGGGCTGGGCGGGGATGGCCATCGACGGGTTTCTGACCCGCAGTCTGCGGGACACCGCCGTCCTGCTCGACGCGACCGCCGGCCCCGATCTCGGCGCGCCCTACTGGCCGCCGCCCATGGCCGAGGGTTTCGCGGCGGCCATGAACCGCGACCCCGGCCCGCTGAAGATCGCCTATCTGACGACATCGTTTTCCGGCGACGCGGTTCACGGCGACTGCCGCAAGGCGATCGAGAACACCGCGGCGGCGCTCGAGGGGCTGGGGCACCATGTCGACGAGTTCAGGGGCACCATCGAGATCCGGCCGATGATGCGGGCCTGGACGAACATCGTCGCCTGCGGAACGGCGCTGGCGGTTTTCGCCAGGTCGAAAGAGCCGAGCGCCTACGAGCCCAAACTGGACGGCGTAACCAGAGGCGCCGTCAGAATGGCCGCGGGCCTGTCGGGCGCCGATTATCTCCAGTCGGTCTCGGTGGTGCACGCGTTCGGCAGGCAAATGGCCGGGCAAATGGCGGATATCGACGTGCTCCTGACGCCGACCCTGGCCGAGCCGCCGGCGAAAGTCGGCCGCTTCAGGCCCGACAACGAGGATTTCCTCGATTACCGGACGGGACCCGACGGCGTCTTCGCCTACTCGCCCTTCACCGCGGCCTTCAATGCCAGCGGCCAGCCCGCCTTGTCCCTGCCGTTGCACTGGACCGACGATGATCTGCCGGTCGGCGTCCATCTCGCGGCGAGGTTCGGTGACGATGCGCTGCTGATGAGCCTGGCGGCGCAACTCGAGACCGCGATGCCGTGGCGCGACAAGCAGCTGTCCCTGATCCGAAAGCTCGACACATAGACCGGCGGGTCTTCCCGCCCGCCGCGCACGCGATTCGCCGTCCCTGTCCGCGATCCCGTGCCCGGGCGCATCTCGCGGACGGTCCCGCCACCGACGGCGATTCGTGCCGCGCCAACAGCGGTCGGCGCATCGCCGATTCTGAGGTTCGAAGGCCCGCCGCAGCGTCGGCCGGGGTCGCGTCGTTCCCCCGGATCGCCGCCCTCAACGACGCATTGAAGTGGTACCTGACCTGTGGGACACTCTGCCGGCATTTGCCACCGGCGGTCGCGGGGAGGAGTCACGAGGTTTGGCTGAAGGCGCGCAAGACAGCGAATCGGGAGCGGCCACGAGTGGGGCGGTGGCCATCGAAACCCGGGACGTCACCAAGCTGTTCGGAAGCGGCGAGACCGAGATCCGGGCGCTCGACGGGGTCTCGTTAACGATCAGAGAGAACGAGTTCTTCACGCTGCTCGGGCCGTCTGGCTGCGGCAAGACGACATTGCTGCGCCTGATCGCCGGGTTCGACCATCCGACCAAGGGCCAGATCCTGCTCCACGGACAACCCATCGGGCATTTGCCGCCCTACCAGCGGCCGGTCAACACGGTGTTCCAGAACTACGCCCTGTTTCCCCACATGACTGTCGCCGAGAACATCGGATTCGGCCTCGAGATGCTGGGCAAGCCGCGGTCCGAGATCAAGGCCACGGTCGCGCAGATGCTGCGCCTGGTGAAGATGGAGGCGCTGGCGTCGCGTCGCACGGACCAGATCTCGGGCGGCCAGCAGCAACGCGTGGCGCTGGCCCGCGCGCTCGCGCCCCATCCGCAGGTGCTGCTGCTGGACGAGCCTCTGTCGGCGCTCGACTACAAGCTCAGGAAGGAAATGCAGATCGAGCTCAAGAGGCTGCAGCACGAAACCGGGATCACCTTCGTCTTCGTCACCCACGATCAGGAAGAGGCGTTGACCATGTCCGACCGGGTTGCGGTCTTCAACCAGGGCCGCGTGCTGCAGGTCGGACCGCCACACGAGATCTACGACCACCCCTGCGAGCGCTTCGTCGCCGATTTCATCGGAGATACCAATTTTCTCAAGGCCGAGGTGCTCGCCGCCGATGGCCAGCGGGCCAAGCTGAGGCTTGCCTCGGGGGCGGAGATCAGCGCCGCCCTGCCGGAGAATATCGACGCCGACGGCCAGGTAACGATCGCCGTCAGACCCGAGCGGGCGGTCCTGTGTCCGCAAGGGAAGACCGCCCTGTTGCACGGCGAATTGCACAACATCGTCTATTGCGGCACCGACACCCATTATCACCTGACCCTTCCCGACGGGGGCCCCTTCATGGCGCGGGTCCAGAATACGCGCAGCGGGCAAGCGCTGTTCGGTCTTGGCGAGAAGGTCGGCATCGCCATCGAACCGGAGGCGATCCAGGTTCTAAGGGACTGACATGAGCGCGCGCGAGGAAGTGACGGAAACGGCGGATGCCGCGAGCGAGCAGCGGACCGCCGACACTGCGGAAAGCGCCGGCCGCGCCGAGGTGCGCCGACATCTCCTACTGTCGACGCCGGCACTGATCGTTCTTTTCAGCGCCGCGTCGGGACCGTTGCTGATCATGCTGGTCTATTCCTTCTTGTCGGCCGGACCGTATGGCGGCGTGGAGTGGAAGATATCGCTCGACGGCTGGTTCAACGTCTTGCTTCAGCGCGATATCTTCGACGAGTCCCTGTCGATCGCCGATGCCCACATCTCGATCCTCTGGCGCTCGGTCAAGCTTTCCCTGTTGACCACCTTGACGGCATTCGTTTTAGGATTCCCGACCGCCTACTTCATCGCGACCCGGCCCCAGAAATCCCGTAATCTGTGGCTGTTCTTCATCACCATTCCGTTCTGGACCAACCTGCTGATCCGCACCTTCGCGATCATGGAGGTGATCCGCAACAAGGGGGTCATCAACACGATCCTCACGTCGCTCGGGCTGATCGAGGAGCCGATCCAGATGCTGTATACGGACTTCGCGGTCATGGTCGGGATGACCTACGTCTACCTGCCCCTGATGGTGTTGCCGATCTACGCGTCGATGGAAAAGCTCGACTTCCGCCTGGTCGAGGCCGGTTACGATCTCTACGCGACGCGTTTCAAGGTACTCCGGCGGATCATCGTGCCGCTCGTCAAGCCGGGTATCGTCGCGGGGTCGATCCTGGTGTTCATCCCGGCGCTCGGCGCCTATGTGACGCCGCGAATTCTCGGCGGCGGCAAGAACATGATGCTGGGGAACCTGATCGGGCTGCAATTCGGACAGGGCCGGAACTGGCCCCTCGGTTCGGCCCTCGCGCTGACGCTTCTGGCGTTGGTGATGGTGGCGCTTCTGGTCTACGTACGCAGTGCCACCAAATCCGGGGACGGTCATGGCTGATACCAGAGGCCTCGCCCGATCGGTGATGCGCCCGCGGTCGTTTTCCGTGCGGAAACAGACTGGCTTCACGGAAATGGCCGTGATCTGCTTCGTCCTGCTCTACGCGCCCCTGGTGCCGCTCGTCGTCTATTCGTTCAACGCCGGCGTGTCGCTCGCCTTCTGGGAGGGCTTTTCCCTGCGCTGGTACGTGGCCGCCTGGGAAAACGAACTGGTCCAGGACGCGACGATCCGCTCGATCTACCTGGCGAGCACGGCATCGGTCATCGCGACCTGCCTGGCGACGATGGCGGCGCTGGGGACGACGCGCACCAGACCCTACAGGGGGCTGACCACCATTTACGCGATGATCAACCAGCCTCTGATGGTGCCGGAGATCGTCACCGCCGTGGCGCTGCTCATACTGTTCGCCTCGGTCAAGACGGTGACCGATTACCACGGCATGGGCTATCTCATCCTCGCCCATACCGCTTTCTGCATCCCGTTCGCCTATCTGCCGATCCGCGCCCGGCTGGAGGGCATGGATCTGACGCTGGAGACCGCCGCCGCGGATCTTTACGCTACACGATGGCAGACGTTCCGCCGGGTGACCTTGCCGCTGCTCTGGCCGGGCATCCTGGCCGGGCTCATGCTGGCGTTCGTCATCTCGCTCGACGACGTGGTCATCACCGAGCTGGTCAAGTCGGCCGGCCAGGACACGCTGCCCACTTACATGCTCGGTCAGCTGCGCCGGGTCATCACGCCCGAGGTCAACGCGATCTCGTCGGTTCTCCTCGCGGTATCCGTTGCGATGGTGACGATTTTCTTTTTCCTCAACCGGAGGATTCGGTAACGTTAAGCATTTGAATTGAATTCAATTCCCACATGCAAGGAGGAGACTTTCCAATGAGGTGGAAGTGGACAGCGGTGGCCGCGGGCCTCGCCCTGATATTGGCCAGCGGGGGAGCCGAAGCGGCAGGCGAGCTGAATCTCTTCAACTGGGGCAACTACACCAGCCCGGAGCTGCTCGAGAAGTTCGAAAAAGAAACCGGCATCAAGGTTACGGTCACCGGCTACGACGACAACGACATGGCGCTCGCCAAGGTCAAGGCCGGCGGCCACAACTTCGACATGGTCGTACCCTCGTCGAACTATGTGCCGATCTGGATTCAAGAAGGCCTGCTGCTCGAGGCGCGGCCCGATCAGATGCCCAACTTCAAGAACCTGGAAAAGCGTTGGCAAGACGTCGACTGGGACCCCGGCCGTCACTACACCGTGCCGTGGCAGTGGGGTAGCGTCGGTGTGATGGTCGACACGGCCGTCTACAACGGCGACATCAATACCTCCGCCATCATCTTCGATCCGCCGCCGGAACTGGTCGGCAAGATCAACGTCGCTCCGGAAATGGGCGATGTCATGGGCACGGCACTTCGTTACATCGGCAGCAAACCCTGCACCAGCGACAAGGCGGCGCTGAAGAAGGCGCGCGACGTGCTGTTGGCGGCCAAGCCCAAGTGGCTGTCCATGGAGTATGGCGTCATCGAGAAGATCGCCTCGGGCGACCTTGCCGCCTCGCTCTACTGGAACGGCGCCGCCTTCCGGGCCCGCCTCAAGAACCCGAACGTGCACTATGGCTATCCCAGGGAAGGCTATTCCTTGTGGATGGACAGCGTCGCCATCCTGAAGGACGCCAAGAACGTCGAAAACGCCAAGACGTTCATGAACTTCATCATGGAGCCCGAGAACGCCGCGCTGATCTCGGCGTTCGCGCGCTACGCCAACGGCGTCAAGGGCTCGGAGAAGTACATGCCCGAGGATATGGCGACGGCGCCCGAAGTGGTGATCCCGGAGGAATTCGTCGGCTCGGGGCAGTTCGTCCCGCCCTGCCCGCCGGACGTGCAAAAGATCTACACGGCGATCTGGACGGAGCTGCAGAAGTAACCACGCAGCGCTGAAAGGGCCCGGAAGACCTCCGGGCCCTTTTCTCCTGTTGGCCAAGGCGAGCCCATGCTGACGGTGTATTCGGAAGACCACTACCTTCATCAGCCCGAAGGCGAACTCTACGCCGGCCAGCTGGTGCCGCCATTCGAATGCCCGAAGCGCGTGGAGTTCGTGCTCGACCGCCTGCGCGAGACCGATTTGGGACGGGTCGTCGACCCCGAGGCCTTCGGCGAGGCGCCCCTGGAGCGGGTCCACGATCGGGGTTATCTGGATTTTCTCAAATCCGCCTGGCGGCAATGGACCGAGGCCGGTTACGGGCACCAGATCCTGCCGACGGTGTGGCCTGCACGCCGCCAGCGGCTGCGGATCCCCGAACATATCGACGGCAAGGTCGGCTACTACGCCCTGGCCGCGGAAACGTCGATGGTGGAGGGGACCTGGCGGGCGGCGTTGAGCAGCGCCGAGGTCGCGCTGACGGCCGCCAAGTCAATTCGCGACGGCCAGGGCGCGGCCTTCGGCCTTTGCAGGCCGCCGGGCCACCACGCAGCCAAGGACATGTATGGCGGCTACTGTTTCCTGAACAATGCGGCGATCGCCGCGCAATATTTCCTCGACAACGGTGCCGATCGGGTCGCGATCCTCGACCCGGACTTCCACCACGGCAACGGCACCCAGGACATCTTCTATACGCGCGCCGACGCCTTCTATCTCTCGCTCCACGGCGAGCCGGAGAACGCCTTCCCGCACTTCGTCGGTTATGCCGACGAGATCGGTGAAGGCGACGGCGAGGGCTTCAATGCCAACTATCCGATGCCGCCCGGCACGCCGTTCGCCGTCTGGCGCGAGGCCCTGGCCGACGCGCTCGAGCGGATCGGGCGTTACGGCCCCGACGTCCTGGTCATCTCCCTGGGCGTCGACACCTATGAGAAGGATCCGATCAGCTTCTTCAAGCTGACCCAGGGCGATTTCAAGACCTATGGCGGCATGATCGGCGCGCTCGGCCTGCCGACGCTGTTCCTGATGGAAGGGGGCTACGCGGTCGAGGATGTCGGCGTCAATACCGTCAACGTCCTGCTCGGTTTCGCGGACCAGGGCTAGCGCGCCAGGCGCTTCGAGCCGCGCCGCGCGCGTTCGGTGGCTCTGCCGGCCGGGCCTCGGCAATTCGCCGGGCCATTCCCGGTCCTGCCGGGGCCGCGCACGGGAACCGCGTCCTAGACGCCGAGCGTAAACCGGCTGCCGAGATTCGAGGTGATCAGCCGCTCGGGCATGCGCCGGCGCATCGACTCGATGAAGCCGGTTCCCGTGCAGTGCATGGGCAAGACGAGGTCGGGCGCCAGCGCCTCGAGCTCGTCGACCGTATGCTCGATATAGTCCGGCTTCGAGGCCGCAAGGTGAAAACCGCCGATCACGGCGTGCAGCCTGTCGGTGCCGGCGACAGCCATCGCCGTCTTGACCGAGTTGACGATCCCGGCATGGCCGCAGGACGAGATGACGACCAGGCCCTTGCCGCGCACGAGATAGCAGGTGGCGTGCTCCTCGGGATGGGTGTCGAAGATCAGCTCGCCGCGCCGTTCGGCCTCCGAGAAATGTTCGAAGCTTTCCAGCTTCGAGTTGCCGGTGATCTCCTCGAACGAATCGCGCGCGATGTAGCCCGATGTGAACGGGCCGTCGAGAACCCGCGGCGCCTCGCAGCACACGGGCATGACCTGTTGCGCGGTCAGCGCGGTGCGGTTCGGCGCGCCCCAGCAGACCATCTCCGGCGTCCCGCCGGGCTCGCGCGGCGGCCCCTCGGGCACCCAGCGAACGCTGAACGCCTCCTCGGCACCCACGAACAGCGGGATCTCACCCGGCATCCGGGCGCGATGGGCGGCGACGAATCCCTCGAGGCCGCCGTAATGGTCGCGGTGGCCGTGGCTGAGGATCAGGCCGCTCAATCGGGCCGGGTCTATGTCGAGCAGGTCGAGATTGCGGTTGAGGATCTCGGGCGTGTAGCCGAAATCGAGGAGATAGGCGCTGCGCGCGCCGTCGGCCTCCGATTCCAGGTGCAGCGCAAGGCCCCATTCGCCGGCCAGCGTCGTCATCTGCCGGCCGGGGATTCGCCGCACATGCTCGATCGCGACATGCGGGTGCTCAGCGTCGGGAAGGAAGCGCTCGTAGCGGGAATCGACGACGACGCGGACCGAGAGGCGGTCGACCACCGTCGCGGTGAACGGGGTTTGTGATGTTGCGCTCATGAGGCCGCTCCGACTCGCATCCAATTTGCCAGTGCCCGCGGCAGCGGGCGGATCAAGGGTGGCCCGTTCCGCCGCGAAGTGCAATCCCGAAGCCGCGACCGGGGCGCGCGGGGCTGTTCGGCTCGGCCGGACCGACGCAGATCGCGGCTTTCGCCGGGCCGCGCAGGGACTAAACTGGGACCCGCCGCCGCATCGGAGGGAAGATCAAGACCATGATGGGTGACTGGGATTATATCGTCGTCGGAGCGGGCTCCGCCGGATGCGTGCTGGCCAACCGGCTGTCCGCCGACCCGAAGACCAGGGTGCTACTGCTGGAAGCGGGTCCGCGCGACCGGAACCCCTGGCTCCACATCCCCGTCGGATATTACAGGACCATGCTGTCGCCGCTGTCCTGGGGCTATGACACCGAGCCCGAGCCGGCGCTCGGGAACCGGCGAATCCATTGGCCGCGCGGCAAGGTTCTGGGCGGCTCCAGCGCCATCAACGGGCTGGTCTACATGCGCGGCCAGCCCGCGGATTACGATCACTGGCGCCAGCTGGGCAATGTCGGCTGGGCATGGGACGACGTCCTGCCCTACTTCATCAAGTCCGAGGACCAGGAGCGCGGCGCCAGCGACCTGCATGGGATCGGCGGCCCGTTGCATGTGTCGGACATTCGCGACAGGCGAGAGATCTGCGAGGCGTTCATCGCCGCGGCCCGGGAGGTGGGCCTGCCCTTCAACGACGATTTCAACGGGCCGACCCAGGAGGGCGTGGGCTATTTCCAGACCACCGCGCGCAACGGCTTGCGCTGTTCGAGCGCCGCCGGATATCTGAAGCCGATCCGAGGCCGCGCGAACCTGAAGATCGAAACCGGCGCCCTCGCCACGGCCCTGACCTTCGACGGAACGCGGGCGACCGGCGTCAGGTACAAACAAGGCGACCGCGCGGCGACGGCCACGGCCCGTGGCGAGATCGTGCTCTGCGGCGGCACCGTCAATTCGCCGCAGCTCCTGCAGCTCTCCGGCATTGGCCCGGCCGACGTTCTGCGGCGCGCCGGCATCGACGTACACCACGATTTGCGCGGCGTCGGTCGCGATCTGCAGGATCATCTCCAGATTCGCTCGATCTACAGGCTGAACAGACCGATCTCCGTCAATGACGACGTCAACAACCTGTTGCGACGGCTATGGATCGGCCTCGATTACCTGTTCCGCCGCCGCGGGCCCCTGACCTTCTCGGCCGGCCACGCCTGCCTTTTCGCCAAGGTAATGTCCGAATCGAAGACGCCGGATCTGCAGTTCCATTTCATCCCCTTCAGCGCGGACAAGCCCGGGGCCGGCCTTCACCCCTGGTCTGGCGTGACCGCCTCGGTCTGCCAGCTCCGACCCGAAAGCCGCGGCGAAATCACCATCCGGTCTCCCGACCCGCGTGAGCACCCGCGAATCGTCGCCAACTATCTGTCGACCGAATACGACCGGCGCGTCCTGATCGAAGGGCTGAAGCTGGCCCGCCGCATTTCCGGCGCGCCGTCATTCGCGAAATACGTCGAAGCCGAGATCGAGCCCGGATCCGATCGCACCGATGACGCCGCGCTACTCGAGCATATCCGCCAACGCGGCACGACGATCTTCCATCCGACATCGACCTGCCGGATGGGCCGGGACGAGGGCGCCGTCGTCGATGACCGATTGCGCGTGCGCGGCCTCCAGGGCGTCCGGATCGCAGACTGCTCGATCATGCCGACGCTGGTATCGGGCAACACGAACGCACCGGCGATCATGATCGGCGAGAAATGCGCCGATATGATGCGGATCGATGCCCAGGCGTGAGGCGCAGACGGCCGGCGGCGCTCAGTTGAAGGGCTCGGCCCGCTCGATCAGCTCGGCGAGGTTCGGCTCGTCCGGATTGCGCGGCTTGCCCGGATGGATGATGCTGACCTGGCAGCTCTCCGCCGCCTCCACGATCTGCCGGTAGCTGCCGGCATCGGGATCGGCGATGTAGGCCTGCTTGTTCTCGTTATAGACGAACATCTTGTTGTTGATCTGGGTGCATTCGTTGCAGGTCGTGCAGCGGGCGGTCTCGATATAGGGCTCGTCGGGCGCGCGCGCCTCCGCGGCATCGACGCCGCTATCGGGCGCCGGCGCGGTTTCCTCGGCAGGCGCCGCCACCGGAGATTCCGCTATGGCGGGTGCGGCGGCGACGGCCTCGGCCACTTCCGCGGCGCCGCTCAAGCGCTGTCGCTCCTGCTCCCATTCGGCCCGCGCGGCCTCGAGCTGGCACCGCGCATGCGAGTTGTCGATGCCGCCGAGTTCCTGCAGGCTGCGCCAGGTCTCGGCGCAGCGGCGTGCACTGTTCAGCAGCCGGTCGTCGACGACGGTCCGCCGCAGGCAACCATCGCCGTCGATCGTCCAGACATAGGGGACCACGCTGGCGGCGCCGTTGCCCTCGCGCGCGAGCAGATCGCTCGCCGAAATCATCGTGTCCATCCATTTGCTCCGGCTGGTCGGCACCCAGTGCTTCTCGAACCGGGAGTCGCAGATCGCGAAGTCGATATGGGTGAAGGCGACGGCTTCGGAGCTGCGCTGCAGCGCCTCGTCCTCATAGGTCAGCACATGACTCGCCCAGGTCGATTCGACCTGCGGATTGTCGCGGATATCGAATCGCGACGCCCAGTCGGGACCGGCCGCGGGGTCGTAGGTGAACGACGGAAAGGTCCGCGATTCGGTCGCGGCCGCCGACAGCAGGTAGGGCGATATGCCCGACACCGTCTTGGTCGCGCCCGAATAGACGCTGAACAGCGCCGGGCCCTCGTAGAGCATGCCCTTGAGCACCCGCTCCTGCAGCCGGAACAAACTGGCGCTCGCGGTCTGGAAGACATAGGCGTTGTTGACGCCGAGCGCCATCGCGGCGAGCCGGGCGCTGCCGCCGGCGAACGAGGCGCGCGGCGGCTCCGGCGACGAATCGCCGAGAATGTCGTCGGTCTGGATCAGGACCTTGACCGGGAACCCGGAGGCGATCGCCTCCAGCGCCCGCACGGTCTCGACCGCATCGCTCTCCCCGTCGCGCAGGCAGACAAGGTAGGACGGGAACAGCGCCAGGTCGTCCGCGGTCAACTCGCTCTCGTCGAGCCGTTGGAAGAATGGGTCGTGAAGCTCGGGCCGGTACTTGTTCTCGATTTCCAGCTCGGCGATGCTGACCGCCTCGATGAAATCGACCATCTGCGGCAGGCGATCGCGGAATGCATCCATCGCGTCGGCACAATTGTCGAACACGAAGGTATAGGGCTCGACGTCCTCGACCCAGCGGCCTGACGCCCGGCCGGGGCCATAGAAGCGTTGCGACTGGAGGACCATCAGCACGGCCTCGATGCGCCGGCGCCGCTCGGGGCTCAACATGTCGGCATGCGATCCCTCGACAAGGACGCGCGACATCGCATCGAAGTCGAAATCGGTGTCGAAGGTATCGCCGACCGCCGATTTCAGGATCTCCGGGCTGCGCGCCTTGTCGGACTTGGTGAAGTCCGACTTCAGGATATCCGAGAGCTTGAGGATCAGGCCGTCGATGCGCTTGCGGAACGCTTTCGCCTTGCCGGCCTGGATCGTATTCCAGGCATGCACGAGAAAGCGCGCCGGCGTCTTGTCGTCGCAGTCGATGACCTCACCGTCGGTCTCCAGCGTCTCCCGCGCCAGATCGAGATTCTTGACCAGCGCCTCGCGGTCGGCCTTGTCGGCGGCCTTGATCAGCTCGGCCTCGGCCTTGCGCCAGAGCCGCGACAGCCGCCCCTCGGTGCCGGCCGCGACGAGCTCGCGCACCGTCTGCTCGAGATACAGAAGCTGCCAGCGGAACGCCTTGCCCTGCGTGCCGGCCGGCACGACCTGCCGAACCAGAGCGTTTACGACGTCGGTCAGCGACTGGACGCGGGCGCTACCGCCGTCATCCTCGACAAGGACCAGCGGGTAATCGTAGCGCAGCCGCCGCAGGTCGGAATAGCTGGCGAACAGCGCCGGCTGCTGCTGCCGCAGCCTCGAGCTTTCACCGGAGTCCTCCGAGTCGAGCTCGATGAGACGCGGACTTGTCAGTTCGAGAGAGATGCCATCCATGGCGCGATCCGTTCCCGCTCCATACTGTTCGGCGATCCGGCCCCGGCTCAGGACGCGGCCGGCTGGTCCGGCTGATCCTCGGGCCAGATCGTGAATTTGTCGAATTCCTCGTCGAGCACCGTGCGGATCAGGCCGGGCGTGTTCGGCCGCTCGCCCTCGCGCAGATCCTCGTAGCAGGGGACCTCGCTGTTGCGGTACAGGATGCCGACCGGAACCTCCTCGGTCAGCGAGGCGATCTCGCGCGCACGGTTCAGATCGCCGGGGTCATGGATTTCCTGGTTGCGATAGGTCCGCGACGTATCGGGGGTCAGCGTCAGCCCCTTCTGGTGCACCAGCAGCCGGGTCAGCGACGGATCCTGGACGAAGGCGTCGAAGCGGTGCGGCATGAATTCGGGACATCTCTGCAGCACGCGCACGAACGAGAATCCCTTGTGCCGATAGGCCTGCGAGACGATGTCGAAGAGCGTCTCCGGGATCCAGTCGGCCGCCTGGGCCACGAACGAGACGTTGGGCACGCCGAGCGTCACGGTCAGCGGATTGAGCGGCTCCAGATACGCGCCACGAGGGGTCGTGTTGCTGCGCAGGCCGCGCGGCGATGTCGGCGAGGCCTGCATCTTGGTCAGGCCGTAGATCTGGTTGTCGTGCATCAGCACGGTCATGTCCATGTTGTAGCGGATGGCATGGATCCAGTGCGCCGCGCCGATGCTGCAGCAATCGCCGTCACCGGTGGTCACGAACACGTGGAGATCCGGACGCCGCATCTTGATGCCCTCGGCGACCGGAAAGGCCCGCCCGTGCAGCCCATGGAACCCGTAGGCATTCATATAGTGCGGCAGACGGCTCGAACAGCCGATGCCGGAGACGAACACGGTCTTTTCCGGCGGCAGCTGCTCATCCCGGCACAATCGCTGGATCGCCGTCAGGATGGCGTTGTCGCCGCAGCCGGTGCACCAGCGCGGCGGAATGTCGCTCTGGTAATCGCGGATCGCGTATTCCTGATCAATCAGGTTCAACAGGCATTCGGTTCTGGGAGCGTGCATCGGTCTGATCTTTCCCTATCCCTATGACAGCTTACCGCGTGCGATTTCGGCGATCCTGCCCGGCTTGATCGGCTGGCCGCGGGTTTCCCCCCAACAGTCGATATCGATGAGATGGCGGGCCCGCAGCAGCCAGGCCAGGCTCGAATAGCGCCGGTTGTACTCGTCGATCAGGTCGCCGTCGGGCATGTCGCACCAGTTATTCTCGATCGTCATCACCCTGTCGAAGCGCTGCAGGACCTCCTTGATGCCGGACGCCATCGGCTGCAGGAACTTCAGATGCAGCGACGACACCGCCTTGCCCTCGGCCCGCAAGCGGTCCACCGCCTCCTCGATCGCGCCCTTGGTGCTGCCCCAGCCGACCAGCAGGAGATCGCCCTCGTCGCCGCCATGGACCGGCGGCGTCTTGAGCGTCCTTTGAAACGCCGCCAGCTTGAGGCTGCGATTGCGGATGCCCTCCTCGTTGACCTCGGGATCGTAGGCGACGCGGCTGGCGCGGTCGTGCGCGAGGCCCGTCAGACAGTGCATACCGTTCGGCTGACCGGGTATGAAGCGCTCGATCATGCCGGTGCGCGGATCCCAGTCGTATGGCTTGGCATCCTCCGGAACAGCGCTCTGATCGATCGGCGGCGCCAGCCAGTCCTCGCGGAACCGTGGCCGCGGGAAGGGCTGCTGCGCGGTGGCCAGGCTCGCGTCGGTCAGAACGACGACCACCATGTTGAAGGTCTCCGCGATCTTGCGCGCGGTAATGACGGAGTAGAAGCAATCCTCGATGGTCGCGGCGGCCATGATGATCTTCGGGGCGTCGCCGTGACCGCCGAAACAGGCGGCGAGAAGGTCGCCCTGCTCGGCCTTGGTTGGCTGGCCCGTGCTCGGGCCGCCGCGCTGCACGTCGACCACGACGAGCGGAATCTCGGCCATCACCGCAAGGCCGATGCCCTCCTGCTTGAGCGAGAGGCCGGGACCGGAGGTGATCGTCACCGCGCACTTGCCCGCATAGGAAGCGCCGATCGCAAAGGCACAGGCGGAGATTTCGTCCTCGGCCTGATGGACGACGCAGCCGACCTTCTCGAAGATGTCGCTCAGATAGTGGGAGGCCGAGGTCGCCGGCGTGATCGGGTACATCGCGCAGACCTCCATGCCGGACCCCACGACACCGAGTGCGAGCGCCGTATTGCCGTTGACCACGATCTGCGGGTCGCGCGGCCGCGCCGCCTTGATCGCGAATTTGAGGTCGAGATTCGCGTCCGCCCACTGGTATCCCGCGTCGAGCAGCTCGAGATTGATGTCGATGATCTTCTCGTCCTTCTTGCGGAACGCGAAGCGGACCTGCGCCTGCGCCAGCGCCAGATCGAGGCTGTAGATGTTGCACAGCATGCCCAGCGCGAACATGTTCTTGCCGCGCCGCGTATCGGGCACGAAGCGAACGCATTCCTCCTCCATCGGGATTTCGTGCAGCCGGTAGCCGGCGGCCGTCAGCTCCGCGGTGACCTCCGCATAGGACTGCGCGATCGCCGGGTCGGGATCGTCGCGCCACTTGCTCTCGAGCAGAATGATGCAGCCGGGTTTGAGCTCGTTGGCCCGCACGCGGCTCAACAGCACCTGCTCGTTGAAGGCGACCACGAGATCGGCCTCGTCGCCGCCGTTCATGATGCGGCGGGAGGCCAGCCGCACCCGGTTGCCGCTGGCGCCGGCGACACTGCGCGCCGGCGGCTGGATCTCGGCCGGTATGATCTCGACGGTCCAGATGCCGAGCCCCGTGCGGGCGGCGATGGAGCCGAATGACTGGCCGCAGCGTTGCGCGCCCTCGCCCGAATCGCTGACGATCTCGACGATATGCTCAGTGACGGCCTCCGCCAGCCGGCGCCGCGACGCCGGCGGCGCCTTCTTCTTGCCCGCGGGCTTGCGGGTCTGCGCCTTTTTCTTGTCGGCCTTGGCCGGCGATTTCTTGCCGACCGGCTTGGTCTCGGCCTCTGCACGAACTTGCGGTTTCATCCGTCCCAACCTATCCCAGTCGCAGCCGCGCGAAATTCCGTTCGGCAAGATCGATCCCGAACAGTTGACCTTCGGCGCCCACCGGCTGCGGATGATAGATCGTCTCGCTGTCGCGGATCGCCAGGTAGTTCTTGATCGAGCGGGCCGCGCGGCGCCCGGCGCCCATCGCGAGAATCACCGTGGCCGCGCCGGTAACGATGTCGCCGCCGGCATAGACCCCCGCCATCGACGTCGCCAGGTTCTCGTCGGTCTCGATATAGCCCCACTTGTTGAGCTTGAGCCGTGACGTCTGGCCGAGGATCGGATTGGGGTTGGTGCCGATCGCATAGACCACCATGTCGGTCTCGAACTCGTACTCGCTTCCCTCGATCGGGATCGGCCGGCGCCGTCCCGACTCGTCGGGCTCGCCCAGCTCCATGCGCACGCATCGCATGGCGCGCACGTTGCCGTCGCCGTCGTCAAGGATCTCGATCGGCGCGGTCAGCCAGTGGAACTCGATGCCCTCCTCCTGCGCATGGTGCAGCTCCTCCAGCCGCGCCGGGCATTCGGCCTCGGAGCGCCGGTAGACGCAGAATACCTTGTCGGCGCCCATGCGCAGCGACACCCGCATCGCATCCATCGCCGTGTTGCCGGCCCCGATCACGGCGATCCGTCGACCGAGGTGCAGCGGCGTGTCGTATTGCGGGAACTTGCCGGCCTGCATCAGGTTGCAGCGGGTCAGCAACTCGTTTGCCGACAGCACGCCGTTCAGGGTTTCACCGGGGATTCCCATGAATTTCGGGGCCCCCGCGCCGCTGCCGATGAAGACCGCGCTGTAGCCCATCTCGTCCAACATCTGCTCGATCGTGAACAGCCGTCCGACCAGGGTGTTGCACTCAAACTCGACACCCAGATTGACCAGATTGGCGATCTCGGCGTCGACGGTCTCGTTGGGCAGGCGGAATTCGGGAATACCGTAGCGCAGCACGCCACCCGGCTCGTGCAGGGCCTCGTAGACCGTCACCGAGCAGCCGGCCTTGGCCAGATCCGCGGCGCAGGCCATTCCCGCCGGGCCCGAGCCGACGATGCCGACCTTGATGCCCTTGGATTCGATATGCGGGCGCCGACTCCAGTTGTTCTCGATCGCCTGATCGCCGACCCACCGCTCGATCCGTCCGATCGCCACCGGCTCGAGCGTGTCACCGACCGGGCAGACGCCCTCGCACTGGTCTTCCTGCGGACACACCCGGCCGCAGATCGCCGGTAACAGGTTGGCCTCGCTGAGAATGTCGTAGGCCCCCCGGTAATCCTTGTCGGCGACCTTCATAATGAAGCCGGGGATATCGATTTCCACGGGGCATCCGGCGACGCAGGCCGGCTCGGGACAGTCGAGGCAGCGGGCACATTCGACCAGCGCGTCCTCCAGCGTGAACCCGAGCGCGACCTCGTCGAAGTTCTTGATCCGTTGCTGCGGCTCCTGGACGGGCATCGGCGCCCGTTCCTGGGGGATCGACCGGATCGTCCTCTTCTTTTTCGCCATCCTCGCTCCTTATGCGGGATACCGCTCCAACCCTCAGGCCTCGCCGTCCGCGCCGGCCACGGAAATCTTCTGGCGACAGCTGTCCGACCAGCGCTGGAGGGCGATCTGCTCATCCTCGGCGAACCGGCGCAAGCGGTTCATCAGATCGTCGAAATCGACCTCGTGGCCATCGAAATCGGGGCCATCGACGCAGGCAAACTGCATGCGCCCGCCGACCTTCACCCGGCAACCGCCGCACATGCCGGTCCCGTCGACCATCACCGGATTGAGACTGACCACCGTCCTGATGCCGTGGGGACGGGTCGTTTCCGCACATGCCTTCATCATGATCGGCGGACCGATCGCCACGACCTCGTCGATGTCGGGGTGAGTCTCGATCGCCTGCTTGATTCCCTCGGTGACGAGGCCCTTGATGCCGGCCGACCCATCGTCGGTGCAAATGATGAACTCGTCGCAGACCGCGCGGAACTTGTCCTCCCAGAACACGAGGTCGCGGCTGCGGAAGCCGACGACGCCGATAACGTAGGCGCCGCTCTCCTTGAAGCCGCGCGCCTGGGGATAGATCGGCGCGACCCCCAGCCCGCCGCCGACGCAGACGACCTTGCGCGCCTCGCCGATATGGCTGGGCTCGCCCATCGGTCCGACCAGGCCGAACAACTCGGTTCCGGCCGCACAGTTGGCCTGCATCTCCCTGGTGGTCTTGCCGACCGCCTGAATGACCAGGGTGATGGTGCCCTTGCTACGGTCGAAATCGGCGATGGTGAGCGGAATCCGCTCGCCTTTCGCATGCGTCATGACGATCACGAACTGCCCGGGTTTTGCGGCCTTGGCCAGCACCGGATGATGGACTTCGAGAAGAAATGTCGTGTCGGAGAAGTCTTCTCGGGCAACAATTGGGAAACCGGACATGCCTCTCGCTTACCCCCTGGGCCCTCGGCCCGCGCTCGACAAGGCCGTCGCGGCATCTGGAATCTCCTGCATCCAGCACCTCCGGGCCGCCTGTGAATCGCGCCGCGAACTATAACCTGAAGGTGTTAACAATCATTGATTTATATCAGTGTCTCGCAGCGCCCGCAAATATCCCTCGATGCCCTTCAGGCCAGGGCTTACGGGCGGTCCCCCCGATCCGCGACAATTTGGCACGGCCGCAGAAAAATTGGCGCGGGCGCAAAAGAGCGCTTAGGCTCTCTTGAGGAATTATGCTATCGATCGGGATCACGCGCGACGTACCGCGCCCGCCACGTGTATGGCTCGGGACGGCGTCTGGCGTCGACCGATCGGAAGGGGCCGTCGGGGCACCGGCCACCCCATCGGAGCAAGCAAAGACCTTGGAGGCGATAATCGTCTGATTTATAAGAGTTGTCTTTTGGCAGATGCGGTTCCGGTCGCTGCTGGTGATCCGGAACGTCACTTGCCGCAACACATGACGAGCAATGCGGCTCGCGACTCGCTACACGGGAGGTAGATCACCATGCGTTTCCTGACCCTTGCCGCCGCTACAGCGGTGGCGCTCACATTCACGGCCAACACCGCGCTCGCGGCCTGCGAGTCGGGAGAGATCGTGATAAAATTCAGTCACGTTACCAATGCGGACAAGCACCCCAAGGGCATCGCCGCCTCGTTGCTGGCCAAGCGCGTCAACGAGGAAATGAACGGCAAGGCCTGCATGGAGGTGTTCCCGAACTCGCAGCTCTACAACGACGACCAGGTGCTCGAGGCGATGCTGGCCGGCGATGTCCAGCTCGCGGCACCCTCGCTTTCGAAATTCGAGAAGTTCACCAAGAAGTTCCGCCTGTTCGACCTGCCGTTCATGTTTGACGACGTCAACGCGGTCGACCGCTTCCAGACCTCGGCCGACGGCCAGAAGCTGAAGGACTCGATGCGCCGCCGCGGCCTGCAGGGCCTTGCATTCTGGCACAACGGCATGAAGCAGATGTCGGCGAAGAAGCCGTTGCTGGTGCCGGCCGACGCTGCGGGCCTCAAGTTCCGGGTCCAGCCCTCCGACGTGCTCGTCGCGCAGATGGAGGCGCTGAAGGCCAACCCGCAGAAGATGGCGTTCTCGGAGGTGTACGGTGCCCTTCAGACCGGTGTCGTCGACGGCCAGGAGAACACCTGGTCGAACATCTACGGCCAGAAATTCTTCGAGGTCCAGGACGGGATCACCGAGACCAACCACGGCATCATTGACTATCTGGTCGTCGCCTCGACGGAGTGGTGGGATGGACTTCCCGGTGACGTCCGCGGCCAGCTCAAGACCATCCTCGACGAGGTCACCGAGACACGGAACGCGGAATCGACCCGTGTCAACGAAGAGGCCAAACAGGCCATCATCGCGGCTGGCGGCGTCATCCGCACGCTGTCGACACAGCAGCGCGCCGAGTGGGTCACGGCGATGAAGCCGGTCTGGACAAAATTCGAAAAGGACATCGGGGACGACCTGATCATGGCGGCCCAAGCCGCCAACGCGACCAACTAGAAAGCGCGGACAAGCGCTACGCGCGGCCCGGCCGGACCGGGCCGCGCCCTTCTTGAACAGGATCTCGGCTGGGGGGCTGAGCCATGCATTACGAGCCCAAGAGCAAGCTCGGGCGCGTGATCAACGAGATCGAGGAGACGCTGATCGCCGGCATCCTCGGCCTGATGGCGGTCGTCACGTTCGCCAACGTCGTCGCGCGCTACGTGTTCAACTCCAACATCCTGTGGGCGCTGGAAACCACCGCGGTCCTGTTCGCCTGGCTGGTGCTGCTGGGCGCATCCTACTGCGTGAAGACACGTGCGCATCTCGGCGTCGACGTCGTGCTCAATCTGCTCTCGCCCGGTCCGCGCCGTCTGCTCTCGCTGCTGGCCGTCGGCGCCTGCCTCGCCTTCAGCGTCCTGCTGCTGATCGGGTCGTGGAACTACTGGGCACCGTTCGCCGCGCTGCCGATGCTCGACGGCACGCTCAAGGATCAGGCCTGGTACGAGGTCAACGACATTCCGATGCTCGATTTCCTGCGTTTCATCGAGGGACCGATGAACCAGGGGGAGGCATACGAGAAACTGCCGCGGTTCATCCCCTATGCGGCCCTGCCGCTGGGACTCTTCCTTCTCACCTTCCGCTTCCTTCAGGTCGGCTGGCGGGTCCTGACCGGCCAGCAGGACACCATCATTGCCAGCCACGAGGCCGAGGACCTGATGGAGGAAGTGGCCGCCGAGGCGAAGAAGGAGGGCTGACCCATGGATGTCGTCTTCCTCTTTGCGATGGTCATCGGCTTCATGCTGATCGGCGTGCCGATCGCGGTTTCGCTGGGCCTCAGTTCGATCATCTTCCTCATGATCTTCTCGGACAGCTCGCTCGGTTCGATCGCGCAGACGCTGTTCAACGCCTTCGCCGGGCATTATACGCTTCTGGCGATCCCGTTCTTCATTCTCGCCTCGACCTTCATGTCGACGGGCGGCGTCGCGCGGCGCATCATCCGCTTCGCCATCGCCTGCGTCGGCCATTTTCAGGGTGGCCTTGCGATCGCCGGCGTTTTCGCCTGCATGCTGTTCGCCGCGCTGTCCGGCTCGTCGCCGGCCACCGTGGTCGCTATCGGCACGATCGTCATCGCCGGCATGCGCCAGGTCGGCTACACGCGGGACTTCGCCGCCGGCGTGATCTGCAACGCCGGCACGCTGGGCATATTGATCCCGCCCTCGATCGTCATGGTCGTGTACGCCTCCGCCGTCGACGTGTCGGTGGGCCGGATGTTCCTCGCCGGCGTCATCCCGGGCATCGTCGCCGGGCTGATGCTGATGATCGGCATCTACATTGCGGCGAAGATCCGCCACCTGCCGGCCCAGGATTGGGTCGGCTGGCGCGAGATATTGGCATCCGCCAGGGACGCCGCCTGGGGCCTGTTCCTGATCGTCATCATCCTCGGCGGGATCTACGGAGGTATCTTCACGCCGACCGAGGCTGCCGCCGTCGCGGCCGTCTATGCCTTCCTGATCGCCAATTTCGTCTACAAGGACATGGGTCCGCTGAAGGGCGAGGGTGAAGAGCGTTACAGCCTGCTCTCGCGGCCCCAGGCCCTTATCACCGTGTTCTTCCACCGCGACACCAAGCATTCGCTGTTCGAGGCCGGCAAGACCACGATCATGCTGCTGTTCATCATCGCCAACGCGCTGATCCTCAAGCATGTGCTGACCGACGAGCAGATCCCGCAGGCGATCGCCGGCGCAATGCTCGAGGCCGGCTTCGGGCCGATCATGTTCCTGGTTATCGTCAACCTCATCCTGCTGATCGGCGGCCAGTTCATGGAGCCGTCGGGGCTGATCGTGATTGTGGCGCCGCTGGTCTTCCCGATCGCCATCAGCCTCGGCGTTGATCCGATTCATCTCGGCATCATCATGGTGGTGAACATGGAGATCGGCATGATCACGCCACCGGTCGGGCTGAACCTCTTCGTCACCTCCGGCGTCGCCGGCATGCCGATGCTGCGGGTCGTGCGGGCCGCCCTGCCCTGGCTGGGCATCCTGTTCCTGTTCCTGATCATGGTGACCTATATCCCGTGGCTTTCGACGGCGCTGCCGACGGCGCTGATGGGGCCCGAGGTCATCATCAAATAGGAGAGGCTGGCGCGCAGTGGCCGCGCCAGCCACATTCCTGGCAATGTCGCCCGCCGGCGGCCGCTTCAGCTAAGCAATTCCGCCAGCCGCAGCAGCTTCTCGTCGCGCTCGGCGGCGAGGTCGGCGACGCTGCGGCCGGCCGTCTCGCTCCGGACTCCGGCGACGATGCGGGCGCTGACCTCTTCGCTCAACTCCGGCGCGCCCAAGGTCTTCCAGCGCGCCACCTGGCTGGGGCCGAGATGCTCGAGGTAATGCGCGATACCGCCGGCGCCGCCGCCGAGATGATAGTTGAGGAACGGGCCGGCGAGCGCCAGGCGCGGCCCCGGACCGAGGGCCACCGCCCGGTCGATGTCCTCGATGTCGGCCACGCCCTCCGCCACCAGGTGGACGGCCTCGCGGAACAAAGCCGCGGTCAGGCGGTTGACGAGATGGCCCGGAAGCTCCTTGCGCAGGTGGACCGGTACCTTGTCGACCGACAGCCAGAACGCCATGGCGCGGCGCACCGGTTCGGACTCCCGCGGACCCCCGGCCACCTCGACCAATCGCAGGATATGCGGCGGGTTGAACGGATGGCCGAGCAGGCAGCGCGCGGGACGCGCCGTGCGCCCGCGGATCTCCGAGATAGTGAAGCTGGAGGTGCAGGAAAACAGCAGCGCATCGGGCGGCGCGGCGCGGTCCAGCTCGGCGAACAGACCTTGCTTGAGGTCCAGCCGTTCCGGCGCGCATTCGAGCACCACCGCTGCCTCGCGGACGGCGTCGGCCGCCGCGCCATGCCAGACGATCCGATCCGGCCGCGCATCGTCCGCCAGCCCCAGGCGTCCAAGCAGCGGCCAGTTCGCCCGAACCGCGTCGGCGAGCCGTTCGGCGCTCCCGCCGGCCGGATCGTAGATGTGCACCTTAAAGCCGAGGCGCAGGAAATGCAGCACCCAGCCGCCGCCGATGAGCCCCGCGCCGACGATGGCTATGCGTCGCTCGAGCATGGCTTCGCCCCTCTCCTCTTGCCAAGACCGGACATGCTGCGGTGAAGTCTAGTTCTGGTCATCGCAGGTGAAAACCGCCGTCGCCGCCGGCAATCCGTGACACTGGCTCGATTCCATGCATAGTGTTTGCCTGTCGGGCCTTGATCCGGCGGGCCAAACTGGCTATCAGGCGGCCAAAGCAGGGACAAAACCACCTAGCAGGGGCGGCGGGCAGACGCATGGAATACTTCGTTCAGCAGCTCATTAACGGGCTGACGCTGGGCGCCATCTACGGGCTGATCGCGATCGGCTACACGATGGTCTACGGCATCATCGGCATGATCAATTTCGCCCATGGCGACGTGTTCATGATCGGCGCGTTCGTCGCGTTGATCAGTTTCCTCGTGCTCGGCATCGCCGGCGTGACCTGGCTGCCGCTGGCGTTGCTTCTGGTGCTGCTGATCGCCATGTTCGTCACCTCCGCCTATGGCTGGGCCGTCGAGCGCCTGGCATACCGGCCGTTACGCGGCTCGTTCCGGCTGGCGCCGCTGATCTCGGCCATCGGCATGTCGATCTTTCTCCAGAACTATGTCCAGATCGCGCAAGGAGCGCGGGTCAAGCCGCTGCCGCCGCTGATCCAGGGTGGCTTCACCTTCATGGAACATGGCAGCTTTACCGTTTCGCTGAGCTACATGCAGATCATCATCGTCGTGCTGACCCTGGCGCTGATGACGGCGTTTTCGCTGTTGATCGCGCGCACCGCGCTCGGACGGGCGCAGCGCGCCTGCGAACAGGACCGCACCATGGCGGCGCTGCTGGGGATCAACGTCGATCGCACGATCTCGCTGACCTTCGTCATGGGCGCAGCGCTGGCCGCCGTCGCCGGCATGATGTTCCTGCTGTACTATGGCGTGATCGACTTCTTCATCGGTTTCCTGGCCGGAATCAAGGCGTTTACCGCCGCCGTCCTGGGCGGTATCGGCTCGCTGCCCGGCGCGATGCTCGGCGGTCTCCTGATCGGCCTCATCGAGACCTTCTGGTCGGCCTATTTCACCATCGAGTACAAGGACGTGGCCGCGTTCTCGATCCTCGTCCTGGTGCTGATCTTCCGGCCCTCCGGCCTGTTAGGCCGCCCCGAAGTCGAGAAGGTCTGAGTTCCATGGCGGCGACCTCGCAGCCCCGTTTTGCCGCGCTGTCCGGCGTCGGCCTCGTTGCCGCCGCGAAGGAGGCGGGTCTTGCGGCGTTCATAGCCCTGGTTCTCGCGATCACGGTCATCGGCATGCGCACCGTCGACCAGCAGGGCGGCCTCGGAATCGAGTTTCGCCCCACCGTGGTCGGCATCGCAGTGGGTCTGGTATTCGTGGGCCGGTTCCTCCTGGTCCTGTGGCGGCAACGCGCGCGGCCGCTCGACCGCGGCGCTCGCGAACGGGTGATGGACCGAATCGGCGCCGAGGTGCTGCACTACTCGAAATATGCCGGCATAAGCCTGTTCGCGCTTGCCGTCGCCGTCCCCATCATCTGGTCCGGCAACCGCTATGTCGTCGACGTGGCAACGCTCGTCCTGACCTACATCATGCTCGGCTGGGGCCTGAACATCGTGGTCGGGCTGGCCGGATTGCTCGACCTCGGCTATGTCGCATTCTATGCGGTCGGAGCCTATTCCTATGCCCTGATCGCACTGCATTTCGATCTGTCATTCTGGGCCTGTCTGCCGCTCGCCGGCCTGTTTGCGGCGAGTTTCGGTGTCCTGCTCGGGTTTCCCGTCCTGCGCCTGCGCGGCGACTATCTCGCCATCGTCACGCTCGGCTTCGGCGAGATCATCCGGGTCATCCTGCTCAACTGGTACTCGTTCACACGGGGGCCGGACGGGCTCTCGGGCATCCCCCGGCCCAGCTTCTTCGGCTTCGAGTTCACGCGCCGGCCGGCCGAGGGCGAAACGGCGTTTCACCAGCTCTTCGGCTGGGACTACTCCTCGATGCACCGGATCATCTTCCTGTATTACCTGATCCTGGTGCTCGCCCTGATCACCAACTTCTTCACGCTGCGAATCCGCAAGCTGCCGGTCGGACGGGCCTGGGAGGCGCTGCGCGAAGACGAGATCGCATGCCGCTCGCTCGGCATCAACCCGACCAATACCAAGCTGACCGCCTTCGCCATCGGTGCCATGTTCGGCGGTTTCGCCGGCTCCTTCTTCGCAACCCGGCAGGGCTTCATCAGCCCGGAGAGCTTCACCTTCGTCGAGTCCGCGGTCATTCTCGCGATTGTCGTGCTGGGGGGCATGGGCAGTCAGATCGGCGTCGTTTTGGCCGCGGTCGTGCTGATCGGCGGCACCGAACTGTTCCGCGAATTGTCCGAATACCGGATGCTCGCGTTCGGCGGGCTCATGGTCGCGATCATGGTCTGGCGACCGCGCGGGCTCCTGGCACACCGCGAGCCCACCTTGCTGCTTGGCCGAACCACAGCGGCGGGCGGCGGAGGCGGGCCATGAGCGCGACCGCCAACCGGGCACTGCTGACCGTCGAGCATCTGACCATGCGGTTCGGCGGCTTGCTTGCCGTCAATGACGTCTCCTTCGTTGCCAGCAACCGGGAGATCACCGCGATCATCGGCCCCAACGGCGCCGGCAAGACGACGGTGTTCAACTGCCTGACCGGTTTCTACAAACCGACGATCGGCCGCCTGACGCTCGACCACGGCGATCACACCTTCCTGCTCGAGCAGATGGACGATTTCCGGGTCGCGCAGAAGGCCCGGGTCGGGCGCACGTTTCAGAACATCCGTCTATTTCCCGGCATGTCGGTGCTGGAGAACCTGATCGTTGCCCAGCACAACCGGCTGATGCGGGCCTCGGGCTATACCCTGTTCGGTCTGTTCGGCACCGGGACCTACCGCCACGCCGAGCAGGAGGCCGTCGAAAAGGCGCGCTACTGGCTCGACCGGGTCCGGCTGCTCGATCGCGCCGACGCCAACGCCGGCGCCCTGCCCTACGGCGCGCAGCGGCGCCTGGAGATCGCGCGGGCCATGTGCAGCGACCCCGTGCTGCTTTGCCTCGACGAGCCGGCGGCGGGTCTCAACCCGCGCGAGTCGGCGGAGCTCAACGAGCTTCTCAGGTTCATCAAGACCGAGCACGAGATCGGCATCTTGCTGATCGAACACGACATGAGCGTCGTGATGGGGATCTCCGACCATATCGTCGTGCTCGATTACGGCCGCAAGATTTCCGACGGCTCGCCCGAGCATGTGCGCAACGATCCCGCCGTGATCCGCGCCTATCTCGGCGAGGAAGAGGACGAGGCGGAGGCGGCGAGATGACGGGCGCGCCCATGTTGTCGGTCTCCGGCGTCCATACGTTCTATGGAAATATCGAGGCCCTGCGCGGCATTGACCTCGTGGTCAACCGCAGCGAGATCGTCACCATGATCGGCGCGAACGGCGCCGGCAAATCGACCCTGCTGATGACGATCTGCGGCAATCCCCGCGCCGCGCGCGGGAGTATCCTGCTCGACGGCACGGATATCACGGCGCTGCCGACCGACCAGATCGTCCACCGCGGTATCGCGCAATCGCCCGAAGGCCGACGCATCTTTCCCCGCATGACCGTCATGGAAAACCTGATGATGGGGGCGACGGTCGCCGATCCGGCGTATTTCGACGAGGATCTTGCCCGCGTCTTAGAGCTGTTTCCGATCCTCAGCGAGCGTCGCGACCAGCGTGGCGGTACGCTTTCGGGCGGCGAGCAGCAGATGCTGGCGATCGGCCGCGCGCTGATGGGCCGGCCGCAGCTGCTGCTGCTGGACGAGCCGTCGCTCGGGCTCGCGCCGCTCGTGGTCAAGCAGATCTTCGCAACGCTGCGCGAGATCAACGAACAGCAGAACATGACGATCTTCCTCGTCGAGCAGAACGCCTACCACGCGCTGCGGCTTGCGCATCGCGGCTACGTCATGGTCAACGGCCGCATCACGCTGAGCGGCACCGGCGAGGAGCTGCTCGCGACAAGCGAGGTGCGCGCGGCCTATCTCGAAGGCGGACACTGAGGGCGGGGCGGAACCATGGAGCAACTGATCGGAAACAGCCTGGCCGTATTCATCGGCCTGACCTGCGTGATCGCCGGCGGCGCCGCCTGGATGACCGGGCAGGCGCTGGCCGCGACCTGGCGTCCGGTCTGGCAGGCGGTGGCCTATGCCCTGCTGCTCGCGCTGGCCGACCGCTTTCTGATTTTCGCTTTGTTCGAGGGAGAGCTCCTGTCCCTGGCGGGGTTCGCTCTCGACGGGGCCGTCCTGGTCGTCATCGCGCTGGCCGGGCACCGCATCACGCTGGCGGCGCAGATGGTCAAGCAGTATCCCTGGCTGTACGAGCGGCGAGGTCTGTTATCGTGGCGACCCCGCAATGCCGTGGCGGCCGGCGCCGATCAGGATTGAGGCGCGCCACCACAAACCCGTTGCGGCGGCGTCTGAAGATGCTAATTTTGTGCACAATGCGTTGGACTTATGGCCATACGGCCATGCAACGCACCAGTTCGGTCACACCCGCAAGTGGACCATTCAACAGGGAGTAAGGACGCATGTCAGGAATCCTCAAGATGTTTGCGGTCGCAGCCGCGGCCTCTGCGTTGCTCGCAGGCACCGCGCAGGCCGACATCACCATCGCAACGGCTGGACCGATGACCGGCCAGTACGCCAGCTTCGGCGCCCAGATGAAGGCCGGCGCCGAACAGGCCGTCGCCGACATCAACGCCAAGGGCGGTGTCCTGGGGCAGAAGCTCCAGCTCGAGATCGGCGACGACGCGTGCGACCCGAAGCAGGCGGTGGCGGTTGCCAACCAGATGGTCAACAAGGGCGTCGCGCTGATGGCGGGGCATTTCTGCTCCGGCTCGTCGATCCCGGCGTCGGCGGTCTATAATGAGGAAGGGATCGTCCAGATCTCGCCGGCCTCGACCAACCCGAAGCTGACCGACCAAGGCCTGGACAACGTGTTCCGCACCTGCGGCCGCGATGATCAGCAGGGCCAGGTCGCGGGTGCCTTCCTTGCCGGCAAGTTCAAGGGCAAGAATATCGCGATCATTCACGACAAGACCGCGTACGGTAAGGGACTCGCCGACGAAACCCGGAAATACATGAACCAGGCCGGGCAGAAGGAAAAGCTTTACGAGGCCTATACGGCCGGCGAGAAGGACTATTCGGCGCTCGTCTCGAAGCTGAAGCAGGCCGGTATCGACGTGCTCTATGTCGGCGGCTATCACACCGAGGCCGGCCTGATGGCACGCCAGATGCGCGACCAGGGCATGAAGACGCTGCTCGTTTCGGGCGACGCGCTGGTCACGGATGAATACTGGGCGATCACCGGCGCCGCCGGCGAGGGCACGCTGATGACCTTCAGTCCCGACCCGCGCAAGAATCCCGTCGCGGCCCCGGTCGTCGAGGCGTTCCGCAAGAAGGGCATCGAGCCGGAAGGCTACGTGCTCTATACCTACGGCGCCATCCAGGCGTGGGCCCAGGCGGTCGAAAAGGCAGGCACCACGGACACTGAGGCAGTGATCGCCGCCCTGAACAGCAACCAGTTCGATACTGTTCTCGGCAAGATCGGCTTCGACGGTAAGGGCGACGTGACCGCGCCGGGTTACGTGTTCTACGAATGGAAGAACGGCAAGTACGACTATCTGCAATAAGATCGCGGATCGAACGCAACCGAAGGGTCCGGCCGCAGCGGCCGGGCCCTTTTTTCTGCCCGCGGCGTCGTGCCGACTGGTCATACGCCGCGGCCACCAATAGGATCGCGCGAGGAACCGCGACAACAGGCAGTGGAGGATTTGGGGTGAAGGCCTGGGAGATCGTTTCGGCCGGCGGACTCGACGCGCTGGCGTTAAACGAACGGACATCGCAGAAGCCGGGACCCGGCGAGGTGCTGGTGCGGATGCGCGCCAATTCCATCAACTACCGCGACCTGTCGACGATTCTCGACCCCGAGGCGCGCGCCATACCCTACCCGCGGATCCCGAATTCCGACGGCGCCGGAGAGGTGCTGGCGGTCGGGCCCGGCGTGTCCCGCTGGCAGCCCGGCGACCGGGTCGCGGGCTGCTTCTTCCAGGACTGGCCGGCGGGCGGGATCGGCGCCGGCGCGATGGCGACGGCACTGGGCGGGCCGATCGACGGCGTTCTGGCCGAGGAGGTCGTCTTCCATGAGGCTGGCCTCGTCGGGATCCCCGCGCATTTGTCGTTCGAGGAGGCAGCCTGTCTTCCCTGCGCCGGGGTCACCGCCTGGAACTGCCTCGTCGCTGGCGGCGCCGTGCAGGCCGGCGACACCGTGCTGCTGCTGGGCACCGGCGGCGTCTCGATCTTCGCGCTGCAGATCGGCATCATGGCCGGCGCACGCGTCATCATCACGTCATCGAGCGACGCCAAGCTGGACCGGGCCCGCGACCTTGGCGCGCACGAGACGATCAACTACCGGGCGACGCCGGACTGGGCCGACCGTGTGCACGAGCTGACGGATGGACGCGGCGTCGATCACGTGCTCGAGGTCGGCGGCCCCGGTACCATGGAGCAGTCGCTCGAGGCCGTGCGGGTCGGCGGGCGCATTGCCTATGTCGGCGTGCTGACCGGCGGTACCATCAACCCGGTCGCGATCATGCGCAAATCAATCCGGCTGCAGGGCGTTTACGTCGGCAGCCGCGCCATGTTCGAGGACATGAACCGCGCCTTTTCGGCCCATGCCATTCGTCCGGTCATCGACAGGACCTTCGCCTTCGAGGCGGCGCCCGACGCCTTTCGTCACATGCGGGCGGCCGGTCACTTCGGCAAGATCGTGATAACGATCCCCTGACCGCTGCCCTCACGCAAACGTGACGTACCTTCCGGCTGGGGAAGGGGTTGCAAAAATGTATCGGATCGATATAGTATATATCGGATTGATATATAACGAACCGATATGATGGGGCGGCGCGCAGCGCCCCCGTCACTTTGCAGGAAGACGATCACCATGGATGTCAGGACCGTGTGTCTCGGCGTACTCACGCTGGGCGACGCCACCGGCTATCAGATTCGCAAGATGTTCGAGGATGGCCCGTTCCAGCATTTCACGGATGCCGGCTTCGGGTCGATCTACCCGGCGCTCGGCAGGCTGCACAAGGAAGGCCTGGTCACCTGCGAGCAGCAGAGCCAGTCGGGCCGCCCGGACAAGAAGATCTACTCGATCACCGGCACCGGCCGACAAGCCTTCGCCAAGGCCATTCGGAACGCGCCCGGGCCGGACAAGATCCGCAGCGATTTTCTGTTCACGCTGTTTTTCGAGCATCTGCTTCCGCAGCAGCTCGTCGCCGCGGCGCTGGACGAGCAGATCGCGTGGTACCGCGCGCGGCTGGAGCACTTGCGCGGCTGCGACCGTTCGGGATGGGGCGACGGCCCGGTCTTTGTCAATCGGTTCGGTCAGGCGGTCTACGCGGCCGCCCTCGCGTTCCTCGAGCAGAACAAGCCCGCGCTGGTTGATGGACGGGCGAAGCGCCCCGAACGCCAGGCCGCGGAATAGCCGGAGCACCCCCCAGCATGAAACGGTCGTATCTGATAGCGCTGGTCATCGCCGTCGCCGCGACGGGGTGGCTGCTGTCGCCCTACGTCCTCGATTATCTGCGGCCCGGGACAGGTTCCGAGACGGCGGATCAACAGAGCCCGCCGCAGCCGTCGACGGATTCCGCCAGCGGCCGGTCCGCGCCGGCGTTGCGTGTGCGCGTGCGCCGCTCGATTGCAGAAGAAAGGATCAAGTCGCTGATCCTTACCGGTCAGACCGAGCCGTCGCGGCAGGCGACGCTGAAGGCCGAGACGAGCGGCCGGATCGTTGCCATCGAAGCCAGGGAGGGTGCGGCCGTCAAGGCGGGCGATGTCATCGCGAGGATCGAGATGGACGACCGCAAGGCGCGCCTCGAGGAGGCTCGGGCGCTGTTGAAGCAGCGGCAGATCGAATACGAAGCGGCGCGCAAGCTCTCATCCAAGGGGTTCCAGACGCAAATCAGGCTGGCTGAAAGCCAATCGCAAATGGAATCGGCGAAGGCCTTGCTGCGGCGGATCGAGCTCGATATCGAGCATACCACCATCCGCGCGCCGTTCGATGGCGTGCTGCAGGACCGCCTGGTGGAGATTGGCGACTATACGGGTGTCGGCGACCCCGTCGCGGTGATCGTCGATCTCGATCCGATTCTCGCGGTCGGACAGCTGTCGGAGCGGGAGTCCGGTTTCGTCCGCCCCGACAACGAGGGCCGAGCGCGGCTCGTCACGGGCGAAGTGATCGAGGGACGCGTGAGCTATGTCTCGGCGGTCGGTGCCGCCGGGACCCGGACCTTTCGGGTCGAGCTGGAGCTCGAGAACGGCGATGCGCGGATCCCGGCCGGGCTGACCGCCGAGATCAGCCTGCCGATCGCCAGCGTCGCGGCCCACCAGCTGTCGCCGGCCGCATTGACGCTTGACGATGCTGGCGTGGTCGGCGTGAAAACGGTGGACGCCGACAACATCGTCCGCTTCCACCCGGTCGAGCTCGTCGCCGGCGGCGCGGACGGGATGTGGATCTCCGGCCTGCCGCGCGAGGCGGCGATCATCACCGTCGGCCAGGAGTTCGTGCTGCCCGGACAGACCGTCGTCCCGGTACCCGAAGATATGCCGGCGCCGCCGGCTGGCGCCGCGGCGGGAGGCCAGTCGTGAGACTGATCGACCATGCCCTGACCCATTCGCGGACGGTCGTGTCCGCCCTCTTGCTGATCCTGATCAGCGGCACCTTCGCCTATGTCGGCATCCCCAAGGAATCGGATCCCGATATCAACATTCCGATCATCTATGTCTCGATGAACCATGACGGCATATCGCCCGAGGATGCCGAACGGCTGCTGGTGAGGCCGGTCGAGGAGAAGTTGCGGGCGATCGAAGGCGTCAAGGAGATGCGCTCACGGGCCTATGAAGGCGGCGCCAATGTGCTGATGGAGTTCGATGCCGGATTCGATTCCGACCAGGCCCTGCAGGACGTGCGCGAGAAGATCGATCAGGTGAAGCCCGAGTTGCCGGAGGAAACCGACGAGCCGAGCGTCAACGAGGTCAATTTCAGCCTGTTCCCGGTACTGGTGGTCACCCTGTCCGGGCCGGTCCCCGAACGCAGCCTATTGCGCCTCGCCCGCAACCTGAAGGATGAGATCGAGGCGATCCCGGCGGTCCTCGAGGCGAATATCGCGGGCGACCGCGACGAGCAGGTCGAGATCCTGGTCGACCCGATGCTGGTTGAGAGCTATCAGCTGGACCCGGAGCAGGTGGCCACCGTGGTCTCGCGCTTCAACCAGTTGATCGCCGCCGGTGCCATGGACACCGGCAAGGGGCGCTTTGCAATCAAGGTCCCGGGCGTCTTCGAATCGGTGCTCGACGTGATGGCGATACCGGTCAAGGTGGAAGGGGACGCCGTCATCACCATCGGCGACATCGCCACCGTCCGCCGCACCTTCAAGGACGCGGACAGCTTCGCGCGCGTGAACGGGCACCCGGCGCTCGCCCTCGAAGTCTCCAAGCGCTCGGGCGAGAACATCATCGAGACGATCGAGCGAATCCGGTCGGTGGTCGAGCAGGCGCGGTCTGGCTGGCCAGAGATCGTCGAGGTGACCTACAGCCAGGATCGCTCCAAGGATATCCGCCTGGTCCTCGGCGATCTGCAGAACAACGTGCTGAGCGCGATCCTGCTGGTCATGGTCGTGGTGATTGCGGCCTTGGGGGTGCGGTCCGGGCTCTTGGTCGGCATCGCCATACCCGGCTCGTTCCTGACCGGCATTCTGGTGATCGGCGCCTTCGGGCTGACCCTGAACATCGTCGTCCTGTTCTCGCTGATCCTCGCCGTCGGCATGCTGGTCGACGGCGCCATCGTCGTGACCGAGTATGCCGACCGCAAGATGACCGAGGGCGAGCCGCGGCGCCGCGCCTACGCCATGGCCGCCAAGCGCATGTCCTGGCCGATCATCGCGTCGACCGCGACGACCCTTGCCGCCTTCCTGCCGCTGTTGTTCTGGCCAGGCGTGGTCGGCGAGTTCATGAAGTACCTGCCGATCACGCTGATCGCGACGCTGTCGGCATCGCTGCTGATGGCGCTGATCTTCGTGCCCACGGTGGGCGCCTATATCGGCAAGAGCGGCGTGCAGAATCCCGCGACCGCGCAAGCCCTCGCCGCCGGCAGCGGCGAGGAGCTGCTGCGCCTTCCCGGCCCCGTGGGATGGTATGTGCGCCTGCTTGACAAAGCGCTGCGGATCCCCTCGTTGATCCTGATCCTGGCCGTGGTTGGAATGGTCGTGACCTGGATTGTCTATGCAGCCGTCGGCAAGGGCGTCGAATTCTTTCCCGACGTGGAGCCAGACCAGGCCGTGGTGCAGGTTCACGCACGCGGCAACTTCTCGGTCGAGGAACAGGACGCGCTGGTCGCCCAGGTCGAGCGCCACGTGCTGGATATCTCGGACGAGCGCGGCGAGTTCGTCTCCGTCTACACGACCGCGGGCCGTTTGGACAATCGCGGCGAGGAGGCCGAGGACATCATCGGTTCGATCCGTCTCGAGTTCGTCGAATGGGAGCGCCGGCGCCCAGCCAGCGAGATCCTCGACGATGTGCGCCACCGCACGGCCGAAATCCCCGGCATCATGATCGAACCGCGCAAGGCGGAGTCCGGCCCGCCCGTCGGCAAGCCGATCCATATCGAATTGTCGGCGACCAATATCGATCTGTTGGATCCTGCCGCGGCGCTGGTGCGCGCGCATCTGGAGACCGTGGCAGGTCTCAAGGACATCGAGGACACGCGGGCGATCCCGGGCATCGAATGGGAGCTTGCCGTCGACCACGAGAAGGCGGCGCGGTTCGGTGCCGATGTCGCGGTCGTCGGCTGGTTCGTGCAGATGGTCACCAAGGGGCTGTGGATCAGCTCCTACCGGCCCGACGACAGCGACGACGAGGTCGACATCGTCGTGCGCTTCCCGGCGGAGAACCGCACCATCGAGCAGCTGGACAGGATTCGCGTGCGCACGACGACCGGCATGGTGCCGATCGGCAATTTGGTGACACGCCAGGCCCGGCCCAAGACCGGGACGCTGCAGCGCACCGACGCGGCGCGGATTATGGCGGTCAAGGCCGACGTCGCGGAAGGCGTCCTCGCCGACGACAAGGTCAAGGAACTGCGCCAGTGGATCGAGACGGCGCCCCTGCCGGCCGGCGTCAGCTACGTCTTCAAGGGCGAGGACGAGGAACAGGCGGCCGCCAGCGCCTTCCTCAAGAAGGCATTCGCAATCGCCCTGTTCATCATGGCGATCATCCTGGTCACCCAGTTCAACAGCTTCTACAGCGGTTTCCTGATTCTCTCGGCCGTCGTCATGTCGACCGTCGGCGTGCTCCTCGGCCTGCTGATCACGGGGCAGCCCTTCGGCATCGTGATGAGCGGGGTCGGCGTGATCGCGCTGGCCGGCATCGTCGTCAACAACAACATCGTGCTGATCGACACGTTCGACCGGCTGCGCGCCGAGGAGCCCGACGCAAAACTCGCGGTGCTGCGCACCGGCGCGCAGCGCCTGCGCCCGGTGCTGCTGACGACGGTGACCACCATTCTCGGCCTGATGCCGATGGTGCTGCGGCTGAATATCGACTTCATCGGCCGCAAGATCACCTATGGCGCCCCGTCGACGCAGTGGTGGACGCAGCTTTCCACGGCCATCGCCTTCGGGCTGGCCTTTGCGACGATCCTCACCCTCGTGGTGACCCCGTCGGCGCTGATGCTGCGCGCCAATCTGCGGGCCTGGCTGGACCGGCGGCGCCTTCACCGCCGGCGTTTGCGGGCCGAACGGCAGCGCAGGCTCAGGGCCGAAGCCGAGCCCGTCCGCGAAGCGGCGGAATGAACGCACCAGCGCTCTCGCCCCGGGGACGGGCGCGCAGCTAATCGCGGAACGTGAACCAGGCGATGGCGATCCGCGCGCTCGTGGTCATCCAGCACAGCACGCCGAACAGGACCGCGATCCCGACGAACCAGTCGGGCCTGATACAGGCCAGGATGTAGAGCAGCAGGGTTTCCGTGCCCTCCACAAGTCCTTCGATGAAATAGAACGATTTGGTGCCGACCCGGTCGGTCTTCATATGGCGTTTTTCGGCCACCGCGGCATAGGCGAGAAAGCTGGCCTCGGTGCCGACGAACGAGAACAGCAGGAACGCGGCCGCCAGCGCGTTCTGCTCCGGGGCGGCGAGCGCGAATCCCAGCGCCACCGCGCCGAAAAAGATGAAGTCGCCGACGATGTCGAAGAACCCGCCGAGATCGGTGACCCCGTTGCGCCGCGCGACCGCGCCGTCGAGACCGTCGAGGAACCGGTTACCGAGAATCAGACCGAGCGCCCAGTAATACTCCTCGTTGGCGAGCGCGATCAGAACCAGGAGGCCGAGGGCGAAACCGACGATGGTCAGCGCGTTGGCCGTTATGCCGGTCCGGGCAATCAGCCGGGCCAGCAGATTGAACGGCGGATCGATCAGCTTGCGCGCAACACCGTCCAGCATCGCAGCGTCCCCGGCCCTATTCGACCGTCCTCAGCATCGGCGACGACGACGTCGTGTCGCCATCCTCATCGTCACCGGCATCATCATGCTGCGCGCGCTCGCCATGCATGCGCTCGGCCTCCGCCTTCAGCCGGCGGTAGGTCAGCACCGAAACGCCGAAGCTCATGATATAGAGAAGCCCGACCACGGTCAGCGTCAGCCACGGCGCGCCGGCCATCCCCGCGATCAGCAGGGCGGCGAACACCAGCAGGGGAACCGTCGCGGTCTGCGGCACCTTGATCCGCTTCAGCGAGAAGGTCGGCACCCGGCTGACCATCAGGATCGCCACGATCACCGACCAGATCGCGACCAACACGGGCTCGCGCAGGATCGGCGCGCCATGGGCGAGTGTTCCGATCAGCGGCAGGATCGCCAGCCCCGCCCCGCCCGGCGCCGGAACGCCGGTGAAATAGTTGTAGGCGTAGGGCGGCAGCTTGCCGATATTGGTGTTGAACCGGGCCAGTCGAAGACCGCAGCAGATAGCCAGGAACAGCGCGACGATCCAGCCGACGCGGCCGAGCGACTGCAGGCTCCAGAAATACATGATGAAGGCCGGGGCCACGCCGAACGCGACGAAATCGGAGAGCGAATCGAGCTCCGCCCCGAAATCGCTGGCCGCGTTCAGAAGCCGCGCCATGCGGCCGTCCAGCGCATCCAGCACCGCCGCCACGACGATGGCGATGACCGCACTTTCCCAGCGCGCATCGATCGCGTACTTGATGGCGGTCAGCCCGGCGCAGGCCGCACCCACCGTGATGATGTGCGGAATCAGTTTGGAGACGCTCTGTCCCTTGAGCCGGGGAAGGCGGCGGAGCTTGCGGGATCTCTTCCGTCTCAGCTTCATCGTTTCTCTCCTTCGCGTGGTCCTTCCTGGGACGTCATATCGGCCAGAACGGTCTCGCCGGCCACCGCCGTCTGCCCGACGCAGACCAGCGGCGAGATGCCGTCCGGCAGGAAGACGTCGACCCGGCTGCCGAAGCGGATCAGCCCGAACCGCTCGCCGGCGCTGACGGCCTGTCCCTCCTCGATCCAGCACAGGATCCTGCGCGCGACGAGGCCGGCGATCTGAACGAACGCGATCTCGCGCCCGTCGGCGGTTCGCATTCTAACCGAATTCCGCTCGTTGTGCTCGCTCGCCTTGTCGAGCGAGGCGTTGAGGAACTTGCCCGGCCGGTAGGCCCGCCTCTCGATCGTGCCGCCGATCGGGACGCGGTTTACGTGCACGTTGAACACGTTCATAAAGATGCTGATCCGGGTGCGCGGCGCCTCGCCCATCTCGAGCTCCGGCGGCGGCACCGCCGCCTCGATCATCTGAACCCGACCGTCGGCCGGGCTGACCACGAGGCCGTCCCGGGCCGGCGTGACCCGGGCCGGGTCACGGAAGAAATACGCGCACCAGGCAGTCAGCACGGCGCCTGCAACGCCGAGCGGCGCCCAAAGCCACCACAGCCCGGCCGAGATCACACCAAAGACGGCAACGAAGCGCCAGCCCTCGCGATGCACGGGGGCAAAGGTGGAACGCACCGTAGCGATCAGATCCGACGCCATACGCGTCTCCGGCACAGTGTAGGAACATCGGCACGACCGCCGCCGCCCCGCGTCTGCAAGATAGCGGCGAAATACCCTAACGGCGGGTTAAGGGCGCGCCCGTCCGGGCGCACCTCGGCCCCGGATCCGATCGGGCCGATCCCCGGCGCCCCATCAATTGGTCTGGGGGACCTCGAAAATCTGCCCTGGATAGATGAGGTCGGGGTCACGGATCCGGTCACGGTTAGCCTCGTAAATCACGGTGTAGCGCACGCCCTCCCCCAGGGTCCGCCGCGCCAGCCGCCACAGGCTGTTGCCCGGCTGCACGACGACCAGCAGCGTGCCCGATTCGATCTCCCGCGGATCGGCGCGCAGGAACGGGAATTCGAGCCGCGCCACGACAGCGCCGTCCGCAACCTCGTCGACCCGCATCGTATACAAGCCGGGCGCGATCTCGCGCTGGATGGTCAGCCGCCACGTGCCGTCGGCATCGGACGGCGTGCGTCCCAGCATCCTGTTGTCGAGATAGACACGAATATCGCTGCCGGCCCGGGCCCGCCCGCTCAGGCTGAGGTTGCCGGCCGAATCGTAATCGAGGACACTGACCGCAAGATCGACCTCGCCGGCCGCCTCGCCCGCCTGCGGCTGCTGCAGGACGTTGCTGGCGCCGAACCCGGTCCGCGGCACCTCAACGACCAGCGGCGCCGTCGGCTCTTCGGACGCGCGCCCGGCGATGTCCTTGCCCTGCTCGGGCACCACGACGACGACCACCGAATCGGACCATACCGGCTCGCCGCCGGCGCTGCGCGACGAGACGCTGAGCTCGCGGCTGCCCGGCGGCAGCGGGTCCTCAGGCACCAGAACCCATTCGCCGCGCGAATCGGCGCGCACCTCGCCGATCGGCCGCCCCCCGTCATAGACGGTGACCACGGCGCCGGGCGCGGCGCGGCCGGCGATCACGGTCTCGCCGCCAGGCGTCACGCGGACGACATCGAAGGAGGGCCGCCCCGCCGCCGGCTGCGGCGCGTCCGACGGGGGCAGCACCGCCACCTTCGGCGCATCGGCCGGCGGCGTGGCTGCCGGAGCGGGAGTCTGGGCGGGCGTCGCGACCGCCGGCGCCGACTCGGGTGCCGGCGGCGTTGCGGCCGGTGCCGGCGCGGCGACGTCGGACGGCGCGGTGGCAGCTTGCGGCGCGGTGGCAGCTGGCGGCGCAGTCGCAGCTGGCGGCGCAGTCGCAGCTGGCGGCGCGGTCGCAGCTGGCGGCGCGCTCGCAGCTGGCGGCGCGCTCGGAGTTGACGGGGCGGTCGGGGTCACTGCAGCCGGTGGCTGCGCCGCGGGTGCGTCCGGCGACGCGGGCGGCTGGGTCAACGGTGCTTGCGGTCCCGCGGCGGTCGACGGTGGGGGGCGATCGCCCGAATCCGGCGCGGCGGCGGGCGCAGGCGGCAGGGCCGCATCGGGCTCGGCCGTTGGTGCCGGCGTCGGTTGCGGCGGCGCGGCGGGCTTCGGCATCGGTGCCATCGCCACCGGCGGCGCCATGTCCGCCGGCTCCGTTGCCTCCTCGGTCGTCAGCCAGTAATTCAGGATCAGCGCGATCACGATGACCACGACCCCGGCCAGGCCGATGATAATATAGCGCTTCAAGGTGCTTGGCGACGCTCCACAGTTGCAGGACTCAAACTAGTACGCCCGCGCACCGCTTGCAACGGCGGCGGCGGTCGCCACCTATCTTTGCGCCTGCAGGCGGAGCGGCACCGGCGCGGGAACCGGATCGTTGGGCGGCAGGGCGCCGAGGAAGACGGCGATCGCCGCGCGATCCTCCGGCGTCAGCCTGCCGGTCGTGTGCTCGATCACCTCGGCCATGGCGCCGCCGGCGAAATCGCCGTCCGGATCCATGCCGATCTCGAGATAGGTCGCGATGTCACCGGCCGACCAGTCACCGATGCCCCGCCCCTTGTGCGTCGTGATGTTCGGCACCGGCTTGCCCTCGGGCCCGGTGCGGTTGCCGGCCAGCAGGTGATCGCGCCGCATCGCGCCGAGCGCGCCGCGCGGCGAATGGCACTCGCCGCAATGGCCAAGTACGGTGACGAGATAGGCGCCGCGCCGCCAGGCATCCGTCGCGGCGATGCCGCCCGGCGGCGGGCCGGGTTCGAACGGCATCGGCTTGAAATAGAGGAGCCGCCACACGTCGTTCAGCCGGCGCCAGCCGAACGGGACGTTCAAATCATGCGCCTCGTTGGTTCGGGCGACCGGCGGTACCGATCGCAGATAGGCCCACAGGTCGGCGATGTCGTCGTCGGTCATGCCGGTAAAGGACGTATAGGGAAAGGCCGGATAGTAGGGCCTGCCGTCCGGCGCGATGCCGGTGCGCAGGGCGCGCGCGAAATCCGCCGCGTCCCAGGCGCCGATGCCGTGCTGCGGGTCGCGCGTGATGTTCGGCCCGAAGAAGGTGCCGAACGGCGTTTCTAGGGCGCGGCCGCCGGCCAGCGGCCGGCCCTTGTTCTTCACGTCGGTATGACAGCCGTAACAGCCGGCCGCGTGAAACACGTACTCGCCACGCGTCACCGCGTCGGCGTCGGTTTCATTCTGTGCAAACGACCCGGACGCCAGGGCGACCCAGACAAGCAGGGCCGCCCAGGCGAACGGGGCATGCCGGGGCATGCGTTACTTTTCGAGCTTCTGCCGGTAGGGCTTGTGGCAGCCGCCGCAGCCATCCGAGCCCATCTGCTTGAAGGCGGCCGCGATCGCGCCCTTGTCGCCACCGGACGCTGCCATCTTGAGGCCCTCGCTGCGCGCGCCGAGGGTCTTGGCGGCGGCGGTGAACTTGTCCCACTCGCTCCAGATCGCGGGCTTGGCGCCGGTCTTCGGATCCATCACCTGGTCCATGCTGGTGCCCTGCGGGAACAGCCCCGGGATCTTGCCGGAGATATCGTTGATCTCGGCGGCGCGGCGCGCCACGTCGTCGGCCGAGCCCTCGCCCTTCTCGATGAAGGTCTTGATCGCCTTCATGTGACCGCCAAGCGATTTCATCGCATCCTGCCGCATTTTCACCGTCTCGCCCGGCGTTGCGGCGGTCGACGGCGCGAGGCTGGCGCCGGCGGCAATGACAACTCCCAGAACCGCGGCGGACGCCGCGAATGCAAACCTGCTCATCATGTTTGGTCCCTCATTCTGTCCCGAAATCCGCCGGATGGCGGCGTTACGTGGTGGTATACAGCGGTGCCGCGGGATTATTCCCGCCGCAAGGGAAATTTTGGTGTTTCGAAGGGCGCGTCAAGAGGCGGGCCGACAAATCGCTGATTTCCGGCTTGCCTTGCGCCCGGCCGCATGCCATGCCGGGGGCCGGGTATATGAGGGGTAAGAACGGATGACACCGATGGCGCAGGTCCGCTCGCTGTGCGTTTATTGCGGCTCTTCGGCCCGCGGCCGCGACAGCCATCACCAGGCTGCGCGGCAGCTCGGCCGGCTGATGGCCGAGGCCAGGGTGCGGCTCGTCTATGGCGGCGGACGGATCGGCCTGATGGGGCTGATTGCCGATGCGGTGCTGCAAGGCGGCGGCGAGGTGGTCGGCATCATCCCGCGCTTCCTCGACCAGGTCGAGGTCGGCCATTCCGGGGTCAGCCGCCTGATCGTCACCGAGAACATGCATGAGCGCAAGGAGAAGATGGCCGAGCTGTCGGACGCCTTTGTGATCCTGCCGGGCGGGCTTGGCACGCTCGACGAGACCTTCGAGATCCTCACCTGGAAGCAGCTGCAGCTGCATGACAAGCCGGTGCTGGTCGTCGATGTCGACGGCTACTGGCAGCCGCTGGTCGATCTTGTCGACCGCATGATCGAGGAGAACTACGCCAAGCCCGAGCACCGCGCGCTGTTCCGCATCGTCGCCGGCGTCGACGAGGTGCTGCCGGCGCTGGCGGAAATGCCCGAGTTCCGCACCGAGATCGAGGCCAAGTGGATGTAGGAATTGTTCCGTGCCAACCTCAGCCGCGTGGCGGGATGGCGACGGGACCGGGGCGCGGCCCCGCGCCGCATCCCACGCACCGCCGGTCGTCTGCTCCGGCGATGGAAGCGAAGCAAGCGGTCATTGAGAAGCCGGCGGGGCGATAATGCAATAACGCAAGCCAGACCCCAATTCAGTCCCCCATTGCCCCAAATTCCGACCCCAGTTCGGCTGATCGATCCGGTCACCGCCGACCACTTGGCGCTGGACGTCAACCCGTTCGACATCCGGTAGGCGGCCACCGATCTGCGGTGATCGGTGCCGCGGCGGGGCCGGATGTGGCCTCCGCAGGCTGTCATCGTGCGCGCCATCGCGCCACGCCGTTTCTCTCTCCGCCGGGCCGGCGCACGCGCGTGTTGCGCCGCCCGATACCGGCCGGTATTGTGCGCCGGGCGGCGCGCCGGGCCGCGCCCATGAACGAATAAGAAACAGGGAGCGTTCGATGAGCAAGATCAAGGTCGCAACCCCCGTCGTCGAGCTCGACGGCGACGAGATGACGCGGATCATCTGGGCCTTCATCAAGGACAAGCTGATCCTGCCCTATCTCGATATCGACCTGAAATACTACGATCTGTCGATCCAGAAGCGCGACGAGACGGACGACCAGATCACCGTCGATTCCGCCAACGCCATCAAGGAGTACGGTGTCGGCGTCAAATGCGCGACGATCACCCCCGACGAGGCGCGGGTCGAGGAGTTCTCCCTCAAGCAGATGTGGCGCTCGCCGAACGGTACCATCCGCAACATCCTCGGCGGCACCGTGTTCCGCCAGCCGATCATCTGCAAGAACGTGCCGCGCCTGGTGCCCGGCTGGACTCAGCCGATCGTCATCGGCCGCCACGCCTATGGCGACCAGTACCGCGCCACCGACATGATCATTCCGGGCAAGGGCAAGCTGACGCTGACCTTCCAGCCCGAGGACGGCGGCCCGGCGATCACCCGGGAGGTGTTCGACTTCCCGGGCTCCGGCGTCGCCATGTCGATGTACAACCTCGACGAGTCGATCCGCGGCTTCGCCCGCGCCTGTTTCAATTACGGACTCAACCTCGGCTGGCCGGTCTATCTTTCGACCAAGAATACGATCATGAAGGTCTATGACGGCCGCTTCAAGGACATCTTCCAGGAGGTGTTCGACGCCGAGTTCAAGGCGAAGTTCGACGAGAAGGGCCTCACTTACGAGCACCGGCTGATCGACGACATGGTGGCGGCGGCGTTGAAATGGTCCGGCGGCTATGTCTGGGCCTGCAAGAACTACGACGGCGACGTGCAGTCGGACACGGTGGCGCAGGGCTTCGGCAGCCTCGGGCTGATGACCTCGGTGCTGATGACGCCGGACGGCAAGACGATCGAGGCCGAGGCGGCGCACGGCACGGTGACCCGCCATTACCGGATGCACCAGAAGGGCGAGGAGACCTCGACCAACCCGATCGCCTCGATCTTCGCCTGGACCCGCGGTCTTTACTACCGCGGCCGGTTCGACAACACGCCCGAGGTGATGAAGTTCGCCGAGACGCTCGAGAAGGTCTGCGTCGAGACGGTCGAATCCGGCTTCATGACCAAGGATCTAGCGATCCTGATCGGCCCCGACCAGGCCTGGATGACAACCAACCAGTTCCTCGACAAGATCGACGCGAACCTCAAGGCCGCGATGGGCTAGAGTGCGGCCAGCGCGGCCGAGAACTCCTCGACCATGCGCAGGCGGGTCGCTTGCTCGTCGAGGCGCGCCTGCATCAGCGGCCCGATTTCGCCCTGGAAGGTCGCCGCGGCCCGCGCCAGCCGCGTTGCCGCGGCGCCGCCCGGCGCATCGCGTGCCGCCAGCACGTCGTCGAGGAAGCCGCGCATCGCCGATACGATCCGGGTCTCGTCGTCGAAGGCGCGGCCATAGGCGGTGACCAGATCCTCGATGAAACGCTTGCCGAGCCGGTCCTCCTCGGTCTTCGCGGGCTTGCCGGCATAGCGCCCCAGCATCGCCTCGGCATCGCGCCGGCCGTCCGCGATGCCGCGCTCGGCCCGGGCCAGCCCGTCCGCGATCCGGCCCCTCGCGTCTTCGGAGCGCGGTGCGGCGCCGCGCAGCGAGTCCTCGATCAGTATCAACGCCGCCCCCATCGCAAGGTTGCTACCGATCGAGGCGTGGTAGAGCCCGCGCTGCGGGTGACGCGGGCCGGCGCTGGTCAGCGCGGCCTCGATCGCCGTGTTCTCGGCCAGGATCATCGCACCGGCGAGCGCCAGCGAATCGGCCTGGGCGAGCTCGTAGGCCCGCGCATCGCCGGCTACGGCGGTGTCGACCAGGCGCGGCAGAAGCTGCGCTTGCGCCTCCAGCTTGGCGGTCAGCCCGCCGACCATGGCAACGAATGCGGCCAGCGCCTCGTCGCGCTTGCGATCACCGATCCGGGGCGGCGGCGGCAGCGCCGCAACGTCCCGCTGATACGCCGTGATCGCGGCCCCGGCCTCGGTGCGGATCGCGTTGACTTGCTGCCGCATCTCGGGCTCCGTCAGGGCGCCGTCGAGATAGCTCTCGATCAGCGCCTCGCCGTCATCCATGGCGGCGCTGATCTGCAATCCCTGGCTATAGAGCTGATGCAGCGCCTGGCTGTGCCGCGCCAGCGCCTGCAACTGCTCGGGCGTGACCTCGGCGGCGCGCAGCGGCGGCGGCGCCAGCACAAGGAAGATCAGCAAGACGGCGAAGACTCTGGGCATCGATCGGTCCTTCTGCGGCATCGCGCCCGTGCGGGCGCGGCCGGTCCAGAATGCGGCAAACCGGTTGACCGCCGGTTAACGGGATTGGATTGCCGGCCGTGCCGCCGTCAGGGCATCCCGCCCGTTTCGGCCCCGTCGGCCCCGGGTTGCACCGGCGCCGGTAGGCAGTGATAGCTGATCCGGCTCTTCTTGAGCAACGGACAGTCATTGAGGATGTGATCGCTCTTCCAGTGCTGTAGGCGGGCCTCGGTGACGCCGGCTGCGGCGCAGGCCTCACGGGCGAGGCGCTCGATCTCGTCCGACGGTTCGCCGGCCAGCGGCGCATAGCACACCGAGACCACCGGCGGCCCCTCGGCCGGCGTATCAAGTGGATTTTCCGTGATGCCGGGGCCGGCGCAGCCGCCTGTCATCAGGGCCAGCGCAACACGGCCGACAACCATGCGATTGAGTCGCCGGCCGATCAGCTGGCCGCCTCCGCGATCTCCGCAAGCGCGCGACGGATCGCCTCGATGGCGGCGTCGGCGCCGGCGGCATCCGGTCCGCCCGCCTGCGCCATGTCCGGCCGACCGCCGCCGCCCTTGCCGCCGACCGCCGCCGATCCGGCCCGCACGAGATCGACGGCGCTGATCCGGTCGGTGAGATCCTCGGTCACGCCGACGACCAGCGACGCCTTGCCGTCGTTCGCCGAGACCACCGCGGCGACCCCGGATTCGAGCTGCTGTTTGAGCGAGTCCACCATCGGCTTGAGCTCGCGCGGCGGGATGTCGGCAACGGCGCGACCAATGAAGCGCACGCCGCCAACCTCGGACGCCGCAGGGGCTGCTGCGGCGCCGCCACCGGTGGCCAGCTTCTTGCGGGTATCGGCCAGCTCGCGCTCGAGCCGCCGCCGCTCCTCCACCAGCGCGGCGATGCGCGCCGGCAGTTCGGCGGTCCCCGTCTTCAGCGCTCCCGCGGCCGCGGCCAGCAACCACGACTGCGCGTTCACATGTTCCAGGGCGGTCCCGCCGGTCACCGCCTCGATGCGCCGCACGCCCGACGCAACCGCCGATTCGCCGGTGATCACAAACAGCCCGATATCGCCGGTGCGCCTGACATGGGTGCCGCCGCAAAGTTCGGTCGAGAAATGGGCGTGGCCGTCCTCGCCGCCGCCCATCGAGACGACCCGCACCTCGTCGCCGTACTTCTCGCCGAACAGCGCCAGCGCGCCGGCCTCGATGGCGGCGTCCGGTGTCATCAGGCGGGTAACGGTCTCGGTGTTCTCGCGGATGCGAGCGTTGACCGCGGCCTCGATTTCGCGCAGCTCGTCCACCGAAACCGCCTTGGGGTGGGCGAAGTCGAAGCGTAGGTAGCCGGGTGCCACCAGAGAGCCCTTCTGCGTGACGTGCTCGCCGAGATGTCGGCGCAAGGCCTCGTGCAGGAGGTGGGTGACCGAATGGTTGGCGCGCAGGCGCGTGCGCCGGTCGCCATCGACCCGCAATTCGAGGTCATCGCCCAGGGTGAGCGTGCCATCGGCGACCGTGCCGAAGTGAACATGCAGATCGCCCAGCTTCTTCTGCGTGTCGCGCACATCGACCCGGGCGCCGGCGCCGCCGGCCGCGACCATCACGCCTGTGTCGCCCACCTGACCGCCGGATTCGCCATAGAACGGTGTCTGGTTGACGATGACCGCGACATCGGCGCCGGCCGGCGCGGAGTCGACCGGCTTGCCGTCGGCGACGATGGCCGTCACCACGCCCTCCGCCTGTTCGGTGCTGTAGCCGAGGAACTCGGTGGCGCCGAGCTTGTCGCGCAGGTCGAACCACACGGCCTCGGTGGCCGCCTCACCGGATTTGAACTGGGCCTTGCGGGCCTCGGCGCGCTGGCGCGCCATGGCGGCCTCGAAGCCGGCAATGTCGACGGCCCGGTGCTCGGCCTTCAGGGCATCCTGCGTGAGGTCGAGCGGGAAGCCGTAGGTGTCGTAGAGCCGGAAGGCAACGTCGCCGGGCAGCGGCCGACCCTCGCCGAGCTTCTCTGTCTCGGCCGCCAGCAGCCGAAGGCCCCGGGCCAGCAGCCGCTTGAAATTGGTCTCCTCGAGCTTCAGCGTCTCGGCGATCGCCGCCTCGGCGCGGCGCAGTTCGGTGAAATGGCCACCCATCTGCTGGACCAGCGCCGGCACGAGGCGCCACATCACCGGCTCCTCCGCCCCCAGCATCTCGGCATGGCGCATGGCGCGGCGCATGATCCGGCGCAACACGTAGCCGCGGCCCTCGTTGGACGGCATCACCCCGTCAGCGATCAGGAACGCCGACGCCCTGAGGTGGTCGGCGATCACCCGGTGGCTCACCTTGCCGGGCCCATCGGGGTCGGTGCCCGTCGCCTCGGCGGATGCCTCGATCAGGTCGCGCATCAGGTCGATGTCGTAGTTGTCGTGCTTGCCCTGCATGACGGCGGCCACGCGCTCCAGGCCCAGCCCGGTGTCGATCGACGGCCTGGGCAAATCGATCCGCTTGTCGGGCGTGACCTGCTCGAACTGCATGAACACGAGGTTCCAGATCTCGACGAAGCGGTCACCGTCCTCGTCCGGGCTGCCGGGTGGACCACCGGGAATCTCGGGGCCGTGATCGTAGAAGATCTCTGAACACGGCCCGCACGGACCGGTGTCACCCATGGCCCAGAAATTGTCAGAGGTCGCGATTCGAAGAATCTTCGATTCGGGCAGGCCGGCGATCTTCTTCCACAGATCGAAGGCCTGGTCGTCCTCGGCATAGACCGTCACCAGCAGGCGCTCCTCGGGCAGGCCGTATTCCCTGGTCACCAGGTTCCAGGCCAGCTCGATGGCGAGGTCCTTGAAATAGTCGCCGAACGAGAAGTTGCCCAGCATCTCGAAAAAGGTGTGGTGCCGGGCGGTGTGACCGACATTTTCCAGATCGTTGTGCTTGCCGCCCGCGCGCACGCATTTCTGTGCCGTCACCGCCCGATTGTATGGCCGCGTCTCGGCGCCGGTGAACACGTTCTTGAACTGCACCATGCCGGCATTGGTGAACATCAACGTCGGGTCGTTGCGCGGCACCAGAGGCGACGACTCGACCACCTCGTGTCCGTGCCGGTGAAAATATTCAAGAAAACCGCTGCGTATGTCGTTGGCGCTCTGCATGCCCCGCGTCCGTGGAAATACGTTCTGGGCCCCACTTTTGCAGGGCTCCCGCTTTTACCTTATGGCCGGGCAGGCTGTCGAGGGGCGCCGTCGCGCGGCTGCAACAACGCACGGGCCTGCGCCGGACGGCGTCGGCGCGGGCCCGTGTCGAATCGGCCGCAGTGTCAGGCGTCGCCCACGGGGTCGGCCGCCGCGGTGACCGCTCCATCCGCGTCGGCATCCGCCTCACCCGCCTGGGCGGCGTCCAGCATGGCCTGCGAGAGCAGCCCGGCATTCTCGCGAATCCGCCGCTCGATCTCGCGGGCGATCTCAGGGTTTTCGGCAAGGAACGATTTCGAGTTTTCTCGCCCTTGGCCGATCCGCTGGCCGTCGAACGAGAACCAGGCGCCGGCCTTCTCGACGATGCCGGCGTTCACGCCGAGATCGAGCAATTCGCCGGTCTTGGAAATTCCCGCGCCATACATGATGTCGAACTCGACCACCTTGAACGGCGGCGCGACCTTGTTCTTGACCACCTTGACCCGGGTCTGGTTGCCGATCACCTCATCGCGGTCCTTGATCGAGCCGATACGGCGGATATCGAGCCGCACGCTGGCATAGAATTTCAAGGCGTTGCCGCCGGTCGTTGTTTCCGGGCTGCCGAACATGACGCCGATCTTCATGCGGATCTGATTGATGAAGATCACCATGCAGCGCGAGCGCGCGATCGAGCCGGTCAGTTTGCGCAGCGCCTGGCTCATCAGGCGGGCATGCAACCCGACATGGCTGTCGCCCATCTCGCCCTCGAGCTCGGCGCGCGGCACCAGCGCCGCCACCGAGTCGATCACCAGCACGTCGATGGCGCCGGAGCGGACCAGCGTGTCGGCGATCTCCAGTGCCTGCTCGCCGGCGTCCGGCTGGGAGATCAACAGATCGCCGAGCTCGACGCCCAGTTTCCGGGCGTAGACCGGATCGAGCGCATGTTCAGCATCGACGAAGGCGCAGGTCCCGCCCTGCTTTTGCGCCTCGGCCACGACATGGAGGGCCAGCGTCGTCTTGCCCGAGCTTTCCGGTCCGTAGATCTCGACGATGCGGCCACGCGGCAGGCCGCCAATTCCGAGCGCGATGTCGAGCCCGAGCGAGCCGGTCGAGATCGTCTCGATATCCACCGCCTGCTCCTGCTGGCCGAGCCGCATGATCGAGCCCTTGCCGAACGAGCGCTCGATCTGGCCGAGCGCGGCGTCGAGTGCCTTCTGTTTGTCCATCGAGTCCCTATCCACCAGGCGCAACGCGGTGTCTGACATGAATCGCCTCCGTTATTCCACACGGGCTTTCGCAACGCAACGGGGTGTAGTGTACCCTCTTTGTTCTCGCGCGCAAGTTCTTTTTTTGTTCTATGGCCGACCAGGACAGAACGCAGCGGCGGCGCGGTCTGCCTTCGGGGCGGAGGCCAGGCAAGAGCCACGTTTCCGCCGTGCGCCGGGCCGACCCCGGGAAGCGTCGCTGCGGATTCACATGCGCGCCCGCGGTCCGGCCCGTTTCCTCATCGTCGGGCCAGTCCCGGGATCGGCGGGCGCGAGCCTGTGGATTGACGCGAGCGGCAAGCGAAACACAAAGCTGACAATTGTTCCCCAATGTGGATTAAAGACGGGGGATCGGTCCCGAAGGTTGAAAGAACGATAGTATTGATCCTCGGAATGCAGGCCGCCGGATCCGTCGTCGCCGGTCGGACTCTTTGGGCCGCTCCGAATCGCGCCGTGGCGGAAAGGGCCAAGGCATTATTCCCGAATTGCCTCCAGCGCGACCGGATGGGCCGCGGTCGTCGACCGTGCGGTCGTGTCGTGTGCGGCGGCCCGACCTGCAAAATTGTCGTACCGGGCAGCCGCAGGTCGTGGCGGGCGCGCCGGCGCCCGCCCGTGCCGTCTTGTCTACCTGCTCTTCTTGATGAACGGGAAGATATCGGTAACGCCGAGGAGGTCGGTGATGAGGAGCACGATGAACACGATCACCGCCGCGGCGAGGACCGTTCCCAGGGCGTCCTGGCCGGCCGGCATCGTATCGATGCGGTCGGCGATCTTTCGCACCTCGGCATCCGACAGCGCGGCGACCCGAGCCAGCGCCTCATCGGGATCGACACCCCGGGCTTTCAGCTCGCGCTGCACGTCGTCGCGCGATATCAGGGCCGCGATCCGCATGCGATCGGCCTCGATTCCGCTCTGCTCGACCACTTGTTCTGTGGAGACCAGCGCCGCCTGCGCCGCGCCGAGCGGCATCGATACGGCGAACATCAGCGCGGCCATCGGAAGCGCCAAGAACCTGCAAAAATTGCGCATGAGGAACATTCACATTCTCCCTTTCGGAACCGTTTACGCCACCCGGGATCGTCTAATGCTCGGCTGCAATCGATCGCGAGCCTGATGCAACGTCGGCCCTTCCCCAGAATCGTGCAGCGCGCAAACCATAGACGGCGCCCGCGATCCGCGTCAACATTCCGCGCAGGGCCGGCATGGTCAAGGCGCCAAGCCGCCGGCCGCCTGGCGGGTGCCGGTCGCCGACCCTTTCACCCCAGCAGGATGCCGTTCGCGTCAAGGCGGCTGTCGACGATGTCGACCGTCTCGTCGACATCCGGGTTGGCCATGCCGAGTTCGCGGGCGATCTCGTGCACCAGGATGTCGACCCGCTCGATGAACGGTGCGCCGGCGGCGACGGCCCGGGCCACGGAGGACGGCTTGAGGAGGCTTTCCGCGGCCCTGGCGTATTTCTCGAACGGCACCGCATCCGCCGGGTCGGCGCCGAGGCGCTGCGCCACCGAGTCGACGAACGCATATATGGATTCGGACCTCTCGAGGTCGTCGTGTACGGCGTCCCGGATCGGCCGCACGCTGTCGCGCATGATGCAGCGGTAGTTGCCGGTCAGCAGCATGCTCCATTTCGCGAGCGGCACGAACAGCGAATCGTAGACGCGCAGCTTGACCGGCACGTCGTGGCCGTCGAGCCGCACCGCGGCAATGTCGGCCTCCAGCCGCCGCAGCATTTCATTGGCGCGCTCGTCCTCGAACCGGGCGGCCTTGAAATTCGTGGGCAGGCCGACATGAAGCACGTTCGCCTTCTCGTCCGGCGGCCGAAAGGCCTGCGGGTCGGGGCTGCACAGGGTCATCACCGCCGGGTCGAACCGGTCCCAGACCGTGGGGTTGGTATAGCCGCCCCCCAGCGTGTCCGTATCAAGGCCGGGAATCCGCTTCAGGAAGGTCAGGGGCGGCATGTTCATGATCGACAGGCACGGTATGCGTTCCTCGGCGATGCGGACCAGAGGCGTCAGAATGGAGTGGTGCGCATATTGCGGCTCCTGCATGGCGAGCCCTACAAGGTCGTAGTCCCCGGCGACGATATCGTAAGGGGCGCAGGCGGAAAGGCGCCCGGGCAGATCGCCCGAGCGGATGGCCCGGTGCGCATCCTCGCCCTTCAGCGTGATCCGCACCTCCGTCCCTTCCGTGTTGATCAGGTCCGCGGTCTGCTGTCGGCAGACCAGGGTCACGTCGTGCCCCGCCATCAGGAGCTTGGTACCGAGGAGGGAGCCATAGGACGCGCCGAGAATGAGAATCCTGTATGCCATGATGTCTTGTTCCTGAATGACAGCCTGCCCCGGGCCGATGCGGCAGCCAGCGCGGGACCGGCGGCAGTTTGCTGGGAGCGCCGCGCCTTGTCGACCCCCTTCGAACAGCACCCGCATTTTTCGAATTTGCGCCCGGTCGGACCGCCGCGCCCTCCAAAGCTGATCGCAACGGTCCGCGCCGGCATGCCGCCGCCGGCTGTGTTCGGCAGACAGGCGACCCCTCGTCCGCGACGCCCTGATCTACGAGCCGGTCGCCGCGCGGCCGCGTTCGCCGGCGCCGATCGACTCCTTGACCGCACCGGCGAGCTGCTTGAGGCTGAACGGTTTCGAGAGAAACCGCAGATTGTCGAGCGACTCGACCTCCTTGAGCACCGATTCCTCAGTATAGCCGGAAATACAGATCACCGGCAGATCGGGCATCTGCTTGCGTGCCTCGCGGATCACCTGCGAGCCGTCGACCCGCGGCATCACCATGTCGGTCACCAGGAGGTCGAACTCGCCGCCGGGCAGCAGCTCGAGCGCCGCCTCGCCGGTCTTCGCCTCGATCACCTTGTAGCCCTTATTGCGCAGCGCGCGGGCGCTGAACAGGCGCACCGGGTCCTCGTCCTCTACCAAAAGCACCGTGCCGCCGCCGGTAAGATCGGCGGCGATCTCGTCGGGCACGCCGCTGTCGGCGGCCGCCATGTCGACCTGCTGGTGCTTGAAATAGATGTCGAAGACCGCCCCCTTCCCCTCACCGGCGCTGTCGACGAAGAGATAACCCCCGGTCTGCTTGACGATGCCATAGACCGTGGCCAGGCCGAGACCGGTTCCGGACCCAACCTCCTTGGTGGTGAAGAAGGGCTCGAAGATGCGCGCAAAATTCTCCTCCGCAATGCCCATGCCGGTGTCGCGGACCGAGATCTGCACATACTCGCCCGGCGGCATCATCTCGCCATGCGCCTGGCGCGGCCGGTCGGTCCGCACGTTGCCGGTCTCGATCGTCAGCCTGCCACCGCCAGGCATTGCATCACGGGCATTGACCGCAAGGTTGATGATCGCCGTCTCGAGCTGGGCCTGATCGCTCTTCACCAGTCCAAGATCGCGGCCGTGCATCATGTTGAGTTCGATCTTCTCGCCGAGCAGACGGCGCAGCAGGTTCGACAGCTCGGCCAGCACCTCGGTGACGTTGAGCAGACGCGGCTGCAGCGTCTGCTGGCGCGAAAAGGCCAGCAACTGGCGGACCAGCGCTGCCCCACGGTTGGCGTTCTGCTTGATCATGCTGATGTCAGCGAAGGACTGATCTCCCGGGCGCTGGCGCTGCAACAGCAGGTCGCAGAAACCGATCATCGCGGTGAGCACGTTGTTGAAATCGTGCGCGATGCCGCCGGCGAGCTGACCGACCGCATCCATCTTCTGCGTCTGAGCCAGCTGCGCCTCGAGGTTCTTCTGTTCCGTGACATCGATCGCCAGCAAGACGAGGCCGGCGATACGGCCCTCGTCGTCCTCCAGGTGGCCCGCAAAGATCGAGGCGACGCCCTTGCCGTTCCCCTGGAACTCGGCCTCGAACGATTTGGCCCCGGATCTGCCTTCCAGAATCGCCTGCAGTTCACCGGATATCGCAACCTTCTCGCTATCCGCGACAAACCCGACGAACGGCTTGCCGGGCGCCTCCTTGTCCGCCACCAACTCGCGGAACGCGGTGTTACAGTCGCTGATTTGCAGTCTCGGATCGACCAGGGCGACGCCGACCGGGACTTCGTTGAACAGCCGTTGAAAGCGCTGGGCGTGGCTACCGGCCGGACCGACCGGCCGGGCGGTTCCATGGACTTGACGGCCAGATGTTCCGTCGACGACCGTGGTCAATGTCTGAAAGTCGCGATGTCCACCATCGGGCCCGACGATCGACAGGACGCCGATTCCCGGCCGCAGCGGATCATCGGATGCATCGCTGTCGATGACATCGCGGATCGACAAACCGCCCTCGAGAATGTCCTCCTGATCCCGGCCGATCCACTCCGCCATCTTCGGATTGAGATAGGTGATCCTGCCCGCCCCATCGAGGCTGTACAATCCGGCTGCAGACGACAACGCGTGCCGCTCGGCCCGCTCTGGCCAGTTTGCTCCGCGGCCCACGGCATCGCCTCCGAGGCGATGCACGCGCCACAATCTGCCGGCGGCGCCAAGCGGCTGCAGTGAAACCTCGTGCCGACCGCCCGCCCTGCCGGCCCCGCATTCCGCGACGATCCAGACAGATTGTCCGGAAGTTCCCGATCCGTCCCGCAGCGTGTCTAGCAGCGCCGGCGGAACCTTGGCCAGCGACATCAGCCAGGACTCGAAAGCATCGCGCAAGGGGACCGACCCGTCGTCTTCGCCATCCCGCACCGGCCCGACCAGCGCCCGCAATGAGCCGTTCGCCAATTCCGCGTCCGATTGCGGGTCCTCTAGCAGCAGGGCGTCGGAGACGTTGTCGACGATCGCGCAGGCGCTCTGCCGCGTTGCCGCCTGCTGCTCGAGCGCGGCCGCCAGGCGCAGGAGCAGGTGAATTCCGATACCGCTCAGTACCACAGCGCAGGCGACGGCACCCCACGCCAACCCGGCGCCGGAGCCGGCCAGCAGCGCCGCCGCAAGCACCAGGGCCGCACCAGCGAAACTGGCGACGACCAGCATCGCTTGGCGCTTCCATGCCGCCGTCTCGGCGTTACCGGATCGCTCTTCAGGCATTCAACCGATCTCCGCTACCTGCCAAAGCCCCCGATTCGCAAACGGTCCATTGTTACACAAGGATCAGAGGACACGAATACTGTATTCTGGATTCAGAAACCGGATGTTGCCGTGTAGCTGCGCGGGTCCTGGCGCCCACCGTCAGCCCGGCCAAGTGAAAATGCCCCGTTGTCAGCCGCCATTGACGGTGGCCCGTCCGCCGGAAGGTTTCGTGCGGCGCAGCAGACTCCGCGGCTGACCCGATGCGTTCGGGTCGTAATGCGGCAACGGCGTGTAGGAACCCTGATAGGGCACCGCCTGGGCCGGAACGTTGCCGACATCCTCCGTTATCAGGGGAATCCGCCCACCTGGTGCGACGGCCACGCGTGACCCGACCATCGCCGGAACCGTCAACACCTCTCCGCTCGGCGATATCATTTCCATCATCGGGCCACCGACGGCATCGCCCGCGATCAGCCCGCCGAAATCGCCACCGACATTCAGAACGTCGAGCACGACCTTGCCGCGATCACGGAAATGGCGAATGTAGGATTGGTCGGGCACCACCAGATCGACGACCAGATCGCCTCCAACAGTACGGGCGCTGGGCGACCCGAACGCGGGCTTGGGCAACGCCTTGTCGAGGATCTGGAGATCGATCGCGCCAGGGCGGTCGAACCGCAGTGAAACGGCGGCGCCCCTGCGCTGCACCGTGTAATCCACCGAATCGGCCCAGTCGAAGACCAGGCGCGTGAAACCCGGATGCTGTCCGACCCTGACCTGGAGTCCCTGTGCGCCCGACTGCCCCGACAGGCGCTGCGCCGTGGCACCGGCGCGTCGCAGGTCGACGACGACCGACGTGCCGGAGACGAAACTGTCAACCTTGAACGTTCCTGCAAGGCCGAATGTTGCGGTCATGCCGTCGTCGGACACCTGCGCCCCGGTGACGTAATCCTGCAGCCCCCGGACGACGCTGTTCAGGCTCGTGCGCATTGGCCGGTCAAATTCGACGACCAGCCGCGAGCCCCTGACGGTCGCCTTGTGCTCGACAGGCCGCGGCCAGTCGAAAACGATACGGCCGTAGGACGCCTTTGCCCAGCCGCGGGCCTGCACAATCTCCTGCGCAGCGGCCGTCACGATCGCGAGTCCCATCAGGACACACAGAACGCTCAGCGTGACTACGGCCCGCTCGAGGAAGCGCGTTTCTTGCCGCCGGGCATGATTGCGGCGCGGGCCGGAACGCGATCGCGACCGGTCGCGACGCTCTGCCCCGGACATTGTGCGTTCGACATCAGCCAATAGTTCGACTCCTGATCCGGCCGTCCAACACCGCCGGGTGAGTGTCTCTAGAACGGGCCGAGCACACTCGTCAACTTTGCCTTGAGAGTCGCTGCGTTAAACGGCTTCACGATGTAGTTGCTGACCCCTGCCTCCTTGGCAGCGACGACGTTCTCGATCTTGCTTTCCGCAGTAATAATAATGAACGGAACCGCGCGCAATCTGTCATCCGCTCGCACTTCCTTAAGGAGTTGCAGGCCGGTCATTGGCTCCATGTTCCAGTCCGAAATCACCAGGTCAAATTCCCCGTCACGCAGCTTGCCCAGGGCCTCGCTGCCGTCGGTCGCCTCCTCGACATTCGTAAATCCGAGCTGCTTGAGCAGGTTCCGAATGATCTTCAGCATGGTCTTGTAATCATCGACTATCAAGATCGGCATATTGTAATCGACGGCCATCTCAACTCTACTCCTGCGATCCGCTCTGCACAGCTTTTTCGGATGAATCGAATCTGGGGCTGATAAAGAAACACCGATCAGGTTAAATCCCGGTTAACTCGCAGCCAGATCGTATGCGAAAGGGTTGCCGCCAACCTTTCCGGCACGCAACCTCTGCCGCGGCCCGCTAACGATGTCGGCGCCGCGTCACGGCAGCTTACCTCTACGGTTCCGTATACGCATCATATTGTAATCGGACGGGGCCTGATTGTAATTGGACGGGGCCTGAGGTCCCCGCCCCGCGCAGGAGGGTCTCACCGGGTCCTAGTCATCCCGATGGGTTCGTTCCATCCGCTCGTGACGTTCCTGCGCCTCCAAGCTGAGGGTCGCGATCGGCCTCGCCTCCAAACGACGCAAGGCAATGGGCTCGTTGGTCTCCTCGCAATAGCCGTAAGTACCTTCATCGATGCGGCGCAGCGCCTCGTCAATCTTGCTGATCAGCTTGCGCTCGCGGTCGCGGGTTCGCAACTCGATCGACCTGTTGGTCTCCCGGGTGGCGCGATCGGCCAGATCGGGTTCCGCCAGGCTCTCAGTCTGCAGACTGCTGAGTGTCCCGTTGGACTCTTCGAGTAATTCCACACGCCAACTCAGCAGCTTCTGACGAAAATACTCAAGCTGCATCGGATTCATGAACTCCTCGTCTTCGCTGGGCCGATAATCAGGAGGAAGAAGAGGTGACATGTGCAATTCCCTAAGACTTCGCCAAACTCAGAGGTGCGGCGGAGTATATGTATGAGCCCGCGCCACGGCAAGCACAAAAGAATCATTCATTTCAATGCATTGGCATTACGGCGACGGAAGAATCCCATGGTGACCGTATCATGATGGTCGCCCGGACGGTCAACCCTTCGCCACCTCTTACGCGGGCGCCAGTGCCGCCCTCCCGCGCCCCAACGACTTGGCCTGGTACATCGCCCGGTCCGCCTGTACGACGAGTTCCGCCGCGTCTTCCACGGTGCGGTCAGTGACCACCGCGCCAATGCTTGCGGAGACTTTGACTCGTCTGCCGCCAACCATCTCGAACGGGGCCGCAAGACGGTCGATCAAGTTTGTCGCAACCCTCAGCGCGTCGTTCCGATCCCTCAGATTCTCGAGAATAGCTCCGAACTCGTCGCCGCCCAGCCGGGCCATGACGTCACTCGCCCGCAGGCCCGACTGCATTCTTTGCACCACTTCGGTCAACAACGCATCGCCGACATCGTGGCCATACTGGTCGTTGACCGGCTTGAAGCCGTCGAGATCGATGTAGAGAACACCCAGCAGGCCGCCCGACCGCCCCACCCGTGCATTTGCCAAGCCGAGCGTGTCCTGGAACATTGCCTTGTTGAAGAGGCCGGTCAGGTGGTCATGCCGCGCCAACCGCGACAACTCCTCGTTGGCCGCTGAAAGACCTGACAGGGCGTCGAGACATGTGGTCAAATCATGCAGGACGCAAAGCGCCAGATCCCGGCCGGCGTTGCGTAGCGGCACGACAGAGGCGCCATAGAATTTGGCGGCACCGTCTCGATCCACCAAACGAAGATACCCGAAGCTCGCTGCGTCATCACAATCGACGTGGCGTGCCCGGTTCCGTTCGAGATTGAGTATTCGCGGCAGGATACGGCCCTTCAACTCGCTTGGCCGGCGACCGAACGCTCTGGCAGCCGCGCGATTCGCCTCGACGATGCGTAGCCTCTGCGCGTCGATCAGCAAGGCGGCCGACTCCGGCATCTCAAGCCGTCGCAACTCGGGATACGCCGCGGCCGATGCATCGGCAAGTCCAATCCTTGCACTCGCCGGCTCTGCGGGAACCGGAATCCGAACCTCGTAGCCCGCCGCGGCGCCAGCGCGACCCGGCGCGCCGAAGATTGCCGCTTCGACGGGCAGCCGTCCCCGCTTGCCGAGGTCAAAGACAAGCACAGTCTCCACCGGTCTGTCGCGGGCCTGGCCCAACGCGGTCGCCAGATCCGCGTCTATCAACAGCGACCCCAGTTGCCGGCCGATCGCCACCCTAGGTACGATGCCTGTAATGCGACCGGCCGCGGCCGGCCATTCGACGATCGCTCCGCTCGCGTCGATTTGGATGCGGACGATGGTCCCGCGATCTTTCCGCACTGTTCTACCGGCGGTCCCATCCCGTCCGGCGATGGAGCCATGCCGGGGAGCCAGGACAGGGTGTCTTGTCGCCATCTCTCCGTTGCCCGCCCGCGGACACGCGCCCTTGCCGTCGGCCGACCAGAACCAGTGTTGCGAGGCAAAAAAACACGTAAAACGTGATAAATACTAGCATTCGCAAAGGGTCGGGTAAACACCGCCCTGTCCGCCTGAATCCGGGGAGTTATTGGAATCCAGCCGCGCCCACCAGTGGTGTCCCGGGTGTCGATTCCCGTCCTGATGGCAAGGATTACCGACAATCGCAACGGCGGCTTAGCCATTTCTTAAGCGTTTTGCCAGATATTCGGGAACGCGCAGCCGACGCTGCCGGATTCGGTATTTAGCAAAACCAAATTCAGGAACTCCGGGGTTCCAAAATCGTTCTTTTGGAAATCGGGCATAGATGACGATGACGCTTGACGACCTGCCGTCTCCCAACACGAAGCGCTGGGTGATTCGCCGCAAGGCCCAGGTGGTCGTTGCCGTGCGGTCGGGTCTGATCAGCCTCGAGGAAGCTTGCAGCCGCTACAATTTGTCAGTCGAAGAGTTTCTGTCTTGGCAGCGACTGATCGATCGCCACGGCATCGGTGGCCTGCGAGCCACGCGCCTGCAGCAGTATCGCGACAGCTCGCCCGAACCCGGCTTTTAGAGATCGTTCGATCCGCGGTTGTTGCAGGCGGCTCCCGCCTGCGTGCCGATCCCCGTTCCATGACGGCGAGCAGACCCCGCCGCCGCCTGATCTAGTCCCGCTGCGCGCGGACAATCCTGATATGCTCGACCTGTCCGCGGCCGCGGCGGCTGCCGACGGCCACGGGCACGCGGTCGTATCCCTCGCGCGCATGTTCCTGCTCATTGAGAGCCTGCTGGCTGGCCGCCAGCTCCGCTTCGGTTTGCCTGACCTGCTGTTCGATCTCTTCGAGCGATCTGCAAAGCTTCTCACGCCGGCTGGCCGTATCAGACGGCGCCGCTCCGGTGCCGCGCGCACTTTGCGCGGTCTTCGACATGCGATCAAGCGTCGCATGGAGATGTCGCTTCAGCTCACTTAGATCCTTGAGCTTCTGTTGCTGCTCGTCGATCCTGAACCGATGTGCTTTCAATTCATGGTCACGAACTGTCATTTGTCGCAGTCCTTGTTAATCGTATTTTTCGGGACATCGAAGACTGCACTTGGAAAGAACGCCCATTTTGACGGGTCGCGACCGCGGGGTTCCGCATTCCGCGACGACTGTTTGAGAACGGGTCGTTTGATGCCACCAAGATGGCTCCGTTGCCTCAGAATTCCTTCTTTCAAATCGATCGATCAACACAGTGCCCATCGGCCCCGGATAGCCCGTCAGCAAGACCCCAGGCCAGCTCCCGGCGGACACTGCATCGGATTGAAATATCAGTTAATTTTGCCGTCGATACTTTAACATCCGGTAAAAAAATTGAACGCGCGTAAGCAATATTAAGAAAGCCTTTACATTTTTTACTCAAGATGGTTAACCGTCCGTGGAGCAGATTCGTTGGAGAAAAGGCATGAGAGTTCTTCTTGTCGAAGACGATACGTCGATAGCAAACAGCATAGTCACCATGCTTCGGTCCGAGGGTTTCGTCGTCGATACGACGGATTTGGGAGAGGACGGGTTGGAGATCGGTAAGATCTACGACTACGACATTATCCTGCTCGATCTCATGCTTCCCGACATCGACGGATACGAAGTCCTGCATCGTCTTCGATCGGCCAAGGTCGACACGCCGATCCTGATCTTGTCCGGCCTCTCGGAAATGCAGCACAAGGTGAAGGGGCTCGGCATCGGTGCCGATGACTATCTGACGAAGCCGTTTCACAAGAGCGAACTGATCGCCCGCATCCAGGCGATCATTCGCCGTTCCAAAGGACATTCCCAGTCGGTTATCACTGCGGGCCGGCTTTCGGTCAACCTGGACACCAGGACCGTGGAGATCGACGGCCAGCCGGTCCACCTCACGGGCAAGGAATACGCGATCCTCGAACTGCTTGCCTTGCGTAAGGGAACCACGCTGACCAAGGAGATGTTCCTCAATCATCTCTATGGCGGGATCGACGAGCCCGAGCTCAAGATCATCGACGTTTTCGTCTGCAAGCTGCGCAAGAAATTGTCTGCCGCCACCAATGGAGAGAATTACATCGAGACTGTCTGGGGGCGCGGATACGTACTGCGTGAACCGAGCTCAGGATCCGGCAGCAATAGCCCGGCGGACGAGGTCATCGCCTAAAAACAACCGTGCACGTCTGCGCCATCGGCTGGCGTGCACAACCGACCGTTGGCGGGCGGTGCTGCGAAGCCTGAGCTCCAGTGAGAAATATCAGTACGCGCGCGGCCGAGCGTGGCGATGATCAGGGATTGGACGCGTAGTTCTCCGTCCCCCGCGGGTAATTCCCCGCCGTCGCGCTGACGATCTCGTACATGCCGCGGTGCTCGCTGACCGGCTGGAACTTCTCTGTTACGCCCATCACCGTCTCTGCACCGCCCATATAAAGCACCCCGTCATCCGGCATCAGGCTGCGAATGTTTTCGAGCACTCGTCCCTTGGTCGGCTGATCGAGGTAAATCAATACATTGCGGCAGAACACGACATCGAACCGGCCCAGCGGGGCGGGATCATTCAACAGGTTGAACTCGTCGAAATGGACCATCGCACGGATGCCGGGATCGAGTTCCCATTTGTCGCCAGCCTGACTGAAATATTTCATCAACATGGCGATCGGCAGGCCTCGTTGCACCTCGAACTGCGTATAGAGACCGGCCCGCGCCTTGTCGAGCATGGTTCGCGAAATGTCGGTCGCCACGATATCGACGCGCCAGTTATCCATGACGGAACCGAGCTGCTTCAACACCATGGCAACCGAATAAGGCTCCTGGCCACTCGAGCATCCCGCACTCCAGATGCGAATGTGCCGCGTGCCTTGCCGCGACTCCAGCAGCCGCGGCAGCACGACCTTCTCCAACTGTTCGAACGGAGATTGATCCCTGAAGAATAACGTTTCGTTGGTGGTCATCGCCTCTGTTATCTCGCGCAACAATTCTTCATTCGGCGTGCCGCGAACCGTTGCAGCGAGACCCTCTATGTCGTTCATGCCCCATTTTCTGGCGACCGCCATGAGACGGTTCTCCAGCAGATACGCCTTGTCGGGCGACAACGTCAGGCCCGACCGGCTTTTCACGATGCGGCGCAGAAGTTCAAAATCTTCCGGATGAATCATGCTGCGCTCCGCAACAGAAACTCTTTGAGGTGCGCCGCGATATTATCGAGCGGCAGCACGGCGCTGCACAGCCCGCGCGTCGCGACGGCTCCCGGCATTCCCCAGACGACACTGCTCGCCTCGTCCTGCGCGATCAGGGTGCCGCCGGCGTCGACAATCTCACGCGCCCCCATCATGCCATCCTGCCCCATGCCGGTCAGGATCAGGGCAAGCGTGCCCGAGCCGAAGATCCCGGCAATGCTACTGAACATGGGATCGACAGCGGGACGGCAGAAATTGACCGGTGGGCTCTGCTCGATCCGGATCGTCGGAAGATCGGCGCGCATCGTCAGCAACATATGGTAGTCGCCGGGAGCGACATACACTTGCCCGGCTTTCAGGACATCGCCGTCCTCTGCCTCCTTGCACGGCAGTCCCGACGCCCGGGTAATGTGCTCAGCCAGGATCTTGGTGAAGGTTGGCGGCATATGCTGGGTCACCATGACCGGCACGCTGAGCTCCTGCCCCATCTCGCCAAGCACCTTGAACAGGGCCTGCGGTCCACCGGTCGAACTTCCGATACCGATGATGCGCGGCCGCGACTTGCCGGCGGCGCGCAACACGATCTCCTGCGGCTGCGCCCTCGGAAGGACGGGAGCGAACCTGTCGTGATCCGGCTCGCCGATCTTTCGCTCGACAACCCGCACCCGCGGTCGCGCCGGCCGAACCGACGGCCTGTACTGGCGTCCCGACGGACGCGCCGAGGGCTTGTATTCCGGGCTGGGCGGAATCCGACGGGGCGGCACGGTCGGCACGGCCGGCCTCGGGTGGCCGCGGCTTGCGTATCCGAGCGCGATGACCTTCTCGACCAGCTGCCGGTTGAACGTATCCATCGACCCGCCATGGGTACTGGACGGCTTGGTCAGGTAGTCGGCGGCACCGCGCTCGAGCGCCTGCAGCGATATTTCGGCATTCTTCTCGGTCAGGGTGGAGGCGACGATGACCTGCACTTCCGGCCGGGCTTCGAGTAGCATGGGCAGCGCCGTCAGGCCGTCCATCCGCGGCATCTCGATGTCGAGAATGATCACGTCGACCGGCTGGCGGCAAAGCGAGTTGACCGCCATCTGCCCGTCACTCACCGAGGAAACGATTTCAATATCCGGCTGCTGCTCGAGGAGTCGAGTCAACAGGCCGCGGACGACCGAAGAGTCGTCAACGACCATTACCCGCAAGGGTTCGTTGATAGCCGGATCGGCTGGCATCAAATGAGGCCCACCTGTGAGAACTTGCTCTGGATGATCTCGCTGTCGAACGGTTTCATGATGTACTCGTTCGCCCCGGCGCTGATCGCTTCCTGGATATGCGAGAGGTCATTCTTGGTCGTGCAGAACACCACCTGCGGTTTGTCACCCCCGGGCAACTGGCGCAATGCATTCAGAAACTCGATTCCGTCCATGACCGGCATGTGCCAGTCGAGGAGAACGGCATCCGGCATTGTCTGATTGCACCGGTCAATCGCGACTTGGCCATCTTCGGCTTCGATGACCTCGAACTCCAGTTCTTCCAATATCTTACGGGCGACCATGCGGATCACCCGCGAGTCGTCCACAACGAGGCAGGATTTCATTTCCAACTCCGCTCAGTGTAGCGGCGCCACTGCCCGGCGCCTGGTCAAGAAACCAATTTCACCCGTCCGTTCACGCTCCTTCACTTCCGAAGCTCCATCTCGGGTATCCAAGCCTCCGGCCTTCAATCGGACCGTCTTGTCCCGTGCAAAAAACGGGCCACGTTCCGCTGGCGTCGGCTCAACCCTCCTCGATCTGGGCCAGCTCCGGATAGAGCGTCGCTTCCAAGGTCCGCAGCAGCGTATCGCGGTCGAATTTCCCGACATAGTCGTCGAAACCGACGTCGTGGCCGCGCTGCAGATGATCGATGGACGTATATGCGGACAGCGCAATCAGCGGCACCTCGGCCCATCGCTCGCTGGAGCGGACCGCTTGCGCGAACTCAAAGCCGTTCATGCCGGGCAGCTCGATGTCGCTGAGAATCACGTCGAAATCCCGCCCGGCCTCGTAAAGCTCCATTGCGCGGTCTGCCGTCTCAACCGTTGTTACGGCATAGCCGGCAACCGACAAGAGCGGCGAGAGCAGGTTGCGGAAGAACGCGCTGTCATCGATCAGCAATACGCGGCACTTGCGGCGGCTCTGTTCGACGGTCGTCGTATCGCCGCTGTGCGGAACAAACCAGTCGCCATATGCCTGCGTCAGATAATAGCTTGTGTCCACGATGTCCGTTGCGGCGCCGTCGATGATGGCGCTGCCCAACATTCCGGGACGTTCGGTTGTCAACTCGATCGACAGCTTGTCTTCGACGATGTCGACAATCTGGTCGACGAGCAGACCCATCGAGCGATCTCGGTCGGCGAACACGATCGCGGACTGCCGACCGGTTTTCGCAATCTCGCCGTCGGCGCGCAGTGGCAGAAGCGGCATCAGACCGCCGCGGTACTGGACAACCAGCTGACCGTTCGAGATCTCGACATCTTCGAGCGCGATCTCCTCGAGTCGCGCAACCAACGCCAGCGGCACCGCCATCGGCGTATCGTCGCCCGCATGGAACAGCAAGAGGGGCACCCGGTCGTCCGCCCCGTCCTCGGCCAATGAGGCCATCTCCGCCGCTGCCGTCTCGGTGACCGTGATTTCCCCGATATCCGACGCGATGCCGTTGGGATCGAGGATCATGATGACGCTGCCATCGCCGAGGATCGTGTTGCCCGAGAACAATGTGATGTTCCGCAGCAGCGACGATACCGGCTTCACCACGATTTCCTCTGTATCGAACACCTTGTCCACGATAATGCCGAACGAGAAATTCCCGACCTTGGTTACGATGATGAAGCGGTCATCGGTTTCGCCGAAATCGTCCGAGCCCAGCTTCAGTTGCGCCCGCAGCGATGTCAGCGGTAACAGCCGGTTGCGCAGGCGAAGCACCGGCGTATTGTGAATATCTTCGATCTTGTGTTCGCTGCCGCGACCGGTTCGCACCAGCTCGACCACGCTGATCTGCGGCACTGCGAAACGCTCTCCGCCCGCCTCGACAATCAACGCCGAGACGATCGCCAGGGTCAGCGGAATCTTGATGACGAAGGTCGTGCCACGCCCCGCCACCGATTTGAGCTCGATCGTACCGCCGATTTTCTCGATATTCGTGCGCACGACGTCCATGCCCACACCACGCCCCGAAACCGCTGTAACGTTGGTCGCGGTCGAGAAGCCGGGACGCATAATGAATTGCTGGATCGCCTCGTCGGACATGACCTCGAGCTCGTTTTCGGTCGCAAGACCGAGGGCCATCGCCTTGGCCTTGATCTTGTCGACGGATAGCCCTTTGCCATCGTCACTGATGTCGATGATGATGTGGCCGCCTTCGTGAAAGGCGTTCAGCGTGATCGTGCCGGTCTCCGGCTTGCCCGCGGCGCGACGCTCGGCAGGCAGCTCGACCCCGTGGTCGCATGAGTTGCGGACCATATGGGTCAACGGATCGCGGATCAGCTCCAACACCTGCCGGTCGAGTTCCGTCTCGGCACCGATCATTTGCAGGTTGATCTTCTTGGAAAGCTCGAGGGACAAATCACGCACGATGCGCGGCAACTTTGCCCAGGCATTACCTATCGGCTGCATGCGCGTCTTCATGACGCTCTCCTGCAGCTCGGTGGTCACGTGGCTTAGCCGCTGCAACGGTGTCGAAAACTCGCTGTCTTCTCGGACCCGCAAGATCTGTAGAAGCTGGTTGCGGGTCAAGACGAGCTCGGAGACCATCGTCATGAGACTCTCGAGCAGGTCGACGCTGACACGTATGCTCTGATTCGCGACACCACCGCTGGCGGCCGGCGCGGCAGCGTCACCGTCTTCCGAAAGCCCGGTCTGGTGGATCGTCGAAGGCACCTGACCAGAACCGGCGTCATCCGGGTCCTCATCGGCTTCCGGCTCCGCGCCTTGATCGAGTTCCTCGGCCTCGTGGGCATCCGGCGCAACCGCCTTGTACTGAGCAGCATCGAAGGCGGCCTGAAGTTCCTCCGAATCCTGGGCCGGCTCGGCAATATCCTCGTTGCTCATCATGGCTTCCATGACGGCGTCCTCGGCAAAGGACTCGAGCTGCGAGATCAGATCTTGATCGTCGCCCTCGGGCTCGCTGCCTGATTTTTCCAGCTCCCTGAGCAGGGCCTTGATTCGGTCGAGTGATTCCAGAACGAGGGAGACCGCCCTCGGGGTCACCTCCAGCTCGCCATCGCGGAAGCGCGCAAACAGGCTCTCGGCAGCGTGTGCGACACCCTCCAGCCGGGGCAAGCCGAGGAAGCCGCAAGTACCCTTTACGGTGTGCACAAGGCGAAAGATGTTGCCCAGCAGCTCGGGGTCATTGGGGTTCTGCTCGAGCTTGACCAGCTCGACATCGAGAACATCCATGTTCTCGGCGGTTTCCGTGAGGAATTCAGTCAGTAGGTCGTCCATCGCCTGCACCCGTTGACACGGCCGTCGCCGTGGCCCCCTCAATCGATCCGGCATGCCAGTCATGAGAAACCGACACGCCGGTACGTCGAAAGCTTTTCATGCAATGTTTAAGAAGCCGTAAAGAGGGGTCGCGGGAACCGCTTGATTCGGTGCCTCTTAGCGGCTTTGTCAGAGCGGGCGGATGTCGAAACGAACCTCCGAGCCACCGTTCTCGGAGACCTCGATTCGCCCGCCGAGGCTCTCGGCCAATTTGACCGTGAAGTAGGTGTGGATGTTTCTGGGCGTCAAATCGTCGATCGACACCTCTTCGGCAAGAACCGGTCGGAGCGAGTCCTCGATCCGCGCACCGTCGCCCTTGGCCGCCGCGCAAAGATGCATCCCGCCGCCTGCGTTGTCGACCTTGATGGTAAGAACGCCCCCACGAGGCAGGGCTTCCGCCGCCGCCGCCGCCAAATTCAGAAGCAGCCGCCCCCAACCCGGCTCCAGCGTGGGATTCCGCTCGGCGTCGGGCCACTCAAGCGTCAACCTGCCCTCCTTCAGCAGACCGTCGGTCAATTCGCGAGCCCTCGCCAGATCGCCAACGGTGGACACGCCCGCCATGCCGTAGGCCATGCGATAGAAATCGAGACGCCGGGCCGTGCGTCCGCCGCTGCTCTCAACCAGCGACAGCGCATCGTCCTGCATGTCGCCGGCGGCTTCGAGTAACAGCTCGATGCCGTTGTTGACCGCGGCAAGAGGATTGACCAGCTCGTGGCAGAGATGCGAGCACAGCATGCCAACGACACGTATATCGACAAGGTTCGGCATTGACGTTAGGGTCTCCCGGAAATGGCCGCAACGCACTGGTGCTGACGCTGCATTGGCACCGTTCAACCTACCAACCTTAAACGAACAGCCCCGATGACCCAAGATTTCGTTCCCGGAAATTTCGTCACGCATCCAGATCGACCGGATTGGGGCCTCGGCCAGGTACAATCTTTGGTTGGCGGACGCGCCACGGTAAATTTCGAGCATGCGGGCAAGCAGACGATCGTACTTGCAGCTGTCGCGCTGGTTGCCGCTGATCCGGACAATCCGAAAGCGTCGGCCCGCGGCGAACCGGCCCGCGACGGCTGAGTTGCGCCAAATGGCCAAAAGCGGAAGAACAAGTCGGTCGGGAGAATCGCCGGGGATGGACGATACACGTAGGACGGTACGCCGGTACGGACATCCGGGCGCGGGCCGACGTCAGGCCTTACCCCACCCGAAGGGCCGCCAGCCACAACCAGAGGCTGTCGATGAAATTGACCGGGCCCTTGCCGATCATCAGCGCGACAGGGACCAACTGATCGAGCTGCTCCATGTCCTGCAGGACGCATATGGTTGCCTGCACGCAGGGCACCTGGTCGCGTTGGCGAAATCCATGGACCTGGCGATGTCGGAAGTGTTCGAGGTTGCGACATTCTATGCGCATTTCGATGTTGTCGACGATGGCGAGCCGGTGCCGTCCCCGATCACCGTGCGCGTGTGTGAAAGTCTGAGCTGTGCGTTGGCCGGGAGCGAGGATCTCATCGCCGCGCTGACAGCGGGACCGGATCCGGAATTCAGGGTCGTTCGGGCGCCCTGCATGGGGCGTTGCGACGAGGCGCCGGCCGTCGCGGTTGGGCAACACCACCTGACGCCAGCCTCGGCGAACGCGGTGAGGCAAGCAGTCGCAGACGGATGCACGACGCCGATTCTCCCCGATCATACAGGTCTCGACGCCTACATGGCATCCGGCGGCTACCAGTTGCTGCAGGCCTGCACCGGCGGCCGACGAACGGTCGATGACATCATTGCCGTGCTGGAAAAATCCGGACTGCGCGGACTTGGCGGAGCGGGCTTCCCGGCGGGACGCAAATGGCAGTTTGTGCGCGCTGAGGCGGGACCGCGGTTCATGGCGGTCAACGCCGACGAGGGGGAGCCGGGCACCTTCAAGGACCATTTCTACCTGGCACGCAACCCCCATCGCTTTCTCGAAGGTATGTTGATCGCAGCGTGGGCGGTGGACGCCGCGGACATCTATGTCTATCTGCGTGACGAGTACCCGGATATCCGCATGGTCCTGCAGCAGGAAATCGCCGCCGCGGAGTCGGCGGGGCTGTGTGCCGGACGGCGTATCCACCTTCGTCGCGGGGCGGGTGCCTATATTTGCGGCGAAGAATCTGCGATGCTCGAGAGCATCGAGGGGAAGCGGGGCCTGCCTCGGCACAAGCCCCCTTTTCCCAGCCAGGTGGGTCTGTTCGGGCGCCCCACGCTGATCCACAACGTGGAAACGTTATACTGGGTGCGCGAAATTGTCGATCGCGGCGCCGACTGGTTCACGTCCCATGGGCGAAATGGCCGGCACGGGTTGCGCAGCTTTTCGGTCTCGGGCCGCGTCAGGGAGCCGGGGGTAAAGCTTGCGCCGGCGGGCATCACGATCCGCGAGCTCATCGACGAGTATTGCGGAGGAATGGAGGCGGGACACGCGCTCGGGGCCTATCTTCCGGGCGGCGCCTCCGGAGGCATCTTGCCGGCGCGTCTAGATGACGTGCCGCTCGACTTCGACACGCTGCAGGAGCACGGATGTTTCATCGGCTCGGCCGCCGTCATCGTGTTGTCCGACAAAGACAATGTGATCGACGCCGCCCGTAATCTTATGCGGTTCTTCGAGGATGAGTCGTGTGGTCAGTGCACGCCCTGCAGGGTCGGAACCGAGAAGGCGGTCAGATTGATGAGTGCGGATTCCTGGGACACCGCACTTCTAGAAGACCTTGCACAAACAATGATGGATGCGTCGATTTGCGGCCTCGGCCAAGCCGCCCCCAACCCTCTTCTCTGCGTACTGCGGTATTTCGCGGATGAGCTGCCCCGGCAAAGCTGAGCGCGGCATGCCCCCCCGCCCCGGCTCGCCGGCCGCCTGAACGCGCGGATAAGGACCACTCCCGTAGGCTGAAACGCCGGGCGCCCCTCGCAACGGCGGCACTTGCCCGCGCCAATTTAGGCGGTGCGTCGTTTACGGTGAAGCAATCTTTGCCAGCTAGAATGCGCGGCATGGTCACGGGTCCTCTTCGTATCCTCTGCGCGCTTGTGGCGCTCGTTCTGGCTGGCACCACCGCGGCGCCGGCTGCGATGGCCGAATCCGGGCGGCGCCTCGTGCTTGGACGGATCTCGAACGAGCCGCACAAGCATATGGAGCAAATGCGCGCGATGGCTGGTTATCTGGCCGAACAACTGGCCGATCAGGGTGTCAGCGGAGTCGATGTCGTGTTTGCCGAATCGCCGACACGGATGCTTGGCCTATTGCATGAAGGTCGGATCGATCTGTTCTCGGAAACAGCGTTCGTTGCGCTCGAATTCATCAGCGCCAACATGGCCAAGCCATTGCTCCGCGAATGGAAGAAGGGTGCCCCCGAGTATCATTCCGTGATCCTCGTCCGCAGGGACAGCGGCCTGACGGCTCTTTCCGAACTTGTCGGCGGCAAATTCGCGTTCGAGGATTCCGGATCTACGTCGGGTTACCTGATGCCGCGCGCGGCACTTGAAGAGGCCGGGCTCCAACTGGCGGCGCTAACCGATCCGCGCAATCCGACGCCCGACAACATGCTCGGCTACGGTTTCGCGCAAGGTGAAATCAATGTCATCGCCTGGGTCAACCGGGGACTGGCCGACGCCGGTGCGATAAGCAATCTCGATTGGGAAGATCCGGACACCGCGCCGGCCCGACTGAAGGATGAACTCCACATTCTCCACGAGACCGAGCCGGTCATTCGATCCCTGTTCATGGCGCGCCGATCGCTCGATGACGAACTGTGCGCCCGGATAAGCGCGCTGCTGGAGCACATGCATGAATCACCGGAAGGGCGCGCGGTTCTGAAAAAGTACTACAAAGTTGCCCGGTACGACAGAATCGAGGGCGATGCCAGAACCGGGCTCGAGGCGGCGCGCGCAATCTGGCGCCGGCACCGCGAGCATTCTGATTGATGTCGCTTTCCCTCAAGGCCCGCTACGCCCTTGCTGTGCTGGGGCTTACGCTCGTCACGGTGGTGAGCCTCTCGGCGGCGCTGCTGACCGGGTTCAGCATGACCTCGGTCCAGCTTCGAGAAACCACGTTGGAATCCATGGAAGAGGCGCTGCTTCGACAGTATGAGCGCAGGGCCGTGGATCTCGCCCAAGCGCTGGGCACGAGCATCGCCGACGAGATCTATCTCCTGGACGTCGACCATATCCGGCAACTTGTAAATGATCTGTCAGGCGTGCCCGACGTCAGCGCCGTCGCCGTCTACGATATTCGGGGCCCGCTATACCAGGTCGGGGCGATACCCGGTCTGTCGCCGGACGAGACCGATGCGCATTTCGCCCGCGCGGAGCACTTCGCCAAGCAAGCGGTCATCAACGCACCGCGGCAGGAAAGTATAACCGCCAGCGTGCCCGTACTCCTCGCGGAAGACATCATCGGGCGCGTGATGGTCAACATGTCGCTGAAGCCGATCGCCGATGAAACAGCCCTTCTGCGCGACGAGCAGAACCAGCTTGTCGGCGAAAGCCAGAACAGGGGGCTTTGGACGTCTCTCGCGATCACGATAACCTTCGGCGGATTCGGACTTGTGCTCGCGATCGTGGTCGGCAACCGGTTGAGCCGGCCGATTCGCCTTCTGTCGCAATTGGCCCGTCAGATCGGCCAGGGCAACTATGAAATGCCCGATGATATCGGGACCGGCCCGGAGATCCGCGAACTTGTTGAATCCTTTATCACCATGGCCCGCGATCTCCGCCAGACCACGTTCCGAAAGGATTATGTCGACAACATCCTTCACAGCATGCTTGACGGTCTGTTGGTCGTCGGACCGGACGGATCGATCCGAACCGTCAACGCTGCGTGCTGCCGGTTGCTCGGTTACAACGAGCGAGAATTGCTAGGCCAGCCGGTATCGGCTTTTCTCCTGGCCCCGGTACAGGGGGGCGCGCCGGCCACCACCGCGCGGCCGCGCGAGGGAACGGCCCGCACCCGCAGCGGCGGCTGGCTGCCGGTCTTGGTATCGAGCGCGGAATTGCCCGGGCAGCCGGGCGACGAACATTCAAGTGTCTGGCTGTTTCGCGACATCACGCGTCTCAAGACGACACAGAACGCGCTCATCACTGCTATGCGCGAAGCCGAACGTGCCAATCGGGCGAAGTCACAGTTTCTCGCCAATATGAGCCATGAACTCCGCACACCGCTGAACGCCATCATCGGCTACAGCGAGATGTTGCTGGAGGAAGCCACCGAAGCGGGACGTGACGACCTGGTCGGTGACCTTCGGCGAGTCAACGGCGCCGGACAGCACCTCCTGGGCTTGATCAACGACGTTCTCGATCTCTCGAAGATCGAGGCCGGCAAGATGGAGATCATGCCCGAGAATTTCTCGGTGTCGAGCGTGGTCGATGATGTCGTCGCGACGATTCAGCACGTCGTCGACGACCGCAACAACCGCTTGACGCTTGATGTCGCGGCGGACTTGCAGCCGATGTATTCGGACCAGCTGAAGGTGCGTCAGATCCTCTTCAACCTGCTGACGAACGCTGCCAAGTTTACCAGCGAGGGCAAGATCCACCTCGGCGTCCGGGCAGCGCTCGAACAGGATGGCACGTGGATCGAGTTCGAAGTCTCGGACACTGGAATCGGCATGACCGCCGAGCAGGTCGACAAGGTGTTCGGTGAATTCCTGCAGGCCGACTCGTCGACCACCCGGGAATATGGCGGCACCGGCCTTGGACTGGCCATCAGTCGGCGGATGGCGCGTATGCTGGGCGGCGACATAACCGCCACCAGCACGCCGGGAGAGGGCTCGGCATTCACCGTACGGCTGCCGGCCCGCATGCCCCTGCTCAGCGATACCTCAGACATTATCGCCGCGCCGGCGAACGCCTCGATTGCCGGCAAGCTGGCCAACAAGGGTCACGTCGTCCTGGTGATCGACGGCGACGTCGAGTTTCTTGAACTGACCGCTTGGCATCTGACGCGTTGGGGATTTCGGGCGGTAACGGCAAGCCGGGGCGTCGAGGGGCTGCGATTGGCTCGTGACGTAAAACCCTTTGCGATCCTGCTCGACATCGCGCTGCGCGACATGGACGGCTGGACCGTACTCAAACGTTTGAAGAGCGATCCGGTCGCCCGGAAAATACCGGTAATTCTCTCATCCACCATCGATGAATCCGATCGCGGCAGGAGCTACGGGGCGGCTGATTTCGTGGTGCGGCCCATCGATTGGACGCGCCTGTTCAGTGCAATGATGGCCCAGTTGCCACGCAGCGACGGATGCAAGGTCCTGATAGTCGGCGAAGATGCCGGCGCGCGACAAACCCTCCGGCAGTCACTCGATCCCGCTGGATGGACGGTAGCCGAAGCCGTCACCGGCGACGATGGCCTTGCCTGGCTGGACGACAATACGGTGGACCTGATCGTTCTCAATCCGATGAACCGCGAGTTTGACGCGCGGATGTTCTTGCAGGCACTAAGAGCGAGAAAGAGCCCCGTCGAGGCGCCGGTCGTCGTGGTATCCGCCGATCCGCCATCCGATCCCGACCGCGGCGAGCTGCTCGGCATGGCAGATATCGTGATCGACAGGAACATATCCGGATGGAACGAAATGGTTCGTGTGGTAGTGAGTTCGATCCCTCCCCGCGTCCTTGAAACAGCCAAACTGGCCGGAGAATAAGATGATGCCGACGATCCTGGTTGTTGAGGATAACGAAATGAATCGCGACATGTTGTGTCGGCGGTTGTCGCGGAAGGGTTATTCCGTCCTGGTGGCGCAGGACGGTGTCGAGGGCATGTCCGTTGCGCGCGCCGAGTCCCCCGATTTGATCATCATGGACCTGAGCCTGCCGCATGTCGACGGCTGGGAGGCATCCCGCAGACTGAAGGCTGACGCGGCCACCAGTGCGATCCCGATCATCGCTTTGACGGCGCACGCGATGAGCACTGACAAGGAAAAGGCGCTGGCCGCCGGTTGCGACGATTTCGACACCAAGCCGATCGACTTTGCCCGGCTTCTGCAGAAAATCGATGATGCCTGGAGGCGGCGCTGACGCGAAGGCGCGTCGTGCGCCGGCCCGGCATCAAGGGCGGTCAGTAACGCCGCCCCAACGCTGCCACCGAGGGAATATCCGACCGGCTGATCCCGATGTCGGCAAGCTGGCGATCCGTCAGGCGCGACAATGCCGCGGTCGTGCGGGCCCGTTGACGGCTTTCGTGGATCGCGGCACCAATTCGATAAAGACTTTCGAAAATTCGATTGTGCATTGCTGAAATTCCTCAAAATATTAAGTGGCATTCATCTTTGATATTAAAAGAAATATTAAGGATTCCGGATATTCCGGGAAGCATTTTTTGTGCATTGCAGCATTGCCGGTTCCGCATAGGTTAAGATACGGTAACCAAACAATGGTGCCGCTGATCACGTATGGGCTCATTTGATTATGAGCCATGCGATTTTTATGTAAGATGCAGCGGCCGCAACGCGGATGGCGAACAAGGTGTGAGAGCAGGACAGGGGTTGGAGCAGCACGATGTCCAAGAAGGTTCGGTTCGAGTTGGATGGCCAGCACGTCGAGGCGGCACCGGAAGAAACCATCTGGCAGGTGGCAACGCGTTTGGGCATTGAGATTCCGCACCTTTGCCACGCGCCGGAGCCTGGTTATCGTCCCGATGGCAATTGTCGGGCCTGTATGGTGGAAATTGAGGGCGAACGCGTTCTTGCCGCCTCCTGTATCCGCAAGCCGACGGAGGGCATAAAGGTCGCGACCGCGTCGGAACGGGCCAGCTCCGCCCGGCGGACTGTCTTCGAGTTGCTGCTCGCGGACCAGCCCGATCGCAAAATGTCGCACGACAGCGAATCGAAATTCTGGCAGTGGGCCGATGCGGTCAAATTGTCGACCAGCCGATTCCCGAGCCGCGCCGGTCCAGCGCAGGACGCAAGTCACCCCGCCATCCGGGTTAATCTGGACGCCTGCATCCAGTGTGGACTTTGTGTGCGCGCCTGCCGCGAAGTTCAGGTCAATGACGTGATCGGCATGGCCTATCGCGGACATGGAGCCAAGGTGGTCTTCGATTTCGACGACCCGATGGGCGAGTCCACCTGTGTTGCCTGTGGTGAGTGCGTGCAAGCCTGCCCGACCGGTGCTTTGATGGAGGCCACCCTTCTGAACGACTCCGGCGTGAGGACGGTCTTCGCGGACCGCGCCGTCGAGACGATCTGCCCTTTCTGCGGTGTCGGCTGCCAGACCCGGGCATTCGTCAAGGACGGACGAATCGTGCAGATTGACGGCCGCGACGGGCCGGCGAACGAGAACCGCCTGTGCGTCAAGGGCCGCTTCGGGTACGACTACGTTCATCATGCGCACCGTCTGACAAAGCCGATGATCCGGCGCGATGACGTGCCGAAGACCTGGGATGACGAAGTCGATCCTGCGAATCCCTGGACACATTTTCGCGAAGCCAGCTGGGAAGAGGCGCTGGACCTGGCCGCGCAGGGACTCAAGACCATTCTGGAACGCGACGGCGGAGATGCGCTGGCCGGTTTTGGCTCAGCCAAGGGCTCGAACGAGGAGGCCTACCTGTTTCAAAAATTGATCCGGACGGGTTTCGGTACCAACAACGTCGACCATTGCACACGCCTGTGCCATGCCTCCTCGGTAGCCGCCCTGATGGAGGGAATCGGCTCCGGTGCGGTGACCGCGCCCTTCACTGCGGCGGCAGACGCCGATTGCATCATCGTGATCGGCGCACGGCCGGCGGACAATCATCCGGTCGCAGCAACCTATCTGAAACAGGCGGCCAAACAGGGCAAGACCCTCATCGTCATGGATCCGCGACGTCAGGAATTGTCGCGCCACGCAACCTTCGACCTTCGGTTCAATCCTGGCCGCGACGTCGCACTCATCAACGCCATGCTGCACGTGATCGTCGAGGAGCGCCTCTACGACCGGCAATACGTCGAAGCGCACACCGAGGGATTCGAAGCGCTCAAAGCCGGGATCGCCCAGTTCGCGCCCGAGAAGATGGCCGACACCTGCGGCATCGATGCCGATACGATTCGGAGTGTCGCGCGGATATACGCAACCTCACGCGCCTCGATAATATTCTGGGGCATGGGGGTATCGCAGCATGTTCACGGCACGGACAATGTACGTGCGCTAATCGCACTGGCCCTGACCACGGGGCAGATAGGTCGACCGGGTACCGGCCTGCATCCGCTGCGGGGCCAGAATAACGTCCAGGGCGCATCGGATGCCGGGCTCATCCCGATGGTCTACCCGGACTACCGGTCGGTGGAGGATGACGCGATCCGGCGGGAATTCGAGACGCTCTGGGACAAACCGCTCGATCCCCGACGCGGCTTGACCGTGGTCGAGATCGTCAATGCCATCCACGCCGGCGACATCAAGGGCATGTATATTCTCGGAGAAAACCCGGCAATGTCCGATCCCGACCAGACCCATGCCCGCCAGGCCCTGGCGGCTCTCGAGTTTCTCGTTGTGCAGGATATCTTCCTGACCGAGACCGCCTTTCATGCGGATGTCGTCTTGCCGGCATCTGCCCATGCGGAAAAGACGGGTACCTTCACGAACACCAATCGCCAGGTGCAACTGGCTCGCCAGGTGATCGATCCGCCGGGCGCTGCGCGTCAGGACTGGAAGCTGATTTGCGATCTCGCGCGCCGTCTCGGCCTCGACTGGAATTATGCGGCGATCAGCGACGTCTATGCGGAAATGGCGTCGGTCATGCCGTCGCTGGCCAACATCAGCTGGGAGCGCCTTGAACGGGAGGACGCGGTCATCTACCCGTGCGACGGGCCCGATCGCCCGGGCAACGAGGTGCTGTTCGCCAGCGGCTTTCCGACCGAGAGCGGCCGCGGGCGTATCGTGCCGACACAACTCGTCGATCCGGACGAAATGCCTGATGAAGAGTACCCGATGGTCCTGACGACCGGTCGCATGCTCGAGCATTGGCACACCGGCGCCATGACCCGACGGGCATCGGTGCTCGACCATATCGAGCCGGAAGCGGTTGCCGTTCTCGCCCCGGCTGATCTTGACCGTCTCGGAATCGACGCTGGTGACTTTGTTACGGTGGCAACGCGGCGCGGTACGCTTCGCTTGAAGGCCCGCGCGAGCAGTGACCTGCCGCGGGGAATGGTCTTTATCCCCTTTTGTTTCGCCGAGGCGGCCGCCAATTTCCTGACCAACCCGCAGCTGGACCCATTCGGCAAGATTCCCGAGTTCAAGTTCTGCGCCGCGCGGGTTGAGGCGGGCAGGGAGTCGGCCGCGGCCGAGTGAGTCGGGCCCGAGCCGTGGGCGGGACACGCGGAACACAACACAGCAAAGCGGACCGGGCAAAACCGGCTGGGTCGACCGGCGCAAAAGGGACTGCCCGCGCAAGCTCTGGTCCGCGGTCCACGAAGACCGCGAGTAACGCAAAGAAAGGAACGGGCGCCGCGGACGCACCAAAGCGGGCGGAGAAGGCGAGCGACCCGTCTTCCCGTTCGGCGAAGCGCTCGTTCGCGCGACGTCTGACCGCGACGGCCACGCGGCAACGCCGGGCCCTGTTGGCGGTGTCGGTCGTGTGCGCCGGGGGCATCGCCGGGATCGGTCTTTGGGTTGCGCAAGGCTCTGTCGACAGTTTCGGACAGTGGCTCTTGCGCGCCACGACGCGGGGAATCGCTTTCGGCCTGATCGGCGCGTGCGCGTGGACCTTCCTCCATCGGCGACGACAGATCGCCGGTGCCTTGACCGTCGCTGTCGGGCTGCTCGCGTTCCTGGTCTACGAGGCAGCTTTGGCCTGGCGGGCGGGTCAGGAGCGCGGGCCGGCGAATCACACGTTGCTGCAGCTACAGTCCGGCCAGCGGACCGTCGGAAACCTCGCGCCGGTCGAACTGGCCGATCCGTATGTCGCAGCCTACGTTACGATGCGCGACATATACCGCGAGCTCTATCGGCGGACGGAAGATGGAATGTCGCGATATCGCGCCCGCTACCAGTCTTATACTGCCGAAGGAGCGTTTCTCGACGCCGCGCGCTTGTCGACCCCCCGCAATCTGCGGCGCTCGATCCGCCAGATCGACGACCTTCAGGACCGCCTCAAGCGCGTCGAGTCCGCGCACCCGGATATTTCGGACCTGTTGCTGAGCGTTCGGCTGCTCGATATCGACAGGCGAGCCCGTGCCGCCTATGCCGCTGAACTCCGTGCCGCGCACGAAGACCTTCTGGAAGCGGCGCGAAACGCCGCCGCGAGCGAGCGCGAGACGCTACGATCGACACGCCGGGCCCTCGAGACGCTCATCGCGGCACAGGGGCGCTACCGGATCGAGGACGGACGGCTTATCTTCGATGATCCCGAGGACGCCACCCGGTTTGCCGAACTCGTCGGATCGCACCAGCGTTAACCGCCGCTCCGATCCAGCAGACGCTCGGCCTCCGCCAGGTCTTGCGGCCTGTTCGCGTTGAAGAACGGGTCGACGGGATCGACAGGCCAATCGACCAGGATATGCCGGTATCGGGCGGTCCACACATCGACCTTGCGGATCTGCTCGACTGTAATCGCCTGACGCAGATCCGCGGCCAGTCTAACCGGCCATATCCCGCAGACGGGATGCGCGCGCCCGCCGGACGACGCACACGCCATCTCGGCGTTCTGCGCGTCGATGGCCGCGAGCATACGCGCCGCAAGATCGTCCGGCAGAAACGGCGCATCGGTCGGCACGGTCAAGACCCACCCGCAGTCGGCGGCATTTGCGGCGGCCCATTCCATTCCTGTCAACACGCCCGCCAAAGGCCCGGCATGACCGGCCAGAGTATCGGGCACCACGGCCAGCCCGAAGGGCTCGAAGCGGGCTGGATCGCCATTCGCGTTGAGTATCAAATGGCGCGTCTGCGGCGCCAGCCTGGCGATGACCCTCGAGAGGATCGTCGCACCGCCAATCCTGCGCAGCATCTTGTCGCCACCGCCCATGCGACGCGACAATCCGCCGGCCAGCAAGACTCCGACGACGGGCTCGTTCATGCTCTCCGGAAACTCCGACCAGCTGTTCCAACACGACCACGACCGCGCCGCTCGGCACGGACGGGCGATATGAGGGACATAGCCGGTTGCGGGCCGCCGGTCCAGCCGCCGTCGAGATTAATGCAGGTCGGATGTCCACATGCAGGTGTAGTTGCCGCTGATACGGCCCGCCTCCATCGCCTTGTCGGCGCGATTGATGAGCTCCTGAACAGGGCTCGAATCCATCATCACGCCGCCAAGCGATACCGTAACGGATATGTCCACGCTCTGATTCGGCAACTTGAACGGCAGTCGCGCGATGATCGCTTTGAGCCGTTGCAGAACCGCGGGTGCATCCGACGGCTTGACATGCGGCAGGGCCACCAAGAGCTTGTCACGGCCGTGTCGAAAAATCGCATCGTATGAGCGAAGGCTGTGCGCGAAACGGTTGGCGATTTCCCCGACGGTCAGCTCCATGGCCACGCCATCGATCGAGTTCGGCGCACAGACGACCAGGCAGCAGCTGGCATTTCCGCTCGACACCTTCTGGCGCGCATTTTCGAGCCATTGAACCGTTTCGACCAGGTTCTCGACCACCGGCAGCGGTCCCGCCAGCTCCTTTCTCTCGCCGAAATCAAACTCCGCTGCCTTCTTCTCAACGGAAGATTTGGGATTGCCGAATAAGCCCATGGGCTCGCCCTCCTGAATCTCTCCAGCTTCCATCGCCACTCCAAGGACACCGGCGTGCCCGAAGTGGCATTACCACGGCCGCACCGTGCGGTCGGGAACACGACGCATAGTGCCCGGCAATTGGTAAAGGATAGGTTTTCGTCGCCTAAGAACCCCGCCGTCCGAACGTCCGCGGCAGAATCACCTTCAGTTCTCGACTTCCGCCGACCAGACCATGATCCGTTCGCCCGCCGCGGTCCCCGCCATGTTGGCGGCGCGCGACGCGCGATCCAGAATCTGCTGGACCGTCGTTCGGGCATCGGTGCGGGCAATGCCGAACCGGGCCGAAATCCCCGTCTCCACCGATTCGGACAAGACGAACGGTGCGCCGTCCACGGCCTCGCTCAAGCGCTTGGTCACCGCACAAGCCTGCGGGACGTCGGTTCCCGGCAGACAGATCAGGAACTCCGATCGCCCATAACGATAGACCGCATCGTAGGGACGCAGATTCGCATAGAGCCGCGCAGCCAGGCCGGCCACCACACGATCGATCCCAAGATCACCAAATTTCGCCTCGACCTCAAGCAAGTCATTCGGGCGCACCATCACCAGGCACATGGGGGTGTTCGTGCGGTCGGCCCGTTCCGATTCGCGCTCGAGCTCGGCAAGCATCGTCATGCGCCCTTGCAGCTCGGCGATCGCCTCGTCCTCGGCAACCTTCACATCCTCGGGCCGCCCGTAATCTTCCGCGACGCGCGCGGCCAGCTTGCGAAAATCTTCGAACACACCGATCAGGGCATCATATTCATCGGCTGGAATCCGTTCCTCTGATGCCGCCTTACCCGCCAGGTACCGTGCCGCCTCATGCACTTCCTGGTGGGCGCGGTCCAAGCGCACGAACATATCCCCTTCGAGGATTCCGGATCGGCGGTGGCGATCGAACCACCTGCCAAAACGACATTGCGTGTGCGCATCCTCGATGCTGAAGGCGCCATCCGGTTTCAGCCGGCAGATCAAATCGCGGCGCAACGCCTCGAGCCAACGTTGGTGCTCGTCGAGAGCGTCCGCGATCGAAACGGAGATATCGCGGGATCTTGCCTCGTCGCCCGGCGCGCCGCCATTGCCAGTCATGATCTCCTCCTGCACCGAAACGCGAGCCGCGACGAGGGCGCGGATGGTCACGCCGCGTTCAGGTCGGATGACCAGATACGCACCGCGTCACCGCCGTCTTGCACGGCCGCATACAGGGCGCGCCCCGCCCGGTCCAGATTCTCCTCGACCGAGGCGCCGCTGTCCATCATGGTCCCGCCAAGCGACACCGTGGCCGGCATGACGCGGCCATCCTGCATCGTCAGGAGGCGGCCGGAGACCACTGTACGCAGGCGCTCCATGACCGCCATCGTGTCCTCGACCTTGATGTGCGAAACGCCGATCAGGTACATCTCGGGACCGAACCGGTAGATCGAGTCATAGGGGCGAAGTCCGACCGCGAACCGCTTGCCTATCCCGTCAACGATCTGAGGCACCAACTCGCTTTCCTGGCTATCGTCGAGCCGAATCAGAATCAGGCAGTAGGTACCGCCGATCCGGGCGACCCGCCCGCGCTCTTTTTCGAGGTCCCGCATCATCGCCGCGGTATCGTCGACGATCGGCAACGGCGGCGGCGCGCCGCCGGCGTCGTCATTCGCCATGACCCGGCTTGCGCCACGCATCCCGAAAAAGCTGAACCCGCGTCCGATCATCTGGAGCAATCCTTATTGCAACGGCACTGCGTGGCTTATTCGAGCATGATTTGTTCAACAATTTATGAAAACAGATGGTCTTGCGGGCCGGGCTCCAACCGCGTCCCTGCATCAGCTGCGACTGGCCCCTCGCCGTCCGCCCGATACCAGGAGAACGCCGCGTCGAGGGGACGCCCGTCCGCCCCTGCCCGCCGGGCCGGACGGCCGAGCGACAGCTCTATCTGGCCGCCGCCGCAGGGCGCGACGCCGCGCGCCCTCGCGGCGCGTCCGTATCGGCGTCATAGACGATACGGCCCTCGCCGGACAGCGCGATGAACCGTTTGCCTTTCGCCCGGCCGATCAGGGTCAACCCGGCCTTGCGCGCGAGCTCGACGCCCCAGGCGGTGAAGCCCGACCGGGAAATGAGTATGGGAATACCCATCTGGACCGTCTTGATCACCATCTCGGAGGTCAGGCGACCGGTCGTATAGAAAATCTTGCCGTCGCTGGCGATACCGTTCATCGCCATGTATCCCGCGATCTTGTCGATCGCATTATGCCGCCCGACGTCCTCCATGTAGATCAGCGGGCGATCCTCCTCGCACAGCACGCAGCCATGGATCGCGCCCGCAGCAAGATAGAGGCTCGGAGAGGTGTTGATCTTCTTCGTCAGGGCGTAAAGCCACGAGGTCTTGAGGATCGCATCGCCCGGCAGCCGCACCTCGTCGAACCGCTCCATCAGGTCGCCGAACACCGTGCCCTGCGCGCAACCCGAGGTCAGCGTCTTCTTCCGGAGCTTTTCCTCGAAATCGGTGCGGGTCTTCGTGCGCACCACCACCGTCTGGATGTCGTCCTCATACTCGACGGCGGTGATCTCGTCGTCCGGCCGCAACATGTTCTGGTTGATCAGGTAGCCGACCGCAAGATACCCGGGGTGGTCACCGATCGTCATCATGGTGACGATCTCCTGGCCGTTCAGGAACAGGGTCAGCGGCCGTTCGACGACGACGCGCGTCTCGATCGGATTGCCGTCCTGGTCGACGCCGTTCACCGGCTGCGTCAGGCGCTTGTCCTCGGGGTCCGGCTGCAGAATGTAGTCGCTCATGATCAGCAATATGCGTGCGCGTGTGCGCGCCGGCAAGGCTGCGAGGGACCGCGGCGCGCCGATATTGATCGCGGGATGAAAAAGACCAGATATGTCATCGGGTAGAATACCCGGCGGTGTTCCTCTAGAATGCGCCGCCGGTGAGGGAGAGGCGATTGATGAGAGATCCGTTCGGCAGGGACGTCACCTATCTGCGCGTGTCGGTCACCGACCGCTGCGACTTCCGCTGCGTCTACTGCATGTCGGAAGACATGACGTTCCTGCCCAAGAAGGACGTGCTGTCCCTGGAGGAGCTGGACCGGCTGTGCGGCGCCTTCATCCGTCTCGGGGTACGCAAGCTGCGGCTGACCGGCGGCGAACCGCTGGTCCGTCGCAACATCATGTGGCTGATCAATCGGCTCGGCGAACACTTGAAGAGCGGCGCGCTGGACGAGCTGACGGTCACCACCAACGGAAGCCAGCTGGAAAAGCTCTCGGAACAGCTTTACGCAGCCGGCGTGCGCCGTATCAACGTTTCGATGGACACGCTGGACCCGGAGAAATTCGCTGCCATCACCCGCTGGGGCAAGCTGGACAAGGTGCTGGCGGGCCTCGCCGCGGCGGAACGGGCGGGCCTCAAGATCAAGATCAATGCGGTGGCGCTGAAGGGCGTCAACGATGGCGAATTCCATGATCTCGTCGCCTGGGTCGGCGAGCGCGGCTACGACCTCACCTTCATCGAGGTTATGCCGATGGGCGACATGGGTGAATACCAGCGCGTCGACCAGTATCTGCCGCTGTCGATGGTGCGCGCGCAGTTGCAGGAGCGCTGGACGCTGGACGAAATCGAGCTCAACACCGGCGGCCCGGCGCGCTACGTCCGGATCCGCGAGACCGGTGGCCGCCTCGGCTTCATCACGCCGATGACCCACAATTTCTGCGAATCCTGCAACCGGGTGCGGCTGACCTGCACCGGCACGCTCTACATGTGCCTCGGCCAGGAGGACGCGGCCGATCTGCGCGCCCCCCTGCGGGCCAGTGAATCCGACGCGGCGGTCGAGCGTGCGATTCTCGAGGCGATCGAGCGCAAGCCGAAGGGCCATGACTTCATAATCGACCGCCGCAGCCACAAGCCCGCGGTCAGCCGCCATATGAGCGTGACGGGCGGCTGATCCGTGCGCTTTCGGCCGCGCAGCCGGCCGATTGCAGCCCCTAATTGATCCTGATCGGCCCCTTCGCGCCCACCATCGCGCGCGGCGGGTCCTCGGCGGTCGGACCGGACTGGTGGTGGACGATCTTCCACGCGCGGTCTTCGCGCACGAAGACGTTGGTGGCGATCAGGTTGTTGCCGCCAATCACCTCGAAGCAAACCACCGCCGCATAATCGCCGAACATGCGCACGCGTGGGCCGATGAACCGGATCTCCGCCGAGGAGTCATGCCCGAGGATGCCCTTCCAGCTCTCCATCACCGCCTCGCGGTCGAAGATCGGCCCACCGCCGGGATGGATGCAGCTGACGGGCAACTGGCTGGCCCACAGCCGTTCCATGGTCGGATAGTCCCGCCCGTTGAACGCGGCATAGAACGCCTCGTTGGCGAACAGGACGGCGTCGCT
>CP070634.1:2949676-3011653 GCA_020356105.1 Rhodospirillales bacterium | reverse complement strand
TTGCAAACCCGGCCGCCTCCAGTCCGTCGGCGATGGCCCTGGCGACCTGCGCGGTCGAGCCGGCCTGCGAGAAATATGCGATGAGAGCTCTCGGCATGGCGGAATCGCTCTCCGGCTGAGACGGCCACCCGCCTCGGGACATCATACCAGTGCCGGCCACGCCGCAAAAGGCGACGGCAAAGCCCGGCAGCGGCTTTCCGCCATGGCCGACGACCCGCTTGTACGGGCCGCCCTCGCGGAACATACTGCCGACCGGCAAGCGCGGGGGTGCCCGATAGATGACCGAGACGCAGCGGCGGGTCGATTTCCTGTTCCTCAATCTGGGGCATTTCTTCGACCATTTCCTGATCCTGATCTACGCCACGGTGGCGATGGCGATCGCCGTCGACCGCCAGGTCGACATTCCCGGCCTGGTCGTCGAATGGGACATGTCCTACGCCGATCTCGTGCTGTTCTCGACCGGCGGGTTCGTGGCCTTCGGCCTATTCTCGCTGCCCGCCGGATGGCTCGCCGACCGCTGGAGCCGGCCGGGCATGATCGCCGTGTTCTTCCTTGGCATGGGCGCCGCCGCGATGCTGACCGGACTCGCCCAGACGCCGTGGCAGCTCGGTGCCGGGGTCCTTCTGATCGGCACGCTGGGCGCGATCTACCATCCGGTCGGGCTGGCGATGGTGGTGCAGGGCCGCCGGCGGACCGGCGTGCCGCTGGCCGTCAACGGCGTGTTCGGCAATCTCGGCGTGGCCGCGGCGCCGCTCTGCACCCTGCTGCTAATCGGCGAATTCGGCTGGCGCGCCGCCTTCTTCCTGCCGGGCGCGGCGGCGGTGCTGACCGGCATCGCCTACGTCGTCTGGCTGCGCATCGGTCACGCGCAGGACCGGCGGGAGCTCGAGGCCGGCCGCACGCCGCGTCGCGAGCCCGCGCATGTGCCCGCGCTCGCCCTCGATAAGGCGCTGCTGATAAAGGTCTTCGCGATCATCTTCTTTACCGCCGCGATCGGCAGCTTCATCTTCCAGAGCACGACCTTCGCCCTGCCGAAGATCTTCGACGAGCGGCTCGCCGGGCTTGCGACCAGCGGCAAGGCGGTCGGCTGGTGGTCGTTCGCGGTGCTGGCCTCCGCCTCGCTGGCGCAGATCGTCGTCGGCTGGCTGGTCGACAACCATTCCGTCCGGGTCGTATTCGCGACCATCGCCGCGATCCAGGCGGCGACGTTCTTCGCCATGCTGAACCTCTCGGGCGGGGCCGCGCTGATCGTCTCCGTCGCCTTCATGTTGGTGGTGTTCGGCCAGGTCCCGATCAACGACGTGCTGATCGGCCGCATCGCCCGCAGCGAATGGCGCAGCCGTGCCTATGCGCTGCGCTATGTGCTGTCCTTCGTGGTCATGGCGACGACGATTCCGACGATCGCCGCGGTGCATGCGAACTGGGGCTTTTCCGCCCTGTTCCTGATTATGGCGATTGGCGCCGGCCTGATTTTCCTCGCCGTCGTTCAGCTGCCCGGTACCCGCCTGCGCGTGGCCCCGGCGGCGGGGGAGTAGACGTCGCGTTCGGCACCGAGCGACCTCATGCTTCGAGATGGGCCTTCGGCCCTCCTCAGCATGTGGCCGCGCCGCCGGCCGAGGTGGAACCGTATCCAGAATCGGGCTTTGGATACGAGATAGATACGTGGAAGGAGAGGGTGTGCGATTCGAGGACATTCACTGGCATGGCGGCCGGATCCTGGCCTGGACGATCACGTCGGGCGACGAGGGGTCGGCGACGGCCACCGTGGAACTCGACTTGGCGGTCCACGAGGGCCCCGACGCGCCGAAGCGAGTCGCCGCGCGGCTGGTGTTCGAGGGGGTCGAGAGCCTGTCCCTGAGCTGCAATTTCCCGAGTCTTTCGGACCGTTTCGCCACCGGAAACATCCACTGGGCCCACAGGGAAGGCCCGCGCACCTACCGGTTCGAGCTGTTCGGCGACAACGCCTTCGAATTGGTGGCGGACACGGTCAGCATCCACCGCGAGGACTGACGTCGGATACTAGCCCAGCCCGGCCGCCATCGCCTTGCTCATGCGCTTCGCGAAATCGGCCGCATCGGTGACCGGCTCGCCCTCGAGGATCCGCGCCTGGTCGAGCAGGAGATGCGCCGCGTCCTCGATCAGCGGCGCCTTGCCGTCCTGCCGCGCAGCCTCGCCCAGCGCCTTGATCAGCGCGTGTTTCGGGTTGATCTCGAGGATCCGCGCCGCGGCCGTATCGAGCTGCTTGTGGGCGCGCAGGATGCGTTCCAGATGGATATCCATATCGCCCTCCCCGGCGACCAGGCACACGGCGCTGTCGGTCAGCCGGTCGGAGCTGCGCACGTCCTTGACCTTGTCGCCCAGCGCCAGCTTGATCGCCGCCACCAGCGGCGCCAGTTCGGATTCGGCCTTCTCGTCCTTGGCGTCTTCCCCGCCGGCGCCCTTGATCTTCGAGAGGTCGGCGCCGCCGCGGGTGACCGACTTGAAGGGCTTGCCTTCGTATATCCCCAGCATCGGCACCCAGAACTCGTCCACCGGGTCGGTCAGCAGCAGCACCTCGACCCCCTTGGCGCGGAAACCCTCGAGCTGCGGGCTCCTGGCCAGGGCATCGACATCGTCGCCGCTGATGTAATAGATCTCGTCCTGCCCCTCCTTGATGCGGCCGATATAGTCGTCAAGCGACACCAGCCCGTCCGCCGCGGTGGAGCGGAACCGCGCGAGCTTGACCAGCCGGTCGCGCTCGGCCGCGCCCTCGTAGATGCCTTCCTTGAGGACCGCGCCGAAATTATTCCAGAAGGTCTCGTACGCGTCGGAATCGTCCTTGGCCTTCTTGTCCAGATCGTCGAGCAGGCGCTTGACGATGGTCGTGCGGATCTTCGCGGTCACCGGGTTGTCCTGCAGCATCTCGCGGCTGACGTTGAGCGGCAGGTCCTCGGAATCGACGATGCCGCGCACGAACCGCAGCCAGGCAGGCACCAGGCCGGTTTCGTGATCGGTGATGAACACCCGTTTGACGTAGAGCTTGACGCGGCTCTCGCGCTCCGGCTGGAACAGGTCGAGCGGCCGCGTCGACGGCACGAACAGCAGCGCCCGGTAGTCGATCACGCCCTCGGCATGGAAATGCAGGGTCGCCCAGGGATCGTCCGCCATGTGCGCGACGTGGTGATAGAACTCCTTGTACTGGTCCGCGGTGATCTCCGATTTCGGGCGGGTCCACAGCGCGGCGCCGGTGTTCGCCTGTTCGGGCGCGTCGTCGGCCCCGGCCACGGTGATCGGAAAGGGGATGTGGTCGGAGTAGCGCTTGACGATCCCGGACAGCTTCTCCTTCGCGAGGTATCCGTCCTGGTCCTTGTCGAGGTGGATAATGACCGTCGTCCCGCGCCCCGCGCGCTCGGCCGGCGCGACGGTGAAGCTGCCTTTTCCGTCCGAGGACCACCGCCAGGCCTGATCCTCGCCGGCCCGCCGCGTTACCACCTCGACCCGGTCGGCCACCATGAAGGCGGAGTAGAAGCCGACGCCGAACTGGCCGATCAGCGAGGTGTCCTTGCGGGCATCGCCGGTCAGGCTCTCGAGGAAGGCGGCGGTGCCGGATTTCGCGATGGTGCCGAGATTGGCGATCAGATCGTCGCGGTTCATGCCGATGCCGTTGTCGGCGACCGAGACGGTCCGCGCCGTCTTGTCCACGGTCACCGCGATGCCGTAATCGGCGTCGCCGGCGGCGAGCTCGGGCTCGGTCAGCGCCGCGTGGCGCAGGCGGTCGCAGGCATCCGAGGAATTCGAGATCAGCTCGCGCAGGAAGATGTCCTTGTCGCTGTACAGAGAGTGGGCGACGATGTCGAGAAGGCGGCTCATCTCCGCCTGGAAATTCATCGTCTCGGCCTTGCCGGCGGTCTTCCCTGTTTTCGCTTTCTTGCCGCCCTTCGCGGACTTTTCCGGTTTGGTCTTTGCGTCGGCCATGGCTGATGCTCGCTCCGTTAAGTCTCCGTTCGCCGCCGATATATGTGAAAGGCGCCGGCGCCTTGCAAGACCGCCCAGAGCCGATCCGGGTCGATCGGAATCGCCTTCGGCGACCGGGCAACCCGGAAAATCGGCTCGATTCCCATATTGCAGAGCCGATTCACGCGATCGATCGTGAGTACGTTCATTGACGGTCCGCTCTGTGGCTCGCCAGACGCCGCGCAACATGCTATCGGTTGTGCAGCGATACGCAGGTAGGGAAAGGAGCGGCGATGCGCAAGATGCGGTTGGTGATGGGGTCGCTGGTCGGGCTGGCGCTCCTGTCCGGGCCATCGGCGGCCCAGGACGCCATCGGCAAGGCGTTCTCCGAGACGCTCTTCGAGGAAGAGACGATCAGCGCGAGCGTGCGCGAGCACCCGGACGTCTCCGGGCTCAGCAAGGCCGAGATGAACCGCGTGCTGCAGGCGCGGGACGTCGTCCGGGAGTTCTTCCAGCGCCTGTCCGCACCGTCCGCCGGCAACGTCGTCGAGTTGCTAGATCCGGCGATGGCGGCGCGCTATGGGGACCGCATGGCGTTGCGCCGCGACCGCTTCGGCGCCGAGCGGTATCTGAGCTTCGAGATCTTCGACTTTCGCATCTCCGACGACGCCAACGAGGTCAAGTTCCGCTATTTCCTGGGCGAGAACGACCGCGGCCGAACCACGGTGCGGCAGCGCGCGTTGACGCTGCGCGACGCCGGCGGCCGCTGGCTGATCGCCGAGTTCGACAATTTCGATTTCGACTGATCGGGGCCGGGTCGGCGGGCCGCACCTCCGCCCCAAGTCGGGGTCGGTTGCGACTCGCGGGTGAGACGATATGGCGGATGAATTCGCCGCGGAACGCCGGCAACTGCTCGCCGAGATCGATCTCGAAGTGCGGGACACTGCGCGCTGGCTCGGCGCCGACCGGCTGGACCCGGCGGTCCGCGCGGCGCTGGAGCGGGTTCCGCGGCATGAATTCGTGCCCGACTGGGAGCGCCCCTACGCCTATCAGAACCGACCGCTTTCGATCGGCCACGGCCAGACCATCTCGCAACCCTACATCGTCGCCGCGATGACCCAGATGTTGCGGCCGCATGCCAGCATGCGGGTGCTCGAGATCGGCACCGGTTGCGGCTACCAGTCGGCCGTGCTCGCCGCGGTGGTGGCCGAGGTCTGGTCGATCGAGCGGATCGCCGAGCTCGCCGAGGCGGCGGCCGGTAGGCTGTCCCGCCTCGGTTATGACAACGTACATGTCAAAACCGCAGACGGCAGCGCCGGCTGGCCGGAACACGCGCCCTATGACGGTATCCTGGTGGCCGCGGCGGCGCCCGCCATGCCGCCCGCGCTGGTCGACCAGCTCGCGCCGGGCGGCCGCCTGGTGATTCCGATCGGGGGCGGCCGCTTCGAGCAGTCGCTGACCCTGGTCGTGAAGGATGCACTGGGAACGGTTTCGGTCGCACCCGGCCTGCCCGTGGCGTTCGTGCCGCTGGTCCCCGGTGAGGGGTGAACGCGCCGCGCCGCGGGGCATGGGTGTATCTCCGATCGTGCAAAATGACCCTTGTGGAATGGCATATGCCGGCCGGGTGTATATCGGGTAAGAGCACCGATGTTGCTTGGCAAAGCCGCCGCGGCGTCCGGCCGCGCGGACAAAGTGGAGGCAGTTATGCTGATCAGGTTCTTCTTCGCCCTTATTCTTGCGCTCGCGATGGCATCGCCCGCCCTGGCCTTCGGCGGCGGCGGCGGGTCAAGCGAACGCTCGTCCGCCAACACCGATTACCGCAATGCCCTGAAGGCGATCGAGGCCGAGGACTATGCCCGGGCGTCCGGGCTGCTGGAGAAGGTGGTGGCGAAGGAGCCCAGGAATGCCGATGCATGGAACAACCTGGGCTATAGCGAGCGCAAGCAGGATCGTTTCGAGGCCGCCCTTGCAGCCTATCAAAAGGCGCTGGCGATCAAGCCGCGGCATCGCGGCGCCAACGAATATCTCGGCGAGCTGTACCTGCAGATGGGCAATCTGCCGCTGGCGCGCGAGCAGCTGAAACGGCTGAAGTCGCTGTGTCCGCGCGGCTGCGAGGAGGCCGATGAACTCGCCGAGGCGGTTCGGGCCTACGAGAAGGCCCATCCCGGCAGCTGACCGGGCGCGCCGGCCGCAGAAGCACCGGCCGCCGATCCGGTTGCCGAGACGTCGCCATCGCGGATGAATTCGCCGGCGGCGTCTGCTAGAATGCCGGCCGGGGGGTGACAGGAGGTCGCGATGCTGAAGAAGCTCGTCGCCGCGGTCTGCGTCCTCGCGACCGTCGGACTCGCTGCGCCGGCCCTGGCCGGAGGTTACGGCCATGGCCATCACGGCCATCACCATGGCTATTACAAGCACCGCTATGATGGCGCCGCCGTGTTCGCTGGCGGATTGTTGCTGGGAGCGCTGATCGGCCATCTGGCCGCGCCGCGCCCGGTCTATGTGGCGCCGCCGCCCGCGGTCTACGTGCCGCCGCCACCGCCACCGACCGGCAATTGCCGGACGATCTATGGCACCGGCTATCTCAACGGTCGCCTGGCGGAATTCCAGGGCAGCGGCTGCTACGACGCCTATGGCAACCTCTATGCCGTGCCCGGCAGCGAGCGGTTCCTGCGGTACCTGAACTAGCGCCGGGCCGGCACCGGCGGCTCAGCCCAGGCTCTCCGCCAGCTTCTCCCCGTTGCGGACACAGTCGGCGACCGACACGCCGTCGCGCCAGCTGGCCCGCAGGTGCAGCCCGGGCAGGTCGGCGAGCGCCGCCTCGACGCCGGCGACGCGGTCGAGATGGCCGAGCGTGTATTGCGGGATCGCCGCCTGGTAGCGCGACAGGCGAACCGGCCGCGGCGTCCCGTCGATCTCCAGCGCCGCGGCAAGGTCGCCGGCGATCGCCGCGGTCACCGCATCGTCGTCCAGCGCCACCGCCTCCGGATCCGTTGTGCCGCCGATGAAGGCGGTGATCAGCACCCTTCCGTCCGGCGCCCGGCCCGGGAACAGGGTGCTCGAGAACAGCCCGCCGAGGATGCGCACGCCCTCGACGCGCGGGATGAGGAAGCCGAACCCGTCGAGCGGATGGGCGACCTCGTCGCGCCCGTAGCCGAGCCCGGCCGAGACGATCGGCGCATAGGGAATGGCGCGCAGCAGCGTCGCCGCCTCCGGCGCCAGCGGCGCGACCAGCGCGGCGGTCGCACCGGCCGGCAGCGCCAGCACGACATGGCCTGCCGCGATCTGGGCCGACCCGTCCGGCCCGCCGTATCTGACCTGCCATTCCTCGCCGTCGCGCGCCAGAGATTCGACCCGGCAGCCGGTCCGCACCGATCCGTCCGGAAGCGCCGCGGCGATCGCCGCCGGCAACACCGCCATGCCCTGATCGAAGGAGACCAGCCGGCCGGACGGCATGCCGGCGCCTTTGGTCAGCTTGCGCAGCGCGATGGCGCCGCGGATCAGCGAGCCGTGGTCGCGCTCCAGCGCGTAGATCCTTGCGACCGCGGCGCGCACCGAGAGCTGCGCGGGATCGCCGGCGTAGACGCCGGAGACGAACGGCGCGATCGCGTAATCCAGGAACTCGCGGCCGAGGCGCCGGGTGACGAACTGGGCGATCGTCTCCTCCGCGGCGGCGCGGCCGATGAAGGGCTCGGCCAGCAACCGCAGCTTGGCCCGCCAGGAGAACAGCCTGGTGCCGATCGCCGCCGGCGGCGACATGGGCAACGGCAGCAGCCGGCCGCCGCGCATGACGAAGCGCTTGCGCGCGGCCGGGGACGCCTCCAGCATTCGGTCCGCCAGCCCGGTCTGCGCGACGATCCGGCCCAGCGCATCGTCCGGCGTGCCGGGCTTCTGCATGGTCGAGTTGGGGCCGCGCTCGATCAGGTAGCCGTTCAACGATTCGGTCTCGATGACGCCGCCGACGCGGGTCTCGGCCTCGAGCACGCGCACCGCGAACCCCTTGCGGTGCAGGAACCAGGCCGCGGACAGGCCGGAAATGCCGGCGCCGACGATGACGATGCTGTCTTGTGGCAAGCGATATCCCCTCTGCGCTGCGCGCGATGCCGATGTTTGCGGGCAAACGGCGGAAATGTGGCGTGGCTACGGGCCGCCGGCGATCCTGCCCAAACCGCTGCCCCGAGGCAAGTGCGGCCGGGCTAACCGGCCGCGCCGAGCCAGGCCAGCGCCTCGTCCTTCGCCTTGAAGGGGAACTGGCGGAGCTCGGCGCTGACGAAATGGGTGGCGATCTTCGGCGCGAATTGCAGGATCGCCGAATCGCTGACCACGGCGACACGGCGGATCTTGCGGTGATGCTCGCGCACGAATTTCAGGTGGCTCATCACCGCCCACAGATCCTCCCAGCCGGGGAAGCGCCGCGCGTGGATCATCAGCCCGTTGAGCTTGCCATGCGCCTCGATATGGGCGTCGACATCGGTTGCGATGAATTCGAAATCATCGGCCGAGAGCGGTCCTTCCGGGCGGACGATGAGGATGCCGTCTTCTTTTCGTAGCTCGTGCTTCAGCATGGCTCGCTTCCGTTGTTGACCGGCGAGGGTGCCGTCCAGTCGTGTCCTATTCCGTCGGCCCGAGCATCCGTTCCGGCCGCACCCAGTCGTCGAACTGCTGTTCCGTCACCAGCCCCAGCGACAGCGCCGCCGCCTTCAGCGACGTGCCCTCGGCATGGGCCTTCCTGGCGATCTTCGCCGCCGCATCATAGCCGATATGCGGGGCGAGCGACGTGGCCAGCATCAGCGACGTGTCGACCAGCGCCGCGATTCGCTCGCGGTTCGCTTCGATGCCGGCGACGCAGCGCACGGCGAAGCTGGCGCAGGAATCGGCCAGGAGGCGGATCGACTGCAGCAGGTTGTGGATCATCACCGGCTTGAAGACGTTGAGCTCGAAATGGCCGCTCGCGCCGGCCACGGTGATCGCCATGTGGTTGCCGATGACCTGGGCGCAGACCTGGGTTAGCGCCTCGGCCTGGGTCGGGTTGACCTTGCCCGGCATGATCGAGGAGCCGGGCTCGTTCTCCGGCAGGATCAGCTCGCCGAGGCCGCTGCGCGGGCCGGAGGCGAGAAAGCGGATGTCGTTGGCGATCTTCATCAGCGCCGCCGCCAGCACGTTGAGCGCGCCGGAGGCCGCGACGATCGCATCATGCGCCGCCAGCGCCGCGAACTTGTTCGGCGCGGTTACGAAGGGCAGGCCGGTAATCTCTGCCGCTTTCTCCGCGAACAGCGCGGCGAAGCCGGCCTTCGCATTCAGCCCGGTGCCGACGGCGGTGCCGCCCTGCGCCAGCTGGTAGAGGCCCGGCAGGGTGCCCTCGATGCCGGTGATCGCGTTTTCCAGCTGTGCCGCGTAGCCGGAGAATTCCTGGCCAAGCGTGAGCGGCGTTGCATCCTGGGTGTGGGTACGGCCGATCTTGACGATCTCGTTGAACTCTTGGGATTTCCCGTCCAGCGCGCGGTGCAGCTGGGTGAGCGCCGGCAGCAGCCGTTCGGTGATCTCCTGCGCCGCGGCGATATGCATCGCGGTCGGGAAGCTGTCGTTGGAGGACTGGCCGCGATTGACATGGTCGTTCGGGTGCACCGGGTCCTTACTGCCAAGTTCGCCTCCGAGCAGCGCGATGGCGCGGTTGGCGATTACCTCGTTGGCGTTCATGTTGGTCTGGGTGCCGGAGCCGGTCTGCCAGACGACCAGCGGGAAGTGGTCCGCCAGCGTGCCGTCGATCACCTCCTCGGCGGCCTTGACGATGGCCTTGCCGATCCGCGCGTCCAGCGCGCCCAGTTCCATGTTGGCCAGCGCCGCCGCCTTCTTCTGGATGCCGAGCGCGCGAATCAACGGCGCCGGCATGCGCTCCGTGCCGATCGGAAAATTCTCGATGCTGCGCTGCGTCTGCGCCCCCCAGTAGCGGTCCGCCGGCACCTTAACCTTGCCCATCGTGTCGGTCTCGATACGGGTTTTGCTCATGACCGGTGTCTCATCGGGTCTCGCGGTCGACCTGTGCCGCGAGGTCGCGCAGCGCGTCGGCGACGGTGACCGGGTAGGCCGCGCCCGGCGCGAGGTGGCTTAGCGGCTCCGGCAGCCGGGCGAGCTCGGCGGCGCAATACTCGCGGATCCGGTCCAGCGACGGCGGCGGCGCGAGCCGCTTGCCGTCCTTCATGACGGGGCGAATCAGTGCCTCGCCGTCCTGTGCGTCGCCCTCGACCGTCAGCACGTCGCCTTCCATCCTGCCGTCCGCAGCGCAGCGGCGGAACACCTGCTTGCGGCCGGGCCAGGTCGCCTTGCCCTCGGAGCGCTTGCGCTTCGGCCGGCCGGCGTATTCCTGCAGCTTGTAGGCGCAGTCGAGCGCCGCGACGTCGCTCGATGTCGTAAGGCTCGTGCCGATGCCGAAGCCGTCGATCGGCGCGCCGGCCCTAACGAATTCCTGCAGCGCGTCCTCGTCGATGCCGCCGCTGGCGAAGATCGACACGTCTGTCAGCCCATACCCGTCCAGTATTTTCCGCACCTTGCGCGCATGGTCGGCGAGGTCGCCGCTGTCGAGCCGCACCCCGGCGACCGTGATGCCGTCCGCCGCCAGCTTGGGCGCCAGCTGCGCCACCTTCTCGGCCCCCGCCTCGGTATCGTAGGTGTCGATCAAGAGGATCACCGATTGCGGGCGCGAGCGGGCGAAGTTCTCGAACGCCTCCTCCTCGCTGTCATGCGCCTGGATGAAGGAATGCGCCATAGTGCCGTAGATCGGCACGCCGTAGCGCGGCTCCGCCGGCACCGTCGCCGTGCCGGCGAAGCCGGCGATATAGCTCGCCCGCGCCGCCATCAGCCCGGCCTCGGCGCCGTGCGCGCGCCTCAGCCCGAAATCGATCAGCCGCCTGCCGGGCGCCGCCAGCGCCATGCGCGCGGCCTTGGAGGCGATCAGTGTCTGGAAATGCAGGATGTTGATCAGCCGCGTCTCCACCAGCTGCGCTTGCGGCAGCGGCGCGGCAACGCGGATCACCGGCTCGTCGGCGAACAGCACCGTGCCCTCCGGCGGCGCGTGCACGTTGCCGGTAAAGCGCAGCTCGGCCAGCCGGTCGACGAAGTCGCGCGGAAAGCGCTTGCTCTTCGCCAGCCAGGCGAGCTCGGTCTCGGTGAAGCGCGCCTGTTCGAGGAATTCCACCGCCTGCTCCAGCCCCGCCGCGACTAGGAAACTGCGCCTCTCGGGCAGCTTGCGCACGAAGAACTCGAACACGGCGACCTCCGTCATGCCATGCTCGAAATAGGACTGCAGCATGGTCAGCTGGTAGAGGTCGGTGAGCAGCAGGCTCGCGCCCGGATCGCCGACGACGGAAGTCTGTTGCGCCAAGGGGCCACCCCGTTCGAATACGCGTCCGGCGACTATAGCTGCACCGTTCGCCCCGGGCCATAGAGGGCAGCTCTTTCGCTCCCCGACCCGGGTCCGTTTACAGTTGCCTAACCCGGACAGCGCTATTCTGTTCGCCGCAATGCGGCCAGGCAGTAAGGAGGCTGGCATGACGGCGAGCCTGCCGGTTCCATCGCGGCGCGGTGATGCGGTCCCGCGCCGGCGCGTATCGTCCCCTGTGGCGGCAGCGTGCTGCGCCCTGCTGCTCGCCCTCGCCGGCTGCAAGGCCGATGCGGACCTCAAGAAGTTCGAGATCAGCGGGCTCGAGACGATGGCCGATCAGCGCCTGGCCGACGCGATCGCCCTCTATTACCGGACCGAGGCGGCGCGGAAGTGGTCGGCCCTCTATGATCTGCGGCATCCCGCCTTTCGCCGCGAGGTGTCGCGCAAGGCCTTCGTCGCCGCTATGCGGCGCGACTGGCGAGATTGGCATTTCAACGGCGTCGAGGTCGAGGGCCTGCGGGGGATCGGCGGCCGGGGAGTCAGCGTGTCGATGGTCTTCGACGAGGTCGTAAAGAGCCAGGACGCGGCGCTGGAATATGACGTCATCTGGTTCAAGCGCCCCTGGTGGGACGAGGAGCCGAAGATCAGCGCGAAGACGCGGAGCTTCTCGTCCTGGGTCGAAGTGAGGGGACGATGGTATCCGATCCAATCCGGCCTGCGCCTGCATGTTGCCTACGACCTGGCGGCGATCAATTGAGAACGGGGCACGCGATCGGGACATGCGCCGGACATCGAGCGACCTCATACTTCGAGACGGCGCTTCGCGCCTCCTCAGCATGAGGCTGCGATATTTTTGCCCCCATGCCGAGGAGCGGCGCAGCCGCGTCTCGAAGTATGAGGTCGCGCTACCATTACAAGAGCGAATCCGCCGGTGCGCGAGTCAGGCGGTCCTGTCGCAACAGTTTGAACCGATTTCCCTTGCCTTGGTTTCCCCATGACGTGATCCTATCTCTCAGCCATGTCGATTCGCCGCGATGCAAGCCGAATCCGGGCCGTGCTCGGCCCGACCAATACCGGCAAGACCTATCTCGCCATGGACCGCATGCTCGGGCATGCCACCGGCATGATCGGCTTCCCCCTGCGCCTGCTTGCGCGCGAGAACTACGACCGCATCGTCTCATTGAAGGGCCGCAACTCTGTGGCGCTGGTCACCGGCGAAGAGAAGATCGTGCCGCCGCGGCCGCGCTGGTTCGTCTGCACCGTCGAGTCGATGCCGCGCGACCGGCCGGTCGATTTCCTCGCCATCGACGAGATCCAGCTCGCCGCGGATCCGGAGCGCGGCCATGTCTTCACCGACCGCCTCCTGCATGCGCGCGGCCTCAATGAAACCATGTTCCTCGGCTCCGACACCATGCGGCCGCTCTTGAAGAAACTGGTGCCGCAGGCCGAAATCGAGAGCCGTCCGCGCTTCTCGATCCTCGGCTATGCCGGCGAGGCCAAGCTTGCCCGCCTGCCGCGCCGCAGCGCCGTCGTCGTGTTCTCGGTCGACCAGGTCTACGCCATCGCCGAGACGATACGCCGCCAGCGCGGCGGCACCGCGGTGGTGCTGGGCGCGCTGTCCCCGCGCACCCGCAATGCCCAGGTCGAGATGTACCAGGCCGGCGAGGTCGACTACATGGTCGCGACCGACGCGATCGGCATGGGGCTCAACATGGATATCGACCATGTCGCCTTCGCCGGCTTGCGCAAGTTCGATGGCCGCCGGGCGCGGCCGCTCGCCGCGCCCGAGATCGCCCAGATCGCCGGCCGCGCGGGACGCCACATGAGCGACGGGACCTTCGGGACCACCAACGATATCGGCGGCCTCGAGGACGAGGTGGTCGACGCCGTCGAGGCGCACCGTTTCGACCCCGTGGAGGCCGTCTACTGGCGCAACCGGTTGCTCGATTTCTCATCGCCCAGGGGTCTGTTGCGCAGCCTCGAGCGGCGCCCGGCGCACCGCTACCTGATGCGCCCGCGCGATGCCGACGACCATCTCGCCCTGGCCGAGCTCGCGCGCGACGAGAAGACGGTTTCACGGGCCACCAACCCGGCCGCCGTGCGCCTGTTGTGGGAGGTCTGCCAGATCCCCGATTTTCGTAAAGTGATGCCCGACCACCACGCGGCGCTGCTCCGCCAGGTCTATCTGCATCTGATGGACGGCGAGGGCCGGCTGCCCGAAGACTGGGTCGCCAAGCACATCAACCGGCTCGACAATGTCGCCGGGGATATCGATACGCTGACCAGCCGCCTCGCCCATGTCCGGACCTGGACCTATATCAGCCATCGCGCCGAGTGGCTGGCCGATTCGCAGCATTGGCAGGAGCGCGGGCGGGCCATCGAGGACAAGCTGTCGGACGCCTTGCACGAGCGGTTGCTGCAGCGATTCGTCGACGTGCGGGCGGCGGCGCTCGGCAAGCGACGGGGCGCGGGCGGCGCGGTGCTGGCGGCGGTCAACGCGAAGGGCGACGTGGTCGTCGAGGGGCACGTGGTCGGCGCGCTCACCGGCCTGGTGTTCGAACCGCTGCACGCGTTGCGCACGGACAGCGACCGGGCGATCGTCGCGGCGGCGCGCCCAGCCCTGCAGCACGAGGCGACGCGCCGCGTTGCCGCCCTCGTCGGCGCGCCGGACACCGATTTTCGGCTCGCAGATGATGGCATGCTCGTGTGGCGCCGGGCACCGGTCGGCCGGCTGGTCGGCGGCGATGATCTGCTGCGCCCGCGGGTCCAGGTGCTGCGCAGCGACCTGATCGACGGCGCCCAGCGCGAGCGCGTGCGCAGCCGGCTCGCCGCATGGCTCGACGGGCATCTGCGCAAGGTTCTGCGGCCTCTCTACCGCTTGCTCGAGGCCGAGCTGGGCAGCGCCGCGCGCGGTCTCGCCTTCCAGCTGTGCGAGGGTCTGGGGACGTTGCCGCGGCGTCAGGCGGCGGCCCAGCTGCGGGCCCTGTCGCAGGAGGATCGCAAGGCGCTGGACCAACTCGGGGTGCGCCGTGGCGCGGAATCGGTCTATGCCAGGGCCCTGTTGCGGCCGGGGCCGCTCAGACTGAGGGCCCTGCTATGGGCGGCGGGTCAGGGCGAGGCGCCGCCGTTCCTGCCGGGTCCCGATGATGTCATCCGGCCGCAGACCGATGCGCCTGCCGGGTTCTGGGCCGCAACCGGCTATCGGGTCGTGGGGGCGCGCGCGATCCGCGCGGACCGGCTCGAGGCGCTCGCACTGGCCCTGCGCAAGCGCGCCCGACAGGGGCCATTCGAGGCGACGGTGGACCTGACGACGCTCGCCGGTTGCGACGGCGCGGCCTTCGAATCGGTGGTGCGGGCGTTGGGCTACCGCGCAAGCGATGAGTCGGACGGCACCAGCTTCACGGCGGCACCGAAGGCAGAGAAAACCCCGCGCCGCAAGCGACGGCGCCGGCGCAAGGCGGGATCGGATTCGCCCTTCGCCGAACTGCGCAAGCTGGTGGATCGAGGCGGATGAGTGACGCGTCCGGCAGGGATGGCATGCCGGCGCAGGCGACGCTGCGGGTCGACAAGTGGCTGTGGCAGGCGCGTTTCTTCAAGAGTCGCTCGCTGGCCAACGGCATGGTCGCCGCCGGGCGGCTCCGGGTGAACAGCCAGCCAATCTCGAAACCGCACCATCAGGTGCGCCCCGGCGACGTGCTGACCTTCCCGCAAGGCCGGCGCATCCGGGTCATCGAGGTCGCGGCCATCGGCACTCGCCGCGGTCCGGCGGCCGAGGCGCAGACGCTCTATGCCGACCTCGCCCCGCCGGAGCCGCGCGGCAAGGCGGGCACCACGCCCGCGCCGAAACCGGCTCTGCGCGAGCCGGGCAGCGGCCGGCCGACCAAGAAGCAGCGGCGGGAGATCGACCGGTTGAGGGGGTAGCGGGCGCCTCGACCCCGACAGGAAACGCTGCCCGGTATCCCGCTCGCTTGACGCAGGTCATCGACGGCGGGGCGGCCACCGTTCAGGATACCGCGCTGTCCTGTTTCTCCGGGAGGCTAGCATGCGAACCCGCTGTTTCTTTCTTGCCGCCCTTCTCGCGGTCGCGTCCTGCGCTTCCGGCGAGGTGAGGCTGACGCATCAGCATATCGCCTCCACCTATTCGCCCGGCGAATTCAGCTCTGCGGCTGCCAGCGGCGATTTGTGGGTGGTCATCGTCGGCAACCCGTTCGGCGGCGATGCGGCCGCCTTCGAAACGCTGGTTACGGACGCCATGCGGGGCCGCCACTGGGGGCAGGCCACCGGCTTCACGACGACGCCGGGCGCCGACGCGCAAACGCGGTTTCGTGTCGTGATGCTGTTCGATCCGCCGGTTTCGCTGAATGGCACCCGGCTTTGTCGTGAAGCGCCATCTGCGCTGTCGAGCGAGCCCGGCGGCGAGGGAATCATCCTGTTCGCCGCCTTCTGCCGGGGCAAACGGCTGCGCACCCAGATCAAGGGATGGATAGCGGGCGCCTCCGGGCCCGGTGACTCGGCCTTTCGCGACCTCGTGGGGCAGGTCACCAACGGTCTGTTCCCGCCGGACCGGGGACTCAGCAGAGACCGCGGGTCGCCGGTGTTTATTGCGCCCTGACGCGCCACGCCGCCTGTTCCCGAATGACGCACGGTCGGCTCGCGCCGTGATCGTGTTTTCGCAAACCACCCCCCCCGTTTCTCGACGGCGGCAATGATCGATCTTTTGCGGTCGCCGTCGACCATCGCCCGGGTCGAAACATCGCGATGACGATCACCGTGACATCGTCTTGCGCGATGCTGCGACCGATGTCGTTGTCATTCGGTCTAGGGAGATCGCGGTGAAGCTGATAGAACGGACGGTGGCTGACGGGGTGGCATGACGCGTGGCGGCGCTGCCGTCCCGCCCTCGGGCCGGACTATGGAGCACGGGGCGTGCGATGACGGCTTCGGGCGCGGTGCGTTGCGGAACCCGGTCCGATCTCTGCACAGAGGTAAAGGGAAGTTGACGTGGACAGGTTGATCATCGGCATCACCGGTGCGTCCGGCGCCATCTACGGCATTCGCGCGCTGCAGGCTGTGCGCGCGGCCGGCGGCATCGAGACCCACCTGGTGCTGTCCTCGGCGGCCAAACAGACGATCGTCGCCGAGACCGATTTCTCGACCTCCGACGTTGCCGCGCTGGCCGATGTCGTGCACAACGAGAAGGACATCGGCGCCTCGCTGTCCAGCGGCTCGTTCCGCACCCGCGGCATGCTGATCGCGCCCTGTTCGGTCAAGACCATGGGCGGGCTCGCCAATTCCTACGACGATACCCTGGTCGTGCGCGCCGCCGACGTATGCCTGAAGGAACGCCGCCGGGTCGTCCTTCTGCTGCGCGAGACGCCGCTGCACGCCGGGCATATCGAGATGATGGCGCGGGTGACGCAGGCCGGCGCCATCGTCATGCCGCCGGTCCCCGCCTTCTACCACCGGCCCGAGGGCATCGACGACATCGTCGACCAGACCGTCGGCCGGGCGCTCGACCTGTTCGACATAGAGGCCGGCATCGTCAAGCGCTGGAAGGACGACAGCTCGGGGCGGCCCCGGGGATCGTAAGCGAGACGCCAGGACCGCGCCGCTTCGGCCACTCAGGGTGCCCACAGCGCTTCATGCCGCCACGGCGGTGGAACCGAGAGTGTGCCTTGCAGCGCCGGCTGCCCATCGAGAAGGCAGATGGACTGCCAGGCGGTACGCCAGGCCTCCGGCAAGGGGTAGGGCGGCATGACGCCGTATTCCGGGGCAAAGCGGAAACGCCCGTAATAGGCGGGGTCGCCAAGCACGCAAACCTGCAAGATCCCCTCGGCCCGCAATTGCTGCAGACCTTCGCGGACGAGCGCACTCCCGATGCCCCGCCGCTGCATATTCGGCGCAACCGCGAGCGGCCCCAAAAGGGCGAGCTGATCCGTTCGTCCATCGACGCCGCATCTGGTGAAGATGATGTGACCGGCGAGCGTCCGATCGAGATTCGCGACCAGCGAAAGCACATGCTGGTCTTCCCTCAGCAACTCCCGCACAAGCGGCAGCAGATCCTCGTCGGGGAACGCGTCCGGATAGAGCTGTTCGATCAGGTGGATATCCGCCGGCAGGCTCTGGCGTATTTCAACGTCGTTGCTCATCCGGCCTCCCGAAGGCTGGCTCATCCATTCGATACTGCACGAATTCGACATCGTCGCAAGCTGGCGGGCCGACGGCGGGGGTTGGCAGCGGCCCGTCCCGTGCGGCTCTCGGCGGACAGGCAAGCAGCGGGTCCGGTGTCGTCCTGCGCCCGACCGGCCGCTGGTGCCGAGCCATTGCTCGAAATCACCGCGGATATCGTCCTGCGTTCTATGTCAGCGCCTACTGCCGTTCTCGCTTCTCCGTGCCCGCGATTTCCGGCAGCCAGAGCAGGGACGAGCGGCACCAGTACTCCATCTTCGGCGGCAGCTCGGCGCGCTGGCGCACGATGCCAAGGCGGATGTTGTAGAATTTCTCCTCCGCGCCGACACCGGTGGCATAGAGCGGTGAGCCGCATTCCGGGCAGAACACCTGCGCTCGCTTGCGGCCGCTGTCGCCGGTCTTCACGTAGGTCTTCGGTTTGCCCGAAAGCAACGTGAAGTCCTCCTTGCGCACGATGATGAGCGTGCGGAACGCGGTGCCCGACAGCGACTGGCAATCGCTGCAATGACAGATCGCGGATTTTTCCGGATCGGCCTCCGCCTTGAACGAGATGAAGCCGCAATGACAGCTGCCGTCGATCTTCATGGTCGCCTCCTTCTTGTCCCCCTCCTTCAGGTCCGGCCCGCGGCCTGCCGGTCGAGGGCCACCGCCAGCAGGCAGATTCCCATTACCAGGGCGATGCCGTAGAACACCCACTCCGGGTGACCGAGGTCGAGGATCCAGCCGAACAGGATCGGCGCGACGCCGCCGCCGGCCGAGGCACCGGTCGAGACATAGCCGTAGGCCCGGCCCAGCGTCTTGCGCGTTGCCCGGGCACGGACCAGCATGTCGCGCTGCGGCCGCGCCGTGCCCTGCAGGAAGCCGGCGATCAGGAACAGCGCCAGCAGCAGCGCAGCCGGCAGGTCGACCAGCGCCACCACGACCATGATCGCCGCCGAGACCGCGAAGGCGAGGCCGAGCGAGATGTCGTGGCGATGCAGGCGATCCGCGAGATAGCCACCGGCCAGCACCCCGGCGATGCTGGCGAACAGATAGGCGGTCAGCGCCGCTGCCGCCGCCGCCATCGGCGTTGCGTGCGCCTCGCCCAGCGCGGCGACCGAGAATGCGCGCACGCCGCTGGAGATCATCGCCGTGCAGATGAAGAAGGCGAGCATCAGCAGCATCGGCCGCGACAGGAACAGGGCGAGGCCGCGCGGCCCTTCCGGCTCCTCGGTCCCTGCCGTTTCCGCCTTGACCGCGCGCCGCGCCTCGATTTCGCCGGTCAGCGAATCGCGCATGGCCAGGATCGCGACCATGCCGGCGAGCCCGGCGAGGCCAACGACGGCGAGCGCCCCGCGCCAATCCCAGACGGCGGCAAGGAAGATCATCAGCGCCGGCGATACCGCGGTGCCGAGATGGCCGGCCGAGGTATGCAGGCTGAACGCCTTGCCGACGCGGCGCTCGTCGATGGTCGCGCTGAGGATGGCGAAATCCGCCGGGTGGAAGACGCTGTGGCCGATCCCGGCCGCGGCCGCGAGGGCGAGCAGCGGCGCATAGCCCTGGGCGAGCCCCATCAGCGCGAAGCTTCCCCCTTCGAGGCCGAGCCCGAGGGCCACGACCAGCGGCCCCCCGATCCGGTCGACCAGCAGCCCGACCGGCATCTGGGCAATGCCGGAGGCGGCGTAGAAGACGGTGACCAGCAGCCCGAGCTCGGCATAGCTCAGCCCCATCTCGGCCTGCAGCAGCGGGAACAGCGGCGGCAGGGCGAGCAGGTAGATATGGCTCATGAAATGGCCGCCGCAGACGAGACCGAGGACCCGCCCGTCCTGCCGGAATGTCGCCGCCTGTGCCTCCATGTCGCTCCCCCGACCCCGTAACGGCCCGTCGGCCGCCGCGCCGGCTAGACCGTCTCGGCCTCGGCGAGGCCCGGCATCGTGAAGCCCCGTTTCTCAAGCTCGGCGATCAGGCCCGTCTTCTGGTCGGCGGTCAGCTCGACCAGCGGCGGGCGCACCCGCGCCCAGTCGGCATCGCCGGAGTAATGCGCGACGGCCGCTTTGAGGGCCGGGATCATCGGGAATTTCTGCACCGCGCCGCGCAGGTCGTCGAGCTTGGCCTGCATCGCATCGGCGCCGTCCGACTGCCAGTCGGCGTAAAGCGCGTGGATCGCCGCCGGGTTGATGTTGGCGGTGGCCGAGATGCAGCCCGCGCCGCCACCGCGCATGTTGGCAAGGAGGAAGGTCTCGCTGCCGGCGAACACGGCGAAGCCGGGGAATTCTCTGAGCATCGCCGAGGTGTTGTCCCAGTCGCCGGAGCTGTCCTTGATGCCGACGACGGTGTCGGGGAAGTCCTTCAGCAGGCGCTCGATCAGCGTCAGCGTGATCGGCACCTGGGCGACCGGCGGGATGTGGTAGAGATAGATGCGCAGGTTCGCATCGCCGACCCGCTCGATCACCTCGGCATAGCCGCGGTACAGCCCCTCGTCGCTGACCCCCTTGTAGTAGAAGGGCGGCAGCATCAGCACGCCGGCGCAGCCACGCGCGACGGCATGGGCGGTCAGCCGCACCGCGTCCGGAATCGCGCAGGCGCCGGTTCCCGGCATCATCCGGCCGGTATCCAGCCCGCCATCGACCAGCGCGTCGATCAGCTCGATCTTCTCCTCGACCGACAGCGAGTTGCCCTCGCTGTTGGTGCCGAACACCGCGAGCCCGCAATTCTGCGACAACAGCCAGCGGCACTGCCGCACCAGCCGGTTTGCATCCGGGCTGAGGTCCTTCTTGAACGGCGTGACCACCGGCGACAGCACGCCGGACATCTTCTCGGGCTGGGTCATGAGGATCATCTCCTTCGTTATGCGCCGGCAGTTCGGATAGCGGCTCGCGCCCGTGAAGGCAAGACGTTGGCTCGACAATTGCCGGCCGCCGGCGCGACCGCGCCCTCTTACACCGGCGTCTTCGCCGTAAACGGCCGCTGCGTGAGGAAATCGAGGTCGCAGCCCTCGTCGGCCTGGGACACCTGATCGAGATGCAGGCGCTTGTAGCCGCGCTCGGCCCGGGCGGTCTCCGGCGGCGACCAGGCGGCGCGGCGCTTGGCCAGTTCGTCCTCCGGCACCTCCAGCGCCAGCTTTCGCGCCGGCACGTCCAGCGTGATCGTATCGCCGTCGCGCACCAGCGCCAGTGGCCCGCCGACCGCGGCTTCCGGGCAGACATGCAGGACCACCGATCCGAAGGCGGTGCCGCTCATCCGCGCGTCCGAGATCCGCACCATGTCGCGCACCCCTTGCTGCGCCAGCTTCTTCGGGATCGGGATGTAGCCGGATTCCGGCATGCCGGGCGCGCCCTTCGGCCCGGCGTTGCGCAGCACGAGGACGTCATCCGCGGTCACGTCGAGATCGGGATCGTCGATGCGCGCCGTCAGATCCTCGAGCGAGTCGAAAACGACGGCGCGGCCGCTGTGCCGCATCAGCTCGGGACTCGCTCCTGACTGCTTGATGATCGCGCTGCCGGGGCAGAGATTGCCGCGCAGCACGGCGATTCCGCCTTCCGCGTAGACCGGGTCGGTGCGCGGCCGCACCACGTCCTGCGCCCAGCCGGCCGGGGCGTCGGCGACGTTCTCGCCGAGCGTCTTGCCGCTGCAGGTCAGCGCGTCGAGATGCAGCAGCTCGCCGAGCTCGCGCAGCACGGTCGTCAGCCCGCCGGCCTTGTGCAGATCCTCCATGTAGCCGGCGCCGGACGGCTTGAGATCGACCAGAACCGGGGTCTCGCGCCCCATCGCATCGAACGCTGCAAGGTCGACCTCGATGCCGAGCCGCCCGGCCACCGCGGTGATATGGATCAGCCCGTTGGTCGAGCCGCCGATCGCCAGCAGCACCCGCAGCGCATTGGCGAAGGCCTGCGGCGTCATGATCCTGTCCGGCGTCAGCTTCTCCTTCGCCATCGCAACGGCGCGCGCGCCGCTCGCCTCGGCATGGCGCAGCCGGTCGGCCATGACCGCCGGGATCGCCGCGCCGCCCGGCAGCATCATGCCCAGCGCCTCGGTCATGCAGGCCATGGTGCTGGCGGTGCCCATCACCATGCAGGTGCCGGCCGTCGGCATCAGCTTTCCGCCGATCGCCTCGATTTCGCCTTCGTCGATCTCGCCGGCGCGGTGCAGCCCCCAGAGCCGCCGGCAGTCGGTGCACGCGCCCAGTCGCTCGCCCTTGTGATCGCCGGTCATCATCGGCCCGGTGACGACGATCAGTGACGGCACATTGGCGCTGGCCGCGGCCATCAGCTGCGCCGGCACGGTCTTGTCGCAGCCGCCGATCATCACCGCCGCGTCCATTGGCAGCGCGCCCAGCATCTCCTCGGTGTCCATGGCCATCAGGTTGCGGTAGAGCATGCTGGTGGGATACGCGAAGGATTCGTGCAGCGAGACGGTCGGGAACTCGACCGCGAGGCCGCCGGCCATGGCGACGCCGCGCTTGATCGCGGCGACCAGGTCCGGCGCGGTGCGGTGGCAGGGGTTGAAGCCGCTGAAGGTGTCGGCGATGCCGACGATCGGCCGGTCCAGCGCCGCGTCGGAATAGCCCATCGCCTTGATGAAGGCCTTGCGCAGGAACAGCGCGAAGCCCTCGTCGCCATAGCGGGTAAGGCCCTTCTTCATGCCGGACCGGTCTGCCATCGCTCGTTTCCTCGTGCCGTCGCCTGAACTGGACGGTCTCAGGGTTCAACGGACATGCGCCAGCGTCAATGCAAATCGTCCGGGAGATGCTCCTCGCGCGGGTCGGCGGGCCGGCCGTGCCGATCGCCGCCGGCGGGACGAAGGCGATCTCGGCCCCCGGGGCGGCGAGGCGGCGTGCCGATCGGCGAACGCCGATCTATCTGCTTGGACGGAGCGACCGTGGTGGGTTTAAGATGCGATGAGCCCGGCGCCGACCGGCGCCACATCCGGGCAGGCAGGACGGCATGAAGACCCACGACGTCATCGTGATCGGGGCGGGCCACAACGGCCTTACGGCAGCCGCGTATCTCGCGCGTGCGGGGCTCGACGTCCTGGTGCTCGAACGCAATCCGTATATCGGCGGCGCCGCGGTGAGCCGCGAACTCTATCCCGGCTTCACCTATTCCAACTGCTCCTATGTCAGCAGCCTGATGCGGCCGGAGATCATGCGCGACCTCGACCTGCCCCGGTACGGGCTGCAGATCACGCCGTTCCGGGGCGGGCTGACGATGACCCGCGACGGCGACTATATCGCAAGCTACCGCGATCGCGACATGCACCGGCGCGAGATTGCCCGCCATTCGCCGCGCGATGCGGAATCCTACGACCGCTATTCCGCGGCGGTGATGCGCCAGTGCCGTTTCATCCGCCCGATGCTGCTGGAGACGCCGCCGGACCCGACGTCGCTGCTCCCGCGCGACCTGCGCGGCCTGTGGCGGATCGGCCGCGCTTTCCGCGATCTCGGACCGGCCGGCATGTACGAGACGATCCGATTCTGGACCATGAGCATGGCCGATTTCCTTGATCAGTATTTCGAGAACGACCTCGTCAAGGCGCATTTCACCGGCAGCTCGATCATCGGCACCGGCCTCGGGCCGCGCTCGCCGGGCTCGGCCTATGTGATGCTGCACCATCATATGGGCGAGGTCGACGGCACCATCGGCGCCTGGGGCTATGCGCGCGGTGGCATGGGCGCGATCAGCCGCTCTCTGGCCGGCGCGCTGGAGGCGGCCGGCGGCGCGATCCGCACCGACGCGCCCGTCGCCCGGGTGATCGTTCGAAAACGCCGGGTCGCCGGAGTCGCGCTGGAGGATGGCGAGGAGATCAGCGCCCGCGCCGTGGTCTCCGGCATGGACTTCCGGCGCACCGTCCTTCAGGCGATGGAACCCGGCGACCTGCCGGCCGGACTCGTGAAGGCCGCGCGCAACTTCAAGATCCGCGGCTCGTCCGGCAAGCTGAACATCGCGCTCGACGGCATGCCGACCTTCCGCGGCGTGCCCGCCGACTGCCCCGCCCTGGCGGGCGACCTCCACGTCACCGAGACGATCGAGGAGTTCGAGCGGGCCTATGACGACTGGAAGAACGGCCGGTGGTCGCGGCGGCCCTATGTCGACCTGATGATTCCGAGCCTGACGGACCCGACCATGACGCCGCCGGGCAAGCATTACATGTCCATCTTCGTCCAGTATGTTCCCCCGGAACTGGCGGATGGACCGTGGACGTCGGAGAAGCGCGATGCGTTCGGCAGGACGGTGATCGACATGTTGTCGGAGTACAGCCCCGATCTCAAAGACCTGATCCTCCACATGGAGGTGCGCACGCCGCGCGAGCTCGAGGAGGAGGTCGGTCTGACCGAGGGCAACATCTTCCAGGGCGAACTGACGCTCGACCAGCTGATGTTCAACCGACCGGCGCCCGGCTATGCACAGTACCGCCTGCCGGTCAGGGGAATGTATATGTGCGGGTCCAGCACCCATCCCGGCGGCGGCGTCATGGGCGCGCCCGGCGCCAACGCGGCGCGCGAGATCATCGCCGACCTGCGCGCGGGGAAGCGGGCGTGACCGGGGATCGCAGATACGGCGCCATCGTCATCGGCGGCGGCCATAACGGGCTGGTCTGCGGCGCCTTTCTCGCGAAGGCCGGTCTCAGCGTATTGATCGTCGAGGCGGCGGACACGCTCGGGGGGGCGGCCCGCAATGCCGAAATAGCCGAAGGTTACGTGGCGCCGGCCTGCGCCCACATCCTCCACCTCCTGCATCCGCAGGTCCGCGCAAGGCTCAAGCTGCGCCGCCATGGGCTGAGGCTGGCGGCGCGGCGCCTGCCGACGGTGGCGCTCGATGCGCAAGGCGATCACCTCACGATTCGCGGCAGGCATCTCGAGGGCGTCATATCGGATGACGATGTGCGGGCCTGGCGGCGTCTGCGCAGGCGCCTGCTGCGCATGGCCGGCGCCCTGCATCCCTTTCTCGGGCGCGTGCCGCCGCGGCTCGGCAGTGACAGCTGGCGGGACCGTTTGATGCTGATCCGCCTCGCGCTGGCGGTGCGCCGGCTCGGCAAGCGCGAGATGCGCGAGTTCCTGCGGATCGTCAACATGAACGTGGCCGATCTTCTCGATGACGAGCTTTCGGACGCCCGGCTGAAGGGGGCGCTGGCGTTCGACGCGGTGCTGGGCACGAATTTCGGACCGCGCTCGCCGGGCAGCGTGCTGACCTGGCTCTACCGGCTGGCCGGCGAGGTCGGGAGCGGGCGCACGGGTCTTGCCATACCGCAAGGCGGAATGGCTGGGCTGACCGAGGCGCTCGCCGCGTCGGCCCGGTCCTTCGGGGCCGATATCTGGACCGGCACCGCGGTCAAGCGCATCGTCGTCGAAGGCGATCGGGCGGTCGCCGTAGAGCTGGAATCGGGCAACGTGCTGCGGACCCGGGCCGTGCTCAGCAGTGCCGATCCGAGGGCCACATTCCTGAACCTCGTCGGCCCCGAGCACCTCGACACCGGTTTCCTGCGCGGGGTTCGTGGCATCCGTAGCAACGGGCTCGCGGCAAAACTCAATCTGGCGCTCGATGGGCTGCCCGAGTTCACCGGGCTCGACCGCGCGGCGCTGGCGGGCCGCATCGTGATCGCGCCCGACATCGCCCATGTCGAGCGCGCCTTCGATCAAACCAAATACGGCGCCTACGCTGCCGAACCGGCGATCGAGATCACCATCCCGACGCTGCATGACGCGTCTCTTGCGCCGGCCGGGGGACATGTCCTCTCGGCGGTGGTTCAGTACGCGCCGTACGGACTTGCGGCGGGCTGGGAGGCGCATCGCGACGCCTTCGCCGACCGGGTGATGGAATCCATCGAACGCTACGCGCCGGGCCTCGCCCGACGGATCGTCGGCCGCCAGGTTCTGACGCCGGCCGATATCGAGCGCGAGTTCCGGATCACCGGAGGTCACTGGCACCACGGTGATCTCGCCGCCGACCAGATCTTCATGCTGCGGCCCGTGCCGGGCTGGGCGCAATACGAGACCCCGATCTCCGGTCTCTTCCTGTGCGGCGCCGGGGCGCATCCCGGCGGCGGCGTGACGGGCGCGGCCGGCATGAACGCGGCGCGGCGCGTGCTGTCGACGCGGCACGGAAAGGATGCGGGATGACGGCAGGGGCGAGGCATGAGGCACCGTTGCTCAAAACGCCGTTCCACCCGCGCACCGCGGTGCTGAATCAGGCGAAGCAATGGGGACGCTGGGCCGGGTACGCGACGGTCGCCTGTTTCACCGAGCTGGCGCATGAGTATTTCGCGATCCGGCATGCCGCGACGCTGTTCGACGTCTCGCCGATGAAGAAGTACCGGATCTCCGGAACCGACGCCGAGCGCTATCTCAATCGGCTGTTGACCCGCGATGTCCGTAAGCTGCGGACAGACAGGGTCGCCTATGCCGTGTGGTGCAACGACGACGGCAAGGTACTGGATGACGGAACGGTTTTCCGCCTCGGAGAAAAGGAGGTTCTCCTGATGGCGCAGGAGCGTCATCTCGCCTGGCTGCAGGACAGCGCTTTCGGCTACGATGCGACCATTGAGGACGTCTCGGAGGCGATCGCCGGTCTCGCCTTGCAGGGACCGCTCTCCTGCACCGTGCTGAAGGCCATGGAATTGGATGGCATCGCTCAGCTCAAGCCGTTCGGGATTGCGCGCTTCGATCTTTCCGGAACCCCGCTGACGGTCTCTCGCACCGGCTACACCGGCGATCTCGGCTACGAGCTCTGGACCGAACCGGACAAGGCGCTGGAATTGTGGGATCGGCTAATGGCGGCGGGCGCACTCTACCGCCTCACTCCGATCGGTTCGCGGGCGCTCGATCTTGCCCGGATCGAGGCCGGGTTCATCCAGGCCAACGTCGATTTCATCGCCGCCGACCATTCCGTCCGGATGACCCGGCAGCGTTCGCCCTTCGAACTCGGGCTCGACTGGATGGTCGATTTTGACAAGGGCCATTTCGTGGGCCGCCGGGCGCTGCTGCGAGAGCGCGAGACCGGGCCGCGCTATCGTCTCGTCGGCCTCGACATCGAGGGCAGCAAGCCGGCCGCCGGCGCGCTGGTCTATTACGGCCGGGCGCGGCAGGTCGGGCTGGTGACCTCGGCCGCGTGGTCGCCCACCGCCAAGCGCAATATCGCGCTGGCGACGCTGCAGGCCCCCTTCGCCGACAAGACGGATGGTTTGTGGGCCGAGATCTATGTCAACAAGGAGCTCAAATGGGAAAAGACGGCGGCACGCTGCCGGATCGTAACGCGGCCGTTCTTCGACCCGCCGCGCCGGCGCGCGACACCGGCGCCGGACTTCTGACGGGCGCCCGCGCGCTGGCGCGGGGGCGGCGACTGCGCCGGTGCCGGTGCCGCATGGGTCGGATGATGGGGTGTTGGTATCTTACGAGGGAGCGGCTGCGGGATGCAGCCGCTCCAATCACGAATGCGCGTTCAACCTTGCGCTATCGGCCTATGGCGCAGGAGAAGTCTGTCTGAGGAAGCCGATAGAGGCGTTGAGGATCGGGTTCCAATTCAGCATGCCGGCACAACGACGGGCACCGTCATACACCACCATAATCATCGTTCCGGTCATCTCCTCGACCGTGGCTCCGTAGGAGGGATCGTCATAGGTGTCCGGATCCAGGTTGAAATAGATTGATTCCCCGAATCCCCAACCCGTGGTCAGCAACACCGCCGGCCCGGCGCCTGGCAAACCGTTCGGGTATTCGTCGACGAGCGTACCACCCGTGGACGGGCCGAACCCGAAAACGGAGTCGATCAGAAGCGACTCTCTGTTCTTTGCACGGAAGACATCGATCATCGTCACGATCACTTCTTCCGGCATGTAGTTGGTGATTACCGGCTGGATATTGAAGCTTCCGGCCGGGCCCTGAATCTGCGCGAAAGCGCAGAAGTCTCCGAAGGCAGCCCGGTCCGCAAGGCGATTCAGCAAAGCCTGCGCCTTCGCCAACCCGAAGCCACCGGGTACTACCTCGTTCGCGTCCTGCGCCAGTACGGTGGCTGGCGACAGGGAGAACAACGCGAGCACAATTACAGCAATTGCCTTTCTCATGATACTACTCCTCCTCCAAGTAGCCGTGAGGTTACAGGACATGCCAGTGCTTGATCTTATTGTTCCCGGGGGTTGCGAACGGCACAAGTAAACTCCACCCTCGAGTGCACATGTTCGCAATCGCTGAGGTTGCGCGAGATATACCATATTAACCATAATTATACAAGGGTTATATTGTCATTTGGTTGTAACGAGGAACGCCACGACCCCACGTTTCGCCAGGGCAATTTGCCGAGGAAACCGGGGGGCGCGCCGCGGGACACCGGCATACCGCAGCACCGCGCTCCGGCCGCTTGTCGATCGCTCTCTGACCGCCGCTTCGGGCGAGAAAGCCCGCCTACAGATGGTCAGTGGGCACGATCATCGCGGGCGGGAGAGGCGGAGTGCGGTTGAAAGGAAGTTCGCGCTTCCCACCGTCTTCGATGGCGATGCGACGGCTGATCGGAGAATTACCCATGAGATCGGCTGGGGACACTGGCGGACCTTTGTGCGTCCCCTTGCGTGGGTGGGAAAAGACGGCCTTCGTCCGGTGCCCCGATCGCCGCCGCCTGCCGGGTTGCTGAAATGCGTCGCGGAACGGTTGACTGCGGCGCGCGCTTGCCGCATGAAGCGCCGTCCAGACACGCAATGACAGGAGAGGAATGACACCATGAAACTGCCCCTGATTTCGATGGCAGTCCTGGCCCTGATGCTGGCCAGCGGATGCGAACAGACGGCGAGTGCGCCCGAACCCGCTTCGGTCGAGGAGAGAATCGAGGCAACGGCGACGGTTGAAAAGCTGGATCTCTCGACGCGGCAGGTCGTGCTGAAGACCGAGGACGGGCGAATGCTCACGATCGTGGCCGGTCCGGAGGTTCGCAACCTCGACCAGATCGACATCGGCGATACGGTGAAGGCGGTTTACGTCTGGGGCGTCGCGGCCCGCATGGCGACGCCCGGTCAGGCCGCGGCCGGGACGGAGGTTTCGACCGGGGTGCTGCGTGCCGCCGAAGGCGAAAAACCCGGCGCGATCGTCGGCGAGTCGGTGCGCACCGTCGTGACCATCGTGTCTTTCGATGCGAAGAGCAACCTCGTCACGTTCTCTGCGCCCGACGGCCTGGTTCGCAGCGTCGTCGTTCGCACGCCGCAGATGCAGGAGTTCGCGCGGGGGCTGAAACCCGGCGACGAAGTCGAGCTGACCTTTACCGAGGCCTTCGGGATCGGCATCGAAGAGGTCGACGGTTTGTGATCGCGGCCGGTCCCGCCAGGTCGGACGGCAATGCAGCGATAGAAACGGCCTCGCCTGCACCTTTGGTATGCCGCGTGCCGTTCGACCTGTCTGCGGGGATCCGTCGCGCCGAACCGTGTTCGATACGCACACCGCCTTACGCATGATGGCGTCATAGCAGGGCCTCTCGTCGTGTCGGCAATCGGAACGATCCGCCGCTGTTTCCAGCGCAGCTGGCAGTTGCGTGGGCCCTTCCTCGGCGCGCATGTTGCCTTGGCGGCGTTGGCGGCGGCGATCATATCGCCGACCGCCGGTCTCTTGCTCGGCGCTGCGGTCAGGTTGTCCGGCGAACCGGTGCTCGCCGACCATGATATCATCCGGTTCATCGCGTCTCCGGCCGGGCTCGTTGCGTTCATCGCCCTCGGCAGCGTGGTGGCGACGATCGCGGTCCTCGAGCTCTCGCTGATGATGGCGATGGATATTGCGCGGCGCCAGGGGGGCGGGCTCGGAGTTGGCGCCGGCCTCCGCTTCGTGCTGCGACGGCTGTCGTCGGTGCTCGCCTTTGCGGCATTGCTCATCGTCCGTATCCTGCTGATTGGGGTGCCGCCGCTCCTCATCGCCGCACTGACGGCATGGCATTTCCTCGGTGAGCATGACATCAATTATTATCTGGCGACGCGTCCGCCGGCGTTCATCGGCGCGGTCGCGCTGATCGTCGCCACGCTTGCGATCCTCTCCGCGATCCTTGTCAACCGCTTGACCGCCTGGTCGCTGGCGCTGCCCGGCCTGCTGTTCTCAGGCTTTGCGCCCGCCCGTTCGTTCCGCGAGAGCGCCGTGCTGACCCGCGGCTACAGGACGCGGTTGCTGTCGTTGCTCGGGGTCTGGATTGTCGCGACCTTCGCCTTGAACCTGATCGTGCTCGGCGTCGTCAGCCTCCTCGCCGGGCTGGTGTTGCCGCTGGCGGGCGCCCGTCTCGGCACGCTGTACGCGGTGCTGTTCGCGGTGCTCGTGCTCTGGTCCCTTGCCACCGTGGTGGTGACCGCCTTGACGACCGGCAGTCTCGCCGTCCTGCTCGCCGACCAGCTCGAGGCGAGGCGCGCGCCGATGGTCGCCGCTTTCAGCGCTGCGAAGGGGCAGACGCTCTTGTCCCGATCCGGTGCCTGGGCGCTGGGGCCGGCATTGGGGGCCGGCGTGCTGGTCGGCGCGGCGAGCGGATTTGTCCTGCTCGACGACCTTCGAACGACAGACGAGGTCGCGATCATCGCGCATCGCGGCGCCTCGGGTTCGCGTCCGGAAAACACCCTGGCCGCGGTCCGCAAGGCCATCGCGGACGGGGCGGACTGGATCGAAATCGACGTTCAGGAAACCGCCGACGGCGAAGTCGTGGTAATCCATGACAGCGACTTCATGAGGATCGCCGGCGTCGACCTCAAGGTTCGGAACGCAACGATGGCCGATCTCGCCGCGATCGATGTCGGAAGTTGGTTCTCTCCCGATTACGCAGGCGAGAGGACGCCGACACTTGCGGCTGTCTTGGCAGCGGCGAAGGGCCGGGCCCGTGTTCTCATCGAGCTCAAATCCTACGGCGACGAGGGCCGACTCGAAGAGCGCGTGGTCAGGATCGTCGAAGACCACGGGATGGCCGACCACGTCGCCATCATGTCGTTTCGGAGCGCCATGCTTCGCAAGACGAAGGAGCTCCGGCCGCACTGGCCGGTCGGCCTGCTCGCGGCGACGGCGATCGGCGATCTGGGGCAGCTTGAGGCCGATTTCGTTGCGGTCAGCGCCGGCATGGCGACCCCGGACTTCGTCCGCCGTGCCCGCGAGATGAATCGCGATGTCTATGTCTGGACCGTCAACTCTCCGCTGCCGATGTCGCGCATGATCTCGCGTGGGGCGACTGGCCTGATCACCGACGAGCCGGCGCTTGCGCAGCAAGTGTTGTCCGACCGGGCGGCGTTGAGCACTCCCGAGCGGCTGCTGCTGCAGGTCGCCGATTTGTTCGATTTGCGGATGACGACAGCGTCCCGGGGCAGCGCCGATCGGTGATCCGCCCGTCGCATGGGACCGGTCGCGTTGCCGAGCCCGGGGTCGAGGCCCAATGCAGGCCGAGGTCGGGCGTCCGCTTCCGGAGTCAGGCTCGGTGCGATCAGCCGGTGGAAGGCGGCCGGGACGCGATCCTGCGACGCGGCAGGCTCAATCCCGCTTGAGCGAGGCTTCCCGGAATCGCGTTCGGCGGTCCGCCAGATGCCAGTTTCGCTTCCAGTCGGAGGGCGGGCCGGCCATGACCCGCGCCCACAGGAATCGCGGTGCCGGGGACTCGCGCAGGAACCGGGCCGCCGCGTCCAGCTCGTCCGGTCGGGATATCGTCATCGTCGCCTGTATGCCGGCGCCCCTGGCCATCAGCTCGAGATCGGTGCGCTCCGCCGTGTGGCCCCTCTGACCGCCGGTCTCGCCATGCTGCCCGTTGTCGATGCAGACGATCGAGAGATTTTGCGGCGCCACCGATGCGACCGTCGCCAGGCTGCCGATATTCATCAGCAGCTCGCCGTCACCGGTGATCACCGCGATCTTCCTGTCGGGCGCGCTGAGCGCCATGCCAAGGCCGATCGGCACGGCCGATCCCATGGCCCCGCCCATCGTGAAGAGATTGTCGGATTCGCGTGTCAGCGCGGCGGCATCGCGCGACGCCCCCGCGAGCCCGGATATCAACAGGTACTCTTCGTGGTCCGGCAGAAGTGCCGGGAGCAGTTCGCGACGGTCAAGCAATCTGTCGGTCATTTTCGCGCCTCCCCGTTCAAAATGCCTTGGCGCCGAGAAAGCGCTGCGAGAGCACCAGGGCGACGCCTTGGCCACCCTTGAAGCATGCCGACAGGGCGGCACCCGTCGCGGTCTCCAGATCCGCTTCGGAATCGACCCGGAAGATCAGCAGTCCCATGGCCTCCAATACGGCGTCGACCGCCTGTCCCATGGGATACTGCCAAGGGTTCTGCTCGCCGTAGTCGCCCCGCATGGTGACGATCAGGAAGATCGGAAATCGCCCGCCCTTGACGAGCGACAGGTGATTGATGCAGTTGCCGACGCCGGATGACTGCATGCAGACGACGCCGTGCGCGCCGACGAGGTCGGCCCCGGCGCAGATGCCAACGCCTTCCTCTTCGGTCGAGAGCAGCACCGCGGTGGTCTCGTTGTGGCGTTCGGCAAGTCGAATCAGCGCCGCGTTCCCCGCGTCGGGAACATGGGTGAACAGGGTAACGCCCCCATCCACCAGTTGAGAGAACAGATTCCGCGCCCAGCGCGGCTCCTTCGGTTCGGTCATGTCAGTCTCTCGCAGCTTTCGGTTCCGGGTCCGCGGGCCCGTGTCGGCCGGCGATGCCCGACAAGGGTCCGCGATGGCATTTATGCATCACCGAGCGGCCAGGGCAATCTAACCAGTTCCTGAAGCAGTCCGGGTGGGAAGTCGCGATGAAGCCAGCCCGCCATCGCGATCATGAAGCCGATGCCGGCGGCTGACAGAATCAACACGCGCGGCCAGTTGAGCCCCGCCCGGATCCGCAGGAACGAGACGAGGAAGAGCGGGAGCGCCAGGACAAAACCGATGAGAGACGACAGGACAAGCAGCCCTGCGAACCACGCCAACGTGCCCCACAGGCTGTGCGCTGCGTTAATGTCCTCGGTATCCGCCGCGCGATCGGTGAAGATGATGTCCGTTTCCGGCGCCCGCATCATCCGGATCAGAAGCAGCAGACAGCAGATCAGGGTGATCGACGAAACGGTTACGGGGAAGATCTTGTCGCTCATCATCCTGATCTGCATCGCGTCGATCCAGGCGATCATCAGATAGCCCGTCACGCATAGCAGGAAGACGAACGGCGCACGCTTACGGCCGGTCGGGACCTCGCCCTCGGGCAGGATCTGCTTGGCCTGGCGTATTCCGATGACAACCGACAGCACGGTCAGGGCAAGGATCCCCAGCACGATCGGCGAAGCGATGTAGCTGAAGCCGGACTCCAGGCTCACCCTGAATTTGGCGCCTGCCACCTGGTGGGCCATGTTGCTGAAGTTCTCCGCCTGGTGGGAGAGCACGAAGCCGATCAGGAATGCTGGCCGCGACCAGTCGAAGCGCCGCAGGAAGATTCCCAGCAGGCCGATAACGAACAACGCGACGAGATCGCCGAGCGATTGCCCCGACTGAAAGGCCGCGAAGGAAATCAGCATGAACAGGAACGGGCCGAGCAGGGAGAAACGGATCGTGGTCAGGCGTGCAATCCCGGTGGAAAACGCGATGCAGAGTCCCGCGCCGAAGACATTGGCCAAAGCCAGCGACCAGACGATCGTGTAGGTCAGGTCCAGATTGCTCTGAATCATCTGCGGCCCGGCATCGTAGCCGAGCAGGGCGAGGCCGCCGATGAAGACCGCCATCGAGCCGCTACCGGGGATACCGAAAATCAGCGTCGGGACGAGTCCCCCGCCTTCTTTGGCGTTGTTGGAGGACTCCGGCCCGATTACCCCGCGTATGTCGCCCGAGCCGAAACGGCGCTTGTCCTTCGTCGACTGCACGGTGTGCCCGTAGGCGATCCAGTCCACGACAGACCCGCCAAGGCCAGGTATGACGCCGACGATCACTCCGATGATCGCGCAGCGGAACGACAGGAAAAGGTTGGAGGCCCAGTCGCGGACGCCGTCCAGCCAGCCCGCGCCCAGCCCGCCCGAACGGGAAATCGGCCGGTCCTGCCGCAGCAGCGCGACGATCTCGGGAACCGCGAAGATGCCGAGGCCGACGATCACCAGCTTCAATCCGTCGATCAGGTAGGGAATATCGTAGGTCGCCATCCGCAGGCTGCCCGCCGCGGCGGCCTCCCCGATCGTGCCGACCATCAGTCCCAGCCCCGCCGCCGCGACCCCTTTGAGGGCGACACGGCCGGCGAGGATCGCGACCATGGAGAGGCCGAGAAGCGTGATCATCAGCATCTCGGGCAGGCCGAAGGCCAGAACCAGCGGGCGCGCGATCAGGATGAAGAATGTCAAGATGAGTGCGCCCAATAGGCCGCCGAACAGCGACGCTGCGAAGGCCGCCGACAATGCGCGTGCGGCTTCGCCCTTCTTGGCCAGCGGGAAGCCGTCGAGCACCGTGGCCTGGCTGGCAGATGACCCCGGAATCCCCATCAGCACCGATGCGAAGGTGTCCGACGTCGGAATGACCGCGACCAGGCCTACCATGAGCGCGAGTCCGGAGACCGGGTCCATCCCGTAGATGAAGGGCAACACCATCGACAGGCCGGCGATGCCGCCGAGCCCCGGAAAGACCCCGACCGACAAGCCGAGCAACACGCCCAGCATCAGGAACATGATCTGCTCGGGGTGGAAGATCAGCGAAAACGCTTCGCCCAGCGCCGGTAGTGCTGTCGACAGAAGGTCCATTTACTGGCCCTTGCGGGGTCCCGGAAATGCAACCCTCCGCGCCGAAGCGCGGAGGGTTCTTGGCCGGCGGCCTATTTCTTCAGCTCGACGCCAAAGCGTTCCTTCAGCCAGGTCTTCACATAGGCCTTGGGCCCATCGGGCACATCGGTGCCGAGTTTCAGGGCCACCTTGGCCTGCTTTCCGGTCATCTGCGGATAGATGCCCAGCCTCGCCTCCGAGAGTTTCGGAAAATCGGGACGGGCGAGGATATCGTCGATCGCCTTCGTGTAGGTCGCGATCGCCTCGTCGGGGGCGCCGTTCGGCAGGAAGATCATCTTCTGCGCCGGGAAGCCGGCGATAAAGAAGGCCTTCCACGCTTCCCAGGCATCGCCCGAGGTGCTGCAGCCCTTGGTCGCCTCGCACACCTCCTTGAAGGTAGGCATGTCGGGGAAGGTCGGGTCGCGCACGATGTTGCCCTCGCCGTCCAGGGCGCCCCACGACATCATCGGCACGGCCTTGCCCTGCTCGACCAGCGGTACGACGGATTTCAGGTATGCCGCCGAGGTCTGGTAGTCGATATTGGCCTCGCCGCGCTCGAACATCAGGCGGCCGTTGCCGCGACTCTCGATCCCGAACACCGCCTCGACCTTCATGCCCAGCATCTCCCAGGCCAGCATCGGAACGAGGTCGAGACGGGTGGCGCCCTGCGAGCCCCAGATGAAATTGATGTCTTTCAGATCGTCGGCGTCACCGTCGAACTTCTTGGCGATGTCGGGCGGCAGGTAGGCCACGCCGCCGGTGCCCGAGACGAGGACGACGTTCCAGTCCCCGTACTCGTATTTCACGCGCGGGTCGCCCAGCAGGTAGGGGAACTGGGTCGAGCCCGAAGAACCGAAGATCACCGTGCCGTCCTCGTACTTCTGCTGCTGGAACCAGTTGGCGCCCTTCGTCGAGCCGGCGCCCGGCATGTACTTCACCACGACCGTCGGGTTGCCCGGCAGGGCCTCGCTCAAGAGCGGCGCATAGAAATTCGCCCATTTCGCCGACCCGCCCTTTTCCGAGAACGGAATTACGAATTCGACCGTCTTGCCGGACAGATCAAGACCTCCCGCCGCGCTCGCCGTCGCCGACAAGCCGGCCACGCCAAGGCACGCCGCAACCAGACCGGCCGCCGCATGGCATGCCGCCATCTTGAAACGCTTCATCTTCTGTCTCCCTATCGGTTTGCTGTTCTGTTTCGTTGTTCGCAGACTGAAGTATCCGGCAAGCTCGTTCAAGTTCAAAGGTTGCAGGGTAGTATGGCCACCTTCATGGCCGCCCGCGGACAGATGTTCTGCCGCGCTATCCTATCCGGGCTTCGAGCCGTCTCCGCATGCCGACGGCCGGACCGGACCAGACCAGCCGTTCCGTATGACGGGCATCCTTCAACGCGCCGGGAGGGCCCCATCAAGGAACGCCTTGGTGCGCTCATGCGCGAGCGTTGCAGCGTCTTCGACATACAGTGCTGGCCGCGCGTCATTCGCGAACGCATGCCCGGCATCGTACGCGTATGTCTCTGCCGCCGGGAACGTTTCCTTTATGGCCGCGATGAGATCGGGCGGCGAATGATCATCATTCGATCCGAAGTGAAACAGCATTGGCGCCTTCAGCGGCTTGTCCATGAATTGCTTCAGGCGCGTGCCATAGAAGGCGACCGCCCCCGCGACCGCCATTTCCTGTGCGCATTTGAGCGCCAGCCCGCCACCCCAGCAGAACCCAATGAGCGCGGCTTTGCCCTCGTCACCGAGCAATTTGATTGCCGCCTCGACGTCTCGAAGATTGTCGGCAACATTGAGTGACATCATGATCTCGCGTCCCGTCTCCGCTTCGTTGAAGGGGATCACGGCCTCGCGCCGCTTCCGGTCGAAGAGCGCCGGTATCGCAACGTCGAACCCCTGGCCGGCATAATGCCGGGCGACGCCCTTGAGCTGATCGGTGACACCGAAGATTTCCTGGAGAATGACGAGGCCGCCGCGTTTCGCCCCTTGAGCCGAGACGACGAAACAATCAAGCTGATGACCGTCTGACGCTTCGATCTTGTGCATCTTCCCCGCTACGTCGGCTGCGTTCATATCGGATTTGCCCCCTTGCGACCTCATATTCGTGACATCGGAACGACGTCGGCTGATCGCTTGACACTATACTGATACACTTGTACCAGTCAATTATGGTACAACCGTTACAGAAGTCGTCGCAGGCTCGCCGGCGGGCAGCTGGGTCGTCACGTGACGCAATTCTCAATGCCGCCGAGGCATTGATGTCCCAGCGCGGTTATCGCAGCGTCAGCATGCGGGAGATCGCCCGCGAGGCCGGCGCGAGCCTGAGCAGCATCACCCATTTCTTCGGCACCAAGGAGAACCTGCTGGCGGCGATCTACAGCCGCCATACGCGGCCGATGAACACGCGGCGGCTCGAGCTTCTGCGCGAGGCCGAGCGCATCACCGATCTTGGGGAACGGCTGGCCGCGATCGTGCGCGCCTATATCGTGCCGGCGTTCTCCTCGCAATCCGAGTCCGGCGGGGGGGCGCAATTCACAAGGTTGCGCGGCATCATGTCGATGGAGGGTCACGATGCCGCTCGGCGCATCATCGCCGAATCCTTCGATGAGATCAGTCGCGCCTTTATCGACGCCATCGCGCGGGCACTGCCCGATGCCGAGCGGGAGTCGATCGTCTGGCGCGGGCATTTCCTGCTCGGATCGCTGTACTACACATTGGTCACGCCGGAGCGGATCGACCGGCTGGTGGGCGAGACCGGTATTGCCGCCAATCACGCGCGCGCTATCGATGAGCTCGTCCGCGCGACGGTCGCCTCCTTGCGCGAGTTGTCGCCAGGAGGACGGACGTGACGGCAGCGGGTTTCTGGCCGCCCAACGCCACGGTCGTAACCGCGATCTGCGGCTTCGTCATGACCCTGGCCTGCGTGCTGTGGAACCTCGACGTGCCGCTGCGGCTCGGCTTCGCGATTCTCACGGAGCAATACCTGGCGCTGCAGCTGGGGCTTGCGATCTGCATCGTCTTCCTCGGCAGCCGTTTCACGAGGGCCGAGACGGACCAGCCCGGCCTCGTCAACTGGCTGATCGCAATCGTCGGGCTGGTCACGCTGCTCTATACCGCGGTTTCGTATGTCGACCTGCTGCGCGAGCAACCCTTTCGCCCGCCGGCCCTGACATTTATCGGCGCCGTCGTTGTGCTGTGCGTGCTCGAAGGCATACGTCGGCGCGCCGGCAAGGCACTGTTCATCATCGTCGCCGCGTTCATCGTCTACGCCTTGTTCGCACACAGGATGCCGGGCGTGCTGGTCGGGCGCGAGATGAAGCCGGTCGTGCTGCTGCAATATATCGGCTTCGATCCAAGCGCCGGATTCTCGCTGCCGCTCACGGTGGCCTCGGTGATCGTCATCCTCTTCGTGTTCTTCGGAAAGCTTCTGTTCGTCGCCGGTGGCGGCGCGTTCTTCACCGACCTTGCGATGGCGCTGACGGGACGCACGCGGGGCGGCAGCGCCAAGATTTCGGTCGTGGCATCCGCCCTGTTCGGGTCGATCTCCGGCAGCGCCGTCTCGAACGTCGTGACCACGGGTGTCATCACCATACCGCTCATGCGCAAGGGTGGATATTCGTCGCGCGATGCCGGCGCGATCGAGGCGATTGCCTCGACCGGGGGCCAGCTGACGCCGCCGATCATGGGCGCCGCGGCGTTCCTGATGGCCGAATTTCTGGAGATTTCATACACGACGGTCGCCATCGCAGCCCTCATTCCGGCGGCGCTCTATTATTTCAGCGTCTTCCTGCAGGTCGACCTGATTGCCGCCCGCGACCGCATCGCCGTCGCCGGAGCCGACGGGCGCGGCGCCACCCAGGTGCTGCGCGAGGGTTGGCATCTCGGACTGCCGTTCGTGATCCTGCTGATCGCCCTCTTCTGGTTTCAAATCGACCCGGCAAAGGCAGCGTTGCTGTCGGCCCTTGCCATCGTTGTCGTGGGGTCGGTGCGCCCATACCAAGGTCAGCGCATCAGCGTCATGCAGATCATCGAGGCCTTTTCCGAAACCGGCCGGTCGCTCGTCGATCTGATTCTCATCGTCACCGCGGCGGGCTTCGTCATCGGCATTCTCAACGCCACCGGACTTGGCTTCGGGTTGACGCTTCTCCTGGTCGACAGCGTCGGGGGGAACCTCGCCGTGATCCTGCTCGTCGCGGCGGTCATCTGCATCCTGCTCGGCATGGGCATGCCGACGTCCGGCGTCTACGTGCTGCTCGCCGTGCTGATCGCGCCCTCGATGGTGGAAGCCGGCGTCACGCCCCTCGCCGCGCATATGTTCATCCTCTATTTCGGCATGATGTCGATGATTACCCCGCCGGTGGCGCTGGCGGCCTTCGCCGCCGCGGCGATCACGCGCGCCAGCCCGATGGAGACGGGTGTCGCGGCCATGCGCATCGGCTGGGCGGCGTATGTCATTCCGTTCGCCTTCGTCTCGACACCCGCCTTGCTGCTGCACGGAAGCGCCGCCGAGGTCGCACGCGTGCTCGTCCAGACCGGGGTCTGTGTGTTCGCGGTTTCGGTCGCCGTGGTGGGATATTTCTCGGGCCGGATGGGCTGGCCGGCCCGGGCTCTCCTCGGCGCCACCGGGCTTGCCGGCATGCCTCTGTTCAGCGGCACCGGTCTGTTGGAGACGATCAGCTTTGTTCTGGCGGGAGCGGCGTTTGCCGGCCTCGCCGCCCTCTACATGCAGGCACGCCGGAAGGCAGCCGTCTGATGTCAATCCTGAAGCGATAGGGAGTCATGAAAATGCGAATGATCAAGACGCTTTTTGCCGCGGCCATACTGGCCGCAACATACGCGGGTGGCGCCGCGGCGCAGGTCGTCGGGGTCGCCTCCGGCCAGCCGGGCAGCCTTGGCCACAATACCGGCCAGGCGGTTGCCAAGATTCTCAACCAGGAAGCCGGGATCACGGCCCGGACGCAGCCGCTGGCGGGGACAACCGCGTATGTGCCGCTGATCAACCGCGGCGAGATGGAGTTCGGCTTCGCCAACGCGGTCGAGGTCGGTTACGCCGTCGGCGGCACCGGCAACTGGGAGGGGCGGCCCAATCCCAATCTGCGCATGGTCGGCATGATGTTTCCGCTGCGAACGGGCCTGATGGCTCCGGCGGATCTCGGCATCAAGACGATTGCCGACCTCAGGGCAAAGGCCGGGGAGCTGCGGATCGCGTCGGAGTACACGGCGGACACGATCATCCGCTATTACATCATGGGCGCGCTCGCCAATGGCGGCATGAGCTATGACGACTTCCGGAAAGTACCGGTGTCGAACTTCGTCAAGGGCATCCAGGCGCTCGGCGACGGGCTGGTCGACGTGTCGCTGGTCAGCCTCAACTCCGGCGCCGGCAAGAAGGCGAACGTGCAGCTGGCCGGCCGCGGCGGCCTGCAATACGTTTCGATGGATGACAGCGCCGAAGGTCAGAAGCGCTTCAAGGAATTCCTGCCCGCCGCCAGCATCATCCCGATGAAGGCCAATCCGAACATCCCCGGCCTGATCGAACCGGCGAACATCGTCGAGATCCCGTGGATGATGTTCACTCACGCCGACGCGCCGGAGGATCTCGTCTACCGCATCACCAAGGCGGTGGCCGAGAACAACGCCAAGCTGGGCGAGGCATTCGGCGCCTTCAAGCGGGCCAGGGTCGAGAAGATGGCGCCGAAGAGCGCCGTCGAGTATCACCCGGGCGCCGTCAAGTACTACCGGGAAGCGGGGATTGCCATCGGCGGCTGATCGTCATGAGGGGCGGCGGTTCATCCGCCGCCCGCATTGCGCGGGAACGATTCCTATGGTCACACCGGGATATCTGCCGTTTCATCCGAACCCGAAGAAGCCTGATGTCGTGCTGCCGCCCGGCGCGTGCGACAGCCATTGCCATGTGTTCGGGCCGGGTGACCGGTTTCCCTATTCGGAAGAGAGCAGCTACATCCCGGTCGATGCGCCGAAGGAGGTGCTGTTCCAGCGCCACCGCTTTCTTGGAATCGAGCGGGCGGTCATCGTGCAGGCGAGCTGCCACGGCACCGACAATACGGCCATGCTCGACGCGCTGCGGGCCGGCGGCGACGCCTATCGCGGCGTCGCGATCGTATCGGCCGACATATCGCGGGCGGCGCTGGAAGACATGCACGAGGCCGGTGTGCGCGGCGTGCGCTTCAATTTCGTCAAACGGCTGAAAGCACGGCAGCCGCTGGAGGAGCGCCGTATCATCGTCGAAAAGATCGCGCCGCTGGGCTGGCATGTCGTGATCTATATGGAGCCGGAGGACCTGCCTGAGATACAGGACTTCCTGGAAGAAATCCCGTTGCCGGTGGTGATCGACCATATGGGCCGGGTGCCTGTCGAGGACGGAGCGGATTCGGCGGCGTTCAGACGACTCGCGGCATTGATCGCCAACGACAAGTACTGGCTCAAGGTCAGCTGCCCCGAGCGGTTGTCGAAGTCGGGGCCGCCTTACGAGGATGTCGATGCGGTGGCCAGGGCCTTTATCGAGATCATGCCCGATCGCGTGCTATGGGGGACCGACTGGCCGCATCCCAACATGAAATCGCATATCCCGGATGACGGTGTGCTGGTCGACAGGCTGGCTGCGATCTGTCGCGACGACGCGCAGTTGCGGGCCCTGCTGGTGCACAACCCCACCGGTCTTTACTGGAGCGCTGCGGATCGATGAGAAACGAGGAGAAACGGAGATGAGCAAGACAGCACTGGTGGTCAGTGCGCATGCCGCCGATTTCGTCTGGCGTGCCGGCGGCGCCATCGCGCTGCATGCCGAGGCCGGCTATGCGGTGACGGTCGTTTGCCTGTCCTATGGCGAGCGCGGAGAGAGCGCCAAACTGTGGAAACAGGGCAAGGTCACGCTCGACGAGGTCAAGGCCAGCCGGCACCGCGAGGCGGAAAATGCCGCCAATGCCCTGGGCGCGGCCGATCTGATCTGTTTCGATCTCGGCGACTATCCGCTCAATTTCGACGCCGGCGCGACGGACCGCCTCGTCGATGTTCTTCGCGGCGTCCAGCCCGCCTTCATCCTGTCGCACTCGCTCGACGATCCGTACAACACGGACCACCCTGCGGCGACGCGATTTACGCTGAACGCCCGGATGATCGCCCAGGCCTGGGGCCACAAGCCGGGCGAGAAGGTTCTGGGCGCGCCGCAGATGTACCTGTTCGAGCCGCACCAGACCGAGCAATGCGGCTGGAAGCCGGACACGATCCTCGACATCACCGATGTCTGGGACAAGAAACGCGCCGCCATCGAGTGCATGGAGGGCCAGGAGCATCTGTGGGATTATTACACCAATGTCGCAGAGAACCGCGGCAACCAGTTCCGCCGCAATTCCGGTGGCCAGGCGGGTGGTCGGCCGGCGCGTTACGCCGAGGCTTTTCAGTCGATTTTCCCTCGAACCGTGGATGAGTTGTGATGGCAAACGTCGTTGTTCAGAACATTGAGCGCGCCGATCGCGCCGCGACCGACCGACTGGCTTCGTTCGGCGTCGCCACCGTGCACGAGGCACAGGGACGCACCGGCCTGCTTGGTGCGCATATGCGCCCGATCTATGCCGGCGCGCAGATTTCCGGCGCGGCGGTCACCGTGTCGCTGCCGCCCTGCGACAACTGGATGATCCACGTCGCGGTCGAACAGTGCCAGGAGGGCGATATTCTTGTCGTCGCGCCGACCTCCCCGTCGGATGCCGGTTATTTTGGCGAGTTGCTCGCCTGTTCGCTATCGGCGCGTGGCGTCCGCGGGCTGGTCATCGAGGGTGGGTGCCGGGACATCGCCCCCCTGACGAAGATGGGCTTTCCCGTCTGGTCGTCCGCGATCTCGGCCCAGGGCACCGTGAAGGAAACGCTCGGCTCCGTGAACGTTCCCGTGGTCTGTGCCGGCACGGCCATCGACCCGGGGGACGTGATCGTCGCCGACGATGACGGAGTCGTCGTCGTGCCGCGCGAGCATGCCGTCGAAATGGTCGAGAAGGCGAAGGCACGCGAAGCCAAGGAGGCGGACACCCGCAAGCGGCTCCTGGCCGGCGAACTGGGGCTCGATATCTACGGCATGCGCGAGCGCCTTGAAGCCAGGGGCCTGAAGTACGTATGAGGTTCGAGGACGGCATTACCTGCACCTGGATGCGCGGCGGCACCTCGAAGGGGGCGTATTTCCTGAAGGAGGACCTGCCGTCCGATCCGGCGGAGCGGGACCGCCTGCTGCTGTCGATCATGGGCTCGCCCGATCCGCGCCAGATCGACGGTATCGGCGGTGCCGACCCGCTGACCTCGAAGGTCGCGGTGGTTTCCCGCTCCGAGCGGGACGGCGTCGATGTCGATTACCTGTTCCTGCAGGTCTTCGTCGACCGGCCGGTGGTGACCGACGCCCAGAACTGTGGGAATATCCTCGCGGGCGTCGGCTATTTCGCGATCGAACGCGGGCTCGTCGCGGCGCGGCCGGACGTCACCCCGGTTGCGATCTTCATGGAGAACACGGGCCAGATCGCGGTCGCGCGGATCTCGACGCCGGGCGGCAGGGTCAGCTACCGGGGCGATGCCCGTATCGACGGGGTCCCCGGCGCGGCGGCCGCCGTGCCGATCGAGTTCAAGGACACGGCCGGATCATCCTGCGGCGCACTCCTGCCGACGGGGAACGTCGTCGACACCATCGATGGCGTCGAGGTCACGATGATCGACAACGGCATGCCCTGTGTCGTGATGCGCGCCGCGGACATGGGCATCTCCGGCACCGAAGCGCCGGAGGCGCTCGAGGCCGATGCGCGCCTGCGGGACAGGCTGGAATCCATCCGTCTGCAATGCGGGCCGCTGATGAATCTGGGCGATGTCGCGGAGAAATCCGTGCCCAAGATGACCATGGTCAGCCCGCCGCGGCACGGCGGCGCCATCTCGACCCGGACCTTCATCCCGCATCGCTGCCACAAGACCATCGGCGTTCTCGGCGCGGCCAGCGTCGCGACGGCGTGCCTGCTCGACGGCAGCCCGGCGAACGCGCTGGCGGATGCCGGCGCGGGCCGGGAGCGCAGCCTCGCCATCGAGCATCCGACCGGCGAGATGACGGTCGTCGTGACGCTCGACGAGACGGGAGCCGTCGATCGCACCGCCATTTTGCGCACGGCGCGCAAGCTGATGGACGGGGTGGTCTATCCTCGTGCGGAATAATGCCGGTCTACCGGGGCGGCCGACACGTCCCCGGACGGGATCATGACCGCGTGGTCTTGCCGCTGTGCAGGGCGAGAATGGCATCGGCGACGACGCGGTAATCGCCGGGCACACCGTCGGGAAACCGGTCTGCGGGGTTGAGATCGGCGACCCATTGCTGCCGTTCCGCGGTGGCCGCCGCCATCGTCCCGCCGATGCCGAGGTCCTCCAGCGTCTCGGCGACCGCGCGCATCTCGGCGGCCCGCCGCTCGCCGTGCTTGGCGACGCGCTCCAGCATGTAGTCGGCGCGTTTCTTCCAGTCCATTCCCGGGAAGCTTTTCTCCAGCGAGCCCAGGATGCGCTCCTCGATGCCGGCCGTCACCGCGGCGAGCAGGCATTCGACGGTCAGGCTCTCGATCCCCTTGATCATGACGCTGCGCACCATCTTCACGGTCGACGCGTCGCCGACACGGTCCGAGATGACCTCGAAATTCATGTTGAGCCGTTTGAAGAGGGATTCCGCGCGCTTCGCGCCGGGCCCGCCGATGATCAGCGGCGTCCGGTGGAGGCCCGGATGCACCGGCGCCATGACCGCGACATCGACATAGCTGCCGCCGGCCTGGGCGACGCGCTCCGCCGCCCGGCGTTTCCTCGAGGGCGCCGCAGAGTTGATGTCGAGATAGAGCTGCCCGCCGGCCAGCGCGGGCAGCACGCTCTCCGCCGCGTCGAGAATGGCATCGGCGGTGACCGCGGAGACGATGATATCGGCGCCGTCGGCCGCCGCGGTCGCCGATTCCGCCGGCATGACGGCATGCCGGGCGTAGTCCTGCAGCTTGCCCTCGCGGGTCGCTGGATCGTCCGTCTTGATGTCATAGGCACGGACCGACAGCTCGGCCTCGGACCGCCAGCCTGCGGTCAGGGCCTGCCCGGCCTCGCCGAAGCCGATGAAGGCGATGATCTTGTCGACGGACGGACGGTCTTCGCTCATCTGAAATCCCCGCTCGTGTGTCAGGCGTTGCGCAACTCGAACAACAGGTTCTGCGTTTCCTCGTAGTCCCGGGTCTGGGCCGCGATGCGCACCGGTGCATTGGCGGCGCCGAACCCCGAATAGCCGTTGCGCTGTACCACCTCGAGGAACAGTCCGTTGATATCGCGGGTGAAGAGCTGAAAGTACGGGTGGCCTTCGCCGTCCTGGTCGTAAAGGATATTGTGCTTTCGCATCGACTCGATTTGTCGGGGCTCAAGATCGAAGCGCAGCAGCAGATCGTCGTAGTAATTGCCCGGCACCTGCAGCAGCAGGTCGGGGTCCAGGTCTTTCGCGTAAGCAAAGATGTCGGCGCAGCTGAAGGCAAAATGCTGGTAGGCGGCACGCACGCTCTGGTCCAGGAAGCGCTGGGTCATCGTGCTCGGGCCGATCGAAGAGTTGAGCGACATGCGGATGCGCCCGTTGCCGTTCGAAAGGCTTCGACTGCGCACGGTGCCGTGCGGGTCGATGATGTCGACCTGTTCGTCGGTCCTGAAGCTGAACAGGGCACGGTAGAACAAGAGGTCTGTCAGGAAATCGGTGGGTGCGATGGCCTGGGAATAGTGGTCGACCATCAGCAGCCCCATTCCATCGGCCGATGCCGGCTCCGCCACTTCCTCGAAATCCACCTCATGGAATGCCGGCGCGCCGGCCCGGCCGTCGAGGAAGAAGACCATGCTCCCGCCGAGTCCCCGCACTGCCGGGATATCCAGTTCTCCGGGATTGGCCAGATGTGACACCGTACCCCCAAGATGCAGGCGGGTCCGCTCGATCATCGCCGGCAGGTTGTCGATGCGGAAACCGACGGCAAAGACCGAGAGCCCGTGCATCAAATAATAGGAATGTGCGGGCCCGCTCGGTTCCTGGTTGACCACCAGGTTGATCTCGCCTTGCCGGTAGAGAGATACGTTCTTCGACTTGTGGCGATGTGTCAGGACAAAGCCCATGGCAGTCAGGATGCGCGTCAGCTTGTCCGCCTCCTTCGGGCTGGTGGCGAATTCGATGAAGCCGATATCCAGGACCGACGGGTGCGGCGCCGCTTCGGCGTTTGTCGCCTCTTCCAGCAGGCGAAAGGCGCGGATACCATCGCCGGCGATCGTTTTTGCGGACATGGCCCGCAGCTGGTCGTTGAAGATTTCCATCGAAACGGGTCCGTCGTAACCGACCGCCTTCAGGGTGGCGAACACGTCGGATACCGGCAGGTCTCCCTGTCCCGGCAAGAGCCGGAAATGCCGGGCGAGCAGCCGGACGTCCATCTTGGCGGCGGGCGCGTCGGCAAGATGGATCAGGAAGATTCGCTTCGGATCGATCGCTTCCAGGGCGGTGAAATCACCGTCAAGGGCGAGGGTGTGCACAACGCCGATGACGAGTCCCAGATTCGGCCGGTCGGCCTTCTCGACGATCCGCCAGGCGTCGACATAACTGCGCACGACCGCGCTGGTGGCCAACGCCTCGTAGCCGACGCGCAGGCCTCGTTCCGCCGCCATATCGGCGAGCAACGCCAGCTCGGCCGCCGCGCGATCCGGGTCGTCCACGGTGTCGGCACGCGTATTCGCACAGACAACCAGCAGCGGCGCTCCGACCTCAACCGCCAGGTCGAGAAACCGCTCCGCGCGCTTGACATTCCAGTCCCAGTTCTTCTTTGGCGACGCCTCGAAATCCCGCAGGGATTGGAGGCTGAGGACCTCGAGGCCGGAGTCGGTCACGAAGCGGGCCACCTCGGCGGGCGTGGCATCGCAATAAACCAGGTCTTCGCGGAAGATCTCGATGCCATCGTAACCAGCTCCCGCCGCGGCCTCGATCTTGTCTGGCAGTGGGCCGGAAAAGGAGAGCGACGAAATTCCGCGCTTCATGTCATGTCTCCCAAAAGAAACGAGTGTAGCCACAAGCGTGGCAATACGAAAACGGTCTTGGTCGCTCTCCGGCCGAATCCACTCACATCCACGGCCGGTTTTGCACCGCTTCATACATCTCCGATCTGAGATAGTCGATCAGGTCCTCGGCGAAGATCGAAAGAGGTTCGTCGGCGCTGACGACGGCGTAGGTCCGGAACGGTGCAGGCCCGGTAACCGGCAGTCGTACCACACCGGGAAGATCGCGGCCGCATACCGAAAATTCGTCGATGAGGGCGACGCCCAGCCCTTGGCGCACAAGGGCGTATACGGTCTGCGCGAAGCGGGCCTGGATCGTCAACTGGTAGTCCAGACCGCGCTCAAGGAAGACCGAGGCCATAATGCGGCCGTACGGGTCGTTCGGATCGATGCCGATCAACGGATAATCCGCCAGTGTTTCAGGCGATACCTCCCTGCTTTGCGATAATTCGTGACCGGCCGGCACAATGGCGACCAGGCTTCCCACGGCCAGCGGATGGGACATCAGCCCCGGGTGGTCGACCTTGTAGCTCATGGCCACCAACTCACCCTTCTTGAGCAACACGTAATTGATCGCTTCCTCGATCTTGAGGACGTTGATCTCCATTCTCAGGTCCGGGAATTTCCCGCGCAGCCGCCTTACCGCCCGGGGCAAGATGTATTGCGAAATACTGGGCACGGAACCGAATGAGAAGACGGCCGAGACACCCTTTTTCAACTCGTCGATGGCGTACTGGAGATCCTCGACCTTCTGGAAGACGGCGTTGAGCTGGCCGAAAATGCTCTGTGCCTCGCGCGTCGGTATGAATCGTCCGCGACGGCGGGCGAACAGGCGGATGCCCAACTGGTTCTCCGCATGCTTCATCACCCGGCTGATTCCGGGGGCGGACACGTTGAGCAACTCGGCCGCTCCGTTGACGGTGCCGGCCACCATGATGGCGCGGATCACTTCGATCTGCCGCAGAGTCAACACGTGCGAAAGTCCTCGCCGACGCGGGGAACTTAATTAACATCATGTTTGCTAAATGAGCAATATCTGTAATTGATGTTACAGTCTGTTCGGCGCCATATGAAATGCGGAGAATCGCAAACAATGGTCGCCAGAACGAGCGATTCGCCGGAGAGGTCATCCATGTACGATTTGGTCGACACGGTCCTGATCGAGGACGAGTCCTTGAGGGACGGTCTTCAGATCGAACAGCGCGCATTTTCGGTCGAGGAAAAGCTTCACTTTATCCGCGGCCTCGAAGCCTGCGGTGTGCGCCGCATCCAGGCAGGGTCCTTCGTGCATCCCAAATGGGTGCCGCAGATGGCCAATACGGACGAGCTGTTTGCGCGGCTGGATCCGGCTCCTGGTGTCACCTACACCGCGCTGGTGCTGAACGGTCACGGCCTGGACCGGGCCGTCGCCGCCGGCGTGAAGCACCTCAGCATGTCGATTTCGGCAAGCGAGGAGCACAGCCTCAAGAACACCAACCGCACGCTGGAGGAGGCGAAAGGCAATATCGTCCCGATGATTGAACGGGCGGTGGCCGAAGGCATTGCGGTGCGCGCCGGCATCCAGTCGGCGCTCGGCTGCGGGTACGGTGGCGAAGTCCCCATTTCACGGGTTTGCGAGATCGCAAGCCTCTACAGTTCGCTCGGGGTCAGGGAAATCAACATCGCCGACACTGCGGGCCTGGGCAACCCCAGGTCCGTCATCGAAGCCGTGAGCGCGGTCCGCAAGGTGATCGATCCCGCCGTCGCCATCTCGCTGCACCTGCACGATACCCGCGGGCTGGGCCTTGCAAACATGATCGCGGGATTGCAAGCGGGGGTCGCGATCTTCGATGCAGCCCTTGCCGGGCTGGGAGGGTGCCCGTTCGTGCCCGGCGCCGCCGGCAACATCGCAACCGAGGATGCGGCCTATGCGCTGGGTGAGCTGGGTGTCGAAACGGGAATCGATTGGAAGGCGCTGGCCGGGCTTGCCCTTGAGATGGAGGAGACGCTCCAGCGCAGCTTGCCAAGCCGGATGGCTCGTGTCGTCTCGGCGGCATGACGAGCGGCGGGCGAGGGGATGCAACGGAATAGTCGGAGACTCTGCACATGAGCTACCAATTTTCATTGGCACACCTCACCCTGATCGGCGCTTCCGCACCGGAACTCACCTATATCGCGGCACGCGCCGGCTATGACTTCGTAAGCCTGCGGCTGATTCCCATGGGCGTCGCTGGCGAATGCGCCTGCCCGGCGCAGGACAAGGCGATGATGCGCGCGACGAGAGCGGCACTCGACGCAACGGGGATCGAGCTCCATGATGTCGAATTGGCGCGCATCGTTGCCGACCGTGATCCGAAGAGCTACGTGCCGGCCATGGAGGTGGCCGCCGAGCTGGGGGCACGCCATCTGATCTCGAGCGCCTGGACCACGGATGGCACGGACCGGGATTTCATTGTCGAGCGCTTTGCGGAGATCTGCGATCTGGCGGCGCCGTTCGGCCTGACGGTCGATCTCGAATTCCCGACGTTTTCCCGCCTGACCAACCTTCGGGAGGCGGCTGACATCGTTCGCACGGCCGATCGCCCCAATGCAGGGATCCTGATCGATACCATCTACACCCACTTCTCGCAGCTTGATCCGGGCGAGCTGGATTCGCTGCCCCGCGAATGGTGGCACTTCATACATATCGCCGACGCTCCCGGAGAAATTCCCTCAGAGCGCGACGATATGATCCATATTGCACGCGATGCCCGGCTATACCCGGGCGAAGGATGCGTCGATTTCGAGGCACTCCTTGGGCGGCTGCCACCCGTTACCTGTTCGATCGAGCTGCCCAATCTGAAACGCGTCGAGGAGTTGGGATACGAGGGGCATGCGCGCCGATGCTTGGAGGCGGCAAGGCGGTGCCTGGAACCGCATTCCTTTCCCGAAACACCGGCACAAAGGTACATAGCATGAAGCTCAAGGAGGCCAGGATGGCCCGCGAAATCACCGCCGAGGAACGGCAGGTTGCTCAGGAGTTGCTCGCCCGCGCGCGGGCGGCGATGGAGGCGGTCAGCGATTACGACCAGGGGCAGGTGGACCGCATTTGCCGTGCCATCGGTTGGGCCACTTCCAACGATACGACGTTCACCCGCCTGGCCCAGATGGGCGTCGACGAAAGCGGTCTCGGTGACCGCGACGGACGGCCGGGCAAACGATTCAAGATTATGGGCGTGCTGCGCGACGCGCTGCGCCAGAAGAGCATCGGCGTCATCGAGGAGGATCCGGTCAAGGGACTCGTGAAATACGCCAAGCCGGCCGGCGTCATCGCCTCACTCATTCCCACCACGAATCCGGCCCTTACCCCGCCGGTGACGGCGATCTATGCCCTGAAATGCCGTGATGCGGTCATCTTCTCACCCCATCCGCGCTCCAGGAAGACGACCTGCGAGACCGTTCGGGTCATGCGCGAGACCTTGAAGAAGCTGGGTGCGCCGGAGGATCTTCTGCAATGCGTGGAGCGGCCGAGCATCCCGCTCACCCAAGAGCTGATGTCGATCTGCGATCTGACCATGGCGACGGGCGGCAAGATCATGGTCGAGGCGGCCTACAGCTCGGGCAAGCCGGCGTATGGGGTGGGCGCCGGCAATTCCACCATCGTCATCGACGAGACGGCGGACGTGGCCGAGGCGGCGCGGAACACGCGGATCAGCAAGACCTCGGATTACGGATCCGGATGCTCCGCCGACGGCAACATGCTGGTGGACGCACGCCTCTATGACGCAATGATCGACCAGCTCCAGGTCGAGGGCGGCTACCTTTGCGACGACGCCGAGAAAGCTCTGCTCGAGAAGGCGCTGTGGGACGATGCAGGACACCGCACCATCAAGACGGTGGCGGTCGCGGCACAAAAGATCGCCGAGATGGCTGGCTTCACCATCCCCGAGGATCGCAAGTTCCTGATCGTGCGGCAGCAGGAGATCGGCCCGGAGCACAAGTTCTCGAGCGAGAAATTGTGCGTCGTTCTGGCCGTTTACCGCTACGAGGGATTCGAGCAGGCGTTGCGGATGGTCCAGGACATCTACGAGGTGGGTGGCAAGGGCCATTCCTGCGGAATCTTCTCGTTCGACGACGACCATATCGACGCGCTCGCCCGGGTCGCGCCGGTAAGCCGAATGATGGTGCGCCAGCCGCAGTCGAAGGCCAATGCCGGCGCGTTCAACAACGGCATGCCGATGACCTCGAGCCTGGGCTGCGGTATATGGGGCGGCAACATCACCAACGAGAACGTGCACCTGAAGCACTATATGAACGTAACCTGGGTCAGCCGACCCATACCCGAGGACCGGCCGAGCGAGGAGGAGTTGTTCGGCGAGTTCTACAATACCGAAACCCTTTGAGCCGCCCTGCAAGCCGGGGTCGGGGGAAGGGGGTGAGCCTCTCCCGCGGTCCTTCTTCGGGGGAGGAGCCCGACCGGAGGCGTCGATGAAAGACCTGGTTTCAAATCTCCTGATCCGCTACCTGGAGGAGCGGGACGTCCGGCACGTCTTCGGACTGTGCGGACACACCAATATTGCGGTGCTGTCCGCCATGGCGAACAGCAAGATCCATTTCGTCAACGTCCGGCACGAGCAGATCGCGGCCCACGCGGCCGACGGCTATGCCCGCGCCACCGGCAAGCCATCCGTCCTGCTCACCCATCTGAGCCCGGGGCTTACCAACGCGGCGACCGGCGTCGCGAACGCCGCCCTCGACTGCATTCCCGTGGTGGTCATCGCCGGGGACGTGCCCACCCATTATTACGGCAAGCACCCGCACCAGGAGGTGAACCTGCATGCGGACGCATCGCAGTACGAAATTTATCGGCCGTTCGTGAAGCGTGCCTGGCGCGTGGACACCCCCGAACTTTTTCCCGAAATCATCGAGAAGGCGTTCGCCCTGGCCGAAAACGGTCAACCCGGCCCGGTGCTCGTCGACGTGCCGATGGATATCTTCTCGGCCCAGATCGAAACGCGTCTGTTCGATCGCCTGCGCCAAAACACCAAGTCTCTGACCAGACCCGCCCTCGATGCGGAAACGGCGGCGCGGATCGTGCGGACTCTTGCCGAGGCGAAGACCCCGCTGCTGTATGTCGGCGGAGGGGTTGCACTTGCCGGGGCAACCGAGGAGCTGGAGCAGTTCGTCGACCATCTGAATATCCCGGTCGCGCACAGCCTGATGGGCAAGGGGATGCTGCGCGACGACCATCCATTCACGCTCGGCATGACCGGCTTCTGGGGGACCAAGTTCATCAACGACAAATGCCTGCAGGCTGACTGGATTCTGGGACTGGGGACCCGCTTCAAAGAGGCGGATTGCTCATCCTGGTATGCCGAATACACGTTCAGTTTCCCGCCCAGCAAGCTCATCCACATCGACATCGAACCCTCGGAGATCGGCCGCAACTTCCCAACCGAACTGGGCGTCGTGGCCGACCTGAAGCAGGCCTTGAAAGCGATGTTGAAGGCTGCCCGCGAGCTTTATCCGGACGGCCTGAAGAAACCCGGCCTGGCGGCCGAGATCGCGGCCTACCGGGAAGATTTCAAGGCTTCCAACCGGGAGATGGAAACGTCCGACGCCTTTCCCATGATGCCGGAGCGAATTCTTGCCGACATCCGCGCCGCCATGCCGCGGGACGCCTACCTGACCACCGACGTCGGCTGGAACAAGAACGGGGTTGGCCAACAGTTCCCGATCTACACGCCGGGCACGGTTCTGACGCCGGGCGGCTACGCGACCATGGGGTTCGGCCCGCCGGCCGCCCTCGGCGTCAAGCTCGCCTGTCCCGACAGGGTGGTCATTTCCATGGTCGGCGATGGCGGATTCGGGCAGAACCCGGCCATGTTGGCCACCGCCGCGGAGGAGAATCTGGCGGTCATCTGGGTGGTCATGAACAACAATGCCTTCGGTACCATCGCCGGTCTGCAGAAGGCACATTACGGTCTGACGTATGGCACCACATTCCCAAAGGACGGCGAGGAATTCATGCCCTGCTATGCCGATATCGCGAAGGCCTATGGTGTAAATGGCATTCGGGTCCGGTCAGCGGCCGAATTCAAGCCGGCCCTGGAAGCGGCCATCGCCTCGGGCCGGCCGACGGTGATCGATGTCGCGATGGTCAACAACCCCACGCCAACCAGCGGCCACTGGAACATCCTTGACATCTATTCGCCCAACAAGGACGTATCACACGTGGCAACAGACTGACGGAGGGGCCCCTTGACGATATCCATTCTCATACTCAACGGCCCGAACTTGAACCTGCTGGGCACGAGGCAGCCCGAGGTCTATGGCCGTACCACGTTGGCCGATGTGGAGGGCATGTGTGCCGAGAAGGCCAACGCGCTGGGCATCGAGATCGACTTCCGGCAAAGCAATCATGAGGGCACACTCGTGGACTGGATCCACGAAGCAAAAGGAAAACATGACGGAATCGTCATCAACGCCGGCGCTTATACGCACACGTCGGTCGCGCTGATGGACGCCATTGCGAGCGTGGAATTGCCGGTCGCCGAAGTACACATCTCCAATATCCATCAGCGCGAATCCTTCCGCCACCTGTCCTATATCTCCAAGGTGTCGGTGGGCATGATCTGCGGCTTCGGGCCCTATGGGTACCTGATGGGAATCGACGCGCTGGTCGACCACCTCTCCAAATGACGGGGCGGTCTGCCAATGGCACGGGAAGCGGGTTGCGCCGGCGCCCCCGTCGTTTCCGCGAATCAATGGTCGGCCGGTCTGGCGGCCGGGTTGGCTGCCTGACTGAGGGCGAATTCCGTCTTCCGGACGGGTAGGAGCGGAATGTCCAGCCTCTCCGGTATTCGAGTCCTGGATCTCACCAACGTCCTGGCCGGTCCCTTCTGCTGCCACCAGCTCGCGCATCTCGGCGCCGATGTGATCAAGGTCGAGATGCCGGGCCGCGGCGACCTGGCGCGGCAGCTTGGCGCCGACGCGGCGCTGAACGAGGAACTGATGGGGGTATCCTTCCTGGCCCAGAATGCCGGAAAACGGTCGATTACACTGAACCTCAAGGACGCACGCGGCCAGGACCTCTTCAAGAGGCTCGTTACCACCGCAGACGTGGTCGTGGAGAACTTCCGCCCCGGCGTGATGGATCGCCTCGGAATCGGCTGGCAGGTCCTGCGCGAGCGCAAGCCGGATCTTGTCTACTGCGCGATTTCCGGTTTCGGGCAGGACGGGCCGATGCGGGACCTGCCGGCCTATGATCAGATCATACAGGGCATCTCCGGCGTGATGAGCATTACCGGCGACAGGGAAACCGCGCCGTACCGTGTCGGGCATCCGATCTGCGATACCATCGGCGGCATGACGGCCGCCTTCGCGATCTGTGCGGCGCTGCAGGGACGGGCCCGCGACGGCGGGTCCTTTATCGACGTGTCGATGCTGGAAGCGACCCTGGCGACCATGGGCTGGGTGGTCTCCAACTGGCTGATCGCCGGTGTCAAACCCCTGCCTCAGGGCAACGAAAACGTGACGTCCGCGCCGTCGGGCACGTTCCGTGCAGCCGATGGCCCACTCAATATCGCGGCCAACAAGCAGGAACAGTGGGAAGCGCTGTGCGACCTCCTGGGGCGCCCTGACCTATTGGACCACCCGGAATACCGTACAAGAGAGAACCGCATAAGGAATCGGCTGGCGCTCAGGTCCAAGCTGGAGCGGACCTTGCGGACCCGTCGGGCGGAGGAGTGGGCCCGCGATCTGAACCGCGTGGGCGTCCCGGCCGGCCCAGTCCTGGGGGTTCCGGACATTCTCGAGCACCCGCAGATTCGCGACCGCGGCATGATCGCAACCTTCGATGCCGTTCCCGGAGCAGGGCGCAATATCCAGGTGGTGAGGACGGGCGTGAAGATGAACGGAACACCACCCGCCGTAGAATCGCCGCCGCCCCGGCTGGGCCAGCACAATCACGAAATCTATCGGGAACTCGGTCTGAGCGAAGAGGAGATTGGCGGGCTCGAGGCGGACTCTGTCGTGTGAAGCTGTCGGGCGCCCGCATAGACGAAATCGCCGCGAAGACGAAGTGCAGCAAGCGGATGATTTACTACTACTTTGACAGCAAGGAAGGTCTCTATCCGAGGAAGCTGGAAGCTGCCTATTCCAGGGTGCGGGCGTTCGAGGCGAGCCTGGAACTCGATGACCTGCCGCCGGCAAAAGCGCTCGAACGGCTGGTCCGATTCACCTTCGACCACCACAACGACCATGAAGATTCCATTCGTTTGGTCATGATCGAGAACATCCATCACGCCCAGTATCTTGCGCAATCCTCCCGCATCCAGGACCTCAATCTGGGCGCGATCGACGCAGTGCGCCGCCTCCTCGAGCGTGGCGTGCAGGAAGGTCTGTTCCGCGCCGGCCACGATCCGGTCGAGTTGCACTGGAAGATCAGTGCGCTTTGCTTTTTCAATGTTTCCAACCGCGCCACGTTCTCAAGGATCTTCAAGATCGATCTCGATTCGAAGGAGTCGGTGGAGTTAACGCGGGACAGCGTGGTTGATATGATTATGCGCTATGTCGAAACGCACTGAATCCAGGACGAGCTCAATTTCAAATAGCGGGGCCAGCCCCGCGCTGCGGGACGGTTCCTGCGATCTGAAACTCGGCCTCATCGGCGACAATATCGCCCAGTCGCAAGCGCCGAGGTTGCATCGCCTGGCGGGCATGCTGGCCAATCTGACCATCAGCTACGAACGCCTCGTGCCGCGGGAGCTCGGCACCAGCTTCGACGAAACCTTTGCACTCTGCCAGGCCGGCGGCTTTCGCGGAATCAATGTCACGTATCCCTACAAGGAGCTGGCTGCAACCAGGGTGAAGATCGGTGACCCGGTCGTCCGAAGCATCGAGGCCGTCAACACGATCATCTTCGAGCCGACCGGTCCGATGGGCTTCAATACCGATTACAGCGGCATGATCGGCGCGTATCGGAGTGTCCGGGGCGATCGTGCGGCCGGCCGTGTCTGCATGATCGGTGCCGGCGGCGTTGGCAAGGCGGTTGCCTTCGCCCTGCTCAAGCTCGGCCTCGAACGGCTCTGGATCATCGATCTTGACCGCCGAAAGGCGGAACACCTGGCCGCCCGCCTGAATGCCATTTCGCCCGGAATCCCGGTTTCGGTGTCGGACGACACCGAATCGATCGCGGCGCATGCCGACGGCCTCGTAAACTGTACGCCCGTCGGCATGGTGGGCCACGAGGGAACGCCGCTGCCCCGCGGCCAGATGCGACGCGGCCAATGGGCCTTCGACGCTGTCTACACGCCGCTCGAGACGCAATTCCTCGCGGATGCCATGGCGGCAGGGCTGACCGTGATCAGCGGCTACGAGTTGTTCATCCACCAGGGCGTGGATGCATGGCAGATCTTTGCCGGCCGGCCGGTTGATTCTGCGCAGCTGCGTCAGCTGCTGTCGGAGCCCGATCCCGGCCTGCGAAGTTGACGAGAAATATTTGCCTGGCTTCGACACGCAATCCCGCCGAAGCCCTGGCGAAGGCATATGGCGGAGGGAGTGGGATTCGAACCCACGATACGGTTTCCCGCATACACGCGTTCCAGGCGTGCGCCTTAAACCACTCGGCCATCCCTCCGAAGCGCCGCGACGGGGCGCGGCGCGGACCCTAGCCGACCGCATGGAGGCTGGCAAGGGCAACCACTTGGCGCGACCTGTGGTGGCGGTTCCGCGCCGTCCGTGCTACTGTCCGAGCGGTATCTCGACGACATAGCGAAGCGGCGGCGCCATGGCCACCTTTTCCCGCATCCTTAGCCGCGTGCTTGCCATCCTGGCGATTGCGCTGATCGCGCTGATCGCCATCCTCTTGGTCGACGGCCAGAACCTCACCGATCCGGCCGGCGCGATCTGGGCCAAGACCCACGGGCCGAGCCTGCTCGCCTTCCAGAACATCGTGCAGCGCCATCTCGGCCTGCCGGGCGCCTGGGATGATTACATCGTTCCGGTGCTCGAGCAGCAGGCCTGGATGGTGATGGTCGGCGCGGCCGTCGTCATGTTGCTGGTCGCCCTCCTGTTCGCCACCTTCGGGCGCGAGCGGCCGCAGTCCGGCAACGCCTTCCGCAACGTCCCGCCCGAGTGAGCGCGAGAGGGCGCGGCGGTTGCCGCGGCCGGCGCCGCCCGGCCCGATCGACCTTTAGCCCTCGTCCATCTTGAGCGCCTGCAGAAAGGCCGACTGTGGAATCTCGACCTTGCCGAACTGGCGCATGCGCTTCTTGCCTTCCTTCTGCTTCTCCAGCAGCTTGCGCTTGCGGGTGACGTCGCCGCCATAGCATTTCGCGGTGACGTCCTTGCGCAGCGCGCCGACCGTCTCGCGGGCGATCACCTTGCCGCCGATCGCCGCCTGGATCGCGACCTTGAACAATTGGCGCGGGATCAGCGTCTTGAGGCGCTGGCACAGCGCACGTCCGCGGCTCTCGGCGCGTTGCCGGTGGACCACCACGGACAGGGCATCGACCGGCTCGCCGTTGACCAGGATCGACAGCTTGACCAGATCACCGTCCTGGTAGCCCGCCATCTCGTAATCGAAACTGGCGTAGCCGCGGCTCACCGATTTCAGGCGGTCGTAGAAGTCGAACACGACCTCGTTCAGCGGCAGCCTGTAGACGGCCATCGCGCGGCCCCCGACATAGGTCAGGTCTTCCTGTTCGCCGCGCCGGTCGGTGCACAGCGACAGCACCTGGCCGAGATAGTCGTCGGGCACCATGATGGTGGCCTTGATCCACGGCTCCTCGATACGGGCGATCTGTACCGGATCCGGGTAGTCCGCCGGATTGTGCAGTTCCTGCACCGCGCCGTCGGCCTTGTGGATGCGGTAGACCACCGACGGCGCCGTCGTGATCAGGTCGAGATCGAACTCGCGCTCGAGCCGTTCCTGGACGATCTCGAGGTGCAGCAGGCCGAGGCAGCCGCAGCGGAAGCCGAAGCCCAGCGCCGCCGAGGTCTCCGGCTCGTAATGCAGGCTCGAATCGTTCAGCGCCAGCTTGGCGAGGCTCTCGCGCAGCGCCTCGTAATCGCTGGAATCGACCGGGAACAGGCCGCAGAACACCACCGGAACCGAGGGCTGAAAGCCGGGCAGGGCCTGCTTCGCGGGGTTGCGCTCGTCGGTCAGCGTATCGCCGACCTTGCAGTCGGCCACCGATTTGATCGCCGCCGTGATGAAGCCGATCTCGCCCGGGCCGAGGGCGTCGACCATCAGACCCTTCGGCGTGAACACGCCGACCCGGTCGACGAGATGGGTCGCACCGGTCGACAGCATGCGGATCTTCATGCCCTTCTTCAGCACCCCGTCATGGATGCGGACCAGGGCGACCACGCCGAGATAGGCGTCGTACCAGCTGTCCACCAGCAGCGCCTTGAGCGGCGCCGCGCGGTCGCCGGCCGGCGGCGGCAGGCGTGCGACCAGCGCGGCCAGCACGTCGTCGATTCCCTGCCCGGTCTTGGCCGAGATCTCAAGCGCTTCGGAGGCGTCGAGCCCGACCACGTCCTCGATCTGCTGGCGGATCCGCTCCGGCTCGGCCGCCGGCAGGTCGATCTTGTTCAGCACCGGAATGATCTCGTGATCGTTGTCGAGCGCAAGGTAGACATTCGCGAGCGTCTGCGCCTCGACTCCCTGGCTGGCATCGACCACCAGCAGCGAGCCCTCGCAGGCCGCAAGGGACCGGCTGACCTCGTAGGAGAAATCCACGTGGCCCGGCGTGTCCATCAGGTTCAGGGTGTAGGTCTGGCCATCGGCCGCCTTGTACAGCAGCCGCACCGTCTGGGCCTTGATGGTGATCCCGCGCTCGCGCTCGATGTCCATGGAATCGAGCACCTGGCTCTTCATCTCGCGCTTGGCCAGCCCGCCGCAGCGCTCGATCAGCCGGTCGGCAAGGGTCGACTTGCCGTGATCGATATGCGCGATGATCGCGAAATTGCGTATGAGCTCGGGGTCCGTCATCGAAACCGAATTGTCATCAGGGCGCGGGTGGCAGGAACATAGGCGCGCCGTGGCGGCTTCGCAATGCAAAGACGCCCGGTCGCGCGCCGCATGGCGGTTGCGGCGAGCCGTTAACGCCCCGTAAGGGTCTCCTTAATGATTCTTCCATATTCTGCGCCTCGGGAGTCTACCGGCCCGACCGCCCGGTCCCGGGCGGTCCCGCGATCTTGAACTGCCAGCGTCACGGTTTGCCAGGGATTCATGGGTTGGGAAGAGAGCAGCAGGGCCGGCGCGCGGGCATTCCACGATGGTGACTACGGCGCGGCGGAGCGCCACCTCGCCAGCGCCCTGACCGAGGCCAAGAAGCTGGGCCCCGCGGACGGGCGGCTGGCTCGTGCGATGAACGACCTTGCCATGTTCCACCATGCGCTCGGCCGCCTCGCCGAGGCCGAGCCCCTTTACCATCGCGCGATCCGCATCGACGAGGCCTCGGATCTTGAGGCCAGTCCCGAATTCGTCGTGACGCTGGAGAACATCGCCGAGTTGTACCGCAGTCAGCAGCGCAATTCGGAAGCCGCGACCATGTATCGCCGCGCCGCGGCGATGGCCGAGACGCTGTATCGCCGCGCCGCCGCGGCCGTCGGGGGCAACCATCCCGATCTGGTCCCGCAGCTGGCGATGCTGGCGTCGTTGGCCGAGGCGCAGGACGACCTCGAGGAGGCCGAGGCGCGCTATCGGCAGATTCTCACCATCCGCGAGCTGACCCTCGATCCGGCGGATGTCGAGATCGCCGGCTCATCGGGACGCCTTGCCTATGTGCTGACCCTGCGCGGCAGGTTTGAGGAGGCGGAGAGTCTCTACCAGCGGGCGCTCGCGATCGAGGAGGCGGCGTTCGGTCCCGGTCATCCCGACGTCGCGGCGACACTGATCGGTCTGGCGACGCTCTATCACCAGCAGGGCCGCGATACCAAGGCGGAGAATTTCGGCCGGCGCGCGCTCGAGATGCTGGAGCAGGCATTCGGGCCTGCCCACCGTGAAACCGCATCGGCGATCAAGACGCTTGCCTCGCAGTTCGCCGCGAAACGGCGCTACGCCGAGGCGGAGTCCCTGCACAGACGGCTGCTCGAGATCGGCGAAGCGACCCTAGGCGCCGACCATCCGCTTCTGGTCACCGAACTGATCGATCTTGCCGGGCTGCACTGCGACCGGGCGCAGTTCGAGAAGGCCGAGCCGCTGGTCCGCCGGGCGATGAAGATCGCGGTCCGCAATTCTGCGACCAGCGACCTGTCGGCGGTCCACCTGATGGAGCTCTATGCCTGGCTGCTCGACAAGCTGGGCCGGGTCTCGGACGCAACGGAAATCTCGGCGCGCGCCGCCGCGCTCCGCGCCAGAGTCGCCTGAGCCGGCGCTGCCGATCGGCGCGTCGTGCCGCCGGCCGTCAGACGTGGTGGCTGATATGCGCCTGCTGCGCCTCCGCCATCAGCCGGCGGAATCCGTCACCGCTGACATGGACCAGGGTACGATGATCGCCGCCCTCGAACCAGATCTCCGGCTGCTCGGCCAGGCTGTCGTCGACCACAGTGGCGACCTCGTAGGCCGCGCCCGTCGCCGGGACCGCCCCCAGCCTGCAATCGTCGAACAGATCGGCGATCTCCGGCTCGCTGGCGAGATCGAGGGTGCAGCCGAAGGTTCGCTCGATGCTGCCGACCTCGACCCGGTGGGTGCTCGGCACGACCGCCAGCACATAGCCGTCGTCGTGATGCAGCACCACGCCCTTGGCCAGGCGATCGCCCGGAATATGCGCGACCTGCGCCGTCCGGCTGCTGCACTCGGTGCGCGGATGCTCGACCAGGTCGTACTCGACCCGCGCATCCGACAGATACTCCTTGAGCTTTCTTCCGATCGACATGGAGGATCTCCCATGCTTGCGCCGGGACGGCCCCGCCACGCGGGCGACAGGGAAAATCGGGCGAATGATGGCACCCGACCGCGACGCCGGGAGACGGCGCCCCGGCCCGTGTTGCCACCTGCCGGTCCCTGCACCGAGCCGGCCACGGCAATACGATCTTAACCATAGCATATATGTGGGTATGAAGCCACCGCCGGTCGTGCCGGCGCGGCCCGGATTTCATGCCGGTTTCTCGCGGCCGTCCTCCAGCTCTTCGCGCAGCAGCTCGAGTTCGAGCCACTCCATCTCGGCGACCGCATAAGATTCGCGCGCTGCGGCGAGATCCGCGGTGGCCTGCTCGAAGGCGGCGCGGTCGCGGGCGTACAATCCGGGATCGGCGAGCGCCGCTTCCAGCTCGGCGATTCGCGATTCGAGCGCCGCCAGCCGGGCCGGCAGCCGCTCCAGCGCGTGCTGCTGCTTGTAGCTGAGGCGGTCGCGTGTCTTGCCCGCCTGCGCCGGCGGTTTGCGGCTGGCCTTGGCGGCCCGCGGCGCCGGCTTCTTTGCGGCCGGCGCCGGCCGCTGGCGCAGATAGTCGCTGTAGCCGCCCGGATATTCCTGTGCCGTGCCGTCGCCCGTCAGGGCGATCGTCGAGGTCACCACGCGGTCGAGGAAGTCGCGGTCGTGGCTGACCAGGAGGATCGTTCCCGCATACTCCGCCAGCATCTCCTGCAACAGGTCGAGCGTGTCCATGTCGAGATCGTTGGTCGGCTCGTCCAGCACCAATAGGTTCGACGGGCGGGCCAGGGCGCGGGCCAGCAGCAGGCGGTTGCGCTCACCGCCCGACAGACTCTCGACCGGGCTGCGGGCCTGGACGTCGGCGAACAGAAAATCGCGCAGGTAGGAGACGACGTGGCGCGGCCGGCCGCCGACCACCATCTGGTCGCCGCCCCTGGGGCAGAGGATCGACCACGGCGTCTCGCCGGCCGCCAGCGATTCGCGCGCCTGGTCGAGATAGACCATCTCGATATTCGTGCCGCGCCGCAGATCTCCGGCATCGGGTTCGAGCTCGCCGATCAGAAGGCGCAGCAGCGTCGTCTTGCCGGCCCCGTTCGGGCCGATCAGGCCGACCCGGTCACCGCGCAGGATGCGGGTCGAAAAGCCGCGAATCACGGCGTGGTCGCCATAGTTCTTGGCGATGTCCTCGGCCTCGATGACCAGCTTGCCGGTGGATCCCGCCGTCGCCGCCGCCATCTTCACGCTGCCCGCAGCGGCCGGCCGGCGCGCCCGCTCCGCCCGCAGCTCTTGAAGGCGCCTGAGGCGCCCCTGGTTGCGCTTGCGCCGCGCCGTGATGCCCTGGTGCGACCAGCGGGTCTCCTCGGCGATCCGCTTGTCGAGCTTGGCCGCCTCGACCGCCTCGCGCGCGAGGATCTCCTCGGACCAGGCCTCGAATTTCGCGAAGCCCGCCTCGAGCCGCAGCAGCCGGCCGCGGTCGAGCCACAGCGTCGCGTTGGTCACGCGTTCGAGGAACGCGCGATCGTGGCTGATCACCACGAGCGCGCAGCGACCCGAAGCGAGCCGCTGCTCCAGCCATTCGATCGCCGCCAGGTCGAGATGGTTGGTCGGCTCGTCCAGCAGCAGCACGTCGGGCTCGCCGGCAAGCGTGCGCGCCAGCGCCGCCCGCCGCACCTCGCCCCCCGACAGGCCGACCACCTTCCTGGCACCGTCGACGCCGAGATCGTCGAGCAGCGCCGCGGCGCGGTGTCGTTCGCCCTTCGCCGCGCCGCCCGCCGCGTAATCCAGCACCGTTAAGTGGCCGGACAGGTCTGGCTCCTGCGCCAGCATCGAGACCCGTACACCCTGTCGCAACACGCGCTCGCCCGCATCCGCCTCGACCGCGCCGGCCAGCAG
>CP070634.1:2930078-2949576 GCA_020356105.1 Rhodospirillales bacterium | reverse complement strand
GTACTCGATCGACAGCTCGGTGCCGACCAGCCGGTACGACTTTTCCAGCCGCATCGAGTTCATCGCGCGGATGCCGAAAGGCCTGACGCCAAGATCCTCGCCCGCGGCGAACAGCGCATCGAAGATATGGTTCTGCATCTCGATCGGATGGTGGATCTCCCAGCCGAGCTCGCCGACGAAATTGACCCGCGCCAGCCGGCACGTCGCCACGCCGATATCGGTGAACCGGCTGGTCAGCCAGGGGAAGGCGTCGTTCGAGAGATCGCAGTCGGTAACGCGGCTCAGAAGTTCCCGCGAGTTCGGCCCGGCCACCACCAGCACGCCGCGCTGCGTGGTGATCTTGTCCAGCCGCACCGAGCCGTCGTCGGGCGCCTGCTTCGACAGGTAATCCCAGTCGAAGCGCTCGAGCGCGCCGGCCGAGACGAGATAGAAATCGTCCGGCCCGTCGCGGGTGATCGTGAACTCCGAGCGCACACCACCTTCCTTGTTCAGGGCATGGCAAAGACCGATTCGGCCGACCGACCGCGGCAGACGGTTGGCCACCAGATGGTCGAGCCAGGCCTCGGCGCCGGCGCCGGAGACGCGGAACTTGGCGAAGGCCGACATATCGAGCACACCGACATTCTCGGCCACGTTCCTGCACTCGTTGCCGACATGCTCGAAATAGTTGGTGCGGCGGAACGACCACACATCCTTCGGCTCGACACCCTCCGGCGCAAACCAGTTGGGTCGCTCCCAGCCGTAGATGTGGCCGAACACGGCGCCCTTGTCCTTCATCCGGTCGTAGCAGGGCGTGGTGCGCAACGGGCGGCAGCCGGGTCGCTCCTCGTCATGGTAGTGAATGGTGAAGACGTTCGCGTAGGCCTCCTCGTTCTTGGCCCGGATATAGGCGCGCGACGCATAGTCGCCGTAGCGCCGCGGGTCGACCCCCAGCATGTCGACGGTCGGCCGCCCCTCGACGATCCATTCGGCGAGCTGCCAGCCGGCGCCACCGGCTGCGGTGATGCCGAAGCTGTGGCCCTCGCTGAGCCAGAAATTCTTCAGCCCCCAGGCGGGCCCGACGATCGGGTTGCCGTCCGGCGTGTAGGCGATCGGCCCGTTGATCACGTCCTTGATGCCGGCCTCGGCGAAGATCGGCACGCGGTTGCAGACGGCCTCGATATGCGGCTCCAGCCGGTCGAGGTCACCGGGGAACAGATCCTTCTCGAAGCCCGGCGTGACCCCGTCGAGGAACACCGCCGGCGCACCGACCTCGTATGGGCCGAGGATCATCCCCTGGCGCTCCTCGCGCAGATAGTAGGACGCGTCGGATTCCCGGAAAACAGGCATTTCCGGCAGTCCCTTCTCCTTGCGCTCGATCAGCAGCGGGTGGGCGTCGGTGACGATGTACTGGTGCTGGACGGGAACGACCGGAATGTCGAGCCCGACCATGCGGCCGGTCTGTCGCGCATAGTTGCCGGTGGCGCTGACCACGTGTTCGCAGCGGATGTCGCCCTTCTCGGTCTTGACCAGCCATTCGCCCGACGACGTGCGCTCAATGCCGGTTACCGGCGTCTGCTGGTGGATCGTCGCGCCCATGTCGCGCGCGCCCTTGGCCATCGCCATGGTGACGTCCGCCGACTGGATGTAGCCGTCCTCCGGATGGAAGATCGCGCCGACCAGCCCGTCGATATTGGCGTAGGGCACCATTTCGTGGATTTCTTCCGGCGTCTTGAACTCGACCTTGACGCCGATGGTCGCCGCGGTGCCGGCATAGTGGTGGTACTCGTCCATGCGGTCCTGGTTGGTGGCGAGCCGCAGGTTGCCGACCTGGGCGAAGCCAACCGGCTGGCCTGTCTCCGCCTCCAGGCCCTTGTACAAATTGACCGAATATTTGTGCAGCTGGCCGACCGAGTAGGACATGTTGAACAGCGGCAGCAGCCCGGCCGCATGCCAAGTCGAGCCGGCGGTTAGCTCCGTCCGCTCCAGGAGGACCGAGTCCGTCCAGCCCTTCTTCGCCAGGTGGTAGAGCGTCGCGACGCCGACGACGCCGCCCCCGATCACCACAACTCGCGCCGTGTCCTTCATCGCCCTGTGCTCCCTGCTGCGTTGTATCCGTGCGCCCCGTCGGCATCAAACGCCCTGCCCGGCGGGCACCCATTTCCGACGGATTATCCACAGCATCGCGGGCAAGTCGAGGCTAGCGGAGCCGCGACGACGAGTATCGGGATTGCGGCGCGAGGGGCATGCGGGCAACTGGCGCTGCGCCGGTCGCCCCGGACGGACGCATCGTGTATCCACCCGGTATCGCATCAACCCCCCGCTAACGCGAGCCGCCCTATCTTGACTTTTGTCGGACCGCCCGGTTGCGGCAGCGGGCGTTCGTTCGGCGAGACCGATGTTCGAATCAATCTGGTGAGGCAGTCATGAACCCCGGCAGACGCATCGTCATGCGCACCCCCCCCTCGACGAGCTATGGACCGAAAGCGGCCCGGTGGCCGCGACATGGCGCCGCGCGCTCGGTCTGGACGAGCTTTCCGCCCTGCTGCGCCAGGGCCCAGCGCGTCTTGTCATCGCCTTCATCGGCGCCGGACGAATTCCCGGGCGGCTATTGCTACCTTGCGTCCGAGTGGGGCCTGCCGAGCGGCGATACCGTGGTGCTGCTGGAAATCGCCCGCTAAAGCCATCCCCGTTCATCCGCCGTGGCGTTCGCGAGGCGCAGCAAGGGTTGGAATGCCCTCCCCATCGTGGTAAATGGTTACAAACGCAAGATAAGCGCCGCGTAACGGTGCAGGCGTCAGACGGCGGGGCCACGCGAGAGGATCGTGCGAGGTGGCCGATGGCGCAGATGGAATGGCAGGAGGCATACAGCGTCGGTAACCCGGTGCTGGACGGCCAACACAAGGAACTGATCGCGCTGGTCAACAAGGTCGGCGACGATGTCGATCTCGGTGAGGTGCTGGCCGGGCTCCGCCGTTATGGCGAGACGCATTTCGATACCGAGGAGAGCCTCCTCGAGGCGGCCGGCTATCCGGATCTCGAAGACCACAAGAAATTCCACGACGCGTTTCGCGACTGGCTTGACGGCGTGATGGCGGCCTGCCGGGCCGGCGAAGACGATGCCGCGGTGCGGCGCGACATCCATCATTACCTGCGCGTCTGGCTCGCCAATCACCTCCTGGTCCACGACAAGGCCTATGCCTCCTGGCTGACCAAGACCCCGGAACTCTCGCTCGATCAGTAAGCCATTTCCGGTATCGGCGCGGCTGACGGCTCTTTCTTCGGCTGCTCCGCCACCATCGCTTCGGTGGTGATCAGCAGGCCCGCGACCGATGCCGCATCCTGCAGCGCGATGCGCACGACCTTGGTCGGGTCGATGATGCCAGCCTCCAGCATGTTGACGTATGCGCCGGTCTGGGCATCGAACCCCGCGTCAAAATCCTGCCGCTCGACCAGCCGGCCGAGAATGATGGAGGCATCCAGCCCCGCGTTTTCAATGATCAGGCGCGCCGGCATGCCGAGCGCCCGGCGCACGATGTCGACTCCCATCTTCTGGTCGTCGTTTTTCGGGCTCACGCCGCCAAGCGCCGCCGCGGCATAAAGCAGGGCGACGCCGCCGCCCGGCAGGATGCCTTCCTCGACCGCGGCCCGGGTTGCGTGCATCGCGTCCTCGACCCGATCCTTGCGCTCCTTCACATCGACCTCGGTGGCGCCGCCGACCCGGATCACTGCGACCCCGCCGGCCAGCTTGGCCAGACGCTCTTGCAGTTTCTCCTTGTCATAATCCGACGTCGTGTCCTCGATCTGCCGGCGAATCTGCGTGCAGCGCGCCACGATGTCCGATTTCTCCCCCGCTCCCTCGACCAGCGTCGTCTCGTCCTTGCTGAGAATCACACGCTTGGCCCGGCCGAGCATCTCGACGGTGACGTTCTCGAGCTTGATACCGAGATCCTCGGAGATCACCTGGCCGCCGGTCAGGATCGCAATGTCCTCCAGCATCGCCTTGCGCCGGTCGCCAAAGCCCGGCGCCTTGACCGCCGCAACCCTGAGACCCCCGCGCAGCTTGTTGACCACCAGGGTCGCCAGCGCCTCGCCCTCGACGTCCTCGGCGATGATCAGCAACGGCTTTGCCGACTGAACGATCGCCTCGAGCACCGGCAGCAGGGGCTGCAGATTGGACAGCTTCTTCTCGTGCAGCAGCACATACGCGTCCTCCATCTCGCAGGTCAGCTTGTCGGGATTGGTGATGAAATAGGGCGAAAGATAGCCGCGGTCGAACTGCATGCCCTCGACGACTTCCAGCTCGGTCTTCAGGCTCTTGGCCTCCTCGACCGTGATCACGCCCTCGTGGCCGACCTTGTCCATCGCCTGGGCGATCATCTCGCCGACCTCGGTCTCGCCATTGGCCGAGATCGTGCCGACCTGGGCGATTTCCTTCGAGGTCGAAACCGGTCGCGAGCGGTTCTGGATGTCCGCGACGACGGCATTCACTGCCATGTCGATGCCGCGGCGCAAATCCATCGGGTTCATGCCGGCGGCCACCGCCTTGGCGCCCTCGCGGACGATCGCCTGGGCCAGCACGGTCGCCGTCGTGGTGCCGTCGCCCACGAGATCGCTGGTTTTGCTCGCGACCTCGCGCAGCATCTGCGCGCCCATGTTCTCGAAGTGGTCGGCCAATTCGATTTCCTTGGCGACGCTGACGCCGTCCTTGGAAATCCGCGGCGCGCCATAGGCGCGTTCGAAGACCACGTTGCGCCCCTTCGGTCCCAACGTTACCTTGACGGCGTCAGCCATGATATTCACACCCCGCAGCAACCGCTCGCGGGCGTCCTCACCGAATCTCACATCCTTGGCAGTCATCGTCATATCCCCCATGCCAGCGAGCCGCGCAGGCGGGTCGCATGTCCGATCGCGCCGGCTCGCTCCCGATCGCAATCCGCGAACGCCCCGAGCCGCCGGCGCACCGGGCCGGACGAATTGCCGGGTCGTGCCCGCGTCCCGCTACCTTCGGTACAAAGAGCAAGACTCTGTCAATCGATTTGAAACGGGCGGCGCACCCGGGCCGGGTTTCCCGTGCGGCGGGCCGCGGAGCCAAACGCGACACTAGCCCGGGCCGGCACGACTCTCATTGATCCACGTCAACGGGGCGCATTCGAGACCGCGCTGCGGCGCCCGCGCCGCAAGGGCCTCCCCGGCACAAGTTCGCCCGCGCCGGCCGATGCGCGGGCGTGCCGGGGCTGGCCGGCTACTGCTGGACCCAGGGCAGGCCGGCCACCTTCCAGCCGTTCTTGATGCCGCGGCGTTTGGCGTCGTTCAGGTCACCCTCGAAACCATCCGAAACGTTGTAGCAGGGGCCAAACCCCGCCGAAGTCAACGCGACGGCCGCGTCGCGCGAGCGGATGCCGGAACGGCAGATCAGGAGCAAAGGTTGCTCTCGGGTCAAGCCTTCCGCCTCGAGATGGGCGACGAAATCACGGTTGACTTCCATCTGCGGCCAGACATGCCACTGCACGCAGACCACCGTGCGGCCGAGCGAGGAGATATCCGGCAGGCCGACATAAACCCACTCGGCGACGGTGCGCACGTCGATCAGTTGCGCGTCCGGGTCTTCTTCGAGAAAGCGCCAGGCCTCTGCGGCGGTCAGCTCGCCTTCGTATCCCTTGTTGAACAGCACGGTCTCCCCCAACCGCTATTGCGATGCGGCCATGATGCCGCGATGCGGCCGCCCGGTCCAGCCCGATTCGAGAGATTATCCGGCCATGCGGAGCGCGGCGTCGGGTATCCAACGGCCGTCGGACGGCGACGATCGCCGTCGCCTGCGCCGGTTCACGTCGTGGCACGGCAATTGCAGCCGGTTTCAGGTCGACCCGAGGGCGGCGGAAATATCGAGTCCGGTCAACCTCCACGTGTCATGGAATGATCGTGTGCGCGCGAAAAAACTTTATAAATCAATTTATTGCGCAAAAGGTTAAAATAAGGCATAATTATCATGAAAGCTTGGACAGCGTTCGAACGGCGATCGATTGCCGAAGCCCTGAACAAAGCGCCGGCGGGTGGGAGAACGGCGCGAAGAATACCGTCCGATCGGGGCTGATCCATGGACGCCACGGGGAGACAACGACACCGGATTTCGGGGCTGTGCGCCATCGTGTTGGCGCTGGTGCTTGGTGCGTGTTCGGGCGCCGGCCAACATTCCGGGCCGACGCTCGAGCAACTGCAGGCCGCACTGGCCCGATCGCTGCTCGGCAGCCTTGACAGGGAGCAGCCGGCGCGAGTGCAGGTGAGCGCCGGAGCTCCGGAAGAGGTCCTCAGGGTGTTATATGAGAACCGGGATTTCGAGCCGATCTGGGTCGACTCCCACGGCGCCAACGAACGCGGGCGGCAACTTCTGGCGCGGCTCTCCGACGCGGACGTCGATGCGCTGAACCCTGAGCATTACGGCCTTGCGGAAATCCTCGACCCGCTCGCCGCCGGCGACATCGATGGACTGGCGTCCGCCGAACTCTATTTCAGCCGCGCGCTGATGCGTTACGCGGCGGACCTCAAGGGCGAAAGGCCGGACGATGCCATGGTCGTGGCGGTGGCCAGTTCGGTCGCCGATTTCTCGCGTTATCTCGATTCGCTGCTCCCCCAGGATCCCGACTATCGGCGGCTGCGCGCCGCGATGCGGCTGTACCTAGGCATCGCCAACGAAGGCGGTTGGCCGACCATGCCCGAAGGCCCGGCCTTGCGGCTTGGCGTGACCGATGCGCGGATCCTTCTGCTTCGCCGGCGGTTGGGCGCGACGGGCGATCTTGCGGCGGCTGAGGCGCGCAGCGAATCGGAGGTCTTCGACGCGACGATCGAGGCCGCGCTGCGGCGGTTCCAGTCGCGGCATGGGCTTGCGGAGGACGGGCTCGTCGGCGCCAATACCCTGGCGGCCCTCAATGTCCCGATTGCTGATCGGATCGCCGAAATCGCCGCGAATCTGGAACAGCGCCGCAACGAAACCCCGAAATCCGGCGATCGGGCGGTGATCGTCAACATCGCGGCCCAGGAACTGAGGCTGATCGAGGACGGCACGGAAATCCTCAGAAGCCGGACGATCATTGGGCGCGAGGGCTGGGAGACGCCGCTGCTGAGCAGCGAGATCAGGGCGGTCGAGATCAACCCGACCTGGACGGTGCCGCGCAGGATCGCGCTCGAGGAGATTCTGCCGGCGGCGCGCAAGGCCGGCCCCGGCTATTTCGACCGACGCGGTTATCGGCTGTTCGATGCCGGGATGCGCGAACTCGATACTGCGGCGATCGAATGGGAAAAGATCAGCGACGACTATCTGCCCTACGTGCTGCGCCAGGACGCTGGTGGCGCCAACGCGCTCGGCCGGGTCAAGTTCCTGTTCCCGAACGACCAGGACATCTATCTGCACGACACCCCGGGTCGGGCGCTGTTCAAGCGGCCCGTGCGGGCGTTCAGCCATGGCTGCGTGCGGGTCGAGAAGGCCGACGAACTGGCGGTTCTGCTGCTGGGGTCCGGCGCCGGCTGGGGTGAGGCGGACTATCAGCGTGTGCTGCGAAGCGGCAGGACCGTGCGTGTCCGGCTGAACGATCCGATGCCCGTGCACCTGGTCAGCTTTACCGTGTGGGTCGAGGCGGACGGAACCGTGCAGTTCCGCAACGACCCCTATACCCGTCAAGACCCCGAGCACGACACCGCCAGGCCGCAGGACGGCGAGGGTAACTATTTGTAAACCATTCTGGCCGACAGTGCCCTCAGCGGACCGGCGGGAAAACCGGTTGACGAGAGGGCTTTTGCGGTTAGCATCGGGCGGATGGCGTCGGAGGGGTTAAATCCCGGAATTTCGGGTGGACGGGCGGCCGGGATCGGTCGCCGCGCGGTGTTGCGCCTTGGCGCCGCCGCCCTCGTCGCCGCCGCGCCGGGCCCTGTGATTGCGAGCGTCTCCGGTCGCGGGGCGCGGCGGCTCGCATTGCGCAATCTCCATACGGATGAGCTGGTTCGTGCAACCTACTGGTCGGACGGCGCGTGGCAAACCGACGGGCTGCGCGAGATCAACCGGGTGCTGCGCGATTTCCGGACCGGCGACGTCGTCGATATGGATTCCGGTCTGCTGGATCTGATGCACCGGCTGGCGCGGTTGTGCGATGCGACGCAGCCGTTCGAGATCATCTCCGGCTACAGGTCGCCGCGGACCAACGCGCAGCTTGCGCGGCAAAGCGCGGGGGTTGCCAAGAAGAGTCTGCACATGCAGGGCCGGGCCGTCGATCTTCGGTTACCCGGTGTCGGACTCTCGCGCCTGCACCGCGCCGCCCTGTCGCTGAAGGCCGGTGGCGTCGGCCATTATCCGAAGAGCGGCTTCATCCACATCGACACGGGTCGCGTCCGGTCCTGGTGACATCCAGCGTTCTATGCGTGGGTCACCTGTCTAATCGGCGGTAAGCTCGATTTCGTCACCCGGCGAAACCGCGGCCAGGTCACGCACGTCGCTCTCTGCGTGGGCCCAGATATTCACCGGCGCCGCCAGACGGATCTCGTCGCCGCGCGAGACCGGCGTGCGACCATAGCCGATGGCGATGCTGTTGCCCTCGACCCAGAATGCGATCTCTCCGGCCTCGACGACGTCGCGGGCGTCGGCCTCGCGGTCGACGGCGACCGGAGCTGCGAAATAGACCTCGTCTCCCCAGGTCTGCGCCTCGCTGCGGAACGGCAGCGCCGCCCAGACCGCGTCGGCTGTCGGCGTGTCGAGCAGGCGGACGCGCAGCTCCACCCCACCAATCAACAAACGGATCCTGCGCACGGCTTTACTCCGGCATGGTTCCGGTCATAGATAGAACGTTGCACCGTGCCGCCGCAACCGGACGCTGCCCGGTTCACTGTCGGATATGCCACGACACGCCGCCATGCTCGACATCGACACGCTCCCCGCCGCCGCGGGCGCCTATGCCCTTCTGATCCGGCTTCCCGCTTCCTGGATCGCGGATATTCCGCACCTTTGCGGCCGGGTGCTCGGACCCGGACGTTACGTCTACTGCGGCAGTGCCTGGGGGCCGGGCGGACTTGGGGCGCGCGTCACCCGCCACCTGCGCACCCGCAAGCCGGTCCGCTGGCACGTTGACCGGCTGACAAGGGCCGGCCGCATCGAGGGTGCGGCGGTGCGGGTCGGTGGCCGGGAATGCGACCTTGTCGACGCGCTGGCGGCCGCGGGCGCGACCGTTCCACTCGCCGGATTCGGCAGTTCGGACTGCCGTCACTGCCGGGCGCATCTGGTGGCGGTGCCCGATGATCTGGGGTTGATCGGGCTGTCCCGAATCATCGGGCTTGGACCGGACGCGGTGCTGTCGTTATAAGGACAGCGCAACCGGTCGGAGGCCCCTTCGCATGCGCGCGGCCATCATTCCCGTCACGCCGTTTCAGCAGAATTGCTCGCTCCTGTGGTGCGAGGAGACGATGCGCGGCGCCGTGACCGATCCCGGCGGCGAGCTCGACCGGATACTCGACGCGGCGGCGGAATACGAGGTTACCGTCGAGCGCATCCTGGTCACGCATGGCCATGCCGATCACTGTGGGGGCGTCGCGGCGCTGCGTGAGCGCCTCGGCGTGCCGGTCGAGGGACCGCACGAGGACGACAAGTTCTGGATCGACCGGCTGGCCGAGGATTCGGCGCAATATGGGCTGGAGCCGACGCGGGGCTTCGAACCCGACCGGTGGCTTGTCGATGGGGACACGGTGGGGTTCGGCAAAGTGACATTGCGGGTAATCCATTGTCCGGGCCATACGCCGGGGCACGTCGTGTTCTTCGATGCGGCGCAGAAAGTTGCGGTGGTCGGCGACGTGCTGTTCGCAGGTTCGATCGGCCGCACCGATTTCCCGCGCAGCAACCACCAGGACCTGATCGATTCGATCCGCAACAAGCTGTGGCCGCTCGGCGACGAGGTCGGGTTCATTCCCGGCCACGGACCCGTCTCCAGCTTCGGTCGCGAGCGCCAGAGCAACCCTTTCGTCGGCGACTCGGCGATCGGGGAATAGGTGTTCGCGAGGGGGCACAGGGGGGTCCTTTCCTTGACAAGGCGGCCGTGGCGGTCGTCAGATGGGCGCCCGGACTGGCGGACAAGGAGGAGGACGAGATGGTGCGCATCGGCAAGATCGAACGTGAGGGCGCAACCGGTGAGACCGAACGGCTGTTCCTGGCCGCCGAGGCGCTGCTGGGCCGGGCTCCGAACTTTTACCGCTATCTCGCCAACTCGCCGCTGGTCGCCAAGATGCTGTTGCCGTTGAACGCGGTGCTGCAGCGCCAGGGTGGTGGCAGCGTGCTGCCGGCCAAGATCAAGGAAATGGTGGTGATCAAGACCAGCGCGGTGAATGGCTGCGCCTATTGCTATGCGCACAACACGTCGCTTGGCATGGCGGCGGGAATCACCGAGGAGCAGGTCCGGGCAATCGATTCCGACGATTACATGAACTCGCCCTTGCTCAGCCCGCGCGAGAAGGCCGCGATCCAGTGGGCGGAGCACGTGACCCGAAATACCGCGCGTGAGCGCGATGACGTCTTCGCCGAGCTCCGCGCCCATTTCACCGATGCCGAAATCGTCGAGCTGACCCTGATCAGCGGCATGTTCAACATGTTCAACCGGTTCATGGATTCGCTGCGGATTCCGCTCGAACCGCAGGACGAGATCGACAAGATCAAACGCTCGCTCGATCTCGACCCGGAAAATGTCCGCGCCTATTTTCAGACCGTCCTCGACAACTGGCCCGAGGCATTCCCCAATCCAACCGCGGAAGCGGCCGAATAGGACGGATCAGCCGGCGACGGGAACGTCTTCCGGCGCTGGCGGTAGCGAGGCCGCCGGTCGCGCGGGCGTCGACGCCGGAAAGCCGATGACACGGGCGGCCGGGACCAGAAGCAGATAACACAGCGCGCCCAAGGCCATCGTCGATCCGATCCCGAAGGCGATACTGCACCCCACCGCGAAGATCGACGCCAGCACGCCGCTGGCCCCGTTGATTCCCCAGAACCAGGGAGTCGGTTTGCGACTGTACGCCGCGATGATCCGCATGCCCGCGGGAAAGGCGAAACCCATCAGCAGACCCGCCGGGAAAATGATCACGACGCTCGCAAGCGCGCGCACCGATAGCGGAGCGCTATCGAGGGCGAGCAGCACGGGCGGCAGCCAGAACAGCTGCGAGAAGATGTAGCCGCTGGTTGCGAGAACCCAGGGCGTGAATCGCGTCCGCTGTTCGATCGCCAGATGATCGGACAGCAGGCTGCCGGCGCCGGTCGAGATGATCAGCGAGAACAAGACGATGCTGAGCGAATAGACGGGATGACCGAGAAACACGCTGAACCGCTGCAGCAGGGCGATCTCAACCAGCATGAAGCCGGTGCCGATCAACATGAAATAGGCGGTGCCCCCGCTGGCCAGGCGAAGTCCGACATCCCGCAGGGCCGGTCGCAACGGCACGATGATCGCGGTCACCACGAGGGCGAGCGAGATGAAGAACAGCATCATCAGCGTCCCTGTGGCGAACAGGTTTCCGGCCGTCACCCCGTGGGGCCGCACCGACGCAGCCACCGCCGCGAACTTGAACACGTTGTGCAACGGCAGCTGATTGAAGAAGAACGGCCGTTCGTCGGTCGGCGGCGTCAGGTCCAGCGGCAAATCCCGCGTCAATGCGACCAGCGCGCTACGGGTGCGGGCGTTGACGATGCGTCCCAGCAGTTCGGAGGCCGGCTGTTCGCCCGGGGCGAGCAACTGGTCGAACCGCAGCATGCCGGTCGCCGCCGAGAGCCGCGCCAGCGCGTCGGCCGAGAACGGGGACCTCGAGACGATGAGGGTGGCGACCTTGCCGGTTGCGGCCAGATAGACATGGTCGGCCGGGTTGTCGACGCCGGACTCGGCCAGCGCGGCGACGGCGAGGCTGACCATGCGGCCGGTTTCCGTGACATGCTGCGGCGAATACCAGCGGCTGACGGTGAATACGCCGTCGGGGGCGAGGCGGCGCAGGAAGATCCGCCAGGCCTCGACGGTGTACAGCCCGTTCTCGCTCAGCGTGAAGGCGCCGGCCCCCGTGGCCGCCCAGGTGTCGATCAGGCTCATCTGGATGAGGTCGAAGCGCTGTTCGCTGCGCGCGAACCAGCTGCGCGCCTCGTCGATATGGAGCGTCACCCCGTCGAGCCGGTTCACGCCGACGAACCGGCTGAACCGCGGGTCGTGCAAGAGCAGGTCGACGAAAGCGCGGTTGATCTCGACGCCGACGATCTCCTCGACGCCGAAGAACCGGGCGCTCAACACGTCGCGACCGCCGCCGACGCCGATGATCGCGGCGCGGCGAAGTCGCGGCAGATGATAGGCGAGGTTGGTGATGTCGTATTGCAGGAACTGCGCACGCGACAGGTCACCCTCGATTCCATAGGCCGCCGTTCCCGCGTCACCGTCGATGTTCAGCCGGCTTTGCGGAATCCGCCAGTCGGCGGCGAAGAAGGCCGGTGACGGCCCCCACATCTGCGGCTCGTCAAACTGCGGCCGGCTCGCAATGACCCGCGAGAAAGAGTTCCAGGTCTCGTACCAGGGCGGTTCGACAAGCTGCAGTTCGTCCTTGGCGAACACCGGATAGAGGCCGCGATGGCTCTTGTCGAGACTGTTGAGCGCGGCCATCGCGACCAGAATCGTCACCCAGACGCGCCGTCCCTTGACGACCCGCGCCAGACGCGGCAGTGCCGCCGGTTCCGCCGCGGCTCCGGCATGCGAGAACAGGATCGAGCCGACGGCGGCGATCACGGCGGTCCACAAAATGGCCGACGGACCGTTGACCGCGTTCAGCAGGGCCAACACACCGAGGCAGCCCACCGCGGCGCCGACGAGATCAACGCCGTATACGCGGCCGACGGGGTAGGGACTTCGAGTCAGTGCCAGGCTGACCACCACGCCGGAAAAGAAGAACGGAACGGCCAGGCTGACCGCCAGCTCGGTCCAGGTAACGAGAGTCGTGACCGAGGGCTGGATACCGGGCGCCAGTGTCATCTGAAAGGCGAGTGCCAGCGCCGTGCTGAGCGCGAAGACGCCGCTATAATGTGCAAGGTCGTACGAGAGTGTTCGCTCGGTGAAACGATCGCCGCGCAGATAGACCCAGACGGCGCCGGCGGTCAGGCCGAACATGGCAGTGCTGATGACGAAGAAAGCCAGATGATACCACGCCACGACCGACAGGATTCTGGTCTGGATCAGCTGCAGCATCAATGTCGCGCCGGTTACGCAGAATACGCCGCCATAGAAGAACAGGCCGTTCGAGCCTTGCGTTTGCCGCATCCTGAAATGATCCGTGCCGGTTCGCTGAGGTGGCGCCAGCGTAATTCCCATGTCTTAATTTACCTTGAAGGATATCCTGCCGGTCCTGTCGGGCGCGAACGATGACAGCGCTGCGATGATGCGCCGGGACCTGCCGCGCGCGTCCGATCGCCGCTTGCTCATGATCGCCGATGCGGGCCAGGCGGGCCGCCCGCAATATTCGTGCAGTGACGACGCACAGACTTGCTCAGAAAATGGCAGGATTTGTTTGCAACCGGATAATTTGGTGCGGGCCCGCGCAGACGAACCGCTCGAATTCTCGGTTGGACTTGACGTGGATCAAGGATTTTGAGGGCCGGCCATGTGGTAATCCGCACCGAATTCTCGTTATGTTTCGTTTGTCAGAGGCCTTCTTCCCACGTCTTAAAGCGGAGTTCCTCGCGATGCGGGTCTTGCGATTCTCGTTTTCAAGTTTGTCGATCGTTTCAGTTCTTCTCTTCGCCATCTTTACCATTTCGGCAGATGTCGCATATGCACAGGCCGCGACGGAGGAGCTCGCAGAGGAATTCGACAACGAGACCTGTCTGGACTGTCATGGCTTCGACGACTTCACCACGGAGATGCCAAGCGGCGAGACGCGCGTGCTGCATATCTCACCCGAGCGTTTCGGGCAAAGCGTGCATGGCAAGCGCCTGTGCGTCGAGTGTCACAGGGACATCATCGAGATTCCGCACCGCGAATTCATCGACCGGAAGGTCGGCTGCGTGCAATGCCATCGCAGCCTGTGGGACAAGGCCCAGATGGAAGGCAATGCTGAGGAGTTCGCGCGGCTGGGCGAGGTGGTGCAGCAGATCGACAGCTATATGAGCTCGGTGCACGCGCGTCCCAACATCGAGGATCAATCGCGAACCAACGCGACCTGCTACGACTGCCACAACGCCCACTACGTCGAACCGATCGAAGGAGAGGTCGGGGCGCTGTCGCGACTGCAGATCCCCGATATTTGCGGGCGTTGCCATAACGAGGTGGAGGCCGACTACTTCACCTCGGTTCACGGCAAGGAGGTTGCGCTCAACGCCAATCCCTATGCCGCCGTCTGTATCGACTGCCATACGACCCACACCATAGATTCGCCGGCCGGCGATACGATGCGGCTGACGATCACCCGCAACTGCGGCAATTGCCACGACCGCCAGTACGAAACCTATACCGGCACCTATCATGGGCAGGTGAGCACGCTGGGCTATGCGTATACGGCGAAGTGCTTTGATTGCCACGGCTACCACGAGATCCAGCGGGTCGACAACGAGGGCTCGTTGATGCACGAGAGCAACCGCCTCGAGACCTGCCGCAAATGCCATGCCGATGCGACAGCGGGCTTCGTGTCATTCCAGCCGCACGGCAACACCGCCGATTTCGAGCGCTATCCCTACATGTTCATCGCCGCGAAATTCATGATCGCGCTTTTGGCGGGGGTGTTCGCCTTCTTCTGGACCCACTCGGCGCTGTGGTTCTACCGCGAGTACAAGGACCGCAAGGCAGGAAAGACCGCGCCGCATGTCCAGACGGATCAGATTCCCGGGCTCGAGGGCAAATATATCCACCGCTGGCCGCTGCGCTGGCGAATCGCCCACCTGCTGCTTGCCATCGCCGTGATGGCGCTGGTGCTGACCGGCACGTCCGTCCTCTACGCGGAGATGCGCTGGGCGCGCGCCGTTATGGTGCTGATCGGAGGCCCGGAAAACGCGGCATTCATCCACCGGATTGCCGCCTCGACCTTCATCATCCTGTTCTTCGGCCATCTGATATACTTCTTCTTCTTCCTCATCCGGAACTGGCGGGAGTTCCGGTTCTTCGGGCCGCATTCTCTGGTGCCGAACCTCCAGGACCTGCGCGACGTCACGGACATGTTCAAATGGTTCTTCGGCCTCGCGCCGCGGCCGCAATTCGACCGCTATTCCTACTGGGAGAAGTTCGACTACTGGGCGCCGTTCTGGGGCATGGCGATCATCGGTATCAGCGGCCTGATGATGTGGTTCCCGGCGCAGACGGCTGCGCTCTTCCCCGGCTGGGTGTTCAACGTCGCCACGATCGTACATGGCGAGGAGGCGTTCCTGGCCGCCGTCTTCCTGTTCTCGGTCCATTTCTTCAACGTCCATTTCCGGCCGGACAAGTTCCCGCAGGATATCGTCATGTTCACCGGTGCGATGCCGCTGGAGGAGTTCAAGCATGAGCATTCTATTGAATATCGGCGCCTGGTCGAAACCGGCGAGCTCGAGAAGTACCTGGTGGACGCGCCGTCGGCGCCGATGACAACCTTCTCCAAGATTCTCGGCGCGACCCTGATCATCACCGGCCTGATCCTGCTGGTCCTGGTCCTGTCCGGGTTCTGGGCGCACGGCCCCATCTAGGGGCCGGGCTCGGGCGTATTGCGAAGCGGGGGTCATGGCGATTACGATCAGGCGGGCCGGGAGGGGGGACTGGACGGAATCGATGGGCGGCGGTGCGTTCCTGCCCGATCCTGCTGCGAGTGGAGATCGTTCATGAGATACATCGTGCTGAGCGTCGTGATGGCACTGGCGTTGACCGGCTGCGACGAAGACCAGGAGGCGGCGCCTCCGGCCGATATCGCGGCGGGCAAGGCGATCGCCGAGAGTTTGTGCGCCGCGTGTCATGGCCTGGATGGCCGGGGCAAGGCCCACGGCATTCCCAATCTGGCGTCGCAGAACGAGGACTATCTAATCGAATCCCTGCATGCCTACGAGGAGGGGACGCGGACGCATGCCGCGCTGAAGGATCTGGCGCATGAATTGTCGCCAAGCGATTTCCGCAACATCGCCGGCTTTTTCGCGAGCCTGCCGCCGGTCGGCGTGGACGCGGCGGCGATGCCGGAGGTCCAGTCCCCGTATGAGCGCGGCAAGGCCGCCGCCGAGGCCTGCACCGCGTGTCATGGCGAGGACGGCAACAGCACCATGCCCGGCATTCCGAGCCTGGCCGGCCAACAGCCGATCTACTTCGTGTCCGCGGTTCGTGCCTATCTCGACGGGCGTCGCGACAAGCCGACGATGGAGATGCTGCGGGCGCTCGACAGGGTCGACCTGGAGAGCCTTGCGTTCTATTACGCATCGCAGAAACCCGCGGCGCGCCCGCCATCCGACGTGGGCGACCCGGCTGCGGGGGAGCCGCTGACGGCGGGGTGCGGCGGCTGTCACGGCGCTAAGGGTGTCAGCAACGATGCGGCGACGCCGACCCTCGCCGGCCAGGACCCGCAATATCTCATCAGTGCGATCAAGGCCTACCGGGACGGGCGCCGCGACCACCAGATCATGCGCGATGCCAACACCGACAAGGAGATCGCGGATATCGCCGCCTATTACGCGGCGCAAGGGTCAGAGGCGGCGGAAGGAGGGCCGGTCACGGTGCAGGAGCTGGCCGCAAAGTGCGATCGCTGTCACGGCCCCGACGTAGACAATCCGGCGCTCACAATCCCGAAGATCGCCGGGCAGGACAGGGTCTATCTGATCATGGCCCTGCGCGGATATCGTGACGGGCGGCGCGGCAGTTCGATGATGCACAATATGAGCCTGCCCTACAGCGAGGCGCTGATCGAGAGTATCGCCTCCCACTACGCAAGCCAGCCCGCGCGCTAGGTCGGCGCGTCGGCACGCCAATCGCCGTCCTCGAAGCGCGGTCGTCAGCCGCCACCGGGGGCCGCGCCGCAACGGTGCAGGGGGGTGCCCGCCTGGCTACCTGGCTGGTTGCCGGGCGTAGTAGGCCGCGAGTTTCAGGATATCCGATTCCGCCATCAGGAACGACATCGCCTGCATCGCCGAGCTCGGCCGTTCGCCGCCGTGATACAGCTTCAGCGCCTTGATCAGATAGGCTTCGTCCTGGCCGGCCAGGATCGGGAAGCGGGGATCGGTGCTGCGGCCGTCCGGGCCGTGGCAGCGGTTGCAGCGGGCTGCCCATTCGCTGATCGTCATCGGCTTGCGCACCGGCAGCGCCTTGGGCTCGTGGCTCGCGTAATAGGCGGCCATGTCCTGGATATCCGTGTCGCGCATCGTCGCGACCGCTTCGCGCATGACGTCATGGGCCCGGCTGCCGTCCTTGTAGGCGTTGGCCGCCGCCACCAGGTATTCCGGATCCAGCCCGGCCAGCCGCGGCGTCTTCGGGTCCTTGTTGTTGCCGTCGTCGGCATGACAGCCGACGCAGGGCGCTGTGACCTGACGGCCCCGATATTGGTCGCCCTCGGCAGCGGTCTCGGTTCGCATCGGTGCTTGCGATGCGTAGAAGTAGGCCATGTCCTCGATATCGGAACCCTTGAGCTCCTCGACGAAGATCAGCATCTCCTCGTTCTTGCGCAGCCCCTCCTGATAGGCGCGCATCGAGTCGATCAGATAGGTCACGTGCTGGCCGGCCAGGCTGGGAATCCCGGGAACGTCGCTGTTGCCGTCCTCGCCATGGCAGCCCGCGCATTCCGCCGTCGCTTCCCGGACCGCCGCGAACGGGTCTTCGTCGGTCGGCAGCGGCCCCGCCGCCTGCCGCGGCGCCTGGCTGAACGGCTTGAGACTGGCATAGTAGACCGCCACGTTCGCCATGTCCGATTCGCCCAGCGTGTCGACCACGTCATGCATGCGGCGGTTGCGTCTTTCCCCCTTCTTGTAGAGCGAGAGCCCGGACCAGACGTACTCGGCATGCTGGCCGGCCAGGTGCGGGATTCCTGATGTCGTGCTCAGCCCGTCGACACCGTGGCACGCGGCGCAGGTGCTGGCGGCGGTCGCCTTGCCGGCGGCGATGTCGCCCTGAAGCGACGACTCGCCTTGCGCGAGCGCGATTCCGGTCGCGCCGGCCACCAGAACGGCCGATGTAAGAACCCTTGTTACCAAGTATCGCATGGCATCCTCAAACTGTGCGGAGCGGTGTCGGACCCGGCGTCGGGGCCTGCCCCGCGACGCCTCGCCGGCCGCCGGTTACAGGACGTCGGCGGACGACCGTTTGACACCCTGATATTTGTAGAACCAGATCTGGTACATCGAGACGACCCACTGGATGGCGAAGCTCATCCCCATCAGGCCGCCCGAGCCGATCACGACGAGCGCGAAGGCCGGGTGCAGCTTGGTCAGGTACCAGGACGCGATATCGATGGTGATCGCCGCGAACGGCACGATGATGACCAGCGATTTGAACCAGACCGGCCGCAGATAGGCGTGGCTGAAGATCATTCCCATGATGAAGAAGATGAAGGTCAGGCCGAACAGGTGGATGTGGGAGACCCGCACCAGCGTGAAGATATCCATGCCGGTGTCGATCTCGGCCGATTCGGAGACCTCGTGGTAGCCGTTCAGATCGGGGATATGCGGATTGCTGCCGTCGTGGCAGGCGGTGCAGCGCCGGTCGAAGATCGGCTTGATCCGGTCCTCGTATTCCCGCTCATCGAGGCCGCGGCGGATCCACCCGACGATGTCGCCCCGCTCGTTGGTCGGCAGCATGCCGGACATCGGCCCCATCATCGCCGCCTCCAGCTTGGTCGCCTCCTTGCTGCCGCTATAGGCGATGCGGATGTCCTCGACGGACAGGCCGGGCTCGCCGTCACGCCCGGCATGCGAGTTGTAGATGTGGATCCTGGCGAACAGGTAGCCGATCCCGAGCACGAGAAGCGTGCCGGTATAGCGGGTCCGCATGCTGAGCGGGCATTCGCTGTAAGGGAAGAACATTCGGTGCACTTCAGCCATCGCCGGATTTCCCCGATTCGGTTGATCACGCGAGACGGTGGTGGTCACGCAAGAAACTTATAGCACTTGTTGCTCGGCGAAACTCGATTCGCGACGGCCCCGGCACCGCGGCTCGGGGCGTCGCGCTCCGCCGTGCCGTGGCGGCGCCCATAGCACCGGGATCGGTCCACGCGGCGGCCCGATTCGCCGCCGTTCTGAAGAGGCCATCGTCTTCACCTTGGGCTCCACAGTAATCCCTTGATCTCGATCAATACAAGAGATAGGGAAGCGGGTGTCTTGATCTGAATCAATATCGCGGATTGAGGCTTTCTGTTATGGTTCAGGTCATACGACGATCGGCTTATTCGGCCGGTCGGAAAAAGAAAGGACAATTGCCATGTCAATCAAGCGACCCAAAAGTGTTTCCTTGTGGGTGGCGGCGCTGTCTGTCTTGTTGGGGGGTATGTGGTCGTTCGGCGCGGCCGCACAGGCTGCTGTCAGCTTCAAGGAGGATGTCTTTCCGAT
>CP070634.1:2906675-2929978 GCA_020356105.1 Rhodospirillales bacterium | reverse complement strand
GACCGCCCGGCCAATCCCGGCGAGGTGGCGCTGATCCAGCGCGGCACCTGTTTCTTCTCGGAAAAGGCGGCCAACGCCCAGGCGCTCGGCTATGCCGGGTTCATCGTTGCGAACGATGCCGCGCGCGGCGACGGGCTGATCACGATGTCCGCCGGCACCGCCGACGTCATCACCATCCCGGGCTATTTCGTCGGCTTCTCCACCGGCGAGACGATGAAAGCGAATGAGGGCGGGACGGTTTTCGCCGAGGGCATCTTCGACGGCTATGGCTACCTGCGTCTGATGGACGTCACCGATCCGGCCAACATCGTCGAGGTGGACCAGTTCGCGACCGAGGGCGTGTTCGCCAACCCGCCGCTCCCCGGCGACCGGACCATGCACAACGTCGTCGTCGACGGCGGAACCCGGGCCTACATCTCCTGGTACGCCGAAGGCATGCGCGTGGTCGATTTCGCCGGTGATGCGCTGACCGAGGTGGCGCATTTCGTCGACTCGGCGAACGGCTCCAATTTCTGGGGCGTCTACCTGCACGACCACCCGGACGGCAACAGCTACATCCTGGGCAGCGACCGCAATACCGGCCTGTGGATCTTCGCCAACCCGTAGGTCGATCCGATGTGGGGGCGGCTCTGCCGTCCCGATTTGAGGGCCCGCCGCCGAAACGGCGGGCCCCTTTTTATCTGTCAGAAATGGCCGGACCGACGCACCGGGCACAAACGGGCGGACAGCTTATCGCCCTGCCTTCTCGGTGCGGAAACTCTCGATGGTGTTGCGATGGGCGTCGTATTCCGGGCGGCCGGCCATGATCTCCGAATCGTAGGCCTCGGCGAACGCGGCCGCGGCCCTGTCGGCACCGACCGAATTGCCTTCCTGTTCGGCGGCATCGTGTTCGAGAATCAGCGCCAGCAGATGGTCGGGCGTGTACTGTCTGATGATCGATACCTGATTGCGCACGTTGTCGAAGTCGCCCATCACAGAATAGATCAGGCCCATATGATAGTGCGCGTCGGCGTCGAGCCGGTCGACCTGACCATAGGCCTGGATCGCCTTCGGGGCAAACCGCAGCGCCTCGTCCATGTCGCCCTGCTCGCTCGCCATCACGACGCGGTTGAACAAGCGGTCCGCCGCCTCGCGCGGCGACATCGTCGCCAGATCGACCGCGTCGCCCGCGCCGGAGGACGGGGCGCGCGCGGCCGGTGCCGGCGGCGCGACCGGCGCGTCACCTCCGCTCGTCATGACGATCCCCGCCACGGCAACCACCAGGGCGACCCCGATGACCGCATAGAGCACGAAGATCGGCGAATTCCAGCGCGCCGAAGCGCGGGCGCCGTCGCGGCGGGTGCCGCATTGGTGGCAAAAGCGGGCATCCGGCCGCAAGCCGGTGCCGCACGATGCGCAGAACCCGGCGGCGCTCCGCTCCGCGTTCTGCGATTGTTTCCCGGCCTCGCGCTTGCGGTCGCGGGCCTGACGTTTGCTCTGTTTCAATGCTCGTAGTTTCCGCTCTGTCGAACTTGCGGCCGGGCGGACGCACCGGCGCGGCCTGGCGAATCCAGCCGCGCACAACCCGGCCCCCGGCACGCGCCGGTCCTAGCACGAAGGGCGGTCTTGCGGCAGACTTTTTTCGTCACCCGCACCGCCGCGCCGCGCGGCACCTCCGGTCGACGACCGCGCATCAGCCCCCGATCTCGGGAGCTTCGGCCGTCGCCTCGATACCCGCGGGGTCACCGACGATGACGAAGGTCAGATCGTCCGGCTTCAGCAGCGAGTTGGCGACCCGCGCGATATCCTCGCGACTCACCGCCTCGATATAGCGGTTCCGCCGATCGATATAGTCGATGCCGAGATCGTTGTACTGCATGCCGACCAGCATGCGGGCGATGCGGTCGGTGCTGGTAAACCTCAGCGGGAACGAGCCGGTCAGATAGGTCTTCGCGTCCGTCAGCTCCTGCTCGGATACCCCGTGGTCGCGCATACGCGCCCATTCGGCCCGAATTACCGCCAGCGAGTCGGCCACCCGCCCGTTTTGCGTCGACACCCCGCCGGCGAACACCGCGGCCGCGCTCATCGGCGAGATGTAGCTGTAAACCGAATAGGCGAGTCCGCGCTTTTCCCGAACCTCCTCGTAGAGGCGCGATGAAAAGCCGCCGCCGCCCAGGACATAGTTGATCACGGAAGCCACGTAAAAATCGGGATGGTCGCGTTTCAGGCCCGAATGGCCGAACACCACGACACTCTGCGGCACGTCCTGGCGAATGATGAAGGTCTCGCCGGCGGCGTGGATGCTGGCCTCCGCGAGTTGCACCGGCTCTCCCGTAGCCGGCAGGTCGCCGAACGCCCGATCCAGCAGCGGTCTCAGCTCTTCGGGTGTGATATCGCCAACCACGCCGACAATCAGCTGGTCGCGGGCGAAACGCTCCGCGATCAGGCGGCGCATGTCGGCCACCGTGATCGCCGCGATCGATTGCGGCGTGCCCTCGACCGGTCGGCCGTAGGGATGGTCGGGAAAGACCGCCTTCCACCAGACCCGGCCGGCAATCTCGTCGGGGTCGGTTGATTTGCGCGCCAGAACCGTAAGGATCTGCTGGCGGATGCGCTCGACCGCATCGGCCTCGAAGCGCGGCGCGGTCAGCGCAAGCCGCAACAGCTCAACCGCCTCGTCGCGATTGCGATTCAGCGTCTTCAGGCTGCCGCGGATGGTATCGGCGCCGGCGGAAAAACTCATCTCGACAGCCAGGTCCGACAATCGCTGCTGGAACGCCTGGCTGTCGAATGTCCCCGCCCCTTCGTCGAGAAGGCTGACGGTCATGTCGGCAAGGCCCGCCTTGCCGGCCGGATCCAGCGCCGCGCCGCCGCGAAAGGAGAACTCGATCGACACCAGCGGGACCATGGTGTCCCGGACCAGCCAGGCCTCAATGCCGCCCGGGCTGACCACGCGCTCGACATTGACGGCGGATGCCGGCCGCGGGGCCACAACCGCCGCGGCCAGGATCGCAAGCGCGATCAACCGGACCATCGGACGGCGCCGCGCGGTCACGTGCCGTCTCCCGCTGGTGCCGGAACGAGACGGGTCGTCACGGTCGCCTCGCTGCGCAGAACCTCACGCGCCGCGGCATTGACCGCCTCCGCAGTCACCGCGCCGATCCGTTCCGGCCAGGACTCGATCTCGTCGACCGTCATCCCGACAACGAGGCTGGCACCCAGGACCTGCGCCGGCGCACGTAGGGAATCGCGAGCGTAGACCGCCTCCGCCTGAAGCCGCGCCGTGGCGCGGGCGACCTCTTCATCCGTTACGCCATCGCGCAGCAATCGGTCGATTTCACCCTCGATTGCCGATTCGACCGACGCCAGGTCGCCGCCGGGTAGCGGCGTCGCGTAGAAGCCGAAACTGGCGGGTCCGCGGGATGACGGATTGTACCAGGCACCCGCGCCGGCGGCGATCTTCTGTTCCACGACGAGTCTGCGGTAGATCCGGCTGGTGGCGCCACCACCCATGATATCCGCGAGCACCTCCAGCGCATATGCATGCTCCGTCGCGCCGTAGACATGGCTTGGCGCGTGATACCGGCGAGACCAGCTCGGCTGACGCACCTGCGGGTCCGCCAGGGTGACGAGCTGCGCCGCTTTGGCCGGGGGTTCGCGCCATTCGATCCGGGTCGGCAGATCGCGCGCCGGAATACGCCCGTAATACTTCTCGGCCATCGGCCGGACCTGGTCGACCGTGGTGTCGCCGACAACCACCAGAATCGCGTTGTTCGGTGCGTACCAGTCACGGTAGAACCGCATCAGATCGTCGCGGGTCAGCGCGCGTATCTCGTGCTCCCAGCCGATCACCGGGTTCCGGTACGGATGGTTCATGTACATCGCCGCGTTGGCCTGTTCGCCGAGCCGGCTTCCGGGATCGTTCTCGATCCGGGATCGGCGCTCCTCCAGCACCACCTGCCGCTCCGTCTCGATATCCTCGTCCGAGAGGATCAGGTTGGTCATGCGGTCGGCCTCCAGCTGCATCATCATCTCAAGCCGGTCCGCTGCGACGGACTGGAAATAGCCGGTATAATCCTGGCTGGTGAAGGCGTTTTCCCGGCCGCCATGGCGCGCGACGATCTGCGAGAACGCGCCGTCGGGATAGGCATCGGTTCCCTTGAACATCAGGTGTTCCAGCAAATGGGCGACGCCGGTGCGGCCCGGCGGTTCGTCCATCGCTCCGACCCGATACCAGACCATGTGCGTGACCACCGGCGCCCGGTGGTTGCTGACAACAACGACCTGCATGCCGTTGTCGAGTGTGAACGAGTCCGGGCCGAAGACCGCCGCCCGGCCGGACGCGACAACCGCAAGAGCGCAAAGAAGCCCGGTGGTCGTTCCGACGACGATCCGGCGGGCCGAAGAGGACAATGTCATAAGCGCCTCGAATCAAGTGAACCGAGTGAGGACATGGCGATCAGTTGAAATGGGGCGCTACGCCCGATCTGCAAGGCCCGACCCCGTCAAAACAGGCTGCTGAAGCCGCTCTTCTTGCGTAAGATCACGGGCGAGGTGCCCGCGTTCGCCGGTCGTCCCAGCGCCTCGTTCTCGCGCAGGCGACGAGCTTCGGCCTCGGCATCGAGCTCGGTTCCCGGGGGCGGCTCATCCCGCCAGAACAGCAGCGAGTTCACGAAACTGTCCTGCTCCAGAACGAGTTGGCGGCTCTCCTGATCGACCATGCGCCGGATATCGGGCTCGACCCCGTAATAGGACGTGACGCGCTGCATCAGTGCGGCTTCGCCCGGGCTCGGGCCGCCGCGAACGCTGTATCCCGACATCTCGAAAGACTCCGCCGGATCCATGTCGCCGGGGGCGCTGGTCACCAGCTCTTCGCGGGCGACATTGCTGCTCTGATTGCGGGTCGAGCGGTCGGTCCCCGGCTGGGGCGGGCGCAGCGTCGCGTTGGGCGGTATGCTGAGCGGCTGGTTGCGAACCACCGAGAACTCGTCCGGCCCGCCGCGGTCGAAACCGAATATGTTGCCGCTCTCGCCGCAGCCACCGAGCATCAATATGGCGGCAAGCACAGATAGGGCCCGGAACTTGGACATGTCGTCGTGTCTTCCTGTCTTGGTTGCCCCAAATTACGCCGTTTCTCTCCGGCCTGCAATCAGCCCGTCGACGACGATGACCGCAACCGAGACCACGATGGCCGAATCGGCAATGTTGAACGCCGGCCAATGCGGCAGGGTCGAGCCCGGTATATAGACGTCGAGAAAATCGACCACCGCACCGAATCGGAGCCGGTCGACGACGTTTCCGATCGCACCGCCAATGATTCCGCCGATCGCGACGGCGAGCAACGGACTGTCGACCCGGCGGAGCCACACGACGAGGCCGACCGAGATCGCGATCGCCAGTCCCGACAGGATCAACGGTCCCAGCCCGCCGCCCAACCCGAACGTCACGCCCGGATTGTAGACGAGGGTGAGGTTGAAGAACGGTAAGACCGGGATGACGCAGCCGGGTTGGGTGAACGGCGGCGTCACGCAGGCGGGAGCCATCACCAGATCGGTAATCACCCACTTGGTCAACTGGTCGAGCACGAAGACCCCCGCGGCGACCCCCAGACCCCACCAAAGCAGACGGCTGGCGGCTGGCGCCCGGCTGTCGACCAGCGCGGGCGACCGCATCGGCTCTTCCGGATCACCTGTCTTCGACATGGTCGCGAACCGTCACTCGGCCGCCGCGCGGCTGACCGCGACCGCATCGGCGCAGCGCCCACACGTCCCTGGCGCTTCCGGCCGGGTGCCGACCTCGGGCAGCACGCGCCAGCAACGCTCGCATTTGCCGCCTTCGGCAGGCGCCGGCACCACGCCGACGCCGGCAACCTCGTCGAGCCGGAACGCGTCATCCGGGGCCTCGCCCTCGATCAGCTCAAGACCCGACGTGATGGCGATCTCGGCGGCGTCCAGACTGGCGAGAGCCGCCTTGTAGTCGGCGGTGACGTAAACCTTCGGTGCCGCCTTCAGCGAAGAGCCGATGCGTTTTTCCGCGCGCTCGCGCTCGAGCGCCCCGGTCACGACCCGGCGCAGCCTGCGAATTCTCTCCCACTTGGCCGCCAGCGCATCATCGCGCCAGTCGTCGGAGATTTCCGGAAAATTCCGCAGATGCACGCTCTCACTCTCCCCGCCGAAGCGGCATAGCCAGGCCTCTTCGGCGGTGAAACAGGTGATCGGCGCAAGCCACGCCGTCAGACAGGAGAACAGCTCGTCCAAGACGGTGCGCGCGGCGCGGCGTCTCGGATCCGTCACGGCATCGCAATACAGGCTGTCCTTGCGGATGTCGAAGTAGAAAGCAGACAAGTCGACTGCGCAGAAATCGTGCAGCTCGCGAAACAGCCGGTGGAAGTCATACTGTTCGCAACCCTCGCGCACCAGCGCGTCGAGCTCCCAAAGGCGGTGCAGAACCCAGCGCTCGAGTTCGGGCATGTCACCGGGCGCGACGCGTTCCGAGACGTCGAACCCATCGAGATTGCCAAGAAGGAAGCGCAGCGTGTTGCGCAGGCGCCGGTACATGTCGACCAGGCGCTTGATGATTTCCGGGCCGATGCGAAGGTCCTCAGAGTAATCGGACGCAACCACCCACAGGCGCAACGTCTCTGCACCGTATTGCTGTACGACATCCTGCGGGGAAACGATATTGCCGAGCGACTTCGACATCTTGCGCCCGTCCTCGGCCATCACGAATCCGTGCGTCAGCACGCCTTCATACGGCGCCCGTCCGCGCGTGCCGCACGATTCGAGCAGCGACGAGTGGAACCAGCCGCGGTGCTGGTCGGAGCCCTCCAGATACAGCGAAGCCGGCCACGCCAGATCGTCGCGTGCTTCCAGGACGAAGCTGTGCGTGGCGCCGGAATCGAACCACACATCGACGACGTCCATCACGGGCTCGTAGTCGTCCGCCTCATGATCGTTGCCGAGAAAGCGCGACGGCGGGCTGCTGAACCAGGCGTCCGCACCCTCCGCCTCGAAGGCCTCGGCGATACGGTCGACCACGCCCTGGTCACGCAGCGGCTCGCCGGTTCGCTTGTGCACAAAGACCGGGATCGGCACGCCCCAGGCGCGCTGGCGCGAGATGCACCAGTCCGGCCGCGTCTCGATCATCGAATACAGCCGGGCCCGGCCGGACGCGGGATAGAACGCCGTGTCCGTGATGGCCTGCAGCGCCTTCGCGCGCAGATCGTTCGTCTCCATCGAGATGAACCATTGCGAGGTGTTGCGGAAGATCAGTGGCGCCTTCGACCGCCAGCTATGGGGATAGCTATGCACGAGCTGGCCGGTTGCGAGCAGGTTGCCGCTGTCCCCCAGCGCTTCAAGAACGGCCTTGTTCGCGGGGCCCCGCTTGCCGTCGGGCCGATACACGGCGAGGCCGGCAAACAGCGGCACATGGTCGTAGAAGGTCCCATCCTCGGCAACCGTCTGCGGCACCTCGACGCCATGCGCCGTACCCAGGTTGAAATCGTCCGCGCCGTGGCCCGGCGCGATGTGCACGAACCCGGTCCCTTCCTCCTCGCTCACGAAATTTCCGCGAAGCATTGGTACGTCGAAATCATACCCCTTGCCGCGCAATGGGTGGGCGCAGACCGTGCCCGCCAAATGTTTTCCCGAAATGCTGGTTTCCTGTGAGGTCGCAAGGATGCCGACGGCCTGCTTGAAGGCGGCCGCCAGCGCCGCCGCCACCACCAGCCGGTCATTCACGCCGATGGCGCTGTCGGGTGTCACCTCGGATACTTGGAGGATCGTGTAGGTGATGTCGTCGGCGTAGGCGATCGCCCGGTTGCCCGGCATGGTCCAGGGTGTCGTTGTCCAGATCACCACGGCGGCGCCCGCGAGCTCTTCGCGCGCGGCTTTGACAACCGGGAACCGGACATGGATGGTCGTCGAGGTGTGATCGTGGTATTCGACCTCCGCCTCGGCCAGCGCAGTCTTCTCCACCACCGACCAAAGCACCGGCTTCGACCCCTTGTAGAGGCCACCGTTCATCAGAAACTTGCCAATTTCGCGAGCGATCTGCGCCTCGGCCGCATAGGCCATCGTGGTATAGGGGTTCTCCCAGTCGCCGGCGACGCCCAGCCGTTTGAACTCGTCGCGCTGCACGTCGATCCAGTGATCTGCGAATTCGCGGCATTCCTTGCGGAACTCGACGATCGGCACCTCGTCCTTGTCCTGGCCCGCCGCGCGATATTTCTCTTCGATCTTCCATTCGATGGGCAGGCCGTGGCAGTCCCAGCCGGGGACGTAATGGGCGTCCTTGCGCAGCATCTGCTGCGACCGGTTGATGACGTCCTTGAGGATCTTGTTCAGCGCATGCCCGATATGCAGATGACCATTCGCATATGGCGGCCCGTCATGAAGGATGAATTTCTCCCGCCCTTCCGACTGCTCGCGCAGGCGCCGGTACAGATCGATCCGCTCCCAGCGCTCCAGCAGCTCCGGTTCCTTCCTGGGCAGGCCCGCCTTCATCGGGAAATCGGTCCGCGGCAGCCGGATCGTATCCTTGTAATCGTTGACGCTCATCGGTCGTTGTTCCGATCGAAAAAAACCAAAAGAATCCGCGCCGCTCCACCGGTCGACGGCGCGCCCGCACAGTATGCATCAGGCCTGCCCCGGTCAAGATAGCGGATGGCCGTGCCGTGCAGCCGTCACCGGGCCCCGCCGCCGGGCTAGGGGTTGGACACAGACCTCGCCAGGATCTCCCGGGCAACGCGGCAATCATCGTCGATCTGGGCGGTCAGCGCCTTGAGATCGTCGAATTTCACCTCGGGCCGGATGTACTCGATCAGCTGGATCCGCAGGTGCAGCCCATACAGATCGCCCGAGAAATCGAAGATGTAGGCCTCGAGCACCGGCTCCTCGTCCTTGCCGATCGTCGGCCGGACACCGAAGCTGGCAACACCGTCGTGCCAAATCAGGCCGTCGGGCCGCTCGATGCCCACGCGCACCGCATAGATTCCGAACGCGGGCCGCAGATACTCACCGAAGCTGAGGTTGGCCGTCGGATACCCAAGGTCGCGACCCATCGCGTTGCCGTGACCGACACGCCCCTCGAACTCGAATGGGCGACCAAGCAACGCCGCCGCCTCCGCCGGCCGGCCAGCCCGCAGATGGTTCCGGATCAGCGTGGAGGAATAGATCCCCTTGTCTTCCGATCGAACCGGCTCGACGATCGTGATGCCGAAGCCGCACTGCGCCCCCATCGCGGCGAGAAAGGCCGTGTCCCCGGTCCGCTCGTGTCCGAATACGAAATCGTAACCGACCACGACATGGCTGGCCCGCAGGCCTTCCACCAGCACCTTGTGGACAAACGTCTCCGCGCTCATGTGGTGCAGATCCTCGTCGAAATGCAGGACCATCAGAAGATCGACGCCGAGTTTCTCGATATGGTGCACCTTGTTGCGGAAAGGGGTCAGACGGAACGGCGGATCCAGAGGGCGGAAATAGCTGCGTGGATGCGGCTCGAATGTCACCGCCACCAGCGGCACGCCGGCACCACGGGCGATATCTCGGGTTCGGGCGAACACCGCCTGATGACCGCGATGCACGCCGTCGAAATTGCCAAGCGCCGCCGCGCCGCCCTGAAGTTCGGCCGGAACGTCCTCGTAGTGACGGAGGATTTGCATGGCCTGCCTGTTCCCAACCCGCCCCATTTTCCGCACGCCGCCCGGTATAGCGACTGCGGCCGGACTTGTGGAGGGTGAATCTGACGACGGGGCCCGCTGCGGCAGGCTGCATCACGGCGCGAGGAAGGCCTTGAGGTCGCTCAGGCTCCGCGGCTCGGGACCAGGATCAGCGCCTCGCCATCGAGCACCACAGTGTCGCCGACGGTCACGACCGTCTCCATGACGACACGACGCGCTTCCGCTCGGATTTCCTTTACCGTGGCTCGCGCCTTGGCGGTATCGCCCGCCCGCACCGGGGATTTGAATTTCAGATCCTGCTTCAAGTAGATCGTGCCGGGGCCGGGCAGCTTCGTTCCGATCACGGTGGAAATGAAGCTGGCGGTGAGCATGCCGTGGGCGATACGGCCCTCGAACATCGTTTCCGTGGCAAACTCGTGGTTCAGGTGGACCGGGTTGATATCCCCGGAAATGCCGGCGAACAGGACGATGTCGGCCTCGGTCACCGTCTTGGCAAAGACGGCGGTCATGCCGACCGAGAGGTCCTCGATGCAGTAGCCCATCAGATCGTCGTGATCTTGCGACTTTCCGTTCGCTACCCTCTTTTTTTTCGCTGTCTTTTTCTCGGTAGTGCCTACAGACCGCATTGTTTTGTTCCTGAAGCAGGGGCGTTTGGCGCCGGCTCCATTTTTGCGCCGCAGCAAATTTTATGCAGCGCAATATAGATGAGTCGGACCTGCGCCGCAATATAAATGAAAATCCTTAATAAACAGAGAATTTATCAGCTGTCGCGCTGCTTCGCAGACGCAACGCAGCTGGCCGGCAGACGCACTTCGACGGTTGTCCCCTTGCCGGCCCGGCTATCGATGACGAGTTCGCCGCCATGCAGTTCAGCTAGCGCCTTTGCCAGCGGGAGCCCGAGACCCGTTCCCTCGACCCGCTGGCTGGCGTCGCGTTCGATCCGCCCATAGGTCTCGATCGCCTTGGCCATGTCCTGCTGGGCAATGCCGATTCCGGTATCGCTGACCGCAAATAGAACACCCCCCTCGGGGATGGGCGCGACCCTGATCGTCACGGTACCGCCGGATCGCGTGAATTTGATCGCATTGGACAACAGGTTGATCAGAATCTGCTTGATCTTGAGCGGATCGACCCGAAGCTTCGGAAGGGTGGCGTCCACTTGGCGGCGCAATTGCAGGCGCGCTTCCGCCGCCCGCCCATGGATGAGCCGCAGGCAGGAATCGACCAGATCCGAGGCATCCACGTCTTCGAGCACCAGGGTCGCGCGGCCCGCCTCGATCTTCGACAAATCGAGGATGTCATTGACCACGGCAAGCAGATGGTCAGCGCTTTCGTGGATGTCGTGCGCATATTCGAGGTATTTGTCGATGCCGACGGGCCCGAAGGTCTGATTGCTGATGACTTCCGAGAATCCGATGATGGCGTTCAGCGGCGTGCGCAGTTCGTGACTGACATTGGCGAGGAAATCGGCCTTGACCTTACTGGTCAGTTCCGCCTCGTCGCGCGCGGCCCGCAACTCGGACTCCGCCCTTTTTTGTGCGGTGACATCGAGAACGATGCCGTCCCACACCCCGATCTCGCCGCCGGCAACGCGGGTCGCCGCGCGAGCAACATTGTGTACCCATTTCGTGCGGCCCGTCGGCATCACGATGCGATACTCGATGTCGAGATCCTCACTGCTCCGCCAGGCCGCCTCGAACGCCCGCTCGACCCCGGCACGGTCATCGTCATGCACCATCTCGAAGATCAACTCCGGCCTGGATTCGAGCTGGGACGGCGCGATGCCGTAGATTTCGCGGATACCGGGACTGACATATTTGTAGGCGACCGACAGGTCCGGGCCGACCCGTTGCTGGTAGACGACGACCGGCATCTTCCTGGCGAAGGCCTGAAGGCTGCCGCTTGGCGCCGCCGGCTGGGGAGGCGGCGGCTCCCGCCTCGGTACCGGCGGCGGTGCTTGCGATACCGGACGACGCGACGGGGCCGGGACGCCCTGCGTTGCGGACCGTCCCATCACGGTCACCATCAGCAACAGCAATCCGGTCATGCCCAGGGCGAGCAGCGACGCGATGGTCGCACCCCAATCCGCTGCGGGCCCCACCTGGTCGCGATCGATACCGATCACCAGAACGAGGCCGAAACTCTCGAGCGATCGCCATCCGACCACCGCATCGATCCCGTCGGCGTCACGCGCGATGATGCGCGAGAGCCGCGAACGGTCTTTCGCAACACCGGAGGCAAACGGGTCCTGCGCCGCCGCCTCCCCGATCAGGCCCGGGATAAACGGATCGCGCAACCAGATCCGCCCGTCAGCCGTCAACAGGGTGATGGACGAGCCCGGCGGCAGGCGCATGCGCGACCACCACTCGAGAACCCGAGAGAGCGGGAACTGAATACCCTCGTAACCCTCCAGAACGCGGTCCGCACCCCGCCGCTCCTTGATGAGCGCCGCATACCACAGGCCCGCCCGTTCGAACGGCATCGACAGGGCGGGCACACCGGTGCTTGAGGCAAGCGCCGCGGCGTCTGCGATCGCTGGAATTGGCGCCCCCCCGTCGGACGGCGCCCCATTCGTTTCGTATCGACGGTAGCCGGGGTCGATCCGCGACGTGTAGCCGGGGGATTCGAGACCGGCGACCTCCAGCGTCTGCAACCGGATCGTGGTCTCGGCGAAGAACAGGTTCAGGGGAACGCTGCCCTGTGCCAGAGCAACGCCGACCCGCTCGCGTGCGTCCCTCTCGGCACCCCTGTCGTCAATCCAGGCCTGAATGGCCATGGTCCCGAGTATGAATCCGGCGACCAGACCCAACGCGATCTGCGAAAACCTGCGCGCACGACCCGAAGCCAGCCAACTCGCTCGCTCCTTCGATATGGTCCGGTCATTTCCGAGGGTTCGCTCCGCCTTCCTGCGCCCACCTTTGTTCATCTATTAACCGGTCTTGGCTTCCCCCGACCACAGCCCGTCGTTGGGACTGCGCCACCGCTTTGCGATCCTTCATCATACACGAATTTTCACAATTTTTTAAATAAGTTAGCTGATGCCCTCGTTAACCATATTGGTCAACCATAAACGCGGCGATCAGCGGCTCAAACCGGCGCACCGAGTCATGCAACGTAATCAACATGATGGATGCCGATCAGCCACGGACGCTGTCGCCAAAACATCCGGTCCCGGCGATGGACATGCCGGCAAACACCGCGACAATCGGCCGCGCGCGATGCTATACAGTGCGCGATGAACAATTCGATTGCCTTCTCGTCCGCGCCCCACGACCATCAGCACTGCATAGATGCGGCGCTGGATGAAGCGGCGGAACTTTGCGCCCGCCGCGGCGTTCGGCTCACGCCGTTGCGCCGAAGGGTGCTCGAGCTGATTTGGGATCGCCACCAGGCGACCGGCGCATACGCCATTCTCGACGCGCTGCGCCACGAGAACCACCGAGCGGCGCCGCCGACGGTTTATCGCGCACTCGAATTCCTGAGCGCACATGGGCTGATCCACCGGATCGAATCGCTGAACGCCTATGTCGGGTGCATCCGTCCCGATCACGACCACGCAGGACAGTTCCTGATCTGCGAGTCGTGTGGCGCGACCGCGGAACTCCATGACGAGGAAATCGCGAATGCGGTCGGACGAGGCGCCCAACGCTACGGGTTTCGGGCGCTGCGCCAGACGGTCGAGGTCGCTGGCCTCTGTCCCGATTGTCGCCGACGCACAGGGACGGACTGATCCGCATGCCATCGCCCATCCCGTGTCAAAGGGCAATGTTCGACATGCCCGACGACGTGGCGTGGCTGAACTGCGCCTACATGTCGCCGTTGATGAAGGCGGCCCTCGCGGCGGGCGAAGCCGGCATGCGCGGGAAGGCCCGGCCTTGGACCATCGCGCCGGCCGATTTCTTCCCCGGTCCCGAAGAAGCGCGCCGGCTGTTCGCACGGATCGTCAACGCCGCCGCGGACGAGATCGCCATCGTGCCGTCCGCGAGCTACGGCCTGGCGGTGGCGGCCCGCAATCTGACCGCACCGATGGGAGCCCGGATCCTGCTCCTTGCCGAGCAGTTCCCGTCGAACGTCTATGCATGGCAGGAGCTTGCCAGGCGGACCGGCGCCGCGATCGACACCGTGGCGCGGCCGGCCGACGATGACTGGACGACGGCGATACTGGACAGGATCGATGATGACGTCGCGCTGGCGGCACTGCCGCATTGCCACTGGACCGACGGCGCGCTGGTCGATCTCGAGCGTGTCGCCAGCGCGCTGCGTCAGGTCGGGGCGGCACTGGCGCTTGACATCACCCAGTCGGGCGGCGCGCTGCCGATCGACGTGCGCCGCATCCGCCCGGATTTCCTGGTCTGCGCCAGCTACAAATGGCTGCTCGGGCCCTACAGTCTCGGCTTTCTCTATGTCGACCCGAAATACCATCGCGGCCGGCCACTCGAATACAACTGGATCGCGCGTGCCGGCTCGGAGGATTTCGCCGGCCTGGTCAATTACCGCGACGATTACCAGCCCGGCGCGCGGCGCTTCGATGTCGGCGAGCTGTCGAACTTCACCCTGGTGCCCCAGGCCAACGCGGCGATGCGGCAGATCCTGGACTGGGGAGTCGAGGCGATCTACGCCACGTTGTCGGAACGCAACGAGGCGATCGCGGCGCGCGCCGCCACCCTCGGCATCGGCTCGGTAGCGCAGCAGCTGCGCGCCGGCCATTATCTCGGCCTCAAATTCGCGGATGGCGTGCCCCGCGGGCTGGGCCAGCGTCTCGCGGCGGAGAACATCCATGTCAGCGTGCGCGGCACCGCCATGCGCGTTACGCCCCACCTCTACAACACCGACACCGACATCGACCGCTTCTTCGCGGTGCTGGAGCGAAACCTCTAGCCGACCCCGTCGGTTCCGTCAGGAGCCCGCCGGCGGCAGCAGACGCCAAAAGACCGATCCCCGGTGCGAGTCCCGTTGCATCCGCGGGCGCATGGCGGCGCCGGTGCCGTCGCGCAGCAATATGCGCATGTCGTCGAGCACGGGCGTGCTCTCGCCGAAATACTCGTGGCCGAACAGATCGTCGCGAACCGCCGACGCGTCCACCGTGTCCATGCCGGGCAGCACGACGATTCCGGACTTCGAATCGCCGGCCCGCGGATAGCCACCCGCCGCGCTCCGGGCGGCCGCCATCGCCATATCGCTGTCGGACGCGTAGAGAGTAAAGCGGCGCGCCAGCGGCAGCAGGCGACGCGCCGTCCGCGCGAAGATGTCCGCGTCCACGTCCGGTGCCGCGAAGATCACCTCGCCGAAGACGGGCAGCTCGCGGCCCGCCCCGTCGCGCGCCAGTTCCTCGAAGGCACGCAGCAGGATCCGGCCGCCCATGCTGTGCACCAGCACATGGATCCGCTCGGCGCCGGACTCGGCAACCAGCAGGCCAAGCGTTTCGGCCAGGTCGGGCGCCGCCCAGTCGGCATTGTTCTGATCCGCTACATACAAAGCTGCCCGGCTGGCCGAGGGCCAGCTGAACGCAACCGTCACCCCGGCGAAATCGAGATCGACCCGCAGCTGCCCCGTGCGCCGCAACGCGAGATCGAAATCGGTGTTGTAGCCATGCACGAACACCAGGATCTCGTTGCGCCGCGATCGGTCCAGCGCGGCACGCAGATCGGCCACGAAGGCATCGCCTTCCAGAGGCTGGACCGAATTCAGAACGATGTGATGGCGTGGATCGCCGGATTGCGTGTTCGAATCGAACGCTGGCGCCTCCAGCCGCCCGGCGACATGGCCCGCCGGGATGCTGATCAAAGCGGTGCCGAACTGGAGCGTCCCGCGGCCTGCCAGGAAGCCGAGATTGCGCCCGTCGGTGCCCTGTCGCGGCCGATCGGTAGCATAGCCGACCTCGACCAGCTGGCCGACGCCACCATCCGCATCGTCCGCAGCGCCCGAAACGCAGCCATGCACCAAGAGCGACGCCATCATGACGGTCAGAAGACGCTTCATCGTCGCCGCACCGTCGAAGGCTATCCGCGGCGCCGCCGGCCGCGACGGCGCAGCCCGGCGGCATCGGCCTGTTGCAGCGCGTCGGCGCCGGCGGCGAGCGGCCCGAGCGCGGCCTCGATCGCCGCGCGGTCCGGCGGCAGGCCGGGCGCGTAATCCTTGAGCGCGTCCGCGATCGCCGCAAGGTGCGCCGGCGAGGTGCCGCAGCAGCCGCCGATGATGCGCGCGCCGGCGTCGCGCGCGAGGCGCGCATAGGCGGCCATCACCTCGGGCGTGCCGGTATAGTGGATATGGCCGTCGTGATATTCCGGGATGCCGCAATTGCCCTTGGCGACGATCACGTCATCCGGCGCCGCCGCGGCCGCGAGACCGCGCAACGAATCGACGAGAGCGGCGGGGCCGATGCCGCAGTTCGACCCGAAACCCGCCAGCGCGACGCCAAGCCCGTGGGCGACGCGCATTGCCTCGCCCGGGCCGAGGCCCATCATGGTCCGCCCGTTGGTATCGAAGGTCATCGTTGCGATGATCGGAAGACCCGCCTCTGCCGCGCCGCCGGCCGCGGCTTCGAGCTCCTCCGTGCCGGAGATCGTCTCGATCCACAGCACGTCGGCGCCGCCCTCCGCCAGTGCCAGCGCCTGCTCGGCGAAGGCGGCGCGCCCGTCGGCGACAGCGAGCGGGCCGACGGGCTGGTAGATCTCACCGGTCGGCCCGATCGAGCCGGCGACGACAACCGGACGGCCCGCGCGATCGGCGACGCCGCGCGCGATCCTCGCGGCGGCCCGGTTCAGCTCGGCGACCCGGGCCTCGGCGCCATGCAACGCCAGGCGGTAGCGGTTGGCGCCGAAGCTGTTGGTCAGGATGATGTCGGCCCCGGCCGCGACCATGTCGCGATGCACCGCGGCGATCCGGTCGGGATGCGCCTCGTTCCACAGCTCCGGCGCATCGCCGGTCATCAGCCCGGCGGCGAACAGGTTGGTGCCCATGGCGCCGTCGGCGACAAGGCAGTCGCGCGCGGCCAGCAGGGAAGTGAGGATCTCGCTCATCGCGCTGCGGCGCCTCCTTATTCGCGACCTCTCGGGCGATGCCGGGACGCCGTCCACATAGCGCGTGCGGGACGCGGGGACAAGACGGAAAAGCCCCTTTGGGGGCGGCCCCGCCGTTCCTTAACCTGCTTAACCTGAATGGTTAAGATTAAACCTTTCATTTACGAACAAAACAAATACATAGAGCGAATATAAAAGGAATATTTGCTCATTCCGGCCTGACCCGGTTGGGCTATCAGGGTTAACATTTCGTGAACATCCGGCCGCGAGCGGGTCGGCCGTCAGCAATCCGGGCCGGCGCCGGTCACCAGCACCGCCGCGCCCTCGAGCCGACCCTCGCGCAGCCGCGCCAGCGCCTCGTTGGCCCGGTCCAGCGGGATCGCCTCGGTATGGGTGCGCACCGGCACCTTCGGCGCGAGGGCAAGGAAATCCTCGCCGTCCTGGCGCGTCAGGTTGGCGACAGAGCGCAGCGTCCGCTCGCCCCACAGGATCTCGTAGGGGAAGGACGGGATGTCGCTCATATGAATGCCGGCGCAGACCACGGTGCCGCCTCTGGCGATCGCGCGCAGCGCCGCGGGCACGAGCGTGCCGACCGGGGCGAAGATGATGGCGGCATCGAGCAACTCCGGCGGTGCCTCGTCCGAGTCGCCGGCCCAGGCGGCGCCGAGCGACCGCGCGAAATCCTGCGCCGCGGCGTCGCCGGGCCGCGTGAAGGCGAACAATTCGCGGCCCTGGTGGCGCGCCACCTGGGCGACGATATGAGCCGCCGCGCCGAAGCCGTAGATGCCAAGCCGGCGCGCCTCGCCCGCCATCACCAGCGCGCGATGGCCGATCAGCCCGGCGCACAACAGCGGTGCCGCCGCGACGTCGGAATACGCGTCGGGCAGGCGAAAGACGAAGCGCTGGTCGGCGACGGCGTAGTCGGCATAGCCGCCATCGATGTGATAGCCGGTAAAGCGCGCCGCATCGCACAGATTCTCGCGCCCCGACCGGCAGAAGGCGCAATCCCCGCAGGTCCAGCCGAGCCACGGCACGCCGACCCGCTCGCCCTCGGCGAAGCGTTCGACGCCCGCGCCGGTCGCCGCCACCACGCCAACGGTTTCGTGCCCGGGGACGATGGCATCGCGCACCGGCGCAAGATCGCCGTCGACGACGTGCAGGTCGGTGCGGCAGACGCCGCAGGCGTGGACGCGGATCAGCACCTCGCCCGGCCCGGGCTCCGGTACCGGGCGATCCTCCAGCCTCAGCCCCTCGCCGGGCCTGTGCAGCACCATCGCGCGCATCGCGCCAACCCTAGCAGCGCCCGCCAGGCGAGGCCAGTGCGCGGGCCCCGCAAGGCCCGCCCCTTCAGTTGATGTAATAGCCGACCTCGACGCGAAGCCGACCGTCGGCGGCGCCCCACTCTATCGAGAAGACCTCCACGCCCGGCACGCGCAGGTAATAGAAGCCGTCCTGCACCCGCTCGAAGGCCTCGTTGCGGATCGCCTCTGCGACCGCCTCGGCGGTGACCAGCTCGCCGCCGCCGAACTCTTCGACCAACGCCACGGCACGCGCGAACACGATGTCCGGAACGGCCTCGCCCGGCGCCGCCGGCGCGCTATGGGTGAGGAACAGGCCGAAATGGACGCAGCCGCCGCGGCTCAGGGTGATCGTCTCGACGCCGCGCGCAATGGTGAGCAGCCGCTCCGCTTTGTCGAAGCGGGCGCCCGGGATGCGCCGCTCCATCTCGCGATAATGGGCGAGCTGCGCTGCCTGGTCGAAAATGCACGCCTCGTCGGCGGCAACCGATGCGCCTGCCGCAAGCAGCCCCGAAAGGGCGGCAATTGCGACGGCGGCGCGCCCGGTCACGCGGGGGCGTCCGGCCCCGGCTCCTGGCTGCGGCCGCCCCGATACGCCCGGATCAGCCAGCCGATGGCGAAGCCGATCGCGAAGCTGAAGCCGATGACGACGAAGCGCCGCGCCTCGAAGGTCCAGAACAGCACGTTGAGCTCGACCCGCGCCAGGTTCTGCAGCGCGAACAGGACAAGGATCGCCCCCAATGCGATGGCGATGACCTGCCAGAACCTGGCCATGAATCTCTGCATGCGGCTGCTCATCTCGAATCTCCCGCTGTGGCGATCGCCCCGCCGCCGCGGCGCCGGGCCCGTTCTACGCGATGGATGGCCCGGATCGGCGGCGGCGCCGAGCCGCATCATACGGATTGCGGCGTCCGCCTTCAAACGCTACGGGCCCGCCGCCGGCAGCGCCCGGCCGGGAGGCGGCCGTCGTTTCCGACCGGCGCCGCCCGAGTTCAGGGTTCGGCCCCTTGCGCCAGGGTTTTCCGGGGGTTTGCGGCGGTGGGGCCAAGGCTGTGTCCGGCGTGCGAAACATGCAAGAATGCAAGCCAGACCCAGATACAGGAGTCTTGGTGCGCAAATATACCACCAGATAAAGCATGTGCCTGCAGGGACTTACGTGAACCGCGTCACGATCATAGGGTATTAGAATATGTTCTCGGCATTTCTTTCCGAATACACTCCTGATAGCGAACCCGTCGGCTGGACGGACGACAATCCCTTGCTGGCATTCGGCTCAAGGGGGGTCAGCGAGTTCTTCGAAAATTTCTCGGGCGTATCGTTTAGCAACGGTCTCTAACGCGTGATGCGGGCCGACGCGATCGAAAAGTGGAACGAGGTTCTTGCCGGGGCGTTTCCTGATTTTCAGGGGCGGATCTGCGCCTTCGGTTACGATTGGATGGGTACATGTTTCGCGCTTGACAAAAACAGAACAGAGGGAGGTGAATCTCTGGTTGTCTTGTTCGAAGTAGACACGGCGGAGGCGCTGGAAGTGCCCGCAGATTTCGCCTCGTTTCACAACGAAACTCTGATCGAACAGAGAGAGGCAGCTTTGACTCCGAGCTTCTTTGATGCCTGGATTTCTGCTGGTGGCGCTGCCCCGCGACCGGATCAATGCGTCGGCTACAAGGTGCCGCTATTCCTAGGGGGACAGGATACGGTTGAGAACCTCGAGCTTACCGACCTGGCTGTCTACTGGGAGATCTCGTCACAATTGATCGCGGAAACACGTAACCTCCCTCCGGGCACGCCGGTGAAGGGGGTGTCGGTCGATTAATGATGGGGTCTGGCTTGCGTTATTGCATCATTGACTCCCGCTGACATGCTGGCGCGTTTGCCGCCTTTCGACCTGAACACGGACAGAGATCCGCCCGCCTCGGGGCGACGGCGCCGGGCGGGGACACCGGCACACTTTCCACTCCTGCTCCACGGACCGTTCGGGGCACCTTGGCCCGCGCGGGACCAGCTTGACCCGCGCGGGAGCGCCCGGAATCTGCGCTTTCGCACGCGCCCCGGCCCCCGCCGCCGGCGAAAAGCCCGGTATTAAAGCTGCATGCGGCGCGCATTGTCGGAAATTTCCGAACCCGCCGGTGAAAATTTTCGGGAATAATCCCGCACCCCCGCCGTTGTCACTTTAAATCAAAGCGTTGCGAGGCGCCGGTCGACCGTCCGAGATGCGGTCAGGCGCGGCGCCGGCGGCGACGGAAGAACAACTGCGGCAAAGGTGCGATGCAGGGGTGCGATATGAGAAAAACACGGAAAAACAGCCCCATCGACGGTGCGGGGCACGGGTCATTCCGAACGGCGCGTCGGTGCGCCGCGGCCGCCGCCAGGCCGATCGCCCGCGCCGGCCTTAGTGCCGTCGCAGCGCTACTGCTCATGCCTGTGCTGCCGGCGATCGACGGCGATGCGGGCGTCATCGCATCCGCCTATGCCGCCGACGGGAGGTCGAGCAACAATGGCGGCAACGGGCGGGGCAGTGAGAACGGCCGGGGCGGCGGGGCCGATCAGGACAATCAAGGGGCCGAGAATGGCATCGGAGGAGGGTTTGGTGGCGGCGGGCTGCCGGGCGGCGGTCCGTCGGCGGGTCCCGGCGGGGACGACGAGGACGGAGACGGTTTTGAAGGACATGGCGGCCGCGGGCCCGACGCGGCCCCCGGCATTGGCGTGAGCGGCAGCGTCGGCGAGGCGCGCGGACACGGCAAGGGTAAGGGCAAACAGCGCGGCAAGGAGACCGTCACCGAGGAAGCGGCCGTTGATCCCGCGATACCGGTCGAGCTCGATGCGGGCGGCAACGGCGGGTCGACCGCTGCGGCCATCGGTGCGGCGCTCGGCGGCACCGTCCTGTCGAGCGACGAGGAGGCCGCGGCGATCGCAGCCGGCTGGGCGATCCCGGACTAGCGCGGCCGGCGCACGGCCTTCGATCGGCAATGCCTTCGATCCCCCTCCCAGGAGGGGGATTTTCTTGTCCGGCCGGTCGGTGCCATTGCGGAGCCCCGCTGCGCGCCGAGTCGGGCTCAATCGTCCGACGGGCGGACCACCAGCACCGAGCAATGCGCGTGACGGACGACGCGGGCCGCGACCGAGCCGAGGAAATAGTCGGACAGGTCGGGGTCGTGCGAGGCGATGGCGATCAGGTCGGCGCCGATCTGCTGGGCGTATTCCAGGATCTCGGTCGACGGATGGCCGTCGCGCACCACGATCTCGGCGCCGTCGCCGAGGCCGTGCCGGACCGCCATCTCGCCCAGCCGCGCCTTGCCCTCGGCCAGCGCCTTCTCGTGGAAGCTCTTGGGCAGCTGCGAGGCGACGAATCCGGGCACACGCTCGACGACGTTGAGCAGCACCAGCCTCGCGCCGTGCGTCTCGGCGACGTCGCGGGCCAGCGCCACCGCCGCGTCGGCGGCCTCGAGCTGGGCGATGTCGATCGGAACCAGGATGGTGGCGATCTTCGGCATGGGCGGGCCCTCCGGATTGTGGCGGGTTCGGTCTCCCGCCATTATGCGCCCGCATTGCGGCAATGGCCAGCCGCCCCCGGCGGCAAGATGGGCCCGGCGGCGCCCGCTCGGCTATACTGGGCATCCGCCGCCGCGCCGGGGACGGCCCCCGCATCGCGGCGCCCAACGGCCGCAAGGAGGGATCATGGCCAAACGACGCACGCGCGCGCGGCTCGGCCGGGTGCGCCGCAATCTCATCGCCGGGTTGTTCACCTTCATCCCGATCTGGGTCACCTGGCTGATCCTCAACGTGCTGTTCCGCCTGCTGTCGGACCTCGGCGGGCCGGCCGCCGAGGCGCTCGCGGTGCTGGCCCGGCCCTACAGCCCCGAGGCTGCGCTGTGGTTCGCCTCGGCCTGGTTCCGCACCGGCCTTGCGATTGCCCTGATGCTGGTGCTGCTGTTCGTGCTTGGCTGGCTTGCCACCTGGGTGCTGGGGCGGCGGCTGCTCAAGGCGTTCGACGAGCTGGTCGGCAAGGTGCCATTCGTGCGCAAGGTCTATGGCTCGACCAAGCAGCTGGTCGACATCCTGCGCGAGCGGCCGGGCCGCGTACGCCGGGTCGTGCTGATCGACTTCCCCTCGCCCGAGATGAAGACCGTCGGCTTCGTCACCCGCACCCTGACCGACCAGCACACCGGCGAGGAGCTGGCCGCCGTCTACGTGCCGACCACGCCGAACCCGACCTCGGGGTACCTTGAGATCGTGCCGGTCTCGCGCATCACGCCGACCGAATGGTCGCTCGACGAGGCGATGACCTTCGTCATCTCCGGCGGCGCGGTTGGCCCGGACCGGATGACCTACAACCGGCCCTAGCCCGCCTCGCGGCGCAGCGGGCCGGCCCACCGCGGCGCTGCCCGCCGGATCGCGGTGGAATATTCCGCTGCCTTCGGGTGTACGACCACGCAGACCCCGAAGAGCGGGTCTGATAACAACCGGAAGGAGGCAGATCATGCGTACACTCACCGCGACCATCACCCTCATCGCCGCCCTCGGCCTGGCCGGGCCGGTGCTCGCTTCGGACCATCTGTTCGACGGCGCGAACGCGCCGGGTGCCGAGCAGCGCGGCTTCGGCAACCCGGTCACCGGCAACCCGTCCGGTATGTCCGGGGCGAAGGCGCGCCCGGCCACCGTACCGGGTGAAGGCAATCCCAACAGCGGCAACGAGCAGGGCACCCCGGCGGTCGATCGCGACCTCGTGGACGATCGCTCCGGCCGCGGCGACTGATCGCGGCTCGCTTGCGGGCGAACACGACGAACAGCGGCCGGGAGGGTCCGTCTCGTCCCTTCCGGCCGTGATCGTTACCCGCTCAGGAATCGAGCGCGGCCAACTCGGCGGCGAGCCTCTCGGCCACCGTGGCCCAATCGTGGCGTGTTACCACCACCCGGCGGAGCCGGTCGGCATGGCGGCGGCCCAGGGCCAGCGCCAGCGGCGTCTTGGCGACGATATCGGCGATCGTGCGGGACGGATCGGGGCTGAGCCGCATCGGCGCCGCATCCGCCGCCGGCAGCGCCCCGGCGACCGACTCGATGCTGGCCGCGATGCCGGCGAAATCGGTGCCCAGGGGGAAGACACCCGAGGCGAGCGCCTCGAGGAACACGAGCGGGCCGGCCTCGGCGACGATCGACGGGATGATCGCCACGTCGCAGCACGGCACCAGATATGCGAGCTCCGCATGCGTGAGGTAGCCGGTGAAGATCACCCGGTCCGGCCGCACGACCCGCCGCGCGGTCGCGAAGTAACCGTCCAGCCCGCCCGCGGCCTCCAGCGCCGCGAAGTAGCAGCGGATCTCCTCGAAGGGG
>CP070634.1:2900906-2906575 GCA_020356105.1 Rhodospirillales bacterium | reverse complement strand
CCCTTGGCGCGGGCGAACTTCACGTAATCCGCCAGCATCACCTCGCGCGTGCCGGCGCGAGCCAGCCGGGCAACCAGCGACATCTTGAACAAGGCGAGATTAAACGCAGGCAACAGGATATGGCTGAGACCGTCCAGCGTGAACATGCTGAGCGGGACGCCGAAGGCATCGACCGTATCGCCGCGACCGGAAGCGGGCAGCCAGCCCAGGATCACCGCGAACAGCATGATCAGCATGAGTCCGACCCAGAAGGTCGGCAAGCTGAACCCCAGGATCGATCCGGCCATGATGGTCTTGCCGACCCAGCCGTCGGGCTTCAGCCCCGCGATCATGCCGAGCGGCACGCCGAGCAGAATGGCGATCACCATCGCGCCCAGCGCCAACTCCATGGTCGCGGGGAAGCGCTCCAGGATCAATCGCAGCGCCGGCTCGTTGTGGACGAAGGATTTGCCCAAATCGCCGCCCAGCGCATTCGAAAGGAACACGAAATACTGCTCCCACAACGGCCGGTCGAGCCCCATGCGACGGATCGCGGCTTCCATTTCCGCGATGTCGGATTCGGGATTGATCAGGATATCCACCGGATTGCCGATGGCGAAGATCCCGACGAATACGATCAGCGACATGACGAAGAGCACCACGATGCTCTGCATCAGTCGCCGGATAGTGAAGACCAGCATCCCGTTCCCGCCGCTTCGAGACAAAGTTGCGGGGCGGCGTCGCCGTCGCCCCGCCCTTTAGCGTTGGCGCATCAATTCGCCGACTTGATGCCCATGGCGATCGTATACTGGTCGGCCCGCGCACCGTAGGTCAGACCCTTGCGATGGGCCCAGGTCGTGACCTCGAAATGCAGCGGCAGAATGGCGTAGTTCTCCATCGCGATCTTGCTGGCCCTCTGGAGGATCGCCTCGCGCTTGGCGTCGTCGACGGTGGCCAGCGCCTGAAGCACGAGATCGTCCATCTCGGGATTGGAATACCGACCGCGGTTCGTGCCGCCCAGCCCGCGGGATTTGTCGCGCGTGGCGACCAGCGCCCGCAGCGGCGACGACATCTCGCCGGTGCCCGAGCCCCATCCCGCAAGATACAGGCTGAACTCGTACTTGTTGCGCCGGCCGAAGAAGACGCTCTTGGTCATTGCATCGACGGACGTCTTGATGCCGACGCGGGTCAGCATCTGTGCGATCGCCTGCGAGATCTTGGCATCGTTGATGTAGCGGTCGTTAGGTGTCGCCAACACCAGCTCGAAACCGTTCGGGTAGCCGGCCTCCGCCAGCAGCTTCTTCGCGCCGGCCGGATCGTATGGCTCCGGCTTGGCCCCCGGGGTGCTGCCGAAGAATCCTTGCGGCAGAAGCTCGCCTGCGGCGACGGCAACGCCGCCCATGACCTTGGCGACGATGGCCTCGCGATCGATTGCCATGGAGACGGCCTTGCGCACCCGAACATCCTCGAACGGGTTCTTCTCGCAGGCGCTTTCTGCGCACGGGCCCTCACCCTGATACGTGCCGTCCGGCGCGCCCGTCCCCTTAACGCCGACCGTCGACGGGCCGTACTGATCCATATGCAGGTAGATCACGCGGTTGGACAGGCCCTGGCTGAGGCCGAAATTGGGATCGTTCTGCAACCGCGCGAGGTCCTGCGTCGGCGGCTTGCTGATGAAATCGACATCGCCGGCAAGGAGGGCCGCCACGCGCGCCGCGTCGTTCGTGATCGGCTTGACGGTGACCTTGCTCCATTCCGGCTTTTCCCCCCAATAATCGTCGTTTCGGGCCAGGACCAGCCGGTCGCCCTTGACATATTCGACGAATTTGAACGGGCCGGTGCCGACGGTCAGCTTGCCGTTGTTGAAATCCTCGGTGGCCGGCCATTCCGATACGCCGATGCAGCCCTCCGGGCTGTATTCGACCTTGCCGCTCACGCCGTTGGCCTTGGCCGAAAGGACGCCCCAGGTCGCCAGCTCCACCGGAAGCAGCGGATACGGCTTGGCGGTGTGAACGATCAGCGTGTGATCGTCCGGCGTTTCGATCTTCTGCATGGCCCTCGTGTAGATCGTAAACGAGGACGGGCTCTCCTTGACATTGGGGATGCGGCACGCCGTGTAGATGAAGTCGTTGGCCGTGAAATCCGAGCCGTCATGGAATTTCACGCCTTTGCGGAGCTTGAACTCCCATGTCGTCTCGCCGGTCGGTTTCCACGAGGTTGCCAGCAGCGGGCTCAGCTTCTGCTGTTCGTCCTGCCAGATCAGCGATTCGAACATGTGACGCCGAATCTCGTTGTTCGGCCCCAGATTGTGATAATGCGGATCGATCGCGCTCGGCTCCGATGCCATGCCGATCCTGAGCTCGGTTGCCGCGGCCGCGCTCGACAGCAGCATTGTCGCGCCAAGGGCCGCGCCGAGCACTCGTGTGTTCGTACCCATATCGTTGTCTCCCTGTCATGGGGTGGTCGCGAGATCAACTCGGCCACCCGGTTCTCTGTTTCGTACTGGATATGTCCCTGATGGTCCCCATGATGGACCTATCTTGTCATTTGACACCGTTTATTTCGGCGACACAAGCCATTGCGTTCCAAGCCCGGCTGCGCGAACATCCGCCCGTCCGACCGCCGGGAGCCGACCATGAAAATCGCGATCGCGGGCTTTGCGCTGGAGTCGGTCTCGTTCCTGCCGGTCGAGACGGGGCTGGCGGATTTCGAGAGCATCGCGTTGCGCGGCTATGCCCTGATCGAGGGTCTGCGCGGGACCGCCTCGGTCGGCGGCGGATTCATCGATGTACTGGAGGACGCAGGGGTCGAGATCATGCCCCTGGTCTACACGGACTGCTCGGCCGCCGGTCCGGCCAGCGACGAGGCGTTCGAGTTCTACCGCGACGAAATCGCGAACGGTCTGCGACGGGAACGCCGGAGCCTCGATGGCGTGCTGCTCTATCTCCACGGCGCCATGACGACCCCGACGCGGCCGGATCCGGAGACCGAACTGTTGCGGGCGGTGCGCACGGTGGTCGGTCACGAACTGCCACTCGTGGTCGCCTTCGACCTGCACGCCAACCTTTCCGAAGACAGCGCGGTGCTGTGTACGGCACTTTGCGGGTTCCACTATTCGCCGCACACCGACATGGACGAAACGGGCCGCCGCGCCGCCCGTATGCTGCTGCAGAGTCTTCAGGGCGAAGCACGGCCCCAGCTGACCTTCGTCAAGGTCCCGGTTGTTTTGCCGAGCATCTGTACGGCGACAGCATTGCCCCCGCTGTGCGATATCGTCGCGGCCGGTCTCGCCGCGGTGCAGAGCCGGGAAGACGTGCTCGACGTCTCGGTATTCTGCGGCTTTGCCTACGCCGATGTGCCGCCGCTCGGGTTTTCGGTGGCAGTCGTGACCGATGGTGCGCCGGATACCGGACGCGCGATCGCGGGCGGGCTGGCGGACCAGATCTGGCGCGAGCGCGAAGCGCTGCTCGGCGCCGTGCCTGTTCACTCCGCGCACGAAGGGGTTTCCCGTGCGATCGCCATGGCTGCCGGTGGCGACGGCCCGGTCGTTCTGCTGGAGCACGCCGATCGCATGAACGACTCGACCTGGGTTCTAAAGGAACTCCTCGATCAGAATGCGCCATCAGCGGCTGTGCCTTACCTGTGGGACCCCGAGGGCGCAGAAGCGGCTTTGCGGGCCGGTGTCGGCGCGACGGTCTCACTCGGCGTGGGCGGACGTTCGTCGGACAGGGCAGGCGGTCCCGCAGCACTCACGGGGCAGGTCCTCTATGCCGAGCACAAGACCTATGTCGGAACCGGGCCGATGCGGCGCGGTCGGCGGATCGATCTGGGCCCCGCCGCGCTGATCGATGCCAGCGGCATTCTTGTTTCGCTTACCAGCCGACCGACCACGGCGATCGATGAGGACCCGTTCACGCAGTTCGGCTTGGCGGCGCGGGATTTCGACATTATCGTGCTGCGCTCCAAGACTCATTTCCGCGCTGTCTATGAAAAGCTGGCGCGCGAGATCTTGGTTGTCGACACGCCGGATTGGGGCCCCGCAGACCTGACGAAGCTGCCCTTCCGCCGGGTCAGACCCGGTGTGTTCCCGGTCACCGCGCCGATTGGCGTCGGCGCGGAATGACATTACAGTGCCGCTCCCGCACCACGATAAAGGGAAGCAGGACATATGCGCGAGGCCCCGATCAACGACTACCCCATCGAGCTGAGCCCACCGGATATCTCGCCCTACAAGGCGGGGAACACGGGCATCGATTATTTCACGACCTTCGATTCGGGGATGCCGGGGCCGCACGTCATGATCACGGCCGTAGTCCATGGCAACGAGCTGTGCGGCGCCATCGCGCTGGATCATCTGTTCCGCGCCGGGACACGGCCGGCTCGCGGCAGGTTGACGCTGGGCTTCGCGAATGTCGCGGCCTATCACAGCTTCAATCCGACGGATCCGACCGCCTCGCGCTTCGTCGACGAGGATTTCAACCGGCTGTGGGAACCGGCGACGCTCGACGGCAATCGCGACAGCGCCGAACTCCGGCGCGCGCGGGAAATCCAGCCACTGGTGGCCGACGCGGATTTCCTGCTCGATATCCATTCGATGCAGCACGCGACTGCGCCTTTGATGATGGCCGGGCCGCTGGCCAAGGGTCGGGGGCTGGCGCGCGATGTCGGCGTGCCGGAGATCGTGGTCACCGACGCGGGGCATGCGGCCGGGCGCCGCATGCGCGACTATCTTGGGTTCGCCGAGGAATCGAGCCCTCGCAATGCGCTGCTCGTGGAATGTGGCCAGCACTGGGCCCCGAGCAGCCGCGATGTCGCGATCGAGACCGCGTATCGGTTCCTGCGCCATCTGGAGGTCATCGCTGCGGAAGTCGCCGAGCCGCATATTCACGACGACGTCCCAACCCAAAAGTTCATCGAGGTGGTTGGCCCTGTGACCATCGAGACCGACGAGTTCCGATTCGCCGCGGACTACAGGGGTCTCGAGGTGATACCTAAAGCCGGCTCGGTCATCGGTTACGATGGCGATAAAGACGTGTCGACCCCGTTCGACGATTGCGTCCTCGTCATGCCGTCGCGACGCCTGAACAAGGGCGAATCCGCGGTCCGGTTCGGCCGCTTCGTGGCAGCATCTTAGCAGCGGCTCCTGCCGGTGCTTGCCCGATCGCCACCAAAACGGGGCGCAGCAGACGGTCATCTGAAGGCTTACGGCGACCGAAACGTTGCGATGTGAGCAATTCAATAGAAATGCGGCCGCATAGATCAATGCCGGTTTTCGGCGCCAACAGCCCGGCACGGCAACTATGGGGCAACGTTTCCCGGAATTTATCGCGCATCACCTGGCGAGGTCGGATCGCCATATTGGGTTCCTGGTGGTTTGGTTGCGGGGTGATTTGAACCTGCCGCCGTAACCTGTTGATTTTGTTGGATCGGAAATCTCGGGCCAAAATAAAAGCCCCGCAACTCATTGAGTTAATGGGGCTTTTCTTATTGAAATGGTTGCGGGGGCCCGCAACCGACGTTATTTGCAGCTTGCCGAGGGATGGATTCCGCGGGTTGGCTAGGTCCAGGCTCTGGGACCACATGGCCTGGCCCTGTCAGGTGCCCACTCTCTCTTCGTTCAAGTCCAGCGCGGCGTCGGGGAACAGGCCAGGGTGGACACCCCACCAACGATGGCACCAACTACTAGACCT
>CP070634.1:2871888-2900806 GCA_020356105.1 Rhodospirillales bacterium | reverse complement strand
CATGTAGTCCGACTCTCCGACGACCTTGCCTACATGGAGCTCGATGAGTTCGTATTCGAGCCCCTCGACGGGGGTGAGATCCTGGACCGTGAAAGTGCGGCCGACGCACAGCTCGAAGATCCGCTTCGTGTCCATGTCATTGTCGGGCAATCCGTCCGGGATCCCGATCACGCGAACCCTGTCGCCGACCTTCATGGTTCAGCCGGCCTGCCGCGCTAATGCCGGAAGTGGCGCATGCCGCTGAACACCATGGCGATTCCCGCCTTGTCGGCGGCGGCGACGACCTCTTCGTCACGCACCGAGCCGCCGGGCTGGATCGCCGCGGTCGCGCCGGCCTCGATGGCGGCCAGCAATCCGTCCGGAAACGGGAAAAAGGCATCGGACGCGACCACCGAGCCCTTGGTTCCCGCCTGCTCGGCCGCCTTGTGGGCGGCGATCCGCACTGAATCGACACGGCTCATCTGGCCCGCCCCGATGCCGACGGTCGCGCGGTTGCGGGCGAATACGATGGCATTGGACTTGACGTGCTTGCACACCTTCATGCCGAACAGCAGGTCGCGGAGCTCGTCCGCCGTCGGCGCGCGTTTGGTCACCGTCTTGAGGTCACTCTCACTCACCCGTCCGGTATCGCGCGTCTGGGCGAGGTAGCCGCCGGCCAGCGAACGCAGCGTCAGGCCCGATTCCAGCGGGTCCGGCACACCGTCGGTCAGCAGCACCCGCAACGCCTTTTTGGCCGCCAGGATCTCGCGCGCCTCCTCATCGGCGCCCGGCGCGATCACCACCTCGGCGAACAGCTCGGCGATCAGCGTCGCCGTTTCCGCATCGAGCGGCCGGTTCGCGGCAATGATGCCACCGAACGCGCTGACCGGATCGCAGGCCAACGCCTGCCGGTAGGCCGTGGCCAGATCCCCCGCCTCGGCAACGCCGGCGGGGTTGGCGTGCTTGATGATGGCGATCGCCGGCGCCTCGAACTCGGCGACCAATTCGAACGCCGCGTCCGTGTCGTTGAGGTTGTTAAAGCTCAGCTCCTTGCCCTGGATCTGTTCGGCGCTGGCGATCCCGGGCCGGGCCGCGCCGCCGGCATAGAACGCCGCCTTCTGGTGCGGGTTCTCGCCGTAGCGCAGGATCTGCTTGCGGCGCCCGCCGATGGCCAGCCGCTCGGGCAGGTCGTCGCCCATCCGGGCCGCGAACCAGCCGGCGATCGCCGCATCGTAGCCGCCGGTGTGCGCATAGGCCTTGGCGGCGAGGCGCCGGCGCAGCTCCGCGGTGGTGGCGCCCGCATTCGCGGTCATTTCCTCGCGCACCAGCTGGTAATCATCGGGCCCGGTCGCCACGGTCACGAAATCGTGGTTCTTGGCGGCGGCGCGGATCAGGGCCGGGCCGCCGATATCGATATTCTCGATGCAGGCCTCGAAATCGGCGCCGCCCGCCACCGTCTCCTCGAAGGGATAGAGGTTGACCACCAGCAGGTCGATGGGCGCGATGTCATGCACCGACATGGCCAGCCGATGCTGCTTGTCGTCGCGGCGTGCCAGCAGGCCGCCGTGGATCATCGGGTGCAGGGTCTTGACGCGGCCGTCCATGATCTCCGGAAAGCCGGTGTGATCCGACACTTCCGTGACGGCGATGTTCGCCTCCCGCAACATCTTCGCGGTCCCGCCGGTCGACAGGATGGCGACACCGTGCCCGGCCAGGAAGCCGGCGAAGTCGACCAGTCCGGTCTTGTCCGAAACGGAGATCAGGGCGCGGGTGATCTTGGCAGTGGTCATCGAGCTGTTCTCGCGGCGGTCTGCGATGCTTACGAGATCGGTTTCTTAGAGCGGGCCCGGCCGCAACGCAAGGGGGGCGCCCGCGTCGATCAGTCGCGCCGGCTCTCGCGGCGCAGCGACCATCCGATGCCGCGGGAGTCCGTCCCCGTCGTCCCGCCGATGACGATCTGCTGGGTTCGCCTGGGCTCCGGGGCAAGTTCGAAATAGATGCTTTCGGCGAGATCCACCGGCGCATCGCAGTCCAGCCGCCACACGCCGGCCATCGGGGTCTTGAGCAGCACCGCCCGGCCGTTCTGCAGCATTGTGGCGGCGACCGCCGGATGGAGATGGAAGCGCAGGACAAACGCAATCCCGGCCGGCCCCGACAGGAGATCCTCGCCGCGTAACTCGCTGCCGTCATCCGCCAGCAGCAGCCGGCGTCGGTGGATGATGTCGTCCGGGCGCCGGTAACCCTCGTGCCGCAACGACAGCAGGATCTTGCCATTGCGCACTTGCCGTTCGGCCGCCGCCGTCGCGCGGCGCCCGCCGAGCCGGCCGTCATCGAGCAGTTCGCTTGAGTTCCGATCGCCGACCACGGCCGTGGAATGTGCGGCGGTGGCCCGCTCGGCATTGCGCCAGCGACGCCCGTTCGCCGGCGCCGTGCCGCAATTGACGATCAGGCGCTCATGCCCGGCACTGACCTCGAAACTCAGCGTTCCGGCATGCGCCCCGAGATCCCAGGGCGGCGGCGGCGGTGCCATGCCGTCGACAAGAACGGTCAGGGCGCCGGCGGAGAGTCGCTCGAATCCCATGGCCGGTGCGCGTCCGGCCGGCTTGCCGCCCGGACTTGCCAATTCGGCCACCATCTCGACCATCGCGAGCGCCTCCAGCCCGGCGCCGTTGAAACGCCCGAGCCCGCCATCGCCATGGCGCAGGTAGCGCAGCATCGGCGCCATTCGGTCGATCGCAGCCTGCAGGCTGTCCGGAACCTCCTGCTGGGCACCGGCCAGCGCGGCCCTGATTTCCAGCAGGTCGCGTAGCGCCGTGAAGAGCTGGTGCGGGCTGCGGCTGGCGTGCCCCCCATCGGCGAGAACCTGCCCTTCGACCTCGCGGTCCAGTCGCCGCAGCGTACCGTCCAGCGACGCGTCCGCGCCCACGCAAAGGCTCGCGAGGGTGCGCGCCTTGAGCGCCGTGATGCGTGCCGCCCCCTCCGTTTCGAGCCGCATTGCCCGATCGAGATGGCGGGTCTGTCGCACCATCGAGGTGACGACGCGGCGACGGAATTCGTCCTCCCCGCTGGCGAAAAACGTCTCGTAATGCGACAGCCACGCGGTCAGCCGGGCCGCCAGCACGTCGCTGCGCCAGGCCGGCAGGGACCAGGCCGGCGTCGTGTCGATCCAGTCCGACACCAGCCGCCGCGCCTCCCGCCGGGCCTCGTCACCGCCCAACGCGCGGAGGTCGCGCAGCCACGAGAACCCATGCAGCTCGGCAAGCCATTCTTCCGGCACCTCGATCGGCGTCCAGAGGTCGTCGGATGTTCGGGCGATTCCGAAGAACTCGAATAGGCCGCTGAGCAACGCGCCGCCGCGCCCGGCGTCGCCCGCCCACAAATCGACCGGGGTCGCGACCAGCGATACCGGGGTGCGGCCGATCAGGCTGAGGCGATAACCCGGCAGCGCGAACAGGCCATGCGCGGCGCGTCGGACAATGTCGCGTGCCCAGATCCGCAACCGCGCCGGCACCCCCGGCCGTCCTTTCAAGCGTCGCCGCGCAGGCGGCGAATGTTGGCCTGATAGGCGTCCGGCCCACCGCTGAAGGTGGCGGTTCCGGCGACCAGCACATTAACGCCGGCCGCGATGGCGCGTGGCGCGGTTTCGAAATTGATGCCGCCGTCGATCTCCAGGTCGATGTCACGCCCGGTCTCGTCGATCCGCCGGCGCAATTCGGCGACCTTGTCGAGCTGCGATTCGATAAAGGCCTGACCGCCGAAGCCCGGGTTGACGCTCATCACCAACACCAGGTCGACCTCATCGATCAGATAGTCGACCGCCGAGGCCGGTGTCGACGGGTTGAGCGAGATGCCCGCCTTCTTGCCGAGGCTGCGGATCAGCTGAAGCGTCCGATGGATGTGGGGCGTCGCCTCCACATGCACGGTGATGATATCGGCGCCGGCCGCGGCGAAATCCTCGATATACGGATCGACCGGCGCGATCATCAGGTGGACGTCGAAGACCTTCTCGCTGTGCCGCCGCAACGACTTCACCACGCCCGGGCCGATCGTGATGTTGGGGACGAAATGGCCGTCCATCACATCGATGTGGATATAGTCGGCGCCGGCCGCGTCAATGGCCCGTACTTCCTCGCCGAGTCGAGCAAAATCGGCGGACAGGATCGAGGGGGCGATTCGAATCGACTGCGACATGGCCATTACCTAGAGCCTTTCCGGCGCCTGCGCAAGCAACGCGCGGGAACCTCGATTGATCAGACGCTGCGGCGCAGGCGGGCCGCATAGAAGCCATCGAGGCCGCCCGACCCGGCCCAGTGGCAGGGCAGCGTGCGCAGGTCGCCCGCGGCCGTTATCGCCGTGTCCAGCCCGGGGATTTCGTCGACGGCCAGCGGCACCCGTTCCGCCGCCCCCGTGCCGAGCAGTGCCGTGATGCGCTGTTCGCATTCCTCGGGCTGGAGCGAGCAGGTGGCGTAAACCACCAGGCCGCCCGGCCGCACCATGCGCAGCGCCGCGGCGAGCAGTCTGTCCTGCAGGGCGCCGAGGCGGCGCATGTCGTCCTTGCGCTTGGTCCAGGCGATGTCGGGGTGGCGGCGCAACGTGCCGGTGGCGCTGCAGGGCGCGTCCAGCAACACGGCGTCGAACGGCTCCGGCGGCGGCCAGCCGGTGGCGTCGGCGGCCACGGTCGTGGCGGTGAGGCCGAGCCGGGCGAGGTTGTCGCGCAGGCGCGAAAGTCGCTTTTCCGAAATGTCGACGGCAGTCACCAAAGCGCCGGCAGCCGCCAACTGCGCCGTCTTGCCGCCCGGCGCAGCGCACAGATCGGCGACCCGCTCCCCAGCGACCGCGCCCACAAGCCGCACGGGGAGCGCCGCGGCCGCGTCCTGCACCCACCAGGCGCCTTCGGCGAAACCGGGCAGCTGCGCCGGGTCGCCGCCGCCGCGCCGGCGCAGGCTGCCGGTCGGCAGGATATCGGCGCCGAGTGTCTCGGCCCAGCGCGCCGCGGAATCCGGATCCTTCGGTGTGAGGTCGAGGGGCGGATCGAGCAGATGGGCGCGGGCGATGGCTGCGGCGGTCTCTTCGCCATAGGCCGCCGCCCAGCTGTCCCACAGCCACTCCGGGACGTTGAGATGCGCGGGATCGTCCGGCGGCAGCGGCCCCGCCTCGGCGATTCGGCGCAGGACAGCGTTGACGAGGCCGGCGAGGCCGGCCTGCCCGCGCGCCCGGGCCAGCGCCACGGCGGTGTCGACCGCCGCATGGGGCTTCGTGTCCAGCGCCGCCAGCTGGACGACCCCGAGGCGCAGAATATCCCGAACCGCGGCCCGTTTGCGGGGCAGGGGACGCGCCAGCCGCGCGTCGATCGCCGCGTCGATCTGGCCCAGCCGCCGCAACGCCGTGGCCACCAGCAGCCGGGCGAAGGCGCGGTCGCGCGCGTCCAGTCGGGCGAGATCGCGGTGGCCCGCCAGTGCCTCGTCGAGCGGCCGGCGCCGCTGCAGCACGGCTTCCAGCAGGTCGAGGGCAATGGCGCGGGCGTCAGTCATCGCGCCGGTTTACGGCAAAACGCGGCCGGGACCAAGCCGCGACGGATCGCCCTCAGCCCCAGGGCCTTCGCTCTGTCGGTGCTGTCTCTCCCGCCATTGCGCGCAGGCGCCGGATGCGTTCACCGATCGGCGGATGCGTCGAGAACAGCCCGTCGACCTTGTGGGCATGCAGCGGGTTGACGATGAACATATGGGCCGTCGCCGGGTTGTCCTCGGCCTCGGGGTTGTCGATCACGGTGGCGCCATGGGCGAGCTTCTTGAGCGCCCCGGCCAGCCACAGGGGATGGCCGCTGATCTCGGCGCCGATGCGGTCGGCCTCGTATTCGCGGGCCCGGCTGATCGCCATCTGCACCAGCGCCGCGGCCATCGGCGCGAGGATCGCGACCAGCAGCACGCCGACGAATCCAAGCGGGCTATCGCGCCGACCGCCGAAGAAAAAGGCGAAATTCGCCAGCATCCCGATCGCCCCGGCGATCGTCGCGGTGATCGTCATGATCAGCGTGTCGCGATTGCGGATGTGGGCCAGCTCATGCGCCATGACGCCCGAGATCTCGGTCGCCGACAGGTTGCGCAGCAGGCCTGTCGTGGCTGCCACCGAGGCGTTTTGCGGGTTGCGGCCGGTGGCGAAGGCGTTCGGCTGGTCGTTCTCGATGATGTAGACCTTGGGCACCGGCAGTCCCGCATTTTGCGCCAGGGTCTGGACGATGCCGTGCAGCGCATGGCCCTTGCCGACCGGCTGCGCGCGGTACATTGCCAGCACCATGCGGTCCGAGCCCCACCAGGCGAACAGGTTCATGCCCGCCGCGATGATCAGGGCGACGATCATGCCGCCCTCGCCCCCCAACAGGTAGCCCACGCCCATGAACAGCGCGGTCAACGCCGCAAGGAGTATAGCTGTCCGCAGATAGTTCACCGCCGTCCTCCATGTCTTTGAATGATAGATTGGGAGCGCCGAAATCGCCTTCAAGACTTGGCAAGCGGCGCCATCCGGGGCATATCATGTGGCCATGACGGAGCAGCACAAGAATCCCGAGCCGAGCGCCGGTGCCGGCGAGACGGAAGACGGCGTCAGGGGCGTAGATGCCCGGCGCAAAGCGGAGCGTTTGGCCGAGGAAGCTGGCCGCAAGGCCCGCGAGACCGCCATTTCACGCGGCGAGACGCCGAAAGAGACCGGCGGCCCCAAGGGGCTGGAGCCGACCCGCTACGGCGACTGGGAAAAGGCGGGACGCTGCATCGACTTCTAGCGCCTCGCCTCCTGTTTGAAGAAAGCCTTGATCTCCACCGGCAAGTCGTTCCGGTGCCCGTCAACGAGTACGCCGCAGAGCGCGTTAAGGCCGAAAAGCGACGTCTCGCCGGGGCCGGGCGGACTTGAGCCGGCGCCAGGCCTCAACCGGTCCCGCGGCGCGCAGCACCTCCCAAGGCCTGCACCGTTCTCGTCCGCAAATAATTAAATTTTCCAGAAAGTTAGCGTCAAGCTCTTCATGTATCGGATCAATATGGGGCCGGCGCACCGGCCTCGCTAATCCCCCGGGAATTCCGAGCGGAACGGCCGCGCCAGCACCTCTGCGATGGTGGCATCGATATCGGCGCCGTGATTGACGATGCGATTGACCGCCTGGGCGATCGGCATGTCGACCTGGCGCCGTTCGGCCAGCGCGACCACAGAGGCCGCCGTCGCGACGCCCTCGGTGACGCTGCGCCGGGCGCCAAGGGTTTCGTCCAGCGACCGGCCCTCGCCCAGCGCGATGCCGAGCGTAAGGTTCCGCGACAACAGTCCGCCGCAGGTCAGCGACAGGTCGCCGATGCCGGACAGCCCCATCAGGGTCTCGCCGCGCGCCCCCATGCTCCGCCCGAGCCGCACGATCTCGGCCAGGCCCCGCGTCATGGTGGCGGCGCGCGCGTTGTCGCCGAGGCCGCGGCCGACCATGATGCCGCAGGCGATGGCGATGACATTCTTGACCGCGCCGCCGATCTCGGCGCCAACCGGATCGTCCGACAGGTAGGGCCGGAAGGTGGTGGAGCCGATCATTTCGACCAGCCGCTCACCAAGCGCCGCGTCGGACGCGGCCAGGGTGATCGCCGTCGGCAGGCCGAGCGCCACCTCCTTTGCGAAGGTCGGCCCCGACAGGACGGCAACCGGCGCCGCCGGCAGCGTCTCGGCGACGACGTCGGTCATCAGCGCGCAGCTGCCGCGTTCGATCCCCTTGGCACAGAGCACGACCGGTACGTCCGCGGGCAGGCGCCCCGCCAGTTTCTCGGATGCGGCGCGCAGGAATTGCGACGGCACCACCAGCAGCACCGCATCGGCCCCGGCCAGCGCGTCGGCCATGTCGGCGGTCGCGGCGATGCCCGGCTCCAGGGCGATATCGGGCAGATAGACGGGATTGCCGGTGCCGGCGGCGATCGACCTGGCGATCGCCGGATCGCGGGCCCAGATGACGGCCTCCGAGCCGGCCCGCCGCACAACGCAGGCCAGCGCCGTGCCGAATGCCCCGGCCCCGATCACCGCGATGCGGCTCATCGGGTCGCGCCCGGCGCGGCCGTCAGCGCGGCGAGCGGCCAGCGCGGGCGTGCCGCGACGTCGAGCCCGTCGATCAGCCCCGCCTGCAGCCGCTCCAACCCGGCCCAGGCGACCATCGCGGCGTTGTCGGTGCACAACGCGGCGGGTGGCGCGACGAAGTCGAGGCCATGCTGCGCCGCCGTGTCGGCGAGCACCCGACGGATCTGCGCATTGGCCGCGACGCCACCGGCCACGATAAGACGGGTGCCGGCCGGGAAGTCGGCGCGAAACCTTGAGATCGCGTTGCGCGTGCGGTCCGCCAGCACATCTGCCACCGCTTCCTGAAAGGCCGCGGCGAGGTCGGCGGCGTCATCCGCGCCGGCCGTGCCGCCCGGCAGCGCCGCCACGGCATGCCGCACCGCCGTCTTCAGGCCCGAGAACGAGAAGTCGCAGCCCGGCCGCCCCGCCATCGGGCGCGGCAGGTCGAACCGGGCCGGATCACCACGCTGCGCCGCGGCCTCGACCGCCGGCCCCCCGGGATAGCCGAGGCGCAGCAGCGCGGCCGTCTTGTCGAATGCCTCGCCGGCCGCATCGTCGACCGTGCCGCCATAGGGACGGAACCGCCCGACGCCTTCGACCGCGAGAAGCTGGCAATGCCCGCCCGACACAAGGAGCAGCAGATAGGGGAAGTCGACTCCGTCGGTCAGACGGGCTGTTAGGGCGTGGGCCTCAAGATGGTTGACCGCGATCAGCGGCAGATTGCGCGCCAGCGCGATCGCCTTTGCCGTGGTCAACCCGACCAGCACGCCGCCGATCAACCCCGGTCCGGCCGTCGCTGCGATACCGGCAATGTCGTTCCAGCCGCACCGCGCATCGCCGAGGGTCCGCGCAATCAGCCGGTCGAGATGATCGAGATGGCTGCGTGCCGCGATCTCCGGAACGACGCCCAGATAGGGACGATGCTCCTCGATCTGCGAAAGCACGATATTGGACAGCACATGACGGTCGTCGGCGACCAGTGCCGCCGCCGTTTCATCGCAGGAGGTTTCGATGCCCAGAACGATCACGTCTTGGATTTAACCATTGGTGCGGCGAACTGCAACGAAAGCCTCAAAATCGCTTCCTAATATCGAAGCAAGCGGCTACACACTGCTCCCATGAAAGACGTGTCTGCCACCAGCTTGAAGATCGGAACGCGCGGCTCGCCGCTGGCTCTCGCCCAGGCCCACCAGGTGCGGGACCTGCTGATCGCCCGAAACGACGGCATCGCCGCCGAAATCGTCATCATCAACACCACCGGAGATGCGGTCCAGGACCGCCGCCTGTCGGAAGTCGGCGGCAAGGGCCTGTTCACCAAGGAGATCCAGGAGGCGTTGCTGGATGGCCGGATCGATCTTGCCGTCCACTCGATGAAGGATGTCGAGACCTGGCTGCCGGACGGCACGGCGATCGGCGCGGTGCTGGAGCGCGAGGATCCGCGCGACGCCTTCATCTGTGGCACGGCGGCATCGCTGGACGCGCTGGCCGCCGGCGCCGTGATCGGCACGTCGTCGCTGCGGCGCCAGGCGCAAATCCTGCACCGCCGCCCGGATCTGCGGGTCGAGACGCTGCGCGGCAATGTGCAGACGCGGCTGCGCAAGCTCGACGAGGGGGTGGTCGACGCAACGCTGCTGGCGCTTGCGGGTCTCAAGCGTCTCGACCGGATCGATGTCGCCACTCAGCTGATCGATCCCGAGATCATGTTGCCCGCGGTGGCGCAGGGTGCCGTAGGCATCGAGATTCGCAAGGGCGACGCCGACACCGTGCAGGCGATCGCGCCGCTCAACCACGAACCGACCGCGATCCGCGTTGCGGCCGAGCGCGCGATGCTGGCGGCGCTAGACGGATCGTGTCACACGCCGATCGCCGGGCTCGCCGAGATCAAGGGTTCCGAAATCAACCTGACCGGGCTGGTGGCGTTGCCCGATGGAAGCGCGTGTCACCGCCTGGCGCGGTCCGGCGCGGTCGCCGATGCCGAGGCCGTGGGCGCGGATCTTGGCGCGGAGTTGCGCAGTCTCATGCCGGCCGATTTTTTCACCTAGGATCAACGGATTGGGCTGCAGGTTCCGTCGTCGTGCCCATGGACTCCGGTGACAAAGGGGTGGTTATGAGAGCGCTGATTACCCGTCCCGCCGAGGATGCGAAGGGACTTGAGGCGGAACTGCGGCGGCGTGGCATCGCGGTGATGCACGAGCCGATGCTGAGCATCGAGCGCATGGCCGACGCTTCGGTCGACACCGCGGGCGTACAGGGGCTTCTGTTTACCTCGAGCAACGGGGTGCGGGCGTTTGCGAGCCTGTCCGATCGCCGCGATCTGCCCGCCTTCGCGGTCGGCGACGCCACGGCGCGGGCATGCCGGGCCGCCGGATTCGTGGATGTCCACAGCGCTGCGGGCGACGTCGATGCGCTGGCCAACTATGTCATCGAGCATTGCCAACCGCTCGACGGCCGGCTGGTTCAGATTGCCGGCACGGTCAGCGCGGGCGATCTCGCGGGCGCTCTCAGGGCCGCCGGCTTTATCATCGACCGCCTTCCCATCTACGAGGCGCATGCCGCGACATCGTTGAGCCCCGCCACGCGCGACGCCATGAAAAGCGGCAGGATCGACGCCGTATTGTTTTTCTCTCCCCGCACCGCGTCGACCTTTGTTAGTCTCGCCGAGAGCGCCGGCCTGGAAAATGCATGCCGAAACGTCAATGCCTACTGCCTCAGCCCCGCGGTGGCGAAGCGGGCCGCGGCATTGCCGTGGAGACGGATCACCATCGCGGCGGAACCCACGCAGACGGCGTTGCTCGATGTGCTCGACTCGCCTTGAGAACTGACGGAATGGATGGAAATGACCACTGAAGAAGCGCCCTCCAGCGGCCGTCCCGCGATATCCGACAGCGATGTGATCGAACGGTTCGGCGGCATTCGGCCAATGGCAACGAAGCTCGGCGTCGCGGTGACGACGGTTCAGGGCTGGAAGGAGCGCGGTCATATTCCGGCGGCGCGCTGGCAGCAGATCACCGCTGCCGCTGCGGCGCACGGCATCGAACTCGGCCCATCGGCAGCCGCCGAACAGGCGGCGCCCGCGGCTGCACCGCAGCCCGCGAAGGCCGCGTCGCGTGCGCAGGCTGCGCCCGAACCGCCCGCGGACGAGGCCCCCGGAGAAGAACCCGAGTTGACGGAACCCGCGGCCGCGGCAGCGCCCGCCGAACCGGCGGCCGGACCACGCCGCGCCGCGCCGGGAGTCGCTTGGCTGGCGCTGGTCGTGGCGGTCGCGGTGGCCGTTGCCGTGCTCACCCGGCCCTACTGGGAGTCGATGATTCATCGCGGAGGTTCGATCGCTGGCGGCGGCGATCCGGCCGCTCTGGCACGGATCGCGGCCGAGCTCGAATCGACGAATCAGGTGCTGAACCGGCTGGAACGTGACATGACCGCGCGGAGTAGCGCGATGGCGGAGCGGGTCGGCGCGCTCGAGGCCGGGGGCGGAGAGGCGGGCGCGACGTTTGCCCGCCAGCTGAGCGAGCTCGGAACGCAAATGGCCGAACTCTCAAATGCCTTCGAAGCCGTTTCCGGCGGCACCGAACGGGTGGCTCAGCGCATCGCGGCGCTCGAATCGGCGCAGGGCCGGATCCCCGAGCCGGTGCAGCGTGAGCTCACCGAGCTGGTCGGCCAGCTGGAGTCGCTGCGCGCCGGATTTGCGGCGCTGGAAGCGTCGTTCAAGGCCGAGATCGGCACCGTCGCGAAGGCGAGTGCCGCCCTCGAGACCCGTGTCACCGAGCTCGAAACGCGGCCCGTTCAGACGGGCGAGAAGATCGCTGCGCTCGCGCTCGCGATCGGCCAGGTCGAAGCGGCTCTCGACAGCGGCAAACCCTACCGCGCCGCGCTCGATCGGCTGTACGAGCTGGGCCGCGAAGATCCGGTGATCGTCGAGGGCGGTGCGATGGCCGCTCTCGATCCCTGGGCTGATTCCGGAATACCCGATCGTCTGGCGCTCCAGCGCCGGTTCGTCGAGATCACACCGCAGATGGGCCGCGCGCTGCTCAGTACCGAGGAGGAAACCTGGCTGGACAGCGTCTGGAACAGTCTGAAGGGTCTTGTCACCATCCGCCGGGTCGACGGCGACGGCGAACTGTCACCGGTCAGCCGGGCCGAGATTGCCATGGAGCGCGGTGATCTCGCCGCTGCCGTTGCCGCGTTCGCGGGCGCCGGCTCGCTCGGTCCGGATGGCAATGCCTGGCTCGCTCAGGTTGAGGCGCGCCTTGCGGCCGAGCGGGAAATCGAAGCGCTTTACGGCCAGGTGATCGCGCCGCTGGCCGGTACCGCGGGGACCGGCGGCCAATGACCCGCGCCCTCTTCCTGTTCGCGCAGATTGCCGTGGTCGTGGGGGCCGCCTGGGCATTGACCCACCGGTGGCCCGGGCGGATTGCCATCGACTGGCAGGGTTGGCGGATCGATATGTCCGTGGGACTCCTGGTGCTGGTCATTGCCATTCTGATCGTGCTCGTGGTGATCGTCGCGCGGTTTTGGGGTGCGATCCGGCGGGCGCCGGGCCAGTTCTTCGAGTCGCGGCGGATGAGTCGCCGGCAGCGTGGCTACAAGGCGCTGACCCAGGGCATGGTGGCGGTGGCCGCCGGCGACGTGCAGGAGGCACGCCGCGCGGCCCGCAGGGCGGACGCGCTGCTCGACGAGCCCCCGCTGACCATGCTGCTGTCGGCCCAGGCGGCGCAGCTCGGCGGCGAGGAGACCGCGGCAAGGCGCTATTTCGAGGCCATGCTCGACCATCCGGACACGGCGTTTCTCGGTGTCCGCGGCTTGCTGATGCAGGCGATCAAGGCTGGCGACAAAGCGGAAGCCCTGCGGCTTGCCGAACGCGCCTACAGGTTGCGCCCCGAAACCGAGTGGGTGGTCGACCAGTTGTTCGAGCTTCAGGTCGAATCCGCGCTGTGGAGCGATGCCAACGAGACCATCGCCACGGCGATCCGTCGCAAGACCCTGCCGGCGGCCGATGCCCGTCGCCGCCGCGCCGCGGTACTGGTCGAGCAAAGCCGGGTCGCCGAGGCGGAGGGCGACCTTGATACGGCGCTCAGCCGGGCCCGCGAGGCACACGACCTCGATCCGGGGCTGGTCCCCGCGACCCTGGCGCTGGCCCGCTTGTTCAAGGCCAAAGACCGCGTCGGCCGGGCCGTGCGCCTGATCGAAGAGGCTTGGGCCCGGGGCCCGACGCCGGAACTGGGTGCCGCCTATGGCGCGCTGATCGAGGAGACGGATCCGCTGGTTCGGGTCAAGCGCTTCCAGCGGCTGTTCAGCTTTCGGCCCGATCATAGGGAAAGCCATATCGCCCTGGCCGAAGCGTCTCTGGCGGCGCGCCTGTGGGGGGAGGCGCGCAAGCACCTGGACGCCGCCGGCGGAAACGCCCCGACGGCGGGGGTGTGCCGGCTGATGGCCGAGCTGGAGGAGCTGGAGAACGGCGATATGGCGGCCTCGCGTCAGTGGCTGGCTCGGGCCACCACGGCGATGCCGGACGAGGCCTGGGTCTGCAACAGCTGCGGCGCCGTGGCCGGATCGTGGACCGCGCTGTGCGGCAACTGCAACGAATTCGGATCGCTCGCCTGGCAGCCGCCACCGCGGGCGATGCGGTTGGCCGCACCGAAACCCGCCCCGTCGGCATCGGATCGATCGCAGCGCAAGCCATCCTTGCCCTCCCGGCAGGGCGAGCGCAAACCGCCGCCGACCCCTTGACGGGGCAGGTACAGGGTCGTCCAGACAATGGGGGAGGGGCAACGCGTTCTGCGCGGCAATGCGCCGCCGCGGGCGGCCGACGGGGCGCAAGGGATCACTTGCACTCGGGGCCGCTTGGTCCTATGTTCCGCTCGCCCCGTGCCGACGTAGCTCAGCGGTAGAGCAACTGATTCGTAATCAGTAGGTCCGCAGTTCAAATCTGCGCGTCGGCACCATCTTCCTCTTTCTTTTGAATAACTTCGGGTCGTGCGACCGCTGCGTCGGTCGGCTGCTCCGGGGCGCCGCACTGCACGCGTCCGAAAGATTTGTTTCAATTCCTTGAAAACTGGCGCACATTAGCAAATACTGTGTGTACTATCGGCTAGCTGGAAAGCGACCTTCTTCGGGCATGGAGCACGATACTGACGGAACGCTCCTCCGGACAGCGCGTGCGGCGCTCGTCAGCGGTCAGGGCGCGCTGAACAAGAGCTGGCAGGGTCTTTTCCATATCCCGCTGCGCGCCTGGCTGAGCTATCTGATGGCGCGCCGCTGGCTGTTCATCGCGTTTGCCATCGGCGCGGTTCTCCTCAATCTGCCGCTTCCGGACGGGCTGACGCGCGAAGGCATGATCGTGCTCGCCATGTCGGTCATCGCGACCATCCTGTTCGTGACCGAGCCGGTGCCCTTGCCCACGGTCGCCCTGCTGCTGATCGTTGGCGAGGTGCTGTTGCTGGGGCGGGCCTCCTCGGACGTCGCGCGCAGCCTGATGAACGATTCCGTGTTGTTCATCATGGGCTCGCTGATGATCGCGGTGGCGGTCGTCAAGCAGAAGCTGGACCGCCGTCTGGCCTTCCTGATCGTCCGTTTCACCGGGACGCGTACCGCCAATGTCTGCATGGGCATCACCCTGGTCTCTGGGGTGCTCGCCTCGTTCGTCGGCGAGCACACGGTCGCGGCGATGATGCTCCCGGTGGGCGTTACGCTGATCCGTCTGACCTCGGACGACCCGGCACAGGTCCGCCGGCTGGCGGCCGTGCTGCTGTTCTCGATCAGTTACGGGGCCTCGATCGCCGGCATCGGCACGCCGTCCGGCGGCGCCCGCAACGCGATCATGATCGGCTACTGGAGAGAGTTCTTCTACGACGCCAACGATCCCGACACGTGGAAATACGCGGTCAACTACATGCGCTGGATGATGTTCGCCTATCCGCTGTTCCTCATCCAGGTGCCGTTCGTCACCGCCGTTCTGTTCTTCACCTTCAAGCCGAAACAGAAGAATATCGCGCGCGCCGTCGTGCGGCTGCGGGCCCAGCTCGCCGATCAGGGGGCGATGAAGGTTTCCGACTGGTCGACGATTCTGATCTTCGTGGTGATCCTGCTGCTGTGGATTTTCGCCTCCGATTCGATCGGCCTCGGCATCGTCGCGATTCTCGGTGCCGCCGCCTTCCTGGTGGTCGGCCTCGTCGGCTGGGAGGAGATCAACAACGGCGTCAACTGGGGTGTGGTTCTGCTCTATGCGGCGGTGATCTCGCTCGGCGTGCAGATGAAGGAGACCGGTGCCGCACTGTGGATTGCCGAGAGCTTCCTTGCGCTGCTTGAGCCGGTCGGCGCCGGCGAGGGCTTCGGCCTGTGGGCCGCGGTCATGGCTTTGAGCACGCTGGTGACCAACACCATGTCCAACGGCGCGGCGGTGGCGGTGCTCGGACCGATCGTGCTCAAGCTGGCGGTCGCCGCCGGCGAGGAGCCGCTGGTGCTCGGTTTCCTCACCGCGATCGCCTCCGCCTTCGCCTATTTGACGGTGGTCGGCACGCCGGCCTGCACGATCGTCTATGCGTCGGGATATCTAAAAACAACGGATTTTCTCAAAGCCGGCTGGAAAATGGTCCTGGTTTCCACCATCATTAGTCTGTTTGCGGCCGCGATGTACTGGCCGCTGCTGGCGTAGGCTTGCGGGGGCGACGCGTATGGACAGGCCGGACGAAAAACGGTTCCGCATTCTGGTCTGTATCGACGGTTCGGACGAATCGTACCGCGGCCTTCGGTACGCGGCGCGGCTCGGCGGCGGCGTCGACGCCGACATCTGTCTTCTGTTCGTCCGGCCGGTCGACCAGGGATTGCGGTCCGGCGGCCTCGAGGCGCGCGTGGTTCGGGAAAATCTGCTGCAGTGGGGTCTCGAGCTGCCCGGCACCAAGCATTTGATGAAGGGCCAGCAAATTCTCACCGAGTTGGGATTGATGAGCGACGACTGGGCGCAGCAGACCGTCCATGTCGACAAGCAGGGTGACCCGCTGGGCGACAACTCGGTCGTCTATACCAGCAGCAAGGGCAAGAGGGTCACCCTCAAGCTGGAGGTCGCCCCCGACATCGTCGGCGGCATCCTCGAGGAGGCCGAGGGTGGCGGATACGACCTTCTGATCATCGGGGCGTCCGAACGCTGGCAGACCGGAGTCATAAAGACTATCTGGGATCCCGCCGTGGCCCAGAAGGTGGTTGCCCGCGCCCCCTGTTCGGTGATCGTGGCCAGGGAATTGGAGCAGGGGCGCGGTCATCTGATCTGCACCGACGGGACCGATAACGCCATCGACATCGCGCGCAAGGACGCGATCCTGGCCAGCCGGTGCAGCTGCCCGATCTCGCTGATCACGGTGGTTCCCGAGGCCGCCACCGAGGTCGACGGCGCCGATATCCTGCTGCGGACCCGCAAAGCCATTGAGGAGGAGGGCCTCGAGGTCGTCGAGACCCTGTTGAAGACCGGCGACCCGGTGGAGGAGATCGTGCGGGCGGGCGCCGACTATTCGGTCATCGTGATCGGCCGCTCCAACAAGCCCCGCAAATGGTGGCTGTTCGAGACCGATATCGCCTATCAGGTGCTCGAACGGGCGGCAAACTCGGTGATGATCGTCAGATAAGGCTCACGCCAGCGGCAGGCTGAACAGGCGGCCGAATTGCGGCTGCGCATCGTCGACGCCCGCAAGGCGCAGGCAGTGCCAGGCCAGAGCGTGGTTGCTGGATGTCACCGGCCGGCCCAGCTCCGCCTCGACCGCGCGCGCGATGCTGGCCAGCCGGAGACCCGTACAGGATACGAACACGGCCTCGACGCCGTCGATGCTGCCAAGCTCGAGGATCGCGGCGCGGGTCGATGACGGATCGATCGCGGCGACGACGTTGTCGTTCTCCTCGTTGAACGAGCCGAAGGCGCGCACCCGGTATCCGCGCGCCTCGATATAGTCGCGGACCTTCTCGTTAACGTCGTCTCGGTACGGCGTCAGCACCGCGATGTCGCGCGCGCCGAACGCCTCGAACGCGGCAAACGCGGCTGTGATCGGCGTCGTGCAGGCAACGCCCGGCCGTGCCTCGCGAATGCGCTCGAAGACGGTCTGTTCGCCGAGAACCATGCTGGCCGAGGTGCAGCCATACGCCACGACGTCGAGCGCCATGCCGGGAAGGATCAGATCGACGGTCGGCGCGATCCGCGGTTCCATGGCGGCGAGGGTGGCCGGGTTGATCGACGGATCGTTGCGGATCCGCGCCTGGTAGACGGCGACACCCGGGAGATCGATGAGCTGGCGAAACTCGTGCTCGATCGTGTGGTCGGAAGCCAGCACGACGACGCCGATCCGGGCCCGTGCCGCGATCCCGCCATCGGTCCGGAACGGCAGGTTCGTCAGGTTGACGAAGCCGCCATCGATATCTCTATCAACGCTGTCCGCCTTGGCCATCCGATCGGTTCCTCCCTGCGGCGCGGCCGCTCAACGCGGCGTCATGCCATCCAGTGCCAGTTCCGGCGACCGGCCGGCGACGAGGTCGGCGACGATCGCCGCGGTGCCGCTGGCCATGGTCCAGCCCATATGACCGTGTCCGGTATTGTAGCAGAGGTTGCGATGTTTTCCGAAGCCCAGGATCGGCGTGCCTTCGGGGGTCATCGGCCGGAGCCCCGCCCAGTAGTCCGGACGCGCGAAATCGCCGCCCTGCGGGAACAACTCGCGGATGGCGCGCAGCATGCCGCGAAAATCGGCGGGTCGGTGGCTCGTGCTGTAGCCGGCGAATTCCGCGGTTGCGGTGACCCGCAGGCGATCGCCCATCGGGCAATAGGCGACGAGATGGTCCTCGTCGACGCCACCGATTGCCGGCGCCGCGCCTGCGGCGCCCAGCGGCACCGTCACCGAATACCCCTTGACCGGGTAGATGGGCAGCGCCACGCCGAGGGGCCGCACCTGCTGCGCACTGTAGCAGCCGAGCGACAGGACATAGAGGTCGGCCGTCATGTCGCCCCGGTCGGTAATCACGCGTTCGATGCGGTCGCCCGCGCCGACGATGGCCCGCACGGCGCAAGCGAAATGGAACACCGCGCCGCGCGCCTCGCACAACGAAGCAAGACCGGCGGTAAAGAGCCGGGCGTCGCCGCTCTCATCGGTCGGGCAATAGATGGCGCCCGCGATGCGGCCGCGCGCGGCGGCGAGCGCCGGGTCGATCTCTGCCAGCCGGTCGGGATCGACCACTTCCTGCTGCTGCCCGTGCTCGGCCAGGATCTTCATGTTGGCGACGCCGCGAGCCAGCGATTCGGGGGTCCTGTAGAGGTAGACCAGACCCCCGGTGCGGCCGTCGTAGTCGATGCCGGTCTCGGCGATAAGCTCGTGGAACAGGCGCTGCGAATAGAGACAAAGGGCGTGTTTGCGCAGCGTGTTGATCCGCGCGCGCGACGCCGTGCACTGGCGCAGGAAGCGCAAGGCCCAGGCCCACATGCGCGGATCGGCGGTCAACCGCAGGCGCAGGGCCTGGTCGTCACGCCACAACGATCTGAGGAGGGTCCGCGGCGCCTTGGGCGAGGCCCAGGCGAAGGCATGTCCCGGAGCAATCAGCCCGGCATTCGCATAGCTGGTCTCCAGCGCCGCCTGCGGTTGCCGCTCGACGACCTCCACTTGGTGACCGTCGCGCAGCAAGCTCCAGGCGGCCGACACGCCGGCGACACCGGCGCCCAGCACCAGGACCTTCACGGCGCCGCCTCGGCGGGCCCGCATCCGGTCTCCCGAAGCGGCCTTGCGGCCAGGACCGCGAGACCGGCGGCGTTAAAGAACCGAAATATTCCGGAATTCAAGTGCGGCATTCCTGACCTTGGTCTCGGGCAAACTCGAAAAGTACATAATTTGTTAGGAAATTCCCAATATTCATTACCGGGTTACTGACGCGCAACGTGCACGAGTTCGCTGTTCGGTATGCCCTTAATCATCGTGATCGACGACCGTCCCGAGAGACGTCGACAGATACTTGGTCTGGCGGCCTCGGTGACGGCGGATGTCATTGTCGAGGGGTTCGCCACCCTCGGCAAGGCGATCGAGTCGGCCACGGCCGCGCCGCCCGACCTGGTTGTCGTTGGGCGCACGATGCCGGCACACAACGGCGTTCGGGCGATCCGCCGGTTCCGCAAGATTGCGGAGTGCGAGGACACCCCAATCATCCTGCTGGCGGATCGTGAGGCCCGCCAAATGCGGTATCGCGCGCTGGAGGCCGGCGTATCCGACGTTCTGGCCGATCCGCCGGATCCCGGGGAGTTCGCGCTTCGCGCCCGCAACCTGCTTGCGATTTCCAACACGCTCAAGAGCATCAAGACCCGTGCGGAACTGCTGGAACGTGGGCTGGCCGCCAAGGAGCGGCGATATCGCCGCGATCTCAAGGCCACACGGAACAATCTGCGGGGAATCATCGACACCGTGCCGGCCATCGTTTCGGTCGCCGACCGCGAAGGCAATTTCGTCTTCATCAATCAGTATCTTGCCGCCTTCGTCGGCAAGACGCCGGATGAGGCGATCGGCGCGCCGATCGAGGACATCCTCGGGCCCGCGCACGGCAAACGCGAAAAGGCCGCCAACGCGGAGGTGTTCCGCGGGGTCGGCACGCTGTCGGGGTACGAAGAGGAGCTGACCGACGCCACCGGCATGGCGCGAACCTTTCTGTCGACCAAGTCGGCCCTGCGGGACGAGGACAACCGGGTCGTCAATGTCATCACCGTGGCGCAGGACATCACCTTCCGCAAATGGGTCGAATCCGAACTGCGCGAGGCCAAGGACGCGGCCGAGGCGGCAAGCCGCGTAAAGACAGAGTTTCTGGCCAACGTCAGTCACGAGCTGCGCACGCCGCTCAACGCGATCATCGGCTTCGCGGAGGGGATCAGCGATAATTCGTTCGGCGAGCCGGATCTGGATCGCTACCGCGAGTATACGCAGCATATTTCGCGCAGCGCCCACCACCTCAAGACGATCATCGACGACATTCTCGACATTGCCAATTTCGATTCGGGCGGCCTCGAATTCGCCGCCGCGGAGGCCGACCTCGCGGCGGCGCTGGCGGATGCCGCGGCATCGGTCGAGTCGTCGGCCGTGGCCGGCGGCGTCACGGTGCAGGTGGACATTGCATCCGATCCGCCGGCGGTCCGCACCGATCCCGACCGCCTGCGGCAGATCCTCGCGATCCTTCTGTCATACGCCGTCAAATCGACGCCTGCCGGCGGTCAGGTGCGGGTCGAACTTTCATTGGATGAGGGCGGCACAGCGCGGGTCAGCGTGGGCAACGGCCGTGCCGGCATCGCAGCGAATGGATTGCCTCGAACCCGGCGCCGACCGCGGCCATCGAAGGACGAACCTGCGGCCGGCCCGCGCGAGGGCCTCGGATTCGGCCTGCCGGTCTCGATCAGCCTTGCCGAACTCATCGGTGCTCGCGTCGAGATCGACCGTCCGGAGGGCAGTGGCGCCCGCGTCAGCCTTCTGTTTCCCGTCGCAGACGTGGTGCAGCGCGGCCGTCTTGCCGGCTGAGGCGCGGCGGCGCATCAGGAGCCAGACGCATCCCCCTTCGCCGCATCGCCGATGCCGGCTCCGGGTGCCGCGCCTCGCTCCGGTAATTCATCCTGGGCCGGCTCCCGCGCGAACCAGACCGTCCGCTGGGGGAACGGAATCTCGATGCCCTCGGCATCGAACCGCTGTTTGAGTAGGCGATTGAAGGCGCGCCGCATAGCCCACTGCTTGCCCGGCGCCGTCTTGATGCGGGCCCGGATCACGACGGCGGAATCGTCGAACCGGTCGAGACCCAGCAACTGCAGATCCTCGAGGATGTCGTCGGCCATCTCCGGATCCTGACGCAGCTCGGCCCCGACCTCCTCGATCACCCGTGATACCGCGTCGACGTCCTCCTTGTAGGCGACGCCGATATCCAGCATGGCATAGGCGAACTCGCGCGTGTGGTTGACCACGGTGGTCACGTCGCTGAACGGGATGGTGTGCACGATGCCCGACGGGTCGCGTAGCCGAATCGAGCGGATCGACAACGCTTCGACCGTTCCCCCGTGTCCGCCGAGCGTGACGAAGTCGCCGACCGAGACCGTGTCCTCGATCAGGATGAACAGGCCTGTAATGATGTCGCGCACCAGGGTCTGAGCTCCGAACCCGACCGCGAGGCCGATGACGCCCGCGCCGGCCAGCAGCGGCGCGATGTTGATCCCGAGTTCGGAGAGCACGGTCAGCCCCACCACCACCGTCAACGCAAACAGGGTCACCTTGCGCATGAGCGGCAGCAATGTCCGCGCACGCTGGCTCTGGGCTGCGGTGTCGGTGGCAAGGTACCGCTCGATGCTGGTACTGACCGCCTCCCAGCCGATCAGGGCGAGCAGGATGATGGCGCCTACGCTGGCGAACCGCCCCATCAACTCCCGGCCGCCCGGCTCGCCGAGCCAGATCAGCACGTCGACGCCCCAGGCCTGCAGTACCGCCAGCACGGCGATCAGCAAAGCAAGTCCTCGCAAGACCGCCTTTATCGCCGGAAGATAGCGGTTGACCCGGGCCTCGAGGCCGGGCAACCGATCCTCGATATCGTGCGACAGCGCGAACGCCCGGTCGACCATGCCGAGGACGAATTTCAGCATGATCACGGTCGCCGCGATCGACAGCGCGCTCAGCGCCGTGGCCCGGACCACATAGACGAAGCCGCCGGGCGCCCCGACCAGCCAGACAAGGAAGACCACGACGACATAGAGAACCGCCAGCACGTGCCAGAGGTCGGCGAGACGCTGCCGGGCCCGTCTCAATCGGCCGTCATCGGTGCCGCCGATCAGCCGCGCAACGGATTGCCGGTTCTGCAGGATCAGCATGATCAGGAGCAGCGCCAGGGCCAGACCGACCAGGCTGACCAGGACCTCCTGGGCGCGCCGCGACAGTCCCAGAAGGCCGGTGATCGTGACGCCGAAATATCCGTAGATCCCGACGCCGCCGAGGCGCCGCACCCAGATGTACAGATACGCCGCCGTCTCGTTGCCCATGCGGAATGGCCGCGCCTCCGGCGCACGCGGTGCCAGCACGACCCTGGCGACCGCGTTGACGGCGCCGGCGAGCGCCACCGCATAGATGATCGCCAGCGCCACCGGCCGCGCAATGCTCCTTGCCTCGAACAAGCCGACCGCGGCCCAGCCGGCGGCGGCGAAGGCGAGCGACGGGATCAGGATCAGCGCCAGCCGGGCGAGCAGGAATGGAATCTTGACCAGGACGCCCTCGTCCCTGACCTGGGACACCGCGGCCAGCGGCCGCTTCAGGATGAGCCTTGCGATCCGTCTCGCCACCAGACCGGCGCCGACGACGGCGATGAACGAGAGCAGGCCGATCAACCATTCCTCACGGATATTGGGATCCATCAGGCCGGCCTTCAGCTCCCGGTAGATGGTGGGAAGTCCCAGCAGGGCGCTCGAGACCGCCGACAGCTCCTTGCCGAGCCCCTCGCTCAGCGTCGACAGCTGCTCGATCAGCAATTGCGCAAGTGACGGTTCGGCGGCCCGGGTCGCGCTCGCCTCCGACTTCTTGACCTCGATAAGGGTCTTGAGCCTGTTCACCAGCTGCTGCCGCTGCGCGTCGTCCTCGATCGTCGCGACCAGATCCTCGAGATCCGCTACGGTGACCGCCTCCGCGGTTGCTTCCGCGGCCGGTGCAACCGTCGGCATGCCGGCCAGAGTGAACATCGCCAATACGGCCCAGAGCAGGTGTCGCATCGTTTCTCTTCGAAGATTCGTCGTTGCCATTCGAGCGGGACTGCGCGGCACTCTAGCCCCGGCCCAATGTCATGTCACATCAATCTCCCGTTGATGGCATCCGCGATGTCGCTTTTCGGCGCGCCAGGTATTATCTTGCAGATCTCGAACACTTCGCGGAGCTGTTCATGACCGTCCCGGCCAGATTTGCATTGTGCCTGTCGATCGCCGTTTCGATTGCCGGCGGCCCGGCCGCAAGTCAGGAAATCGAGGGGCTCGCCGAGGTGCGCTCCGGCAACGAGATCGGTGTTGGTGGCACCCCGGTTCGGCTGTACGGTGCAGCGGCTCCCGGGCTGGACCAGCTTTGCGAATCCGGTGAACGCCGGTTTCGCTGCGGCGTGATCGCCTGGGCAGAATTGATCCGCCTGGCCGACGGATTGCGGTTGTCCTGCGACATCGAGACTCAGCGTTCGGGTGACGGTTCGGCCTATGCGACCTGCTATGTCGGGGAGCGCGACATCAACGAGGCGCTGGTTCGCAGCGGCTGGGCCGAGGCCGCCGAGGGCGTCGAACGTTACCGCGCCGACCAGGAGGATGCCCGGCGAGCACGGCGCGGACTGTGGGCCGGTCGCATCAGGCCTCCGGACCGGCGGCAAGCGCCTTGACCCGGGCTCGGCATCAAACCGCTGTAAATTCATCGGCTTATCGGCCTGCTTGATCGCATTCCGCAAGATGAGCCATTTGCATTTTGCAAAGACGGTGCGGCGCAACGGCCGCCGGCCAATCCTGGCGGACGGGTGATAACACACTGATTTTCTGAAAATAAAAAGGCCCCGATACGCGATCTTAAAAAGAACGGTGCCGGGGCCGAGTTGGCATAAGGAAGGGTTGCACCCCTGAACGATGCAATGACTGTGCCAGAATCGGTCTTCTCTACCGTCAATCGCCGCCACGTCGCTGCGGAACCCTGGCAAAACCTATGAATTTCAGTGGAAAGAAGGCAAAAAAATAGCCCCGATGAATCATGCATCGGGGCCGAGTTGGCATAAGGAAGGGTTGCAGGGATTGGTGTAGCAGAAATCGTGCCAACTGGGCGAACCGCGCGCGAGAATGTGATACGATTACGCCATGACCATGTTTCGAAAGCTGCCGATATCGGCCATCCGCAGCACCTTGCGGCTGCTCGTCGCGGCGGTCGTGATCCACGCGGCCTCGCTCGATCACGCGAACGGCCAGGCTGAACAGGACGGCTCGCGATCGGCGGAACGGATCGCCATGCTGCGCGCGATCGGCGCGCACGCGGCGATCGCGGCCGATGAGACGGGTGTGGCGGAGATCGATCCACGGATCATGGAGGTGATGGGCCAGGTCCCGCGTCATCTGTTCGTCCCGCCGGCGCTCGACGAACTCGCCTATGCCGACATGCCATTGCCGGTCAACCAAGAACAGAGCATTGCGCAGCCCTATCTGGTGGCGCTGATGACGCATCTTGCCGCGCTGTCGCCCGATGATGTCGTCTTCGAGACCGGCACCGGCGCGGGCTACCATGCGGCGGTCCTGGCGGGGCTGGTCCGCCGCGTCGTCAGCGTCGAGACGCTGGCGCCACTCGCGCTGGAGGCGTCCGCGCGGCTCAAGCGCCTCGGTTACGAAAATGTCGAGGTCCTCGCATCGGATGGATATTACGGCGCGCCGCGGCATGCGCCGTTCGATGCCATGATCATCAAGGAGGCCGTCGATCACGTGCCGCCGGTCCTGCTGCGCCAGCTGAAGACCGGCGGGCGAATGGTGTTGCCGCTCGGCCCGCGCGACGGCCCACAATATCTGACGGTGATCGAGAAGATGCCGGACGGAGAGATGCGAAGCACCCGGACCTTGCCCGTGCGTTTTACGCCGCTGCAGGGGGGCGAGAGGATCTAGGGGGCTGTCTTCCGCCGTTTTCGAGCCGAGACAATGGCCCACCCCGGTCGAGGGTGGGCCATGATCCGCAAATCAGGGAGTCCGGTGGTGGGTCAGTGGATCGAGGCCGGCGGCTGATCGGCCATGCCCGGATCGACGGCTACCTGGCCGGCGGCCCAGTTCATCGCCTCGGTCAGCGTATCGTGGCCGACCTCATCGGCGATGATGTCCGTAAACTCGCGCAACGCCGCTTCGAAATTCTCGGCATGCAGCAGCCTACCATGCGATTTGAGGAGTTTGACGCATGCCGCGCCGTGCAGGATCCAAAGCGCTGCCATGCGCGCGTCGTAGTCCAAGCCTGTCACCGTCGATCTCTCCTTTTTCCCTTCTGCCCCGAGACGCGAACCGCGCCGCAGGTGAGTCCGGACCGGTCATGAAGCCGCGAGGATAGCAAGCCAGGGTTAACGTTTCGTTTACGCCCTGGCGCCCCGCGGTGCGCTGGACGCGCCGCCGATCGACGGTCGGGTTCGCTGCGGCTTGCGCGGGCCGGGTAGGTTCGTGCATGTTCGTGCTGGTGGCGCGGGACAGCGGGTCAGGAGGAACGGCATGCGGCGTTGGACGAACATTGCGGTCGGTCTGTGCGTCTTTCTCTTGGTCTGGTACCTGGCGGCCGATCGCCTGACCCCCTACACCAGCAACGCGCGGGTGCACGCGTTCGTGGTGCCCATCGTGCCGCAGGTCTCCGGCTATGTGCAGGAGATCGCGGTCGAGAACAACGGCCTCGTGGCGGCGGGCGACCTGCTGTTGCGGATCGATCAGCGCCCGTATCGACTGGCCGTCGAGAGCGCACAGGCCAGTCTTGATCTGACCGGCCAGGACATCGGTGCCAGCACGGCTGCTGTCGACGCCGCGCAGGCGCGGCTTGCCGAAGCGCGCAGCCGGCTTTCCAACATGGAAGTCCAGACGGCGCGAGTCTTCGAGCTGGAGAAGAAGGGTCTGGCGACAGCAGCACTCGCCGATGACGCCAGGGCCAAGTTGGTGCAGGCCAACTCGCAGGTTCAGACCGCCGAGGCGGAGCTCGAACGCGCCAAGCAGCAGATGGGTTCCGAGGGTAGCGAAAACCCCAAATTCCGGGCCGCCCTCGCCGAACTGGCGAAGGCGCGGCTCGATCTCGAATGGACCGAGATCCGGGCGCCCGCGGACGGTCTGATCGCCAATCTTGCGATCGATGAAGGCGCCTATGCGAGGGCTGGCCAGCCGTTGATGACGCTGATCACCATCGAGGACGTCTGGATCGAGGCCTATTTCACGGAGAACAATCTCGGGCGCATCAAGGCCGGGGATCCGGTCGACATCGCCTTCGACATCGCACCGGGGCGAATCTTCGCCGGCGAGATCGTGAGCCTCGCACCCGGCGCGGTCGCCGGGCGCCAGGGCGAGCTGGGCGGGCTTGCGCGGGTCGAACAGAGCACGGGCTGGCTGCGCGATCCCCAGCGCTTTCCCGTCACCATCAGGCTGGTCGATTACCGTCACGAGGACGGGATCGGTCTGCGCGTCAACTCACAGGCCGACGTGACCGTCTATACCGGGCGGAATTTCATCCTCAACGCCCTTGCCTATCTGCGGATTCGCCTCGCCAGCCTGTTGTCGTATGGCTACTGACGTCGCCGCGACAGCGGGCCGCGATGCCGCACGCGCCCGACTCCGTTTTGCGGTTGTCATAACGCTCGGCTTCGGCCTCGGGCAGCTGCTCGGCTGGCCACTGGCGTTCCTGGCCCCGGTCCTGGCCGCCACCTTCCTGCGCATGCCGACGCCGCCGGGGCTGACGGCGTCCCTGCGGCTGCTGGCCGAAACCGCCGCCATCCTGCTGCTCGGCATGGCCATCGTCTACCTCGTGCTGCCCTACCCCCTGGTGGCGGTGGTCGTCATCGTCGTCGGGTTGGCGCTCGCCTTTCGACTCGGCGCTGCCGGCGGCTCCGCGCTGACCGTCCTCCTGCTGCTTGTCGCCCTGCTGATCCTGCCGCTTGTCGGGCAATCATCACCCCAGATCGCGAACGTCATCGCCGGCGGCTTCTTGTTGAATCTCGCACTCGCAATCCTGCTGAGTTGGCTCGGCTTCGCAATTCTGCCAGCGACGTCCACGCCCCAACCGATGGCGGCAAAGGCAGAACCCGCCGAATCGATCGACGCCGACATGGCGGCCCTCAAGATGACGCTGGTCGTCACGCCGATCGCACTCGCCTATCTCGCCTTCGGATGGAGCATGGTGCTGACGCTGCTGTTTTCGGCGATCATGGCGCAGCAGCTGAGTGCGGTGTCCGGCCTGCAGGCAACCAAGGCCATCCTGATCGCCAACATGGGCGGCGCCGCGATCGCGATTGCAGCCTATTTTCTGCTGGTAGCGGCCCCGAGCGTTCCGTTGATGCTGGCCCTGGTATTCGCGATGGCGCTGCTGGTCTCCGGCCCGGCCTTCGCCGGCACTCCGGCATCGGATCTGTGGGCGAGCGCATTCAGCGCCGTCCTGGTGATCCTGGGCGGCAGCCTTGCGCCACTCGGTGGCGACGCCGACCTGAAGGCGATCGATCGCATCGCGCAGATTGCCCTCGCCGGCGTTTATATCGTTGGCGTCTACACGCTCATCGAGATACTGTCGCCGGCCCTGCCCCGACTGCGGATGCGCGTCGATCGGGCGGCGGCGTCCCTTGCAAGGGCGCGCAGAGCGCTGGTAAATGTGCCGCTTCAGCTGTCACGTGCGAAGGCGTATCTTGCCCGAACGCGCCTGTTGCCTGGAGTCGCGCGGTCTCTTATAGCTCGCGTAAGGGCCCTCGCAGTGAGGCTCCGGCGGACAGGCAGATCGGCCGGAGGCGATGCTTCGACCAGCTCCCGCGATACGGATGGAAACTGACGCATGACCCAGAACACCGGCGATTCACAGCAGAATTTCTCGCGCAATGCGATCGACGCGGCGATCAAGATCGGGCTCGTCGGATTGCTCGCCTATTTGTGCCTCTACATCCTCAGCCCCTTCATCATGATCCTGATGTGGGCGGGGATCGTCGCCACCGCAATGTATCCCCTGTGCCTGCGCCTTGCTCGTCTGGTCGGCGGGCGACGCGGCCTGTCGGCGACGCTGCTGACGCTGGCGGCGGTGGTGGTGCTGCTGGGCCCGATCGGCTCGCTCGGGGTGTTGTTCGTCAAGGACAGCCAGGCCCTGCTCGCCGCGGCCAGGGACGGCACCCTGCAGTTGCCAATGCCCGATGATTCGGTCCGGGACTGGCCCGTCATCGGCGCCGAGCTGCATGAATTCTGGACGCTCGCCGCGACCAACGTGGTCGAGGCGGTGGAGGTCGTCGAGCCGCAGATCAAGTGGCTGGGCGAGGCCCTGGCGTCCGGCGCCGCAACCACTGGCTTCGCGCTGCTGCAGTTCCTCATCGCAACGATCATCGCCGGCATCGCGATGACGCGCGCCGCCGCCGTGAACCGGGGTGCGGTCGCTCTCGCCGAGCGTCTTGTCGCAGGGAGGGGCGAAAGCCTTGTCCGCATGGTGGAGGGAACGGTCCGCACGGTTACGCGCGGGATCCTCGGCACGGCGGTGATCCAGACCGTGTTCGCGGGCTTCGGCATGATCGTCGCCGGCATTCCCGGCGCCGGGCTGTGGACCTTCCTGTGCCTGCTGCTCTCCGTCGTCCAGCTGGGGCCCGGCCTGGTCCTGATCGCGACCGCGATCTACATGTTTGCCGAGGCGAGCACCCTTGCCGCGGTGATCTATCTCGTCTGGGTCGTCCCGGTCATGCTGATGGACAATGTGCTCAAGCCCCTTCTCATGGGGCGCGGCGCCGCGGTTCCGGTACTCGTCATCTTCCTGGGCGTTGTCGGCGGCACAATCGGCTACGGGCTGATCGGTATCTTCGTCGGCCCGGTGGTGCTGGCGGTCGGCTACACGCTGTTCGCATCCTGGCTCGACACGCGGGACGAGGCCGGAGCCGGCTGAGCCGGCCCTGCGATCGGGGTGAGGTATTGCCTGGCCTCAAGAAATGGCGCGCCCGGGAGGATTCGAACCCCCAACCCCCTGATCCGTAGCCAGGCGTCGCCATTTTGCCTTGGTTTGATTTCTCGTGGTACCTATGTGGCACCTGATTGGATGCGGCGATGGCGCGAGGCGAACGGACGAATGACAGGGCCCGGATCACGAAGAGGTGCGTGAACACCCGCTGCCCTTTGTCGGAAGCGCTCTCTGATCTCGCAACATCGCCCCGGCCGCGTCAC
>CP070634.1:2847482-2871788 GCA_020356105.1 Rhodospirillales bacterium | reverse complement strand
CTGTGTGACCCCGGATTTCTTTGAGAGGCGGCAATTATGAACGCAAGAAATATCATCGTCCTCGTGATTGGCCTGGCGATGGCCGGCGGCACCGGATTCATGATGTGGAAGTTCCTCAACGCCAAGCAGAACGAGATCAAGGCCCAGGTCCAGAACGAGCGGCAGAAGGTGCCGCCGACGATTCCGACCGTAAGGGTCCTGGTCGCCAAGTCCGATCTCGTCGTCGGCACCCAGATCGGGCGCGAGAACCTGCATTGGCAGACCTGGCCGCAGGAGAGCGTCGCGCCGACCTATGTGGTCGAGGGGAACAAGCTCACCGACGCGGGCAAGAGCGAAGAGAAGCGCCTGACGATCGAGGACTTCATTGGCGCCGTTGTCCGCCTGCCGATCGCGGCCGGCCAGCCGCTCACGCCAGGGCTGGTGGCGCGCGCCGGCGACAGGGGCTTTCTCGCGGCGGTACTGCAACCCGGCATGCGGGCGATGTCGATCGGCGTCAGCCAGGTGTCCGGCATTTCCGGCTTCATCCTGCCGGGCGACCGCGTCGATATCCTCTGGGACGTCAAGAGCTCGAGCAAGGGTTTCCCGTTTACGCAGACGTTGATGCGCGACATCCGGGTCATTGCGATCGACCAGAAGACGCAGGCGTCGGGCGCAACGCCGGCCAAGACGATCACGCTGGAACTGACGCCGGTCCAGGTCGAGGCGTTGTCGCTTGCGAGCAGCATGGGTTCCCTTGAATTCGTCCTGCGCAGTATCGCGCCGGACAAGGACGAGCAGAAACGGATGGCCAGCACCGAAGACGGCCTCCTTCAGGTCAGCATGAGCGACGGCACACAGGCCGGCGCGCTGATTGGCTCGGACCTTCTTGCCGTCTCCCAGGACGATGAGAAAGAGGAAATCTCGCGCGACAGCTGGACTGTCGAGCGCGACCTCCTGTTCGGCGGGAAGAAGCCACGGCAACTCGTCCTGCCGCAGCCGACGAGGCCGCGGACCGGTTCCGGAGGCTCGGGCAAAAAGAAGACTGTGGCGACCAGTGGCGGCTCGAGCCGGTCGCGGATCGTGATCGTGCGCGGCACCAAGTCGCAGTCGGTCAACGTCAAATAAGATCATACGCAAGGGGACCAGGATAATGACGGTCAACAGGCCAGTCGTGGGACTGCAGTGGCGGATGCCGCGGTGGGGCGCAGCCGCACTGATATTGATCGCTTCCCTGCTGGGATCGCCCGCCGGTGCGCTCGAGGTCATCGACAGCAATGGCGGTGTGATCTACGTGGAGGTCAACAAGGGTCGCCTGCTGCGGCTCGACCAGGTTCCGGCAACGGTGTTCCTTGCGGATCCCAACATCGCAGACCTTCAGTTCAAATCGTCGAAGCTGGTCTATGTGATCGGCAAGACGACGGGCGAGACGTCCCTGTTCGCCCTCGACCGGCAGGAGCGCGTGCTGCTCAACCGCAAGATCGTGGTCGGCTACGATCTCGATCAGCTCAACGCCTCGATCGAGGCGCTTATCCCGAACGCCGGGGTCCAGGCCTCGATGGTCAACAACACGCTGGTGCTTGACGGCGTCGTCGCGAGCCCGGCCCTGGCCGAGCAGGTGCGCGAGCTCGCCAGGAGCGTCACCGGCCCCGGCGGCAGCATGCTGAACCGGCTCAGCGTGTCGATGCCCAACCAGATCAACCTGCGGGTGAAGATCGCCGAGGTGAACCGGAATATTAGCAAGGAATTCGGCTTCGACCACACCGTCACCGGCAGCTCGATCCAGTTCGGCACGATTCTGACCGAGGGAATCTTCTCCGGCACGGCGTTCGGCGCGATCAACAAGACGATCGGTCCGGTCAATGTCGAAACGGTCGTCACCGCGCTCGAGACCGAGGGTCTGGTCCACGTCCTGGCCGAGCCGAACCTGACGACTCTGAGCGGCGAGACCGCGAGCTTCCTTGCGGGTGGCGAGATCCCGTTCGGCACGACCGACAAGGATGGCAACGTGACCATCGAATACAAGCCGTTCGGTGTGTCGCTCTCGTTCACGCCGACGCTGCTCGACCAGGGCCGGATCAGCGTTTATGTCCGCCCCGAGGTCAGCGCACTTTCCGGCTTCACCGAGACCATCGGCGGGCAGACGGTGCGCGGCCTGACGACCCGCCGCGCCGAGACGACCGTCGAGCTCGGCAATGGCGAGAGCCTCGTCCTGGCCGGACTCCTGCAAAGCAACATCGCCGAGAGCGTCGACAAGGTTCCCGGCCTCGGTGACATCCCGATCCTTGGCACGCTGTTCCGCTCCGACGAGTTCCAGCGCGAGGAAACCGAGCTGATGATCATTGTGACGCCTTACATCGTTCGGCCGACCACCGATCGGATCGCGCTGCCGACGGACGGTTTCCAGGCGCCGAACGACTACGAACGGATCATGTGGGGCGGCATGTACCACGAATCGAGCGGCAGACAGCCCTCGCGGGTGGCGACGAGCGGCGGTCAGCGCCTGGTCGGCCATCCCGGATTCAAACTCGAATAGAGGAACGCGGTAAGATGTCGGACAAGACCCAATCCCGAGCGGTGCGCCAACCCGCCTTCGCTGTCATCTGGATGGTCGCGGGCCTGGCGCTCGGCGCCTGCGTGCCGAGCCAGCCGCTGAGCGATGCCGAGGTCGATCGCGGCCACCAGTTCCAGCCGCCGTACCAGGTGGAACATACCGTCCATCGCCACCTGGTTCCGGTGAGCACCACGAACACGCTGATCGACGATTCGCAGTTTCGCGACCTCTACGGCTTCCTGATCGGCGCCGGCGCCAAGACCGGCGACACGGTGGTTCTGGCATCCCGCCGGGCGCGGCTGGAGCAGCGGGCCCAGGTGCATGAGTTTCTGAACCGCGTCGGCCTGATTCCGGAAACCAAGCTGATCAAGGAACCGGAAGCGGGGGCCGAAGACGATGGGTACGATCAGGTGATCCTGGTCCGCTACGACCGATACACAACGCGGCAGCACGAGTGCGGGAAGTGGGGCGAGGAGACGAAAACCACGTTCTACAACATGCCGCTCAAGAACTTCGGTTGTGCCACGACGAATTCGCTGCAGCAGCAGGTGGCGTACCCGTCGACGCTGATCGAGGGACACCTGCTCGATTTTCCGGAAGGCGACTTCGCCGCCGAGGCGGTCAGCCGGTATCGCGGCCGCAAGGTCGAACAGATCAAGACCGAGTCCGTTGGCGGCTGATGGCGGATTGGCGCTACGGACAATGACGAAGCACCTGACGAACCGTGGGGGAAGAGCGTGAGTAAGAACTTCATGGCATTCGCAGCCGACGAATCGACGCATGCGGCGCTGGTCGACTTCGCCAGGGAACTCTATCTGCCGGAAGAGGATGTCGTCATGGGCGGCATGGACGCTGCGGTGAGCAAGCTGTCCGGCATGGACACGCCGGAATACCTGTTCGTCGACCTCGCGAGCAGCCCGGCGCCGCTGGGTGAACTCGACAAGCTGTCGGGTGTCTGCGATCCAGGGACCCAGGTCATCGCGATCGGCGAGGTCAACGACATCACCGTCTTCCGGGACATGCTGGATGCCGGGATCGCCGACTATCTGCTCAAGCCGGTCGATACCGGCCGCCTGAAGCAGGCCTACGAGAACGCGCACAGGCGCGCCGAACCGCAGGCCACCGGGCCGGGCGCCGCCAAGGTCCTGGCGGATGTCATCGTGCTGGTCGGCGCTCGCGGCGGCGTCGGCGCGACCATGGTGGCCGCCAACATGGCCTGGATACTCGGCCATGAGAACGGACGCAAAGTCGGGCTCGTCGACCTCGATCCCTATTACGGAAATGCCGCCATGGCGTTCAGCCTCGACGTCGGGCGCGGCCTGTCCGAGGCCCTCGAGGCGCCCGATCGCATCGACCATGAGCTCATCGAGCGCACCATGACCAAGGAGCACGACAATCTGCGGGTGCTTGGCGCCGAGGAGAGCATGCAGAACGACGTGCCGATGGATTCGATGAGCATCGAGACGCTGCTCGAGAAGCTGCGCGAGAGTTTCCAGGTCGTCGTCGTCGAGGCGCCGCGGGGTCACCTTTCGGCCGTCAAGGCGGCCATGCGGATGGCAACCAACATCCTGTTCGTGACCGATTACTCGGTGGTCGGCATGCGCGACGTCATTCGCCTTTCCGGCCTCGCCAACTCGGTTGCCGCGGGCACCAAGCAGATGGTCGTGGCCAACCGGGGAATCAGCACCAGCACGGATGTCAACGCCAAGGATTTCGAGGCCACCACGGGGCTGCAGGTGGATGCCGAAATTCCCAGCGATCCCAAGGGTGTCTCACTCGCGTTGAACGCGGGCGCGGCGATCCCGGAAGCGGCGGGGCGGAGCCCCGTCGTCAAGTCGCTGCGCAAGCTTTGCTCCGAACTCTATCCGCCGGCCGGCAAGGCGAAGGCGAAGAACGGCAGTTTCCTTTCGGTGTTCTCGAAGAAAGGCTGACCCGATCAGCCGCCAATCTGGATGAATTGATGCGACGGTTCGAGGCTTAGAATGTTTGGTGGTAGAGCAAACCCTCCTTCGGCGCCCAGTCAGGAGAAGGCCGACAACGTGCTGCCGCTGCAGCAGCAGCCGGCGCAGCAACCGCCGGCACAGCAACCGCCGACGCAGCAGCCGCCGGCCCAGCAGCCGCAGACGCAGCCACCACCGGCTGAAGCGGCTCCGCCGGCCGCGCCAACCCAGCCGGCCGCGCCCGAGGCGCCACCGCAGCCCGCGGCCCCGGCCGCCGCCGAGCCCTCGATGGACGATCTGATCGAGCAATGCTGCGATCTCGTCCGGCCGATCCTGGGTGACCACATCAAGCCCAGCGAAGCGACCAGCAAGAACCGTGTCGCGCTCGCCGGCACGATCGAAAAGCTGGCAACGGAAGCCGCGCAGAAGCACAGCATCCCGATCGACGGCCTCAACATTCGCAACGTCGTGACCGTCCTGCTGAACGAGGTCCTCAGCTCGGTGAAGAAGACCGGCCGGATCGGCGGCGCGCAGGACGAGGCGCCGGCCGAAAAGTCCGCCGGTGCGGCACGCGATTCGCTGCAGCAGGCGCAGCAGAAGATTCAGCCGATCCTGCTTGAGCGCATCGATACGGCCGCCGCGACGAAGATGCCGCGTGAACAGCTGTTCCGCGAGGTCGAGGAGATCGTCGGTGAGATCCTCACCGAGGAGAAGATGCGGCTGAACGGTTCCGAGCAGAGGACCCTCGTCGAATCCCTGGTCGACGACATGCTCGGTCTTGGGCCGCTCGAGCCGCTGATCGCGGATGAGACGATCACCGATATCATGGTCAACGGGCCCTATCAGGTCTATGTCGAACAGGGCGGCAAGCTCCGCCTGACCGACGTCAAGTTCCGTGACAATCAGCATGTGCTGAACATCTGCACGCGAATCGTCACCAAGGTCGGCCGCCGGGTCGACGAATCGACGCCGATCTGCGACGCGCGTCTGCTGGACGGTTCGCGTGTCAACATCATCATTCCGCCGCTTGCGATCGACGGCGCGGCCATCTCCATCCGTAAGTTTGCCAAGCAGAAGATCACCTTCGACCAGATGATCGGCAACAGCATGTCGGAGGAAATGGCGACCGTCCTGCGGATCGCCAGCCGCGTGCGCCTCAACATCGTGATCTCCGGCGGCACGGGTTCCGGCAAGACGACATTGCTGAATGCGCTGTCGAGCATGATCGGCGACGACGAGCGCGTGATCACCATCGAGGACGCGGCCGAGCTGCAGCTGCAGCAGCCGCACGTTGTCCGACTGGAAACCCGGCCCGCCAATCTCGAGGGCAAGGGCGAGATCAACCAGCAGGAGCTGGTCAAGAACTGCCTGCGTATGCGGCCGGAACGGATCATCCTCGGCGAGATTCGCGGTGGCGAGGCGGTCGACATGCTGCAGGCCATGAACACCGGCCATGACGGATCGATGGGCACGCTCCACGCCAACACGCCGCGCGAGGCGCTCAGCCGTCTTGAGAACATGTGCGCCATGTCCGGCACCAAACTGCCGACCGAATCGGTGCGCAAGCAAATGGCCGCCGCGATCCAGATGATCGTCCAGATCAGCCGCATGCGCGACGGCGGCCGCCGGCTCCAGAAGATCACCGAGGTGACCGGGATGGAGGGCGACGTGATCACTCTGCAGGACCTGTTCTCCTACGAGTTCGTCGGCGAGGACGAGAACGGCAAGCTGATCGGTGAGTTCGTCAAGCACGGCATCCGGCCTGCATTCACCCCGCGCGCCCAGTATTACGGGCTCGACAAGAAATTGCTGGAGGCGGCGCTGTGAGGGGGCTCGGCCCGGAAATCATCGTCCTGCTTCTGGTCCTCGCGATTCCGATCGTCGGGGCGGTCTACTACTTCGCTCTCAGCCCGGCGGCGCGGAACAAGCGCAAGGTCCGCGAGAAGATGAAGTCCCTTTCCGAGAAGGAAAGGAAGCTCAAAGAGGCCGAAAATCGCGAGATGTCGCTGCGCCGGGATGAAGACCGGACGGCGCTCGACAAGTTTGCACGGCGCGTGCTGCCGAAACCGGAGGTCCTGCGAAACCGGCTCGAGGCGACCGGCAAGCCGATCACGATCGGCAAGTATCTGCTCGCGTCGATCATCATCGGCGTGATGACGGGTATCTGCTACTGGCTGTTCACCGATTATCCGGTGGCGGCGGCGCCGTTCCTGGGCATCGCGGCGGGCGCCTTCCTGCCGCACAAATACGTCAACCGGCTGATTGCGAAACGGCAGGAGTCCTTCGTGGCCGGCCTCGCCGAAGGGCTTGATCTGATCGTCCGCGGCGTCAAGTCGGGCCTCCCCGTGGCCGAGACGATCTCGGTCGTGGGCGACGAGATGGAAGGCCCGATTTCGGAGGAATTCAAACGGGTCACCGAAGACATGCGCGTCGGCATGACGCTGGAGCAGGCGCTGTGGGCCGCCGCCGAGCGGATCGGCACGGCCGAGTTCAAATTCTTCGTCGTGGTGCTGTCGGTGCAGCGCGAGACCGGCGGCAATCTGTCGGAAACCCTGGATAATCTGTCCGAGATGGTGCGCAGCCGCAAGCAGATGAAACTCAAGGTCAAGGCGATGTCGTCCGAGGCCCGGGCCAGCCAGTACATCCTCGGCGGGCTTCCCTTCGCCATCGCCGGGCTGCTGCTGCTGATCTCGCCGCACTACATCATGACCCTGTGGCACACCGAGGCGGGCAACACCATCCTGATGATCGGCGGCGCGATGCTGGCCATGGGCTGGTGGGTCATGGGCAGGATGGTGAATTTCGAGATATGATCATCAATGGCGTCGAAGTTCCCATGGAGGAGATCATCGTCGCGGCGACGGCCCTGGCGACCTTCCTCGTGCTGTTCTTCGTGTGGCGCAGCCTGCTCGAGCCGAAGCCCGAGGCAAGCCGGCTGAAGGACCTGAAATCGCGGCGCGAGGCGCTGCGCGAGGGGCTGCTGGCCAGCACCGGAAACAACAGGAACGAGGTCAAGCAGACCAGTATCGGCGCGATGCGCAAGCTGGTCGAGCGGCTCGATCTTCTGCGTGGCGACGTGGCGCGGGAGACGGCGGACAAGCTGGCCCGGGCGGGACTGCGGACCAAGGATGCACTGGTGGCCTTCGTGTTCTTCAAGGTCGCCCTGCCATTCCTGTGCGGTGCGATCGGGCTGATTACGATCAACATTTTCGCGCCCGACGATCTGGCCTACATCAATCGCGTCCTGATGGCCCTGCTGGCGGCGGCGGCGGCGTTCTTCCTGCCCGACCTTGCCATCATGCAGATGGCGAAGAAGCGGCAGAAGGACTTGCAGCGCGGCCTGCCGGACGCGCTGGATCTGCTCGTCGTATGCGCCCAGGCCGGCCTCAGCCTCGACTCGGCGATCGGCCGCGTGGCCCGCGAGATCGGATTCTCGTCGCCGGCGATCGGCGAGGAATTCTCGTTGACCGCGCTTGAGCTGGGCTTTCTTCCCGAGCGCCGCCAGGCGCTGGAGAACCTGAAGAGTCGGACCGGGCTGAAGGATATCCAGGCGGTCGTCAGCACGCTCACCCAATCGGAGAAATACGGAACGCCGCTGGCCTACGCGCTCCGGGTGTTGTCGGCGGAGTTCCGCCGCGAGCGCCTCATGCGGGCCGAGGAAAAGGCGGCGCAGTTGCCGGCGATCATGACCCTGCCGCTGGCCCTGTTCATCCTGCCCGTTCTGTTCATGGTGGTCATCGGACCGGCGATCATCCGCGCCATCGCCAGTTTTTCCGGGGCCAAGATCGGCGGAAAATAGGCGAGCCCGAAGCCGCGAACCACGGTCCGATCGGGCGCGGCCTGTTGCCGCCAGCGCAGTATCCGTTCAGATGGAATCGGTCCAGCCTATTGTTGCACCCTCATGTATCGGGGCGCCCCTTTGAGGCTCCTCGGCATGAGGGCACAAACGGCCGAGCCTCATGCTGAGGGGATTGCGTCCTTCGACAAGTTCAGGATGAGGCCAGCCGTCTCGAAGCATGAGGTTGCGCTGTTGCACCGCACCGATTCGATTCCGATGGACGATGCGCTAGCTCCGGCTGGAGGCGGTGGTCCCGTTCGACGACAGGAAGACCGATTGCAGGACGATGTCGAGAATCGCCTCGCGCCGTCGATCGGGCGGCATCGCCCGCAGATTCTGATAATAGGCGAGGTTGTTGGCGACGTCCGCCTCAGGCAGCATCTGCCGCAGCAGGGCCGCCGCACGCTCGATCCGACCGGCCAGGCCATAGATCAAAGCAAGATTGTGGAGATAGGGTTCGTCCGCGTCGGTACCCGTCAACAGGCTCTGCATTTGCGCGATGGCCTCGTCGTAGCGGTCCTGCAGGGCCAGAGACAGCGCGAGATTGTTGCGCAGCGACCTGCTGTCGGGCTTCAACCCGAGGCCGGCGAGGTACTGGTTCTGCGCCTGTGCGTGATCGCCCAGCGCGTCGTAAGCGATGCCGAGCACGTTGAAGACGCGGTAGTCGGCGGCGTCCTCGTCGACCGCCGGCGTCAGCATGGCGATCGCCGCGTCGGGCTGGTTGCGCTCGATCAGCAGGATTCCGTAACCCTGCAGCGACATGCCGCTGTAGGGGTTGCGCGCGAGCGCGTCGCGATAGACCTGCTCGGCGTCATCGTAGAGCTTGAGCTGCCGAAGCGTGTCGCCGAGCGCGGCCGGGGGCAGGGGCGAGTCCGGATCCGCCCGCATGGCGCGCTGATAGGCCGCCGCGGCGTCGTTCAGGTTGCCCTGGGCGCGCAGCTTGTTCCCCACCTGCATCAGCTCCGTGGCTTTCTCGTTCTGCTGTTGGACCGCCTGGTCGTCGCTGATCGGTTGCTCGACCTTGGGCGGCGCGCAGGACGCGACACCAAGAATCGCCAGGCCGCCGAGAACGGCGCGGAAAGCCCGGCCAATGTTCACTTTGGCCCGGGTCTTTACATGATAGTGGGGTATCGACATATCCGCTGTTCAAAAGTTAACAGAAAGTAAAAACCGATGTTAATTCAAATTCTCGTCAGTTTTGGCAGGTAATTATACTGTGTCGTAAATTATTACATTTGCATACCCGTGGCGCAAGCATAAAATGAAACTGCCTCAAACTGCGCCTGAGGTAGGAGATTGTCATGTTTTTTAGATACTTAGAGCACGCTGTAGCGAATGCCTTGTCTTTTCTGCGCGATCAGGCCGGCAGCATCATGATTTACACCGGCGCCTTCATGGCGATCGGCGTCGGCGGCGCCGCCCTGTCGATCGACGTCGGCCGCATCGTGCTGCTCAAGACGCAGATGCAGAACCGCGCCGACGCCGGCGCGCTGGCGGGCGCGGCGCAGCTCGATGCCTTCCCTGGCGCGATCGAGCGGTCGGAAAAGGTCATCACCCAGGCGATGGTCGCCTATACGACCGCGGCGGCGGACCAGGGTGAGCTGGCGGTCTGGGATGCGGAGTTCTACGCCGTCGATCCCGCCGATCCGAGCAAGACAAAGCGGGGGCCGGTGACCACCGATGACGGGCTGGCGCGCTTCGCCGAGGTCATCATGGAGCGGCGCACGCTCTCGTTCTTCTATGGGCCGGCGCTCAACCTACTGACCGGGCAGGGCGCCGACAGCCAGACCTTTCTCGATGCGCGGGCCGTCGGCATGTCGGACCCGTTCATCTGCAAGATGCAGCCGCTGATGATCTGCAACCCGTTCGATGACGGTATCGCGGCCACGACCGACCCGGATATCCGCGATGATGCCTACAAGGGCTATGGATTGCGCATCAAGCAGTCGGGCCAGACGGGGGCCTGGCAGCCCGGCAACTTCGGCCTGCTCGACCTGCCGGAGGATGTCGTCTACTCCGGCGGCGGCGGCGCCAACGCCGTACAGGCGGCGCTGGAGGCGGAGGATCCGCTCGGCTGCTATGCCATCGCGACGCTGGAGACCGCGCCGGGTAACAAGACCGGCAAGGTCAAGGAGGGCGTCAACGTGCGCTGGTACGGCCCGAATGTCGCGCCGAACGTGATGAACTATCCCCAGGATCTTTCCATGATCGCCGACCCCAATCTGAGCTTCAGCACCGATGGGATCTGGGACCTTGCAACCTACTGGTCGACCCACCACACGGGCGCGCTGCCGGCCCCGCTGGTCAACGCGACGCGCTACCAGGTCTACCTGTTCGAGCAGGGGCAGGGGTTCTGGAAGAAGGGCAAGAAGACCTCGGCGGCGGTGACGATCGATCCGCCCGACAACACCGGCGGCTGGACCTTCGTCGACCCGGCGGCCTACCCGACGGCAGCGGTGCTGCCGACCGGAACGCCCGCCGATGACAATTTCGTTGACGGCGTGCCGCCACCCGGCGAGACGATCTCGTCTAAGGCGCACGAGCGGCGACTGATGAAGATCGCCGTCGCCGACTGCGCGACCCATAATTTCCAGGGCAACGCCTCGATCCCGGCGGAAGGCACCTATGTCGAGATCTTCCTGACCGAGGAGTCCGGCGGGCTCAGCAACCAGGCGACCATCTACGGCGAGCTTGTCCGTGGTCTCTCGCCGCGCACCTCCTTCGAGTTCCACGGCAATGTCCGGCTGGTCGAATAGGAGGCGGGCGATGCTTGGCGCAATCCGCAGGTTCCTCAGGCGCGAGAACGGCATCGCGGCGACCGAGCTCGCGCTCGTCACGCCGGTCTTCCTGCTGCTGTTCCTGTCGATGATCGAGCTAGGTCACATGATCTATTACAGTGTCACGGTGGAAAAGGGGCTGCGTTCCGCCGCCACCTTCGTCGGCCGCAACGAGGAGCTGACCGCGGCGGTGATCACGGCGACCGAGAACGTGGCCAAGACGGGCGATCCCGCCGGCGGGCCCTACCTCGTGCCGGGATGGGCCGATCCGGTCGCCTCGGTGACGATCACCGAATTTGAGTTCAACGCGAACATGACCGGGCCAGGCGAGGACATCGCCGAGACCGTCTACACTGTGACCGTCAGCGTGCCCTACGTGCCGGTCGTCGACGTCCTGGTGCCGGCGCTCGAATACCTGATGAGGACGAGCTTCTACGAAGGCAAGTACATGATCATTCTGACCCACGAACAGGCGATGATCGGTGACTGAGATGCTGGCGCGATTCCGCACCTTCGTAAACCGCTTCGCCCGCGACGAGAGCGGCGCGTTTCTGATCGAGTTCGGCATCACCTTCCCGGTGCTGATCCTGCTGTCGTTCGGGCTGCTCGAATTCTCGCTGGTGGTGTTCGACTACCAGCGCGCGGCCGAGGCAACGCGGCGCGGCGTGCGGCTCGCGATCATCCAGGAACCGATTCCGAACACCGCTAACCTCTTGCAGGACGCGGTGATCGTCTGCAAGGCGCCGGACGGCACCGTCACCTGCACCGGCGGATCGCCCGGCGCCAACGCGGACGCGCTGTTCGCCGCCCTGCTGGCGGAGATGCAGGTCGCCTATCCGACGCTGAACACCGCCAACATCATCATCACCTTCTCCGGCACCGATGTCGGCTCGTCGGGGGATGTCGGCGGCGTGTTCCCCCTGGTCACGCTGCAACTGACGGGCGTCCGGCACGACATGATCGTCGGCCATCTGATCGGGATCGACAGCGTCGAGTTCCCCGATTTCAAGGCGACGGTGCTCGGCAACGGCAAATGGGTGAACACCGCCTGACCGGGTGGGGCGTTGTTTGACCGTGGCCGCGTCTTTTTCGGAAGCGCGGCCATCTCTTTATGACGGGCCAGCAGCGGCACAGAGTTAACCGCGCGTTAAAACCGCTCCTGCATTATGGACCTGATGCGGCGCAACGGCCGCACGGACAGGAGACCCCCGACCCGATGAAGCAGGGCCTTCCGAAGGAAATCATGACCTTGCCGCATGTCCGGCGCATGCTTTCGGCGGTTGTCGAGACGGCGCCGGTGGCGCTCTGCGTGATCAATCGGAACCTCGCGCTGTCGCGGGTCGAGGGGCAGGAATTTCCCGAGCTGGGCCTGCATTTGGGCGGGGGGCGGCCGGCCTCCTGCCGCAAGGTCTGGCAGGACCAGCCGGCGCTCGTGGACGCGGCGCGTCGGGCGCTCAAGGGCGAGACCGTCAGCACCACCGTGGTTGCCGGGGAGAACGCCTACGACCTGCAGTTCCTGCCCGTCATCGGGCGCGGCGGCAAGCCCCAGAGCGTGATCGCGGTCTTCGCGGACGTCACCTCGCGCTATACCAGCCTGGTGCAGATCCCCGATCGCGAGGAGTTCCTGCAGGGCATCATCGATACCGTGGTCGATGGCATTGTGACGATCGACCAGCTCGGCCTGATCCGCGATTTCAACCCATCGGCGGCGCTGATCTTCGGCTATCAGCCCTCCGAGGTGGTCGGCAAGACGCTGACCATGCTGATGCCCGAGCCGTATCGCAGCGAGCACCATGGTTACGTCGAGCGCTATCTTGCGACCGGCAAGAGCACGGTGATCGGCAAGCGCCGCGAACTGGCGGGTTTGCGCAAGGACGGCACGATCTTCCCGATCGAAATCGCGATCAGCGAGCTCGAGGTCGGCGATCAGCGACATTTCACCGGCGTGATCCGCGACATCACCGAGCGCAAGGAGGCCGAGCGGGCGTTGCGTGCCAGCGAGGAGCGCTATGCGCTGGCCGCGCGGGGCGCCAATGACGGGCTGTGGGACTGGAACCTCGAGGACAACACGATCTACTTCTCGCCGCGGTTCAAGGCGATGCTGGGCTACCGCGAGGACGAGATCGGCGAGTCGCCGGAAGAATGGATGAACCGGATCCACCGCGACGACGTCGACCAGTTCTGCGACGACGTCGACGCGCACCTGTCGGCTCGCACGGTGACCTTCCAGAGCGAATACCGGATCCGCCGCAAGAGCGGCGAGATCCTGCGCATGGTCGCGCGCGGCGTCGCCCTGCGGCACGACGACGGCACGCCCTATCGCATGGCCGGCTCGCAGTCGGACATCACCGACCGCAAGCAGGCCGAGGAGCGGCTGATCCACGATGCGCTGCACGACGCGCTGACCGGCCTGCCGAACCGGACCCTGCTGCTCGACCGGCTCGGGCAGGCGCTGGCGCGGATCAAGCGCAACCCGGAAAGCCGGTTCGCGCTCGCGGTGCTCAACCTCGATCGCTTCCGCATGGTCAATGAAAGCCTGGGCCACGGCGCCGGCGACGACCTGCTGCTGGCGGTCTCGCGGCGCCTCGAGAACCAGATCGACATGGGCGACACGCTGGCCAGGCTGGGCGCCGACGATTTCGCGGTGCTGATGGAGGACACGCCGAACGAGAAAACGGCGCGCACCAACGTGGCGCGGATCAAGAAGACGATCGCCCACCCGTTCCGGCTGAGCGGCCGCGAGGTCTTCACCTCGGCCAGTGTCGGCATCGTCATGGGCGAGGCCGAATATCCCACCCCCACCGACCTTCTGCGCGACGCCGAGCTCGCCATGGCGCGCGCCAAGCGCGACGGCAAGGGCAAGACCGAGACCTTTTATTCGTCGCTGCGCCGCGAGGCGGTCGGGCTGATGGAGGCCGAGACCGATCTGCGCAAGGCGATCGAGCAGGAGCGGGTGGTGCCCTACTACCAGCCGATCATCGCGCTGAACACCGGGCGGGTCGTCGGGTTCGAAGCGCTGGCCCGGATCGAGCATCCGCAGCGGGGTATCGTCCCGCCGGCCGAGTTCATCCATATCGCCGAGGACACCGGCCTCATCGTGCCGATGTGCGAGCAAATGATGTCGCTGGCCTGCGCCCAGACCGCGGCGTGGCAGGAGGCCTTCGACCTCGAGGGCAAGCTCAGCGTCTCGGTCAATTTGTCGGCCCGCAACCTCGCCGACGAGAACCTGTACGGCATGCTCGAGCAGGTGCTGGCCGACAGCGGCCTGTCGCCGGGCAGCCTGCATGTCGAGATCACCGAAAGCCTCTTGATGTCGAACCCGGAGCTGATGGAGCAGACGCTGCAGCGCCTGAAGACCCTCGATCTCTGCCTCGCGCTCGACGATTTCGGCACCGGCTACTCGTCGCTCAGCTACCTGCAGAGCTTCCCGCTGGATGTCCTGAAGATCGACCGCAGCTTCGTTGCCCGCATGGTCAGCGAGGCGCGCGACCAGGAGCTGGTGCGGATCATCGTCATGCTGGCCCACACGCTGGGGCTGGATGTCGTGGCCGAGGGCGTCGAGACGGCCGGCCATGCCGATGTGCTGCGCGCGCTGAACTGCGAATTCGCCCAGGGTTTCCACTACGCGGCGCCGATGCGCGCCGAGGAGGCGGGCGACATCCTGAGCGCGGGCTTCGATGTCTGACGCGACCGCCGCGTTGCGGTCGCGGCCGATTCCCCGGGCGGCGGAAATGCGATAGTATCGGGCGCATACCGCAAGCCGCCTTCAGGGGAGATCGGGTCATGCGCATCGGCGTTCCACGCGAGATCAAGACACATGAGTACCGGGTCGGCCTGTCCCCCGCCAGCGTGCGGGAGATGGTTCATCGCGGTCATCAGGTCGTCGTCGAGAGCGGCGCCGGCGCCGGCATCGGCGCGAGCGACGCGGTCTACGAGGCGGCCGGGGCGGGGATCGCGCCGGACGCGGCGACGGTGTTCGGCGAGGCCGAGATGATCGTCAAGGTGAAGGAGCCGCAGCCGCAGGAATGCGCGATGCTGCGCGACGGCCAGATCCTGTTCACCTATCTCCACCTCGCGGCGGACGCGGCACAGACAAAGGGCCTGATGGAGTCCGGCTGCATCGCGGTCGCCTACGAGACGGTGACAGACGGGCGCGGCCGGCTACCGCTCCTGGCGCCGATGAGCGAGGTGGCGGGCCGCATGAGCCTGCAGGTCGGTGCGCATTGCCTCGAGAAGGAGCAGGGCGGCGCCGGCGTCCTGCTGGGCGGCGTGCCCGGCGTTGCGGCGGCGCGTGTCGTCATCATCGGCGGCGGCATCGCCGGGACCAACGCGGCGCGCATGGCGATGGGGCTCGAGGCGCATGTCACGGTGATCGACCGCAGCATCGACCAACTTTATGCCCTCGACCTGCAATTCGGGCCGATGCTCAACACCATCTTCTCGACCGTCGATTCGATCGAAACCCATGTCGCCGGGGCCGACCTCGTCGTCGGCTCGGTGCTCGTGCCCGGCGCCGCCGCGCCGAAGCTGGTGACCCGCGAGATGATCCGGCAGATGCGGCCCGGCTCGGTCGTCGTCGATATCTCGATCGACCAGGGCGGCTGCTTCGAGACGTCGCGGCCGACGACCCATGCCGACCCGACTTATATCGAGGAGGGCGTCGTGCATTACTGCGTGACCAACATGCCGGGCGCGGTCGCCAAGACCTCGACCCAGGCGCTCAACAACGCAACCCTGCCCTTCGCGCTGGCGCTCGCCGATAAGGGCGCGCGACAGGCGTTGGCCGACGATGCGTATCTGCGCGCCGGCCTGAACATCCATCACGGCGCAGTGACCTTCGAGGCGGTGGCCGAGGCGCTGGACCTGCCCTACACTCCGGCGGAACAGGCGCTCGGCCTATGATCGAAGTATTCTGCGCCACGAGTGGCAAAATGTCACATTGTAATACCCTGGTATATTGACAATAAATATGGTGTAGGAATATTAAAAAGCACGACAGGACATTTTGAATTTTATTTTGCCGAAATTGATCGAAATCTACGAGACATGATCGCGCGCGACGGCGCAGCGCCGGTCTGCGGTCGGGTCCCTCCTGACTGTCGGGCCATGGCGGGGCCGCCGCGATCCACCGGCAACAAGGCGGGCGTCTTCGGGACGTTCGCGGGCCGGAACGCCGGGGCGGGTGCAGGATGAAGAATTGCTGGGAGATCAAGCAGTGCGGCCGCGAGGCGGGCGGCGCCAAGGTCGCCGAGCTCGGCGAGTGCATCGCCTCGCGCCAGCAGCTCGGCCATTCCTGCTGGGCGATCGCCGGCACGCTGTGCGGCGGCGAGGTGCAGGGCGATATCAAGGACAAGCAGGGCAACTGCCTGACCTGCGAGGTCTACGAGCTGTACAACCGGATGACCGGCACGGCGCGGCACGAACTGGCCGCCGCCTGTCCGGAGGAAGAGGCGCTCTATTGCGCGCTGATCCGCCACCGCTAGAGCGGTTCGTCCGGACCGATTCTAGTAGGACCGACAATGCCCCAGTGCGCAATCCGATAAATTGGGCCCGGCCGTATCGGCGCGACCTCACCCTTCGAGACGGGCCTTAAGGCCCTCCCCAGCATGAGGGCACACAAATTGGAGCCTCATGCTGAGGAGGCGCGGAGCGCCGTCTCGAAGTATGAGGTCGCGCCCGTTTCGCCGCCTCCAGCATACCGGATATCGGACTAGCTAGCGCCGTCGCCGATGCGCGCCGCCTTGGCGCGGACCCGCTTGTCGAAGCGGTCGACGTCGACGACGATGCGCTCGTGGCTGCCCTCGCCGATCAAATCCAGCGCGTCATGGGCGGTCACGCGGAAGGTGATGCGGTTGCCCTCGACCCGGGTGACGACGGCGCGCGCGCGGACCGTCATGCCGACCGGCGTGGCCGCGACATGGCTGACATCGATTCGGGTGCCCAGGCTCTGCCGGCCGGGCGGCAGCAGGCGCTCCACCGCATCCAGCGCCGCCGCCTCCATCAGGTTGATCATCACCGGCGTCGCCAGCACGTGGATCGCGCCGCTGCCGACCTCCGGCGCGGTATGGGATTCGGCGACGACCAGCTCGGCGCCGCCCTCGAGACCGGGTTCCAGCGTTGCCACGTTCCTCTCCCGTTCAATCGGCGGCGCCGCCGCACCGGCGGCGCGCGTCGCGTCGCGGCGTCGGTGCGCTACGAATTCGCGACGTCCGGCCCGTGCCGCCGGCGCATATGCTCGCGGTGCAGGATATACAGGCCGCTGCCGACGATAACCAGCGCGCCGGCGATCGTCCAGGCATCGGGGAAGTCGCCGAACAGCACGAGGCCGAACAGGGCCGCCCAGACCAGCGCCGAGTAGCCGAATGGCGAGACGGTGGCCGCCGGCGCCCAGGTGAAGGCGCGGATCATGGTGAAATGGCCAAGGCCCCCGAACATGCCGGTCAGGATCATCAGGACCCAGCCCTCCAAATCCGGCATGACCCAGAAGAACGGGGCCGCGATGCTCAGCGCGATGGCGCCGATCAGCGGCGTGTACAAAAGGGTGTTGAACGTCGCATCGGTGCGGCTGAGGATGCGCGTGGTGATCTGGTAGAGGGCGAAGGTCAGGGCGGCGCCCAGCGGCAACAGCGCGGCGAGCTGCATCGCCTCGGTGCCGGGCCGGATGATGATGAGGGCGCCGGCGAAGCCGACCGCAACGCCGGCCCAGCGGCGGATGCCGACATGCTCGCCGAGCAGCGGCAGCGACAGGGCGGTGACGAGCAGCGGCGCGCTCTGCATGATCGCTGTCATTTCCGCCAGCGGCAGGAAGTAGAGGCCGCCGAAGAACTGCAGCGTCGTAACCGTAAGCAGGCCCGAGCGCAGCACCTGCAGGCCGCGCCGCCGCGTCGCGAAGGTCGCGGGCAGGCGCCGGCCGAGGACCGCCGCCAGCAGCACCGTGTGGAAGAAGAAACGCGCCCAGGCGACCTGCGGGACCGGGTATGTCTGCAGCAGATGCTTGACGATGGCGTCCATGCTGACGAACAGGAACATCGTCAGCAGCATCCAGGCGATGCCTCGGCGGCTGTCGCCGGAATCGGCGACGGTGGTGGGGTGCGCGGTGGTCATGATGCGGCGGGTCCCGGGCTCATCCGCCTGACGCTGGGCGGCGCGCCATATGGACACAGAACGCCCGCCGCCGCAACCGCCCGACAAATCGATCGCGTGTCCGCGATTGGCCGATCGCCCGCCGTCGGCGCCGCTCGACCGGACCAGCGCAGGTGGTGGGCTTCGGTGTCGCCATTGCCTTGTCAGAGCGCGCGCGTTGACGGATCATCACGCATCGGGCTTGCCCGGGAAATCTCGCTCGGGTCTGATGGCCGGCAATGCCTTGCCCTTGCCGCCATCCCCCAATCTGTTGTGGAGTGACTCGATGCTGCGCTTCGTCCTTCTCGCCTTCGCCGTGATCGGCCTGTCGATTTCGGCGGCCCGCGCGCAGGGCCCGCAACGCGGCCCGTGGGGGTCCAGCCTTGCCGGTGCGGCCGTCTACCAGTTCGACACCGGGCTCGACCAAGGGGGCAGCTTTGCCGTGGCGCGCTGGTTCGTTCAGCCGGGCGTCGGTTATGCCCGGGATCGCCGCAACAGTGTTTCTCTTTCTCTCGGCGCCGGCGAAAACCGCTACGATTTTTCGACCTCGACGGATATCGGCGGCGGCAAGCCGTGGCGGAACATAAGGGATTTGCGCGCGAGCGTGCCGATCCGCTTCGCGCCGGCCGAAAAGATCGACGTCATCGTCATCCCCTCGCTGCGGTGGAACGCCGAGAGCGGCGCCGCGCTGGACGACGGCCGCACCCAGGGCGTGCTCGCCGGCGGCACGTGGCGGTTCGGCCCGGACCTTGCGATCGGCCCCGGCATCGGCTGGTTCAGCGAGCTCGGCGACGGCGACTCGCTATTCCCGATCCTTGCGCTCGACTGGAACATCACCGACACGCTCTCGCTGTCGACGGGGCGCGGCCTCGCGGCATCGCGGGGCCCGGGCCTGACCCTGACCTGGAGGGCGCGCCCGCAGGTCGATCTCGGCCTTGCGGGCCGCTACGAGAAGGTGCGGTTCCGCCTCGACGACAGCGGCCCGGCCCCCGGCGGCATCGGCGAGGACCGGAGCGTCCCGCTCATCGCGTCGGTCGCCTACCGGCCCTGGCCGGCCGCCTCGCTCACCGCCTTCGCGGGCGCCGAGTTCCGGGGCCGCCTGCGGCTGGAGGACCGGAACGGCGCTCGCATCGACGAGACCGAATACGATCCCGCACCGCTCCTTGGACTCGCGTTCCGCGCCCGGTTCTAAGGCCGGTGTTCAGGGCGCCGGCCGCCGCGCGCGATCGTAGGACTCGCCTTCGCGCCTTGCGCCGTTAGCTCCTGTCGCCGCCTATTTCGGCGCGTAGCGTTCGCCGATCGCGGGACGGTTGACCCCGATGCCGGGCAGCTCCCAGACGCCGGCGCCCGGCGGATTGAGGTCGCCGGCGATATTGGCGTCGATCAGGCAGGGCTTGCCGCGCGCGATGGCGGCCCGGATCGCATCGCCGAGCTCGCCCGCCCGGTCGATCCGCACGCCGTCGACGCCGGCGGCGCGGGCCATGGCGGCGAAGTCGGGGTTGTAGGGCTCCCCGGTCTCAGGGTTGCGAAAATCGGTCGCCAGCTCGCGATTCTCCAGGTAGCCGCGCTGCAGCCCCCGGATCGAGGCATAGGCATAGTTGTTCCAGACGACCCAGACGACGGGGATGTCGTATTCGACCGCCGTGCCCAGCACGTTGGCATGCATGAAGAAGGCGCCGTCGCCGCAGACCGAAACGGCCGGCCGGTCCGGCGCGGCCAGCTTCGCGCCGAGGACCCCCGCGACGCCGAACCCCATCGGCCCGAAGCCCATCGAGCCGATCAGCGAATCGGGGCGGGTCGGCCGACAGAACTGCAGGAGCCAGTTGTGGTGGACCCCGATATCGCTGACCAGGATGCCGTCTTCCGGTATTGCCTTGTCGATTTCCACGGCCGCGCGCTGCGGGTTGATCGGTGTCGAATCATCCGTCATGCCCGGCGCGATGAACGCATTCCACTCGGCGCGGTAGCCGTCGATCTCGGCAAGCCATTCGCGGCGGGCCGCGGTCGGCCCGTCGGCGCCCGAAGCGCGGTCCAGCTCGGCGAGCATCTGGCGCAGGAACGTGCGCACATCCGCCATCAGGCCCAGCGCGACCGGATAGTTGCGGCCGATCTCCTCCGGGTCGATATCGACATGGATCAGCCGCGTCGGCGGGATCGTGAAGGAATAGCCGGGCAGCCAGGAGCTCGCCGTACGATCGTCGAACCGGACGCCGAGCGCCAGCAGCACGTCGGCCTGCCGACAGGCATGGTTGGCCTGGTAGGTGCCGCCGCGCTGGACCAGGCCGAGGGAAAGCGGGTGGTCGGCCGGCAGCGCGCCGAGCCCGCTTGCGGAGGACGCCAAGGGGATCTGCAGGCGCTCGGCAAGCGTCAGCAGCTCCGCCGCGGCGCCCCCGTACCGGACGCCCTGGCCGACCACGATCACCGGGCGCTCGGCCGAAAGCAGCATCTCGAGGGCCCGGGTCACGCCGTCGGGGTCGGCGCCGCAGCGCGACGAGATGTTGGCGCTCCACTCCTCGGGGCGCGGTGTCTCCTCGGCGGCCGCCTCCTTGAAGATGTCGAACGGGACATCGAGAACGACCGGACCCGGCCGTCCCGTGACCATGGTCTTCCAGGCCTGGCGCACCATCAGCGGCACCTGCTCGCCGCGGGTCGGCTGGTAGACCCGCTTGCAATAGGCCTGGACCGTCGACGGGAAGTCGGCCTGGTAATGGCGATAGAGTTCCTGGAAGGCGCCGCGGCTGAACTGGCTCGTCGGAACGTTGCCGGTAACGGCGAGGAACGGCACCGAATCGAGATACGCGTTGCCGAGGCAGATCGGCAGGTTGGCGGAGCCCGGCCCGCAGGACGTGAAGGTCGCCGTCGGCTGGCCCGAGACCCGGTAGTACACGTCGGCCATGAAGCCGGAGACCGATTCGTGATGCACGGAGATCGTCGCGATCTCGCCCGAGCGCTCGTACAGCGCGTCGATCAGGCCGATGTTCCCGTGGCCGCACAGCCCGAATATGTACGGCACCTTCTCGCGGATCAGGTAATCGACGATGATCTGGCCGCCGTTGAGCGTGTTGGAGTCTGGCATTGCGGTGACGATCCTCCCTGGTCTTTCCCGAGCCGGACGCCCGGCATGCGACGGCGTATCCCGGTCCGGCCTTCGCTATGATCCGGCCGACACCTTACCCGTGCCGGCGGGCCGCCGCCAAGCGATCGCGGGCCCCGCAGGACGGCCGCGCCCGGCCTGGGGCGGAAGACTGTGCCGCCCGGTCAGGCGATGAAATCGATCAGGCCGTCGACGCGCTCGATAACGGCATTGCCCTTTGCGATGACCTCTTTGACCTGCTCCGGCTTGTCGGTCGCGTGCTCCAGCAGAACGACTTCCGCCTCGAGGGCATCAACGGCCGCCTGGATCCCGGCGACGAGTTTCATGACCGCGGGATCATCCGGCCGATTCTCGGTCTTCAGGCGCCGGATGTGTTTCCCCTTGCGCTGCACGCGCTCGAAATGATCCTGCAGCGATTGGCGGCCCGTCCGATCGGTGACATGCTTCATCGCCCTGCGAAGGTGCATCTTCTGCTTTATGATCCCGAGATTGACCATGATGCGCTCGTACACGTTCAGTCCCGGGCCCGAGCCGTTGTCGCGTCGCATGCCGCAATGGCCCGTCAGGCGGCAGGCGGGTTGCCCGGCACGCCGTCGCGTCGCGCGCGGGGCAGGGCCATGGAGAAGGCGGCAGCGTAGACGGCGCACCAGGCCGTAACCTGGGGCAACAGATCGCCGTCCTCCCCCAGGAGACCGCCGATCCCGCCCGCGCCCATTGCGGCAAACACGCTGCTGGCAACGGCGCTGCCGGCGAGGAGCCAGCGAACGCTGGCCCATGATCGCACGGAGGGGAGCGAGACGGTCGCGACCAGGGTCAGCCAGAGGCCGGCCGTCATCGATGCCGCGAGTTCGAGCACGAAATTCATGTCGTCGAGGACTGAAAAATACAGCTCGACGCCGGCATTCCAACCGGCGGCAAACCATGGCATCGCAAGCACGGCGAAGCCCGCGGCGCGGCGCCGGCCGGCACAACCGGCCCGGTACGCGGCGATACCGAGGATTGCCGTGTAGCTGAGCCCGGCCAGGAGCATGCTGAGGCTCACCCCGCAGAACCAACCGCAGTCTATGATCATTACGTCGAGCTCAAACGCGGCGAGCCCCGCCGCAATCGCCCAGCCGAGCACGAAGGATAGCCCGCCGATGAGCGCCCATAGGGCCGCCCCCATCAGTCTCGGTTTCCAGTGCCCGGTTTCGGCGCGTGCATCCCGGGATGGCAGCATGCGAATCGGTTCCCGCGACGTTCCGTTGCCGTGAGCAAACCACGCCGCGCCGGAAATTCAAACGGCTATCTGTTGCCCGGTTTCGACATGATCGCCGCCTGCTTCCGCTTCAATTCAGACGTGAGCCAAGCTGGTCCAGTTCAGTACATCCCAACAGGGCCAAATTTCGATCCACCTCCTGGGCAAGCAGGTTTATCGCATGCGATACGCCGGACTCTCGTCCCAGCGCCGCCGCATACAGAAAGGGGCGCCCGACAAAGACGAAATCGGCGCCGAGGGCCAATGCCTTGACGACATCGGTGCCACGACGAATTCCGCTATCGAACAGGATGGCCATGTCGCCTTTTTCCCGAACGATGTCCGGCAAGACCTTGAGCGGGGGAACGGCGGTTTCGAGCTGACGGCCGCCATGATTGGAAACGATAATGCCATCGAGACCGGTTCTCGAGGCAATGGTCGTATCCTCGGCCGACAAGACGCCTTTGATTAGGAGTTTTCCCTTCCACCGATCGCGCAGCCAGGCAAGATCCTCCCAGTTCAAGTCGGCATGCACTTGCGATCTCTTGGGGGCAACAAGCGACATGATCGGCAGGCCGCGATCGACGCCGGTGTTTTCCAGATGCGGCAACCCACCGGACAGAAGGGTCCGCAGGAAGGTGCCGAACAGCCAGCGGGGATGCGTGACCCCGTCGAATGCGATACGAAAAGACGGCCGGATCGGGTAACCGAACCCCGACCTTAGACTGCTTCCTCTGTTCCCCGGCACCGGAACATCAACCGTAACGACCAGATGTCGAATTCCCGCCTGCCAGGCCCGGCCGGCCAGCCCGCCGATCGCGGCCCGGTCCGAGTGAACATAGGCCTGAAACCAGGTATCGGGGTTGGCCTCAACTACTCTTTCCATGGGAATCAGGGCGCTGCCACTCAGGATGAACGGAATGTTTGCAGCATGGGCCGCCCGGGCGAAATTCAGATCGGCCTGATAGCCGAACATGGCGCTGGCGCCCATCGGGGCAATGCCGAAGGGGGCGTCGTAAGCCTTGTCGAACAATCGCCGCTCGATCGATCGCTGTGAAACATCGTTCAGCACCCGCGGGTATAGCCATATGTCATCGAATGCCTGCCTGTTGCCATCTCTCGACAGGTTCCCCTCGACACCAACGGATGCGAATTCCCACAGGGCCCTGGGCAAGAAAGACCGGCAAGGGGACTCCAAATCCTCCAAGCACATGACCCGGCGCATGTTGCGTGGGACGGACATCGATAATCTTCCTTGAGTTATATGAGGCGGGACTATCAAGGCCGGGGGAGCCATGGTTGGCAATACAGAATTTGGAGCCCTCCGCGAGGGTCGCCTCCTCGCTGTCAGCGGCATTCCTGCGCCGCCGGCCCCCTGTCTTCCGGCCCCGGCCCGGAGCGGACGTTCCGGGTCCTGCTGCTCTTTAAGTTCGCACTCTCTGCTGCGTCGCCGTGTCGGCTTGGTGGACCGCCAGGCTTGAGGGAAAGACCACCGCGCTTGGGATGCCAGACGGCCTGAAAGCGGCCGATATTCGGCCTGAACTGCGTTACGCGGCGCGCAGATCGGCGAGGAAACGCTCGACCTCGCCCCGCAGGCTTTCGGCCTCTTGCGACAATTTCTGCGCCGAGTCGAGCACCTGGCTCGAGGCGGCGCCGGTATTGGCCGCCGCCTGCGTGACGCCTGTGATGTTTTCGGTGACCTCCTGGGTGCCCCTGGCCGCCTGCTGGACGTTGCGGGCGATCTCCTGGGTCGAGACGCCCTGCTCCT
>CP070634.1:2824667-2847382 GCA_020356105.1 Rhodospirillales bacterium | reverse complement strand
GCACCTCGGGCTCGACGATCGGCACCAGGTTCGCTTCCTGGCACAGTGCCGCGTAGCGCGCCAGCGCGTGGGCGTTGGCCGAGATGCAGGCCTCGCTCGGATGTTCGTCGCCGGCGATGGTGATGACCGCGCGCCACTTGGCGAAGCGGGCGCCGAGTCCGTAATACTCCTGGCAACGCTCACGCAGGCCGTCCAGCCCTTCGGTGACCTTCTCGTCCGGCGAGCCGGCCAGCGGCTTCGCCCCGGTATCGACCTTGATGCCGGGGATGATGCCGGCCGACCCCAGAACCTCGACCAAGGGCGTGCCGTCCGCCGCGCTCTGGCGCAGGGTCTCGTCATAGAGGATCACGCCGCTGATCGCCTGCTCGGCGCCGGCGGTCCTGAACAGCATCTCGCGATAGGCCCGGCGCGTCTCCTCGACCGACTCGACATTGATCGAATCGAACCGTTTCTTGATCGTCCCGGTGCTCTCGTCGGCGGCGAGAATCCCCTTGCCGTCCGCCACAATTGCCTTGGCAATATCGTCCATGGTGACCTCCTCGATGCCTGCAACGGTCTTGCCGCGACCACGCTCGCCGCCACGCGGCCCGTTATACTGCGAGCCGGCCGATAAGGCCATACGTCGTGGCGGCTTTCTCGATGGTGGCGCAGCAGGACCATCCGGTTATACTGCGCCGATGCTCGCCCCGCCGAGAACGGCACGCAAAGATGACCGAGAACAACATCTCCTTCGTCGCATCCGAAGATAACGAAGCCCAGGAGGCGCTCGCGCGGCTCGCGGCACGTTACGGAAATTTGCCGCCGGAGGAAGGCGCGATCATCGTCGCGCTGGGCGGAGACGGCTTCATGTTGCAGACATTGCACGCCCATGTCGGCCGCAACGTGCCGATCTACGGCATGAACCGGGGCTCGGTCGGATTCCTGATGAACGGCTATAACGAAAAGGACCTGCCGGCGCGCTTGGCGCGGGCCGAGCCGGTGATCCTGCACCCGCTGCGCATGACCGCGCAATCCGCGTCGGGCAAGGGCACCGAGGCACTCGCGATCAACGAGGTCTCGCTGCTGCGCCAGACCCGGCAGGCGGCCAAGCTGCGCATCAGCATCGATGGCAGGGTGCGCCTCGAAGAGCTGATCTGCGACGGCATCCTGGTGGCGACGCCGGCGGGCAGCACGGCCTACAACTTGTCAGCGCACGGCCCGATCATCCCGATGGGCGCCGAGTTGCTGGCGCTGACCCCGATCAGCGCCTTCCGGCCGCGGCGCTGGCGCGGCGCCCTGCTGCCGCAGACGGCGCGGGTCGGCATCGAGGTGCTGGAGCCCGTCAAGCGACCGGTCAGCGCGACCGCCGGGCACACCGAAATCCGCCACGTCACGCATGTCGAAATCGCCCAGGTCCGCGACCTCTCGGTCACCCTGCTGTGCGATCCGGAGCACAATTTCGAGGAGCGGATCCTCAAGGAGCAGTTCGAGAGCTAGGCCCTACATCGCGAGCATGGCGGAGCGACCCCGGGTCTGGTCTGTCGGGCGCAGTCGCCTTTCTTTATCGTTACTCCGCCGCCTCGGCGATCCGGCCACCCGCCGCGAAATCGCAGATCGCCGCGATCAGCGCGTCGATATCGGCTTTCAGCCGGGCGTATCCGGGGCCCCGTTCGAACCGTTCCTCGTCCATGTAGAGGCCGCGGTTGATCTCGATCTGCAGCGAATGACGTCCATCCGCCGGGTCGGAATAGGCCTCGATCAGCTCGACCCCCTTGTAGGGGTCGTTCAGCGCCACCACGTAGCCCATCGCCTCCAGCGTGTCGCGGACCATGTGCCGGAACTCCGCCGAGCAACTGGTCCCCTCGCGGTCACCGAGCACGAAATCGGCCCGCCGCCGCGCGTCCCGCGTATCGCCCACCAGCGGCGCGCTGACCGTCGGCATCGAATGGCAGTTCACGTGATAGACGGCGCCAAAGCGGCCGCGCACGCCATCAATCGCCTGCGCGAGCGCCGCATGGTACGGGCGGTAATATCCCTCGATCCTGGCCTGCACCTCATCGACCGACAGCTTGCGGTCGTAGATCGGCAAATCGGGCGGACAGAGCCGCCAGATCAGCCCGTGTCCCAGGCGGGTCTTCTCGGTTACCGCGACGGGCCCGCGCCAGGCGCCGTCGATCAGTCGCCGGTCGATATCCGACTCCGAGCGGTTCGGATCGATATAGCTGCGCGGAAAGCGCGCGGCCAGCAACACGGCGCCACGCTCCGGCGCGGCGGCGAACAGGTCCTCGACGAACATGTCCTCGGCGCGGCGCAGCCGCGCTTCCGGCGCGATGGTCTCGAAGTCCACCGGGTAATCCGCGCCGCTATGGGGGGAATCAAACACGACGGGCGACGCTGCTCGCTCCGGCAGCCATAGATCGTAGACGCCCGGCTTGCTGTCTCTCATTGCTCTCTGTCCGTCAGGATTTGTTCCAAGCGCGTGTTGCCGAGGCTGGCATCAATCTGGCGGCACATTATAGTCATTCGTATCATGTGCCGACAACAAAACCCGGACGACCCCGTATGAGCGCCCTGACAGAAAGAACCCGAGACCTCATGGAGCAACTGGTCGGCTTCGACACGACGAGCCGCGAGTCGAACCTCGACCTCATCCACTTCGTCCGTGACTACCTGTCCGGGCACGGCGTCGAGAGCACCCTGGTGCAGGACAAGACCGAGCCAAAGGCGAACCTGTATGCGATGATAGGACCGACCGACAGGCCGGGGATCATGCTCTCGGGCCACACCGACGTGGTGCCGGTGGACGGTCAGGAGTGGCACAGCGATCCGTTCCGGATGACCGAGAAGGACGGTCGCCTCTACGGCCGCGGCACCTGCGACATGAAGGGCTTCATCGCGATCGCCCTGGCCCATGTGCCCGAGTTTTTGCGGCGGGGACTGGAAACGCCGATCCATCTTGCCCTGTCCTACGACGAGGAGATCGGCTGCCTCGGCGTGCGGCACCTGATCGACCTGATCAACCGCCTGCCGATCAGGCCGCGCATGGCGATCATCGGCGAGCCGACGGAGATGCAGGTGATCGTCGCCCACAAGGGCAAGACCGACGTCAACGTCCACGTGCGGGGGTTCGAGTGCCATTCCGCGCTGGCCCCGCAAGGCGTCAACGCCGTCCAGTATGCGGCGGAGCTGATCGGCCATATCTCCGGCATGGCCCGTCGGGTTGCCGCGGAGGGCCCGTTCGACGACGAGTTCGACGTTGCCCACAGCACCCTCCACACCGGCCTCATCCAGGGCGGCACGGCGCTCAACATCGTGCCCAAGGACTGCCACTTCGAGTTCGAGATCCGCAATCTGCCGGATCACGACCCGCAGCCGCTGCTCGACGAAATCTATCGCTTCGCGGCCGAAGAGCTGGAGCCCCGCATGCAGGCGGTGCATCCCGGCACCGGATTCTCGTTCGACCAAGGCGTGCAATATCCCGGGCTCGACATGCGCCCCGACGACGAGGCGGTCACCCTTGCGAAGGCACTCGCCGGCCAGAACAGCCATGCCAAGGTCGCATTCGGCACCGAAGGCGGCCTGTTCCAGCAGGACGCGCAGATCCCCTGCGTGATCTGCGGGCCCGGCAGCATCAGCCAGGCGCACAAGCCGGACGAATATCTCAGCCTCGAGCAGCTCGCCGCGGGCGAGGCCTTCATGACCCGGCTTGCCGATCGGGTGTGCGCGACGTGATCGGATTCGTGTGACTTTGGCCCGCCGCGAAGAAGAGTTGATGGATGCGTTTCGGGCCACTGTAAACCAGTGACACCACACCGATCGACGCACTGCTCGAATGGCGCATAAGAAAGGGGCGGCCGCCAAAGACGGCCACCCCGCTCGGACATTCACTGACGCCGTCGACCAGTCCTAAATGGCCGGGGTCACCTCCTCAGGCGGCGCGTAGGTATGAATGAACTCGAGCACCTGCAAGGCATCGTCGGAGGCGGCCGTGAACCCGTCCACCTTCGCTGCATTCACGTTCTCCGTTGCAGGGTCGAAGCTGCCATCCTCTCCGCCGAACACAGCGTCAAGGATCGACACCTCTTCAACGGCGTAGCTGCCGTCGGGCTGCTGCACGAGGACGGTCGCCGTTACGCCTGCAAATGCGCTTGCGCGATTGTAGGTAAAGGTCGAGAAGTCTACATAATCGTCCGGCAGCGTCCCGTCGATACCGAGGATGCTGTTCATGTAGACGACCATGTCGACGGTGACGACGCTGGTCTTGTCCGCCGCCGCGGCGAACAGCGAGGCGGCGAGCTCCAGATCGGGCTTGGTCAGGGCCGTCGAGAATTCAGGCAGAATCGACGACGGTAACAGTGGCTGCACGTTGCCGTTCTCGTCGAGAATCGGATCGCCATCCGCGTCGCGCAGGATCAGGTTGCCGTAGTTGAGCAGATCCTGATAGAGCGCAAGGTTGATCAGCGGGGAATCGAACGTCGATTCCTCGCCGTCGATCATGACGACGATACGACCGCCGGGATCGAGCGTCACGCTGTCGGCCTCGAGGAGCGCCAGATACGCCTCCTGCAACGCCCGGTCCGTCACCTTTTCGGGCGAGCGCGCGATGCTGAGACGGCTAAACTCGACTTCAGCCGCAACCCAGTTCTCTCCCGGCGGGATCTGCGACGGATCGATCTCTCCCTCATCATCGAGGGGCAGCAGGACGTAGTCCCCGTTCTCGTCGAGCACCGGGACAAGGTTGCCGTCCGCATCGACCTTAAAGGCGATTGGTTGCACGTAACCCTCGTCCGTCAACATCGGCACGCCGTTGGCATCGCGCAGGATGACGTAGAGGTCTCCGTAGATATCCCCTTTCATCCGGTCGCCCCCCTCGTTACCGCCGCCGGGAGTCAGGTCGCGGTCGCCTTCGCGGCCGGCCCATTCCGGACGATCCGATTCGTCGCCGTCGTCATCCTCCGTCAGATCCTCGCGAAGGATGCGCTGCTCGAGCGTCGATCCGCCACCCTGGCGCATCTGACCCCTGCCGCCGGCTTTTCCGCCGCCGTCACCGCCCTTGCGCCACATGGCGCCTTTGCTGACTTCGCCGCTCTGCGCAGCCCAGGACTGGCCCTCCAGCACCAGCGAGGTTACAAGGCAAATCGCCAGCACCGCGGTCCCGGCGACAATAAGCGAGCGCAGGCATTTGCCCGCACCACCTGCTTTCCATCTGAAGTAATTGTACATGGCTGGGCACCCCTTCTTCTGGCTGTTTGACACGCCGAGCCCAAAGGCTCTTACTCATCCGGCTCACCCGAGAGCACGGCTTTGAAGAAACTCCACTTGCGAAGATCGTCAAACGAAATGCCGTTCCCGGCCCTTCACGAACCCGGGATTTCCGCGGCGTGGTCGTGCTGATAACTGATTATTGCGCGTTCGTCGTCCGCCGCCCGGGCAAAGGCGTCGACGCCGCCCCCGGTATAATTCTGGCCGTCAAAAACCAATTCGATAATGTCTGCGGAATAGGTCTGGGATCGGTCGTAGTTGAACGCGTCGATGCCCACAGCGTCGCCCGGCACGCCGAGGATCAGGTTGACGGCCTCGACTGTCTCGGCACTGATGGCAATCGACTTGTCCGCGGCCCGGCCGAGGAATTTTGCCGCCCGGTCGAGCGGCCACGTCCCAAATTCCATCGCCTGCTCGTAGAGTGCAAGATTTGCGACCGGTGAATCGATCGAGTCAGGGTCCGCATCGGCATCGATTTTACCGTCGCCGTCCTTGTCCAAATTCGTGGCATAGACTTCGGCGAGCGCATGGGCACGCATAGACTCCGGTGCCCGGGAAACGTTCAGCCGGCCAAGCTCAAGATCCTCGGGCACTGCCCCACCCGCCCAGACAGGTCTCTGTCCCTGGCGAAGGATGCGGTCTTCGAGGCTATCCGATCCCGTGCGTCCACCCTGCCAGCGGAACACCTTGTCCTCGATGTCAGCATGCCCCGATCCCTTGCCGCGCTTGCCGCCTTCATGACTGTCGCCGTGGTCGTCACCGTGGTCCCCGCCGCCCGAGCCGCCATGCCCCGGCTCGTGACCGGTATCGCCGGAATCGGTACTGTGTTGACTGCCGCCGCTCCCTCCCGAATGCTGCGCAAGCGCATTCGAGACAGCCGCGCCACCGACCAGCATTACCACCGCCGCGACACTGGCCAACCAAATGTTTTGAGATCTGTGAGTGCGATCTGGACAGAGCATGGGGCACCCCGCAACGGGTCACCCGCCAACGTATTTTATAATATAGTCATATTTTACATAATTTCAAGAGTAATTATGATTTTGGCACAGCTAGTCCATGGCGTGACCCCCACCGCGCGGACCGCTCAGTAACGGATTCCGAGGCTCAGGCGAACCGTCGACTCGCTTTGCTCGAAGCTGTCCACACCGCTGACATAGTCGACAACGTACCCGTCGTCATAGTCCGTGTAGCTGTAATCGAGACGAACGAAAGTACGAGCCGAGGCCGGCATCTCGACACCGCCGCCATACTGCAGGCCGGTCAGCCAATTCTTGGTGCTCACCGAATTGGTGGACCCACCGGTGGTGTGCGAATAGTCAGTGACGAAGCGGGTCCGCACCGGACCGGCGCGGCCGTAAATCAGGGTCGATCCGTTAACCACGACACCGATGCGGCCGGAGGCGCCATAGCTCTCCTCTCGTTGGACCGAATAGGTGCGCCCCGTCGGGTCGCGGTCGCCCGTCATGTTTATGTTACTCAACTCGCCGCTCACCTCGGCGCCGACGTAGATCGGCCCGAGAGTCGTACCGATCCCGGCGAGGCCACCGCCGACAGCGCCGCTGTCCGCCCGTTCTACAGTCAGGAAACGGTTGATTCCGCCGCCGCTCACTCGCGCCCCGGTGTTGTCCGAATAAAGTGTACCGACACCGAGGTAGAGACCGGCATAGGGCCCTACGAAGTCATGCTTCTCAGCGGTTTCCGGGGCTCTGCCGGGTTCGCCGAAGCGATAGCCGAGGCCCAGACGCAGCGTGTTTTCCTTGTTGGCGAAATTGTCGACGCCGCTGACATCGACATCGTAATCCGCGTAGCTTGTGAAGGCATACTCCATTCGGCCGAAAAGACCGCCGGTAAGGGGAAACTCGGCGCCGGCACCGACGCGCAGCCCGGTCATCTCGTCTTCCTGGGTCACATCGACACCCGCGGTGCTGTAATCTGTCTCGAACTCGGTCCTCACCACGCCTGCTAGCCCATACAACAGCGAGCCGTCATAGAGCGCCGCGCCTATGCGACCCTCGAGCCCGTAAGACGCGCCGCGCCGGACGGAGAAAATCCGGCCGTCCGGATCGCCGCCGACCCCGACATTGGCATGGCCCCAATCGGTCGAAGCCGAGTCGGCGACAGCCTCCGCACCGAGATACCAGTCGCCGAACCGGCGGCCGTATCCTAGGAACACCCCACCGCCGAAGCCGTGATCGCCGAAATCCGCTTCCAGCGTGCCGCCGGCGCCGCGCGGCCCGAACAATTCGGTGACGAGGCTGTTGTGATTTGCCTGGACGCCCACATAGACGCCGTCCGGCGCGCTTCCTTCGCGTGTCTCGGCCAAAGCCGCCGCCGCATCCGGCTGAGATGACTGGATCGCCTTCGCGCCAAGGCGCAGGAAGATCCGGTTCTCGGTATAGTCGAAGGATGAGAGGTTGGAATCCTGGTTGATGAGCCGGTAGTCGAGACCGATGAAGAGTCGCGGCTGGAAATAGTAGGCGACGCCCATGCCCAGATCGGTGATGTCGTCGGCTCGGTTGATGCCTTGGAAATCGCGGCGGCCAAGTCTGGCATCGAGCGACGTCGTCAAGTTACGCTGAAGGCGATTGCTGATGTTTGCGCCCACTGACGTCCATACGTAGCTTGACGCGTCAAGCAGTGTGGTTTCCTCGATCGTCCTGTCGAGGGAACCCGAAACAACCGTCGTCGACGACGACCGCCACCTGACAATGCCTCCAAAGTCCGGTGTGGACACGTCCTTCAGAGCCGGATCCGAATAATCCTGGCCCATGTAGCCGGCATGGATTTCGCCGTCGACCGTGGCGCCGCCGCGGAACCGTACACCCAATGCAGCGCTGTAGCCCTCGGAGTCGCGGTCCTGCAGATTGTCGTCCGGCGTCTGGTCATAGCGACGGGTGTTGGAGGCGCCCTGGACGAAAAACTCCAGGGTCTGCGATGTCCGATAAGCGAAGCGTGCGCCCAGCGACCACAGGTCGCGGTCGCGATCGTCATTATTTACGGTGCCGATGGTCGACTGGACGTCTTCGTAGTCGAGGCGTTCGAAGGTGCCTCCGAAACGGGCAGATATCGTGCTGCCACGCAGCTGAAAACCGAGAAACGCTTCGCTGCTGTCAAAGACCGTGGGATACAGGCCCTGGGCGTCGTCGGGCGAACCGCGATCCTCGTGGAGGTGGCTGAAACGGGCGCCGCCAAAGATTTCCGCGGCAGAGCCGGCGTCGAAGCCGGCTTCGAAGCCACCCCAATAATCTTCGTAGTTTTCACGGTCGTTCTCGCTGTAAATGCCGATGTCTGCGCCGACGTCGAAGCTGAACCCGTGATTTTCACCCCGCGACTGTACCTGAAGATAGGGAGAAACGATCGTTATGAAATCGTCCTCCTTGTTGTTGCGCGTCGCAAAGATATTGTCGTCGTATGCGCCCGAAAGCGTAACGCCGATCTCGCCGCTCTGCGCATCACCGCCAGTGGCCGCGGCCTCTCCGCCGTCCTGGGCTACGACCGTCCGCGGCAGGACCGACAGGACCGCGCACAAAATCATAAGAAGAATAGCTGCAGGAATGTGGAATCCTGGTCGACCGTGAGCGCACACGAGCACCTCCTTGGCGTCCGGTCCCGCACCCGCCCCACGAGTCTCCGGGTTTCATCTGCGAAACCCCGGTACGGCATTTCGACAATAATCAGAGCCGCCAGGACCTTGTGTTTCTTGCCGCGGATAACGCTCGGGCGTTTTGCGGACACCGTCATTGAGCTAGATCAAGACGATTCGCGCCCCGAGAATTGCCCCCTCGATCCCGGCTGCGCAGCCGATGCCATCCCGACAACCGCCTTGCCTCCTCCCGTGGGCCGACTAAATGACCAAATGAACCGGCGGCCAAACCGGCCGCCTGCGACAACAGGAGATTCGATTGTGAACGTTCGATTCGGCATTCGGTGTGCGACGGCATCCCTCTGCCTCTGCCTCGCCCTCGTGTCCGCTAATCCGTGGCGGCCGTCGCATGCCGCGGAGACGTTCGAATCGCGGCATTATGCGCTACGCGTGGTGACCATCGCCGAAAACCTCGAGGAGCCGTGGTCGCTTGCCTTTCTGCCCGACGGGCGCATGCTGGTGACCGAGCAGGAGGGACGGCTGCGGATCGTCGCCGCCGATGGAACGGTCTCGCCGCCGGTGGAAGGGCTGCCGAAGATCGGCTACGGCGGCCAGGGCGGTCTTCTCGACGTGCTGGTCGATCCCGGATTCAAGGAGAACCGGACGATCTACTTCTCGTTCTCGGAGCCCGGGGACGGCGGACGGGGTACCGCCGTCGCGCGGGCCGTGCTGGGTGATGCGCGGCTCAGCGACGTCAAGGTCATCTTCCGACAGGTTCCGAAATCCGGCGGCGGCCGGCATTTCGGCTCGCGCCTCGTCATGGCGCGCGACGGCACGCTGTTCGTTACCGTCGGCGAGCGCGGCGAGCGCGACCGTGCGCAGGATACCACCGTCAACCGCGGCCAGGTGATCCGTATCCACACCGATGGCCGTATCCCGGACGACAATCCGTTTGTCGGGCGGGATGGCTATCGGCCCGAGATCTGGTCCTACGGCCACCGCAATCCGCAAGGCGCGGCCCTCCATCCGGTGACCGGCAAGCTGTGGATCCACGAGCATGGCGCCCGCGGCGGCGACGAGATCAACATCCCCGTGGCCGGCCGCAACTACGGCTGGCCCGTGATCGCCTATGGCCGCCACTACTGGGGCGGGCAGATCGGCGAGGGGCACGAGAAGCCGGGGATGGAGCAGCCGATCCATTATTGGGATCCGTCGATTGCGCCGTCGGGCATGGCGTTCTATACGGGCGACAAGTTTCCGGAGTGGCAGGGCGATCTTCTGGTCGGCGCGCTCGCGTATCAGCTGGTCGCGCGGCTCGAGCTGGACGGCGAAATGGTTCGCGACGAGGAACGGATCCTGGAATCCCTGGACGAGCGCATTCGCGACGTGCGCCAGGGGCCGGACGGCTTTGTCTATCTGCTGACCGATTCGAGCGACGGCCGAATCCTGCGCATCGAGCCCGTCAGATGAAAACGGACCGGCTGTCGTGCCGTAGCCCGAATATGTAGCGGTCCGCAGTGATGTCGCGGACGGCGTGGAACGGCCGGTCGTTCCGGTCCTGAAACCCCGGCGCGCGCATCAGGAGGAGGTGCCCCGGGGGCGCTGGGATCTCACGCGCATTGTTGCCGGCGCGGTCGCGGGAGATGAGGAACCGTCCCGCCCCCGCCAGCACCACGATGGCGACCAGCCCAGCATAGCGGATGTGATCGCGATGCGCCGAGATGCCGGCGCTGCCGGCCGCGTAGCGTTGCACGATGAGGTCGTTGACCGCGAAACCGTCGGGCAGCGGGTTGCGATTCATGGACTCCAGCGCCTCGCCCAAGTGCCGGTCCAGCGCCCGCGCCATTGCCGCGAGGCCGCCCGCATCGGGCAGCTCGGTCGCAAGGTCGAAATCCTGGTGGACGGCGCTGTCGCCGGCGCCGACCACCGCCTGCGCCGGTCGATACCCCAGCCGCCGCGCCTCGGCAACGAGACGCGCGCAGGAAACGGCATCGAGCAACGCCAGGGAAGCCGCATCGGCATCAGCGACGCGGCGGATCGCGTCGGCCAACTCGCACACCCCGGTGACGAACGCCGGGGCCGGCTCGGGCTCCGCCCTCTCACGCAGATCGCATGCCCTCAACCTAGACCGTCTCCTCCTCCACCACGACAAGCACCTCGCCTTCGCGGACCTGGTCGCCAGCCTTGAAACGGATCTCGCTGACCGTGCCGGCGGCCGGGGCCGGGATGGTGTGCTCCATCTTCATCGCCTCGACGACGATCAGCGGCTGTCCAGCCGCAACGGTCTGGCCCTTCTTTACCTGCACCGCCGCGATCCGACCCGGCATCGGCGCGGTCAGCCCGCCGGAGGCGCCCTCATGCGCCTCAGCCGCGGCCAAAGGATCGTGGATGCCCAGCCGCCAATGGCCGCCCTCATGGAAGACATGCAGCGTATCGCCGTCGCGGATCACCGACGCCGCCGGCGCCAAGCCATCAAGCTGGACACGCATCGCCTCGTCGATCAGCACCGGCTCATCGTCGTCGTGCCAGCTTCCAGCCGAACCAAGCTGCGCGACAACGGTGCCTTCAGGGAGTGCCAGCCGGTATCCCGGCGGTTCGAACCGGCAGGGGATATCGACAACCCCTCCGCCGTCGATCAACCGCAGCACCGCCTGGCCGAAATCGTTGAGACGCCAGCCGTCGGCCCGTGCCCAGGGCGACCACGGATCGCGCGACAGCGCCGCGGTTTGCGCGGCGTCGGCCTGTTGCTGTCTGAGCAGACCGAGACAGGCGAGCGCAAGGACGTCCGACGGGGCCGACCGCCCGGCCGGCAGCAATTCGTCCATACTGCGATCGAGTAAACCGGTGTCCACGCCGCCGGCCCGAAAGGCGGGGTGCGCCAGCACGCGCGACAGGAAAGACGCGTTCGTCGTCACCCCCGTTATGCGGACCTCGTCCATGGCGGCCTTAAGGCTGCTGACCGTCTCATCGCGGTCGCCGCGCCACGCGATGATCTTGGCGATCATCGGGTCGTATTCCGCCGGGATCGCCGATCCACTGCCGGCGATCCCCTGATCGACGCGGACTCTCGCGTCCTTCTTCGGCAGCCCCATGAACGAGACGCGGCCGGGCGACGGCAGGAAGCCGTTCGCCGGATCCTCGGCGTAGAGCCGGGCCTCGACGGCGTGCCCCGTCATGCGGATGTCTTCCTGTGCCATCGGCAGGGGCTCGCCCGCCGCGACTCGAAACTGCCATTCGACGAGATCCGTGCCGGTGATCATCTCGGTCACCGGATGCTCGACCTGCAGCCGCGTGTTCATCTCCATGAAGAAGAAATCGCCGGGCCGGCCCTGCGGGCCGCTCTCGACGATGAACTCGACCGTTCCGGCGCCGACGTAATCCACCGCCCTGGCCGCGGCGACCGCGGCCCCGCAGATGCCGGCGCGCCAGCCGTCATCGACCCCCGGCGCCGGCGCCTCCTCGATCACCTTCTGGTGGCGGCGCTGCACCGAGCAGTCGCGCTCGAACAGGTGCACGATGTTGCCGAGGCCGTCGCCGAACACCTGCACCTCGATATGGCGCGGCCGCTGGATCAGCTTTTCGACCAGCATGCGGTCGTCGCCGAAGGCCGCCTTCGACTCGCGCTTCGCGCCGGCCAGCGCGTCCTCGAACTCCGCTTCGCGGCGCACGATGCGCATGCCCTTGCCGCCGCCGCCGGCGGCGGCCTTGAGCAGCACCGGAAAGCCGATCCTTTCGGCCGCCTTCAGCAGCGTCGCCCTGTCCTGCGTCTTGCCGTGATAGCCGGGGACCACGGGCACGCCCGCCTTCTCCATGATCGCCTTGGCGGCGGCCTTGTCGCCCATCGCCCGGATCGCAGTCGCCGGCGGGCCGATGAAGACGAGGCCGGCGGCGGCGCAGGCCTCGGCGAAGTCCGCGTTCTCGGCGAGGAAGCCGTAACCCGGATGGATTGCCTCGGCACCCGCTTCTTTCGCGACCGAAACGATTGCCTCAATTTTCAGATAGCTCTCTGTCGCCGCCGCGGGGCCGATATGGTACGCCTCGTCAGCCTCGCGCACATGCAGGGCGTCGCGGTCGGCCTCGGAATAGACGGCGACGCTGCGGATGCCCATCCGTTTCGCCGTCCGAATGATCCGACAGGCGATCTCGCCCCGATTGGCGATCAGGACCTTGCGGAACATCTAGTCCGCCGACCAGTCGGGCCGGCGCTTTTCGAAGAAGGCAGCCATGCCCTTGCGTGCCTCGTCGCTGGCGCGGCGCTTGGCAATTCGCTCCGCTGTGACGGCGCGCGCGGCTTCGCCGGTGCGATCGAGATCCCAGAGGTCGCGGAACAGCGTCTTGATCTCGGCCTGGGCACCGGGCGCGCCGGCCAGCAACACCTCGACGAGCTTGCCCACCGTGGCATCCAGCGCCTTCTTCTTCGCAACCTCGTGCACGAGGCCGAAGCGCTGCGCCTCGGCCGCGCCGAAACGCTCGCCGGTCAGCGCATAGCGGCGGGCCTGGCGCGGCCCGATGGCGCGCAGCACATAGGGCGAGATCACCGAAGGGATCAGGCCGAGCCGCACCTCGGTGACGCCGAATTTGGCATCGTCGGCGGCCACCGCGATGTCGCAGGCCCCGATCAGCCCGACGGCCCCGCCATAGGCGGCGCCATTGACCTTCGCCACGGTCGGCTGCGGTATGGTGTCGAGCGCGTGCAGCATGGCGGCAAGGCGGCCAGCGTCGGCGAGGTTCGACTCCACGGAGTAATTGGCCATCTCCTGCATCCAGTTGAGATCGGCCCCCGCGGAGAAGCTCTGCCCGGCGCCGGTCAGCACGACGACGCGCACGAACGGGTTGCGCGCGAGGTGCCCGAACGCCTCGGCGAGGTCGGCGACCAGCGCCTCGTTGAAGGCGTTGTGCTTGTCGGGACGGTTGAGGGTGACGGTGGCGACGCCCCGCTCGTCGGTTGCGACCGTCAGCATCTCCTCGACCATGCTCTCGCTCCCTCTACATCCGGAACACGCCGAAGCACGTCGGCTCGATCGGCGCGTTCAGCGCCGCCGAGATCGCCAGGCCCAGCACCATGCGGGTGTCGGCCGGATCGATGATGCCGTCGTCCCACAGCCGCGCCGTTGCGTAATACGGATGGCCCTGCTGTTCGTACTGCTCGAGGATCGGCGCCTTGAACTCCGCCTCCGCCTTCTTGCTCCATTTCTTGCCAGCGGCCTCGATGTTGTCGCGCCGCACCTGGGCCAGCACGCTCGCCGCCTGCTCGCCGCCCATCACCGAGATCCGCGCGTTCGGCCACATGAACAGGAATCGCGGCCCGAAGGCGCGCCCGCACATGCCGTAATTGCCGGCGCCGAAGGAGCCGCCGATGATGACGGTGAATTTCGGCACCTTGGCGCAGGCAACGGCAGTGACCATCTTGGCGCCGTCCTTGGCGATGCCGCCGGCCTCGTACTTGCTGCCGACCATGAAGCCGGCGATGTTCTGCAGGAAGACGAGCGGGATGCCGCGCTGGGCGCAGAGCTCGATGAAATGCGTGCCCTTGAGCGCCGATTCCGAAAACAGAATGCCGTTGTTCGCGAGGATGCCGACCGGGTAGCCGTGGATGCGCGCAAAGCCGGTGACCAGCGTCTCGCCATAGAGCCGCTTGAACTCGTCGATCTCGCTGCCGTCGACGATGCGGGCGATCACCTCGCGCACGTCATAGGGCTTGCGCAGATCCTGCGGCACGATCCCATAGAGCTCCTTCGCATCGTAGAGCGGCTCGCGCGGCTCGGCGAGATCGAGCGTCACCTCCTTGCGGCGGTTCAAATGGCCGACGATGCGCCGCGCAATGGCCAGCGCGTGAGCGTCGTTGTCGGCCATGTGGTCGGTGACGCCGGACGCGCGCGCATGGACGTCGGCGCCGCCCAGCGCCTCGGCGCTTACCACCTCGCCGGTCGCCGCCTTGACCAGTGGCGGTCCGCCGAGGAAGATCGTGCCCTGGTTCTTGACGATGATCGACTCGTCCGACATCGCCGGCACATAGGCCCCGCCCGCGGTGCAGGAGCCCATGACCACCGCGATCTGCGGGATGCCGGCTGCCGACAGCGTCGCCTGGTTGTAGAAGATGCGGCCGAAATGGTCACGGTCGGGGAACACCTCGTCCTGGTTCGGCAGATTGGCGCCGCCCGAATCCACGAGGTAGACGCAGGGAAGGCCGTTCTCACGGGCGATCTCCTGCGCCCGCAAGTGTTTCTTGACCGTCACCGGGTAGTAGGTGCCGCCCTTGACGGTGGCATCGTTGCAGACGACGACGCATTCGATGCCGGCGATGCGCCCGACACCGGTGATGATGCCGGCGGCTGCGATGTCGGCGTCGTACATGCCGTGGGCGGCGAGCTGCGAGAGCTCGAGGAAGGGCGAGCCGGGGTCAAGCAGCGCTCGAATCCGCTCGCGCGGCAGCATCTTACCGCGGCCCGTGTGGCGTTCGCGTGCGGCTTCGCCACCGCCCTCCTTGACCTGTTCGACCTTGGCGCGCAGGTCGTCCACCGCCGCCCGCATCGCCTCCGCATTGGCGGCGAAGCCGTCGGAACGGCTGTCGACGAAGGATTTCAGGACGGACATCGGTTCACCGGCCGGTCGCAAGGTCTGAAAACCATCGATCCATCCCGTTTGCCTCCCAGGCTTCGATGCGTGTTCTGAGGTCTGCCGGAGCCGCGCTCGAAATCGCCCTGCCCAAGCCTGGTGTCACGACCCATAACCATGCCAGGTGTTCGTCTTTCGATGACGGGTCACTGTTCGGACACCATTGGATACAACCATCGTTCACGCGAACGATGTTGGCCAACAAGCAGCCTATCGCAGAATCCCGCACATCCAAATCGTCAAAACGCTCGATCTCACACCACGGAACCTTTCGCGGGAATTTCTCCGGTATGTCCATTCGGTCGCCCCGTCGAAATCCGACGCTTCACCGGGTCCACTACCAGCCGCCCGTTTCCAGCCAAGCGTCGATCTCCGCCAGTTTGTCATGACCCCAGAAGGGCTCGCCATCGATAACGATAAAGGGGGAGCCGAACACGCCACGCGCGATGGCGGCGTCCACCTCGGCCTTCAGCCGCGCCTTGACGGTCGGGTCGTCTAGCGCCGCCCGCAGCGCCTCGGCATCGACGCCGAACTCCGCGGCGACGGCGATTACCGCCTCGGCGCCGGAAATGTCCTCGCCGGCGCCGAACGCCTTGTCGTAGAGCGCCATCGCCAGCGCCTTCGCCTTCGCCGGGTCGCTGTCGGAGAGCCAGTAGAAGGCCCGCGCCGCGGCGATGGAAAGGAAGGGAAACTGATTCGGAAGCCGAAACGGGATGCCGAGCCGTCGCGCCGTGCGCGGCAGCTCGCGCCGCGCATAGTCGCCCTTTAGCGGGATGTCGAGCAGCGGTTTCGAGCCGGTGGTCGGGAATACCGCGCCGATCAGATGTGGTCGCCAGGTGACGCTGCGCCCATGCCGGGCCGCGATCTTCTCGATCCGCTTCGCCGCGAGATAGCCGTAGGGGCTGGAAAAGTCGAAGTAGAAGTCGATCGGATCGGGCATCGAATCCTCGTTGCGCGATAATTGTCGTTACTGAGCGCCCCGTATCGTCACCATCGCGATTTCCGGGCGCAGATTCATCCGGAGCGGAATGCTGCTGGAGCCGATCCCGGAGGACACGAACAGGGTCTTGCCCCCGACCTGCACGAGGCCGCGAGCGAAGAGCGGGTTGGTGTCGGCCGGCACCAGCTTGACGTGGTCGGCGTAGGGCACGTTTATCAGCCCGCCATGGGTGTGGCCGGCGAAGGACGCAGTGACCGTGTTCGGTATGCTGTGGATATGCACCGGGTTGTGCATCATCACGAAGACCGGCTCGCCGCGGCGGATGCCCCGCCCGGCCTTGCCGAAGTTCGGCTCCTCCCGCGAGGCGGGGTCGGTCAGCCCGACGATCCAGAAGCGCCGATTCTTGGCCGGCCGCACCGCCGCCGCCTGGTTGCGCAGGACCTTGATGCCGGCCGCCTGCAGTGCGTCTTGCACCGACGTGTCGCCGGTGCGCCAGTCATGTTCGCCGAGAACTGCGAATACCCCGTGCCGGGCCGACAGGCGGCCGAGAATCGGCGCAATCGTCGTCGGCGGCACCGCTTCGTAATAGCCATCGACCATATAGTCCCCGAGCAATAGGACGAGGTCCGGCTCCTGCGCATTCACCGTCTCGACGATGAATTCGAGGTGTTCAACATCGATGTGCGGCGCGCCGACGTGAAGATCCGACAGAATGGCGATGCGCAACGGACTCCAGTAGGTCTCCCAATTGGGGGCTGCGATTTCCGTTGCGGTCACGCGCAGCAGGCCCGGCTCCACCCCGATGCCCCAGGACAGGAAGACGATGGCCATCACGGCGATCGCGAAAATCAGTTTGCCCACGAGCCCGAAGATCGCGGCGATCAATTCGACGATAAGTTGCATCCCCGATCCTTCCGGAAGAGTCCCTCTGCGATAGAACCCGCGGGTCAGCCGGCGGCCAGCGTGACCAGCGCGAACTCGGGCGGCATGTTGAGCCGCACCGGCACCGCGCTGGTGCCAAGGCCCGAGGTCACGTACATGTGCTTGCCGCCCTCCTCAACGAGGCCATACATCATCCGCCGCGAAATACCGCCGAAACGATACGGCGTGCCGACCCAGGGCAGGCTGATCTGACCGCCATGCGTGTGGCCGGCAAAGGTCACGACGGTCCGCTCCGGGATGTCGAAGAAAGTCACCGGATCATGGGCGAGCGCGATCACCGGTTCGTCGTCGGGCACGGGACCGAAGGTCGTGTCGACGCAGGGCGAGCGTGTCGATTCATCGGCCAGGCCGGCAATCCAGATGCGTCCCTCCGGCAGATCCACCGGCACCGCCTCGTTCTCCAGAACGGTGATGTTGGCGCCCTCCAGCTCGCGCCAGATTTCCTCGCCGTCGTGCCACCAGTCGTGATTGCCCAGCACCGAGTACACGCCGAACGGCGCCTCCAGACGCGCCAGGCTTCGCGCTATCGCCCGCGGTTCGACGAAGCGGCCGAACAGGACGCCCTCGATGACGTAATCGCCGAGCAGGACGACGACATCCGGCCGCATCGCGTTGACGCGCGCAACCACGCGGTCCAGGTGCTTGATCTTGAACCACGGCGCGCCGACCTGGAAGTCGCCGAGTACGGCGACCCGCAATTCCCGACAATGGCCGGGCCACCGCTTCGACTCGATACGGAGTTCACGCTGCCTGACCAGTCGCGGTTCGACCAGGAATCCCCATGCTCCGGCGGTGGTTGCGCCTACGCCGCCGAGGGCCATCAAGGCCTTTAGTATCACCGGATCACCCAACACTTGAAAGCTCCAAACGAATTGCGGAATTTGAAATGTCTACCAAGGCAGTTCCTTGCCGTCGTAGTTGAAGAATCGGCCGTTATCGGCCCCTCTCGCACGGTCGATGACCGCGCGCATGCCGGCGACGCTGGTCGCCGCATCGATCGGGGCAGAGGCGCCGCCCATATCCGTCCTGACCCACCCCGGATGGAACAGCAGGCACACGATCCCGCGTCCGTAAAGATCGATTGCCAGGCTCGCGACGGCCATGTTCAGTCCAGCCTTCGAGCTACGGTAGATATAGGAGCCGCCGCTAGTGTTTTCACCAATACTGCCCATTCGGCTCGAAATAAAAACCATTTTCTTCAGATTCGAGCGTTCGACCAGCTCCGCAAAGATCTCGGCCACCCGGATCGGCCCGAGGACATTGGTCGCGAGAACCTCTTCCCAGGCGCCGTAATCGATGGCCCCCAGATGGCTGTCGCGCGGACCGTGGATGCCGGCGTTGTTGATCAGAAGGTCGATTCCCTCGCCGTCCAGTTCGCGGCGCAGCGCGGCGATCCCGGACGGGTCGGTCACGTCCAGTCGAAAGACTTCGCCCTCGAGATCGTATGCCGCCGGGTCGCGGCAGGTGGCGATAACACGCCAGCCGCCGGCTTCATACTGCCGGGCGAATTCGCGTCCGATTCCGCGGCTGGCGCCGGTGATCAATACGGTGGGCATGCGCTTGCCGTCCTCCGTCAATCGCCGGCGATGAACACGGTCATGTGCCAGCGTCCGCCGATCTTCTCGAAGCGGGCACGGTAATCGATGGCCATACGCGCATCCGCCTCGGATACGAAAGCCCGGCGCCGGGTTGCAAGGCGCACCGGATACCAGTCCTCGCCGGAATAGGCCTCGACATCAAGCGGCAGCACGTCGTAGGACAACTGCGCGACGATCCTGCTCTCCAGGTCCGGTTCCGCCCGCGCCGCAACATTCTCGCCGGTCACGAAGACGGTTTCGTAGGGGTCGCATTCGGGACAGCCGGGCACGTCGAGGCAGGCAAGGTAAGGCGTGCAGAACGCCCCATCGTCAAGGAACACGCCGCCCAGCTCCAGCACACGCTGCAATTCGGACCAGTAGGCCTCGCCCTGCCAGTTCTCGAATCCCTCGAGGTTGCGGCGCAGCGATTCGCGGCCCGCATCGCCGCCGAACGACAGCATGACGTCCGGCGAGGCGAGCTCGGCCACGGCATCGGAGTTGCGCGCTCGCACCGCCTGCAGCAGTGTCTTGCGATAGGCGATCAGCGACGGGTCACGGGCCGCCTCGTCGACCGGCGCCAGTTTGACACCCTGGGCCGAAGCCCCCTGCGGATGCAGGACAAGCACCGCGGCGCTGGCCATAGCAGCCAGCACCAGATCTCTTGCCGTCTCCGTCGTCAATCGCAGCATCGAGGGGCCCCAATCACCCATCCCGGCGATTATGTTGACCAATCCGCACCAACTGCTTAACCCGCCGATCCCTATCGCATCAAATAATCGTAAAATGCGCCTCGACCGGGACGCAAGCCTCGCCGTTGACCGGCACCATGTCCTGGGGGCAGGCGGAGAACGCGATCACGGCGTCGATCTCGGCCCGCAAGACGACGTAGTCGCCGGGCCGCGAGACCGGGGGCAGATAGTCCACGGCACCGGTCTCGCGTACCGGAATATTCATCCACAGGTTGAGCGGCGAGGGTGTCTCCGGCGCCGCGAATCCGATCTCTGCCAGCGCCGCATGCAGATTGTCGGTGCAGTTGGCATGCCCCTCCTCGCATCCCAGGAGGCGATAGCGGTGCACGTCACAGGCCGCGAGCAGGGTATCGTGAACGCCCGGCGACGTGTCCTCCAGAATCTTGAGGATCGGGCGCCGCCGGTTGGTGACGAGCGCATCGCCGACCTTCGGGAAGATGCCGCCGATCGCAACGCGCAGATGTTCCATCGACATGAACTCGCCCGCATCCTGCGCATTGAACGCCCAGGTATCGACCACCTGGGTGCCATGGGTGTTGATGACCTTGACCGATCGCCCCCGGCCGAGCCGGATCGCCCTGCCGCCACGCGCCGGAATTTCGGTGAGATCATCCATCGCCGGATCCTCCTCCCTCCAGCCCGTCAGGCCGCGGGCGGCCGGTAGGCCGTCACCTCGATCTCGATCTTCATGCGCGGATCGACCAGCGGGGCGATCACGGTCGTGTTCGCGGGCCGCGCGGCATGGCAGTGCTCGCCGATCACCGGCGCAATCCGTTCGAAATCGTCACGCGAGGCAAGATAGACGCGGATCCGGACGACATCGTCCATCGATGCCCCCGCCTCGGCAAGCGCCCATTCAACGTTGCGAAAGGTCTGCCGGGTCTGCGCCACGGCGTCCGCGTCGATCTCTCCGCTGGCGTAATCGAAACCGGTGCATCCGGACACGAACACCCAGGGGCCGTCCGCGATGGCACGCGAATACCCTGCCAGTTCCTCGAAGCTGGAGCCGCTCGAGATACGCCGCCGCGTCATCGTCAATGCACCTTTTCGAGCGCGACCGCCGTCGCCTCACCGCCGCCGATGCAGAGCGCCGCGACGCCCCGATCGACGTCGTATTTCTGCATCGCCGCCATCAGCGTTGCCATGATGCGCGCGCCGGAGGCGCCGACCGGATGGCCCAGCGCGCAGGCGCCGCCATGGACGTTCATCTTGTCGTGCGGGATGTCGAGATCGCGCATCGCCGCCATGGTGACGACGGCGAAGGCCTCGTTGACCTCAAAGAGGCCGACCGCATCCTTGTCCCAGCCGACGCGGTCCAGGACCTTGCGAACGGCGTCGATCGGCGCCGTGGTGAACCAGGCCGGCGCCTGGGCGTGGGTCGCATGGCCGCGGATGATGGCCAGCGGCGCGATGCCGCGCCGCTCCGCCTCGGACAGGCGCATCATCACCAGCGCCGCCGCGCCGTCGGAGATCGAGCTCGAATTGGCCGGGGTCACGGTGCCGCCTTCGCGGAAGGCGGGCCGCAGGGTCGGGATCTTGTCGAGATTCGCGGTGCGCGGCTGCTCGTCGGTCTCCACCGTCGCCTCTCCCTTGCGGGTCTTCACCGTCACCGGGGTGATCTCGGTGGCGAAGGAGCCGTCCTCCGTCGCCGCCTGCGCCCGGCGCAGCGAGGTAATGGCGAACTCGTCCTGGGCCTCGCGGGTGAACTGGTAGTGCTCCGCCGTGTCCTCGGCGAAGGCGCCCATCAGCTTGCCCCTCTCGTAGGCATCCTCCAGCCCGTCGATGAACATGTGATCGTAGATTTTGCCGTTGCCGAGGCGGTAGCCGCCGCGCGCCTTGTCGAGCAGGTAGGGCGCGTTCGACATGCTCTCGAGCCCGCCGGCGACGACGATGTCGGCCGAGCCGGCGGCGATTAAATCATGCCCGAACATCGCCGCCTTCATGCCCGAGCCGCACATCTTGTTGATCGTCGTGCAGCCGACCGCTTGCGGAATGCCGGCGCCGAACGAGGCCTGGCGCGCGGGGGCCTGGCCCATGCCGGCCGGCAGCACGCAGCCCATGATCACCTCGCCGACGTCCTCGCCGTTCACCTGCGCGCGCTCCAGCGCCGCCCTGATCGCCGCGCTGCCGAGCTGCGGTGCGGTCAGCGGTGCGAGCTCGCCCTGGAAGCCGCCCATTGGCGTGCGGGCGGCGGAAGCGATGACGATGGGATTCTTGCCGTTGGCGGTCATTTCTACCTAACTCCTTCAGATTTCAATCATTCATCATCATAGGGCGTGCCGTCCCTGTGCACGAATCTCGCCGCGCCGTCGACGATGCGAACCAGCATGTCGATGTCGGGGTAGTCGACCTCGTCGGCGGCGTCGCGCGTCCCGACCTCGAGGAAGACCGCATCGCGGTCTGAGCGGTTGACCAGATGGTGCCCGTCCTTAACACCGGCCTTGAAACCCATCACCATACCGGGAGTCACGGCCTGCTCTCCGGCATCGGTGACCAGCACCAGCTCGCCCGCCAGCATGTAAACGAATTCGTCCTCGAGGGTATGCCAGTGGCGCTGCGACGCCCACTGCCCCGGCGGCAGCCGCACCAAATTGACCCCGAACTGGGTCAGCCCGAACGCATCGCCCAGCCGCCGCTTCTCGCGCCGGGCGCAATCGGCCGCGAACGGCGCCGGATAGCCGGAGCCGACATGCGTCTCGACGGACGCGGCATCTATCGCCGGTCTCGATGTGTCTGTCATGCCGTCTCCTCGAACAGCTCGCGCCCAATCAGCATGCGGCGGATCTCGCTGGTGCCGGCGCCAATCTCGTACAGTTTCGCGTCGCGCAACAGGCGGCCGGTGGGCGATTCGTTGACGTAGCCCATGCCGCCCAGCGCCTGGATCGCCTCCAGCGCCATCCAGGTCGCCTTCTCGGCGGCATAGAGAATGGCGCCGGCGGCGTCCTTGCGGGTCGTCCGCCCGGCGTCGCACGCCTTCGCCACCGCATAGACATAGGCTTTCGAGGCGTTCATCGTCGTGTACATGTCGGCGAGCTTGCCCTGCATCAGCTGGAAGGTGCCGATCG
>CP070634.1:2791815-2824567 GCA_020356105.1 Rhodospirillales bacterium | reverse complement strand
GTCGTGGCCCTGCTCGCCATGCCCTGGCTGTCGCAGGTTGCCTATTATCTGCATAGCGTGGAGATGATCGTCATCATGCTGTTCGGCATCTCGCTGATCGCCTCGATCGCCGCGCGGGACACGCTGAAGGGCCTGATCGCCGGCTTCTTCGGCCTGATGCTGGGATCGATCGGCGCCGACGTCATCTATGCGACGCCGCGTGGCACCTTCGGCTTCCTCGAACTGTACGACCGGGTGCCGCTGATCCCGGCGCTGGTCGGGCTGTTCGCCATTTCGGAGGCGTTTGCCGTCATCGAGCGCCGCGCCATCGTCCGCGACTAGGACCGCGAACGCTTCGAGCAGGCCGGCTGGGCCGAGGCCTGGGAGGGGGTCAAGATCGCGCTGTCGAAATGGTGGCACATCATCTGGACCAGCATCATCGGCCTGATCATCGGCGTCGTGCCCGGCGCCGGCGCAGCGATTGCCTCGTTCGTCGCCTACCAGCAGTCGCGCACCTATTCGAAGACGCCCGAGAAATACGGGACCGGCCATGTGGAAGGCCTGGTGGCACCGGAATCGGCGAACAACGGGGTGACCTCGGGAACGCTGATCCCACTGCTGGTGATCGGCATTCCCGGTGGCGCCACCGCGGCGATCATGCTGATCGTGCTGCAGTACCATGATGTCACCGTCGGTCCGGACCTGTTCAACGACAAGCCGCAGCTCGCCTATGCGCCCTTCACGGCGATGGCGGTGACCTATTTCCTGATGATCTTCACGATCATGCCGCTGGCCCGCTACATGTCGAAGATCACCGTGGTCTCGACGACCTACATGGCGCCGGTGATCATCTCATTCACCCTGGTCGGCGCCTTCGTGTCGCGCGACTACATGTTCGACATGTACCTGGCGCTGGTCTTCGGCATCATCGGATATGTGGCCCGCAAGACAGGCTATCATGTCGCCGCTATCCTGATCGGGGTGATTCTCGGTCCGATGCTGGAGACCTATTTCATCCGGGCCCTGAAAATGTCGCAGGGCGACGTCATGGTGCTGTTCTCGTCGAATCTCGGCAACGTGCTGTGGGTCGGCCTCGTCCTGTCGGTCGGCATCTCTCTTTACATGGAGAAGCGCAAGAAACCGGCGAAGGCGGGCGATGGATAGCGCCAACGGACCCCTATTCGAGTCCGGCCTCGGCACGCAGTTGCGCCGCTTCAGGCGAGGCCATGAATTGGAGCAGCGCGCGCGCCGCCTCCGGCGCAGCCGCATCGGCCAGCAGCCCGGCCTCGTAGCGCGTGGTCTTGCCGATCTCCTCGGGCAGGGGCCCGGCCAGTTCGATACCCTCGTCCTCGAAGCGGCTGATCTCAGGGACCTGGCTGAACCCGATCTCGTAGGCACGGGTGCTCTTCTGAAGATGCGCGATCACCGCCGCGCCGTTGGGCACCACGACGGTCTTCTCCGCCAGTGCCTCCGACAGGCCGAGCCGCTCGATCAACAGGGCGATGTACTGCCCGCTGGACGCCTCATTGTGGACCAAGGATTCCGCCGCGAGCAGCGATTTCTTGAAGCCCTCGACGGACGACAGATCCGGCCGGGTGGCGCCTCTGCGGATCGCAACGCCCGCCCTGACCGCACCGACGGGGACGCGCGGCGCCGCAGCGATCAGCCCGGCCGTCGCGAACGCGTCCATCGCGGCCGGCGGGGCGATGACGATATCGGCGCCCGTCTCGCCCCCTTCGACGCGTCCGCGCAGCACCGGCGCCGTCGCGAACACGATATCCACCTTGTGCCCGGTTTTGCGGGTGAAAGCCTCGGCGCAGGCGGAAACGCCACCCTTGGGCGCGCCGGCGCTCAAAACCCGGATAGTTGCAGTTTTATCCGCCATGCTCGGACCCTCCGTTGTCGGCCATCCCGTGTTCCGGCCGCGGGACTGATGGCGGCGGCGCACACACGCGAACTCTGAAGAAGGATAAGCAGATGTCAAGGATCGACCCGTCGAAACTCGCGAAGAACATCAAACGCATCGGACACATCACGATTCCCGGCGGCGGCCAGGTGGTCGTTCAGGGCGACTATGCCTATGTCGGACATATGGAGCCGCCGCACGGCACCACGATCCTCGACATATCGAACCCCAAGGACCCCAAGATCGTATCGCAGATCGAGTTGCCGGACGGCTACTCCCACACCCACAAGGTGCGGGTCGTCGGCGATCTCATGTTCACCAACTACGAACAGTTCAACCGGCATTTCCTGCACAAGGGCAATGCCCTGCCCGAGGCGCGCAAGCGCCTCGAGGCCAGCCTCGGCCGCGCGCCGAACGACGATGAGCTGGCGGCCGAAATCGGCGGCGTGAAGGGATCCGACATCGCCGTGCTCGATGAAGCCCGCGAGCGCGGCTACCACGATGGCGGGTTCTGCATCTACGATGTCTCCGACCGGGCCAACCCGAAGCGCCTGTGCCACCAAAAGACCCATGGCTTCGGCGTGCACCGCTTCGACGTCGACGAGAACTACGCCTATATGTCGACCGAGATGGAGGGCTATATCGGCAACATCCTGGTGGTCTATGACTACAGCGACCCGGCCAATCCGGAGGAGGTGTCGCGCTGGTGGATGCCGGGCCAGCATCTCGCCGGCGGCGAGACGCCGACCTGGAAGGGCTATCGCAACCGGCTGCACCATGCCATGCGGGTCGGCGACGAGCTGTGGGCGGCCTGCTGGCACGCGGGGCTGCGCGTCCTCGACGCTTCCGACATCTCCAACCTTAAGACCATCGGCGAGTACGACTATCACCCGCCGATCCCCGAGCCGACGCACACGGTCATGCCGCTCGAGCAGCGGATCGACGGCCGCCGCATCGCCGTCGCGGTGGACGAGGAGCACAGCGGCAAGGAGCCGGGCCAGTTGCACGGATTCCTGTGGACCTTCGACGTGACCGATCTTAAGGACATCAAGCCCTTGGCGATCTGGGACCTCAGCGAGATGGAATCGCCGTATAGCCGCGTGCCGGGCGGCCGGTTCGGTGCACACCAGTACCGCGAGAAGCTGGACTCGACGCTGGTCTATGTCACCTGGTTCGCGGGCGGCCTGCGCATCCTTGACGTGGCGAATCCGGCCAAGCCCAAAGAGGTTGGCTTCTTCATCCCCGAACCGGTGGACGGCAACGTCACGCCGCAGAGCAACGATGTCGACGTCGACGACAAGGGCCTCATCTACCTGCTGGACCGCTTCGCCGGGTTCGACATCCTCGAATTCACGCCCTGAGCCCGCGTGCCGACTCGGCGTCCCTTATTCGGCGGCGACAGCGCGGGCCGTGGGTCGGCGGACCGCGCCCACCGTTCCGATCGCGACGATCATGATCGCGGCCAGCGCGAAGAACACCGCATGGGCATAGCCGATATCGACCAGCCAGCCGAGCAACACCGGTATCACGGCGTTGCCGATGTTGTAGCCGGTCGACACGAAGCCGTAGACGCGGCCGGCGGCGCCGTGCGGGGTGACCGCGCGGACCATCATGTCGCGCGCCGGCCGGATGCAGCCCTGCAGCACCCCCATGACGCCGAACATCAGGCCGATGGCGATCGCCGGCAGCTCGAATCCGCCGACGATGACGATCAGCAGCGCGGAGGCGATCATCGCCAGGGTGGCGACCAGGCCGTGTCGCCGTGTGCGGTCCGCGAGCGGTCCTCCCAGCAGGATCCCGGCAGCGCTTGCTGCCATGAACACGGTCAGCAGCGTATTGGCGACACCGAGGCTCATGCCCTGGACCGTCGCCAGAACCGTGACCGAAAATGTCTGCATGCCGCCGCCCACCATGGCGACGAAGATATAGAAGGCGAACATCACCAGAATCGGCGGCGACAGGAGGACGTGTACACTGCTCTGCGGCGACCCCGCCGTCGCGCCTCGACCTGCGGCGGCCCCTCGTTCGTCCTGCAGCAGGCGGCCGAAGACGAACAGAAGGGCAAGCACAACGAAGGACAGCAGGGCCACCGCGAACAATGCTTCGCGCCAACCGACCAGCGCCGTGAGCGCGATCATCGTCGCCGGCGCGGCGGTGATTCCGATGCTGCCTGTAAAGGTATGGAGGCCGAAGGCCCGGCCCAGCCGGTTTTCCTCGACCGACCCCGTGATGATCGCGTAATCGGCGGGATGAAAGACGCTGCCGCCAATTCCGGCGATCGAGATCAATACGATGACGACCCAATACGCCTCGGCCATCGAGATGCCGGCAAAACAAAGCCCGAGGAGCAGCAGGCCGCTGCCAAGAAGTGGCCGGGCACCGACCCGGTCGACCAGCATGCCGGCCGGCACCTGAAATGCGCCGGTCACGATATTGAACAACGAGACCAGCAGTCCGAGTGCCGCGTAGGAGACGCCGAACTCGTCCTTCAGCAACGGAAACAGCGGCGGCAGTGCCAGCACATAGAAATGGCTCAGCGCGTGACCGGAGCCAATCAACCCCATCACCGCCGCGTAGCGGCCGCGTGCCGAAAGTTCCGCCATAGCCTGTCCGTCCCGCTGGCTGTCTTGCGGTGCCATCCTACTGCTCGGCCGCCCGCGCGACAATCGCTCGCTGCCACCGGCAGGGTAGGGCGCCATGGCTAGGCCGCGCGCCCGCGATCTCGGCCTCGATTTTCCGGGCACGCCCGGGCCGTACAACGCGCTGACCGACCTGCCTGGCGTGCGGGTCGGCTATGCGACGCTGATCGACGAGGCGGCCGGGCCGGTGCGTACCGGCGTGACCGCGATCCTGCCCTTCGGCCACGATCCGGTGCCGCGGCCAGTCTGGGCCGGCCAGTTCAGCCTCAACGGCAATGGCGAGATGACCGGCACGCACTGGATCCAGGATGCCGGATACTTCCTCGGCCCGGTCTGCATCACCAACACCCATTCCGTCGGCATCGTCCACCATGCGGCGACCCGCTGGATCATCGACACCTACGCCGACGCCTTCGGCGACGACTATGCCTGGGCGCTGCCGGTGGTGGCGGAGACGTATGACGGCGTACTCAACGACATCAACGGCCAGCACGTCACTGCCGCGCATGCCCTCGCGGCGATCGAAGGTGCTGTGGCCGGCCCGCTCGCGGAGGGCAATGTGGGTGGCGGCACCGGTATGGTCTGCTACGAGTTCAAGGGCGGCACCGGCACGGCGTCGCGGCGCGTGGCGCTCGGCGGAGATTCCTTTACCGTCGGCGTGCTGGTGCAGGCCAATCACGGCATCCGCGACTGGCTGACGATCCTTGGCGTGCCGGTCGGCCGCGAGCTGCGCGACGATCTGCTGAAGTCCCGCGAGAGCGGCTCGATCATCGTCGTCCTCGGTACCGATGCGCCGCTCTCGCCGCTCAGCCTCAACCATCTTGCCCGGCGCGCCGCGATCGGCATCGGCCGCCACGGCACGCCTAGCGGCAACAGTTCCGGCGACATCTTTCTCGCCTTTAGCACTGCCAATGCGCGGCCCTGTGCCCAGCTCTCCGAGGCGCGGCAAAGCTTCGAGTTTATCAGCAACGAGGTGCTTGATCCCTGTTACCTGGCGGCGGTCGAAGCGGTCGAGGAGGCGGTGGTGAACGCCATGATCGCAGCCGAGAGCATGACCACCCATCGCCCGCCGGGCCTGACCTGCCGGGCGATCGACCATGACGCGCTGTGCGCGATCATGCGCCGGCACGGGCGCCTGCGCCAATAGACAAGAACGGAGAATACGCGGGAGGAAGAGATGAAGCGAGACGACAACGCCCCCGACTTGCTACCGCCGGATGTCGATCCGAACACGCTGAAGATCGGCATCCGCAAGGTGAGCGCCCGCAACGAGGCTGGCACCCGTACTGTCGTGACGGTGCGCGACCATCGGCTTGTCACCGACGAGCCTCTTGACGGCAATACCGGACCGACCCCGCTGGAGACGACGCTGGCCGGCCTCGCCGGCTGCAAGGGTGTCATCATCAATCGCTGCGCGCGGGCGATGCGGTTCAAATACAGCGCCGTTGAGATCGAGGCCGACGGCGAGGTCGATGGGCGCGGCTCACGCGGCGTTCGAGGGGTGCGCCCCTATTTCAACTGGGTTAAGCTGAAGATCCGGCTTCACAGTCACGAGACACCCGAGCGGCTGGCGCGGCTGAAGGGAAACGTCGAGTACCGTTGCCCGGTGATGAATCTGTTCCGCGAGGCGGATGTCGATATCGAGGCTGACTGGGAATTGGTTCCCGAATAAAGGGAGGAGAAGACATGAAGACACGGACACTCGGAAAAGACGGCTTCGTGGTCCCGGCCATGGGGCTCGGCTGCATGACCATGACGCCGATCTACGGGCCGCCCGACGACGAGCGTTCCATCGCCACCATTCATCGCGCGATCGAACTCGGCGCGAATTTCATCGATACATCGGACATGTACGCCTCTGGCAAGAACGAGGAGCTCGTCGGCCGCGCTATCGCCGACCGGCGCGACAAGGTTATCCTCGCAACGAAGTTCGGCAATCTGCGCTTTCCGGACGGCTCGACCGGAGTCTGCGGCAAGCCGGAATATGTCATCGAGGCCTGCGAGAAGAGCATGCAGCGCCTCGGCACCGACGTCTTCGATCTTTACTACGTCCATCGGATCGACCCGGACGTGCCGATCGAGGACACCGTCGGCGCGATGGTCAGGCTGAAGGAGCAGGGCAAGATCAGGCACCTGGGACTCAGCGAGGCCGGTGTGCAGACAATTCGCCGGGCGCATGCGGTGCATCCCATGGCGGCGCTGCAGACGGAGTATTCGTTATGGTCGCGCGACGTCGAGGCGGAGATTCTGCCGACCTGCCGCGAGCTTGGCATCGGCTTCGTGCCGTATTCACCGCTCGGCCGTGGCTTCCTGACGGCGACGATCAAGAGTCTCGACGATCTCGCCGAGAAGGACCGGCGCCGCGACATGCCGCGCTTCCAGGACGGCAACCGCGAGGACAATGTCAGGCTGCTGGCGACGCTGGAGGCAGTGGCTGAAAAGCATGGCTGCACGGCGGCGCAGGTGGCGCTGGCCTGGGTGCTGGCACAGGGCGAGGACGTTGTCCCGATCCCCGGCACCAAGCGGCCGGAGCGCGTGGACGAGAACGTGGCGGCGCTTGATATCGCGCTCGACGCCGACGACATGTCGCGGCTCGAGGAAACCTTTCCGCCCGGTGTTGCCAAGGGCACGCGCTACCCCGCCGGCGGCATGAAACGCGTCGGCTTGTGAGGGCGGGCCATGCAGACCCGTGAATTCGGCAAGAGCGGCCTCGTCGCCCCGGCGATCGGCCTCGGCTGCATGGGCATGTCGACGTCCTATGGCGAGCGCGACGATGCGAGCTCCACGGCAACGATCCAGCATGCTATCGACATCGGGGCGGGGCTGCTGGATACCTCGGACGCCTATGCCAACGGCGTCAACGAGGAACTGGTCGGCAAGGCCATTGCCGGTCGCCGCGATAAGGTCATCTTGTGCACCAAATTCGGCAACATCCGACTTCCCGACGGCGGCCGCAGGATCGTCGGTACCCCGGAATATGTGGCCGAGGCCTGCGACAAGAGCCTCAAGCGCCTCGGCGTCGACCATATCGATCTCTATTACCAGCACCGGGTCGACCCCGACACGCCGATCGAGGAGACCGTCGGCGCCATGGCCCGGCTGGTCGAGGTGGGCAAGGTCCGTTATCTCGGTCTCTCCGAGGCCGGGCCGGAGACGATCCGCAGGGCCCACGCAACGCATCCGATCGCAGCGCTGCAGTCGGAATACTCGCTGTGGTCGCGGCATATCGAGGACGATGTTCTGCCGGTGATCCGCGAGCTCGGCATCGGCCTTGCGGCTTATTCGCCGCTCGGCCGGGGCTTCCTGTCGGGCACCATCCGCAAGCCCACGGACCTCATCGACAAGGACCGCCGGCACGACCACCCGCGCTTCTTTCCCGAGAACATGGCGCGCAATCTCCACCTGCTGCCGGTGCTGGAGGAGGTCGCGGCGGCGCGCGGCTGCACCATGGCGCAGGCGGCGCTGGCCTGGGTCCTGTCCAAGGGCGAGGACATCGTGCCGATACCGGGGACCAAGAGCATCGCGCGCTACGATGAGAACATGGCGGCCCTGAACATATCGCTCGACGATGCCGACATCGCCAAGCTGGAAAGCGTTTTTCAGCCGGGCGTCACGGCGGGGACCCGTTACCCCGAGCGTCAGATGACGAACGTCGGGCTCTGACCCGATCGGTGCCGGCGCCGTGGCGGCGCGACGGAGGCGGATGAAGGGAAACGGCGTGTCGGGGCTTTGGTGTGCGGTCGGGTCCGCACTGCTCTGCCTGATTTCGGGTCCGGCCTCGGCGGCATCGCATTGGACCGACTGCCTCGTTGCGCCGACCTATCAATGCCTGGTCGAACACGCGGCGGCGGAGGCGGGTCAGGTTCCGGGCCGGGCCGCCCGAGCCTACGCCGTGGCCCTCGTCGCCGGGGCGCAGGCGGTTGGCGGGCGCGCAGAGGAGGCCCGCGGCAGCGCAGAGGATGCGATCCTGCTCGGCAGCATCATCTCGGATCCGGCGGATTACGGCTTTCTGGTGTCCCAGCTGACCTGGGCGCGCGCCTGGGCCGGCGATCTCGACATGGCCGGCGACATGCTGGGCTGGACCTCCGATCCTTACGCGCTGGCGCTGGGGTACGCCGCCCTCGCCGAGGCGCAGGCCCATCACGGCTATCCGGAATACGCCGAACGGTCGCTGCGCTGGGCCATGGAGGAGGCGGCGAACGTCAAGAGCGATCGCGGCCTGCTACTGCCGTACCTCGCCATCTCCCATGGCTATGTGGGCAACGCCGAGGGCGTGCACCGGCTGATCGCAGAGGCGCGAAACGAGGCGAGTTCAAGCGGAAGCGCCTATGAGCGTGCCCTGGCCGCGGCGGCCGGCGCCGTCGCCGAGGCGATGATCGGCCACGTTGCGGATTCGGATACGATGCTGTCCGAGGCGGAGGCGCGCCTGGGCGAGATCGAGGATGAGACCGATATCGGCGTCCTCGCCTCGCATCTCGCCTGGGCCCTCGCCGAGGCGGGCGATGCAGAGGGTGCCAGGGGCGTGATCAAGCAGATCGTCCAGTTAGAGCTCGCGTCGCTGACCTATCAGCGGCGGGCGCTGATCTTCAGCTATGCCGCCCTGGCGCTCTCGAGGGCCAAGTGACCGCGACCCGGGGGTTCCTTGACAGAGGTTGCCTATGCAACTAGAGCAGATCGGGACTTGCACCGAGGCCGAGCAACCTCATACTTCAACACGCGGCTGTGCCGCTCCGCAGCATGAGGCTCTTAAGACCGTGCCCTCACCCTGAGAAGACGCGCAGCGTCGTCTCGAAGGATGAGGCCGCTCGGTGCGGCAAGTGAGAAGCCCGAGAAAGTCGATTTCCAGCGCAATACGTGTACAGGCACGGACAGGATAGAAACATGGGCAAATCCTTCGCATCGACCGGGGACCTCGAGGAAAAGCGGATCACCTTCGCCCAGCTCGGCGACGGCGCTTACGCCTATACCGCCGAGGGTGACCCCAATACCGGCGTCATCGTCGGCGACGACGGGGTGATGGTGGTCGACGCGCAGGCGACACCGGCGATGGCGGCGGACGTGCTGCGCCATATCCGGGAGGTCACCGACAGGCCGGTCAAATATGTGCTGCTGAGCCACTACCACGCGGTGCGCGTGCTCGGCGCCTCGGCGTACGATGCCGAGAACATCGTCGCCAGTCGGCTGACCTGGGAGATGATCGTAGAGCGCGGCCAACAGGATTGGGACTCCGAATACGGTCGCTTCCCGCGCCTGTTCGAGGGGGCGGAGTCGATCCCGGGCCTGACCTGGCCGAGCATCGTGTTCGACGGTACCCTCACGCTCGATCTCGGCAACCGGAAAGTGGAGGTCTTCTCGCCCGGCCGCGGCCATACCCAGGGCGACACCATCGCCTGGCTGCCGGACCAGAAAATCCTCTATGCGGGCGACCTCGTCGAATACGGCGCGACGCCCTATGCCGGTGACGCTCATCTCGCCGACTGGCCGGCAACGCTCGATGTCTTGCGGGCGCTGAAGCCGGAAAAGCTGGTGCCCGGTCGCGGCGCCGCGCTGATGACAGCGGCCGACTGCGAGGCGGCGATGGCGCAGACCCAGGCCTTCATCACCGATCTCTTCGACTGCGCCAAGGAGGCCCGCGCCCGGGGCGATGACCTCAAGCAGATGTTCGATGCGGCCAAGGCCAAGATGGATCCGAAATATGGCGACTGGGTGATCTACGAGCATTGCATGCCGTTCGACGCATCCCGTGCCTATGACGAGGCTGGCGGCATGGAGCGCCCGCAGATCTGGACCGCCGAGCGTGACCAGGAAATGTGGGCAAGACTGAACGGGTAACCCGCACACGCGGCGCCGGCCGAAATCGAGCGTGCTATGACTCCTCCGCGGCCGCCTGCATCGCCGCGCGAAGGACCTCCATGTCGCCGATATGGTTGGCCAGCAGCAGGATCAGGCGGGCGTTGACCTGGCGGCTCTGCTCCTCGCTCAGATCGCGGTGCAAATCGATGAGTTCCTGATAGAAGTCGTCGGGCTGCGCAATGTTCGGCTCGGTGTTGAGTTTCATCGTCTCCTCCCTCGGCGCGCCAGCGCGCGGTTCACGGCGGCCCGCACCTTCGCTTCGTCGAACGCCCGCCAGCGAGCGGCGACGTGCTGGTCGGGGCGAACGAGGTAGACCGTGCCGGGCCTGCCGTCGTAGCGCTGCGCGACAAGTCCCTCGACATCCTCGAAATCCCGACCCGCGGTCAGCAGGTCGACCGCAACCGCGCCGACCTTCAGCGGTTCTGGCGCGTCGCCGAAACACAGCAGTGTGAACCCACTGCCGAGCAGGCTGAGCAACCAGCCCGGCCTGCCGTTCCTGGCGATCGGCGCATCGGCGCACGGGCTGCCGGGCGGCATGGTGCCTGCGAAATCGTCCTCGTCCTTCGTGTTCAGCGGCGAGTCCGCATAGACCGCCGGCACCGAAAGCCGGCCGCTGTTGACAAGCCGGCGGGCGAAGGGGTGATTCTCGGCGAGGTCCAGCACCGCATCGCGGAAGGCTTGGCTAACGGCGCTCTTCGGGGTAATGAAGTCGGTCGAGCGGGTGGAATTGAGGAGGTTCTCCCTCGCCGCCTGCACGCGCTCCGCATCGTAAGAGTCGAGCAGCGCTTCGGGTGCCGTGCCGTCGAGCACCGCCTTCAACTTCCAGACCAGGTTGTCCGCATCCTGCACGCCGGAATTGGCGCCGCGCGCCCCGAAGGGCGAAACCTGATGCGCTGCATCACCGGCGAACAGCACGCGGCCGTGCCGGAATTTCTCCAGCCGCCGGCACTGGAAGGTGTAGACGGATACCCATTCCAGCTCGAATTCGGTGTCCGCCCCGAGCATCGCCTTCAATCTGGGGATGACGCGCTCCGGCCTCTTCTCCTCGTCCGGATCGGCGTCGGGGCCGAGCTGGAAATCGATGCGCCAGACATTGTCCGCCTGCATGTGTAGCAGGGTCGACTGGCGGCGGTGGAAGGGCGGGTCGAACCAGAACCAGCGTTCTGGCGGAAAATCCGCCCTCATCACCACGTCGGCGATCAAAAACCGGTCGTTAAAGGCCTGGCCCATGAAGTCGAGGCCGAGGGCGCGACGGATGCAGCTCCTGGCGCCGTCGGCGGCGATCAGCCAGTCGGCCTCCAGCGCATAAACGCCGGTCGGCGTTTCGATGGGGAGCCGGACATGGTTGCCAGCCGTATCGACGCCGGTGACCTTTTCGCGCCAGCGGATCTCGACACCGACCTCCTCCGCCCGGCGCACCAGATATTCCTCGAGGTAATATTGCTGCAGGTTGACGAAGGCCGGCATCTTGTGCCCGTCCTCGGGCAAGAGGTCGAAGCGGTAGATTTCGCGGTCGCCGCGAAACACCTTGCCGGTCTTCCAGATGACGCCCTTGTCGACCATCGGCGTGGCGCAGCCGAGCCGGTCCCAGATTTCCAGCGCCCGCTTGGCATAGCAGACCGCACGGCTGCCGACGCTGACCGTCTTGTCGTCGTCGAGCAAGACCACGGCAACACCCTTGATCGCCAAGTCGATCGCCGCCGTCAGCCCGACAGGTCCGGCGCCGACGACGATGACAGGGTGACGCCGGACCTCGCCGCTCTGCTGGTCGGCGGACGGCCGGTGGTCGAACTTGGGATAATCGAATGTCTTCAGCATCGGTTCAGGGCGACGACCTTTGCAATGAAAACGGCAAATTTCCGGTCAGCGGCGCGGCTTGTATTCCCGGACATGCTGGTCGATGGCGCCGAAGATCGACTTACCGTTGCGGTCGAGCATCTCGATGCGCACATGATCGCCGTAGCGCATGAAGGGCGTCTGCGCGGCACCGTGCTCCAGCTTCTCCAGCATTCGTCTTTCGGCAATGCAGCTCGACCCCTTGCTGCGGTCGCGGTTGGAGACCGTGCCCGAGCCGATGATCGTGCCGGAGCACAGTGCGCGCGTCTTTGCCGCATGAGCGATCAGGGCGGCGAAATCAAAGGTCATGTCGACGTGGCAATCGACCCGGCCGAACAGTTTGTTGTTGAGATGCGTGACCAGCGGAAGGTGGATCATACCGCCATCCCAGGCGTCGCCCAGCTCCTCGGGCGTGACGGCGACCGGCGAGAAGGCGCTGGCCGGCTTCGACTGGAAGAAACCGAATCCCTTGGCCAACTCCCGAGGCACGAGCCGGCGCAGGCTGACGTCGTTCGCGAGCATGATCAACTTGATATGGGCACCGGCTCCGGTGGCCGTGGTTCCCATGGGCACGTCATCGGTGACAATCGCCACCTCCGCTTCGAAATCGATCCCCCACTCCTCGGATGCCAGGCGGATGTCGTCGCGCGGGCCGAGGAATCCGTCCGAACCGCCCTGATACATCAGCGGATCGGTCCAGAAACTCTCTGGCAGCTCCGAGTCGCGCGCCTTGCGCAACAGCTCCACATGATTGACATAGGCCGACCCGTCGGCCCACTGGTAGGCGCGGGGCAGTGGCGACATGGCCCGCGCCTGGTCGAACGGCTCAGTTTCGTCGACCTCACCGGCGTTCAGCGCGTGGTATATGTCGCGCAGCGGAGCGGCCATCGACTCCCATTCGTCGAGCGCGCCCTGCAAGGTCGTCACCATGTCCCGCACGTTCGCGCAGCGTGACAGGTCGCCCGAGACAACCACCAGTTCACCGTCGCGGGTTCCGTCCTTCAGTGTCGCAAGTTTCATCTGGTCCTGCTCCTAACGCTTCCAGGAATCGGCGTAGCCATCCCATTCTACCCCGGACGGCAGGTCGGCGGCTTCCATAGGATCGCGGGTGTCAACCATGACCGCCACCTCGTCCGTTTCCTTGCGCTCGTATTTCATCGCGGTTTCGTAGGCCTTCGGATGCGGGCCGTGCGGGAAGCCAGCCGGATGCCAGGTCGTCATGCCAGGATGGATGTTATCGCGGCTGAAGAACTGGCCTTTATGGTAGAAGATGAATTCGTCGTAGTCGTCGTTCGAATGATAGAACGGTAGCTTCAGGGCGCCCGGGTCGGATTCGATCGGCCGCGGCACAAAGGTGCAGACGACCAGGCGGTTGGCGACGAATGTCGTATGCGCCGAGGGCGGCAGGTGGTACCGCGCCGACATCAGTGGCCGGATATCCCGCCAGTTGATGCGCACCGGCGCGAGATCCCCGTGCCAGCCGATCGCATCGAGCGGGTTGAACGGGTAGGTAAGGGTGGTTACCTGGTTCATCCGTTTGATGGCGATCGACCATTCGTTCTCGTCCTGCTGGCGCTGGAACGCGTCGTCGATCTGCGGCACATCCAGCATGGCCGGATCGAAGATCGCATGATTGCCGGTGATGCCCTTGAGCGGTAGCCCGAACGCGTCGTTCGTCGCCTCGATCATCAGCACCGTTGCGGGCGCATCGCATTCGAGCCGCCAAGCGGTGCCGCGTGGCATCAGGAGATAATCGCCGTCCCGGAATTCCAGATGTCCGTGGTCGCAGTAGAGATGGCCGCTGCCGGTATGGAAAAACAGAACGTCGTCGCCGTCGGCGTTGCGGGCAAGCTGCGTCATCCTGCCCTCGCAACGCCACAGGCGGATTGCCATTGCATTGTTGATAAGCACCCGCTGCGCGGCCCAGGGCGAGTCTGCGGCATCCGGCAGCTTGTTGAGATCATAGGCGCGAGGCCGCAACGGGCCGTCCCATCGCACCCAGCCCGTGGGCGGATGTTTGTGATGGAAGTGGGTCGCGGGACCGAAGAACCCTTCCCGGCCGGCCTCGCGCTCATACGTTTCTGCGGGCAGATCGCAATGCGCCTGACGGCTCGCCGTTCCCATGACCCTGGGAAAGGACACCCAGTTCTTCATCGCTCCGTCCCTCCTGACATGCAATTTGCCTGAAGTGGCAAATTAGTTGCATATGAAACCAATGGCAAGTACGATTCGGGCCAGCTTGTGAATAGGAGAGGATCGCTGATGCCCCGACTCATAGATCGTGGCGGCGCGTGTGAACGGCTGGAGCTAGATCTGTTCCTGCCGTATCGCTTGTCTGTCCTGCAACAGGAGGTCAGCCGGCTGATCGCCACTGCCTATGCCGAAAAACACGGCCTGACGCGCCACGACTGGCGTGTCATGGCGGCGCTCGGCAGCGATCAGCCCTTGACCGCGAATGACGTTTGCAGCCGGACCAATATGGACAAGGTCCAGGTGAGCCGGGCAATTGCGCGACTGCTGGGTCGCGGACTTGTGGTTCGCGCGCAGGACGCCGGCGACCGGCGACGCTGGAGTCTGCAGCTGACGCCGCGCGGCGAGGACATCTATCGCGATATTGTGCCCGCCGCGCGCCGCCGCGAGGCCGAGCTTCTCGACGGACTCAGCGAGGCGGAGCGAAGGCGCCTCCACGCGCTGATCGACAAGCTGTACCGGAGGGCGTGCCATCTGACTCATGGCGACGGCTGATTGCGGTGGTCGAGACGACCTCGCTTGCGCGGTTCCGACGGCCTCTCAAACTTCGCATTGCCATCCACCGCGGTGGCTTCCACAATCCGCGTTGAGTCCCGTTCTCCGATGTTCTTTCCTTGCCATCCGCGCGAGCGGATCGATCCGGGTCGTCGAGCATGAAGATTGAGAGCCTTGAGACGTTCAGCACCGAGTTCGTCGGTTTTGTGCGGGTCCGCGCCGACGATGGCGCCGAAGGCTGGGGACAGATGTCGCCGTACAACGCGGACATCACGGCGCAGGTCTTCCATCGCCAGGTCGCGCCCTGGGCGCTCGGTGCCGATGCGCTGGACATCGATGGGCTGGTCGATCTGATACCCGAGCGCGAGCACAAATTCCCGGGCTCCTACCTGCGGCGGGCGCTGGCCGGGCTGGACACGGCGCTGTGGGACCTCCGGGGCAAGCTCGAGGGCAAACCCGTCTGCGCGCTGCTCGGCGGCACGCCGCGGCCGATCCGCGTCTATGCCTCCAGCATGCGACGCGACATCACGCCGGAGGCGGAGGCGTCACGGCTGGCGCGGCTGCGCGATGATTTCGGATACGATGCGTTCAAGTTTCGCGTCGGCTGCGAATGCGGGCACGATCGCGATGAGTGGCCGGGCCGGACCGAGGCGATCATCCCGGCTGTCCGGCAGGCGCTGGGGGACAGCGTCGCGCTGCTGGTCGACGCCAATAGCGGGTTTACGCCGGCCCGCGCAATCGAGGTCGGCCGGCTTCTGGAGCACCATGGCATCTGCCATTTCGAGGAACCCTGCCCCTACTGGGAGCTTGAGCAGACCAAGCAGGTGACGGACGCGCTGGGCATCGACGTGACCGGCGGCGAGCAGGACTGTGACCTCGCCGTCTGGCGGCGCATCGTCGACATGCGCGTTGTCGACGTCGTGCAGCCGGATATCTGCTATCTCGGCGGACTGACCCGCACGATTCGAGTCGCCCGAATGGCCGATGCGGCCGGGCTGCCCTGCACGCCGCACAGCGCCAATCTCTCCATGGTGACGCTGTTTACGATGCATCTCCTCGGCGCAATTTCGAATGCCGGCCCATACCTCGAATTCTCGATCGAGGGCCCCGATTATTACCCGTGGCAGGAAGGCCTGTTTCTCGGCCACCCTTATCGCATCGACGGTGGCAAGGCGACTATCCCCGAAGCGCCTGGATGGGGGGTCGAACTCAACCCCGAATGGCTCGGCGCCGCCCAATACCAAATCAGCGAACTGGACGGAAGATGAAGATAAGCGAGTTCAGCACCTTCGTCGTCGGCAACCCGCCGCCGCATTTCGGCGGACGTTATTTCATTTTCGTCAAGCTCACGACCGATAACGGCATCGAGGGGATCGGCGAGGTCTATGCCGCGACTTTCAGCCCGCATGTGGTTGCGCGCATGATCGAAGATGTCTGCGAACGCCATGCCGTCGGCGCCGATCCATTCCATATCGAGGCACTGTGGCGCCGCGTCTACGGCTCCGGCTACACTTTGCGGCCGGACCTCTCGCTCGTCTCGGTACTAAGCGGCATCGAGATGGCCTGCTGGGACATCGTCGGCAAGGCGTCCGGGAAGCCGGTTTACGAGCTGCTGGGCGGCCGCGTCCACGAGAGGCTGCGCAGCTACACCTATATCTACCCCGACATCGAGGCGGGTCAGGACGACCGCATCTATGCCGACCCCGACCTGTCCGCCGAGCGCGCCGCGGCCTATGTCGCGCAAGGCTTTACCGCCGTGAAGTTCGACCCGGCCGGACCCTACAGCGCGTTCGATCCACGCCAGCCCGGCCAGGAGGCGCTCGCACGGTCGGAGTGCTTCGTCAAGGCGATCCGTGGCGCGGTAGGCATGAAGGCCGACCTGCTGTTCGGCACCCACGGGCAGTACACGCCCGCCGGGGCGATCCGCCTCGCAAGACGTCTGGAGCCCTATGATCCACTGTGGTTCGAGGAGCCGGTGCCACCTGAGATGCCGGAGGAGATGGCCAAGGTGGCGCGCGCCACCTCCATTCCTGTTGCCACGGGTGAGCGGCTCTGCACCAAGTACGAGTTCGCCCGTGTGCTGGAAACCGGCGCCGCGTCGATCCTGCAACCGGCGCTGGGACGAGTCGGCGGCCTCATGGAGGCGAAGAAGATCGCGGGCATGGCCGAAGCCCATTACGCGCAGATCGCGCCGCACCTGTATTGCGGCCCGGTCGAGGGGGCGGCGAACATCCAGCTCGCGGCTTGCTCTCCGAATTTTCTCATTCTCGAGGGCATCGAGCGCTGGGACGGCTTTCACGCCGAGATTCTGAAGACGCCGATCCGCTGGGAAGACGGCTATGTCATCCCGCCCGCGGAACCGGGCCTCGGGGTCGAGCTGGACGAGAAGGTGGCGGCGGCGCATTCGTACGAGGGAACCGCCCTGCATCTGGAGATGGTCGGCTCGCCGTTGTAGATCGGGCGCACGGCATCTCGCCGGACCCAACGCTGCGCGCATGCAGAATTCTGGCACGCCAGGCGGGAAATACACGTACAGAAGGCATTTAATCTTTGACAAACCCGCACAGATTGCGCTTCACCGGCATATCGCCATAGAGTGTTTGCGTTATCCCGCCGATCGTAGAACAATATATCGCAGATAAATGGGAGAGCGGTCCGGTCGATCGACACGCGTCGTCGTTGTCCCCAACAGCGCCATCCGACGGCCGGGCCTGGAACCGCAGGCAAAAAAGCTTGGGAGGCTTACCAACATGCGTGAATTGAACGAATACCAACAGATGCTGGCTGCAGGGAAGCTGACGCGGCGGCGTTTCATGCAACTTGCGACGGCGCTCGGCGCCTCGACGGCGCTGGCAACGTCGATGGCGGGCAGTGCGCTCGCGGCGACACCGAAGAAGGGCGGCACGTTGCGGCTCGGCATCGGGCACGGGTCGACCACCGACTCGCTCGATCCGGGAACCTTCGAGAACCTGTATATGCAGACGGTCGGGGGCGCGGTCTACAACAAGCTGACCGAGGTCGCCGCCAGCGGCGATATCGTTCCCGAGCTCGCCGAATCCTGGGACGTCACCCCGGACGCCGCCACCTGGACCTTCAAGCTGCGCCAGGGCGTCGAGTTCCACAACGGCAAGACGATGGATTCGGGTGATGTGATCGCCTCGATCAACCACCATCTCGGCGAGGATTCGAAATCGGCGGCGAAGGCCATTCTCGACCCGATTGCCGAGGTTACGGCCGACGGCAAGGACACGGTCGTGTTCAAGCTGAAGACCGGCAATGCCGACTTCCCCTTTATCCTCAGCGACTATCATGTCGCCATCCTGCCGGCCAAGGACGGCAAGCTCGACCCGATGTCGGGCGTCGGCAACGGCGGTTACATGGTCGAGAGTTACGAGCCGGGCGTGCGCACGGCGCTCAAGCGCCATCCCAACTACTGGAAGAGCGACCGCGCCCATTTCGATGGTGCCGAGGTTCTGGCGATCCTCGATGTCGCCGCGCGCACCAATGCGCTGACCACCGGCGAAATCGATGCGATGGACCGGGTCGACCTGAAGACCGCGCATCTTTTGAAGCGCAACCGTAACATCCGCATCGAGGAGGTCAGCGGCACGCAGCACTACACCTTCGCGATGCGCACCGACACCGACCCGTTCACCGACAATCATGTGCGCCTCGCCCTGAAATACGCGATCGATCGCGAGGCCCTGGTCAAGACCATCCTGCGTGGCCATGGCGTGGTCGGCAACGATCATCCGATCGGCCGGTCCAACCGCTTCCACGCGGATGATCTGGAGCAGCGCCAATACGATCCCGACAAGGCCAAGTTCCATCTGAAAGAGGCCGGGCTTTCGAGCCTCAAGGTCGATCTCAGCGCCGCCGACGCGGCCTTCCCCGGTGCCGTGGACGCCGCGGTCCTGTACAAGGAGCACGCGGCCAAGGCTGGCATCGACATCAACGTCGTGCGCGAGCCGAACGACGGCTACTGGTCGAACGTCTGGCTCAAGAAACCGTGGTGCGCGGTGTACTGGGGCGGCCGTCCGACCGAGGACTGGATGTTCTCGACGGCCTATGCCGCGGGCGTGCCGTGGAACGATACCTACTGGACCCACGAGCGGTTCAACCAGGTCCTGGTCCAGGCCCGCGCCGAGCTCGACGAGGCGAAGCGCCGCCAGATGTATTTCGAGCTGCAGAAGATCGTCAGCGACGAGGGCGGCGTCGTGGTGCCGATGTTCGCCAACTACGTCATGGGCATCTCGACGAAGCTGCAGCACGACAAGCTCGGGGCCAACTGGAGCATGGACGGCTTCCGTGCGATCGAGCGGTGGTGGTTCGCCTGATTCGGGCGTTCCGGGCCGATGGCGAAAATTCTCAAGATGGTGGCCCAGCGCCTGGCGCTGGGCTTCCTTACCCTCTTCGTCGTATCGCTGATCATCTTTCTCGGCGTCGAGCTGCTGCCGGGCGATCTGGCCGAAGCGATCCTCGGCCAGGCGGCAACGCCCGAGACGGTGGCGGCGTTCCGCCGTGAGGTCGGCCTCGATCTGCCGCCGCACACGCGCTATCTCGACTGGCTGGGCGGGATGCTGCAGGGCGATTTCGGCCGATCGCTGGCCAACCAGCGCGAGATCTCCGGGCTGATCGGCGTGCGGTTCGCCAACACGTTGTTCCTCGCCGCGACCGCCGCGGTCATCGCGGTGCCGCTGGCGGTGAGCCTCGGCGTGCTGGCGGCGCTCTACCGCAACACCTTGTTCGACCGCGCGATCAACGTCGTGACCCTGACGGCGATCTCGTTCCCGGAATTCTTCGTCGGGTACATCCTGATCCTGTTTCTGGCGGTCCAGGCGAACATATTCCCGAGCATCTCGAATGTCAGTGCCGACCTCGGCTTCTGGGAGCATGTCTACCGGGTCATGCTGCCCGCACTGACCCTGACCCTTGTCGTCGTCGCCCACATGATGCGCATGACCCGCGCCGCGATCATCAATCTGCTCGCCAGCCCCTATATCGAGATGGCGATGCTCAAGGGCATCAGCCGCTCCCGGATCATCATTCACCACGCGCTGCCCAACGCGCTGGCGCCGATCATCAACGTGATCGTCATCAACCTCGCCTATCTCGTCGTAGGTGTCGTGGTGGTCGAGGTGGTGTTCGCTTATCCGGGGTTGGGCCAGTACTTCGTTGACTCGGTGATCAAGCGTGACTTCCCGGTGGTGCAGGCGTGCTGCCTCATCTTCGCCGCGACCTACATCCTGCTGAATCTGACCGCCGATGTGCTGTCGATTCTCAGCAACCCCAGACTCATGCATCCCAAATAGGCGGCGGCAGGAAATGGAACGTTTTTGGAAACTGCTGAAATCGGCGCCGCCCACCGCGATCTTCGGGCTGCTGGTTATTGCGTTATACGTCTTCGTTGCGCTATTCGCGCCGGTGCTGGCGCCCTACGGGGAATCCGAGATCGTCGGTCCGGAGTTCCTGCCGCGCGGCGAGGAGGGCTTCATCCTCGGGACCGACAATCTCGGCCGGGACATGCTCACGCGCCTGATCTATGGCGCCCGCAATACCATCGGCATCGCCTTTGTGACGACCTGCCTCGCGTTCCTGATCGGCGGCGTGTTCGGCCTGGTGGCGACCACGCTGGGCGGCTGGGTCGATCAGCTTCTCGGGCGGATGGTCGATGTGCTGATGGCAATCCCGACCCTGATCTTCGCGCTGCTGATCCTGACCATCACCGGCACCTCGATCCCGGTGCTGATCGTCGTCATCGCCGTCCTGGACTCGACGCGCGTGTTCCGTCTCGCCCGCGCCGTGTCGATGAACATCGTCGTGCTTGATTTCGTCGAGGCGGCCCGGCTTCGCGGCGAGGGGACATGGTGGATTATAACCCGCGAGATCCTGCCCAATTCGTTGCCGCCGCTGGTCGCCGAGTTCGGCCTGCGCTTCTGTTTCGTGTTCTTGTTCATCAGCGCGCTCAGCTTTCTCGGCCTCGGTATTAAGCCGCCCTTGGCCGACTGGGCCAGCATGGTGCGCGACATGCGGACATTGATTAGCTTCGCCGACCCGACGCCGCTGCTTCCCGCCGGCGCGATCGCCCTGCTCACGGTCGGCGTCAACTTCGTGGTCGACTGGTTCCTGCACAAGACGAGCGGTATTCGCGATGAGAAATAGCGACGCTGGCAAGGGAGATGTGCTGCTGGAGATGCGCGGACTGCGCATCGAGGGCCAATCCGAAGATCAGTGGAACGAGATCGTCCACGGCGTCGACGTGACGCTGCGGCGGGGCGAGGTGCTGGGTCTGATCGGCGAATCCGGCGCCGGCAAATCGACCATCGGCATCGCCAGCATGGGCTTCGCCCGGCCCGGCTGCCGCATCACCGGCGGCACCATCCTGTTCGACGGCATGGATCTGCGCGCCGCGTCGGATGAACAGCTCCGCAAACTGCGGGGCTCGCGCATCGCCTATGTGGCGCAGAGCGCGGCCGCCGCCTTCAATCCGGCGCACAAATTGATCGATCAGTATACCGAGGCGCCGGTCCAGCACGGCGTGAAGCCAAAGGCAGAGGCAGAACGAGAGGCGATGGAGCTCTATCGCCGTCTCCGCCTGCCCGATCCCGAGAGCATCGGCTTTCGCTATCCGCACCAGGTCTCGGGTGGGCAGTTGCAGCGGGCGATGACGGCCATGGCGATGGCCTGTCACCCGGATCTTATCATCTTCGACGAGCCGACCACGGCGCTCGATGTCACCACCCAGATCGAGGTGCTGGCGGCGATCAAGGACGTCGTCGAGGAGTTCAACACAGCGGCGATCTATATCACCCACGATCTCGCGGTGGTGGCGCAGATGGCGGACCGGATCATGGTGCTGCGCTACGGCGACCTGATCGAGGAGGGCAACGCCCGTGGAATGCTCGCCGATCCTAAGGAGACGTATACCCGCCAGCTCCTCGCGGTGCGCTCCTACCGCAAGGAGGAGGCGCCGCCGGACGAATCGCCGGTGCCGCTGCTGGAAGTGCGCAATGTGACCGCGAGCTATGGCGGCCAGGTGATCGTCCTGGACGATGTTAGTGTCAAGGTGGGGCGCGGCCGCACCGTTGCCGTGGTCGGCGAATCGGGCAGCGGCAAAAGCACGCTCGCCCGCGTCATCACCGGGCTGCTGCCGCCAAGCGAAGGCTCCGTCCTGTTCAACGGCGAGGAGTTGCCGGCCTCCTACAAGAACCGCAACCGGGACCAGCTGCGCCACGCCCAGATGATCTATCAGATGCCGGATACGGCCCTTAACCCGCGGCAGCGGATCCGCGACGTCATCGGCCGGCCGCTCGGCTTCTATCTCGGGCTGAAGGGCGCGGAGCGGGAGAAGCGAACCCGCGAGCTCTTGCAGATGATCGAGATGGACCCGGACGAGTTCATCGACCGCCTCCCCGGAGAGCTGTCCGGCGGGCAGAAGCAGCGCATCTGCATCGCCCGCGCGCTCGCCGCCGAGCCGGAGCTGATCATCTGCGACGAGGTGACCTCGGCGCTCGACCAGCTGGTCGCCGAGGAGATCCTCAAGCTGCTGCAGCGCCTCCAGGACGAGCTCGGCGTCACCTATCTGTTCATCACCCACGATCTGGCGACGGTCCGGGCGATCTCCGACGAGGTGGTGGTGATGCTTGAGGGCAAGGTGGTCGAGCAGGGCGGCAAGGCGGATATCTTCACCCCGCCGCACGATCCCTACACCGACCTTCTGCTGTCGTCGGTGCCGGAGATGGATCCGGACTGGCTCGACGATCTCCTTGCCGATCGCGCGGCCCGCAAGGCCCGCGGCGAGAAGGTCATGGAAAGCGCCGATCAGTAGCCCGCCGGGCCCGGGGCAATTCCCGTCCAAGTGAACCGGTCCCCGCAGCGCGACCTCACCCTTCGAGACGGCTGCTTCGTAACCTCCTCAGGATGAGCGCACATACGCTGGAACCTCATGCCGAGGAGGCGCGCGGCGCCGTCTCGAAGCATGAGGTCCGACCCGTCAGGCAGGCCCGGGTCGGCGGGTCGCGCTCTAGCTCTTACTTGCGGGACTCCTCGTCACCCGGGTTCCCGCCGCGCCGCGCAGGATCGCCGCCGCGTCCTGCAGCCGCCCGATGCCGGCCATACGGCCCGTCGCCTCGGCGAAGCCGATGGCGGCTTCGACCTTGGGCCCCATCGTTCCCGGCGCAAAGGTGTAATTGCGTATTATGACTGTGGTGACGGCGCTGAGCGGCCTGGCCCTGGCGCCGTCCCAATCGGCATAGACCGCATTCACGTCGGTCAGCATCAGCAGGGCGTCGGCACCCAGGTCACGGGCCAGCAGCGCCGCCGAGAGGTCCTTGTCGATCACCGCTTCGACGCCGTGCCAGCCGGTGTCGGTCTCGACGACCGGGATCCCGCCGCCGCCGGCGCAGACCACGAGGATGTCGTGCGCGACGAGGAGCCGGATCGTCTCGATCTCTATGATCCGCTGCGGTCGCGGCGACGCGACGATCCGGCGAAATCCGTCCCCGTCCGGGGCGACGTGCCAGCCGCGCGCTTGCGCAAGTCGCCGCGCCCGTTCCGCCCCGTAGACCGGGCCGATCGGTTTCGTCGGCGCGCCGAAGGCCGGATCCACGGGATCGACGACGATCTGGGTCAGCAGCGTTGCGATGTCGCGGTTCGGCAACTCGTTGCGCAACGCGGTTTCAAGCAGGTATCCGATCTGGCCTTCGCTCTCGGCGCCGAGCACGTCGAGCGGGTAGGGCGGCGCATCCCTGCAGCTCTCGGCCTGAAGGGCAAGCAGTCCGATCTGCGGGCCGTTGCCGTGGGTGACCACAAGCGAATGGTCGACCGCGAGCGCGGCCAGTTCGCGCGCGGCCGCCACGATGTTCCGCTCCTGTGTTGCGACATCCGGCCGTTCGCCCCGCTGCAGCAGCGCGTTGCCGCCCAGAGCGATCACGATCGTCATCTCAGACCCCGCTGATCAAGGAATGCGTCAAGACATGACCCCAGCGTCGGCTCTCCCGCATCGGCGTAGCGATAGCGGGCCCGCACGACTGGCTTCTCGACCGAGACCAGACGGGACAAATCGATCGGCGTGCCCGACACGACGACATCGGCCGGGGCCGCATCGATGGTCCGCCGCAGCGCATCCCTTTGCGCCGGGCTGTAGCCGACGGCCGGCAGCACCGGCCCGATATGGGGGTACTGTCCATACACCTTCGCAATTTCCTCGGTCGCCGTGGCGCGCGGATCGACGATGGTCACTCGTGGCCGCGCCGAGGCCGCGATGAATCCCGCGCCGTGCGGCATGCCCCCATGGGTGATCGTCGGCCCGTCCTCGACCACCAGCACGCGCTTGCCGTCGACTGCCGCCGGGTCGTCCAGCCGCACCGGGGAGGCGGCGCGCAGGATCGGCCGGCCCGGCAGCACGGCACGGATCTCGGACTCGACCTCCGCGACCTGCCCCGGCGGCGCCGAATCGGTCTTCATGATGACGACGAGATCGGCCATCCGCAGCACCGCCTCGCCCGGATGGTGGCTGGTCGCCTGGCCCGGACGCAGCGCGTCGGCCAGGACGATCAGGAGATCGGGTCGCAACATCGGGAAGTCATTGTTGCCGCCGTCCCACAGGATCAAATCGGCCTCTGCTGCGGCGGCAGCGGCGATCTCGGCATAGTCGACGCCGGCAAAGACGACATTGCCGTCCTCGATATGGGCTTCGTATTCCTCGCGCTCCTCGATCGTACAGTCGGCCGCGTCCAAATCCGCCGGATCGGCGAAGCGCTGACAGACCTGGCGCTCGAGATCGCCATAGGGCATCGGATGGCGCAGCACGGCGGCCGTGAGCCCGCGTTCGCGCAGCAGGCGCGAGAGGTGCCGCGTGGTCTGCGATTTGCCGCAACCGGTTCGCACTGCACAGATCGCGATGACCGGGATGTCCGCCACTATCATCGAGGCGCCCGGCCCGAGCAGCCGGAAATCGGCGCCGGACGCGAGCACGCGCGAGGCCGCATGCATGACCGCCTCATGGGTGACGTCACTGTAGGCGAAGATAGCCTCGTCGACGTCGAGCTCCCGGCACTGGACCGCAAGGTCTGATTCCGCAACGATCTCGATCCCGTCGGGATACAGCGGGCCCGCTAGGGACGGCGGATAACGCCGCCCGGCGATCCCGGGGATCTGCGCCGCCGTGAAGGCGACGACTTCGTGCGCACGATCGGTCCGGAAGACGACATTGAAATTATGGAAATCGCGTCCGGCCGCGCCCATGATCAGAACCCGCCGGCGTCTGCCCTCGGTCATGTATGGCCTCCTTCGGGCGTTATTATCGGGGCACAAGCCCCGGAGCGCCTTGATATGGCTCACGGGCTTGCAGGCGGCGGCGGCGCGCCATAGTCTTCGCGGATATTCGGCCAGCAATGATGCGGAGCAGGGAGCGATGAGCCGGCAGGACGAACAATTCGTCGGATCGTTCGATTATGTGATCGTTGGCGCCGGTTCGGCGGGATGTGTGCTGGCCAACCGACTGTCGGCCGACCCGGATATTTCCGTCTTGCTGCTCGAGGCGGGCGGGCGCGACAACTATCACTGGATCCATATCCCGGTCGGCTACCTCTACACCATGAACAATCCGCGCACCGACTGGTGCTTCACGACGGAGCCGGATGAGGGGCTGAACGGGCGCGCCCTGAACTACCCGCGCGGCAAGGTGTTGGGGGGCTGCTCGTCGATCAACGGCATGATCTACATGCGCGGGCAGGCGCGTGATTACGATCAGTGGCGCCAAATGGGCAACGCCGGGTGGAGTTGGGATGACGTGCTTCCGTACTTTATCAAATCGGAGGATCATTTCCTCGGCGCCGATGCCCATCACGGAGAAGGCGGCGAGTGGCGCGTCGACAAGCCACGGGTGTCGTGGGAGATCCTCGACGCCTGGATCGACGCGGCCGTCGAATGCGGGATCCCGCGAACCGATGATTTCAATCGCGGCGACAACGAAGGCGTCGGTTACTTTCAGGTCAACCAGAAGCGAGGTTGGCGCTGGACCACCGCGAAGGGTTTCTTGCGGCCGGTGTTGAAGCGCCCGAACCTGACGGTGCTGACCGGGGCGCATGCCAAAGCGCTGCGGCTGGACGGAAAGCGCGTTACCGGCATCGAGTTCGGGTACAGGGGCGCAGACGCGTACGCGGAAGCGGCCGGCGAGTTGATCCTGTCCACCGGCGCCGTCGCCTCGCCGGTGCTTCTCCAGCTGTCCGGGATCGGACCCGGCGAACTTCTCGGGGAGCATGGCGTTCCGGTTCGCCACGAGCTGCGGGGGGTGGGCGAGAACCTGCAGGATCACTTGCAGATCCGCCCCGTGTTCAAAGTGAAGAATACTGTGACCCTGAACGAACGGTCGAACAGCCTGGTCGGGCGGATCGGCATGGGTCTCGAGTATGCGCTGTTCCGGTCCGGTCCGCTGTCGATGGCACCGAGCCAGCTTGGCTGTTTCGCCAAGAGCGACGCGTCGCAGGAAACGCCGAACCTGGAGTTCCATGTACAGCCCCTGTCGACCGAAAAGCTGGGCGAGGCGCTTCATCCGTTCCCTGGCTTCACCGCCTCGGTCTGCAATCTGCGCCCGGAAAGTCGTGGCTATGTGCGTCTGCGCGATGCCGACCCCCGCAGCAAGCCGTTAATCAAGCCGAACTACCTGTCGACCCCCGGTGATCGCAAGGTGGCTGCCGACGCGCTGCGTCTGGCGCGCCGCATTTCCGGCACGGCGGCGCTGGCGCGGTTTGCGCCCAGTGAACTGAAGCCGGGCGCGCATCTGCAGACGGACGAAGACCTTGCCCGCGCCGCCGGCGATATCGGCACGACGATCTTCCATCCCGTGAGCACCTGCAGGATGGGCCAGGATGACATGGCGGTGGTGGACGAGCGGCTCCGCGTGCGCGGGTTGCAGGGCTTGCGCGTGGTTGACGCTTCGGTCATGCCGACCATCACCTCGGGCAATACCAACGCGCCGACCATCATGATCGCCGAGAAGGCATCTGACATGATTCGCGAGGATCGCAAGGGCGGCGCCCGCGCGGCATAGGGCGCAAGCCGGCTGCGTCCAGCCTTGCGGCCTAATCTCAGCGCGCCTCGAGCAGCGCCTCCGCCAATTCGGCGAAACCGGCGGCGCCGCGGGCTTCTGTGACCCAGGCCGGGTCGGCCGCAAGCTGGCCGGCGAAGTCCCGAACATTCGCGACGCCCACGGCGTTGGGGAAGAAGCCGAACATCGGGGCATCGTTCGGCGAGTCGCCGACGAAGACGATGTCGTCGCGCATATCGTCGACATCGCGACCGAAGAAATCCGCAAAGGCCCGACGGGTCATCGAGAGTTTGTCGAAATCGCCGAACCAGCCGTTGACGTGGATGGAGCTGACCTTGGCAGTTGCGCCTGCGTCCTCGAACAGGGCGACGATGCGCTGGATCGCCGCCTCCGGCAGGCGCTCCACGTCTTCGGCGTAATCGATCGCGAGGTCTGCTTCGCGATAGGGCTGGTCCGCGGCGACCGCGCTGCCCGGTACGGCTGCGATGATCCGGCGGGCCAGCGCGGCCAGTTTCTCTCGATCCGTGGCCCGCTGCCCATCGTCCTTCCAGTAGATCCGGTTCATACGGCGTTCCACATGGTCGTAGCGGAAGAACAGGGCGCCGTTTTCCCCGACGATGCCATCGACGGGCCACATCCGGGCGATATGGTCACACCAGCCAGCCGGCCGGCCGGTCACCGGGATGACGGTCATGCCCGCGGCCCGCAGGCGCTCCATAACGTTTAGGCTGAGGGACGGCAGACGGCCGGACTCGGTGATCGTATCATCGATGTCGCAGAGCACGAAGTTGACCGCCCGTCGTGATTCCTTCGGGAAATCGTGCAAGGGCCTCATGGCGCCCATCACGTCGTCGCGATCGCTTCGGTGTCGAGCGCGGCCTGGATTGCGCGAATCTGCCGGGTGATCCCTGTTTCTGCCGCGCTGAAGGAGTTTTCGAAGACGGCGGTTCCGACCGTGAACGCATCGACACCCGCACGCGCCAGTTCGACCAGCTGGGTCACGCTGCTGATGCTTCCAGCGACGATCAGACGACCGGCACCGAGGGCGCCGCGCGCTGCGGCGACAAGATCCAGGGGCATCGCCTCCGTGGCCCGGTAGGCCAACAGATCGGCCCCGGCACAGCCCTGTGCCGCGAAGTTCGCGCAGTGCTCGGCGATCGCGTCCTTCGACCCCCTCAGGTCGACCGGATGCCCGGTCGGAAAGCCAGGGTAGGGATAATATTCGATTCCCGTTCCCTTCAGAATCTCCAGCACTGTGGCGGCCGCCGTCCCGCCGAGCAGCCGGTTGACCCCGATCTCCGCGGCCATGCGTGCGGCGGCAACGCAGCTCTGGGTCTCGAGGCTGACCATTTCGAGATAGCTGGTGGCACCCATCGCCAGGATCTGCGTGTTCAGGCGGCGCTGCATCTCGCGGTCGGCGCCGACATCCTTGAACCCGATGTGCCGCAGCTTCAGGTCAGCGATGTCGTCAAGCACCCGCAACCCGTCGGGCACGGTCGCGTCGGCCTGCGTCAGCATGAAAATGAAGTCCATTCCGACCTCTGGGGTGCCGGCAACACGGCGGAATTATGCATGCTCCGCCGGCCGATAACACGGGAATTCTGATGCGGGTCCGGCGCGGGCGGCTCAATGATGCCCTTCAGGGTGAGGCGGCCTCGTCGCCCAGCCTTGCCAGCGCCTGCGCCGCGAGACCTTGCGCACGGGCCGTGGTTGCGGCCATCGCCATGATGTGAATGCCAGTTCCGGCGACCAGTCGTTGGGGTGTAAGCAGCACGATGCCCTCGTCCGTTACGCCCGGCCGAAAGAGAAGGCCGCCGAACAATTCGATCGCCGCGGAGACGGAAAGCGGCCGAATGCGAGAAAGCCGGCGCTGCACGATCTGGAAGGGCCTGTTCTGCCAATCGCCGACCAGCCGGTTGGCCAACGTCATCGGGGTTGAAACGCCACCCCATCGTCCATTGCATTCGATCCAGTGCAACGCCGCGGTCGTGAGCGTCGTGCCGGCGATGACCGCATCGAAACTGCAGCGGCCGTAATAACCGATGGCCTGCAGCAACAGAGCGATCCGGATGCCCTCTTCGGCCAAGCGGTCCAACCAGCATTGCGGCAGCTCGGCCGGCGCGGCACCCACGAACATCCCCTGACGGCCCTCGACAGTCTGCTGGAAGACCCCCTCGATGATCGGTAGCCCCTCTTCCGGCAGTGGAATCCAGATCTGCACCGATGGTGACGCCACTGTCGGGCTGTCCCATACGCCGACGAGCAGGGGGAATTCCCCGTCCCAGGACAGGCTGCCGAGAATCCGGATCAGCCAGTCGCGCAGCTGCTGGTGCGAACGAGCGAGCACGTCCTCGGAAGCCAGGACGATATTGCCCTGCGAGCCGGCACTGTCGGGGACCTTGACCACCAGCCTGTCGTAGCGTCGCGCCAGCAACGCCATCTCTTGGGCAAGCGGCGCCGGCCCATAGGCGTACCAGGTCGGCGGCAAGGCGCGGCGATCGAGGATTTCTGCCACCCGATCGGCGAACCAGAGCTTATCGTTTGCGCGCTGCGTCAGGCGCGGCGGCGGGGCCGCGACATGCACGGGCTGGCCCGATCGTGCCGCGATCTCGCGCGCCAGCACCCAGACGTCGGCTGTCCCGATATAGGGGATCACCGAGAATCCGCCATGTCTGCGCGCGCATTCGACCATTCGATTCATGGCGACCGCATCACGCAGCACCATCGCGGTCACGCGCTCCATCGCGCTGTGCGGCGGCGGGACGATGATCTCGGTCTGGCCGAGACACAGAACATCGCGGCAATATGCCTCGAATTCTTCGACCCGGTCCCCGGCGATTGTCACGAAGTCTCCGTTTCCGGCGAGCAAGAGCGAGCGGTATTCGGTGTGCGGATCGCGCAGCGCCGTGTAAAGGCCCAGGCTGTGGTGGTCCTCGAGAAACAGCGCCGGTCTGTCGGCGGCCAGGCCCGGTCGGACGAGCGCGCCGAAATCGAAGCTTCCACCGAGCGCCGGCTCGTCCGCGCACAACCGCGCGGCGAACTCCGCCAGTCGCTCTTTCTCCGCACCGCTGACAATCGGCAGGGCGTGCGAGACGATCGGAAGCGAGTTGCGGGTTACCGGAATCGCCTCCGTTCGACCGGTCCGTTGCTGTTCGATCGCGGTGATCATGGCCGGCCCTTCCACTGCCGGACCTGAGGGTCCACAATAAGCGACCGGGCCGGTGCGCGAAATGATCCGCATCAAATCCTCATAAGGGCGCAGTGACGACCGGGCCGGAACACGGGTGGTGGCGATGAGCCGGTACGAGGACTATGGCGCGGTCGCGCCGACCTATGACGAAACGCGGATCGCGATTGGTGTCGAGATTCTGTGCGACAGCCTCCGCGCATCGGGCGAACCGCTGCGCGACCTGCGCCTGCTTGACGCGGGGTGTGGATCGGGGGCTTACGCGCAGGTCCTGGCCGCGCGGGTCGGTTACATCGCGGCGATCGATCTCAACGATGCCATGCTTTCGGTGGCGCGAAGGAAGCTGGCGCGCGAAGATGCCGCCGGCCGGATCGCGTTCCACAAAGGCAGTATCGAGGCGCTGCCGTTCGGCGAGCGAGCCTTCGATGCCGCGATGATCAACCAGGTGCTGCACCATCTCGAGGATGGCGGGGATGACGGCTGGCCGGGCCATCGGCGCGTCTTGTCCGAGATTCGCCGCGTGCTGCGCCCCGGAGGTGTGCTCGTGGTCAACATGTGCACGCACACCCAGTTGCGGGACGGCTTCTGGTATTACGATCTCGCCCCCGCGGCGCGGGACGCCTGTATTCGCCGGCACATTCCGCCGGCACGTTTCCGGCAGTTACTCGCCGAGGCGGGTTTCGAATACCGGGACGCCAAAGTCCCGCTTGACGAGGTGATCCAGGGCGCTGCCTATTTCGATCCGACCGGTCCGCTGCGCGAAAGGTGGCGCAAGGGCGACTCGTTCTGGGCGCTTGCGACCGCCGACCAGATCGCGCTGGCCGAGGCGCGGGTGCGCGAGATGAAGGCGGCCGGCACCCTCTCGGCGTGGTTCACGGAGCGTGACCGCCGCCGCGAGAAGGTCGGGCAGGTCACCTTCTTCGAGGCGCTGCGCGCGTGACATCGCGTGATTTTCCGCAAGATGCCGCGGAAACCTGCAGAAGACGCCGGCAACGGTCGCTATGTCTCCGGAAGCCTTTGCAGTCAGTGGGCTGTCCAGCCGCCGTCGATCAGGAGGCTCGCGCCATTGATCATCGCCGCCGCGGGGGAGGCGAGGAAGACCACGGCGCCAGCCACATCGGCCGGCAGACCGACCTTGCCGAGCGGGATCATGCCGACGACGAAGTTTCGGAAATCCTCATTGGCCAGCATCGGCGCGGTCATCGGCGTTTCGATGAAGGTCGGCGCTACCGCATTGACCCGCACGCCCTTCGGGCCGAGTTCACAGGCCAGCGCCTTGGTCAGGCCCTCGATGGCGTGCTTGGTTGTGCAGTAGACGCTGCGCTTCGGCCCGCCGACTTGGCCCATGGTCGACGACATGTTTATGATCGCGCCGTCGCCCTGTTCGATCATCCGGGCTGCCACCGCCTGCGCAACAATGAAGGCGGCACGGATGTTCAGATCCAGCACGGTGTCCAGCGATTCGACATCGACATCAAGGAAATCCTGGGGCTTGTTGGTGCCGGCATTGTTGAACAGCACGTCGATGCGGTCGAGCTCGCCAACCGCTTCGCGCACCCGCGCATCGTCGGTCACGTCGACGACCTGGGCGCGCGCCTTGCCGCCCGCCTCCTCGATCTCGGACACGAGACTCTCGATCTCGCCCGCCGTGCGGCTCCAGCCGACGACTTCGGCTCCGGCCTCGGCCAGCGCCAGTGCCGTACCGCGCCCGATCCCCCGGCCTGCGCCGGTGACCAGCGCGACCTTGCCGTCGAGGCGCGTGGTGGGAAGCGTATCCGACATGCCGTCTCTCCTTCCGCCTCCGCCTATTTGATCGCCATCGGGTTGATCGGCGAGCCGACCGCCTTGGTAATCGGCAGCGGCGGGCCGCAGAAGAAGAACTCGTAGACCTTGTCCTCGGCGCAGTCATTGGCAAGGTCCTTCAGGTAGAAGATCTCACCCATGGTGATGCCGATCATGGGGATCACCACCCAGTGCCAGGGCTGGCTCGCATCTTCGGTTTCGTTCGGGCGGACCTCGCAGCCCCAGGTGTCGGTGCAGATCGCGGCAATTTCCTTCTCGTAGATCCATTCCGCCGTCTCGAAGGCAAGCCCCGGCGCGTCGCCGCCGGCATAGCCGCCCCACTCGCCCTTGGTCAGGCGATCCTCCATCTGTCCGGTGCGCACGATCACGAAATCGCCGCGGCGGATCTCCACCCCCTGGGCCTCGGCGCAGGAATCGAGATCCTCGTTGGTGATCGCGGTGCCGTCCTCGAAATAGTCGACGCCGTGATGGCGGGCGACGTCGAGCAGCACGCCGCGGCCGACCATGCGGTCGCGCACCTTGTGGATCGCGTTCTTCTTCGCGCCGTCGGCATCGACCAGCCGCGCGTCGTAGCCGTTCCACATCTTGTCGTCATAGAAGATATGGCCGAGCGCGTCCCACTGCGTGCCGCATTGCAGGGGTAGCGAGACCATGTCGTCGGCATAACGGATCTTGCCTTCGTCCTGGTTGCCGGCCACGGCGTCGGTGCCGGTCGCCAGCATGGTGTGGATCGGGTTGAAGCGGTTGCCCCACAG
>CP070634.1:2782308-2791715 GCA_020356105.1 Rhodospirillales bacterium | reverse complement strand
GTGACGATATCGGCGTTGTAGAGCCCGGCGTCCTGCTCGCGAACGGTCTTCTCGACCGACTGGACCGAGCCGAGATCGAACGAGGTCACCTTGCTCTCCGGATAGATCGCCATGAACGCATCCGCGACCTTGGCAATCCGCGAAGACGACGAATAGACGACGACCTCGCCCTCTTCCTTGGCCTTGCGGACCACCTCGTCCCAGTTTTCAGGCGACGCCTGATACGGGCCTAGCTCTGCCTGCTTCAGCCAGGCGTCCATCTCGGGCGGCACCGACTGTGCATGGGCGGTCAATGCGGAGAAGAATACGGCAGCCAGAATCGTGCCGGATATTCGAATCGGGTTTTTCATGTCCTGCTCCCTGTGTCTGGTCCGGGATTGCATCCGGGCCTTTGCTGTTTGCGGAGTCGCGTTTTTCAGGTTTGCCGCAATCCCATAATACTCGTACCACCGAAAAATCGGCGAACCAAGATATTGGCGACAATGATTATCGAGATGAGAACGAGAGTCACCGCTCCGGAATGCTGCGATTGATCCTGCTCCTGGTAACCGAAGATGAGGCCGGTGAGCACCATTGTCGACGGCGTAAGCAGGAGGATGATCAGCGACAGTTCGCGCATCGCCGTAATAAAGGTGAGCAGCATGCCCGCCATCAATCCGCTCGTTGACATCGGCACGATGATCCGGACCATGCGCCGCAGCCAGCCGATGCCCTGGACCCGCGCCGTCTCCTCGAGCGACTTGTCGATCTGCAGCATGGCCGATACGCCCGTGCGCGACGTGAAGGGCAGATTCTTGACCGTCGTGATCAGGACGAGAATCGCGAACGTGCCGTAAAGCGCAGGAATCGGCCCGATCGAGGTCGAGAAGATCCCAAGATAGATGGCGCCGAGCGCAATCGACGGGAAGATATAGGGCGCGAACGCGATGCCCTCGAGGCTCTTAGACATACGGGTCCCGCGCGACCGCACGATGGCGTAGCCCACCAGCAGACCGAGCGCGCCGTTCAGCATCGCTGCCGCGACCCCGAGCCGGACACTGTTCCACAATGCAGAGAGGATCCTCTCATTGTGCAGGATTCCCGGGTCGCCATAGGCGAGGTTCGGATCGCTCTCACCGATCCAGAAATGGGCCGTGACGTTGGCAAGGCTGTAGTCGCCGGGCGTCCGCATCAACGAATCCCAGAGCAGGATGAACATCGGCATGACCACGACCAGCACCATGAACAACCCGATCAGCACGGTCAGCGGCACGCGCCACGCCCCCAGAGGGATCGGACGCTGGCGGAATCCCTTGCCGGTCAGTGTCACGAAACTCTTGCGCACGCCGAGGATCCGGCTGTTGATGTAGATCGACAGGATGGCCATCACCACGAGAACCAGCGCTAGGACGAAGCCGTCGCCCATGTTGCGGGCGGCCAGCGAGGCATAGATCTGCGTCGACACCGTAAAGAACCGCACCGGCAGGCCCAGCAGCGCCGGCGTGCCGAAGGTTCCGATAATGCGGATAAAGGTCAGCACGACGGCCGAGCCGAGCGCCGGCAGGACGAGCGGAAAGGTGATCCTGGCCAGCCGCTGAAAACGCGACAGGCCGCAAATCGCGCCGGCCTCCTCGAGCTCCGAGTCGACCGTCATCAGGGCGCCCGAGACCAGCAGGAAGGCGTAGGCGTAGTAGTGCAGGGCGAGGCACAGGATGATCGGCAACATGCCGTATGAGATCCAGTCGGGCGGCTGGACGCCGAAGAAGTAGCTGACCATGCCCTCGGCCCCGCCGATCCGGTCGTTCTTGAACAGCGCCAGCCAGGCCAGCGCCAGCACCCAGGAAGGCATCATGTAGGGGACCACCGCCATAGCCGCAAAAAGTGGGCGCAGAGCGAGATCGGTGCGAACCAGGACCCAGGCCAACAGCGAGCCGATGACGAGGGCCAGCGCGGTGACGCCCGCTGCGATCATCAGGCTGTTGATGAAGGGCTTGTAAAATAGGGCCCGCGAAAGGCGACCGGTGAACACCCTTTCGAAATGGAACAGCGTGAACGCGCCCTCCTCGGCCTCTGGATGGTACGCGCGGTCATAGCTTTGATAGCTCAGCGAGTCGCGCAGGATCTCTACCAACGGCGTCAGAATGAGGAACCCGAGCACGACCAAGAAGAACGCCGCCAGCAAGATCTCGGGCCGGTTGGTCATCCGGTAATAGGCAAAGGTCAGCTGTGCACGCATCCGCTGATGTCCCGGCGTGGCGGGGCACGCTCCCTGTCGAGGCCCGGCGACGCGAGCCATGTTGTCTTACCGGCGGCAATCGCAGTCTGTCGCCGGATCATTGTCTGCCGCCGGCGCCGTGTTGTCGATACGCCGCCGACCGTATTGTTCCAAAAAGTACGGGGGGAGGGGAAGAGAGTTCTTACTGTCGTGTGTTTTGCTCGGTCGCTACGTTGGGTGTGAAGCTTGCATGCGCCGCACGCATCGGGCGGATAAGGCTCTTGTGTTGGCTCGATCCGAGAGGATCGTGCGCTCCACGAGGTTTGCTCGGTAGGACCTCGCCCCTCCGGCAAAGGCGAACGAGGCCGCGCAAGTCTCCTCCTGGCCATCAGCGGCGGCTCGGCGCCGCTCTGCCTCAGCCGCATAGCGGACCAGCTTCAGCGGAGCCTCTAGGGCCCGCTGGTGACCGGGAGCTGGCATCGGTCCTTCGATAGGGCTCGGGGTTGGTACGCTGAGAGAGCGACAAAACCACTTGCGTCCCGAAGACTCCGGCCTGAGCTATGGCGATCGACCGCATTGCGGGCCATCGTTTGCGGCGCGATCAGCGCTCGCGAGGTCTGAACGATCGAAGCCAGTCCGTAGAGCAAGCCAGCAATGCGAAAATTGCTGTTCTCGGTATGCGCGTTCAGGCCTAGGTATCGCCTGCGGAACAGGTGGTTCCTCAACGCCGGCCTACCTCAAGAACGCCGGGCTTCAAGACACAAGGATCCATAATCTTGATGTTCAGAAACATTCGCGTGCGCCTGCGCCGTTGGAGCGAAGTTCACGAAACCATCCGCGAGTTGAACCAGCTTGATGACCACGAACTCCATGATCTCGGCATCGGCCGGTGGCGCATTGCTGAAATTGCCAAACGCTGTGTCGGTTAACCCAGTCAAATGGGGGACGGTTACACCGTTCCGCCGAGTGATCCTTCAAGAGTCGCCAGCTCTCGCCCGCCAGCCATCATGTCCTGTAGCTCTTCAGGTGTGATTTCGCCGCGCTTCGCCGTCCCCAGCGTTTTACCGCGATCGAGCACAGTAAACCTGTCCCCTACCGCAAGCGCGTGACGTACATTGTGGGTGATAAAAACGACGGCGACACCCTGAGAGCGAACCTTGTCTATGGTCGCAAGCACATTCGATGTTTGCCGAACACCAAGAGCCGAAGTCGGTTCGTCGAGTATTAGAATCTTCGCACCGAAATGTACGGCACGCGCAATCGCGACCGTCTGGCGTTCGCCACCTGAGAGTGTGCCGACTGCTTGATCCGGGCCGCGCAAGTTGATCCCCATTTTCCTCATTTCCTCCATCGTCACGTCATTGGCGTGCTTGTGATCGAAGAATGACAGGCCGGCGATCTTCTTTGTAGGCTCGTTGCCCATGAAGAAATTTCGCGAAACCGACATCAGCGGAATCATCGCAAGATCCTGGTACACAGTGGCGATTCCCGCCGCGATGGCGTCACGCGGCCGATCAAAATTCATCGGCTTGCCTTCGAAAAATATCTCGCCCTTGGTCGGCTTGTGGACCCCAGACATGGTCTTGATGAAGGTCGATTTCCCGGCCCCGTTGTCGCCAAGAAGGCAGTGGCATTCACCGGGAACTACATCCATTGAAACGCCGGCCAGCGCGATCACGGCGCCGAAGTGCTTTTCGATGTCTTTCATTTGAATGATCGGTTCGGTCATCCTACTTCTCCCCCGTGATCATGCGCCGGATATAGGTGTTTAAGATAACGGCGAGCAGCAAGATCGTGCCGAGGAAGACGCGGAACAGCGAGCTTTCGACGCCGGCGAAGAACAGACCCTGTTGGACGACGCCGAAGATCAGGGCGCCAAGCGCCGCGCCAATCACCGAGCCGTATCCGCCGGTTAGCAGGGCGCCGCCGATGACAACGGAAATGATCGCCTCGAATTCCTTCAGCAAGCCGCGGTCGGCGGCGGCAGAGCCGAACTCCATCACTTGGCAGGTGGCGAACACCGTGGCGCAAAAGGCCGTGAAAATAAACATGAGTATCTTGACCCGATTAACCGGGACACCGGTATATCGTGCGGCCTGCGCGTCACCGCCCGAGGCGAAAATCCAGTTTCCGAATTTCGTACGCGTCAACAGAATGTGGGCGAAAACGATTAATGCGATCGCCCAGACGATCAGCATGGGGATGCCCTCGACCACTGGCTGACCGGCAAGATTGCCGGCCACGAAAGTGTCGACCAGCCCTATATCCGCCAACCAGACGAATAAGCCTTTCAGGACCTTTCCCCCGAACAACGGGGCCAGCCAGTCGCCTTCCGCCGCATCGCGAACGCCGCCGATGATGGTCTTGTTGGTGGTCGAAATGGCGATGAAAATCGTCAGCCCGCGCAATATGTAAAGGAAGGCCAATGTCACGATGAACGACGGCAGGCCCGTCTTGATCACGAGGTATCCGTTGAGCCAACCGATCGACATGGCGACGGCAAAGGCCACCAGGATGGCAAACCACATGGGAAGCCCCCAGGTGACCGACAGAAGGGCGATGACGATTCCGGAAAATCCGATCATCGATCCAACAGAGAGATCGAATTCCCCTGAGATCATGAGCAGACAGGCGCCGACTGCGATGATGGCGAACTGCGCGGTGACAACGCCCCAGTTCATGATACCGTCAACGGCAAACATGCCCGAATCGCGGGCGACGAGAAGGAAGAAAACAAAAACAAGGATAGCCCCGCAAATGGATCCCAGTTCCGGCCGGACCAGGGCTTTGCGGAGTCGCGAAGTCTCCTTGATTCGCTCATCCCGACCGATATCGCTTACGGATTGATCGCTCATCAGCTATCCCCCAAGCATCTGTTCAATTCGATTCGGCCACGCGCATATCGGATGACGAGTCGTCCCGCCAACCGAAAAACAGGCATTTTCAGAAACACCCGGGCGGCGCCGGCAAGCGCCGCCCGTTCGTTGAGTCGGTCAGCGGTATTCGCCCGCGAACTTTTCGACCATTTGGAGTGCATCCTTGGTAACAAAGCCCGGGCCAGAATTGATGTTATTGCCCGGCAGAACGCCGTATCGATTGTAGTTGGCGAGAACGATCACCGGCAAGTAGGCTTGCAGGAACGGTTGTTGGTCGATACCCCACACAATGGTGCCGTCCTTGATGGCCTTCACGATCTCGGCACCGAGATCGAAGGTGCCGAAATAGATGCTGCCGGCCATGCCGTTTTCCTTCAGCGCCGCGATCGTCGGATCCGCCGAGGTTGGGCCGAGCGTGAGAACGGCGTCGGTGTCCGGGTTGGCCTTGAGATAGGCTTTAACCTTGTTCTTTATCTCGGCCGGGTCCTGACCGGAATCGATCATCGAACTGCCGAGCGGAACACCCAGCCCGTCGGCGAAACCGCGGCACCGCTCACCAACAACAGGATTGGAAACCACGTGATTGACGCATAGGAAGGATTTCACCCCGTCGCGCTTGGCGCGTTGACCGGCCGCCAGCCCGGCATCGTATTCGGGCTGACCAATATACATCAGGGCGCCTACTTCGGCGGCCTGTTCGGGCGTGCCCGAATTGATGATGATGACGGGAATGCCCTTGGCAACTGCTTTCGAGATCGGACCGCTCAGAACGTCGAAATCGGCAAGGGTTGTGATGATGCCGTGGGGGTTCGAAGCTGCTGCCTGATCGATGATGCGAGCCATGTCGCCGATGTCGCCGGTGGTCGGATTGCGGTATTCCACTTCCACATTGAGCTGCTTGCCCGCAAGAGCCAGACCATTCTTGATGGTGTTCCACCAGGAATCGGAATCCGGGGCGTGGCTGATCAAGACGATCCGCTCGCCCTGGGCCATCGCCGGGGCAATGCTCGCGCCGACAAGCGCAATGGCCGAAAGCCCGGCAAAAAGTAACTTCTTCATTTGGACTTCTCCCTGTTCGAGTGCTTCTCTTGGGAAGCATCGTTTCGCGTTTGTCAGGCCTTCGGCCCGTCTTGCCGGCGCCATTGCCGGAATTGCTGCAAGCCATAGAAATATGTGCACCTGCAGGAGCGGCCCTCCCCATTCCTCGCTGGAACTGAACGGCGCCTGAAAAGACAGTAGCGCGAATTCAACTGCTCTGCAACCGGTTGCAAAACGCTTGCCTCTCCGACCGGAATTTGCCAAGCTCTGCCGTCTCCACGCGTTACTAAAGCCCGTGCTGCAGCGCGGCCGCCGGGGCGGCACCGGCCCCGGAGGGCCGTCGGTCACGATTTGGAAACGCGGCGCAGGGCTGACAGAGGTCACATGCCAGAACCGGCATATCTAAGAAGGAATGGTGCGCTGTCATGGCGGTAACGCTGAAAGAGGTTGCCGAACGAGCCGGAGTCTCGCGCTCTGCGGTTTCGCGCACCTTCACCGAGGGTGCCTCGGTTTCGGCGAAGACCCGAAACAAGGTCGAGAAGGCCGCGGAAGAGCTGGGATACAGACCCAATTTCCTCGCCCGCGGTCTGACGACCCGCCGCACGAAACTCATTGGGCTTGTCGCCGACAACTTCCACAATCCGATCTTTCTGGAGATTTTCGACCTGTTCACCCGTGGACTGCAGGAGCGTGGTTTGCGGCCTTTGCTGGTCAATCTCTCTGGCGAAACCGAGCCGGAAGGCTCCGTGCGCATGCTCCAGCAATACTCTGTGGATGGGGTGATCGTCGCCTCGTCGACGCTGCCGCCCGCCTTCGCCCGTGCGTTTCGGCAGGCCGGCGTCCCGGTGGTCCATTCCTTCGGCCGCTACACCAGTACACCGGAAGTGCATATCGTCGGGATCGACAACAGGCTTTGCGGCAAGATGGCGGCCGAGACTTTGGTCGAGCGGGGCTACCACCACGTCGGCTTCATGGGCGGGCCGGAGGCGGCCACCTCAACGCAGGACCGTTTCGCGGGCTTCATGGAGGAGATGGCGAAACACCCCGACATTCGCGTCAGCCACAGTTTCAGCGAGGCCTATTCATTCGCCGCCGGGCGCAAGGAGATGATCCGCCTACTGAACGGCGAACGGGCAGAGGCGTATTTTTGCGGCGATGACGTGCTGTCGATCGGGGCGCTGAGCGCGATCAATTCGGCCGGGTTTTCGGTTCCCGATGATATCGGGATTATTGGCCTGAACGATATGGAAATGGCGGGATGGCAAAACATCGACCTGACCACCATTCACCAGCCGATCCGACAGATCATCGACTCCTCGGTCGAACTGATCGTCGCCTTGCTGGAAGACCCGGACCGGGAACCCGAAACCCGACTCTCCCGATGTCGCATCGTCGAGCGGGGAACGCTCAGGCCTCTCTGAACATAGGTGGGCGGGCGTCAACCCAGGTACCGCTGTCAGCCGCCGATGCGACCGCCGCATGAACCGCGGCCATGGAACGCAGCCCGTCCTCGGCCCGCGGGTATAGGTCCGCCGCCGGGTCGGCAACCCGGCCCTCCCTGCGGGCGCGAATCGCTTCCGCCAAATCGACATAGATATTGGCGAAAGCGAGCGGCATCCCCTCGGCATGGCCAATGGTCACGCGGGTGCTCCGGTCCGCCTCGGGCGAGAGATTCGCTTCGCCGCGCTCGATAATCTCGACACGGCCCCCGACCGGTGTCCAGTAGAGCTGATTCGGCTGTTCCTGCGCCCAGCGGAGCCCACCCTTCTCGCCGAAGACCTGGATCGTCAGCCCATGCTGGCGGCCGATGGCGACGGAGGACGTCCAGAGCCGCCCAACCGCGTCGCCGTCCATGCGGAAATTGACCATGGCGTCGTCCTCAAGCTGCCGGCTTTCGATACAGGACGCAAAATCGGCCGACAACCGCGTCGCCTCCTGCCCGGTGACGAACGATGCCAGGTGCAGCGCATGAATGCCGCAGTCGGCGAACTGCGCCGAGACTCCGGCCTGTGCCGGATCGTAGCGCCAACGCACCCTCGGATTGTCGGCGTCCGCGGCGTCCGCATGGTGACCATGGGCAAACTCGGCCATCACCAACCGCACCCGGCCCAGATCGCCGCGCGCCACCATAGCCCGCATATGGCGAACCAGCGAATAGCCGGAATAGCCGTAGTTCACCGCGCAGATATTCCCTCCGTTGCGGCTCAGACGGACGATTTCCTCGCCCTCCTCGACGGTCATCGTCATCGGCTTCTCGCACAAAACATGGAACCCTGCTTCCAGGAACGCCTTGGTGATCTCGAAATGGGTCGCATTGGGAGTTGCCACCGTCACCAAATCAACGGGGTCTTCGCGCCCACGCTCGCTCTCCAGCATCTCGCGCCAGTCGCCATAGGCCCGGTCCGCCGGTACCCCCAGACTGCGCGCATAGGCACGGCCCGCTTCGGGTCTGTGGTCCAATGCCCCGGCCGCGAAATCGAACAGACCGTCGAGCCGGGCAGCCAGTCGGTGCGCCGGGCCGATCTGGCTGCCTTCGCCGCCGCCGATCAGGCCCCAATTCAGCTTTGCCATGGCTGGCCTTTCCTAATTGAACCCGATCGACTGAAGATAGAGCCGGTTCGCGACGGCGTCATTGACGGGGGAGGTATTGCCCGCGGGGTCGCGATCCTGTTCGATGGTGCACCAGCCTTCGAAGCCGGCATCGATCAGTACCTGACGTAAAGCCGGGAAATCCACCTCGCCATCGCCCAGTTTACAGAAGATGCCCTGCGCGCAGGCATCGTAGAACCCCGTGCGTTTGGCGATGACGTCCGTTTTGACCTTCGGATCGATATCCTTGAAATGCATGTAGGAGATCCGCCCGACGTGACGCTTGACGAAGTCGACCGGATCGAACCCGGCATAGCTATGGTGGCCAGTATCGAGGCAGATCTTCAGCACAGACTCGTCGATCTGGTCGAGAAGCCGCAGCAATTCGGGCTCGAAATCCATGAATCCGGCGGCATGGGCGTGGATGCCGACGGTCAGCCCGTATTCTTCCGTCCCCATCCGGGCGACGGTCCGGATGCGATCGACGAAGGTTTCCCATTCCGCGGCATCCATCTGCTCGGCCTCATCGGCGCGGCCAGCTGTCGGCGCACGCCGCGGGGAAATCGAATCGATCAGCACCAGGTGCCGGGCGCCATGCGCCGTCAGCGCCGCACAGGTCCGCACAGCCCCCTCCCTCACATCTCCCCACTGGTCCGGATCATGGAACGCCCTGAAAACGACTCCGCCGATAAGCTCGAGGCCGTGTTTCG
>CP070634.1:2772780-2782208 GCA_020356105.1 Rhodospirillales bacterium | reverse complement strand
GTGAAGGGTGTGCCCGAGAGGGTGCGGAACTTCAAATCATCGGTCTCGAAATACCGATAGCCGAAATACAGTTCGGAATTGGCCGCCCCGTTCCAGAACGCGATCCCGGCCATGGCCTGCCAGGCCTCGGCGAAATCCCAATCGTCGACGACCTCGTTATCCGTCGAGACACAAAGTATGACACACACCGATTCATTATATTCGGCGGTCACTCTGCTGAGGCCGTAACCAGCCCCGAGATAGGGCCGCGCGTTTCCCCCTAGCGGCAGGTCGACGATAAGATTCACCATGGTGCCGACGGACCAGAGGCCGCCCGAATAGTCGAGGGCGGGGAACGGCGCTGCCGGGCCGAGGTCGAGGCTGCCGACATTGTAATACTGGGCGTGGAACTCACCCTCGATCCGCAGCATCCCCGCCAGCCGATAGCCGAACCCGAAGCCGGTTCCGAGACTCCCCTCGATGTCGACGTTGAAGCCGCCGTCGGTCGCCGGATTGGACGCGTCGCCCAGCTCCCAGTTCCAGAGAAAATAGAGCCCGTCCGACCAGGCCGGAAGCGGTTCCACTGGCGTCGACTCCCGCTGCGACGACCCGGGCGGGGCCGGTTCGCTATCGGCCAGTGCTGCCGGCGCGGCCAGCAGGATCGATGTGGCGACGAGGCCACCCGCAAAGGCGCCGAATTTGCGAAAACCGGTTATGCGGTGTGCCCCTTCTCTGGTTTCCGGAGCGGCGCTGCGTGCGGCGGCGGGCCTGCAACCGCAGCGCGTCGTCCAGTCCTAGCGGAGCAACTCTGAACAAAGAATGAAGAGCACCCTTGCGGGCGCCGTTTAGGCAGCCCGGCGGGCAAACCAAAACCGGCGGCGCATGGCGGCGCCGCCGGGATAAGAGGAACGAGAGAGATCTGATCTGCCGCCTATTTCTTGGCGACCTTGATCTTCCTGCCGGCCTTCTTGGGCTCGGTCTTCTTCGGGACGGTTACGGTCAGCACGCCATCTTGGAACGAGGCGTTGATCTTGTCCGGCATGGCCGCCTCGGGCAGTCGGAAGGTCCGCTCGAAGGCGCCGTAGCGGCGCTCGGTCAGGTGGTAATCCTCCTTCTCCTCCTTGCGCTCGGACTTCTTCTCGCCCTTGACGGTCAGCATGTCGTCGCGAAGCACCACTTCGACGTCATCTTCCTTCATGCCCGGCAGTTCGGCGGTCAGCCGGACTTCCTTGTCGTCTTCCGCAACATCGACCGCCGGCACCATGTCTCCGCGTACGCGGCCCAGCAGACGGCCGGGCTCGTAGTAGCGGAACAACGCCGGAGCGCGCCGCTCGAAGCCGGTGAAGAACTCGTCGAACAGATGGTTCATCTCGTCCCTGAGGCCGGTCAGCGAATCGAACACCGTCGGTGCCCGTTCGCCATTGCCGCTCTCGTGTTTCGGAGTGATCTTCGTGGCCATCGAAATCCACCTCCTTTCAGCAGAAAGGTACTCCTCAACCGGAACGGTCGCAGCAGATCACAACAAGCGGCAAAGCGCGATGATCTGGGTCAAACGCGCTGCGAAATTTCGCAACGCTTGCGACCCGCGTCGCGACGGGGCAAGCTTCCCGGGGAATACCAGACCAGTCAATGCCGGGAGGCCCGCCATGACCGCATCGCGCCGCACCGCAAACGCTCGCGAGGTCCGCGCCCCGCGCGGGAGCGAGCTCAGCGCCAAATCCTGGCTAACCGAGGCACCGCTGCGCATGCTGATGAACAACCTAGATCCCGAGGTTGCCGAGAACCCCGAGCAGCTCGTCGTCTATGGCGGCATCGGCCGCGCGGCGCGTGACTGGGACTGCTTCGATGCCATCGTCGAATGCCTGCGCGATCTCGAGGGCGACGAGACGCTGCTGGTGCAGTCCGGCAAGCCGGTCGGCGTGCTGCGCACGCATGAGGATGCGCCGCGGGTGCTGATCGCCAATTCCAATCTGGTGCCGCACTGGGCGACCTGGGAACATTTCAACGAGCTCGACGCCCGGGGGCTGATGATGTACGGCCAGATGACCGCGGGTTCGTGGATCTACATCGGCAGCCAGGGCATCGTGCAGGGCACCTACGAGACCTTCGTCGAGGCCGGCCGCCAGCATTACGACGGCGATCTTGGGGGCAAATGGATCCTGACCGCCGGGCTCGGCGGCATGGGCGGCGCGCAGCCGCTCGCCGCGACCATGGCGGGCGCGTCCATGTTGGCCATCGAATGCCGGCCGAGCCACCTGCAGCGGCGCATCGATTCGGGCTATCTCGACCGCCGCGCCGAGGGGCTGGACGAGGCGCTGGCGATCATCGGCGATGCCGGTGCGAGCGGCGAGGCGGTTTCCGTCGGCGTCGTCGGCAACGCCGCCGAGATCCTGCCCGAGCTGGTCGCTCGCGGCGTCCGCCCCGACATGGTCACCGACCAGACCGCCGCCCACGACCCGGTCAACGGCTACCTGCCGCTCGACTGGACGCTGGAGAAGTGGGACGAGATGCGCGAGACCGACCCGCAGGCGGTGGCGGCCGCCGCCAGGGAGTCGATGGCGACGCATGTCGAGGCGATGCTGGCCTTCCATGCCGACGGCGTGCCGACCTTCGACTACGGCAACAACATCCGGCAGGTTGCGCTGGATGAGGGCGTTGCCGACGCCTTCGCCTTTCCCGGCTTCGTGCCCGCCTACATCCGGCCGCTGTTCTGCCGCGGCGTCGGGCCGTTCCGCTGGGCCGCGCTGTCCGGCGATCCGGAGGACATCTTTCGCACCGATGCGAAGGTCAAGGAGCTGATCCCGGATGATGCCCATCTGCACAACTGGCTCGACATGGCGCGCGCGCGCATCCAGTTCCAAGGCCTGCCGGCCCGGATCTGCTGGGTCGGCCTTGGTCAGCGCCACCGCCTCGGCCTTGCCTTCAACGAGATGGTGGCGAGCGGCGAGCTGTCGGCGCCCGTCGTGATCGGCCGCGACCATCTCGATTCCGGCTCGGTCGCCAGTCCCAATCGCGAGACCGAGGGCATGAAGGACGGCAGCGATGCGGTCTCCGACTGGCCGCTCCTGAACGCCCTGGTCAACACCGCCAGCGGCGCCACCTGGGTATCGTTCCACCATGGCGGCGGCGTCGGCATGGGCTTCTCGCAGCACGCCGGCATGGTGATCGTGTGCGACGGCAGCGAGGAAGCGGCGCGGCGCCTCGAGCGAGTGCTGTGGAACGATCCGGCGACCGGCGTGATACGCCATGCCGATGCCGGCTATGACGAAGCCCTCGCCTGCGCCCGCGAAGAGGGCGTGAAATTGCCGATGACAGGCTGACTGCGCATGACCGATTCCCTTACCCTCATCCCCGGGCAGATCACACTGGCGCAGCTGCGCCGCATCGCTTCGGGCGGCGTTGCGGTGACGCTCGACGAGTCCTGTCGCGCCGCCGTCGCTGCGGCATCCGCCCAGATCGGCGCGATCGTCGCCGAGGACCGCACCGTCTACGGAGTTAGCACCGGGTTCGGGCTGCTCGCCGACAAGCGCATTCCACAGGACGAGCTGGCGCTGCTGCAGCGCAACCTGGTTCTGTCCCACTGCACCGGCAGCGGCCCGCCGCTGGGCGACGACACGGTCCGGCTGGTCTTGGCGCTCAAGGCGGCGGCGCTCGCGCGCGGCCATTCCGGCGTCCAGTGGTCCCTGATCGACGCCTTGCTGCGCTTGCTCGCGGCCGAGGTCTGCCCGGTCATCCCGTCGAAGGGCTCGGTCGGGGCGTCCGGCGACCTCGCGCCGCTGGCGCATCTGGCCGCGGTGTTGCTGGGGGTCGGCGAGGTGCGCTACCATGGCGAGATCCTGCCGGCCGTGTTCGGTCTGAAACGGGCCGGCCTTGCACCGCTCGTGCTCGGCCCGAAAGAAGGGCTGGCCCTGCTCAACGGAACGCAGGTATCGACCGCGCTGGCGCTCAAGGGCCTGTTCGCCGCCGGTGACGGTTTCGCCGCGGCGGCGGTCGCCGGGGCGCTGTCCACCGATGCGGCCCAGGGCAGCGACGTGCCGTTCGATCCGCGCATCGCCGAGATCCGCGGCCAGGCCGGGCAGATCGCCATGGCCGAGATCTACCGCCGCCTGCTCGCGGGCAGCCGCGTCCGTGACTCGCATGTGGATTGCCCGCGGGTCCAGGACCCGTACTCCCTGCGCTGCCAGCCGCAGGTGATGGGTGCCTGCCTCGACCAGATCGCCCATGCCGCCGTGATCCTCGAGCGCGAGGCCAACGCGGTGACCGATAATCCGCTGCTGTTCCCCGTCGACGGTGACGTGCTGTCGGGCGGCAACTTCCATGCCGAGCCGGTGGCGCTGGCGGCCGACAATCTCGCGCTCGCCATCGCCGAGACCGGGGCGCTGTCGGAACGCCGCATCGCCTTGCTGATGGATCCCGGCTTCAGCGGCCTGCCGGCCTTTCTTGCCGCCGAGGGCGGCATCAACTCGGGATTCATGAACGCCCAGGTAACGGCGGCGGCGCTCGTGTCCGAGAACAAGGCCCTCGCCCATCCGGCCAGCGTCGACAGCCTGCCGACCTCCGCCAACCAGGAGGATCACGTCTCGATGGCGACCTATGCCGCCCGTCGGCTGACCGATATGGCGGATAACCTCTGGCAGATCGCCGCGCTGGAGTTGCTGTGCGCGGCCCAGGGGATCGAATTCCACAGGCCGCTCAAGAGCTCGCCGGCGCTGGAGGAGGTCGTTGCGGAGATCCGTGCCCAGGTCGCACCTTGGGATTCCGACCGCTACTTCGCACCGGATCTGGTGGCGGTCCGCACCCTGGTCTCGGGCGGCGGCTATCGCCGGTTCGTGCCGGGCTTGCTGCCGGACGGGGACTGAGTGGCGGTGACGGTCGCGCCGTTCCTGTTCCGCGCCGGGCGCACCCCGCTTTTGGTCAGCATGCCGCATGTCGGCACGCATGTGCCGGAGGACATCGCCGCAGCCCTGACGGAGGAAGCGCTGGCCCTGCCCGATACCGACTGGCATGTCGACCGGCTTTACGATTTCCTCGACGATCTCGGCGCCTCGATCATCGCGGCGACCCATTCGCGCTACGTCGTCGACCTCAACCGCGCGCCCGACGGGTCAGACCTCTATCCCGGACAGGACACGACGGAGCTCTGCCCGACCAGCGGCTTCTTTAGAGAGCCGCTCTATCGCGAGGCGCGCCTGCCCGACCAGGACGAGATCGCACGCCGCGTTTCCGCTCGCTGGCAGCCCTACCATACGGCCCTGGCCGCCGAGCTAGAGCGTCTGAAGGCGATGCACGGCGTCGCGCTGCTATGGGACGCCCATTCCATCGCCTCCGAGGTGCCCCGCTTCTTCTCGGGTCGCCTGCCGGACCTCAATCTCGGCACCAACCGCGGTGCGTCATGCGATCCGGATCTCGCCAACAGCGTCCTTTCGGTGGCCGAGGCGGCGCCGGGTTACAGCGCGGTCCTCGACGGCCGTTTTACCGGCGGCTACATCACGCGCCATTACGGCCGGCCGGCCGAGGGCGTCCATGCAATTCAGCTCGAGCTGTCGCAGCGCACCTACATGGCGGAAGGGGCGCCTTTCACCTTCCGGGACGACCTGGCGGCCGCCCTGAGGCCGGCCTTGAGGGCCATGCTGGAAGCGGTGCTCGACTGGGCGCGCAAATCCCGGGCCTGATCCCGCCGCTCGCACGATATTGATCGTCGCGACCGCCGCATCGCGGTATGTTCACCGTTCGACCTTCCAGCTCCGACAGGGCAACAGGTTGTTTTGCGCATGCGGACAGACACACCGGAGATCCGTCTTGCCTCGGTGATCACCTGCCCCGAATGCGGGCATCAGGAGACCGAGACGATGCCGACCGATGCCTGCCAGTGGTTCTACGACTGCAAGGGCTGCGGCGCGGTGTTGCGGCCGCGGCCGGGCGATTGCTGCGTCTACTGTTCCTACGGCAACGTGCCCTGCCCGCCGAAGCAGTCGGGCGCGGGCTGCTGCGTCTGAGCGGGCGGTCGCGGGGAGGCGCCGGCGATGTATCTGTTTCTGGGCGGGGCGGCATTACTGGCGGCGATCATCGGCCTGTTCTGGCTGAAAGATCGGCTAAGGAGCCCGCTGCTTGCCCGCATCGCCTATTCCGGACTGACCGCGCGGCTGGCGGTGGTCGGCGCCGCCCTGTCGGCACTGGGGCTGCTGCTCATCCTGGTCGAGCTGGTCGGGCGCGTCCTTGCCTGACGAGGCCGGCCGCCGGCTGCGATCCGATTCCGTTGTTTCCATCCCCGTGCGGGGCGGGTAGATTCGGCCTGCGCGAGAAGCAACGCTGCCTTGACCGATGACATCCGGACCTCGTCATGACCGAACCGCAGAAACGGCTTGAGGCCGCCTTCGCCGCCTTCGACGAGGCCAACGCCGCCGATCCCAACAAGGTTGCGGCCGGCGGCCGGGAATGGCCGAAGGAGCTTGTCTACGCGCGCCAGATGACGGGCTGGCTGGAGCGGTTCGCTCCCCGCGCATCGGAAGCCCTGCGGCTGGCGGCGCGCTGCCAGCACATCCGGCGCTGGGAGATTCCCCGCGACGACTATCCGCGCGACCGCATCGGCTACCTCAAATGGCGTACCGAACTGAAGCGCATGCACGCGCAGATCGCCGGGGAGATTCTCGAACTGGTCGGTTACGACGATGCGACGATCGGGCGGGTGCAGTCGCTACTGAAGAAGGAGCGCCTCAAGAGCGATCCCGAGGCGCAGACGCTGGAGGACGTGGTCTGCCTCGTGTTCCTTGAGAACTGGTTCGCCGACTTCTCGAGGCAGCACGAGCCGGGCAAGGTGGTCGATATCGTCGCCAAGACCTGGAAGAAGATGTCGCCGGCCGGTCATCGCGCCGCGCTGGCCCTGGTCGAGGACCTGCCGGCCGACGCCCGGGTGCTGGTCGAGCGGGCGCTCGAGGCGCGCTGACATCGAAGACCCAAGCGAGATGAGGATCACATGCACAAGTACGACTTCGCCGGCCGCAGCGCGATCGTGACCGGCGGTGCGCGGGGGATCGGCTACGCCGTGGCCGAGCGGCTGCTCGACTCGGGCGCGGCAGTCAGCCTGTGGGACATCGACGAAACGGCGCTCGACAAGGCGGTCGAAGCCCTGTCGGCCAAGGGCGAGGCGCACGGCGCCCTGTGCGATGTCGGCGACTGGCCGGCGCAGGAGCGTGCCCTGCGCGAGACGCTCGATCGTCTCGGGAGGGTCGATGTCATGATCGCGAATGCCGGCATCGTCGGCATCATCAAGCCGGCCTGGGAGTACACGCTGGAGGACTGGGACAGCCTGATCCGCGCCGATCTCTCGGGCGTGTTCTATTCCTGCAAGGCCGTCGTCCCGCACATGCTGGAGACGGGCTACGGGCGCATCGTCGTGGTCTCGTCGATCGCCGGGCTCGAGGGCGCGCCGAACAACGCGGCGTACAGCGCCGCCAAGGCCGGCGCCATCGGCTACGTCAAGGCGATCGGCAAGGAGCTCGCCAAGTCGAACGTGCTGGTCAACGCCGTGGCGCCGTCCGGGATCGACACACCGTTCATCGACGACGTGCGCGGCCCCTACATGGATTTCGTGCTCTCGCGCATGCCGATCGGCCGGCTCGGCCGGGCCGAGGAGACGGCCTCGCTGATCTGCTGGCTGGCCTCGGAGGAGAACTCGTTCTCTTCCGGCGCCGTGTTCGACAGCTCCGGCGGCCGCGCCGTTTACTGACGGGCTGAGCGGACTCATACTTCGAGACGGGCCTTCGGCCCTCCTCAGTATGAGGCCCCAATGCCCATGTCCTCACCCTGAGGAGGCGCGGAGCGCCGTCTCGAAGGGTGAGGTCGCGCCGCCGGCGGCTGTCCGCATCCTACAGGTCGAAGCGGAACCTCAGGCCGAACACGCCGATCGTATCCTCCGCCGGGTTGAGCGCGGGGTTGATCAGCAGCTGCGCGTCGGCGGTGAGTGCGATATTGGCCGAGACCTCGAATCGGTAGAACGCCTCGCCGGTGATCTGGCTGCCGAGCGTGTTGTCCGACGGGTCGGCCCAGTTGACCGCGAGTCCGGCGAGGTCGCCGTAGCGCGGGAAATAGCGCAGCACGCCGGCGGTCACCGAGGCGTTGGCAAGCGGCGCGTCGCCATCTGAGAAACCGAGCCGGCCGAACGGCATCCAGACCTCGCCGAGCAGGATGTTGGCCGAGCCGACGAGGCCGTAGCTCTCCGGCACGCCGGCGCTCTCGCGCGGATCGGCATGGAAGGCGCCGAGATGCAGATTGGTGGTGTAGCGCTGCTCGCGCGACGGCGTCCAGCCGAGCTCGCCATAACTGAAGAACTCGGCGCCCTCGGGGAAGAACTCGACATCGGTGAGCGAGCCGTTGGCGTCCGAGACGATGCCGAGCGCGTAGACCTGGTCGGTCAGGAACCCGCCGCCGCCGCCGCCGAAGCCGGGATCGGGGAGCGGGATCACCGGGTTCAGGAGGATGGCGAAGTTCTGGAAGGTGGTGCGCGGATTGGCATAGCCGAGGACGTCGGTGAAATCGTCCGGCGCGATCCGCCCGGCGACATAGCCGGCACGGCGCTCGCCGAGGCTCTGATCCCAGTACAACGCGGTGAGCGAGTTGTCGGTATCGCCGAAGGTCGCGCCGGTCAGCCCGAGATAGCCGATCTCGCCGGCCAGCGCCGCCGGCGCGATGTCCTGGCCGAGCCGGTGCCGGTTCTCGGCCAGCATGACGATGCGGCCCTGATCGACCGCCTCGCGGCCCAGCACCGTCCAGGTCGCGAACAGCCGGATCTGGCCGCTCGCCGCCTCATCGTTGGCGGTCAGCGAGTCGGTGCTGGCCTGGTACAGCGCGACATAGGCAAGGCCGAGATCGAGGCCGGTCTTCGCGTTGAGCCGCGCCTTAGACTCCTCGATCGGGTCCGCCACCGCGTCCAGCCCGGGCAGGCGCGAGGTGCGCTCGCGGTTGGCGCGGTCCGTCTCGAGCTGGGCGCCGGCCGACCCCGGTCCGCCGAGCCCGCCGCCCGCGGCGCCGCGCGCCAGGGTCTGCGCGGCGCTCGGGGGCGGCCGGTCCTGCGTCGCTTCGCCCTGCGCCGGTCCGTCCGGCGCCGTCGCGCAGCCGCCGAGGAGTGCGAGGGCAAGCACCGCCGGAGCGGCGAGAGCCGCGGTCGTTTTCGGCGTCGGCCTCATCGGGCCCGCTCCCCCGCGTCGGCTCCCCGTTTCACTCCAGCGTGTTCTTGTAGATCCTGCCGTCCTTCATCACCAGCGGGATGGTGTCGACCGACGGTGTCGGGCGCGGCTCCGCCCCGAACATCGACGGGGACGCGCCGATCACCGAAAGGTCCTCGAGCGGATTGCCGTCGACCAGGATGATGTCGGCATAGGCGCCTTCCTCGATGACGCCGAGCTTGGCTTTGGGGTACGGGTTCATCTGTCCCGTCAGCGCCATCAGCCGTC
>CP070634.1:2764089-2772680 GCA_020356105.1 Rhodospirillales bacterium | reverse complement strand
ATCCGACCTGGTCCTCGCGGATCGCGGTCTGCGGGCTCCATTCGACCCCGAACAGGAATTCGCTGATCGGCACCAGCCGGAAGAACCGCAGTGCCTCGAAGAGCAGCGAAAGCACGATGCCGACGGTCGTGAAGACGGCGATCGTCGAGCTGATCAGAAGCAGCATACGAACCACCGTTTCGACGGCGCGGCGCGCCCGCAGCCGCGGGCTGACGAGCTTGAGACCGATGCCGCCACCGGCCAGTGCCACAGCGAGGACAAGGGCGCCGAGGGCCAGCGGCGCCGTGCCGCTCAACGATCGGTAATGCGTTGCCGCGCCCGCGATCACGGGATCGTCCGGCGCGACTCCCAGCGCAATGGCGTTACGGATATCGCTGTAGATCAGGCCGAGCTGAGCCTCCGGCAAATCCTGCAATTCCGACGGCAGTCCGCCGATCACCAGGGCATGCAGTACCCATGGCTCCAAAGCCATCCAGAGCCCGAGCGTGACGATGGCCGGCACGAACGCCCACAGGGCGACATAGGTGCCATAGTAGCGTGGCAGGGCGGCAAGGCGCTTCGGCGCGCCGCCGGCGAGTGCGAGCGCACGGCGGCGGCCGAGGCGAAAGCCGGCCGCGCTCAGGACCAGAAGCAGTGTGGCCAAGATCAGCGTCTGCACGGTATCCTTCCGTTCCGCTCAAACAGAGGCAACCCGGCGCTGCCGCAACCGGGTCACTCCCCCAGTGATGTCGCGGCGGCGAATGGCCAATCGCCCGCCGCACCGTCGTTACATCGTCAGCGGTGCCAGACCCCGGGCCTTTTGCCGCCAATTGTCACGCTCATCGTCCGGCATCGGGATCAGCCCCTTGTCGGCGAGATAGCCATCCTCACCCCACGCCGCATCGCTGGTGAACTCGGCCAGGAATTCGGCCATTCCGGGAATCACACCGACATGCGCCTTCTTGGCATAAAAGTAGAGCGGCCGGGATATCAGGTAGTTGCCGTCCGCGATCTCGTCGAAATCCGGCACAACGCCGTTGATCTCGCTGCCCTGGACCTTGTCCGAATTCTGATCGAGGAACGAGAACCCGAAAATGCCCAGCGCATCCGGATTGGCCTCCAGCTTCTGGACGATGAGATTGTCGTTCTCGCCGGCCTCGACATAGGCGCCGTCCTCTCGGATCGTATGGCAGACCGCCTTGTAGCGCGTGCCGTCCGATTTCTCGAGCGACTTGATGCTGTCGAAGGTCTTGCAGCCACCTTCGAGCGCAAGCTCGACGAACGCATCGCGCGTGCCCGAGGTCGGCGGCGGGCCGAGAACCTCGATCTTCGTTGCCGGCAACGCCGGATTGACATCCTTCCATGTCTTGTGCGGGTTCGGCACCAGGTTGCCGTTGCCGTCGGGCACGTCCTTGGCCAGCGCCAGGAACACATCGCGTAGCGTCAGCTGGTAGCGCGCCGCCTTCTTCGAATTGGCGATGACGATACCATCATAGCCGACCTTGACCTCGACGATGTCGGTGACGCCGTTCTTCGCGCACAGCTCGACTTCCGAGGCCTTGATGCGGCGCGAGGCATTCGTGATATCGGGCGTATCCGTCCCGACACCGGAACAGAACAGCTTCAATCCGCCGCCGGAGCCGGTCGATTCGACCACCGGGGTCTTAAAGCTCGTGGTCTTGCCGAACCGCTCGGCAACCGCGGTCGAAAACGGAAACACGGTCGATGATCCGACGATACGGATCTGGTCGCGTGCCTGGGCGGTACCGGCGGCGAACACCGCAACTACGGACGCCAAAACAAGCATGTTCCGTGTCATCTCAAAGCTCCTTACAGGGATTCAAAACACTCAAATTCCAGGCTAGTCGGCATGGCGGGCCGTTACCCGCGATGCCCGCCGGAACGGCAGAACCCTAGCTCCCGCGCATGAAGCGTATACAACAGTTGGATGACAGTTTCGTGACAGTCCGGTCGTCAGATTGTCGCAGGCGCCTCGCGCTCCCGGTCGCCGGCCGGCTCGGTCGCCATGGGCAGTGTGACGGTAAACCGGCTGCCCTTGCCGATGGTGCTTTCGATCGCGAGGCGTCCGCGGTGCCGGCTGACGATGTGCTTGACGATGGCCAGACCCAGCCCGGTACTGCCGCGCTCGCGGCTGCGCGCCGGATCGACCCTGTAGAACCGCTCCGTCAGACGCGGCAGGTGTTCCGGCGCGATGCCCACACCGTCATCGCTCACCGCAACCGCGATTTCGTTCCGTCCCGAAGCCGAGACGTCGACCGTGACCTTGCCACCGTCGCCGCCGTATTTGATGGCATTGCCGATCAGGTTCTCGAAGACTTCGGCCAGCTGATCGCGATCGCCCAGCACCGTTGCCGTTTCGGGTTCCACCGAGAGCGTTACACCCAGATCGTGCTGTTGCGCCTGCGGCTCGAGCAGCCGGATCGTCTTCTCGAGCACATCCTTCACGAGGACCCGGGCCGTCGGCCGCGCGTGCTCGTTCATCTCGATGCGGGCCAGCGACAACAGATCGTCGACCAGCCGGGCCATGCGATTGGCCTGCTCGTCCATGATCGCAAGGAATTTGGCCTGCGCCTCGGCATCGTCCCGCGCCGATCCCTGCAATGTCTCGATATACCCGATCAGGCTGGTCAGTGGGGTTTTCAGCTCGTGGCTGACATTGGCGACGAAGTCAGCGCGCATGCGCTCGGTCTGCTCGAGCGCCGTCAGGTCGTGGAACACCACCACCGCCGCGTCCGCGAGCTGCTCGCCCAGCGGCTCGACGCGCACCGCGAAATGGCGCTGCACCGGAACCGGGAAGCTGACATCGATGGCCTGTCCGGCGCCGCCGCCAAGCACGTGGTCGACAGCGTCGACGAGCTCGGGATGGCGCAACCCGACCGCGATGTCGTGCCCGGCAATGTCGATGCCGGCAAGATCGCGGGCGGCGCGATTGGCACGCGTCACCGTGCGATCCGCGGCTATCAGCAGCAGCGGATCGGGAATCGCGTCCATGATCAGGGGCCGTTCCTCTGATTCCCGCGTCAGCCGCTCGATCCGCCGGCGCCACACCCGGACGAGCCGGTCGAAGGCGCGGGCGAGGCTGTCGCCGGACCCGAGCCGGCCCGGATCGGGATCGCTGGCGGCGAGCGCGTCGATCCGCCGGCGCAGGGCCTCGCGCTGCTGCGCCGGGCGCCATGCGACGAGCCCGGCCAGCGCCGCGGCCAGCAGGCCCCCGAGCAGGGCGTGCCGCAGGGCGAGAAGCCCGCCCAGCACGAGCAGCACCAGCACGATCCAGGCCGGCAGCGCGCTGCGCAAACCGATGCTCACCCATTTGTGGGGACGCTGAAACCGGCGTTTCCTGTCCAAACCGGGCGACTCCTCCGACGTTCGCCGTCTACAATAGCAGAAATTGGCCTTTTTTGAACCATTTGCGCGGCTTCCGCCGAACCGGGGTCGGTGCCGTTAGGGCAAACTTAACCGTGACGGGTGTTTGATGGAGGCTGCGTCGCCGCAGACGGCGTAGCAGAGCGCGACCGTGCCGGAAGCGAAGGAGAAACCATGTTCAGACGGACTGCATTGCTGCCGCTTGCCGCCCTCGCGCTATCCTGGCCGGCCCCGGCCGGGGCCGGCAACTATTCCGGGCCGGGCCTCGCCGCAGATGTCGTGATCACCGACCCGGCACTCGGCGAGGGTCGTTTTACCGGTAAGTTTCATTTTGATCGCGCCGGCACGCGCTTCGACCTGAACGGCAAGCGCGTGCGGTTCAGCGCCCTGATCTTCAACAGCTTCAACGAATACCTGATCACGGTCTCGCGCCGCAACGACATCACCGTCAGCCACCGGCTGGGCGAGGCGCTCTCTGCGCAGTTCGGCGACGAGCCCTGCGGCGGCTTCAAGGACTCGGTCTCGCTGGGCACCGAGTCCCTGGCCGGGCGGACGATTCAGGTCTGGCGCTGCGAACGTCCAAGGCAACCCCTGCTGGACGCCGGCTTCGGCCCCGAAATCGAGGAAACGATCTGGTACGACATCGGCCTGAAGCACTTCATCCGCAAGGAGAATAATCACGGCGTCAAGATCGAGCTGCGCAACATCATTGCCGGACGCCAGCCGCCGGCGCTGTTCGACGTGCCCTCGGATTTCGCGCAGCTCAACAGCTCGTCGCGAATCGCCGATGTCGAGGCGCCGCGCTAAGGAATTCCTGTGATGCACGCTCTCCTTCGGCGGGTTCACAAGGCAATCTTCCGCTCCGACGGTCTGCACCAACTGCTCGCCGCCGGCGCGTTCTGCGGCATGATCGGGGCCGCCGAGGCCGCCGACTATAAGGGCCCGGGGCTGACCGCGGATGTCTATATGGGCTTTCAGGGGTCGTCGCAGCCGGTGATGCGCATGTATCTCGGCACCTCGGGCGCCCGGCTGGAGCCGTTCAGCCGCGCCGACGACGAGCCGGATTTCCTGATCGCGCGCTTGTCGGAAGAGGCCCAGTACGAGGTCTATCTCGACCGGCGCCGCGCCTACAGGACGCGGATGGAGGCGGACGAGCTGGCGTCCGCGCGTGGCGAATTTTGCGCGGATTTCGCGTCCCGCACCAAGACCGGATCGGAAACCGTCTCGGGCCGCAGGACCGAGGTCTGGCAATGTAGCGGGGCCACCGACGGGCCGGACCAGGTTGTCTGGTGGGACCCCGTCCTCTTGGCCGAAATCCGCAAGGACCGCGCCGGGCTCGTCATCGAGCTGCGCAACATCGAGGTCGGCCAGCCCGATCCCCGGCTGTTCAATGTGCCGGCGGGAGTCCGCGTGATTCGTTAAGTCGACCAACCGCTGACGGAGAACCGTGTGGCGCCGCGGTCGGCTTGCCGCCGCCCCCGCTTGCGCGTTGCTTTCCCATCTCCAGCGGTTATGGTTGGCCATGTTCAATTGCCCTGGCCTGCTGATCTTGCCGCGTCGAACACAAGGTCACACGCCTTGAAGACATTGAGATCTGGGAGAGAAACCGATGAAGAGAACAGTTCTTGCGATCCTGACGGCGATGACCTTCGGGATTGGCGGCAACCCTGCGGTCAACGCCGGCGAATACACGGGACCGGGGTTTTCAGGCATCGCCTGGTATGGTGAGAACGGAACGGCAAATCAGAAGCTGGGCACCATAAATGTCGATAAACCCGGCTTTCGCATGGAGATGCAAGAACAGGGTCAACATGTTGTGGTGCTGGTGTTCTGGGATCAGGACGTCTCCTACTCGCTGATGATGAATCAGAAGATGTATATGGAGATCCCGGCCGAAGAGACCGGCAGCGCGCCTGACGATTACGAGGGCAAACCCTGCGACGGTTACGACGATGCCAAGAAGATCGGCGCGGAAACGATCAACGGCCGGGCAACCGAAAAATGGCGCTGTACCGGCGAACTCAACCCGGCGCCCGATCAACCGGCCATGGATGCAACGAATTGGTTCGATCCGGAGATCGGTTTCCCCATCCGCGAGGCCAAGGATAACGGCGAGATATTCGAAATTCGCAACGTCAGCGTTGCACGTCAGGATGCATCTCTGTTCGAAATCCCGCCCGGCTTCCAGAAATTCGATATGGACGCGATGATGCAGCAAATGATGCAGCAGCCGCAGGGCCAGTAGACGGGATCGAACACTTGGCAGGAGAATGCCCGGCGCATCGCGGCGCCGGGCGTTTCGTTCGCGCCAACCGAGGCGGTGCCACCGCCCTGACTGCCGTTCAGAGCGCGTTCGCGCCGGTCTCGCCTGTCCTGATTCGCACCGCCTCGTCGACCGTCAGCACGAAGATCTTGCCGTCGCCGATCTGATTGGTGCGGGCGGCGTCCTGGACGGCCTGCACGGCCCGTTCCGCAACCGCATCGTCGACCGCGACCTCGATCTTGATCTTCGGCACGAAATTCACCGTGTATTCGGAGCCGCGGTAGATCTCCTTGTGGCCCTTCTGCCGGCCATATCCCTTGACTTCGCTGACCGTCATGCCCTCGACGTTGAGCGCCGTCAGGGCTTCGCGGACGTCGTCGAGCCGCGACGGTTTGATGATCGCAATGATGAGCTTCATGGTCGGCACTCCTCAGAATACGGTCCACCGCTGCGGGGAATCACCAGTGGTAGCCACGCTCGCCATGCTCGCGGATGTCGAGACCCTCGGTCTCGACGTCGCGTGCGACCCGCAGTCCGATCGTCGCGTCGAGCGCTTTCAGGATGACGATGCTGAGCACCGCGGACCAGACTGCGACGATCACGATGCCGGCCGCCTGAACCCATAAATGGCTGCCGACCGACGCCCCCTCGGCAAGGCCCAGGCCGCCAAGGGCGGTCGCCGCGAACACCGCGGTCAGCAGCGTCCCCGTGGCGCCGCCGACCCCGTGGACCGCAAACACGTCCAGCGAGTCATCGACGTACAGCTTGTGCTTCAGGGTCTGGGTCGCCCAGTAGCAGATGAGCCCCCCGCCGAGACCGCAGGCTACCCCGCCCAGCGGCCCGACGAAGCCCGATGCGGGCGTGATCGTCGCCAGCCCCGCCACCATGCCGGTGACCATGCCGACCAGGCTGGGCCGGCCATGCTGCACCCACTCGATGACCATCCAGACCAGCGCGCCGATGGCCGCCGAGATGTGGGTGACGGTGATCGCCATGCCGGCGGCGCCGTCCGACGTCAGGGCACTGCCGCCGTTGAAGCCGAACCAGCCGACCCACAGCATGGCGGCGCCGATCATGGTGTAGCCCGGGCTGTGCGGAGGCGTGATCTCTTTCGGGAAACCCTGGCGCCCGCCGATGATGATGGCGGCGACCACCGCCGACACGCCGGCGGTGACATGGACCACCAGCCCGCCGGCGAAATCGCGCACCCCGACATCGCCCAGCCAGCCGCCGTCGCTGAGCAGCCCCCCGCCCCAGATCCAGTGGGCGACCGGCGCGTAGACGACAATGGCCCAGAGCGCGGTGAACCACAGCATGGCGCTGAATTTCATGCGCTCGACAAAGGCGCCGACGATCAACGCCGGGGTAATGATCGCGAAGGTCATCTGGAACATGAAAAACACGGTTTCCGGGATGTCGCCGGCCAGGGAATCGGCGCCGACGCCGCGCAGAAACACCTTGCCGAACCCGCCGTACAACGCATTCGCGGCGCCGCCGTCACCGAAGGCGAAGCTGTAGAGAAAGACCAGCCACAGCACCGACATCAGGCAGGCGATGGCAAAGCAGTGCATCAGCACCGACAATACGTTCTTGGCCTGCACCAAGCCGCCATAGAACAGCGCCAGCCCGGGCAGCGTCATGAACAGGACCAGCGCGGTCGATGTCATGATCCAGGCGGTGTTGGCGCCGTTCAACGCATTGCCGTCCTGGGCGAAAGCCGACGAAGCGACCAGCAGCAGAACACCGCCCAGCCCGGCCGACCATCCGATATTGCGGATCATTGCCATTGTCCCCCTGTTCATTCTCGCACGCCTTCGCGATCGCGCGCTTACCTGCCCGGCCGCGCGATAATGTCCGACACGGTCTGTCCTGTCATCCGATTAATTCGTCGGACGCCCAACAGGGAAATCGGGAGTTGGCTCGCACGCCTGCGGCAATCGTTTCGCTCGGCGGCGTGCGGTCCGATCAATAGGTCGGGCTGCTGAGCACCGCCAGCTTGGCCTCGGCCGTGGCAAGCGCCCGTGCGGCCGCGTCCCTTTCGGCATCGTCGCGGGCCGCGGCAATGTCGTCCCTGAGGTCGGGAAGCATGCGTTCGATCTCGGCCCGGTCGATCTCTTCGACCGGCATGGCATCGTCGGCCAAAACCGTGCAGCGTTCAGGCGTGACCTCTGCGAATCCGCCGGCGACGAAGATCCGCTCGCGCACCGCGCCACCGTCATAGACCGCGATCATCCCGGCCCGGACCGAGGAAACCGTGGGCGCGTGGCCCGCCAGCACGCCGAAATCGCCCTCAGAGCCCGGCACGACGACCATCTCGACGGATTCCGAGATCAGAAGCCGTTCCGGCGCAACCAGCTCGAATTCGATCTTCTCGGCCATGCGCGCCTCCCGATCAGGCCGCTTCGGCCGCCATGCGCTTGGCCTTCTCGACCGCCTCCTCGATGGTGCCGACCATGTAGAAGGCGGCCTCCGGCAGGTCGTCGTAGTCGCCGGCGACGATGCCCTTGAAGCCCTTGATCGTATCCTCGAGGCTGACCAGCACGCCCGGCGAGCCGGTGAACACCTCGGCCACGTGGAAGGGCTGCGAGAGGAAGCGCTGGATCTTGCGGGCACGGGCAACGGTCAGCTTGTCGTCTTCCGACAGCTCATCCATGCCGAGGATGGCAATGATGTCCTGCAGCGACTTATAGGTCTGCAGGACCTGCTGCACCGAGCGAGCGACCTCGTAATGCTCCTCGCCGATGATCCGCGGGTCGAGCATGCGCGAGGTCGAATCCAGCGGATCGACGGCCGGATAGATGCCGAGCTCGGCGATCTGGCGCGAAAGCACCGTCGTCGCGTCGAGATGCGCGAAGGACGTCGCGGGCGCCGGGTCGGTCAAATCGTCCGCCGGCACGTAGATCGCCTGCACCGAGGTGATCGAGCCCTTGTCGGTCGAGGTGATGCGCTCCTGCAGCGTGCCCAT
>CP070634.1:2759296-2763989 GCA_020356105.1 Rhodospirillales bacterium | reverse complement strand
GCCGGCCGACTGGAAGCGCACCTACGGCTTCGACCGCTTCCAGGTGCTGGTCGCCTTCGTGAACGGCATCGCGCTGGTCTTCGTCGCCTTATGGATCTTCTTCGAGGCGGCGGATCGCCTCGCCAGCCCGGTGCGGGTCATCGGCCTGCCGGTGGTGGTGATCGCCGCCATCGGCCTCCTGGTCAATCTCGGCGCGTTCTGGCTGCTGCACGGCGCCGACCGCGACAACCTCAACGTCCGCGGCGCGATGTTCCATGTCGTCGGCGATTTGCTAGGCTCCGCCGCGGCGCTCGCCTCCGGCATCGTGATCCTGACGACCGGCTGGACGCCGATCGACCCGTTGCTGTCGGTGTTCGTCGGCCTCCTCATTCTGCGCAGCGCCTGGACGCTGGTGCGCGATGCCGGGCACATCCTGCTTGAGGGCGCGCCCGAAGGGCTGGACACCCGCGAGATCGGCGCCGACCTCGCGGCCGAGATCGCGGCGGTCGAGCGGGTCCACCACATCCATGCCTGGTCGATCACCCAGGAGCGCAAGATGATCACCCTGCACGCCGTGATCGCGGACGACATGCCGGCCGAGGCGGCGACGGCAGCGATCAAGACTCGGCTCAAAGAGCGCTTCGGCCTCGAGCACGCCACCGTCGAGGTCGAGCGCGGCGCGTGCGCGGATGAGGATTAGCGGCGGGCCGCTTTGTAGACTTCCGTCATCGGATCACTCGATCGCCCCTATCTGCCGTTTCCAGGTCAACCATTCCTTACGCATGGCAACCGTTTCGGGGCGCAAGTTCTCGATGCCGGAATAAGGCATGCCACGCGCTGGCGGCTGGTCGGGATACTTCTTTTTCCAGGCCATGTGGCGCTCTAGCATGCGCTCGACAGGCGAGGCCGCCCATGCCCCGACCGGGGTTGACACCGGATACTCCTCGCGCGGATCGCGGAACAGATCGTAGAAATTCGCGACCACGAAGTTGGCTCCCGGCGGCGGCATGTGAAGCTTGTACTGCTCCTTCACGAGCGCAGCCAGCTTGTTTGACTGGTATATGAACAGGTGGTCGCGGCGTCCTTTGTGCTCGCCCAGCAGCATCATCGCGGTCTGGTCCACGCCGTCGATAACCCGGTCAGTCGGAATGTGTTCCATGCCGCCCGCAATCCGTGCCAGCGAGGTGAAGAGATCGGAAACGTGGATCATGTCGCCAACATAGGTATCAGCGCCGATCCCAGCGGGCCAGCGGATGAAGGCGTCGACGCGGACGCCACCTTCGGTCGCGTCACCTTTGCCACCGCGATAGATCATAGGCGAGTAGCCACTGTAGGGTGCATACTTGGTGAAGTTGCCATTGTCTCCCATGATGATGACGATAGTGTTATCGGCCTTCCCGCTCGCCTCCAGCTTGGCGAGGATCTCGCCGATCCAGGCATCGACCCTCTGCATCGATTCAGTCTGAAACCCACCATTGGGCGACGTAAACCGATCGATCTCGGCACGGGTGAAGGTTAGCGGCAGGAGGGGCCAGTACTGCAAGAAGAAGGGCTCGTCCTGTGCGGTCAATTCGTCGAGCTGATCGAGGATCTGACGTTGGTAGCGCTCGTTCATCTCGTCGTATTTCGCTTGGGTCCACTCCTCGCCCGGCTTCAGATCTACTTCGCGGGCCATTTCGCCTGCCTTGGCCTCCAGGCCAGTCACCATGGCGCCCGGGACTGGGCGGAAGCTGCGATCAAGAACCCATTTGTCGTCGAACTGTGAGTAGTTGGCCCCGATCGCCTGCCCCGATTCATGGCTCTGGCGCGAAAAGACGGCGAGCTGCCCCTGCTGGTGCACCGGGAAGAAGGCTATGTCGAAGCCCTGGTTATGCGGGAAGCTCTCGGCGATATCGCCGATGTGCCACTTGCCGACATGGGACGTGTTGTAGCCTTCGGCCTTCAGCACCTCCGCCAGGGTGATCTCCTCGGCGGCCATGCCGAAGCCGTCCATCGCGACCGACGTGTGCGCCATGCCGAGCCGCCACGGCTGGCGTCCGGTCATGAAGGCAACGCGGGTCGGCGTGCAGGAGGGCTCGGTGTACATGCGCATGAAGCGCAGGCCTTCGTCGGCAAACGCATTGATGCTGGGCGTTTCGTAACCCCGTACATAGTTGAGGTACGGCTCCCCGATTTCGCCGAAGCCGATATCGTCGATCAGGATGTAGAGAATGTTCGGTGGCTTGCCGCCGTTCGCCGCACGGATCTCGGCCAGCCTGGCATCGACTGCCGCATTGTCCGCGGCCCATTGTTCAGCGTGCTGACGTTCGAGCACGTAGTACTCCGCGTCGTGCACGATTTCCGCGCCATAGGCCGGCGCGGCGGCGAGCGCCGCAATAGTTATCGTAGGCAGTAATCGTCTCATTGGTCTCACCCTCTGCTCTTTCCGATTTCCGGGCGCCCCGCGCCGTTGTTGCATCCGGAAACGCTCGTTGGTTAAGTATGTCGACGAACTATAGAAGTATGGCGGGATGCAGCATCAAATTTTGGCCAAGACAAAAGGTCCGGGTCGTGAGGCACACCCGACGGTCGCGCCGGCGCGCGCATTTTTGCTGGCCGATCCGAACGACATCGGCCGCCAGTCCGAATGGGGCGTCGATTTTCGGCAGATCGATCCCGGGCCGATGGAAACGCGGGTCATCATTCGGTCCAGCCGACGGCTCAGGCTGTTGGAACTCCACATGAACCGTGGCGTCCATCAGCAGGGCTGCTCTCCGGCCGATACCGTCACGTTCGGAGTTCCCGTCACGCCGGCGCTGCGGTCCTGGCGCGGTGCGGCTATCGACTCACCGGGCCTCGTGAATTTCGCAACCGGATCGGAATTCGAATGCGTGAGCGGCGCCGGATTTATCGGGTTGACCGTCAGCGTAACCGCGCCATTGCTCGCCCGGGTGGCCGACCAGTTGGGTCTGCCGCGTCCCGAAGAGATCGCCCGTGGCACGATGCTGCCAATCCGCCGCAGAACGCGGGCATTGCAACGGCTTGGCGAAGATGGCCGTGCGCTGCTCCACACACCCGGTGCCCCCTTCGACAGTCGGCAACAGGAAGATCTTGTGGCCGGGTTGATCAGCGCCGCCGCCGATGCGGAGACGTATGACGACCGGAGCGCGCCTTCGGTGCGGGCGAAGTCCGTAAAACGCGCCGTCGATATTATGCGCGACCGGCTGGATGAAGGCGTTTCCATCGGCTGGATTTGCGCCGAATCGGGGGCATCCTGGCGCACCCTGACACGGGGGTTCCGGGAGCGGTTCGGCATTGGTCCCAAGGCGTATTTCAACCGCCTTCGCCTTTGCCGCGTCAGGTCGGAACTGTTGCAGGGGTGGGCGGCCGCCAGTGTCGCGGATGCGGCGAACGCGTGGGGCTTCTGGCATATGGGGCAGTTCGCCCGGGACTATCGCCGGATGTTCGGCGAACTGCCGTCGGAAACTCTGAAAGGCGCAAGATCGAATTGACACCTGGAGTCGGGATGCTGGAACGCACCCCCCGGATCTGAGGTAAACCTGGAGCTTTGAGGACCCCCATGAAACCCGTCACCCCCGCCATCGCCCTTGTCCTGCTCCTCGCCGCCCCGGCATTCGCCCAGACCGACGCGATCGGCGACGGCGTCGCCGAGCTGCCGATCTTCGATGCCCATATGCATTACAAGCAGCCGGCCTGGGAGCCGTACCCGGTGGCGACCGTGATCGAGCTGATGGACCGCAACGGCGTTGCTATGGCGGCGGTGTCGTCCACGCCGGACGACGGCACCATCCGGCTGCGGGACTACGCGCCGAACCGGATCGTCCCGCTGCTCCGGCCCTATCACGGCGAGGCGGGATCGGGCAATTGGACCAAGGCGCCGGGCATGGAAACGTATATCCGCGAACGGCTCGAGGCCTACGACCATGACGGGATCGGCGAGTTCCACGTCCACAACATCGATCCGGCGGACCGGCCGCTGCTGGTGGCCGTCGCGGCGATGGCGAAGGCGCGGGGGATTCCCATTCACATCCATTCCGGGGCCGCGCCGGTGCGCCTGTTCTACGAGCTCGAGCCGGCACTCACCGTGATCTGGGCCCATGCCGGCATGTCGGAGCCGCCAAGTGTGGTCGGCGAGATGCTCGATTCCTACGCCAGCCTTCATGCCGACCTGTCCTACCGGGAATGGGAGATCCTCGGCGGTGGCGATGATCTCGACCCGCAATGGCGCGACGTCATCCTGCGTCATCCGGACCGGCTGATGGTCGGCAGCGATACTTGGGTCAACTCGCAATGGGACGATTATGACGGGCTGATCGCGCAGAACCGGCGCTGGCTCGCCAGGCTCCCCCGCGACATCGCCGAGCGGATCGCCTACAGGAACGCCGCCCGGCTGTTCGGCCGGGATGTTTCCGGCAAGCTGATCGGGACGAGGTGATGGCTGCGCGTCGATCGCCGGCCGCGCCGAACATTGACGCGGGCCGGAGCAAAGCCTAGGTTGCCGCCGCTTTTCTCCCTTTTGCGGCGGCCCGACACAGATGACCACGACCCGCGACCTTGCGCTAGACGCCCGCGCCTGGCCCTTCGAGGAGGCGCGCAAGCTCCTGGAGCGCACCGGCGGCAAGACGCCCGAGAAGGGCTACGTGCTGTTCGAGACCGGCTACGGCCCGTCCGGCCTGCCGCATATCGGCACCTTCGGCGAGGTCGCGCGCACCTC
>CP070634.1:2736701-2759196 GCA_020356105.1 Rhodospirillales bacterium | reverse complement strand
CGACTGTCAGCTCGTCCTTGCCGATATTGTAAAGGATCACCGCCTGGACGTTGTTCACGTCCTGGACGTCGAGCCGATAGAGCTAGCACTTGACTAATTCGAGAAACTGACTGTGAAGACGCTCGATCAGGTGGATAGACTCTAGATATTGCTCTTTCACGGCAGACCCGCATTCAGCTGTTGACCCGAATTTTGTCGCGGTTCCCGTCGTGCCCGTCGGGGCGGGACCGTCTGACGCCCGAATCTGCGCTATACTTCTTAAAATTCGTTTAATTGAGCGGATTAATTGCCGCGAATCATTCTGATGATTCCGGAAAAATCAGTGCTTCCCTCCCCGCCGTTGACGAACAGCCCGTAAAGCGCCGTCGCGGCCGCTCCCATCGGGGTTGTGGTGCCGCCGGCTCGAGCAGCCTCCTGTGCGAGCAAGAGATCCTTCAGCATCATTTCGGCAGCGAATCCGGGCTTGTAGTCATTGTTTGCCGGCGACGTCGGCACCGGCCCCGGCACCGGGCAATAGGTGTTGAGCGACCAGCAGGACCCGGAGGATTTCGAGCTGATATCGAACAGTTTTTGATGATCGAGCCCGAGAGCTTCGGCGAGGACCAGCGCCTCGCAGACGCCGATCATGGTCACCCCGAGGATCATGTTGTTGCAGATCTTGGCGGCCTGCCCGTTACCGGGGCCGCCGGCATGTATCACGGCCTTGCCCATCGCCGCGCAGACCGGCTCGGCGCGCGCGAATGCCGGGTCGCTACCGCCGACCATGAAGGTCAGGGTTGCAGCAGCGGCGCCCGCGGTGCCGCCCGATACAGGCGCGTCGACCATCGCCAGGTCGCCCGCCTCGGCCGCGGCGTGCATCTCGCGCGCGGTCGCGACATCTATGGTCGAGCACTCGATGAACAGCGTGCCCTCGCTGGCCGCCTGCAGCACCCCGTCATCGATCAGCACCTGTCGCACATGTCTGCCCGCGGGCAGCATCGTGACCACCACGTCGGCGCCCTCTGCCGCCGCCGCGGCACTGGGTGCAGCCGTCGCTCCGGCGGCAGCCGCACGCGCGACAGATTCGCGGGCAAGATCGAAGCCCTGCACCGCATGGCCTGCCTTCAAGAGATTTTCCGCCATCGGACCGCCCATGTTGCCAAGTCCGATAAAGCCGATCGTCGCCATGATTTACTCCCTGTGCTCGAGTTCGCCCGTTGCAGCCTGCTCGCGTGTCGCCAGCAGAACCGACCCTATCGCTCCGCGGTGAAGCTCAGTTCACGCTCACCAAGCGAGGCAAAGCAGGCCAAGACCATCTCCTCGCTGACCGCAGCCAGCGTCTCCGGTCGCCAGCTTGGCGTCCGGTCCTTGTCGATCACGGCGGCGCGCACGCCTTCGCGGAAATCATGCCCGGGCACGACCCGCTGACTCAGCCGGTATTCCATCGCCATGCAATCCTCGAAGTCGAGCGCCTGGCCAAGTCGCAGCTGTCGCAGGGCGACCTTCAGCGCGAAAGGCGACTTGCCCTCCAGGGCCTGCAGCGTCTTCACCGCCCAGGCGCCCTCCTCGTCTTCGAGCGCAACAATGATCTCCTCGACAGAATCGCCGGCGAAACAACGGTCGATCGCCGCCCTGTGTTCCGCCAGCGGCGCCTCGCCGGGCGAACCGGACAGGTCGCGCAACACGGAATCCGCGGCTTCGCCCTCCTCGAGACGCGCGATCATCACCGCATTCTTGACCGTCGCAACATGTCCGTCGGCAATGCCCGCATAGAGGCAGTCGGCGGCCTTGAGCCGCGCACCGCTGAGCCCCAGATACATGCCGATCTCGCCGGGGCAGCGCGGCAAAAAATACGAGCCGCCGACGTCGGGGAACATGCCGATGCCGGTTTCCGGCATGGCGAACAGAGTCGTGTCCGTTGCGATCCTCAACCCGCCATTGACCGACACGCCGACCCCGCCACCCATGGCAATGCCGTCGATCAGCGCCACATAGGGCTTGGGGTAACGGAAGATCAGCCGGTTGAGGCGATATTCATCGGCGAAGAACCCCGCTATGTAGGCGGCATTGTCGGGCTCTACCAGGGCGCGGATGTCGCCGCCGGCGCAGAAGGCCTTGTCGCCCGCGCCACGGATCAATACCGTCGCGACGCCCGAATCCGCGGCCCAGTCCTCAAGGCGAGTGGTCATCTCGTGGATCATATCGAGGGTCAGGGCGTTCAGCGCCTTCGGCCGATTCAACGTGATCAGGCCAAGCGCGCCACGTCGCTCGAACAGTACTTCGTCCATGGCGCTCATTGCGCGAGCAGCCGGCGGGCGATGATCAGCCGCATGATCTCGTTGGTCCCCTCGAGGATCTGGTGCACCCGGACATCCCGCACATGCCGCTCCAGCGGGAAATCCTGCAGATATCCATAACCACCATGCAATTGCAGCGCCTCGTTGCAGACCCGGAAGCCGACATCGGTGGCAAACCGCTTGGCCATGGCGCAGTGCATGGTGGCGTCCGGATCGCCGGCGTCGAGTGAGGCGGCGGCCCGCCAGGTCATCAGCCGCGCCGCGTCCAGCTCGGTCGCCATATCGGCAAGCCGGAACTGCAGCGCCTGGAAGTCGGCGAGCCTACGGCCGAACTGCCTGCGTTCGGCCATATAGTCCCGCGCCGCCTGCAACGCGGCGCGCGCGGTTCCGATCGAGCAGGCGGCGATGTTGATGCGCCCGCCGTCGAGTCCGGCCATGGCGATCCTGAAGCCCTCGCCCTCGCCGCCCAGGCGATTGGCGAGCGGGGTCCTGCAATCCTCGAAGATCACCGCTGCCGTCGGCTGGCTGCGCCAGCCCATCTTCTTCTCCTGAGCGCCGAAAGACAGACCCGGCGCATCCTTCTCGACGAGAATGCACGAAATCCCTGCCGCCCCGTCGCCGCCGGTGCGCGCCATCACGGCATAGAGATCGCTGACCCCGCCACCCGAGATAAAGGCCTTCGACCCATTCAGCGTGTAGTCCCGGTTGTCCGGCGCCGCTCGCGTTTTCAGCGCCGCCGCGTCGGACCCGGAGCCGGGCTCTGTCAGGCAATAGCTTGCCACCGTCTCCATGGTCATCATCTTCGGCAGGAAGCGGGCTCTTTGCCGATCGTCGCCGAAGCGATCGATCATCCAGCCAACCATGTTGTGGATCGAGAGAAACGCCGCGGTCGAGGTGCAGCCGGCCGACAGCTCCTCGAAGATCAGCGCAGATTCGCGGCGGCCGAGTGCCGAGCCGCCGTGTTCCTCGCCGACCAGGATCCCCGCCATGCCGAGCGCCGCCGCCTTGCGCAGGGCCTCGACCGGAAAGGTGCAGTCGGCATCCCAGGCAGCGGCGTGCGGCGCCAACTGTTCGGCGGCGAAGGCGCGGGCCATCTCCTGGATCGCGTGCTGTTCCTCGGAAAGGTTGAAATCCATGGCTTCGGATCCTGTCGGACGACGGGTCCGCCGATCTTATCGCGGCGCGGCGACCACCGGCAAGCGGTGGAGCGGCCACCGGCCGCCGGATCGCCGGCCCGAGCCGGTGCTTTCGGGTCCATGTGCCTGTGTTCCGCAGCTTTCACCCGCCCTCTCGAGTCCGCGATCTCCGGTCAGATGATTGCGCAAGTTCGAGCCACGCGGACGACCGGACCCAGGTCAGTGCGTCGGCGCATCGCGGTCGCATGCGTAAATGGTCGAGCGACGTTTTGTCTTGCCTTTAATCGGCCCGTTGACGCCAAAATGCTGACGTTGTTAGGGGAACCGCGCAAACGGATCGGGAAATGCAGATGGGATGCAAAGGTCTGAGACTGGCGGGGGCTACCCTGTCGGCGGCATGGTTGGCTATTGCCACGGACCGGGCGCTCGCCCAGAGCGATGCCGACCAAGCGCCGGAGACGACGACGGTGGCAACGTCGCCGCAGCTCAGCGACCAGGATCTCGTTTCCGACCCCGAACTGGAAACAGGGTGGATTCTCCATTCCGCGCGCACGGGCGACTGGAACCTGCGCCTGTTCTTCCCGTTCTCTGTCGGACTTACGGAATTCGACTTCGATGCGGGGATCTCGCTTGACAACGTGACGACGGTTTCGGTCGTGCCGACGCTCGAATTCATCGTCCCCCTGAACAACCGTTGGACCTTTCTTCCGTTCATCGGCGCCGGCGGCGCCGTCGCGGTCGGCGACCAGAAGACAACGAGCGGCGAGAGTTCGATCGCCGTTACGACCGGCGGATTGCGGGCGCAAAGGTGGCAACCGTTCGGCGGACGGTACGTTTCCGCCGTATCGGCCGAGGCCCGCTACAACGCGGCCATGACACCCCGCGACGGCCTGCTTGGCGATTGGGGCAGCCTGACCGGCGCTGTCGAATTGCGTCGCAGCTTCGGGGCACAGCGGAACGGACCGCGACTCCAGGCCGGCGTTTACGCGCAAGGCTTCTGGTACTGGGATCCGATCGAGATCGAGATCGAGGGCGTCACGCCGACCTTTCTCGACAACCAGCGCGAATTCGGAATCAGCCTGGGCGGCAGTACGCCCGTCCGCATCTTGGGAATTAACGTGCCCCGCATCTTCTTCGGCGTCCGGACAGGCGAAGGCTTGCGGAGCCTGCAGCTTCGCTTCGGCCGACTCTAGGCCGGCCGGTCAGGCCTCGGCGCGGCGGCGTTCCGGGCCGTGATACCTCGAATTGCGTGCAAGCCGTTGCAGGACCCACCGATTTTCGGCATCCGGATTATTGGCCAGCCGCGCAGCCGCCACAGCCGCGAAATGCGCCGTCGCGAAACTGGCGCCGCCGGTCCTGCGATGCCCGCCATCCTTACCGCGGGGGCCGACGCAGGCTCCGAAATCGGCCTGCGATCCGCCGAGCACAGAAATTTCTCCGGGCCGGCATCTCGCATCCCCTGAAACCCTTACGACACCGTCATAGGAGCCCGGGAATACGGACCGGCCGCGGGCCGGCGCGGCGGCCGCCAGCAACACGCCGGCCGCGGTCGCGCGCGCGCAGGCCTCCCGCAGCACGGCCCGATCATGAACCAGTCCGAAGCTCATATTGACTAGCCGCACACCCTGGTCGACCAGCCAGTCGAGGCCGGCCGCGGCGGCGGCCGGTGTGCAGGCGAACCGGTCGATGAAGATCCGGGCCACGGCGAGGCGCACACCGGGCGCGCCGTGCAGAATGATCCGGGCCAGTTCGGTGCCGTGGCCAACGCGGTCCGGCGCACCGTCCACGCGGATCGCGAGACTACCATCATCGGCGATGACAAAGCTTCGGCGGGGCCAGTCGGCGTCGATCAGCGACGGGTCGACGCCGCTGTCGAGAAGCCCGACGACGACCGGTACGCTCACGGCAGACTTCGCGCCGGCCCAAGCGGCGCGCGCGGTTCGAGTCGACCATCGTTCATGTCGAATATCGCATCTGCGCCGGCCAGCGTTTCCGCGCGATGGCTGATGACGATCCTGGTGCGATCGGCAAAAAGCGCGTCGATCGCCCGGCCGATCGAGCTTTCCGTCTCCAGATCGATGGCAGCCGTTGCTTCGTCGAGGATCAACACCAGCGGATCCTGAAGAAGCGCGCGGGCGATCGCGATCCGCTGGCGTTGCCCGCCGGACAGGGCGGCCCCACCGCTCCCGACCTGGCTGTGGTATCCGTCCGGAAGCCGTTCCGCGAACTCGTCCACCCGGGCCGATCGCGCTGCCTGCAGGACGCCATCCTCTTCGGCCCATGGGGCCGCGTAACGGATATTGTCGATGATGCTGCCGGTCAGCAGCACCGTGTCCTGGGCGACGACCGCGATCCGCCGCCGCAGTTCTGCAAGGTCGAGGGCGCGCAGGTCGACGCCGTCGAGCAGAATACGCCCCGAATCGGGATCGTAATGTCGATGCATCAGGTCGATCAGGGTCGACTTGCCGACCCCCGAGGCGCCAACGAGACCGGTCTTCCTGCCGGATGAAAACGCTGCGCTGAGGTCGCGCAGGACGGGCTGCGCGCTGCCCGCATAGGCGAAGGAGACCTGCTCCAGGACGACCTCGCCCGCCGCACCGGCGGGCAGCGGGCGCGGCGTAGCGGGGACAGAAACCGCTGGCGGCGCATCCATGATGGCCATGACCCGCTCGAGGCTGACCATGGCGCGCCGGACAGCGACATAGAGTCCAAGCAGGGTCTGCACCGGGCCGCTGGCGCGCGCCAGATAGATCGAGAAGGCAACGAGCGCGCCAAGCGAAAGAGCCCCCTCGATGACCATCCATCCGCCGATCACGAAGACCAGCGCCGTGCTCGCCACGGTCATCAGTCCGGGCACGGCGGTCGTCACGTATCCGGTCATCTGCTGCCGCAGCAGATCGTCGCGATACTCTCCATGCAATTCCCGCAACCGCTCGGACTGCCGATGCTCGGCACCGACCGACTGGACCAGCTTCATCGCGGCGAGCGCCTCGACGATAAAGGAGCTCAGATCGCTCGCACGCTCCCGCACCTCACGTGTGCGCGACTCGACGCGCGGCCGCATGTGCCGCAGGAAAAGGAGTTGAGCCGGCAGGACCAGCAAGGCAAGCAGCGAGAGTTGCCAGCTCAGAGTCACCATCAGGATCAGGGTGCCCGTAAGCGCGATGACCCCGTTGACCAGGGCCAGCAAACCATCGACCGCGAAGCGCTGAACTTCGCCGACGTCGCCGTCCAGCCGCTGCATCACGTCGCCACCGCGCACGCGGCTGTAGAATGTCGGTGAAAGCCGCTGCAGATGGGCATAGACCGCCTCGCGCAGGGCGAAGAGGATTCGCGCCGATGCATCGACATACTGCCAGCGATTCAATCCGGTTAGCAGAGCGCCCGTCGCCGCCGTCGCCACGAGAACGGCGCAGAGGACGAGGATCACATCCATTCGGCCCGCCAGCAGGCCGTCGTCGATCAGATAGCGCGTGATATAGGGCTGGGCCAAGGCCAGCCCGGTGCCCAGCACGGAGAGCATCAGAACCGCCGCAAGCCGCGCCGCGTAGGGCCTGACAAACCCGGCAAGCCAGCGCCAGGCGGGGCGCAGGCCAGCGGCCTCGCGTGGCGTGGCACCGTCTGCGTTCAGAGGATCGACCGGCGATGCCTTCATCCAAGCCGGCACAGCCGCACGCCGCGCGGCGCACGCATGGCCTACCTCTCAATCATCCGCATCGACGCCAGCGCCTGATCCGCGCCCCCCGGCATGCGGATCTCGCCAATCTTTTCCAGCGTCTCGGAATCATAGACCGAGATATCGTCCATGGTTCCGCCGACATAGACCTCTTTGCCGTCCCCGGACACGTTGATCGTGTAGTAGGTATGGTCGAGGTCGACCCGCTTGACCAGCTCGTCCTTCTCGATGTCGATCTTCGAGAGCGTCGTGTAGACGCCGTAAACCTCGTTGCGACGGACCGGGTTGACGACCGTGGAGAAGATAATCGCCGCGGTCGGCTCATAGTTCTCCATGACGAATTCACGGCTCTCAAGATCGAGCGTCAACATGCCGGTCTGGAACGCTTCCGGGTGATCCATCGCGACGTCCGTGCGCACCGCATAATAGGGGGTCGAGAAGATGTCGGCCTGCTCCCATTGCGGCCATACGTCGAGAACGTCGGGCTCGCTGTGGTTGGCGCGGCCCCAGTTTCGTACCTTGTGCACGTCGAGAACCGCGCCGGTCTGCGGGTCCATCACTGTGATGTCCCAGTTGACAGCATAAAGCTTCTTACCGTCGTTGGAATTCGTCAGGATGGCGGTGCGCCGTGGCGCCGGAAACGTCCGCACGGGCTTCGCACCGATACCGTCAGCGGTGCGGTAGACCGCGATCCGCGTATCCAGCACCTCATACTCACCGGAATGCAGCCGCACCGGCGACTGGAAGATGAAGATCTCCGAACCGTCCGGGCTGATGGTCATCCCGAACATCCCCTTGGTGCGAACGTCGCCGGTACTGAAATCGGCACGGAAAACCTGTTTTCCGGTTTCGAGGTCGATGCCGCTGATGCTTTCCCAGCGATTGACCAGCACATAGGCGATCCTGCCGTCCGGCGACGGCGTGATGGTCAGGACGCCCGGTGTCGAATCGGGCACCGTGTATACCTTCGCCACCTCACGCGCCGCCGGATCGACCATCACCAGTTTGTCGGGCTTGACGGCGGTCAGGATATACTCCTTGGCCTCTGCGGCGCCCCCGGCCGCGGAGAGGATCGCAGCGCCGAGGGCCGCGATTGTCAGCCTGTGCATGTGCCCCCCTATTTCTGTCCTCATGTCCCGCTCGCCTCCACGGTCACTTGTTCTTGGGAAAGACGGCCTGGAGCTTGCGCCAGTCCCGCTGCGCGGAATCTGCGTCGGTATTCCAGTCGGGATAGGTGTTGAGCGTGTCGGCCACCTGAGCCGGCCACCAGCAGGGATCGGAGCAGCCGTAGAGATCGGCCTCCATGGGCTGGCACAGCCACGCCACACCGCCGAGCGGGTCGACCTCCCAGCCCGGGTCGAGCGTGGAGGAACAGCCGGCGACGGTCTGCATGGCGAAGACCTCCTCGGTCTTGCCGTCCTCGGCGGCCTTTTCCATGAGCCGCGCCTTCTTGTTCAATGGCTTGAGATGCTTCATCGCAGCGCCCTCCGCGGTTCGATATGCGTATCAAAGAAATCGGGATTCCCGTCCATGATCCGGGTATAGACCTCGATGCCGAAATCGACCCAGTCGCGCAGGATGTCGCAGTAGTGGTGGACCGGATGCGCCGGGTCGCCATAACGTGCATAGGATTCGTGGTAGCAGCCGCCAGAGCAGATATTGCGGATCCGGCAGGTGCGGCACGAGCGGCCGCTGCGATCGAGCATGCCGTCCAGAAATTCGCCGAGGCGCGGCTTGTCGATGCCCGCCGTGACATCGCCGAAGGTCGGCAGATCCGATCCGGTGAAGCGGTGGCACAGGTTGAGCCCGCCTCCCTTGTCGACCGCGAGCATGCCGAGCCCGGCGCCGCAGGGCAGCGACTTGCGTGTACCTTCGACGAGGTCGGTCATCAACTGGTGCATGTTCGAAAAGCCGTTGTTCTCGCCCTGCAGCGCTCGGGCGAGATAATCCCGGCCGAGGGCCTTCATCCCGGCGAAGACCTCCGCCAGTTCTGATTCGTCGAGATTGAACGCCGCCATATCGCCGGCCGTGACAGGCGAGAAGCCCACCTCGAAGAAGCCGATTTCGTCTCTCAGGTGACGATGAATGGAAACCACGTCCGTCACGCCGGGGGTCAGCGTCACCCGCGCCCCGACCGGTCGTGACCGATAGCGGTCGAGCAGCCCGCGCACCTTCTTTGCGACCACGTCGTAGGTGCCCTTGCCGCCCACCGTCCGGCGGTTGAGGTCGTGCAGGGCGCGCGGCCCGTCCATGCTGACGGTCAGGCCGAAACGGTGGGCGTCGAACCACGCGATCAGTTCGTCGGTGAGCAGGGTCGCGTTGGTTGTCAGCGAGAGATCGACGGTCTTGCCCTCTTCGGCCGCTCGCCGCCCCGCATAGGCCGTGACGTCGCGAATCAGGCCCATATTGCTCAGCGGCTCGCCGCCGAAGAACACCAGATTGACGCGGTCGCGTCCCGCGGCCTCGCGCAGCAGCAGCTCGAACGCGTCCGCCGCCGTGCGGAACTCCATCCGCTGGCCCTCGTCGGGCGGCGCGAGGTCCTCCTTGTAGCAGTAGGTACAACTGAGATTGCAGCCGGTATTGACGTTCAGCACCATGGTGCTGATCGGATAGGCGCCGATCTTGATCTCGGCCGAGTTCGGCACCGTCCCTCCGACATCGCGAATGATCTGCAGATCCTTGAGTTCGCCCAACGCCGCGGTGATTTGCTCGGGCGCGAACAGACCGTCGAACCGCGATTCGATGTCCGCCGCCGTCACCATGTCCATTTCCTGAAACAGGCCAAGTACCTCGCCAGCGATCCGGTCCATCTCGAACAGGCTGGTGGTCGGTACGTGGAACAGCAGCTGCCGGCCGTCGACCCGGACCTCGTGCATGTTTTCCCGAACCAAATGCAAAGCGCTCACGCGGTTGTCCCCACTCGTTTGACCAGGCAGACAGTCCTTCCGTTCAGCGGATCGGCGGATCGTTCCAGCGCTGCACGGTCACGATCAGTTGCGCCGTGCCCTGCAACGACTGGCCGCCGACATCGACGCTCGCGGTAATCGCGAGATCCCCGGCATTGTTGGTCGAGAACGGGCGCGCCGGGTTCGGCCCGGCGACCGCCGGCTCGAACAGGCCGGTTTGCGTGATGGCGCCAGCGAACTTGGCGTCGTCCAGCGCCGCGGCGAAGTCACCGTGGTTGCCGACCGTCCATTGCGCGGGCATCACGCCGATCCGGACATCATCATCGTTGCCCGGCACGCCGTCCGGCCCGTCCATGAACGCAACGGCCTCGAACTGCGCCGGCACCGGCGCGATAGCACCACCCCCGACGCGGGCAATGGTGTAGGCGGGCTCGACCCGGATCGAATCCACCTTGTCGTATACCATCAGGGCGTCCGGTCCCTGCGCGGCGCCGGCAACCACCGTTCGTGCACCGGGGCTTCCGCTTGCCGTCGCCTCGACGACGATGATGTCGGAACTACGCGAGACGATGCGATCGACGCTGACGTCCGAGCCGAGATCTATATCGCCGCCGAGACCGACGCCGTGCAGCGTCAGCGTCGCCGTTTCGCCGATCCTGATATGGGGCGGGAATACCGCCATGATCCGCGCCGCCGCGCCTTTGCCCGCGCGCGCAAGAACGATGTCGCCGCCGATCGAGTCCGGGTCTTCGAGGAACCACCGCCCGGACATCTCGCCACCGCCGGCGGAGACCGCCATGACCTGCAGCGTATCCTCGCCGTCGAGCGTCACGCTGGCGCGCCACTCGTAACCGGTATAGAGGATCGCCTCGCCCTCGCCGTTGGCCTTGCTGCCATCGGCGTAGAACAGAAACATCTTCACACCGTAGGCATCGTTGCCCTTGCCGGCCAGCACAGCGACACCCTGGAAGGCCCCCTTGCCCGGACGATTGCCGATGACCCGCCAGGAGCCCGAAAGATCGGGAGCCGCGCGCGCTTTCCAATTATCCCAAGCCTCGCTCTGCAGTGGATAGAGCTCACCAAGCCGCTTGGGAACCTGCGTCGAAGCTAGTTCCCACCAGTTGCGATCGCGGCCCAGCGCCTGGTACTCGGTGGTCGGCCACTGACCCTGATGGAAATGGGCATGCTTGACCCATTCCGCCTCGTCGCGTCGCTGCAATGCGGTACGCGCGTAGCTGTGGCACCGGGCGCACATGACACCGAGATCCTCGTCCGGGATGTCCTCGAACACCCCGGAGCGGCGCTCCAGGATGTAACGCCAGTCGCGGGTCTCCGACGGCGCCAACCCCTGGGTGTCCGACAGGTGCTTGACGAGTGCCCCGCGTTCTTCGGACGTGATCTCGACGCCATGCATGATGATCATGCGGGCGATGTTCATGTCCCAGCCCTCTGGCGTCTTGCGGATTTCGCCGATCCGGCTGATCCGCCCGTCGGCCAGCCTATCGTGACAGCTGGAACACCGGGCATCGAGGATCACCTCGCCCGACTGTTGCGCGCCGGCCGGCGCGGCAACAGCCGCCATTCCCGAACTCAGTACGAAGACGGACAGCGCGCGCAGAAGCGGCCGATTGAATCGCGGCATAGATGCCCCCCTTGGTCATCTCCCGGCGCCTGTTGCATTGGTCCTGCTTGTCGGGCGTCCGGGACGATTGTTCCGCCCCTGGCCGAGCTTGAGCTCCGTCGCCAGGAAGCCTCCCGCATGTTTTTAGGATTGAAAACATAGCGTCAAATTGTCGCGACTCACAACCGCAAAAACGCAAGGACTGTATGGTTAATCATCACATCGGCGATCGAGCCACTCCGCACCGACCGGCTTCAAGGCCGCCGCGTAATTCTCGCAGTCGGACAGGTTGGCTCAAAGACGGAACCGCTGCTTCAGCCAAGACTGGGCAATTCGAACCGATGCCGCGGAGCGACCGAGCCCTGCGGCAAGCTGTTCGATATCCGGCGGATCTTCTGGTTCTTGAAGAGCACGCAGCAGAGGCACCAGCGGCACACCGTCGACCACCCAGACGCCGCGCGGATGGTCCGGCGTGACGACCACTTCGTGTTGGGTTATAAAGCCGTGCTCGACCACCGGTCGGGTCTCGATGCGCGGCGGATGGCTGTCCATCGGCGGATGCGGCGGGCTGGCATCCGGCCAGGTTCGGCGGGCCTGCCAGAACAGGCTGTCGCGCCACCGCCCTTCCCTCGCGTAGAACGCACGGCCGACGCGCGCCAGCCGCATGAAATCGAGCCGGCAGCGCTCTTCGTAAAACGTCCTCGCGAGTGCCGCAGATGCGGGGCGCCGCAGCAGCGTGTTCACCGCGACCGCGGCTGCCTGGGCACCACCCAGGGCGACGTACACGCCGTGTCCCGAGAGCGGATCCGGCGCCAGCGCGGCGTCACCGACACGAATTCGCCCGTCATCGAATGGTCGTTGCGCGCAGACCGGGTTGGCGCGCCTGACGACGACCGGTCCGTGCGATCGCCCATCCGCAATCCAATGCCGGGCAATTTCGCAGCCGGATAGGATCTGGTCAAAAAATTCAACGAGCCCCGCACGCTTTGGCAGGTCGCCCGGCGTGGCGGCCACCAGAAACTGCAAAATCGCCGCGCCGCCCCCCGGGGCGGCATACCATGCCCAGCCGTCCCGCATCGCCGCGATCGACGTTGCAGGATCGGCGTCGACGCCGGTCCAGCATCGCGCCAGCGAAACCGTTGCCGGGCCGGAGCGCCGCGTGCGTGGTGGCGCCGGTGCGGCACGCCCCCGTGCCTCGACCAGAAGATCGGTGGTCATAGCGCCGTACGAAGACAGCCGGAGATCCCAGCGCTCCTGCGACCGCGTCGTCCGCATCACGCGATCCTGCAAGACCTCGATGTCATGAGCACGAACGTCGGCGAGCAGGGCGGTGTCGAAGGCCTCGCGGTCGACGATATATTCCTCATTCACCTGGTTGCGTTCGCCGGCCCAGTACGCCGCGCGGAGGACCCGTGCACCGACGGCTGCCCGCGCATGCTCAAGGCCAAGCGTCTCGAGCGCCCGCAGGGTTCGATCGGAAAAGCCTTCGAGGGCCGGCTGCCGACGCGGTGCGGCGATCAGCAGCGGCCTGTGGCCCAGCCGCGCGAGACTGACGGCGACCGCTGCGCCAGCGGGACCGCCGCCGGCGATCAGGACACGCGTGTGCGACTTCACCATGGCGGTTCGGGACACGCCGAGCAAGGCGCCGGACCCGGGCGGCCCGCCGCGCCAGAGCCGAGGTTATCGTCCCGGATCGTCGTCGAAGTCGAAAGCTTCGACCCGTGCCCTGCACGCATCATAGGCGATGGTAATCGAATGTCGCTGAAGTTCGCCGAGCGAAAGTTCCGAGGCATGTCCCGGCACGCTCGCCGGCGCGCCGAGGCAGTCCGCAAACAACTGCCCGACCACATCCGCCATCCGCCGGCAACTGGTATGGTAAAGCAGCGCCTGGTCTTCGCGCGATGAGTCCGGAACGATGACGACGTTGCCGCACTTGCGCTGCAGATGCTCGACCGCGGCCGGCTCGTTACCCGCATCGAGGAACAGGAAGTTTTCCCGCGCGACCGTGCATCGTCCGTGCTGTCGCCGACATTCCGCGGAGAAATCAGTGGAATTCTCAATGAACTGACCCATTCGACACTCCAAGAAACCCCTGATTCACGCCGATCGCGGGCCGACCGATCCGTTGCAGCGCCGCAAAGTGCAAGCGTATCGCATTTGCGCCGCGCGTGCCACCCGCGATTGCCGCGGATCCAGGGCCCACCGCATCGGCGTTCGCACCTTCCAGCAACGGTTTGGGATCACCAGACTCCACCGCGACATTGATTTGTGTCAATGTCCGCGATACCGAATCCGGCGACAGTGCAAGACAAATCGGTATGACCGCTTGACCGGTTTGCTTGGCGGCGTCACCGAGAGGGAGGAAAAAATCGTACGGGCGTGCCCTTCGGGGTCCGACAGCATATTCGGCGTCCGCTCGCCGTCCCGAAGTTGGAGGCGGTCGGGGGGCGATTTTCCTGCGTGTGCGGGACCGCTCGGCGGATCGACCGGGCGAGTATGCCGACGATCGGGCGCCGTTCAAAGAGGGATGCAATGAAAAAGCCGGCTCGCCGCGGTTCATCCGCGAACCCAGGACGAAAGCGTAAGGCGGCCGGGACCCGCGCCGTCGGCCAGGGTCGACAGGACCGTCGGCTCGACCCCGAAGTCGAGCGCTGGATCGCTTCGGCGGAGGCGGGATTTCCGCCCGCGCGGTCGTCGATGATCCCGATGCTCCAGGCGGCGCAGACAACGCTCGGCTATCTGCCGCGCGACGCGATGCAGGCCATCGCCCACCATCTGAACGTGCCGTCGGCGACGGTCGAGGGGGTGGCCAGTTTTTATGCCCAGTTCCGCTTCAACGAGCCCGGCCGCCACCGCCTTACAGTTTGCACCGGGACGGCCTGTTACGTTCGCGGCAGCGGCAAGCTTCTGGGCGAGATCCAGACGGATCTCGAGATTGCCGCCGGCGAAACGACGGCCGACGGAGCGGTGTCGCTGGAATCGGTATCCTGCTTCGGCGCCTGTGCGCTGGCCCCGGTCGTGGTTCTCGACGACAAGGTCATGCGCCAGCAGACCGCCGAATCCTTGAGGAAGGTCATCCAGGACATGTCAGCCGACCCGCCCGCCCCCCACCCTGACGGGAAAGGCGATGCCACCACCAGGGGAGCGGACGCGTGACGGGGCTGGCATACCGGGACGACCTCGACGCGCTGCGAGCGCGGCTTGCCGCGTCCTTCGAGCCGGACAAGCAACGCGTCTTCGTCTGCATGGGCACCGGCTGCAAAGCCTGCGGCGGCGACGCGATCCTCGACGCCCTCGACGACGCACTGAAGCAAGCGAAACTTGAGAAGCGGGTCGAGGTGATCATGACCGGCTGCCGCGGCTTCTGCGAGAACGGCACCCTGGTCGCCGTGCGCCCGCTCGGCACGCTATACTGCCGCGTCGGCCCGGACGACGTCGCGGGGATCGTCGAAAAGACGATCGCCCGCGGTGAGGTGATCGACCGGTTGCTTTACGAAATGCCAAGCGCATTGCCCGGCGCCGCAGGTCAGCGGATTCCCGGCGAAGAGGCGATCCCGTTCTACCAGCACCAGATGCGCGTCGTGCTGGGCATGAACGACCGGATCAACCCGACGAAGATCGACGACTACATCCGCGAGGGCGGCTATGCGGGGCTGGCCCGAGCGCTGTTTGAGTTGACCCCGGATCAGATCATCGATGAAGTGCAACGATCGGGCCTGCGGGGCCGCGGCGGGGGCGGCTTTCCGACGGGGCAGAAGTGGCGGTTCTGCCGCGACGCGGACGGCGACGTCAAATATGTCATATGTAACGCCGACGAGGGCGACCCCGGCGCGTTCATGGACCGCTCGCTCCTGGAGGGCAACCCGCATGCCGTTCTCGAGGGCATGGCGATCGGCGCCCGCGCGATCGGCGCATCGAAGGGGTATATTTATATCCGCGCAGAGTATCCGCTGGCGATCGAGCGGCTGCGAATCGCGATCGGCCAGATGCGCGAGATGGGGTTGCTCGGCGAAAACATCCTCGGATCGGATTTCGCCTTCGACATCGTTATCAAGGAGGGAGCGGGCGCTTTTGTCTGCGGTGAGGAAACCGCGCTGATCGCCAGCATCGAGGGAAGCAGGGGAATGCCGGTCACGCGGCCGCCGTTTCCCGCCGTAAAAGGGCTCTTCGGCAAGCCGACCAACATCAACAACGTCGAAACCTGGGGCAACGTTCCGCCCATCATAAACGACGGCGGCGATCGGTACGCGGAGCGCGGCAACGAAAGCAGCAAGGGGACCAAGATCTTCTCACTGGTCGGGCAGGTCAACAACACCGGCCTCGTCGAGGTGCCGATGGGAATGACCCTGCGCCAGCTCGTTTACGAGATCGGCGGAGGGATAAAGGGCGGCCGCACCCTCAAGGCGGTGCAATCAGGCGGCCCCTCCGGCGGATGCATACCCGCCCACATGATGCACTTGCCGATCGATTACGACTCGCTGACCGAGGCCGGCTCGATCATGGGCTCCGGCGGCCTGGTGGTTATGGACGAGACCACCTGCATGGTCGATCTGGCGCGCTACTTCGTCACCTTCACGCAGAACGAGTCCTGTGGCAAATGCGTCCCGTGCCGCCTCGGCACGCAGCAGATGCGGATGATCCTCGAGGACATCTGCGAGGGCCGCGGCACGGAAGAGAGCATCGCGCAACTCGAAGCGCTCGGCGCGGCGGTCGGCAAGGGTTCGCTCTGCGGCCTCGGCCAGACCGCTCCGAACCCCGTGCTCACGACGATCAAGTATTTCCGCGACGAATACCTGGCGCATGTGCGCGAAAAGCGATGTCCGGCCGGTATCTGCGAGTCGCTGTTCGTCGCCACCTGTGCCAACCGGTGTCCCAGCGAAGTGGACATTCCGGCGTACATTTCCCTGGTAAAAGAAGGGCGGATGGACGAAGCGCTCCGGTTCCACATGGACCGGAACCCCTTCCCGTCGGTCTGCGCCCGCGTGTGCCCGCATCCCTGCGAGGCGCGATGCCGGCGCGAGACGCTGGACAGCCCGGTGGCGATCCGCGCGGTGAAGCGCTTCATGGTTGATGAAACGACCGATGTCAGCATGCCGCTGATGAATCGGCCGCAGGCGCAACAGGGGCGCGTGGCGGTCGTCGGCGGCGGCCCGGCAGGGTTGAGCGCAGCGTATTTCCTCCGCCGCCTCGGGCATGACGTGACAGTCTACGAAGCGATGGCGGAGCCCGGCGGGATGCTGCGCTACGGGATACCCTCCTACCGTCTGCCGCGCACGGAGCTCGAGCGTGACATCGCGCGCATTACCGACATGGGCGTTGAGATCGTCTGCGGCGCCGCCATCAGTAATCGGCGCTCGATCGCGAAATTGCGGAAGGAATACGACGCCGTGTTCGTTGGCAGTGGCGCATGGTCGGACGTAACGATGGAAGTCCCCGGCGAGGACGGACCCGGCGTCGCCTCGGGTATCGCATTCCTGAAACGGGTGGAACTCGGCGGTCAGATCGACCGAATCGAGGGCGACGCGGTCGTCGTCGGCGGCGGCAATACCGCGATCGACGCCGCGCGCACGGCGCTGCGGTTGGGCGCCAAAAGCGTCACGGTGGTCTATCGCAGAACCCGCGAGGAAATGCCGGTCCAGCCGGAAGAGATCACCGAGGCCGAAGAGGAGAATGTCAGGTTCGAATTCCTTGTCGCGCCCGTGGAGATTATCCGTGACGGCGATCGCGCCCCGGTGACGATCCGGCTGCAGCGCATGCGCCTGGGGGATTTCGACGATAGCGGCCGCAGACGCCCGGTGCCGATCGAGGACGAATTTCTCGAGCTTCCGGCGGCGCACATCATCCGGGCAATCGGCCAGAAGCCGATCGTTCCGACCGGCGGACCGCCGGTTTCCAGGCGCGGTACGATCACCGTCGACCGGTTCTCTCTGGCGACCGAGGTTGAGGGGATATTCGCAGGTGGTGATGCGGTTCTCGGCCCGGCAACGGCCGTCGAGGCGATCGCCCACGGTCGCCGCGCGGCGGAGGCGATCGAACACTATCTGAACCCGGACATTCGCATGCGTTTTCCGTGGAACGGACCACGCACGCTCGATACGGATTTCGATCCCTCGGCGGCGCCGTCGACCGCCCCACGCCAAGAATCACCCAGGCTGGCACCGGAACACAGGCGGACCTGTTTCGAGGAGGTGGAAATGGCGTTATGCGCCGCCGATGCCCGCGTCGAGGCGGGCCGTTGCCTGAGATGCGACTACGGCAAGACGATCGTGTCACGGGACGAGGAATGACGATGCCGAAGCTGACGATCAACGGCCGCGCGATCGCGGTTGAGCCGGGAACAACGATACTCGAGGCGTGTCGTCGCGCCGAAATCTATGTGCCGACACTGTGTGACGACCCGCAACTCGAACCGTATGGTGCGTGCCGCCTGTGCATCGTCAAGGTCGACGGCATGCGCGGCCTGCCCAACGCCTGCACGACACCGGCTGCCGACGGCATGAAGGTGACGACCGAGGACCCCGAAATTCACGACGTTCGGAAATGGACGGCGCAGCTTCTGCTCGCGGACCATCCGCTCGATTGTCTGACCTGCGCGCAATGCGGCATTTGCCGGCTGCAGGAGGTCGTCGAGCATCTCGGCGTACGCGAGCGGGTCCTGCAGCCAATGGCGCGGGAAGCCAAGGTCGACGACTCGAACGCCTGCTATTCCATCGACATGCGCAAATGCATTCTGTGCGGCCTTTGCGTGCGCGCTTGCGACGAAGTTCAACACTTGGGCGCCATCGATCTGGTGAAGCGCGGCTTCGATAGTGCCGTCGAGCCGTTCGGTGGCGGGCCGATCACGGAGTCGACCTGCGAGACATGCGGCGAATGCGTGGAGCGTTGTCCCACCGGCGCGCTGACGCCGCGGCGTTATCTGCGGCCCGATCGCGAAGTCTCCACCGTGTGCCCGTATTGCGGCACTGGCTGCCGCATCATGCTGGGGGCGCGCGGCGAGACGGTGGTCAGTGCCCGCGGCGATGTCGATGCCGCCGTGTCGCGCGGCCGGCTGTGCGTCAAGGGACGGTTCGGATCGTTCGAGTTCGTCTCGCATCCCGAGCGCCTCAAGACCCCACTGATTCGCGACGGGGACGGCTTTCGAGAGGCCTCTTGGGACGAGGCGCTTAACCTCGTCGTCCAAAACCTGAAAAAGTATCGCGGCGACGCGTTCGGCGGACTGTCGTCCGCCAAGGTCGCTAACGAGGACAACTACCTATTCCAGAAGTTTGTGCGCGCCGTGATGGGAACCAACAGCGTCGATCACTGCGCGCGCCTGTGCCACTCTTCGACCGTCGCGGGGCTCCGGTTGTCGTTCGGCTCCGGGGCGATGACGAATCCCGCGGACGATCTGCTCAAGGCCGACGTTATTCTCGTCACCGGTTCGAACACCACCGAAAACCATCCGATCATTGGGCTCAAGATCCGCGAGGCAGTGGCGCGCGGCACGAAGCTCGTGCTCTTCGACCCGCGCCGCATCCAGCTCAGCCAGATCGCCACGGTGTGGGCGCGACAGCGGCCCGGCACCGATGTGGCTTGGATCAACGGGCTGATGCACGTGATCATCCGCGACGGGTTGATGAACACGGCGTTCATCGAGTCCCGCACCGAGGGGTTCGAAGCTGTCGAGACGCTGGTTGCAGCCTACACGCCGGAGCGGGTCTCCAAGATCACCGGCGTTCCGGCCGAGCAGATCGTTGAGGCGGCCCACCTCTTTGCCACCGCGGACCGGGCGTCCATCGTCTACTCGATGGGCATAACCCAGCATACGACCGGCGTCGACAACGTCCGCTCGCTCGCGAACCTCGCGCTGCTGACCGGACAGATCGGGCGGCCCGGTACCGGCGTGAATCCGCTGCGCGGCCAAAGCAACGTCCAGGGGGCATGCGATATGGGCGCCCTGCCGAACTTCTACCCCGGCTACCAGGATCCGGCCAGCGCCGATGTCCGGGCCAAATTCGGTCAGGCATGGAACGTCCGGCTCCCCGAGACGCCCGGCATGACGATCACGCAGATGCTTCCCGCCGTCCTCGAGGGAAAGATCAAGGCGATCTATGTCATGGGTGAGAATCCGGTGCTCTCGGATGCCGACATCACGCATGTTGAGGAGGCGTTCAAGAGCCTCGAGTTCCTTGTCGTTCAGGACATCTTCCTGACCGAGACGGCGAAACTGGCCGATGTCGTGCTTCCGGCGTCGTCATACGCCGAACGCGACGGCACCTACACGAATACCGAGCGGCGCGTGCAGCTGACGGAGCCGGTCGTGCGTCCCCCGGGAGAGGTGCGGCGCGACTGGGAGATCATCTGCGAGGTCGCGACCGCCCTCGGTTACCCGATGCGCTATCGCTCGACGGCGGAGATCAACGACGAGATGCGGGCGCTAACACCATCCTATGCCGGGATTTCTTATGCGCGACTCGAGGCGGGGGAGCAGCTCCATTGGCCGTGTCCCGCAGAGGACCACCCGGGGACGCCGATCCTGCATAGTGAAAAATTCGCCCGTGGCCTCGGCGCATTCTATCCGGCCGAATATCGTCCCGCGGACGAGGAAACCGATGCGTCCTATCCGATCGTTCTGACCACCGGACGCATGCTCGAACATTACCATACAGGAACGATGACGCGGCGCAGCGACGGGCTGAACGGCCTCGTCCCCGGCCCGTTCGTCGAGGTCAACGGCGCCGACGCGAAAAAGATTCGGGTCAGGGACGGCGATCATGTGCGGGTGACCTCTCGCCGCGGTTCGATCGTCCTGCCGGCAAAGGTCGGAAGCCGGGTGGATACAGGCGTCCTCTTCATCCCGTTCCATTTCTGGGAGGCCGCCGCCAACATGCTGACGAACCCGGCTACCGATCCGACCGCGGGAATCCCGGAATTCAAGGTTTGCGCCGTTCGGCTGGAGCGTGCGCCGAACCCCGGCTGACGCCTGGCGCGGCGACGGGCTAGAGCGGTTCACAGACGCCAACACCAACGGTACCGCTACCAGATTTGCAGCACTGCCGGACGTCGGATCGTCTAGAATACTGGCATGCGGCGGGCGTTGATAGCTCATCCGGACTCGCGAATCGCGACGGCAATGCGCATCGCGGTCGACATTGCCCGGCCGCGGCGGGGCGATCTCGTTCTATCCTATGCCGTGACTGGCTGCACGCGCCGTCTCAGCCTGCCGGCGCCGGGCCTCCCTGCGCGGGGCGATGAGCTGTGGCGGCACACCTGCTTCGAGGCCTTCCTCGGCGTCGGCTCTGGCCCTGCCTATTACGAGTTCAACTTCGCCCCTTCGAGACGGTGGGCGGCCTATCGCTTCGATGGTTACCGGGCCGGGATGCGCTCCGCGCCCACCATCGATCCACCTCGATTGGACGTCCGGGCCGACGACGATCTCTTCGAAATACAGGTTATGTTGCGGCCGGGCGACCTGCCGGACGTGCCGGACGACGCGGCCTTGCGGCTCGGATTGTCGGCGGTGATCGAGGATACCGGCGGCAATCTGTCCTACTGGGCGCTGGCACATCCGCCGGGCGCGCCGGATTTTCATCATTCCGATTGCTTTGCACTGCAACTTCCCGCAGCGTAGCCACCATGAAATTCGGCATCGACCGCCTGCTCGCCGAGCCTGCCCTGCGCGCGCCGCTGAAGGGCAAGCGCATCGCCCTGCTCGCGCACCCCGCTTCGGTCACGCAGGGCGACCTCACTCATTCGCTCGATGCGCTGGCGACATGCGCCGGCATCGAGCTTGCGGCCGCCTTCGGGCCGCAGCACGGGTTGCGCGGCGACAAGCAGGACAACATGATCGAGTCGCCCGACTTCGACGATCCGGTCTGGGGCATTCCGGTGTTCAGCCTCTATGGCGAGGTCCGGCGGCCAACCGAAGCGATGATGGATAGCTTCGATGTGCTGCTGGTCGATCTTCAGGACCTCGGCTGCCGCGTCTACACCTTCATGACAACGCTGCGTTATCTCCTGGAGGCGGCAGCGCAGCATGGCAAGACAGTGTGGGTGCTCGATCGCCCCAATCCCATCGGCCGGCCGGTCGAAGGCCTTTTGCTGCGCGAGGGATGGGAAAGCTTCGTAGGCGCCGGTGCGCTTCCGATGCGCCATGGCCTGACACTCGGAGAGCTCGGTTCGTGGTTCATCGCGTCGCTCGACCTCGACGTCGGATACCGGGTCATTGAAATGGAGGGATGGCGGCCGGACGCGGCGCCCGGATATGGCTGGCCGCTCGGCCAGCGGATCTGGATCAATCCCAGCCCCAACGCGCCGAATCTGTGGATGGCGCGCGCCTATGCGGGCACCGTCATGCTCGAGGGCACGACGTTGTCGGAGGGCCGCGGCACGACCCGGCCGCTCGAGCTGTTCGGCGCGCCCGACATCGAAGCGCGGCGCGTCATCGCAGAGATGGCGGAACTCGCACCGCACTGGCTCGAGGGCTGCGTCCTCCGCGACTGCTGGTTCGAGCCGACCTTCCACAAACATGCCGCCGCGCTGTGCAACGGCGTGCAGATCCACGTGGAGGGCCCAGCCTACGGCCATAATGCGTTCCGACCGTGGCGGCTGCAGGCCCTCGCCTTCAAGGCGATCCGAAGGCTGTATCCGGACTATCCGCTATGGCGCGACTTCCCATACGAATACGAGCGCGAGAGACTGGCCATCGACGTCATCAACGGCGGCCCCGCCATGCGGGAATGGGTCGACGATGCGGCCGCGATGCCGGGTGATCTGGAGGCGCTGGCAGCGCCGGACGAGGAGGCTTGGCGCGAAGCGCGCGCAGCACATCTGAGGTACTGAGACGGCGACCAGCCTCGCCGGTCACGATGAAATGCGGGAAACGGGCTTCCGGGCCCCTC
>CP070634.1:2728255-2736601 GCA_020356105.1 Rhodospirillales bacterium | reverse complement strand
CGAAGGAACCGACCTCGCACTCCGTCAGGACGGCGGCTATGATTTTCACCTGTCCGAGTCGTCGTTGCAGAACCGCGTCCGCAGCTACGAGGCACTCAAGGCGGAACTGAACGGGGACTATCCCTACGAAGTTCTCGGCCACAACGCATTGCTGCGCGAAGAACCGCGTATCGGCCCCAAGGTGGCCGGCGCGATCCTGCATCATGAGGACGGGCATGTGAACCCGCTCCGCCTGCTGCGGGCACTCGCCGGCCAGGTTCGCCGGCTGGGCGCAAAAGTGAAGACCGGCGCCAACGTCGTACGGGTCGAACCCCAGGACGGCGGGTTCCGCATCACAATGCGGGACGGTGCGCGGATTGCGGCCGGCCGTGTCGTCCTATGCGCCGGGCTCGGCGCCGCGACGCTCGGCCCGCAGCTCGGCTTTGCGGCTCCCGTCCGACCGCAGCGAGGCCAGGCTCTGATCACCGAAAAACTCGCGCCGATGATCAAGCGCCCTTCGAGCACCATTCGGCAGGTCGACGAGGGCAGCATCCAGATTGGCAGCTCCCATGAGGATGTCGGTTTCGATGACGGCGAGACGCTGGAGGTGATCGCCAGGATTGCCCACTGGGCGATCGACGTTTTCCCGGACCTCAGCCGTGCAAGGCTGGTCCGGAGCTGGGGCGCACTTAGGGTTCTGACACCGGACGGCCTGCCGGTCTACCAGCAGTCGCCCCAGCACCCGGGAGCGTTCCTAGTCACCTGCCACAGCGGCATCACGCTCGCCGCCGCCCATTCACGGTTGTTGCCATTATGGCTCGAACAGCGCCCCGAGGCGCCGAACCTGGAGGCATTCAGTGAAGCCCGATTCAAGATTTCGTCGACTGTGTGAACCCGAGGCACCTTTGCGCCTGCGATTTGAAGGCGAGGAGATCCTCGCCGCTCCTGGTGACAGCGTGGCGGCCGCGCTTCTGGCCGCCGGCGTGACGATCTTTAGGACCACCGCTGTCGACGGAGCGCCGCGCGGGCCCTACTGCATGATGGGCAGCTGCTTCGAGTGCCTCGTCGAGGTGGATGGGGAGTCGGCGGTGCAGGCTTGCATGACCGAGGCAACCGACGGCATGGAAATCACCCGGCAGCCGGGCAAATCGGATATCGTCGATGAAGGAGGTTGACCTCATCGTGATCGGTGCCGGCCCGGCGGGTATGGCCGCGGCACGGACTGCAGCCGACGGTGGAGGGGCCGTCCTTCTGCTTGACGAGCAGCCGGAGCCGGGCGGACAGATCTATCGAGGCGTTCTCCGCGCCGACAACCGCCGGTCCGAGATACTCGGTGAGAATTTTCTGGCCGGTCGACCGCTCGCCGAGGCCCTGGACCACAGGAAGATCCGAGTGGAAAAAGGCGCTGTCGTCTGGCGGGTCGAGCGCAGCGGGCACGTTGCGTGGACACGCAGTGGCGCCGCTCGCATCGCCTCGGGGCGACGGGTGCTCGTGGCGACCGGAGCGATCGAGCGACCGGTTCCGATCCGCGGCTGGACTCTGCCCGGCGTGATGACGGCGGGGGCAGCACAGATTCTCCTGAAGACCGCCGGTATGGTTCCGAAGAATGCGGTATTGGCTGGCTCCGGTCCATTGCTCTATCTTCTGGCGCAGCAGCTGATCGCCGCAGGCGCGCCGCCAAAGGCCGTGGTCGAAACCCAGAATTTGCGCGCGCATCTCCGCGCATCCCGCCATCTGCCGCGCGCATTATGGGATTGGCAGCATTTGCTGAAGGGGGCCCGGATGCTGGCGGCGATCCGCCGGGCCGGCGTGCCGCGTCATACCGGCGCCACCAAGCTGCGCGCGACCGGTGTCGACGCCGTCGAAGGCCTGCGATTCAGAGCAGCTGGCCAGACCCGCGAAATCCCTTGTGATACCCTTCTGCTCCACCAAGGCATCGTCCCGAACGTCCAGATCACCCGGTCGCTGGGCCTCGCCCATGACTGGGATCCAGCGCAGCGCTGCTGGCATCCGCGGCACGACATCTGGGGCTCCACCGACGTCCCGGCGATCATGGTTGCGGGCGATGGCGGCGGCATCGCCGGCGCCGGCGCGGCCGTTCTGACCGGCAAGCTTGCCGCTCTGGAGGCGCTCCACGCCCTGGGCCGGCTATCCGAGACCGGCCGTGACGCACAGGCGGCGACATTACGCCGAGCGCTCAAGAGAGAGCTCGCCGCGCGCCGCTTTCTCAACACCCTTTATGCCCCGGCCCCCGAAATAATTGCGCCCCCTGACGATGTCGTCATCTGCCGCTGCGAGGAAATTACGGCCGGCATGCTGCGTGGCTACGTACAGCTTGGCTGCCTCGGCCCGAATCAGACCAAGGCCTTCAGTCGATGCGGAATGGGGCCGTGTCAGGGACGTTACTGCGGCCTGACGGTCGCCGAATTGCTTGCCCGTGAGCGCGATGTCAGCCCCGAGACGATCGGCTACTACCGTATCCGGGCGCCCCTGAAACCGGTGACCCTTGGCGAGCTGGCGCAGCTCGCAGATGGCGCAACCTGACACAGGGGTCTGAGAACGCGATCCAGCGCATACGATTCTGTCGTCTTATGAATATGAGCATCAAGCACAGAAGCGCTGCCTGTCTCTGTGAGGCGGCCGGCTCCGAACCACGGGAAGCGCTTGTATCTTTTGTCCGTTTCTTTCCTCTCCGCGTGTCTCAGCGGATACCGTTTGAGCACTACAGCGGGTTCAGGTGGTTTGGTTTCTCGGTGATTTGAACCTGTCGCCGCAACCTGTTGATTTCATTGAGCCGTACTTTCCAGGCCAAAATGAAAGCACCGCAACTCATTAAGTTTGCAGGGCTTTTTCTATCGGACTGGTTGCGTGGGCCCGCAACCACCTATGCCGAACACATTTCAGGTGGGGCGGAACGTCCGGTCTAGAGCCCGCTGCGGACATGAGCGATCTACACTCTTAACCGCAGCTTGTATCGATGAGCCGTCGATTCGCGATCCCGGCCATTACCCGCAACTTCGCTTGTAACAGGCTCTGCATATGCCTCTTTTGGGCGCGTTCATGATGGATCGGCAGCCGGTCGGGATAAAATCAGCCCACGGCGGCAGCGAACACGCGCATGAAATTCCCGCCGCTGATCTTTTCGATGTCGGTCCATGCCATGCCGCGCGTCCGCAGCGCATCGGGGATCACGTAAAATGCGGAATAATCGTCGTACACCGGTGCGCGGACGGCGTCCATATCGGTGCCGATCCCCACGTGGTCTGCGCCAACCGCGTCGGTGAGCCGGACGATATTGTCGATGTAGTCGTCGAAATCATCGACCGCGAGCCGTGTCGCCCAGGCGCCGATCATGCCGCCGGTCGAGGCGACCAGCCGCGCATGGTCGTCGTCGATGCAGCGCGGGTGCCGGTCGCCGAGAATGCTATGCGAGAGGATGATCGGCTTGTCGACCAAACCAACGACGCCTTTCACCGTCTCGAATGTGGCGTGCGCCACGTCGACGAGGATACCGAGTCTGGCGCATTCCTCAACGACTTCGCGACCGAACGCCGTCAAGCCGCCATGGCGCGGCGGTTCGGTCTGGATATCACCGAGCTCGTTGATCCGGTAGTGGACGAGCTGCATCACGCGCACGCCGCGATCATGGAAGTGCGCCACGCGCTCGACCCGTCCCTCGAGGCAGTCGAGACCCTCGATCGCCGCAACGATCACGCCGCCCGTCTCCCGCAACCTCTCGATATCGGTAACGATCGCCGCCGGCGACGTGCCGCCGCGTCGGCACGCCTCCCACAGCGCATCGAGATCGCGCGCCGCGCCGTCGAACAGTTCGCCTGGTGCAGGCTCGCGCAGCAGGCGCAATCCCCGGTCCGACATGCCGATGACGCTGCGGTCACCGATCACCGCCGCAATGCATGCGGTCATGCCGCCCCGGCGCATCTCCTCGATCCGTGCCACGCCGCGGGTCGGATCCTCGAAGAACCGCCCGAGATGGCAGTGACTGTCGATGGCATAAGCGACGCCGCCCCGGCCAGACGTCATCGCAGATCCTCCATTATCCGCCCCATATTGGCCGCATCACGGCGTTGCCGCCGACTTGGCCGCAAGCGCCGCGGCCCAGTCCGCTATGATCGCGCTGAGCCGGGTCAGATCCGTCTGCAGGCTTGCGAATCCCGGCGTCAGTTCGACCCGCGCCTCGTCGAGATAGAGCGCCCGGTTGATCTCGATTTGCAGGCTATGGACGCCCGCCTTGGGACCCGCATGGCGGCGCAGTACGCCGCCGCCGGCATAGGGATCGTTCACCGAAACCGAGTAACCGAGCCCGCGCAGGCTTTGGGCGACCAGCTCGGTCAGGTCAGAATCGCAGGCGGTACCGCGCAGATCACCGATCACGAAATCAGGCCGCCGCACGCCGGGACCATCCGGCGTGTTGGCGTTGCCGACGGATTTCATCGAGTGCCAGTCGATATGACAGACCGCGCCGAACATGCCGCGCAGGTCCTCGAGTTGCGTCGCCAGTTCCCGGTGGTAGGGCCGGTGATAGCGCGCGACCCGCGCCGTGACCTCGTCATAGCTGAGCAACCGATCGTAGATGCGGTGCTCGGGAACGACATCGCGTCGGATCAGGCCGATCCCGCGGCGGCTCTTGTCGCTCTGCCGGAAGGCGCCGGCCGGCGCATCCGCGACGAGCGCCGGATCGACATCGTCCTCATCGCGGTTCGGGTCGACATAGCAGCGGGGAAACAGGGCTCTGAGTACCGTAACGCCGCCGGCCGGCGCGTCCGCCAGCAGCCTGTCCACATAGGCGTCCTCGCCGCGCCGCAGGATTTCCAACGGCAGCGCCGATCCGAAATCCGCCGGGTAGTCGCGCCCGCTATGCGGCAGGTCGAACAGAACCGGGCTGGGCGGGCCGGACGGTCGGACGATCTCGAGAACACCGGGGACGATCACGGCATTCGGCCCCTTACATAGTCGGCGACAACGGCGATCAGCCGCGTCACGTTTGCCTGGAGCGCAGCGAACCCGCCGTTACGCTCCAGGCCCGCCTCGTCCATGTACAACGCCCGGTTGATCTCGATCTGCAGGCTGTGCCGCCCGGCCGCCGGATCCGACCAGGCGCGCACCAGCTCGGCGCCCTTGTACGGATCGTTGATCGTCACATCGTAACCGAAATCGGAGAGAGTCTCGCGGACCAGCGCGGTGAAGTCCGCGCCGCAGGTCGTGGCATCGATATCGCCCAGCGTGATGTCGGGGCGACGCACACCCGGACCCTCGGCCGCCATGACGCTGCTCACCGACGGCATGGAATGGCAGTTGACGTGCCAGACCGCACCGAAGCGGCGGTGCAGCCGGTCCAGCGCGCCGCAAACGGCATCGTGATAGGGACGGTGATAGGTCTCGATCCGCCGGCGCAGCTCGGCGACCGTCAGCTTGCGATCGTAGATCGGGTCGCCCGGCGGGCACAGGCGCCAGACCAGGCCGACGCCGAGCTCGCTCTTCGGCCCGGGATCGCTCTCGTCCGGCCAGTCCTCCTCGAGGAGCGCCGGATCGATATCGAGCGCGGAGCGGTTGGGGTCAATGTAGATGCGCGGGAACAGGGCGCCGATCAGCGTCGCGCCGTGCTCGGGCGCGGCAGCGTAGAGCTCGTCGATGAAACTGTCCTCGGATTGCCGCATTTGTCCGCGCGGCGCGACGTGGTCGAAATCGTCGGGATAGGTTGTGCCGCTATGCGGTGAGTCGAACAGGAGCGGCAGCGCCTCGTCACGCGGCCCGCGCTCGTACAGAACACCGGGCAACTCCCTGTCGGGCATGTCTCAGACCGCTCCTTCGTTCAGATGACAGGCCGATCTCCGGCCCGGTGCGATTTCTCGCAAGATCGGGCGCTCTTCCGCGCAGCGCGCGGTCGCATGCGGGCAGCGCGGATGAAAATGACACCCCGGGGGTGGATCGAGCGGTGAGGGAATCTCGCCCTTTATGGCCGAGAACTTCGCGTGCCGCTGATCGAGACGGGGGACCTCCTGGAGCAGCGCCTGGGTGTAGGGATGATTGGGGCTGTCGAACAAATCCTCGGTGGGGCCGGATTCGACGACGCGGCCGAGATACATGATGACGATCCGGTCACTGATGTGCTCGACCACGCCCAGATCATGGCTGATGAACAGGTAGGTGAGGCCAAGCTCCTCGCGCAGCCGCATGAACAGGTTGAGGATCTGCGCCTGGATCGAGACGTCGAGCGCCGCCACCGCCTCGTCGCAGACGATCAGGTCGGGGTTGACGGCCAGGGCCCGGGCGATTCCGATCCGCTGCCGTTGACCGCCGGAAAACTGGTGCGGGTACCTGCGCTTGAATTCGGGATCCAGACCGCAACGCAGCATCACATCATCGACGTAGGCGTCGACGTTGGCGCGGCCGACCAGCCCGTGCACCCGCGGGGCCTCGCCGATGATATCCTTGACCCGCAGCCGCGGGTTGAGCGAGGCGAACGGATCCTGGAAAATCATCTGGATCCTGAGCGCCATGTCCCGCGCCTCCGGCGCATCCAGCGTGCGGATGTCGCGGCCCTTGTAAAAATAGCTGCCTTCGCTGGGCTCCAGGATGCCGGCGACCATCCGGCCCAGCGTGGATTTGCCGCAACCGGATTCGCCGACGAGCCCGACCACCTCACCCGGCCGGATCGCAAGATCGACCTCGTCGACCGCATGGACGACCTCCTCGCGGACGCTGGATCCCAGGTGGCGCGCGATCCTTGCGGCGACATCCAGCGACTTGACGAAGCGCTTGCCGATCCGTCGCAGATCGATATAGGGCGCCGGGCTCGCGGAGTCGCTCATACCGCGGGCTCCAGCAGCGGATGATGACAGCGGATCGCCCGGGCCGGCATCGGCGCGGTGATGCCGGGCGCGCTATCGCAGGCCGCGTCGGCATGCCCGCAGCGGGCCCGGAACGCGCAGCCGCTCGGCATGTTGAGAAGCGATGGCGTCATGCCGGGGATCTGGTCGAGCTCGCGGCCCCGCTTGTTGCGGCTCGGCACCGAGCCGATGAGGCCGGAGGTATACGGATGCAGCGGACGATCGAGCACCGCATCGATCTCGCCCGCCTCGACGACGCGACCTGCGTACATGACGCAGATATGGTCGGCGAGCCCTGCGACGACCGTCAGATCATGGGTGATCCAGATCAGCGCCGTGCCGGTGTCGCGACACAGCTTCTGCGCCTCGTGCAGGATCTGCGCCTGGATCGTCACGTCGAGCGCGGTCGTCGGCTCGTCGGCGATGACAAGATCCGGGCGGTTGATGAACGCGGTGGCGATCGCCACGCGCTGGCGCATGCCGCCTGAGAACTGGTGCGGATAGGCCCGCAGCCGCTCATCCGGCGACGGGATGCCGACCTGGCCGAGTGCGTCGCGCGCCCGCTTGCGCGCCTCTTCCCGACCGATATTCTCGTGCGCCAGAACGGCTTCGACCATCTGCGTTTCGATGCGCAAGACCGGGTTCAGCGTCATCATCGGATCCTGGAAGATCATCGCGATCTTCGCGCCGCGCAGCTTGCGCCACTCCGCTTCGGGGAGGGCCGCGAGGTCCCGTCCGTTGAACAGGATGCGACCGTCGACGACGCGGCCGGGCGGATCGACCAGGCCGATGACCGAGAACCCCGTGACCGTCTTGCCGGAACCGGACTCGCCGACCAGGCCCAGCACCTGCCCCCTGTCCACCGAGAAGCTGACATCGTCGACCGCGCGCACGACGCCGGCGCGGGTGAAGAAATGGGTGCGCAGGTTTTCGACCGCCAGCGTGAGGCCGCCGCCGGTCATCGCCGGAGCCTCGGGTTGAGGACGTCCCGCAGCTGGTCGCCGACCAGGTTGATGCTGACGATGGTGATCAGAAGGGCGATGCCCGGATAGAAGCTGATCCAGTAATCGCCGCTCAGCATGTAGTCGAAGCCGTTCTTGATCAGTAGGCCGAGCGAGGGCTCGGTAATCGGCAGGCCGACGCCGAGGAACGAGAGAGTCGCCTCAAGGGCGATGGCGTGCGCCACCTGTACAGTGCCGACCACGATCAGTGGCGGCGTGCAGTTCGGCAGAAGATGGCGGAACACGATGCGGCGGTGGCTCAGGCCCAGGCAGGTCGCGGCCTCGATATATTCCTTGCGGCGCTCGACCAGCGCCGTGCCGCGTATGGTGCGCGCATAGTAGGCCCATTGCACCGCGACCAGCGCAATGACGATCTTCTCCACCCCCTGACCCAGAATAGCGACCAGGATCAAAGCGATCAGGATCGCCGGGAAGCTGAGCTGAAGGTCGGCGATGCGCATGATCACCGTATCGGTCCGACCGCCGAAATAGGCGGCAAGTAGACCCAGCGCGCCACC
>CP070634.1:2716155-2728155 GCA_020356105.1 Rhodospirillales bacterium | reverse complement strand
CCGCGGCATCGGCCGGGCCATCGCCGCGGCCTTCGCGGAGGCCGGCGCGGAGGTGACGGTCACCGGCACCCGTGCCGGCGCCGGCGACTACGACGGGGACCTCTCGGGCCTGTCCTACCGCCAGGCGCGAATGGAGGATGCGGCCTCGGTCGACGCGCGGCCCGGCTGCATCGTCAACATCGCCTCGATGTATAGCTATTTCGCCTCGCCGCACGCCCCCGGCTACGGCGCCGGCAAGGCGGCGATCCCGCAGCTCACCAAATCGCTGGCGGCGCTCTATGCGCCCGACGGCATCCGCGTCAACGCGATCGCGCCGGGCTGGACCGAGACCGAGCTGACCGCGCCGATCCAGGCCGATGCGGAGCGCGACCGCGTGATCCGCGCGCGCACGCCGATGGGCCGCTGGGGCACGCCGGGGGAGATCGCCGCCGCCGCGCTGTACCTCGCCTCGGATGACGTCGCCGGCTTCGTCACCGGCGCCACCATCCCCGTCGACGGCGGCTACAGCGCGGCTTAAGGAAGTCGGCGCGGGGTGGCGGGCCGGCCCGGCTCGGGATTGTTACTTGGGCAGATAGCAGGACACGATGATGACCATGCTGGTGGTCTCGTCGTCGCCGAGCCAGGGCAGGAACAGATCGTTCAGCTTCATGTAATCCTTCTTCGGGCCGACATAGGCGATCGAGTGATAGGCAGGCTCGCGGCTTGTTCTGACGCGATCGAGGATGGACCAGATCCCGCTGTCCGGCCCCCGGCCGTCGATCTCGCTCATCTTCATGCCGGTATAGTCGCGGTTCGACATCTCGCGCTGGACCGTGCCGATGAGCCGGTAACGAAAGTCGAGCGGGTCGGCGAGGACATCGAAGATGATCGCGTAGGGCATCAGCAGCGGCACGTCCAGCACGTCGAAATCCGCACGCCGCGGCGCGATTCGCGAGCCGGCCTGCCGCCGCCAGTACGCGAGGAAATCCCGCTGTGCGGGGGACAGATCCTGATCGGAGATGTCCATGGTTCCGACGACTCCTGACTTGTGCCCGTTGCAAGCCGAAGAATAGCCGAATTGCCGATTCTCAAACAGTGGAACGATTATTCCGCGCCAATGCTGGCGTCGCCGCGCCGTCCCTCGCGCAAACGTGAATGCAGATCCGCCGTCCGGATACTTCCGTGAAGGATTGGTGACGGTGCCGTGAATTCCCTGGGCGAGGCTGGGTCCGGTCCGGCGGCCGCCGATCTTCGCCGCCGGCCCGTTGGACCCCACAAGCTGCAGGCCGCCGTCAGAGCGGCGCCCCTGCACACAGCCCCCCGCAAGGGACAGGAGACGTCACCATGAACAAGACAGCTCTCAAAGGCGCTCTGATCAGCGCCGTTATCGTCACCACCGCCCTGGCCGCGGGCCACGCCGTCGCCGACGGCAGCCTCGGCACCGCCCCCGCCGGCGGCCATGACGCCGAGAGGCGCTACGCCGTCACCATCCGGGTCGCGACCCGCGGCCAGCCGATCGCGCCCTCGGTGTTCGTAACCCACGATCGGCGCGTCTCGATCTTCGAGGTCGGGCCGGCCGACGAGGCCGATCCCGGTTACGAGGGACTCGCGATCCTCGCCGAGACCGGTGCGCCCGATGCCCTCGCCGACGCCCTCGCCGGCGTCCCCGGCGTTGACAGCGTCACCGTGCTGCTGGCGCCGACGCACCCCGCCCCGCCGGTCCTGATGCCGGGCGAGTCGAACGGCACCGTTGTCACCGCCTCGAAAAACAAGCGGTTCTTCAGCGCCGTCGGCATGCTGGCCGCGACCAATGACGCCTTCTATGCGGTGCGCGGCGTGCCGCTGCCGAGGAAGGGGTCGATCACGGTCTACGGCGCCGTCTACGATGCCGGCAGCGAGCCCAATACCGAGTTGCTGGCCGACATCCCGGCCGGCGGCAACGGCGCCTACAATTCACCCGATGAGCCCGGCGAGGGGCACATCCATGTCCATGCCGGCATCCACGGCACCGGCACCCTCGACCCGGCCACGCATGACTGGCGCAACCCGGCTGTCGAGATCACCATCACCCGCCTGGCCGACTGAGCCGACAACCGCCCGAATTACTGAAACCGCCTCCCCCCTTGCGGGGGAGGTTTTTTTTTGGCCGTACCGTGCCGTCGGCGGCCGAGCGGTATGGTGGTCGCAGGGCCGCCGGCGCGGCCATCGCCGCCGATGGCGGCTACGGAGCGGCGCGGAGGTGCGGGCGCGATACGAAGGCTCTCGGAGTTCGTGACACGCGTTGCCAGTGGCGCAAAGCCCGTCTGGGTTGATATCGTGCAGCTATTGCAATTCGGGGTGGCATGCGCTAGTTGTGGCTCGGGGACGAAGACAAAACGGACGGGGGTGGCTCATGGCGAGAGAGGCACTTCGTATCGATTCAGCCGAAAAGCTGACACTGCTCCAACGCGACGTCCATACAGGCCTCGGCCGCAGGTACCGTTCCGTCACATTTGCCTTGCCGGACCTCTCGGAGCGCGAAAATTCGACGATCCAGAAACGTATCAATCGACTGTACCTCGCATGCGGTTGCGGCGAGGCCACCATCCTCGGCTTTGCGGCCCTGATCGCCTATGGCGTCTGGTTCTTGACACGGACACAGCCGTTCACTTGGTGGGACCCCGTCTGGGCGTTCGCTGCGTTCTTTGCCGCAACGACCGTGGGCAAGCTTGCCGGGCTGTGGCGGGCACATCTCCGGCTGAAGGCAGAGGTGAGTGATCTAGTGGATCGGCACGGGGAAATCGAAAAACCCACCGAAGAAGAGCCGCTCTGCGCGGTGAATTGAACAGGTTCGCAATCAGGGGCACCGCACTGATGACGATACGGGCATGTACCGAGTGGGCGACCGAAAGCTACCAGGAATGCGCCGAATGGGAGGATCAGGGCTACCAGGCCTGCGACGATTGGGAGGACAGGGGCAACACCGCCTGCGCCGAATGGGATGACAATTGCTGCGACTGGTGGCCCTGCTCCTGGGCGTGCGCGATCATCACCTGGGTCTGCGTCGCCACTGTTTGGGTTTCGAACTGGGTCTGCGTGGCCTGGGTCTGGGTATCCAACGTTGTTTGCGTGCTCTGGACTACGGTGGTGACGACGTTCTGCGTAGCCTGGGAGATCATCGTCGTTATCGCGACGCCTTTGGTGCTTCTGGTCGAGGCGATCCTCGCCATTCCGGTCGTCGGGCGCCTGATTGAGATCCTCCTGAATATCGGCCGCTCGATCGTCATTCGGCTGGCGCAGATCCCGGACGCCATTCTGAGCATCTTCGGGATTCGGCCCCTCAAGAAAATCCGTCTGTGCATCATCATCCTCCGGGATGAGGCCGGGGTTCCTGTCACGACGGAAGCAAACCTGCAGCCGGCCATCGCCGCGGCCACACAAATCTTCCGGGATCAGGCCAACGTGCATGTGGTGGTTGAGGGAATTCACACCGTCAATGGCCCGTCACCGACCTTTGCGCTGGACGTCGGGTGCAATTGGGACGCACTGGGCGAGGATCTGACGCTTCCCGGAAGTTATTTCCAGCTGACTGCAGCGTGGCACTGTCCGACCGGGGGGCTCGGCCGCATTACGGGCTTCTCGAACCCGATCATAGTTTTTTGCGTGCGCGACATACCCGGCGGCACGGCCGGTTGCGCTCTCGGCCCGTTGAACGACTATCTTACGATCGAAGGCGGCAATCCGGTCTGCCTGGCGCATGAGATGGGGCACAAGGTCGGGTTGTGGCACTGCTGTGCTGGCACCAACCTCGCCAACGGCACCTGCGGCGGAACCTTGCTGGACTGGTGGCAGGTCGCGATCGTCCGCAACTCGAAATACGTCACCTATATCTGACGGCGGCGGGGGCGCCTCGTCGGCCGCCGCTCAGCCGGCGAGCCACGGATCGCGGTTGTTGCCCAGCCCGCGCCCGTATTCGAGATACACGCCGCGGCGCCGCTGCCACCGGCCCCACAGGGCGAGCGGGATCACAAGTATCGCGGTCGGCACGCCCCAGACGAGCAACACCCCAAGCAAGCGGACGAGAAAATCGCTGAGGGAGATCGGCATGCAGCACCCGCCGCCGGACGGCAGCTGGAACATGCCGCCCCATCCGCCGCCCCACATATGCGGCATATTGAAGAGGTAGACGGCGCTCGCCACGGCCAGCGAGGCCATCAGCAGGGCGGACAGGATCGTCAGGGCCTTCATCGGCGTGCCTTCCAGGTCGGGGCGGACTCAGCGGCCGCGGGGGGATTATAGCGCGGATCGGGGGTGCGATGATACGGGCGGTGCGGGAATGCGCGCGGGCGGGCAATGCGGTAATGTTGCTCGACTGACGCTGTCCCATCGCGCTGCCGAGGAACATGAAACTCGCGCCCAGCACAGGAATCCTCGCGGTCCTGATCTTTCTGGTTGTTGGCCTGATGATCGGAATAACCGCGACACGGTTTGTCGCGGCTGAGAACCGACTGCAAGAAGTCACGGTTTTGGATCATTCATTCGCCGTCGTGAAGGTCATCAACACGGGCGATCAACTCTCCAAGGCGAACGAACTCTGGGACTCGTTGATCCCAATCGATAAATTGCCGAACACCGACTGGACGCACAAACTGGATATCAGGTCGGATTCCATCGGCGGCCGGTGGCTGTACAACGAGGACGGTTACGTCGCGAAGCTCAATTTTCGACTGGAGCCGATGTACAAAATTCCAGATGTGCGGTCATTCAACGCGATCTTTCTGGGTCGGTGATTTTGTGAAACCTCGAGATTCATGCGAATGGCAGGGATGAGCAACGTGACACATCGGGCACGCCTCGCCATCGATATCGGCGGCACCTTTACCGACGCGGTGCTGGAGCAGGACGGCGCGCATACTAGCGCCAAGGTGCTGACGACGCCTTCCGATCCGGCCGAGGGGTTCATGGCGGCGGCGCGGGCGGTGCTCGATGCCGCCGGGGTCCCGCCCTCCGCGGTCTCGCTGGTGCTGCACGGCACGACGCTGGCGACCAACGCGATCATCGAGCGCAAGGGCGCGAAGACGGCGCTGATCGTAACGGAAGGCCACCGCGATTCGCTGGAGATCGCCTGGGAGAACCGCTTCGCGCAGTACGATCTCTCCATGGAGCGGCGGCCGCCGCTGGCGCCGCGCGAGCTGCGTCTGCCGGTCACCGAGCGCATGAATTTCAGGGGTGAGGTGTTGACGCCGCTGGACGAGGGCTCGGTCCAGGCGCTGGTCCCCGTGCTGCGGGAGGCGGGCGTCGAATCCGTCGCCATCGGCCTGTTGCATGCCTACGCCAACCCGGCGCATGAGCGGCGCGTCGCAGAGATCCTTTCTGAAGCGCTGCCCGACCTCTCGATCACCCTGTCCTCCGACGTCTGCCCCGAGATCCGCGAATACGAGCGCCAGTCGACGGCCTCGGCCAACGCCTACGTGCGGCCGCTGATGGCGCGGTATCTGGAGCGCGTCGCCGAACGCCTCGCTGCGGCCGGCATCGACGCGCCGTGCCTCTTGATGACCTCCGGCGGCAACCTGGTGACGCTGGAGACGGCGGCGCGCTTCCCCGTTCGGCTCATCGAATCCGGGCCGGCCGGCGGCGCCATCCTGGCCGCCCGCATCGCGCGCGACCTTGGCGAGCCCCGCGTCGTCTCCTTCGACATGGGCGGCACCACCGCCAAGATCTGCCTGATCGACGATTACGCGCCGATGCTGTCCCGCAGCTTCGAGGTCGACCGTGCCCACCGCTTCATGAAGGGCAGCGGCATGCCGGTGAAGATCCCAGTCGTGGAGATGGTGGAGATCGGCGCCGGCGGCGGCTCGATCGCCGCGGTCGATACGCTGGGGCGGATCCAGGTCGGGCCTGAGAGCGCCGGGGCGGAGCCCGGGCCGGCCTCGTACGGGCGCGGCGGCAGCTATCCAACCGTTACCGACGCCAACCTGCTGCTTGGCCGGATCGCGGCGGAGGGCTTCGCCGGCGGCACCATGACGCTGGATACGGAAGCCGCCGAGGCCGCGTTGCGCGAGCATGTGGGTGAGAAGCTGGAACTGGACCTCGCCGGCGCCGCCGAGGGTGTCATCGAGATCGTGGACGAGAACATGGCGGCGGCGATGCGCGTGCACGCGGTCGAACACGGTGCCGAGATCGCCGGGCGAACGATGATCGCCTTCGGCGGCGCGGCGCCGCTGCATGCGGCGCGCCTCGCGGAGAAGCTCGGCATCGACCGTATCCTGATTCCGGCCAATGCCGGGGTTGGCTCGGCGGTCGGCATGCTGCTGGCGCCGATCGCCTACGAGGTGGTGCGTAGCCGGTATGCCCGCCTCTCGGACCTCGATGCCGCCGCGGTCGCCGCGCTGTTCGACGAGATGCAGGTTGAGGCCGAGGCGGTGGTGCGGCTCGGCGCGCCGGAGGCGGCGCTGACGGCCCAGCGCCACGCCTGGTGCCGCTATGTCGGCCAGGGGCACGAGATCAAGGTCGCGCTGGCGGACGGCGAATTCGGGCTGGACTCCGCGGCGGCGCTCGCCGATGCCTTCGCCGCCGAGTATGAGCGCCAATACGGCCGTATCGTGCCGGATCTCGACATCGAGGTGCTGACCTGGTCGCTGCACCTCGCCGCCCCGGCGCCGCAAGGCGGCGTTTGCGAGCCGCAAGACAAGCGGCCCGTCTCGAAGTATGAGGAAGATAGGCTCGCCGAGGAAGCACCCACCGGCAGCCGCGTGATCCGCGCCCCCGGGGGGGAGCCCGTCGAGGCGGTGCTATACGACCGGGCGTCGTTGCCGGAGCCCGCGCCGCTTTCCGGCCCGGCCGCGATCGAGGAGGCGCAGACCACCACGATCGTGCCAGCGGGATTCCATGTGATCGTCAGCTCCGGCGGCGATTTGGTGCTGGAGCGCGATGCGGCCGGGGCGGCGGTGGCCGCCACCGCGTCCGCGGTGCGCGACCAGGTGATCTGGGACCGCCTCATCGCCATCGTCGAGGAGCAGGCGCAGGCACTGATCCGCACCGCGTTCTCGACCACCGTGCGCGAGGCCGGGGACCTCTCCGCCGGCGTGTTCGACCTTTCGGGCCGCATGCTGGCCCAGGCCGTCACCGGCACGCCGGGCCACGTCAACGCCATGGCCGCCTCGGTCGGATTCTTCCTGGACAAATACCCCGTCGCGACGATGCGCGAGGGCGACGTGTACCTGACCAACGATCCGTGGCACGGCACCGGGCATCTGTTCGATTTCACCGTCGTCACCCCGGTCTTCCGCGGCGGCGCGCCGGTCGCCCTGTTCGCCTCGACGGTACATGTGGTCGATATCGGCGGGTCCGGCTTCGGGCCCGATGCGGGCCAGGTGTTCGAGGAGGGGCTGTGCATCCCCATCCTGCCGCTGTTCCGGGCCGGCGAGCCGGACGAGGCGGTCCTCGAGATCGTCCGCGCCAATGTCCGCGAGCCGGTGCAGGTGGTCGGCGATCTCTACTCGCTCGCCGCCTGCAACTCGGTCGGCAGCAAGCGACTCATCGAACTGATGGACGAGCTCGGCCTCAACGACCTCGAGGGCATCGGCGACCGCATCATCGAGGCTTCGCGCGCAGCCATGCTGGGCGAGATCGGCAAGCTGCCGGCGGGCGTTTACGAGAACGAGATGACGGTCGACGGCTACGACCACCCGGTGACCTACCGCGCGCGCATGACCATCGGCGCCGACGGCATCGCGGTCGACTACGACGGTACCAGCGCGATGTCCGCCTTCGGCATCAACTCGCCGATCACCTATACCCAGGCCTATACCAGCTTTGGCATCCGCTGCGTCGTCGGCAACGCGATTCCCAACAACGCCGGCTCGCTCGGCACGATCCGCGTGACGGCGCCCGAGAGGTCGATCCTCAACGCGCCGCGGCCGGCCGCCGTCAACATTCGCCACGTGACCGGCCAGATGCTACCCGACGTGGTGCTCGGCTGCCTGGAGCAGGCATGCCCCGGCATCGCCCCGGCGGAGGGTGCGTCGAGCCTGTGGAACCCGATGCTCTCGGGCGGGCGCGGCATCACCGGCGCGCAGGATTACGGCGATGCGACGCCGTTCTCGGTGACGATCTTCCATTGCGGCGGCACCGGCGGGCGGCCGGGCAAGCCGGGGCTGTCGGCGACCTCCTTCCCCTCCGGCGTGCGCAACACCCCGGTCGAGATCACCGAATCGGTGGCGCCGCTTGTCTTCCGCCGCAAGGAGCTGCGGCCGGGTTCGGGCGGCGCGGGCAAATGGCGCGGTGGCGACGGGCAGGTGATCGAGATCGCCCATGCTGAAGATGCGCCGTTTGCCGTGTTCGCGCTGTTCGACCGCATCGAGCACCCGGCGCGCGGCCGCGACGGCGGCGCCGACGGCGCCCCGGGGCGGATCTGCCTGGCCAGCGGCGGCACGCTGGCTGGCAAAGGCAAGCAGGTCATCCCCGCCGGCGACGCCCTGGTGCTGGAACTTCCCGGCGGCGGCGGGCTCGGCTCGCCTGACTAGGATACCGTCGCGGCAACCGGCCCCCCCGGCCCGCATCGGCGAAGCGCTACCTCAAATTGTATCGGACGGTCGGGCGGAGAGGCGGCGATGCCGCCTGTCCGCATTCATGGTTCCTTAATCCGTGACCGCTAATTTCGCGGTAGCGTGGGGCTGTCGTCAGGGTCATCGGTCCACAGGCTCACACATGAAGCTGCAATGGGGATGCGTGTTCAGTTGAGCTGTCACCCAAAGCCGTCAAAGATTTCTCGCAAGATCCTGGGCGCCGCGGCGGCCTTCGCCTTTGCCGCCGCCGGTCCGCTCGCTGCGGCGGAAACATATGACGGCAAGAAGATCCTGTTCGTCGATTCGTATCATGAGGGCTATGCATGGAGCGACGGGACTCTCGCCGGTGTCCGGTCGGTTCTCGATTCCAGCGGCGCCGAACTGCGGGTCGTCCGCATGGACACCAAGCGCAAAAAGACCGATGAGGACAAGCTGACCGCTGCCCGGATGGTCAAGCAGACGATCGAATCGTTCCGCCCGGACGTGGTCATCGCCTCCGACGACAACGCCTCGAAATACGTGATTGAGCCGTTCTACAAGGACGCCGCGGTGCCGTTCGTGTTCTGCGGCGTCAACTGGGACGCTTCGATCTATGGGTTCCCGTACAGCAACGTGACCGGCATGGTTGAAGTGGCTTCGGTCGATGAGTTGTTTGTCTTTCTCGAGCGTCTGACCGACGGTCGGCGCGTCGGTTATCTTGCCGCCGATGTGTTCACCGCGCATAAGGAGCAGACCAATATCGAGAAGACATTCGGCATGCAGTTTGCCGAGACGCGCTATGTCAGCGCGATGGATGAATGGCTCGCGCAGTTCCGAGAGTTGCAGGACAAGGTCGATATCCTACTGGTCGGCAATGCGGCCGGGACGGAGGGCTGGGATGACGACACCGCGGCCCGCTTCGTTGAGCGTCACACCAGGATTCCCAGCGGCGCCGTGCATCCGCACATGGTCCGGTTCGCGCTGATCGCCTTCACCAAGCTGGCCGAAGAGCAGGGCGAATGGGCAGCCAGGACGGCGCTGCGCATCCTCGACGGTACGCCGCCCTCGGCCATTCCGATCTCCCGGAATACGCGGGGCCGGCTGATCATCAACGAGCGGGTCGCCGGCCGGCTCGGCGGCGGGCCGATGGTCGTGCTGGACGACATGCGGCGGTCTGCCGACGAGGTGATCGAGTAGCGCGGCACCGAACGCCGACCGAGGACGGATCGATGCCCGACCATCCGCGCAAGAGACCCCGGTCATCCGGGCATCCGGCGGTTGTGCACTCGCGCGCCGGAGACGCCCGTACCGCAGGAAGATGGCCGTTTCGTCGCGGCGGATCCCGCGCCTTTACCAATTGGCAACCACATTCATGGTAGCAAATGCGCCGGAGAGAATGCAGCAGGGGTAGTATTCGTCGACGCGTCGGGCGCTCTTGGGGCTGCAAGAAAACAACGGGGATCAGCGGGGATTCGTCATGAGCCTCAAGGGCAAAGTAACCGTCGTGCTGACCTTTCTGGTCGTGCTGATCGGCAGCGCCGGCACCACCGTGTTCGGCGGCCTGCAGCTCGGGCAGGGAGAGCTCGACGCGATCTCGGACGAGGCCGAGACCATCGATTCCTCGACGCTTCCGCTGCTGATTGCCGCGGCGACGTTGAAGGAGGAGGCGGCGCAAATCGCCCGGGCGCCGGACAGCAATGCCCCGGCGTTCGACCGGGCGCTGACGGCCGCACGCGACGCCGCGCGTGCTGCGGAGTTGAACAGCGCGCTGGGCCTCCTCGACGAGATGGAACGGGCGCGCCGGAATGGCGTGCAGGGGCTACCCGAGGTGGCGGCCCGCTTCGCCGACTGGGCCGAAGAGCGGGCGCGCGACGAGATGATGGTACTGGGCCACAACACTGCCGCGCTGCGCGATGCGAACCGGACGCTCAAGGCGCTGGTTCTCGGCTTCACGGGTGTCGGTTTGCTAATCGCGCTGTATGGCGCGGTGTGGCTCTACAGGAATATCAACACCTGCATCGCCCTGGTGCAGCGCGATATCGGCGTGCTGTCGGAATATGCGGCCTCGACAGACAACGAGGACGCGCCCGTCGAACTCGCGCTCGATGGCACGCGCACGGACGAGTTCGGCACCATCGGTGATGCCCTCGCGGTATTGGCTGAATATCTTGCCCAGGGCAAGGCGCTGGCCCGGAGCACCGCGGAGCGCAACGCCGAGAAACTTCAGCAGGCCGAGCGGCTGGAGCAGATCACCGGCGGATTCAGCGATCATATCGGCGAGATCATCCGCGCCGTCTCGGCCGCCGCGACCGAGCTCGAGTCGACCGCGCGGTCCATGACGACAACGGCGGAACAGAACTCCCGTCAGTCGACGAGCATGGCGGCGTCGGCCGGCCAAGCCCTGGAGAACGTCAAGCGCGTGGCGGTGGAATCGGAGCGGCTCGGCAGGACCATCGACCAGATCGGCCGCGAGATCTCCAATTCCTCCGACATCTCCGAGCGGGCGGGCGGCGAGGCCGACCGCACCAACGAGGTGGTCAAGGACCTGTCCGACGCGGCGTTGCGGATCACCGAGGTGACGACGCTGATCAGCGATATCGCCGGCCAGACCAATCTCCTGGCGCTGAACGCCACGATCGAGGCGGCCCGCGCGGGCGAGGCCGGAAAAGGCTTTGCGGTGGTGGCGCAGGAGGTCAAGAACCTCGCCAACCAGACCGGCCGTGCCACCGATGATATCACCCAGCAGATCAATACCGTACAGGAAGAGACCCAGAGCGCCGTCGGTGCGATCGAGACGATCCGCGGTACGATCCGCGAGATGACGGGCATCACCACGCGGGTCGCCGCGGCGATCAACGAGCTTGATTCGGCGGTCCGCGAGATCTGCCGCAATGCCGAGGAGGCGGCGACGGGGACCGACAGTGTCACCGAGAATATCGACAGCGTCAGCCGGACGGTGCAGGAGACCGGCGACTCGTCGGCCCAGGTTCTCCAGGCCTCGGCCGAGTTGAGCCGGCAGGCCGAGCGGCTGCGCGGCGAGATCGAGCGGTTCATCGTCGAGGTGCGGGCCGCCTGACCGCGCGTGGTCGGGGGGGCGCCACGGCGCTTCCCGACGGGCCCAGGGCCCATGTGGTGGCCTGTGATCGAATTCCCCAAATAACCCCTGTTTCGAGCGGCGCGATATGCAATAGTGCGCGCGCCAGAGGGAAGAGGGAGCAGATGAGCAACGTTTTGCGGTTCGGCCGCGGCCGGCGCGGCCGGTCGGAGGTCGCGGCGGATCGGGACGGCGGTATGGCGGTGATCGTCCTCGCATCGTCGGCCCACGGCGCCGGCCGGACCATGTTGGCGGCCCATATCGCCGCCGAGGCGGGGCGCGCCGGCGACGGGCCGGTGGCGGTGCTCGACGCCGACCCGCGCGGCGATCTTTGGGAATGGTGGCGCCGCCGCCAGGGCAAGGGCGGCGCCCCCAGCTTTGCCGCGCGCGTCGCCGATGGCG
>CP070634.1:2662408-2716055 GCA_020356105.1 Rhodospirillales bacterium | reverse complement strand
CATGCCGTGCACCTCGCTCTGCTTGACCTCCAGCCCCTGGCGCTGACAGATCAGCGCCAGCACCTTGGAGACCAGGATCACGCCCTGGCCGCCGACACCGACGATCAGGACGTTGCGAGGTCTGGACATCGTCTCGGCACGGGCATCCATCGCTTGTCCCCCGCAGCGGTCAGACGGCCATCGGCCGAATGCAATCGGACGGGCAGATCTGGGCGCACAAGGTGCAGCCGATGCAGGTCGACTCGTCGATCGTCACCTTGTGGTAGCCGTCGAGCATCTCGTCCGACCAGCCGAGCGAGGGGCAGCCGAGATTCATGCAGGACTGGCAGGCGGTGCAGCCGTCGGCCCGCACCTGCAGCGGCGATCCCTTGATCTTGACCGGGTCCAGGACGCAGGGCCGGTTGGTCACGACGACGGAGACGCCCCTGTGCTCGATCGCCTCCCGAAGGGCCTGGTAGACCGATGCGACGTCATAGGCGTCGATGGTGCGCACCCATTTCACGCCGCAGGCCCGGACCATCTCTTCGAAATCGATCCGGTGAGTCTCCTCGCCGCGCAGCGTCTTCCCGGTGCCGGGATGATCCTGCCCGCCGGTCATCGCGACAATATGGTTGTCGAGGATCATCACGGTGATGTCGGCCTCGTTGTAAACGGCGTCGATGAGTGCCGGGATGCCGCCATGCAGGAAGGTAGAGTCACCGATCGTCGCGATGATCGGCCGGGTCTCGCTGCCGGCCTTCGAGAGGCCGACCGCGTTGCCGATCGACGAACCCATGGAAACGCAGGTATCGATCGCCTTCAAGGGATCGACCGCCGCCAGCGTATAGCAGCCGATGTCGCCAGCGACCCGGCCGTCGACGGCGCGTACGGCCATATAGGCGGTGGTGTGCGGACAGCCCGAACACAGTACGGGCGGCCGCGCCGTCGGCGTGACCGGAAATGGCTCCGGCACCGCGCCCGCAGGCAGCACGCCGGCCTTGGCGAGACTCTCGCGCACGACTTCCGGCGAGAACTCGCCGACACGCGGGAACCAGGCCTTGCCCTCGGCTGCGATCCCGGCGGCGTGCAGCGCGGTCTCGATGACCGGTTCGAGCTCCTCGACCACAATGACGCGCTCCACCGACTCGCAGAACTGGCGGATCCGCTCCAGCGGCAACGGGTATGACGACGCCAGTTTCAGCGTTGCGGCATCGGGCAGGACCTCCTTCACATAGGCATAGGAGGTGCTGACGGTGATCACCCCGACCCGGGTGTCGCCCGCCTCCCAGCGTGTGAATTCGGGATCTTCGAAATAGGCGGCGAGCTTCGCCTCGCGTTCCAGCACCCGGGGATGGGCGAGGCGCGCATGCGCCGGAATGATCACGTTCTTGACCGGGTCCTCGTTGAAGCCGAGCGGTTCGGGGTCGACGCGCGGGCCGGTGGTCACCGGACTGCGGGTATGCGACAGCCGCGTGGTGCTGCGCAGGATCACGGGCGTGTCGAACCGCTCGCTGATCTCGAACGCCCAGCGGGTATAATCCAGCGCCTCCTGCGCATCCGAGGGCTCGAGCACCGGGACCTGGGCAAAGCGCGCGAACAGGCGGGTGTCCTGCTCATTCTGCGAGCTGTGAATGCCGGGATCATCGCACACAACGATGACCAGCCCGCCATTGACACCGATATAGGTCTGCGACATCAGCGGGTCTGAGGCGACGTTAAGGCCGACATGCTTCATTGCCGTCAGCGCACGCACGCCGGCGAAGGAACCGCCGATCGCCACGTCCATGGCAATCTTCTCGTTGGTCGACCACTGGGCTTTTACATCGCTGTCGGGGTAAACGCCGAGGAATTCCATGATCTCGGTGCTGGGCGTCCCCGGATAGGCGGCGGCCACCCGCACGCCCGCCTCCCACGCGCCCCGCGCGATGGCCTCGTTGCCAATCATCGGCCTCGTGACCGCTGCGTTCAGTGCTGCGCGCGTGTCGCCTGCCAGCGCTGCCGCGCCCTGTTCCCTGATCTGCGCCTCCGCGTCCACCGTCCTTACCCCTTTGGTTATGCCCGCGCGCGACCCTACAGTAGCGCCTTGCGAAACGGATTGCACCATTGTCTTAACGGCGATATGGTTTTTAAACCACAGATAAATTAAGGCCAATTCACTCTGCGGGTCGAGGGACAAGAGGACGCAGTGTAACAATTTGGAAGGTGCGGCGAAGGCCGCACGATAAAACAGGGAGAACAACATGATGCGGGAGATATACGGCAGGGCCGTAACGGGAGTGCTGTCCGCCCTCGCGGTTCTTTGTGTCGGCGCGGGTGGTGCGCCGGCGGCCGAGCCGATCAAGATCGGCTCCTTCCTTGCGGTGACCGGGGGCGCCTCGTTCCTCGGCGATCCCGAGAAGAAGACACTGGAAATGTACGTCGCGCGGATCAACGAGGCCGGCGGCGTTGCGGGACGACCGATCGAGCTGACGCTTTACGATTCGGGCACCGATGCCAAGAAGGCCGCCAGCTTCGTCAAGCGCCTGATCGAGGACGACAAGGTCGATATCATCCTCGGCGGCACCACGACGGGCGAAACGATGGCCGTCGTCCCGCTGGTCGAGAGGGCGGGAATTCCCTTTATCTCATTCGCCGGCGCCGGGGTGATCGTCGAACCGGTCAAGAAATGGGTGTTCAAGACGCCGCATACCGACGGTCTTGCGGTCCGAAAGATTTACGAGGACATCCGCGCCAATGGCCACAGCAAAGTGGCCCTGTTCGCCGGCAGCGGCGGTTTCGATAAATCGTGCCGCAAGAACGCCCACGAGCTCGCCGGCAAGTACCAGATCGAGATCGTCGCCGACGAAACGCACGGCAAGGGCGACACCGACATGACGCCGCAGCTGACCAAGATCAAGAACACCGACGGTGTTCAGGCGTTCCTCTATTGCGGCTTCGGGGCCGATGCTGTTGTCGCTGCCAAGAACTACCGGCAGCTCGGGCTGGCGCTGCCGCACTACCAGTCGCACGGCTCCGCATCCAAGCGCTTCGTTGCCGGCACCGGCGAGGCCTCGGAAGGCATGCGGCTGCCGGCGGCGGCGCTGCTGGTGGCGAAACAGCTGCCCGACTCGCATCCGCAGAAGAAGCTGGCGTTGCAGTTCGAGGCCGATTACGAGGCAAAGTACAACGAGCCGATTTCGACCTTCGGCGGCCACGCCTATGACGGGCTGATGATCGCCATCGGCGCGATTGAGCGGGCCGGTTCGACCGATCCGGAAAAGGTTCGCGCCGAGATCGAGAAGACGACCAACTATATCGGCGTCGACGGCATCTACAATATGTCGCCCGAGGACCATCTCGGCCTTGACACCAACTCGTTCGTCATGGTCGAGATTCGCGATGGCGACTGGCAGCTGATCGAATAGTCTGCCGAAAGACGACATTGGGCGCTTCCCCGTGCTATGACGGGGAAGCCCTCTTTCTGCCGGTCCGCGCATGCTCACCGAATTTCTACAGTTTCTGCTTTCCGGGATTACGGTCGGAGCAACCTACGCTCTGGTCGGTGTCGGCTTTTCGATCATCTACAATGCCAGCCAGGTGATCAATTTCGCCCAGGGCGAGTTCGTCATGCTGGGCGGCATGATGACCTGGTTCCTGTTCGATGCGGCGGGGTTGCCGCTTGCCGTGGCGGTGCCGCTGGCGATCGCCGGCACCGTCGTCGTCGGCGTCGCACTCGAGAAGTTCGCCATCGAGCCCGCGCGCAACGCCTCGATCGTCACCCTGATCATCATCACGATCGGCGCCTCGATTTTCCTGCGCGGCAGCGCCCAGCTGGTCTGGGGGCGCGACTTCCACGCGGTGCCGGCGTTGTCGGGCGACGCGCCGATCAACCTTTCCGGGGTAGCGCTGAACCCGCAGAGCCTGTGGGTTGTCGGCTCGACCCTCGTCGTCATCGTACTGCTGCACTGGTTCTTCTCGCGCACAATGACGGGCCGGGCGATGCGCGCCGTCGCCTTCAACCGGCTGGCGGCCCAGCTTGCCGGGGTGAACAACCGGCGCATACTGATGTTCAGCTTCGGCCTCTCGGCGGCGCTGGGGGCCCTGGCCGGCGTGCTGATTGCACCGATCACCCTGACCTATCCGGATGTCGGCATCATGCTCGGCCTTAAGGGATTCTGCGCTGCGATCCTCGGCGGTCTTGGCTATCCCTACGGCGCCATCGTCGGCGGCCTGATCGTCGGCATCAGCGAGGCGATGACGGCCGGCTACATCTCGTCGGCTTACAAGGACGCGGTCGCGTTCGTGATCATCCTCTTGACCCTGTTCTTCATGCCGAACGGGCTGTTCGGCCGCCGCGGCGTCGAGCGGGTGTGATGCGGCGCCGTCTGGCAACACCGCGCACCGGGGGGCTGCTGGCGCTGGCCGTCGTAATCGCCGTGCTGCCGGCATTCCTGCCCAACAATTTCTATTTCGACGTGATGATCCTGGTCGGCCTCAACGCGATCGTCTGCATCGGCCTCAACCTGTTGGTCGGCTATGCCGGACAGATTAGCCTCGGCCATGCCGGCTTCTTCGGGCTCGGCGCTTATTCCTCGGCGATCCTGACCAGCACCTATGACTGGCCGCCGATCGCGGCGCTGCTGGCCGGCGCCGCCGGAGTGGGACTGCTGGCCTTCGCCGTCGCCCGGCCGATCATGAAGCTGCGCGGCCATTACCTGGCGATGGGCACGCTCGGGCTCGGCATCATCATCTCGATCATTCTCACGCAGGAGGTGGACTTGACCGGCGGCCCGGACGGCATGCCGGTCTACGGTTTCTCGATCCTCGGCTGGGAGCCGTCGGGCGTACTGGTCTGGTACTGGATCGTCGGCGGCCTCCTGCTGCTCACCGTCTGGCTCGCGCTCAACATCGTAGAGTCGCCGGTGGGTCGGGCGCTCCGCGCGGTGCACGGCTCCGAGGCGGCGGCCCAGACGATGGGCGTGGACGTCGTCCACTACAAGGTGCTGGTGTTCGTCGTCTCGGCGGTACTGGCCAGCATCGCCGGCAGCGTCTTCGTCCATTACATCGGCTTCGTGACCCCCAGTGAGGCTGGCTTCATCCATTCGATCGAGCTGATCACCATGGTGGTGCTGGGCGGCCTTGCCTCGATCTACGGCGCGGTTGTCGGCGCCGCGATCCTGACCACCCTGCCACAGCTGCTCACCTTCCTGCACGATTACGAGATGCTCGGCTTCGGAGCCATCATGATGGGGGTGATGATCTTCCTGCCCAGGGGCCTCGTGCCGACAACAGCGCGGCTTTTGCGGGACCGCACTCGATGAGCCTACTGGCCATCGAATCGCTCAGCAAGGCGTTCGGCGGCAACCGGGTCATCGACGATTTGTCGCTCACGGTGCGTCAAGGCGCGGTGCATTCGATTATCGGGCCGAACGGCGCCGGCAAGACGACACTGTTCAACCTGGTCAGTGGCATCTATACGCCGGAGAGCGGGCGGATCCTGCTCGACGGGGCCGAGACCACGGGTCTCGCACCTTATCGGATGGCCGCGCTCGGCCTGTCGCGGACCTTCCAGAACCTGCAGATCTTTTTCAACATGTCGGCGCTGGAAAACGTCATGGTCGGCATGCATTTGCATTGTGACAGCCGCTTCCTGCCGGCGATGTTGCGGCTGCCGCGGATCGTCCGCCGCGATGCCGAGATGGCCGAGGCGGCGGCCGGGCTGTTGCGCTTCGTCGGGCTCGCCGAGGCCGTCGGCGCCGACGCGGACTCCCTGCCCTACGGCGCCCTGAAAAGGCTCGAGATCGCCCGGGCGCTGGCAACGAGACCCCGGCTGCTACTGCTCGACGAGCCGGCGGCCGGCCTCAACCCCGCCGAAACAGGCGAGATCGACGACCTCATCCAGAAGATCGCCGAGACCGGGGTCACCGTCGTACTGGTCGAACACGACATGCGCCTGGTCATGGGCGTCTCGGAGCATATCCTGGTGCTCGACCGCGGCACCCTGCTCGCCGAAGGTAGCGGCGAGGAAATCCGCCACAATCCCGACGTGGTCGCCGCCTATCTCGGCGAGGAAGGACGGTATCTCTGAATGCTGCTCGAGATCCAAAACCTGTCCGCCCATTACGGCCGGATTCGCGCGCTCGATGCCGTATCGCTCGAGATCGGCGAGGGCGAGCTGGTCTCGCTGGTCGGCGCCAACGGCGCCGGCAAGACGACCCTGTTGCGCGTGATCTCGGGCATCGGCCCGGTCAGTGCCGGGCGCGTCATGTTCGACGACCGGGACATCACGCGCCTGCCGGCGGACAGCCGGGTGCGCCTCGGAATCGTCCAGGTGCCGGAGGGACGCCAGGTGTTTGCGCCGATGCGGGTCGAGGAGAATCTCCTGATCGGCGGCTATACGCGCACCGCCCACGAACGTGCCGAAGCGCTGGCCCGCCAGTACGAGCGCTTCCCGGCGCTCGCCGCCGCGCGCGACAAGCCGGCCGGCATGCTGTCCGGCGGACAACAGCAGATGCTGGCGGTCGCCCGCGCGCTGATGGGTCGGCCGCGACTGCTGCTGCTCGACGAGCCGAGCCTCGGCCTCGCGCCGCGGCTGGTCGACGAGGTGTTCGACGCGGTTACCAGCCTGCGCGACAGCGGCGTCACCGTGTTCCTCGTCGAGCAGAACGCCTTCCAGGCGCTGTCAATCGCCGACCGTGGCTACGTGATGGAGACCGGCCAGGTGGTGCTCGCCGATACCGGCAAGGCGCTCTTGACCAACGAGCGCGTGAAGGCAGCGTATCTGGGGCTGTGACAGTCTCCGACTCGAGGTCGGCCAGCCGGATGCCCCCGGGAGCCGGCTGCGCATCGCAGACACGCGGCCCTGTGGCGCTGGCCGGCACCGCAGGCGTGGCCAAGACAGCAGTCCTATCCCGCTGATTACGCTCTGACTCGATGCCGCGCCGGCCAATGTTGCGCCTCTTGATGCAGGTCAACCACGCGTTTCTCGCCATATGCCATGTTAGCGCGCGCCGCGGCGACTCGATGCCATCGGCCAAAGAAGTGGCCATGCCCGGCACACGCCAGCGCGACGGGAACGGACCCATGACCACGCGGGCGACGGCAAGTCTCCTCGGTATGTTGTTGTTCGGGTGCGCGGACGCGCTTCCCTGCTATCCCCCGTCGCATTTCGCGCCTCCCGCTGGCGCCCCCTACAGGGCCGAGGAGGTGCGCATCGCGACCCCAGACGGACATGTCCTGGCTGGCACGCTGACCCTCTCCACTCGGGGCGAACCACCGTTTCCGGCAGTCGTTCTAATCTCCGGAGCGCACGCCCAGAACCGAGACCACATGCAGTCGAACCGCGAGCCGGTACGACGTTACCGCCCGTTCCGCCAGATCGCCGATGCGCTCTCGCGGCGCGGCATTGCCGTTCTGCGCCTCGACGACCGCGGCGTCGGTTGCTCGGGCGGCGGGCCGCTACTGGAGGCGACGAAGGTCGAACGCGCCGACGACACGAGGGCCGGTCTCGCCTGGCTGCGCGGGCGGGAGGAGATGGATCCGCAACGCCTGGGGCTGCTCGGCATCAGCGAGGGGGCGGACATTGCGTTGATCATCGCCGCGGACGACGAAGCGGTTGCCGCCATCGTCCTGATGGCGGCGAGCGGCGCAAGGGGCTGGCAGATCATCGAATCGCAACAGCGAGTGCTGATCGAGAACGACATGCTGACCGACGAGGAACGGGCCCGCCTCGATTCCGGCGCGGATATTGACGAATTACTAGAAGAGCGGATGAACGGAATCCTGCGGCCGGCGGCGCGCGGCGCCTGGGGACGGTGGTGGCAGCATGCGCTGATCTGGGATCCGCTGCCGGTGGCGCGCCGGGTTACCAGCCCGGTGCTCATCCTGCATGGCGCGAACGACACCAATGTGCCGGTGGATCAGGCGGAGCCCCTCGCCGCCGCTATCCGCGCGGGCGGCAACAACGACGTCACAGTCCGTATCCTGCCCGGCCACAACCACCTGTTCCTTGAGGATCCGGATGGGTTCTTCAGGCGCTACGGCGACCTCTTGGCGCACACCAACCAGCTGTCGGACGATGTGCTCCGCCTGATCGCCGACTGGCTGGTCGAGGAACTAGCGGGTGCGGGCGGGCAGCAACGTCATTGAAACCGGTCATATCACCCACGCCAATGCGGCCATCGCCTTCTGCCGCGCGCTCAATATTTCGGCGCGTTACGGCACCGGTTATTTGGGCGACTTCGACATCGAGCCGGAGCCGTTCCCGATGGACGTCTCGGCCTGGTTCGAGGCCTTCCTGGGCGGCACCTGGTGCACCTTCGATGCCCGGTTCAATACGCGCCGGCGCGGACGCATCCTGATGGCGCGCGGCCGGGACGCGGCCGACGGCGCCGTCCTGACGACCTTCGGCCCGCACCGCCTGGTCGAGTGGCAGGTCTGGACCGACGCGGTCCGGGACGTGCCGGACCACGTCATCTCGGAGGCCGGCGCCTCGCAGGCGCTCTACGGCCGCCGTTGGGGGTCGCCCGCGGCGTTGCGGTCGCTCCGCTCCTGTCGTACCGTCGGACAGTCGAGAGAAGTGGCAGTTCGGGGGCAACGACCGCGATGCCGGGTTCGCCGAATCGGCGAGGGAGAGATAGCATGAAGACCTGGACGAACTTGCTGTTGGCGCTCCTTGCAGCCGTCACGGGATGCTCGGTCACACCAACGGTTGTCTCCCAGGTCGAGAGCTACAGCGCGCTGCCCAAAGATTACGCGGCCCAGAGGATCGCGGTGCGGCCGTTCGACGAGGCCATCGCCGACAGCCTCGAATTCCAATCCCTCAAGGCGCAGCTCGAGGCGCGGCTGCGGGGAGTCGGATTTTCGGTTGTCGCGCTTGACGAGCCGCACCAGTACATCGCTTTCTTCGGCTACGGGATCGATCAGGGCCGCGAGGTCCTGCAGACCTACTCGGTGCCGCAATACGGTATTACCGGTTATTCCAGTGCCCGCGCGACGACCACGGTGAGCAAGGAAGGAGACCGGCGCACGTATACCAGCACGACGACCTACACGCCGGAGTACGGGTTCACCGGCTACACCTCCGAGGTCACCTCGGCGACAATCTACACGCGTTCGCTGGCGGTGGCGATCGCCGATGCTGCCGGCAAGCGCGAGATCTGGTCGATGCGGGCGGTAAGTCAGGGGCCGTGCGGCATCATCAAGCCGGTCATCGAGCCGATGCTCGACGCGGCCTTCAGCGGCTTTCCCGAGACCAACGGGCGGGTCGCGATCGAGGTGCCGGATCTTGACTGCTGATATCCGTGCCGACCGCATTCGCGTCTTGCTCGGGTGCGATCGGCACGCTCATGGCGACCGGGCAGCCCCCCTTGCTGAACTGCCACGAGGTGTTGTTGAGCACCATGCCGCAGCAGGCATATTGCGGACCGGTGCCCGGCCGGTCGATGCACAGGCAGGTGCCGAGCGCATAGGACTGGCCGGCATAGCGGCAGCTGCATTGTCTTTCGGCCAGCGATGACGCAGGAGCAAGACAGACGACAGCAAAGCTCAGGCAGGCCAGGAGGCGGACTGACAATCGTCCTGTCACCGTCATGTGTCGTGCCCTCCACACTCTCTTGCCCGACCGCCGCCCATGCGGGGCGGCGCCTCGCGACAGACGCCCGCCCGCAACAGCTCCACCGAATGTGGCGGTAACGCCCGCGACCAGCGCCGCCCGTGGCAGATGTAGGCCGACATGCAGCCCTCGTCGCAGACGCCACCTCTCATCCGAATCGCGGCGCCTAGCGTATAAGATTGAGAACATCGGCTCAATATCCGCCCGGGAGCACATCGTGATCTACGCCAAAGCCTATGCCCTGACCCTGGTCGTCTTTTTCGGCCTCGATTTTCTATGGCTCGGGCTCGTCGCGCGCGGCTTCTACGCCTCGCAGCTGGCGCACCTAATACGCGACAACGTCAATTTCCTCGCCGCCGGTGCCTTCTACCTCGCCTATGTCGCCGGCATCGTGTTCTTCGCCGTCGCGCCGGCGCTGGCCGAGGGATCGTGGCGCAAGGCCCTCGTCAGTGGCGTCGTGCTCGGGCTGCTGGCCTATGGCACATACGACATGACCAATCTTGCGACCCTGAAGGACTGGCCGGTCGCGATGAGTCTCGTGGACATGGTCTGGGGCGGCTTCGTGACCGGCGCCGCCGCGCTCGCGGCCTACGGGCTAACGCGTGCCGTCTCTTAGCGCGCGGCGCGGATGACGGCGCTGGAACACTGCGGGTCGCCGGCTGCATGGCGGCCGGCGCCGGCCCGTGGCAAAGTATCGAGGTCGAACAGGCGTTACATTCGGGACTTGTCATGCTCCGGGAATTTGCACCCGCGCTGTACATCGCCGACGGACCGACGGTCTCGTTCTATGGCTTCCCCTATCCAACCCGCATGGCGGTGGCGAAGCTGTCGGACGGTAGTGCCTGGCTGTGGTCGCCGGTGGCGCTGACCGAGGCTCTCGCCGCCGCCGTCGCGGCGATCGGGCCGCCGCGCCACATCGTCGCGCCGAACAAGCTCCACCACCTGTTCCTTGGCGCCTGGGCCGCGCGCTGGCCCGAGGCGCTGTTTTACGCCGCGCCGGGCCTGGCCCGCAAGCGGCCGGATCTGCGCTTCGAGACCGAGCTCGGCGATACACCGGATCCGGCCTGGGCGGCCGATATCGACCAGGTGGTGTTCCGCGGCTCGTTCGCGTTGGAGGAGGTCGCGTTCTTCCACCGCGCCTCGCGAACCGCCCTGATCTGCGATCTCGTGCAACGCCACCCCGAGGCAGAGATGACCGGCTGGCGGGGCCTGCTGATGCGGCTCGACGGCCTCATCGGCGAGAAGGGCAGCACGCCGCGCGAGTGGCGCTTGAGCTTCCTGCGCCGCGGCCCCGCCCGCGCGGCCCGCGATCGGGTGCTCGGCTGGCAGGCCGAACGCCTGCTGATCGCCCATGGCGACTGCGCCGACAGCGGCGCCACCGCGATCCTCGCCGACGCGCTGCGCTGGATCTAGTGGCGCGGCTCCAGGCTTGGGGACCCTTGTGCCCCGGCAGGGTGATACGCTCTCTACCAGCGCTCTACCACCGCAAGACCGAGCCGAGCGAAGCTGCCGGCCTGCGATGCCTCTTCGAGCGGAAAGCCGTTTCGGATCGGTGGGCCGTCTATCGGCCCGGCGTGAGATCGAGGATGTCCTGGGCCTTTTGCCTGTCGAGCGCGATGTGCCGGGTCCCTTCGCCTGAAAAATCCAGGCCCTCGAGGCCGACCTTCCGTAACCTCCGGTTATGCTGGGTGTGGAAATAGAGCACCCGGTTCTCGAGGTCCCAGGCCGTGGTCCAGATCGTGGAGCTGCGCATCCCTTCATTGCGCCCTTCGATGTCCGCGCCCTCGGCGCCCCCGAGCGGCAGGTTGAAATTGTCGAGGATGCGCAGGATTTCGTAGACCGTCTCAGACGAATCCGGTGTCGGCCGCGCGGTCTGGGTCCAGGCGACCGCACGGACTAAGCGCGACGGCGGGGTGTTGTCGCCCGGCAGCCCGATCATCCCGCTGCCGGCCCCGAGCGGCCCGAAATCCATCTCTTCCAGCGTCAGGGTCGGCAGGCTGACAGCGGAAAGATTGATGTAGTTGCGAAGATTGGTCATGTGCCAGTCATAGGTGGGCGAATTGGTGATCACGCCGAGCCGGTTCTCGAAGAACCGCACCTCGCCCTCCGCGTACTCGATCACGATGGACCTGCCGGAGGGCGCGGTGACCATCCAGTGACCGGGATCCGGGAGGCCGACCATCTTTTCGAGGACGCCGACGACGCGCAGCTCCGACATCCCGGCCTTCACCTCGTCGATCGTCGCAAACTGCGTCAGGATATAGGCGACGACGTCAACCGGGCTGATCGTGTTGCCGGCCTCGGCCGGATCGTAGTCGGGATACTCGGCGAACCCCGGATGATAGAAAAGGCCGGCGGCAAGCCCGGCCTCGTTCATGCCATCGGCGAACCAGTCGTTCTCGAGGATGTCGAGGCCCGCCATACCGTACTTCGCGGTCCACGTCCTGCCCTTGGCGCCCTCCGGCGTGAGGCCGGTGAAGACATGGCCGCGCGGGATGATGGCGACCCGTGAATTGAGGTCGAACGCACCCCACTCCATCGTCCGGCCGTAGACGGTGGATCCATCTTCCGCGATCAGGCGAATGCCGGTGCAGCCGAGAGCGGAACCGGCATGCCCAGCGACCAGAGCGGAGACCAGACTTGCGGAAAGTAACGCCTTCATGGCGGCGTTTGCACAGCGTCTCATGGGCACGTTCTCCCGGGTTCGGTTGCTCTCCCTGGACGCGGATAGCACGGCATCGGAGCGTCACCCTTGACGCAGGTCAAGCCCGTCACCCTTGACACAGGCCAAGCCGAGGACGCGGGCCTGCATACGCATGCCTTCACGCACGGTCAGGCGACGCGGGCGGCTCGTCGGGTCGTCGCCGGGTCGTCGGCTACTGGCCGAACTTCTCGAGCGCCGCGAAATCGACCGCGTCGAAATAGGCGCGCAGCGATTCGTCGGCGGTGCCCTGCTCGCCTTCGACGGAAACCAGGAAATTGTTGTTGATCATCGTTTGCAGCGAGCGGTCCTCCTTGTTTTGGATGACCTTGCGCCCGTCGACGACGATCAGTTTCGCGCCGCCGCCCTGCATCGCCGGGTTGGCGAACATCATGCTCATCGCCTGCAGCATCGGCGAATTGCCGATGATGGTGATGGTGATGTTCTCCTCGTCCTTGTGGTACGCGCGGCTGGCCTGCAGGCCGCCGCCGAACATGGCGGTACCGGCGGAGCTGCTCTCCGCCTCTTCGGCCGTCCAGCCGTCAAGCGGTTCGGGCAGGACGCTGCTCAGACTGGTCGCCTGCATCTGCCGGATCAGCGTCGCCGCGGAGTCGAGTGCGAACGCGGCGGTGTCGTAGTCTCCCTTTTCGTAAGCCTTGAGGCCCTCTTGGATCTGGTCGGTCACGTCGTCGGCCATGGCCCCCGGGGCGTACAGCCCGATTAACAGGACCGCTGTCGTCAGAATTGTTTTTTTCATCAAGATCCCCTGTCGCTTCCTCTTCGGGTCCCTGACGGACCCGAATGCTGGTTCGGCACCCGCCGCCGCGTCGCGAGCGGCAACATACAACCCGGCCGGCCCCAGACCTTGCAGTAGGGCCGGCATAACGGGTGCACCGTCGGGCAGGCGTTGGTGATGGGCTTGCGCCGTCCCTCCCCTGCGGCGGCAAACAAGACGCTAACCGCACCGCGCCGGCGGCACATTGACATACCTCAAGGCCGCGTGGCAGGACGCGCGGCAGGCGCCGCGTCCCCGCCATCTCACTGCGGCGCCGAAAAGGTGATCATCCAGATCTCGGGTGACGGGGTGTTGCGCAGCTGGTCGGTGACCGGCGCCACCTGCGCGGCGATGCGGCGACCGTCGCGGCGCCTGCGCGAAATCGGAGACGAGGTAACGGCGGCCGTCGTCCCGCAGCCGGTTGAAGTCGGTGATCTGCACGGTGCGGTCGCCGGCTTTCAGGAACAACTCGGTACGCAGGGTCCGCACGTCCGAGCCGGGGAAGCGCCACGACGGGTCAGCGCGGCTCGAAACGAAGGCGAGCGCGCCACCGGACGGCGAGAAGCTGCCGTGTTCGTCCCAGGTCGCGGGACTGCGGATCAGGGCCCGGCGGCCGGCGCCCTCGTCCGTCGCAATGAAGATGTCGTCGACATAGGGCTGGCCGCCCTCGGTATGGCTGAACACGATGCGGTCGGCGCCGGCGAACTCGTGCGTCTCGTAGAAGCCGGGTTGCGTGGCGAACAACACCCGGTGGTTGGACAAGATCGCTGTGCCGCTCTGGCTCAGATCGACGTCGGCGATATGGACGCGCCAACCGGCCCACTGGTTCTCGCCGCCAGCACCCACGCGCTCCAGCCAGCGGCCGCCGATCACTTCGCCGGTAGCCACCCGCTCGGCAAACATCAGCCGCCGACCGGTCGCATCGAATTGCGGGTGCAGCGCACCGTGATTAGGGGGCGTCCGCCAAATCCGCTCGGCCCGGTGGCCATCGCGCGAGACCAGCCAGAGATCGTTGTTGATACCCCAGGCCATGTGGTTGAACAGGCCGTGGCGGGAGTTCTCGCTCTCCGCTTGGACCACCAGATGGGCGCCGTCCGGATGCCAGGCCGGCTGGCCGATGAACCCTCTGGGCAGCGGCGCCTTGCAGGTCACACATGTCACCGATGTGCCGTCCGGCTTCATGGTGAACACCTGGGTATCGCGACGGCGCGCGTCGACCACGGCGTCGTAGGCGATCAGCTCGTGTGCCCGCCCCCGGTACCAGTCGAGACGGCCGCCGGCCGGCGTGATGAGCCGAATCGAGTCGACCGGCGCCACGGCAGGGGCCGCCACCGCGGCCGGGGGCGACCCCGACGTCGCGCAACCGGGAACAAGGGCGAGCACCGCCACCGCCGCGGTCAGAATGCAGGTGGTGACGCGGGACGGATCCTCAGCGGTGGCTGGCGTCATCCTCTCTTTTCGAGCAGGCGAATTGAACATGCTGCCAGCCTAACCGAGAGGCCGGCCCCCCGCCATCGGATCGCGCGGCGGGGTGCCGCTGCGCGCCGACGCCGCTAGCCCGCATCCCGCAGGTCGACGATGCGTTTGGCTTTGCCCATCGATCGCGCGATACCGCCCTCCGGCACCAGCCGCACCTCGACATGGACACCGGCGAAGGCCTTGACGTGTTCGGCGAGGCTGGCCGCCACCGCTTCCGAGGCGTCACCGCCAAGTGGCCGGCCGGGACGCGGTTCGACCACCACGGTGAGAACGTCCAGCCGACCGTCGCGACTGAGTTCCAGTACATAGTGCGGCGACAGACGCGCATCTCTCAGGATCTGCTCCTCGATTTGCGACGGAAAGACGTTGACGCCGCGCACGATGAGCATGTCGTCGGAGCGGCCGGTGACCTTTTCTATTCGCCGCATGCTGCGCGCCGTTCCAGGCAGGAGGCGCGTCAAGTCGCGGGTGCGGTAGCGGATCACCGGGAACGCCTCTTTGGTCAGCGAGGTGAAGACCAGTTCACCCATCTCGCCGTCGCGGAGCACCGCGCCGGTCTCGGGATCGACGACTTCCGGGTAGAAATGGTCCTCCCACAGATGCAGTCCGTCCTTGGTCTCGATGCACTCGCAGGCGACGCCCGGTCCAATCACCTCGGAGAGACCATAGAGGTCGAGCGCGTCCATATCGAACGCCTCCTCGATCTCGACGCGCATCGCCTCCGTCCACGGCTCGGCGCCGTGCATGCCGACCCGCAGGGGTGATTTGCGGGAATCCAGCCCCTGGCGCTTGTACTCATCGGCGATCGCCAGCATGTAGGACGGCGTGACCATGATGATGGTGGCGCCAAAATCCTCGATCAGCTGGACCTGGCGCTCTGTCATCCCACCGGACACGGGAACTACGGTGCAGCCCAGCCTCTCGGCCCCGTAATGGGCGCCGAGTCCGCCGGTAAACAGGCCGTAACCGTAAGAGACGTGGACGACGTCACCGGGCCGCCCACCGGCCGCCCGAGTCGAGCGCGCCATAAGATCGGCCCACAGATCGATGTCCTTTCGCGTATAGCCCACCACGGTCGGCTTGCCTGTCGTGCCGCTGGAGGCATGGACCCGCACCACCTCCTCGCGCGGCACCGCGAACATGCCGAACGGATAGTTGGCGCGCAGATCCGCCTTGGTGGTCAAGGGAAATCGGGCAAGATCGGAGAGGTCCTTGACATCATCGGGATGAACGCCGGCGGCATCGAACGCGGCCTTGTAATACGGCACATTAGCATATGCATGATGGAGCGACCATTTCAGGCGCTGCAGCTGTAGCGCTTCGATCTCGTCGCGGCTGGCGATTTCGATCGGGTCGAGGTCGCGCCGGTCGAGCGGCTGCGGCATGCTGGTCATCTTGTCCCCCGGACAAAAGTCCTACTGTTTTTATGGTTATGGATATTCAAGCATGAAGCGGGCTGCGTCGCAATGCGCGCCTCGTCGCAGGCCCGCTGATCCGGCGCGGAAATTGCACCGTGCAATCGCCGCGCGGGAAATTTCCCAACGCGCGCCGCGACGGCGACGGGATGAATGCCCCGACCGCGCTGCCGCCGACATGGCAGACCGATCCCGGACTCGGGTCAGTCATTATCGGTTTGCGACTCCTTGTCGAGGCCGGGCACCGAGTCGCCCGGCACCTCGTAGGAATTGCCGCGGAACAGAGCGACCACCCTGCCCTCGCCGTTCGTCACCGTAACGTCGTAGACGCCGGTCCGGCGGCCGCGGCTTCGCTTCTCGGCGCGCGCGGTCAGGATGACGCCCGACGGCACCGCCTCGGTAAATGTGATGCTGCAGGAACTGGCCAGTGTCGCGCAATTTTCGCTGTTCGAGGCATAGGCGAAGGCGGTGTCGGCCAGCGCGAACAGCATCGCGCCGTGACAAACGCCGTGACTGTTCAACATGTCTTCGCGGACCGTCATCCGGGCAACGGCGTGGTGGGGGCGAATCTCGGTGATCTCGACGCCCCAGGTACGGGCCGCGTTGTCTAGCCTGTACATATTGACGGCCACGCTTTCGGCGAAGCGCTGGCTGGCACCCGCATCGACCACCATTGTCGAGAACCTCCCGCCCGCGGCTCGGCCGCTAGCGGGCCCGGTCGATCTCGACACCGACGGCGGCCGCATCCCGCTCGACGTCCAGCTTGTCGACCGCGACGCGGGCACGCACCACCCGGCGATCGTCAAGGCACATCGACGCGATCTCCTCCGCGAGGGTCTCGACGAGGTTGATATGACCACGCGCGATGATCGCCCGGATGCCGGCGATGACATCCTCGTAGGACACGACGTTCTCGATCTTGTCACCGAACGGTCGGCCGTGTTCGGCCACGGTCAGCGCAACGTTGATGCGGACCCGCTGCGGCGCCTCCTTTTCACGATCATAGACACCGATGCTGGCGGGAAGCACCAGATCGGAGATCCGGATCCGGTAGTGGCCGGCGATCGCCTCAGCCGCCGGGGACACCGGCAATGTCTCCACCGGCGCACGATTAAACGTCATTTCGTTGGCCTTCTCGTTCGTCGACTGCCCGTTTGCGGGGCGAATATGCCGCAACGCGACGGTCACGGCAATGGGCAGTCCATGGCAGCACTCCGCTTGCGCGGACGACGCGCAAGGCCGGGCTTTGCGAGCCTTCATGGCTTCGGCATAATCACCGACCTGCCCGCGCGGGACGCGCGCAGAACAAAAGATACAGACAGGGAGATACGAAGATGAACGCATCAGTTGCGGACTGGCTTTACAGCCGTCGCAATTTCTTGAAGGCCACCGGCGCCGCGGCGATGGCGGTCAGTTTCGGCGGCACAGCCCGCGCCGCAAGCAGGCAACTCAACGTCTATAACTGGGACACCTATATCGGCGAGACGACCCTTGACACCTTCGCAAAAAAGACCGGCATCGAGGTGAAATACGATCTGTACGCCAATCTCGACGACATGTTCGCCAAGTTCAAGACCGGTAATCCGGGCTACGACGTGATTTTCCCCAGCGACTACATGATCGAGACGATGATCAAGTCCGACATGCTGCTGCCGATCGACAAGAGTCGACTGGCCAACTGGGGGAACATCGACGAAAATTTCCGCAACCCGAGCTTCGATCCCGGCTGCAAGTACAACGTCCCGTATTTCTGGGGCACGGTTGGTGTCGGCTATCGCACTACCAAGGTCCCGGACCTGCGGAGCTGGAAGACCTTGCTCGACGACGACAGTCATTCGGGCCGAATCGCCCTGATGGCCGATTCGCGCATCGTCATGGGCATCACCCTGCTCTATCTCGGCCACCCGATGAACAGCACCGACCCGGCGCATATCGGCGCCGCGCGCGATCTCCTGATCCGCCAGAAGAAGCACGTCAAGGCGTTCGCGCCCGACAGCGGGCAGGACATGCTGGTATCCGGCGACGTCGACCTGGCGATGGAGTGGAACGGAGACATCCTGAAGGTAATGGCCGAGGACAGCGAGCTGTCCTACGTCCTGCCCGATGAAGGTAGCCTCGTGTGGATCGACGGCATCTGCATCCCGAAGGGAGCGCCAAACGTCGACAATGCCTATGCCTTCATCGACCACCTGCACGACCCGATCGTCAATGCCGAGATTGCCAACACCATCCATTATGCGACCAGCAACAAGCCAGCCCGCAAACTGGTCGGCAGCGCCGACCTCCGGAATCCGGCCATCTACCCACCCGATGCGGTGGTCGCCAAATGCGATTCGCTGATCGAGATCGGCGACGCCCAGCGCCTCTACGATGACGCCTGGACCCGAATCCAGGCTGCCTGAGGCCGGATGCGCAGCATCGGAAAAGGGGTCGCGGGGACCTTCCCGCGACCCTTACTTTTTGTTTACGGAGGCGCCCTAGGGTAGACTCATGCAACGGGCTGTCCCACCAACCCGGGGGTCGAGGAGTTTGGCATGTACCGAACCATAATCCCTCCCATGCTGATGGCGATGGTCGTTCTCAATGGCTGCGGGCCCTCTAGCAGCGAGCGCATCGCCGCGGCAAACACGCCCCCCTCCGGCCAGTCAGGCGCGGCGCAAGGAACCGCCAGCGGTCCACCGCGCATCGTCGTCGCGTCACGCAAGCTGCAATGCGTGCCCTACGCCCGGGAGCAGTCGGGGATCGCGATCCGCGGCGACGCCTGGACGTGGTGGAGCAAGGCCGCCGGCCGCTACGCGCGCTCTACGCAGCCGGTGGTCGGGTCGGTGATGGTGTTCAGCAAGACCCGGCGCAACCAATACGGTCATCTCGCCGTGGTTACCGCGGTCGTCAACGATCGCGAGGTGATCGCACGCCACGCGAACTGGCTCAACAAAGGCCGGATCCACGTCGATACGCCGATCCGCGACGTGTCGCGCAACAACGACTGGTCGAGCGTGCGAGTCTGGTATACACCCGGCAACGTGCTCGGGCGGAGCGACTATCCGGTATCCGGGTTCATACTGCCACCGGGACTCCACGCGCCGGGCTGAGCGCGGCCCGCCCGTGACGCGCCGGCGGCACTGAGCCGAGCGCCGGCCGGTCTAGCCGCGGCCGCGTGCCTCGTCGGCGGCGCCGGCCTGCCTTTCATCATGTTCCTCGCTGCACAGCTCGTCTAGCAACGCCAGGATCCGGCGAATTCGCCCGCACAGCAGCGAGTAGTAAATCGTCTTGCCGTCCCGCCGCGACTCGACCAGACCGTCGGCACGCAGCCGAGCGAGCTGCTGCGATACCGTCGGCTGGCGGGCTCCGGTCATCGCCTCGATCTCGCCGACCGAACGTTCACCGCCGGCAAGCAGGCACAGAATCATCAGCCGATTCTCGTTGGCCATCGCGCGCAGCAAGGTATTCGCCTCAGTCGCCCGATCCCATAACACTGTGAAACCGCCCTTGGATTTGGGGGATGTTGCGTCCACTCGTCCCTCCCGTCGTGCTCGACTGAAACCCGATTGCCGTAGCCCCGGTATCCCCGGCTGCGCCACGACACCCCGTTCGGATTTGGCGCAACGGACCATGTCGCGGTTTAAACCGCGCCGCTGCCACTCGCTGCGGTCCGATGCGCCATGTTACCCGCCCTCGATAAGATTTAGACTTTGTTCATTCAGCGGCCAGACCCGATCGCTCTATCAAAAGTCCAGCGCCTCCTGGACCGCTGCGACGCCGACCCGCGCACATTCGTCGTCGGCGGCACCGCCGGGGGCTCCGGAAACGCCCACACCACCGACGATCGAGCCGGCGGCCGACACTGGTACGCCGCCGCCGACCATCATCGCCTGATCGACGAATCGCACGCCCGACGCCTCCTTGCCCGCCGCCGTGAACTCGGACATGCTCAAGGTGTCAGTGCGAAAACTGACCGCCGTCCAAGCCTTCCGGCGTGCGGTTTCCGGTGTGTGCGCCCCGGCAAACCGGTCGCGCAGCGTGACCTGCAGATTGCCGAACCGATCCACCACCGCAACCGCCACCTGGTATCCCCTGTCGCGACAGTCCTTGAGCGTCGCCTGGGCAAGCTTGAGAGCGGTCTCAGGCGCCATCACCTTCAGCGTAACAAGGCTCTCGTCCTGTGCGGCGGCCCCGTAACCGGAGGCCATCAGGACCACCACGGCAAGCACGATTTTTCTCACTTGTCTTCTCCCTGCTGATCAAGGGACGCACCGGGCATTCCGGACAGCCGCGTGACGGTCGCCGCACGGTCGCCCAGCTTTTTCAGTTCGATTCCCAGCAGGCCCCAGAAGAACTCCTCACCCGCATAGCCCGTGATGCGTCCGATCTCTCTGCCTTCATCCATCAGAACGAATGTCGGCGTGTAGATGATTCCCCGCAATTCCGCAAGGTCGGCTGGGCGTTCCTGATCGATGTCGACCCGCCGCAAGGGCGCGATCTGCGCCTCCGGGGCCTTCGGGTAGATCTCCCCGATCTGCGCGTCCCATGCCTGGCACCAGACGCAGCCAGAAGACTCGAAAAGGACCAGTTCGGCGGACCGGACCGGCAACGCAAACAACGCCACGAGCACGGCGATCATGACCGCGTAAGGCACCGAATAACGAGTCATCATCGGCTCCGTCTGAGCATCCATCCGCGCACACGTCACGAAACCTCGGTCGCATGCAACGCTGACGGCATGCGACACTGTCTTTCTGCAATAGACTATCATAGCACTCACATTCGATCTTGATAAATCATGACTTCCGAATATGATTGCGGTAACGATAAAACAATTTGACGGGCTGAGGGGCGACATTGTTTCCTGTCTGGCCCTCAAGACTCTTAATCATGAGGCTCAGGATCGGTCGGGTCCGGGCCAATGGGAGGAAACATTGAAAGCAGGACAGAACCTGATTCCGATTCTCGGCGCTATCGGTCTACTCGTGGGCGTCGCGTTCGTTTCCGGCAGTGCCGTCGCCGAGGATCTGGTGAAGTTTAGCATCAAGGACAATAACAGCATCCCGACATCATTGACCGGGCAGGCCGGTGATGCCGAGAACGGGCTGAACGTGGCGATCCACAGGCAAAAAGGCAACTGCCTTGCCTGCCATGTGATGCCGATCCCGGACCAGCCGTTCCACGGCGCGGTCGGGCCCGACCTCACGGGCGTCGGCAGCCGGTACGATGTCGGCGAACTTCGCCTGCGCGTCGTCAATTCGAAATACGTCAATCCCGACACGATCATGCCGGCCTTCTATGCGGTTGACGGTCTGCACCGCGTGCTCGACAAATTTCAGGGCAAGCCGATGCTGACGGCCCAGGAGGTCGAGGACGTCGTGGCGTATCTGGCGACGTTGAAGGAGTAGCGGAGGCGGGGCGCCAGGCAACGCCGGCACGACCCTGCATCTGGCTTCAGCTATATTCTCAAAAGACCGAGGAACCAAAGGAATGACTCGCATGGACTCATCACCACACGTAACCCGTCGCCACGTTTTGGTCCTGACCGGGGCCGCGGCGGTCGCGGCGGGGACCGGTTTGTTGCCGAGCATCGCCGCAGCCGACAAGGCCGCCGTCGAAGCGGCGATCAAGAAGGCGGTCGGCGACGCCAGTACGATGTCCGGGCGCATAACGCTCGACCTGCCGCAGATCGCAGAGAACGGCAATACCGTGCCGATCGGCATCGAGGTCGACAGCCCGATGACCGAATCCGATTATGTCAAATCGGTTCACATCTTCGCCGAGGGAAACCCGAACCCGGAGGTCGCATCGCTTCATTTTACCCCGGCCAACGGGGTGGCGAAGGCGTCGACGCGCATGCGCCTGCTGCGGACCCAGAACGTGGTCGCGGTGGCGAAGATGAGCGACGGCAGCGTTTATCGCGAGACCGTTGAGGTCAAGGTCACGATCGGCGGCTGCGGCGGCTGACAACGAGATACCCGAAGGGAGAATTGAACATGGCCAAACCCCGCATCAAGGTGCCGAAATCGGCCGCCAAGGGCGAAATCGTCGAGATCAAGACCCTGATCTCGCACAAGATGGAAACCGGTATCCGCAAGGACCGCGACGGCAACATCATCCCCCGCCAGATCATCAACAAATTCACCTGCACGCTGAATGACAAGATGGTATTCAGCGCCGATTGGTATCCGGCCGTCTCGGCCAACCCGTACATGGCGTTCCACTTGCGCGCATCGGAAAGCGGCAAGCTGAACTTCACCTGGCAGGACGACAACGGCGAGACCTACAGCACGTCGGCGGACTTCAACGTCAGTTGAGCAAGGCGTGAGGCAAGCGACAGGGAAATAAGAGAACAGGACAAAGAGAGGAACCCCCGGATGTATGCAAAACAACTCATTGCGCTGACCGCCGGCGCGGCCGCCCTGGCCGGTTTGTCATCCAGCGCCCTGACCGACGGCAGCTGGGGCAAATACCAGGTCGGCGACATCCGCAGCGGCTACACCTTCGCCGAACCCGAGACGCGGGCAATGCAGGACGACGATTTCGAGAATCCGGCAATGCTCGTGCTCGATTACGGAGCTGAGTTGTGGTCAACCAAGGACGGTGACGCGAACAAGTCGTGCGAGGACTGCCATGGCGACGCGGAGAACTCGATGAAGGGCGTCGGTGCGCGCTATCCCGTGTTCTACGGGCCTTGGGGCAAACCGATCAATATCGAGCTGCGGATCAACGAGTGCCGCCAGAACAACATGAAGGCGAAACCGTACAAGTACGAGTCGAACGAAATGCTCGGCATGACCGCCTTCCTCAAGTATCAGTCCCGGGACATGCCGGTGACGGTCGACATTGGCGGGCCGAACAAGCCGTTCTATATAAAGGGCAAAGAGTTTTACTACGAACGGCGCGGCCAGCTCGACATGGCCTGCAAGCATTGCCACGAGGACAACGCGGGCAACATGATTCGCGCCAATCTGTTGAGCCAGGGACAGAGCAACGGCTTCCCGGTCTATCGCCTGAAATGGAATAAGGTCGGCTCGCTGCATCGGCGCTTCCGCGGCTGCAACAAGCAGGTCCGGTCGAAACCGTTCGGCTATGGCTCGGACGAATATGTCAACCTCGAACTGTATCTCGCGTGGCGCGGCCGGGGCCTGCCGGTCGAATCGCCGGCGGTGCGCAACTAAAGACGTTTGACAGTACGCAGACGGGGGGGAGCGACTGGCCGCACCCCCCTTCTTTTTTGGAGAGCCCTTATCAATGTTCACCCGCCGCGATTTCTTCACTCTGGCCGCAGCGACGGCGACGCTGCTGGGCGACGCAGGACGCGCCGCCCGGGGCGCGATCCGTCAGGAGATTACCCAGGACGATCTGTTGCGCTTCGATCCGCTCGGCCAAGTCACGCTGCTGCACATCACGGACATCCATGCGCAGCTGGTGCCGCTCTATTTCCGGGAACCCTCGGTCAATCTCGGCGTCGGCGAGGTCCACGGTTTGCCGCCGCACATCACCGGCCAGGATTTTCTGAGGCGTTTTGCCATTCCCGCCCCCTCGCCCGACGCTTACGCTCTTACCAGCGTCGATTTTGCCGCGCTGGCGAAAAATTATGGCCGTGTCGGCGGTCTCGATCGTCTGGCCACACTGGTCAAGGCGATTCGCGCGCAGCGCCCCGCTAACACGCTGTTCCTAGACAGCGGCGATACCTGGCAGGGTTCCTACACATCGCTTGAAACCCAGGGCGCCGACATGGTGCAAGCGATGAATGCGATGGCGACCGATGCAATGACAGCGCACTGGGAATTCACCTACGGCACCGAGCGGGTGCAGGAACTGTTGGAGCAGCTTGAATTTCCGTTTCTTGCAGGCAATGTCCGCGACACCGAGTGGGATGAGCCGGTGTTCGACGGGATCGCCTATTTCGAACGCGGCGGCGTGAAAATCGGCGTCGTCGGACAGGCGTTCCCCTACACCCCGGTCGCCAATCCGAGATACAAGATTCCCACATGGAGTTTCGGGATTCAGGAGAATCGCGTGCGCGAGCTGGTGGAGGAGGCCCGCGCGGAGGGTGCCGAGCTCGTCGTATTGCTCAGCCACAATGGTTTTGACGTCGATCGCAAGCTGGCCGGGCGCGTTGACGGTATCGACGTGATCCTGACGGGCCATACGCACGACGCATTGCCAGTGGCGCTGGAAGAGAACGGTACGCTACTGATTGCCTCGGGATCGCATGGCAAGTTCCTCTCGCGGCTCGATCTCGACGTGAGGAACGGCAAGGTCGCGAATTACCGGTACAGATTGATTCCCGTGTTTGCGGACGCCATCAAACCGGATCCCGAGATCGCGGCGCTGATCAAGGAGATCCGGGCCCCGCACGAATCGACACTGTCGAAGGTCCTGGGCAAGACCGAGAGCCTGCTGTACCGTCGCGGCAATTTCAATGGCACGTTTGACGACCTGATCTGCAACGCGCTCATCGAGGAACGCGACGCGGAAATTGCCCTGTCGCCGGGCTTTCGCTGGGGTGCCTCGCTGCTTCCGGGCCAGGAGATCACTCTGGAGGACGTCTACAACCAGACATCGATTACCTACCCTGCCGCCTATCGCACGGAGTTTACCGGCGACTTCCTGAAAGTGGTGCTCGAGGACGTCGCCGACAACCTGTTCAATCCGGATCCATACTACCAGCAGGGTGGCGACATGGTCCGGGTCGGCGGCATGTCCTATGCGATCGACCCGTCGGCGAAGATGGGACAACGCATATCCGACATGCGGCTTCTCAAGACCGGCGATCCGATCGATCCGGCAAAAAATTATGTTGTTGCCGGATGGGCATCGGTCAACGAGGGGACCGACGGCCCCCCGATCTGGGACGTTGTCAGCAAACACATTTCGCAAAAGCAGGTGATCGCCATACCGGAAAACAAGAACATCCGGGTCGTCGGCGGCTGACGGCGCAGCGGGAGATCCGAAACAATGGTCGGCCTCGATGCGACCTATTACGGCGCGTTTGTCGCCGGCATGCTGAGTTTCCTGTCGCCCTGCATTCTGCCCCTGGTCCCCCCCTATCTGTGCTTTCTCGGTGGGGTCAGCCTCAAGCAGCTGGAGGACGGGGCAACCGTGGACCGGGCCGCGTCGCTCCGGGTCGTTCTCTCATCCGTTGTCTTTGTCCTCGGGTTCGCGACCGTCTTCATTGCGTTCGGTGCCACCGCATCGGCTCTTGGCCAAATCGTCGCCGACAATATCGATTTGCTAGCCATCATAGCTGGCATCGTAATAATCGCCTTGGGCCTTCATTTTCTGGGACTTTTCCGAATCGGCTTTCTCTATCGCGAGGCTCGGTTCCACGTCGAACGGAAACCGGCCGGCGTCATCGGCGCCTACGTTGTCGGTTTAGCATTTGCGTTCGGCTGGACCCCCTGCGTCGGTCCGGTCCTGGCCGCCATCCTGATGGTGGCGGCGAGCGACGATTCGGCGTACCGCGGGGCCGCGCTGCTGGCCGCCTACGCGGCCGGCATCGGCGTGCCGTTCATCGGCGCGGCCCTGTTTGCGCCCCTGTTTCTCAGATTCATGGCGCGATTTCGCCGCCACATCGTCTGGGTTGAGCGGATCCTCGGGGCGCTGCTGGTGGCAACCGGCATTCTCTTCCTGACCGGCGGCATCAACGATATCGGCAATTGGCTGCTGGAGACTTTCCCCCAGTTCGGCAAGATCGGCTGACCGGCCTCGTTTCGTCTATCCGAACCGCAGGAACAGGATCCGTTCATACGAGTGGACCTCGCCGATGCCGATGCGGTAGAGGCGCATGTCGCCGCTCTTCAGCGACGTCCAGAGCTTGTCCATGCTCTCCCTCGCACCATCGACCAGGCGCCGGAACTCAGGATCCGTTGCAACCGATCGAGGGGCCCGCTCCTCGCATTTTCCGAACAGATACTCGACGATGGCGGCTTGTTTCGCGACCTTGGCGACCACGTCCGCGTCACCGAGATCCTTGACCTCCCGACGGTATCTGGCCAGGACGTCCATCGCGGCACTCAATTCGTCGACATCATCGGAATAGGTCGTAACACCATTGCGGCGGCGCAACTCGCTGGCCATCTGCCGGATCGGCGCGAGCGCCCGGCCCGCCCCCTCGCTGTCACCCGCATCGAGATGCTCGAGGCCCGCACGCCCTGCCGCCGCAATCGCATCCAGGGTGTCGGCCCATTGCCCGTCATCCGAGAACGCGTCCGGCGGATTGGCGGCGAACCTCGATGCCAGGCCAGACCATTCGGCAAGGAAGCTATCCAGTTCGAGCGCGGCGACGGCGATATTTCCGGTGCGGGCATAAAAGACCGCCTGACGGTAGGGCCGGTAGGCATCGGCGAAGGCGTCGTTGAACGCCCCGAGGTCGCCAGCCTCGGCCCGGTGCGGCAGGACGCCCACGAATATTGCCACGACGAGAGAAACCGCACCGCACCACTTGAACCGGTCTCGATTCGACCCGACGATTCTTTCACAAGGCATTTCACGATCCTCCCGCATCCGCCCAGTCTGACCACGGATTTCACTTTTCGTCCAGCCTATCCGCTATGCTAACATCTGGAAATGTGAATATGAGTGCGGCCGGAGCGAAATGCACGCGCGGCCGCCGACACGGCGGGAGAGATGCCCATGACCATACCGAGGTACTTACGGATCATTCCCGTCGCGGCGATGATCTTGGCGAGCCTCTTGTTTATCTCTCCGGCGGTCGGCGCCGACGGCCCGGTCCTTACCGAGGACGGGCTCTATACAGAATCCTGGTTTCTGACCAGTTTCCTTGATCTGGGGGAGGACCTGGAGGAGGCAAAAGCAGCCGGCAAGCGGTTTGTCATCATGTGGGAGCTCAAGGGCTGTCCCTATTGCAAGGAAACTCATTTCGTCAACTTTCAGGATCCCGAGATCCGGGCATTCGTCCAAGAGAAATTCGTGGTTCTTCAGCTGAATCTTCAGGGATCCCGCGCGGTCGTGGATTTCGACGGCGAGGAAATCGAGGAACGCAGGCTGGCCCGCAAATACGGAATCCGGTTCTCGCCGACTTTTCTGTTCTTTCCGGAACGGACGGACGGCCTGGCGGAGATGCCGGCCAAGAAGCGCGCGGTCGCGCAAATGCCCGGCTATTTCCAGCCGCCACATTTCCTTGCGATGTTCCACTACGTCCACGATCAAGCCTACCAGACGGAGCCGTTCCGCAGCTATCTGAGACGCCAGTCGCGTCCCGAATAAGCGGACAACATATCGTGAGCAAGGCGTGCGCCGCCTTTGAGCCAAGCATCGGGAATGGTAAGCTTGCCACGTCGCCGCGGATCGGTCGGCGCGCCGCTTTGGCCGGACACGAGGGAGCAGAACAATGCCGATACGCAGATGGCTGCCATTCCTGGCGGGAGCCTTGGGTTTCGTATTCGCGCACTGGAGCGCGGCCGCCACCACCGACGTCGGCAAATTGCCGCTGCCCGCACTGGGAGACGACGGACTGCACAAACAACCTTTCTTTCAGGAGACATTCCTGGATCTATCCGACGACCTCGCCGAGGCACAGGGATCGGGCCGAAGGCTGGTGATTATCTGGGAACAGCGCGGCTGCCCCTACTGCAAGCAGACCCACGAAGTGAATTTCCGCATCCCGCGGATCGTTAATTACGTGAAGGAGAATTTCTTCGTCCTCCAACTCAACATGTGGGGTGACAGGGAGGTCACCGATTTCGACGGCGAGGTGACGACTGAGAAGAAGCTGGCGCGCAAGTGGCGGGTGCTGTTCACGCCGACCTTCCAGTTCTTTCCGGATTCGCTCGAAGCGGCAAAGGGCAAGAGTGGCGATGCCGTGGAAGTGCATCGCGTGCCCGGCTATTTCAAGCCGTTCCACTTTTACTTCCAGTTCCGTTACGTCAAGGAACGGGGCTATGCGACCGAGCCGAGTTTTCAGCGCTGGCTTGACGGCTACGGCGATCGGCTGCGCGCGGCCGGTGTCGATGTCGAAGAAGCGCTGTGGCAGGATACCCTGGAGCTCCCGGAAGGCTTCTGACGCCCCTGTTGCCGCAGGGTGACAGGTCCGTCCTATTGCGTCATAGCGACACGTCGCAGGCTTCGCGAACAGGTGCCGGCCCGCGTTCGGATCCGGCCACCGCGCCGGAGTGCATTGCATTCTTTATGGTTTTTTGCTGCCGATCCGGCTCGTAAGATGGCGCTTGGTCTCTTTCGATCGTCGCAAATCTTATAGTCGGGCATTGACAGGACGTGTCCACTACTCGAAGCTTTGCCCAAGGACGGCAGGTGGCAGCGACCGTCGCACCTTCGCCGCACAACAAGAAATTCGAATAGGGAGAATCAGTATGCCGAAGAAATTCACCGACCGCAGCGGGCGTCCGTTGCATCCCTTCGTCGAACCATGGGCGAAGGAGGCCCGGGACGGCCGCCTCGACCGCCGCGAGTTCCTCGCCCTCGCCAGCGCGTTCGGCGCCAGCACCGCGGCCGCATACGGGATGCTCGGCCTGACCGCGCCGCATGCCGCCAAGGCTCAGGGCAAGAAGGGCGGGGTCCTGAGGATATCGATGTATGTCAAGGATATCCGGGATCCGCGCATCTATGACTGGAGCGAGATGGGCAATGTCGGCCGCCAGATCTGTGACTCCCTGGTCCGTTACACCACGGATTTCACTTTCGAGCCGATGCTGCTCGAGGGTTGGGAGATCAGCGAGGACGCCAAGGAATACGTGCTGCGTGTTCGCAAGGGCGTGAAATGGAACAATGGCGACGATTTCAACGCCGATGACGTGATCTTCAACATCGCCCGCTGGTGCGAGTCCGGTGTCGAGGGCAACTCGATGGCGACCAGAATGGGCGGTCTGGTCGATCCGAAAACCAAGAAGGCGCGCGAGGGGGGAATCGTCCGGGTCGACGATTACACCGTAAAGCTGAGACTGCCGGAGCCGGATATCACCATTATCCCCGGGATGGCGGACTACCCTGCCCTGATCGTCCATCGCGACTTCGAGAAGAACGGCGGCGACCTGAAGACCTTCCCGGTCGGCACGGGTCCGTTCGAACTGGAGTCGTTCGAAGTCGGTATCAAGGCCTCGGTCAAGCGGCGCAGCGGCTGGTGGGGCGGCGAGACGTATCTCGACGGGATCGAATGGACCGACTACGGCACCGATCCTGCGGCAGAGGTTGCCGCGTTCGAAGCCGAGGAGGTGCAGCTCAATTACCAGACTACGGCCGATTTCGTCGATATCATGGATGGTCTGGATCTGGTGAAGAGCGATGTCGTGACGGCCGCGACGATCGTCGCGCGCATGAACGTCAACAACAAGCCGTATGACGATCAGCGCGTGCGTCAGGCGATGCTCCTTGCCGTCGACAACAACAAGGTGCTGCAACTCGGCTATGGCAACCTTGGTGAAGCGGCAGAAAATCACCATGTCTGCCCGATCCATCCGGAATACTTCAAACTGCCGCAGATCAAGCGCGATCCGGCCAAGGCAGTGGCCCTGCTCAAGGAGGCGGGCGCCGAGAACTTTGAGCACGAGTTAATCTCGATCGACGACGACTGGCGCCGCAACACCACGGATGCTATCGCGGCGCAGCTGCGAGATGCGGGAATCAAGGTCAAGCGGACGGTCATTCCGGGTTCGTCATTCTGGAACGACTGGACCAAGTATCCGTTCTCGACCACCAACTGGAACATGCGACCGCTCGGTGTGCAGGTCCTGGCCCTCGCCTATCGGTCCGGTGAAGCGTGGAACGAGTGCGGATACTCGAACCCCGAATTCGACCGCAAGCTGAACGCGGCGTTGGCGGTAGCGGATGCCGACAAGCGACGTGTCCTGATGGAGGATATCGAAAAGATCATCCAGGACTCAGGTATCATCATTCAACCTTACTGGCGCTCGCTGTATTGCCACATGTCGCCGAACGTGAAGGGCTACAAGATGCACCAGACGTTCGAGCAGCATTTCGACAAGACCTGGCTGGACGACGCGTGATGGTCGCGCGGAGGGGGCGGCGCCGACGCTGCGCCACCCCTCCTATCCGTGGCATGTCTTCTTAAGCGGGGTATGCGATGCTCGCCTTCATAGCGCGGCGTCTCGGCGTGATGCTGGCGACCATGCTGGCGCTCACCTTCGTGGTCTTCACTCTGGTCAATCTGGAGCCGAACCTGCGCAAGCTGGCGCTCGAGCAGAACAACAACCGGATGACCAGCGAGCAGGTCGAAAGCTGGCTCGAGGCCAATGGCTACCGCCGGCCGCTGGTTGTGCGCTACGGCGAATGGCTGGGCAATACCGTGACGGGCGAACTCGGGTACTCGACCCGCTTCCGGAAGCCGGTCGCCGATATCCTCCCGGAACGCCTCGGCTACACGGGGATCCTCGCATTCTGGGTGATGATCACCATGGTGCCGTCGGCTCTCGTGGTCGGCGTGCTAGCGGGGATGCGCGAGGGCTCCAAGACCGACCGGTCGTTGTCGGTGCTGTCCATCGCGACGACCGCCACCCCGGAGTATGTCAGCGGCATTCTGTTCACGGTGATCTTCGCCTCCTGGCTTGGCCTCCTCAAGGGCGTCGCCAAGGCCGGTGACGTCACCTTCGTCAACTTCACCCTGCCGGTGATGACCATGTCGCTCTATGGCATGGGCTATATCGCGCGCATGACCCGCGCCTCGATGGCCGAGGTGATGACATCGCAATACATCAGGACGGCGCGTCTTAAGGGTCTCTCCTTCCGGGCGATCGTCGTCAAGCACGCCCTGCGCAACGCGCTGATCGCTCCGTTCACGGTCATCATGCTGCAGTTTCCGTGGCTGCTGACCGGTGTCGTGATTGTCGAGAAACTCTTCAATTACAAGGGGTTCGGCTGGGTCCTCGTGGAGGCCGCCGACAACAACGACATCGACCTCCTGCTCGCATGCTCGATCGTGTCGGTGGCGGTGGTCATCATAACGCAGCTGATCTCCGATATCGGCTATGCCTACCTTAACCCGCGAATCAGAGTGAAGTAGGCGCGGCATGGAACCCCTCGGTTTCTTCGAGATCTGGGCCGGCGTGATCGTTCGCTTCTGGCCCGTCTGGCTGGGGCTCGCGGTGATCATGGGAAGCAGCGCGGTGTTCAAGCGCCGGCTCGGCCTGTACGGGCGTCTCTATGACAGCAACGTCGGCATGATCGGCCTGGGAATCGTCCTGTTCTGGATTCTGACCGCCATATTCCCCGAGATCATCGCGACCTTTGATCCGATCGAGCAGTTCGCCTCGATTAAGCGCAAACCGCCCGGAACGATCGAGACCAGCGCCGGAATTCCAGCTTATTTCGGCGGCGACAATCTGGGCCGCGATCTTTTCAGCCGAATGGTTCATGGCTCCCAGTTCGTGCTGACGGTGGCCCCGGCGGCAACCCTTGTCGCCTACATGGTGGGCATTTCGCTGGGTCTGCCGGCCGGATATTTCGGGCGGATGATGGATGCGGTGTTGACCTTCATCGCCAATTTGGTGCTGGCCTTTCCGGTGATCCTGCTCTTCTACCTGCTGGTTACGCCCGGGGTGCGCGAGACCGCGATCCCCAACGTGATGTCGGGCGTCTTCTTCGCCTTTCCGATCGTCTTCTTTGTGCTGCTGTTCTACAGCCGATACGCAACCCGGCCGCAGCTGTTGGCGGTGCTGCTCGCCGCAACCGGGCTGATCGGCGCCTGGCTTTATGCCGGGTTGGTATTCGACAGCGACCCGTTCGGCCTGATCCGCCTCGAACCGAATGAACTGAACATCTTCGCCGCGGTGGTGTTTGCCAGTTCCCCGGGCGTGTTCCGAATCGTCCGTGGACTGACGATGGACATCAAGACCCGCGATTATGTCGCGGCCGCCCAGACGCGCGGCGAGCGCGCATGGTACATCATGCTTTGGGAAATCCTGCCCAATGCCCGCGGTCCGCTGATCGTCGATGCCTGCCTGCGGATCGGATACACCACGATTCTCCTGGGCACCCTCGGCTTCTTTGGATTAGGTCTCGCGCCGGAATCGCCCGACTGGGGTTCGATGATCAACCAGACGCGCGGATTTATCCGGATTGCGCCGACGATCGTGTTGCCACAGACCGTCGCCTTGGCGACGCTGGTGCTGGGGCTTAATCTGCTTGCCGACGGTCTGCGCGAGCAATCGCTCAAGGACTGAGGGACAGCAATGCCATGACCGAGCCGATCCTGGACATCGAAAACCTGTCGATCTCGTTTTTCACCCGCGCCGGCGAGATCCCGGCGGTCATGGATTTCTCCTGCAAGGTCATGCCCGGCGAAGCGATGGGGCTGGTCGGCGAATCGGGCTGCGGCAAGTCGACGGTTGCGCTCGGCATCATGCGAGATCTCGGCGTGAACGGCCGTATCGTCGGCGGCACTATCCGCTTTCGCGGTCAGGACATGAACGAGATGTCGGAAGCGGAACTGCGCAAGATTCGGGGCTCCGCCATATCGATGGTCTACCAGGAACCGATGGCCAGCCTCAACCCGGCCATGAAGGTCGGTCGCCAGTTGATGGAGGTGCCGATCATCCACGAGGGCGTCGATGAGGCTGCTGCTATAGAGCGGGCGCTGGAGATGCTCAGCTCGGTCCGCCTGCCGGACCCGCAGCGCATCATGGATGCGTATCCGCATCAGTTGTCCGGCGGCCAGCAGCAACGCATCGTCATCGCCATGGCGTTGCTGTCCAATCCGGCACTTCTGTTGATGGATGAGCCGACCACGGCGCTCGACGTTACGGTCGAGGCCGGCATCGTCGATCTGGTCAAGGATCTGGGCAAGACCTTCGGCACCTCGATGCTGTTCATCTCCCACAATCTTGGCTTGATCCTCGAAACCTGCGACCGGATCACGGTCATGTATTCCGGAGAGGCGGTCGAGACCGGCACCGTCAAGGACATCTTCGATGACATGCGCCACCCCTACACGCAGGGCCTGTTCCGCTCGATTCCGCTGCCCAGCGCCGACAAGACAGCGCGGCCGCTGATTGCCATTCCGGGTCAATTGCCGCTACCGCACGAGCGGCCGCCGGGCTGCAATTTCGGACCGCGCTGCGCACATTTCGAGGCGGGGATGTGCGACCGGGGCGACCTGCAGATGCGCACGCCTTGGGGACTCGAAGGTCACGAAACCCGGTGCGTGCGGACCGACGATATCGACTGGGCGGCGCCGATCGCCGGCGACCATACCAGCGAGCCGATCGTGCCGGGCGAGACGGTTCTGCGCGTCGACGGGCTGAAGAAATATTACCGGGTCGCGGCGAACGAGATATTCGGTGGCACCGAGGCGCGCAGCGTCAAGGCCAATGAAGACGTCTCGCTTGAGGCACGCGAGGCCGAAACGGTGGCGATCGTCGGTGAATCCGGATGCGGCAAGTCGACTCTGGCGCGGGTCCTTCTCGGGTTGGAGACCGCGACCGATGGCAAGGCCGTGCTCGGCAACATGGAGATCGGGGACGTCGAGATCGGCGACCGGGACACCGGGACGGTCAGCTCGATCCAGATGGTCTTCCAGAACCCGTTCGACACGCTGAATCCCAGCCACACGGTGGGCTCTCAGATCATCCGATCACTCGAGAAGTTCGGCGTCGGCGCCTCGCAGGCCGAACGACGAAGCGCCATGCTGGAACTGCTGGATCTGGTCAAGCTGCCGCGCGAATTTGAAAGTCGCATGCCGCGCCAGCTCTCGGGCGGCCAGAAGCAACGGATCGGCATCGCCCGCGCCTTCGCCGGCCGTCCCAAACTGGTCGTCGCCGATGAGCCGGTATCGGCGCTCGACGTCTCGGTCCAGGCGGCGGTCACCGAGCTGCTGGTCGACATCCAGCGTTCGTCGCGCACCACCATGCTGTTCATCAGTCACGACCTGTCGATCGTGCGCTACCTGTCGGACCGGATCGTGGTGATGTATCTCGGCCACGTCGTCGAGCAGGGCACCACCGAGCAGGTGTTCGCGCCGCCCTACCATCCGTATACGGAGGCGCTGCTTTCGGCCGTCCCGATCGCGGATACGTCGGTGGTCAAGAAGCATATCGTGCTGGAAGGCGATATCCCGTCGGCAATGAACCCCCCACCCGGTTGTCCATTCCAGACCCGCTGCCCACGCAAGCATCTGGTGAAGGATGGCCGCTGCGAGTCGGATATGCCGCCAATGCGCCGGGTCGCGTCCGGCCACATCATCAAGTGTCACCTCGATGATGCGGATCTCGACGCCATGGAACCGGTGATCTCGCTGGCGGGCTGACCAGGCGGGCGATCGCAGTAGCGGCACCCGCGCGGCGGAAAGCCACGGCGGCTGCGAGAACGTGATCCGGGCCGAGCCGACCGCGCGACATCCTTGCTGACCCCCGCGTTTTTTTACAAATATTTAGTCTTATTGCTCTCTAATCCTCCCGAGCGTGTGGGCGGCTCGGCCCAGCGTCATTTGCGCGATGAACATAAGAAGGCTCTGCGAATGCGCCTCTCGATGCGAGCGATCTTGCCGATCATGATGGCGGGCTTGACAGCCGGCTGCGCGCAGGACCGTCTGATCGTCGACAAGGATTGGGTGCCGCGACGGATCACGGCCCATATCAGCCAGGTCGAACCGGGCATCTATGGCCCGAAGAACATGACGGTCGAATTCCGCAACCGGACCGAGATGCGCTCTGACATCGTCGAGTTGGAGTTCATCGGTCAACTCGCCGGTCGCGAGCGGCCACCTTTCAACATTTACGCCGGCCGGCGCTGCCATGGCTGCGAGTCGAACAAGTCGATCTACGTCCATTCCGCGTTCGACGGTCGGATGACCCGGCGCACCAAGCGCCACCGCTATCCCGGCCAGCTTTACAGCCGGATCGACGGCGGCCTTGTTGAGGAGACGCGGGCCTTCTTCGGCGACTGCCTGCCCGGTCACAGCGCCGCGACCATCGTCTGGTTCGTGCGCACGCGGCTCGACCGCATCGGCTGGGAGAACGAGGTCGAGTTGCTCGAATCCCTCGGAGACAGCCTGCACCACGAGATCTACAAGGAGCCGGCACCGAACATCGCGCCGACCCTGGTGCTCGTCGAGCAGGGTCGCTGCCGGGAGATACCCGGCAATCGAATGAGCACCGAGCCGTAGATCAGTCTTCGTTCAAGGCGAACGGGTCTCGCAGAACGGCCTGGCCGCCCCCCTGTGCCGGTATCAGTCGACGCGAGTCGCGGCCAGCCGCTCCTCGTCAAGCTCGATGCCGAATCCAGGCGCATCCGACAGTTCGATGCAGCCGTCCTTGCCGGCCTTGATCGGCTGGGCCAGCATGAAGTCGCGCCTTTCAGCCGTCCATTCCGGTGGGTCTAGCGGGTATTCCAGCCATGGCGACCCGCCACAGCCCGCGAATATATGGGCGTTGACCAGGAGGCCGATCCCGCTGCCCCAGCTGTGTGGCGTGAAAGCCACATCTCTCTCTGCCGCGCGCCGCGCCAGGCGCCTTGCGGCCAGAATGCCGCAGGTCAGTGTCGCGTCGGGCTGCAGCACGTCGACGGCGTTGCGATCGACGAGGTCGGCCAAGGCGTGCTCGCCGCGCGTCATTTCGCCGGCGGCGATGCGCAGACCCGTGGCACCGCGGAGCGCGGCCATCGCCTTGACATCGCCGTGATGCACGGGCTCTTCCATCCAGTAGACCCCGAGGCGCTTCAATTCCCAGGCCGCAGCCAACGCTTGATGATATGTCCAGCAAGCTTCCGCATCCCAAGGCATGCGCCAACCCTGATTGCAGTCGACAAGCAGTTCCGCCTTGCCACTCAGCGTGATCGCCACGGCTTCGAGGATGGCAATACCCTCTCTCCAATCGGCATGGTGCAGGCGCAGCTTGACCGCCTTGAAGCCCTGCCCTGCCAGCGCCGATACCGCATCGGTCAGCGCCTTTTTCTCGCGCAGCACACCGGTTGATGCATAACAGGGCACGGTGCCGGACCTGCCACCAAGCAAATGCCAGACCGGTTGTTTGCGGATCTTGCCGACGAGATCCCACAGCGCGACGTCAAGGGCCCAGGGACGGACGCCATGAAAGTCGAGATTGGCCAAGATCGCGGCATGCCGTTCGAGGTCGAGGGGATCGTGGCCGACGAAGAGATCATAATACCGTTCGACACCGTCCATGGTTCCGCCGGCCCCGATGCCGACGGCACCGTCTGCGGTGGTGATCCGGACGATCGACACGTCAGACGATTCGCGAGCGCGGCTGTCCCATGCCGCAACGAACGGCGGGTCGAGCGGCAGCCTGTGGCGGCTCATTTCGATCTTCTCAATACGATTGGCTTTCGGCGGCGCAGTGACGGTCTGCCGTGCCGGCTCTGTCTTAAGGTCTGTCTCGAGAACGGCCATCTTCCCCCCGACGACGCAAAGGTTTGACGGATATTTACAGCAAAAGAAGGTCAAATTGTGGTGACCGGAGACGCCAAGGATACTCCTGAATCCGCCCCGATCTGGCAAGGCTCGTATCACGGTGGGCCCCGCAGCGGGGATCGCCGACCGGGACCGCCACAGGTGCGACATTTCGGCGCGGCTTTGCTCCGATCGGACTGAAAACGGCGCGATACAAGGCCAAGGAGAATTCCGCACCGGTGGTCGGCACGCCGATAGCAGCCAACGGCCGCACCCTAATTGACGCAAGTCAATGCGTAGAATGATTATAGAGCGATAAATAAGCCCCCGTTGCCGCACAGGAATCTCCCCAATCACAGCGACCCTGGATGATTGAAGGTCGGCATGGCTTCATTACCCGATAACGACCGGTTCTTCGAGCTACGCTTCGAATCGATCGGTGGACTCGGCGCTCACGCGGCCGGCCAGATTCTGGCGACGGCGGCGGTTCTGCGCATGGGCCTTAACGGCGCCCATTTCTCCTCTTACGGATCGGAAAAGAAAGGCTCTGCGATCAAGTCGTTCATACGGCTCGGACCTGCCGACCAGCCGATCCGCACCAGCGCCCCGGTGGAATCGCCCGATGTCGTCGTCGTCTTTCATCGGGCGCTGCTCGGCCACCCGGCCACCATCGCAGGATTTCGCGCCAACGGGACGCTGATCTTTACCGGGCCGCCGGGCGAAATCCCGGACGGGCTGGCGCAGCTGCCACGCACCGCCAATGTCATCCGCATCGACGCCCAGCGCATCGCAGCGGAAGAGGAATCCCGCCCTAATGCGGTGCTGCTGGGAACGCTCGCGGAAGCGGTGCCCTTCCTCGATGCCGAGATCCTTCTGGACGCGCTCAACGAGGCCTTCGCCCGCAAGCGGCCGGAGGCGGTGGCCCGCAACCAGGCCGCGTTCCATCGCGGCACGACCGAGTTCGAGCGGCTACCCGATATCGGCCGGGCCGAGGGTGATCTGCCGATCATCCGTCCCGATCCGTTCTGGGGCTACCAGACGGCACCGCTGGGCGGTGTTGTCCTCAATGCCGGATCGACGGCATGGAACGACCTTTCGACATCGCGGACCGGTTGGCTGCCGGTGCTCGACCTCGACAAATGCATTCACTGCGGCATGTGCGACATGGTGTGCCCCGATCTGTGCCTGGTATGGACGGCCGAGGGCAACGAGCCGGTCCCGGCCGCGGTCCGGCTGACCGGCGTTGACTACCGCTACTGCAAGGGCTGCCTGCGCTGTATCGAGACCTGCCCGACCGGGGCCATGACCCGCGAGGCGGAAACGCCGGGACTGGCGGAGCGGCTCGGCCAGCCGCTGTTCCCGCAACTGGATGGCTGATTTGGATACGACCGTGACACCCAATGTAACTTCAGTACGCAAGGAACACCTCGGCTCAGTCGACGAGGCCGGACAGCCGGCCCGGATCCGGCAGCACGCCGAGTTCCGCAACGGCAACGAAGCCGCCGCCCTGGCGGCGCGCGATATCGGCTTCCATCTGATGGGATATTTCCCGATCACCCCATCGACCGAGGTGGCCGAGGCCCTGTCCGAAATGCAGGCGGAAGGTGAACACGACATCGCCATGGTGCCGGGCGACGGCGAGCACGGTGCCGCCGGCATCTGCTATGGTGCGGCCCTCGGCGGCGGCCGGGTGCTCAACGTGACCTCGTCGCAGGGTCTCTTGTATGCGCTCGAGCAATTGCCGGTGCAGGCGGGAACGCGGACGCCGATGGTGCTCAATGTGGCCACGCGGACGGTGTCCGGACCGCTCGACATCCGCTGCGATCACTCCGACCTGTACTTCGTCCTCAACACCGGCTGGATCATCCTGCTCGCCCGCGACCCACAGGCCGTCTACGACCTCAATTTCGCAGCGGTGCGGATCGGCGAACACAAGGATGTACAGCTCCCGGTATTGGTCGCGTATGACGGCTTCTTCACCAGCCATCAGAAGCGCCGGCTGGAAGTCTTCGACGACCCCGACGCCGTGCGTCGGTTCCTCGGGACGCGCGACACGCCGATCACGGCGCTCGATCCGACACGCCCGGTCACCTTTGGGCCGTACATGAACGACCCCGACCTGATCAACAACAAGATGCAGCTGACCGAGGCGATGGCGGCGGCACGACAGGTGATTCCCGAGGTTCTGGCCGAGCTGGCGGTGCTGACCGGCCGCACCTACCCGCTGGTCGATGCCTATCGCATGGACGATGCCGACGTCGCCGTCGTGCTGCTCAACTCGGCCGCCGAGACGGCCAAAGAGGTGGCCGACCGGCTGCGCGCCGACGGCCAGAAGGTGGGCGTCGTCTCGCTTAACGCGCTGCGTCCCTTCCCCGGCGAGGAATTGCGTGCCTTGTTCCGCAATGTGCGGGCCGTTCTGGTCGGCGACCGTGGCGATTCCTACGGCGCCGGCAACGGCAATCTGGGGCTCGAGATTCGCGCTGCGCTGCAGCAGGACCCGGAGAACCGCACCCTGGTTCTCAACCGCATCTATGGGCTCGGCGGCCGTGATTTCTATGACGCCGATGCCGAGCAATTCTTCACCGAGGTTCTCGAGGCGGCGAAGCGAGGGGCGGTGGAGACGCCCTTCGCCTATCACGGCGCCTATGCCGGCGATCCCGAGAAGAAGCCCCTGCCGGGCCTGCCTCCGATCGCCACCGAGGAGGTTTCGCGCGGCATGGCGCAGGTCACCCGCGATGAGGCCAGTGGGCGATTGAAGGTCGAACTGGCCCCGTTGTGGGCAATGACCGCGGTACCCTGCCGGGTCGCTCCGGGGCACGGCGGCTGTCCCGGCTGCGGCGTATTCCCGGTGCTGCATCAGGCCTACAGCGTTCTCGAAGGCGACCTCGTCGTCCTGTTCCAGACCGGCTGCGCCATGGTCGTGACCACCGGCTACCCGCATACGGCGCACCGGATCACTTATATCCACAATCTGTTCCAGAATGGTGCGGCGACGCTGTCGGGTCTCGTCGAGATGTATCTCGAGCGCATGCGACGGGGCGAACTGCCCGGATCGTCTGATATCACATTCATGATGGTCACCGGCGATGGCGGCATGGATATCGGCATGGGCCCGGCCCTGGGCGCCGCCAACCGCAACCACCGCATGATCATCCTGGAATATGACAACCAGGGATACATGAATACCGGGGCCCAGCTGTCCTATGCCACGCCGATGGGCCACCGCACGGCGACCAGCGAGGTCGGCGAGGCGCGGGCCGGCAAGGCCTTCCATCACAAGGACACGCCGCAGATCTTCGCCGCCTGCCACCTGCCCTATGTATTCACCGCGAGCGAGGGCTACCCGGAAGACTTCATGCGCAAGATCGCCAAGGCGCAGTGGTACGCCAAGCGCGAGGGGCTGGTCTACGGCAAGGTCCTGTCATTTTGCCCGCTGAACTGGCGAACCACCGACGACGCCGCGGAGGAAGTGTTGCAGGCGGCCCTCGATTCCTGCTTTTTCCCGCTCTACGAGGTCGAAAAGGGCCACACCACACTCACCTACGACCCCGAGGCAGTCGGACGTCGCCGGCCGGTCGCCGACTGGCTCGGCCAGATGGGCAAGACCCGCCACCTGCTGACGCCCGACAATGCCGAGCGGCTGAAGGCAATCGAGGATGAGGTCGAGCGGCGCTGGCAGCGTTTGAAGATCATGCACGCGCATGAAGGGCTATAGAACATGGCGCGAATCCTCAAGAAACGTACACTAACGCCGGTGACCCGGCTGTTCGTCGTTGAAGCACCGCTGATTGCGGCGGCGGCACGACCCGGGCAGTTCGTCATCACTCGGGTCCGCGAGGACGGCGAGCGCATTCCGCTGACGATTGCCGATTTCGACGAAGCCGGCGGCACGATCACCATCGTCGTCCAGGAAGTCGGCGTCACCACGCGCCTCTTGGGAGCACTCGAGGAAGGCGATGATATCCTCGACGTGGTCGGTCCGCTCGGCACCGCACCCGAGATTCCCCCCGGCGGTCACGTCGTGGGCGTCGGTGGCGGCTTTGGCGCCGCGGCGCTGCTAAGCCTCATGCGCGAGCTCACATCGCGCGGCGACCGCACCACGGCGATCGTTGGCGCGCGTGCCAAGGACCTCCTGATCCTGACCGACGAGCTCGGTGCCGTCTGTGACTCTCTTGAACTGTGCACCGACGACGGCTCCGCCGGCTTCAAGGGCCTCGTTACCGAGCGGCTGCAGCAGCTGATCGATGGCGACGGCGATGGCGGCACTTCGCCCGACCGGGTCCTGGCGATCGGCCCGATGCCGATGATGCGCGCCGTCGCCGAAACGACCCGCGGCGCCGGCATCGAGACGCTGGTGTCGATGGATCCCCTGATGATCGACGGGACCGGGATGTGCGGCGGCTGCCGCGTGACGGTCAACGGCACGGTCAAGTTCGCCTGCGTCGACGGCCCGTTCTTCGATGCCCATGCGGTCGATTTCAACGAGGCGGTGCGGCGCAACAAGATGTATGCGGATCTCGAACACGCGGCCGCGGACCGACAGGCGACGGCCTGCCAGGGCGCGGCGGGAGGCGCCTGATGCCGGTCAAACGTGTCGACAAGACCCCGATGCCGCAGCGCGACCCCGGCCTGCGCGCGCACGATTTCCTGGAGGTGAACGAGGGTTATGACCTGCAGCGGGCGATGTTCGAGGCCGAGCGCTGCCTGCGCTGCCAGGATGCTGTCTGCGTCGAGGGCTGCCCCGTGCGGATCCCCATCCCGGAGTTCATCCACGCCATCGCCGCCGGTGACATCGCGAAGGCCGCCTCCATCTTGCGCGACGCCAATCCGCTGCCCGCCATCTGCGGCCGGGTTTGCCCGCAGGAAAGCCAATGCGAGGAGCGCTGCCATCTGAGCGGCCGCTTTACGCCCGCCGCGATCGGCCATCTCGAGCGCTTCGTCGCCGATTGGGAGCGGGAGCAGCCGGCTTGTGAAGCCGCGCAACGGCCCTGGCGGGACGAGAAGATCGCGGTGGTCGGTTCCGGCCCCGCCGGTCTGGTTTGCGCCGGCCAGCTCGCTGACATGGGCTATTCGGTCACGGTCTATGAGGCGCTGCACGCGGCCGGCGGCGTATTGCGATACGGCATTCCGGAATTCCGCCTGCCCAATGCCGTCCTCGACTGGGAGATCGAAGTACTCAAACAGCGTGGAGTGGAGATCGTCACCAACGTCATCGTCGGCAAGACCATCGCCCTCGACGATCTGCTCGAAAAGATGGGCTTCGCCGCCATCTTCATCGGCACCGGCGCCGGGTTGCCCAAGTTCCTCGGCATTCCGGGCGAGAACCTGAATGGCGTCTATTCGGCCAACGAGTTTCTCACCCGCATCAATCTGATGCGCGCCTACGACTTCCCCACCGCCGACACGCCGATGAAGGCGGGCAAGCGGGTCGCGGTGATCGGCGCCGGCAACACGGCGATGGACACGGTGCGCTCGGCTCTGCGCATGGGCGCCGAGCAGGGGCTGATCGTCTACCGGCGCAGCGAAACCGAGATGACCGCCCGCCTTGAAGAATATCATCACGCGATCGAGGAGGGCGTCGAGTTCCACTGGCTGACCAACCCGATCGAGGTCTTGGGCAACGATGACGGCTGGGTTACAGGCCTCAAGTGCCAGGTCATGGAGCTCGGCGAGCCCGACGAGTCCGGGCGGGCGCGGCCCGTACCCGTGGCGGGCAGCGAGTTCGTGCTGCCCGTCGACACCGTGGTGCTGTCGATCGGCACGACCCCGAACCCGCTGCTCTTGAGCAGCACCACCGGGCTTGAGACAGACCGCTGGGGCTGCCTCGTGGCGGACGAGACGGACGGCCGCACGACCCGTGCCCGCATCTATGCCGGCGGCGATGTCGTCACCGGCGCCGCCACGGTGATCCTCGCCGCCGGTGCCGGCAAGAACGCAGCCGCGGCAATCCATCGGGATCTTGCGGCGGCGCGGCAGACGGCAGCAGGCTGACCACTTCGGCACTGCCGGGGGCGCGCCGCAAACGGGGTCGCCCACCGGATCCCTGCATCGGACCCAAATCCGTGCCAAACCGCGGCGTCAGGCGCCCAGTTCGGCCTTGCGGATATAGACGCCGTTGATCTGCCACCCCTGATCGGTCTCGATCATCTCGTAGGCGGCTTCGAAGAGCTGCCCGGCCTGATCGGTGAAATGGACCGTCTGGATCATCCGCCCGCCGACCTCCTTGAGCCCGCCGAAGCGCACCTCCGCCGGTCGCCACACCATCGGATAGCCGTTCCGGACCATATGCCCGAAGGTCTGCGGGTCCCGGAAGATGCGCTTGATCGCTGGCGATGCGAAGCTGAATGCCATGGCCAGGTCGTTGGCCTGAAAGGCTGACAGCTGGCCGGAAATCACGCCGCGGATCTCGTCCGACTGAGCCTGTGCCGGCGGCGGCCAGAACCCAACAAGAAGCAGCAGGATCAAGGTGAGTCGCATGGCCGTGCCCCGATGGTTGACGAAACAATCATGGGCTGTTCGCGCCATTCGTCAAGCGTCGCCCCGAGCCCGGCAGGCGGATCGCCGCTCAACCACGGGTGCGCGCCCGTCGCGCGGGCGAGCTCGAGCCTGAACCGCGCCCGCCCCGGGCAATCCGCGGGCGCTTGATTCGCCCCTCGTCGCGGTCTAGTTTCCTCCCCCGGGCGGGCCTCTCACGAAAAAACACAGCGCAGACCGTATGAACATTCGCGACGGATTCACCGATACGATCGGCAACACGCCGCTGATCAAGCTGCACAAAGCCTCTGAACTGACCGGCTGCACCATCCTCGGCAAGGCCGAATTCCTCAATCCCGGCGGCTCGGTCAAGGACCGCGCGGCGCTGGCCATCATCGAGGACGCCGAGCGCCGCGGCACGCTGCGTCCGGGTGGGGTGATCGTCGAGGGTACGGCGGGAAATACCGGCATCGGTCTTGCCCTGGTCGGCGATGCACGCGGATACCGTACGGTGATCGTCATCCCGGAGACGCAGAGCCAGGAAAAGAAGGACATGATCCGCCTGGCCGGCGCGGAACTGCGCGAGGTCCCGGCGGTCCCGTACAAGGACCCGAACAATTATGTGAAGGTCTCGGGGCGGCTGGCGGACGAGCTGGCGAGAACGGAGCCGAACGGCGCCATCTGGGCCAATCAGTTCGACAACGTGGCCAACCGCGACGGCCATTACCGATCGACCGGGCCGGAGATCTGGCAGCAAACCGACGGCACGGTCGACGGATTCGTTTGCGCGGTGGGCACCGGCGGTACGCTGGGTGGCGTGTCGATGGCCCTGAAGGAGCGCAACAAGGATGTGCTGATCGCCCTCGCCGATCCGATGGGCGCTGCACTCTACAACTGGTATGCCCATGGCGAGCTCAAGGCGGAGGGCTCATCGATCACCGAGGGCATCGGCCAGGGGCGAATCACGGCCAACCTCGAGGACGTGATCGTCGACGTCCCGTTCCGGATTCCCGACGAGGAGGCGCTACCGGTCATCTTCGACCTGTTGCAGCACGAAGGCCTGTGCCTCGGCGGCTCGAGCGGCATCAACGTCGCCGGGGCGATCCGCCTCGCGCGGCACATGGGCCCGGGCCACACGATCGTCACGATCCTTTGCGATTCGGGCCAGCGCTACATGTCGAAGCTGTTCAACCCCACTTTCCTGCGCGACAAGGGCCTGCCCTGGCCGCGCTGGATGGCATGAGGCGCCGGACATGACCGAAGAGCTGTTTCGCGAGGATTCGTACCTCAGGGAGTGCACGGCGGCGGTGACGGCGGCGGCGCCCGGTCATGTCGTGCTCGACCGTACGGTATTCTATCCGACGGGCGGCGGCCAGCCCGGCGACACCGGGGTGCTGGAACTCCCCGACGGAACCGAGATCGTGGTACGCGACACCGTCAAGCAAGACGATGCCATCATCCACCTGATCGCCACCGACGCGGCGCCGCCGGCGCCGGGCACCCCGGTCACGGCCCGCATCGACTGGGCCCGGCGCCATCGCCATATGCGCATGCACAGCCTGCTGCATCTCGTCTGTGCCTCCGTGCCGTGCCACATCACCGGCGCGCAGGTCGGCGCAGAGAAAAGCCGCATCGACTTCGACACGGGCGACCGGACCCTCGACAAGGAGACGCTGACCGCCGAACTCAACCGCCTGGTTGCGGCAGACCTGCCGCTGTCGCACCGCTGGATCACCGACGACGAGCTCGATGCCAAACCGGAACTGGTGCGCACGATGTCGGTTCAGCCACCGCGCGGAACCGGCCGGGTGCGGTTGATGGAGGTGGCCGGCGTCGATCTGCAGCCCTGTGGCGGCACCCATGTCGGACGTACCGGCGAGATCGGCAGGGTTGCCGTCTCAAAGATCGAGAACAAGGGCAAACGCAACCGTCGCGTCAACGTTGTTCTGATTGAAAATTAAATGTCGTATGGAAGATTATTGATGTCATATGAGAACCCTGAGGCGCTGGTCTCGACCGACTGGCTGGCAGCACATCTCAACGCACCCGATGTTCACATCGTCGATGGCAGCTGGCACATGCCGGCCGCCAAGCGCGATGGGCGCGCCGAATACGAGGCCCAGCATATCCCAGGCGCGGTGTTCTTCGACATCGACGACATCGCTGATCCCGCCTCGCAATTGCCGCACATGCTGCCGTCGCCCGAGACATTCGCAGCCAAGGTGCGCGGGCTTGGCCTCGGTGACGGCAACCGCGTCGTCGTTTACGACACCACCGGGGTTTCGGCGGCGGCGCGAGTATGGTGGATGTTCCGCGTGTTCGGACATGACGACGTCGCGGTGCTGGACGGCGGGCTTGCCAAATGGTTGGCCGAGGGACGGCCGGTCAGCGACGACAGGGTGCGACCGCAGGCACGCCAATTCACCGCGCGGGTCAACACCTTCCTGGTGCGCGACTACCAGCAGGTCCGCGCCAATATCGACCGCGGCCGCGAGCAGTTCATCGATACGCGTTCGGCCGGACGGTTCGCTGGCACCGAGCCCGAACCCTGGCCCGGCCTGCGTGGCGGCCATGCGCCCGGCGCGATCAACCTGCCCTATACGGATTTTCTCAACCGCGACAAGACCATGGTGCCGGCCGATACGATCCGAGCCAGGCTTTCGGACGCCGGCGTTGATCTGGCGAAGCCGATGTTCACGAGCTGCGGCTCGGGTGTGACGGCTTGTATCGTCACGCTGGGTCTGTATCTGATCGGCAAGACCGATGTGCCGGTGTTCGACGGCTCGTGGACCGAATGGGCCGGCAATCCGGACTCACCGATCGAGTCATGAACCGAATGGCGCAGCACCGGGCGAGGCGGCGCCATGCCGGTGGATAGCAAGGCGAAGGTCCGGCCTCTGCAAGATGCTGACATCGACGGACTGACCGCGTTGTGGCAGGCCTGCGATCTCTTGCGTCCCTGGAACGAGCCGAGGGCCGATATCGAGCGGGCGCGGGCCGCCCCGCAATCGGAGATCTTCGTGATCGCGGAGAACACGTCGATCATCGCCGGCGTCATGGTCGGGCATGATGGCCATCGCGGTTGGGTCTACTACCTCGCCACCGCACCCGAGCGCCGCGGCGAGGGGCTGGGTCGGGCCGTCATGGCCCATGCTGAGAACTGGCTGAGATCGGTCGGGGCGGTGAAGGTCGACCTGATGATCCGCGGCGGCAACCCGGTCGCCGGATTCTATGACGCCGCCGGATACCGCCGGGAAGACCGCGAGGTGATGGCCAAATGGCTGACGCCGCCGCCCGGAGGGGATGCACCGAACGAGATCGAGGTCACCATCACCTATCTCGAAATGCAGGTGGCTCCGTCCCGGCCTCCGACTCCGTTGCCGCGCACCGCCTCGAAGATCGCGCTGTTGCGCGCCGAAAAGCCGACCGTCGGCTTCTACCGTTATCTCTATGGCGCGGTGGGCGAGCCGTGGCGCTGGTACGAACGCAACCTCCTTTCGGACAAGGCACTCGCCGCGATCATCGGCGATCCCAGCGTTGAGATCTATGTGCTCTATTGCGACGGTGCACCGGCCGGCTACGCCGAACTCGATCGCCGCCGAGACGGCGAGGTCGAGCTCGCCTATTTCGGCCTCATTCCGGACTATTTCGGCCGCGGTCTCGGCCGCTACATGTTGGACTGGGCGATCGACACCGCATGGTCGGGGCAACCACGACGCCTCTGGGTGCACACCTGCACGCTCGATCATCCGGCGGCGCTCGCGGTCTACCAGAAGGCCGGCTTCATGCCGTATAAGCAAGAGACCGTAACAATCGTCGATCCCGATGCACCAGACCGGTAAGTTCGATTACGCACCTTGCTGAGAACGCATTCGATCTCGGGCGGTTCGGCGTCAGGAAACGTGAGATGAAACACCGGAAATCCTTCCTCGAGGCCCAGAAACTTCACCGCGAGGGCCGCATAAGTGAGGCGGAACGGCGGTATCGCAAACTCATAAGGAAATCGCCGGGCAGTCCGGAGATATCCTTCTATCTGGGTCTTGCCCTGCTGCAGAGCGGACGCGGAGATGAGGCCGTGGGTTACTTTGAAACCGTCGTGCGCGTCGCGCCAAACGATCCCGTCGCACAGGACCACTTCGGCCAAGCCCTGCTCGCGGCCGGAGAGCACGAACAGGCGATCGCCCATCACATGCGGGCCAGGGATCTGGCGCCTGGCAAGCCCGAAAACTTCATCAACCTGGGGGTCGCGCTGGAACGCGCCGATCTCCTGCCCAAAGCCGAGGAACAATACCGGAAGGCCATCAGCCTTGCGCCCAACTTCTTCCCCGCTTTGGCCAATCTGGGGGCAGTGCTTTACAAGTTGGGCCGTTACACCGCAGCGATACCAGTTCTGCGGCGGGCGCATCAGCTGAATCCGGCAGCACCCGAACCGTTGGCCACCCTGGCATTTGCCTTGGAGCATACGCACCAGATGGAAGAGGCCGACCGCCTGACCGAGAAATTCGTGGCGATCGCACCAGGGCATCCGGCGGGGTTGCTCCTGGAAGGCCAGAAGCAAGCAAGATCAGGAAATACGCGGTCCGCAAGCGAGCTGTTGCGGCGGGCAACGGCTGCACCGCTGGAGGATAATCGCCGCGCCCACGCTTGGTTCGAGCTTGGCAAGCTTCAGGACAAGCAAGGAGACTACGCGGATGCATTTCAGTCGTACTTGCGATCGAACGAATTGATGGCATTGGCAAGCCAGGCGACTGGAGTAGACCGCGATGAAATGTTCCGGACGATCAGGGCATACATGCAGTCATCTACGGCGACGTGGGTTACCGAAAAAACTGCTCAGTTAACCGGCGATTTGCGGCCCCTCTTCTTCTTCGTGGGATTCCCGAGATCGGGAACCACACTGATGGAGCAGATCCTCGGGGCCCATCCAAATGTAGAGACGACTAACGAGCTCAGCCCATTTGCCGCGACTTTGCGCGATGCCGCAAACTGGACCAAATTGCCGATTCCGAAAGCGCTCGGCCAGTTGACGGCCGACCAGCTCAATCGCTTGCGCGCCAATTTTCTTCAAGACGCTCGCAAAATTACCGGTTCCGACCTAACCGACCGGTGCCTCGTTGATAAGCAGCCGCTGAATATAGTGGAACTCGGCCCGATCCAATTCGTTCTCCCCGAAGCCGCAGCGATTATTGCACTGCGCGATCCGCGCGATGTATGCCTGAGTTGCTTCTTCCAGCAATTCAGCTTGAACCAGGGCATGGTGCATTTCTTGTCTTTAGAGACAACCGCCCGGTTCTATGCAGCAGTGATGGAGTTATGGAACCACTATCGGAAGATCCTGCCGATCCGATGGATAGAATACCGTTACGAAGACCTCGTTGCTGACTTCGAGGGAACCGTCAGCGGGGTGCTCGATTTCATGGACCTGCCTTGGAACGATTCAGTTAACAGATATGCGGAACGTGCACGGTCCCGGGATATTCATACACCAAGTCGGACCGCCGTAACGCAGGCGATCAACGACCGCGCCGTATCACGCTGGCGCAACTATGCCGAGCAGATGACGCCGATCCTGCCGATCCTCGAGCCATTCGTCCGCGAGTTCGGTTACGAACCTTCGTGAAGCAGTGCCGTCACGAGATCGGCGATCGCCAGCGAGGCGGTCAGGCCAGGCGATTCGATCCCGTAGAGGTTCACCAGCCCCGGCACGCCATGATCGCCGGGACCCTGGACGATGAAATCCTGCGGCGGAGCGCCCGGCGGTCCCAGCTTCGGCCGGATCCCGGCATATCCCGGCTCGAGGGCGCCGTCGGGCAGCTCGGGCCAGTATCGCCGGATCGCCGCGTAGAACCGCTCACCGCGGGCCGGATCGACACCATAATCGACCGTATCGATCCACTCGACATCGGGCCCGAAGCGGGCACGGCCGGCAAGATCCAGGGTCAGGTGCACGCCGAGGCCGCCCGGCTCCGGTACGGGATAGATCAGCCGTGCGAAGGGCGGCGGCGTCGACAGCGTGAAATAATTGCCGCGCGCCAGCCATTGCCGCGGCACGTACCGCGAGGGAAAGCCGGCGAGAGACGATGCCACGCCCGCCGCCGCCAGCCCCGCCGCGTTGACGACCGACCGGCAGACCAGTCGCATCGGTGCCGCGCCGCCAATCGCCAGTTCGACAGCCTGCGCCGCCACGCGCCCCCCTTCGACCGGGCTGTTGAAGGAGATCATGGCGCCCCGATCCTCGGCATCACCCTGATAGGCCAGCATCAGCCCGTGGCTGTCGATGATACCGGTCGATGGCGATAGCAGCGCCGCCGATCCGCACAAAGCCGGCTCGATGGCGCGCAGCGCCGCGGCGTCCAGCCGACGCAGGTCGGCAACGCCGTTGGCCGCGGCGGCGACCGCGATGCGCGCCAGCTCCGGCTCCTCGGTCGCGGCAGCAGCGACGATCAGCTTGCCGCAGCGGCGATGCGCGACACCATGATCGTCGCAGTATCGGTACAGCATGTCCCGGCCGGCGACGCACAGGCGCGCCTTAAGGCTGTCCTTCGGATAATAGATCCCGGCGTGAATGACCTCGCTGTTTCGCGAACTGGTCTGGGTGCCGATGGCCGCCTCGGCTTCGATCACGACGACCTCGCGCCCCGCGACGGCCAGGGCGCGCGCCACAGCGAGCCCGATTACACCGGCCCCGATGACGACGCAATCGATCCGTTCGCTGTCCACGTCCCGCCCTTCCCTTGCCGGAAATGCCGCTGGAATTGCCGTTGCGGCGATGCTTGAATGGCGCGCCATGAACCCCGCCAGCCGGGCGACGCAAAGATAAGCGGAAATGCCATGAAAGACGATACATTGCTGACACATGCCGGCAACGCCCCGTTCGAAAATTACGGGGTGGTCAATCCGCCGGTCTATCACGCCTCCACCATTCTGTCGCCGACACTCGAGGCGTATCTCGCAAGGGGCAGCGCGAAAGTCCGCTATGGTCGCAGCGGCACACCGACCAGCTTTGCGCTGGAGGACGCGGTGGCCGAGTTGGAGGGCGGAACCGGCGCAGTCTTGACGCCATCCGGGCTGGCGGCAATCACGACGGTGCTGCTGGCCTGCACCAGGGCCGGCGACCACGTCTTGATGACCGACAGCGCCTACCAGCCGACCCGACGCTTCTGCGATACGATTCTGGCTAAGTTCGGCGTTCAAACCGAGTACTACGATCCGCTGATCGGCGGTGATATCGCCGCACTGATCCGCCCGGAAACCACGGTTGTCTATGTCGAATCGCCGGGGTCGCTGACCTTTGAGGTTCAGGACCTGCCGGCCATCGCCGCGGCGGCGCATGACGCGGGCGCCACGGTCGTCGCCGACAACACCTGGGGCGCCGGGTATTACTACAAGCCGCTGGCGCTGGGCGCCGATATCGTGCTCCAGGCGGGGACCAAGTACATCGTCGGCCACGCCGATACCAATATGGGCGTCATCGTCTGGAAGGATCATGAACGCTACGGCACGGTCCGCACCGACATCCAGGGTCTCGGCGTCTGTGCCGGGCCGGACGACATCTATCTCGCGCTGCGCGGCCTGCGCACCATGGGTGTCCGCCTGCAGCGGCAACAGCAATCCGGCCTTGTGCTCGCGCGCTGGCTGGCGGATCGGCCCGAGGTCGCGCGGGTGATGCATCCGGCGCTGGAGGGCGACCCGGGCCACGAGCTCTGGAAGCGGGATTTCACCGGGGCATGCAGCCTGTTCGGATTCGTCCTCGCATCCGACGACATGACGGCGCTCGCCGCGATGATGGATGGCCTGCAACTCCATGGGATGGGCGCGAGTTGGGGCGGCTACGAGAGCCTCTTGATCCCGACTTGGCCGAACAAATCACGCACCGCGACCAAGTGGAAGGAGACCGGGCAGACCATGCGCATCCATGTCGGCCTCGAGGATCCGGACGATCTAATCGCGGACCTCGAGGCTGGTTTCGAACGCTATCGCAAGGCGGGATAGGACCATGACCACACCGGAAATTCTTGGAGAAATTACGTTCAACGCGGACGGGCTGGTGCCGGCAATCGCCCAGCAGCACGATAGCGGCGAGGTGCTGATGATGGCCTGGATGAACGCGGAATCGGTCGTCGAGACGCTGGAAACCGGGCGTGTATGCTACTGGTCGCGTTCGCGCGGCAAGCTGTGGCGCAAGGGCGAAACCTCCGGCCACGTCCAGTCGCTGATCGAGATGCGCGTCGATTGCGACGGCGATACGCTGCTGCTGCTGATCGAACAGACCGGCCCGGCCTGCCATACCAACCGGCGAAGCTGCTTCTATCGCGCGGCGCGCGACGGCGCTCTGGCGACCATCGCGGAGCCAGTGACATAGCGTGCGATTGACGGCAGTGTTCCACCGTGCCTAAGTCAGGCCGTATGAGGAAGCGGCGCATCATACTGCTCTTTGCGGCTGCGGCGCTCATTCTCGCGACTCTGGCGGAACAACACGCCACGGTCGGCGCGGAGGCAGCCGTGCCGCCGCCGTTGACCGTGTTCGCCGCCGCCATCGATCGCCAGGCGCTCGGCCGACCGAGCCGGCATGATCTCGGATCGTAAGAGTGGTGCGGTTGCGTGGCCGATGGCCGGCGTATGGGGTCGCCATCAGCCGCGCAGCTGGCGGGCGGCCAATGCGTATCCGCCGCCGGCGCCATCGACGAAGTGCATATGGGTGTGCGCCAGCACCGATGGCACGACGCAGGTCATGAGAGCCTCGTCCTGCGTGTGCAGCCCGTAGCGGATGATGCCCTCGGCGACGGCCCGGTCCAAAATCACTCTCAGATTCTCGGCGGCCTCCGGGGAGCAATCCACCGTCATCATCAGCGCATCGTCGAATTTGCGAAAATCGGTGTTGAGGGAAACCTCGCGCCGGTAGCGACCGGGATCGAAGCGACCGATACGCAGTCCGAGCTTGAATACAAGCCACGTCAGCCCCGTGACCACGGACAGGCGAAGACGGCGCCGCCAATAGGCCTGCCGGCCGCTCGTTACCCGCGCCTGCAACTCGAGCGACCCGGACGGCCAGCGCACATCGGGCCCAGTTGGCGGGACCGGGTTCAGGCCCGTCGTCGTTTCGATGAAGCGCACGATCTCCGCTGCAGCCTCGGCAAAGTGGTGATCGGAAGCGCCGGGTGCTTGCTTGACGATCAGGGACAGGATGGTGCCGCGTCGGGCCCGGATCGGTCCCCATTGGCAGGACAGGCCGGTCAGGTCTGGCTCGGCGTCTGCGGGCGCCGCCGCAACTGAAAGGGTGCCACTCTTCAGTTGTGCCTCGGCCCATTCCATGCCGCCACCGCTGAACATCGCGTAGCGCACGTGGTCGGAGGCCTGCCAGAATGCGACGCGCGCATCGTGCCCGGCCGCGCGGATCTCGTCGACGCGGGTGGTACCGACGCGGAGGCGCAGGTCGAGGTCTCGCTGCGCCCATGCGGCAACGCGAGCCAGCGCGTCCGTGGCGACCGCCGCCGCGTCGGGCGGAACGGCGAGCCGGGCCCCATCGCCGCCAAAGACGAACAGCGACAATTGCCCGTCGAGGGCGTTGACGACCGCGCTGATCGTCGCGGCGCCTGCGAGGTTGACCGCCTTGTAGCGCCCCGCCGCGATCGCACCAGTCGAGTCCACGACGTCGGAAACGCCGATCACCCAGTCATCGGGGAGCGGCGCGAAGCGCGCCGGATCGGCCACCTCCGTGAAGTGGTCCAGCACCGGCACCGTGTCCACCCAGGACCTGCCCAATAGCGGCATCCCTTCCCGATTCCGGCCGGCAACTCGATCGATCAGCCGGCCTGTGACCTGCAAACCATATACGATCGGCACAACGCCGACGGTTTAGCGACGCAGAGTATAAGTTCTTTGCGGCACGTGGGTCGCTCCATTCATGCGCGTTGCCATCGCACGCGGGCCAGCACGGTGCGGCCGTCGAATTCCATCGGGGCGCTGAGTTCGAGCCGGTTGTCGTCGAGGAACACGAAATCCCGGTGCTGCTCGCCGCCGCTCCAGTTGGGCACCGAAGCGATCTCCAGTCGGTGGATCATGCGGTCGCCGCGAACCTCCCAGCGACCGGCATAGGCGACGTGACCGGAGAACGCGGCGGCCCGCTCAGAAACACTACCGTCGAGCAATGCGTCGCTGGACAGCGGCGGCCGGTGGCGCCGCATGATGTGCACGAACATGTAACCGTCCGGCGCGTAGTGCAGCAGCCCGCGAGGATCGCGCCCATACGGAAAACTGATCGACCCGGCCGCGCTTTCATTCTCCCAGCGCAGCAAGCGCCAGGTTCCAACAAAGCGATTGTCCTCGCGTTCCTCTTCCATCCCCTGGCTCCCTTCTGGCGGCCGGCGGGCGATCCGGCCGGACCCGCTGGTGCCCCTCGGAAAAAAACAGTCAAAAAACCACAAAATTCATACGGGATTTGATCTGGATCAATGTTCCTACACGAACGAAGGCGTAAAAAGAACTCCTCTAACCCTCTCTTACCCGCCAAAACTAACCGGGGAATGGCTCCCACCATTCCCCGGATGTTTTTGTTCGGTGAGCGCCAGCACCGAGGCGGCACAGTGTCGTCGCGAGGGCGGGACGCCGTTATTCAGCCGCCTCCCCATAGGCTTCCATAGGCGGACAGCTGCAAACGAAATGCCGGTCGCCATGCACGTTGTCGACCCGGCCGACCGGCGGCCAGTACTTGTCCTCGCGCAGTGTGTGCAGCGGAAAATACGCCTGCTCGCGCGAGTACGGACGCGACCAGTCCCCCTCCAGTAGCAGGTGGTGGGTGTGCGGCGCGTTGCGCATCACATTGTTCTCCGGATCCGCCTTGCCGGCCTCGATTTCGGAAATCTCCTGGCGAATCGCGATCAACGCGTCGCAAAGGCGGTCGAGTTCC
>CP070634.1:2464143-2662308 GCA_020356105.1 Rhodospirillales bacterium | reverse complement strand
CTGTCGTTCCATCGGCGAGAGCTCGCCGGAAATCCCGGGATGCGGTTCGTTGTAGTTGCGGAAATCTCCGTGGCCAGACGTCTGAGTGATGTAAGGCCCGGAAGAGAAGATGCGTGGTCCGACGATCCGCCCTTCCTCGATCGCCCGGTGCAGTCCGACGGTCGGCCCCCCGATATCGCGCACCGTCGTGAAGCCGCGCAGCAGCATCTCCTCGGCCTGTACCGCCGCGAGGGCGCCCACATACATCCAGTCGTAGGTGTTCCGGATCTCTCCCGGGCGGCGGACAAGGGCCAGATGCACATGCGCATCCATCAGCCCCGGCATCAGCGTGCGCCCGCCGCCGTCGATGACGCGGGCATTCGCCACAGCAAGCGGTTCAGCGGAGACCTCTGTGATCAGATTTCCGGTAACGACCACATTGGCGTTTTCGATCCTTTGCTCGTCCACGCCGTCGAAGACATGGACATTGGTGAATAGGATTGGCATCGGCGGCTCGTCCTGAGCGACCGCAGACGACGCAAACACAGAGAACGCGAGTAGGAACAGCGCACGCTTCATATTGTCCTCCCGAAAAAATTTGGCGCTAGCGTATCTCAATGCTGAGTGCGTCTGTATGACGTTTTTTGGAACAGTCCCGAGCCAGCATTACTTCCGAGTTGGGTCAAAACCGGTCCATCGGCGGACCGGCCGTTGACGTCCGGTCAGTGATGATTGGCGGACGTCATACGCCACCCCCTCACGCCACCGCCTGGTACAGCACGCCCGAGGCGAGCGCGCCGGCGAGGCCGAGGGCGAGGTACCACAGGAAGACTGGGCGGCGCGCCAGCGCGTAGACCGCCATCGCCGCCGGGATGCTGGTGACCGCGCCGGCGACCATGAAGGTGAGCGCGGCGCCCGGCGCCATGCCGAGCTCCATCAACGCGGCGACCGTCGGGATCGCGGCGAAGCCGTTGAGATAGGCCGGGATGCCGGCGAGCGCCGCGGCCGGGATCGCCCACCAGGCGGCGCCGCCGAGATACGCCGCCACGGTCTCGCCCGGGATCCAGGCGATCATCAGGCTTTCGATCAGGAAGGCGAGGGCGAGCCACTTGCCGAGGAACCAGCCGGCGGCGCGGGCCTCCGATGCGAACACGGCGCGGCGGGCGGGATCGGGCCAGAAGCGCCAGACGATCGGCGCCGGCGCCTGGCGTTTCGCCTTGGTCGCGCAGGACGAGGCGCAGCAGCCACCGGCGCCGGCCCGCAAGGGCGAGGCGAAGGCGGCGCGGCCGGCCAGCGCATGGGTCGCGAAGCCCGCGATCAGCCCCATGCCGATCGCCGCCAGCGTCTTGGCGACCGCAAACGGCAGGCCGATCACCGCGGCGGTTAGGATGAACATCTCCGGGTCCATGATCGGCGAGGAAATCCAGAACGCCATCACCGGGGCAAGCGGCACCCCGGCGCCGAGCAGCGCCGCGACCACCGGCACGACGCCGCAGGAGCAGAACGGCGACAGCGCGCCGAACAAGGCGGCGACGGCGATCGTCGCCGCGGGATGGCCGTCGAGCAATTGCGCGATCCGCCCGTCGGCCCCGGTCGCCTTGGCGGTCGCCGCGATCAGCACCGAGGCAGCGAGGAACGGCGCGATGAAGGTCAGCGAATCGAGCGTGAAGGCGAGGCTGGCGCCGGCCTGCGGCGGGTCGATGAGGGCGAGCGCGGCGATGATCGCGGCGAAGGCGAGCACCACCCGGTCGATGCGAGCGAGGTGCGCGGCGAGGCGGCGCAGCCTGTTTCGCGGGGCAGGGGCGGCGACCGCATCGGTGTCGACCCCGGCGGTAACACCCGTGCGGGCGGCGCTGGCGTTGGCGGGCGCGGCGCTGTCGAATCTGATGTCGGCCATGGTCGGCTCTCCTGTCCTATCCGGCGCGGCCGGGCGGCATCTTCACCCGCCGCCGCGCGACGTCATGCTTCGTTACGGTGCCCTCATCCTGAGCCTGTCGAAGGGCGCGCCTCCTCAGCATGAGGCTCGGGTGTTTGTGTCCTCATGCTGAGGAGGTTGCGGAGCAACCGTCTCGAAGCATGAGGTCGCGCGAACGCCGCGGGGCGTCTCCAAACCAAGCGGGCATACGCGCGGCTAGCATTGGACGGCCTCCGCCGCCGCCTCGGCCTCGGCGACGCCGACGCAACACTCCGCGGTCAGCGCCGCGACGATGCGGTCCATGCGCGCATAGTCGGCGGTGCAGCGAAGCACCCGGCCCTCGCGGGTCTGGCGGACCAGGCCGGCGGCGACGAGGTGCGAGAGGTGGTGCGAGAGGGTCGAGGCGGGAATGTCGAGATGGCGCTGCAGCGCGCCGACCGCAAGGCCGCCGCGGCCGGCCCGCACCAAGAGGCGGAAGGCGGCCAGCCGGGTCGAATGGCCGAGCGTCTCGAGGCAGGCGGCGAGGTCGTCGAGCTTCATGGCGTTGTCCTTGTCGTGCGGCGTGGCGGGTCGGGCGTCGATGGCCGCGCCTTCCGGCGGGAGCGCCGCTATCGCGGGCCGGCGCGCGATGGCGCCGGTCGAACCGTTCCCCCGCAAGTTAGGCCCGCGGTGCGCGCTTGTCAACGATATTTCTAGAAATATCGAAATGATGGACCTGCGAAAAACCCCCGTTCGCGGGGGCCCCCTCATGTCTCCGATTGTCTAGCTTGGATCGCCGCGCAGCACCGCCTCGATGTCGGCGCGCGACGGCGCGGTCTCGAACTCGGCGCTCTGCTTGAGCGCCTCGGCGAGCCGCAGGCGGTAATCGCTGCGCGGGATCTCGACCGCCCCGAAGCGGCGCAGATGGCGGGTGATGAACTGGCTGTCGAGGAGGCTGAAGCCGCCGGCGCGCAGCCGCGCGACGAGATGCACGAGGGCGACCTTGCTGGCGTCGGTGGCGCGGCTGAACATGCTCTCGCCGAAGAATGCGCCGCCCATCGCAACGCCGTACAGCCCGCCGGCCAGCCGACCGTCCTGCCAGCATTCGACGCTGTGCGCGAAGCCGAGATGGAACAGCGAGGTGTAGAGCATGATGATGCGGTCGTTGATCCAGGTCCGCGGCCGCAGCTCGGTCGACGCGGCGCAGGCCTCGATCGTCGCCTCGAAGGCGCTGTCGACGGTCACCCGCAGGCCGCTATTGCGCACGGTGCGGCGCAGCCGCCGCGGCACGTGGAAGGCGTCGAGCGGAATGATCCCGCGCATGCGCGGGTCGACCCAGAACAGGTCGGGATCGTCCCGGTCCTCCGCCATGGGGAACACGCCGATCGCGTATGCCCTGAGCAGCATGTCCGGGGTCAGTTCCGGCATCTCCATGCGCTGCCACCCCGCTTGCGTGATGCCACGGGCGCGGCCGCTGCCGGCCGCCCCGCGCGCCTCCTCAATCCGCCCCAGAATAGCGCCGCCAGACCGCGCGGAAAAGGGACTCGATGCCGATCGCGCGGCGGCGCCCGGGCCGCGGCGGCGTCAGCGATGCGCGATCCACCTCTCCAGCCAGTGTATGTCGTAGTCGCCGTTGAGGAAGTCCGGCTCGGCGATGAGGTTCTGGTGCAGCGGGATGGTCGTCTCGATGCCGCCGATCACGAACTCCTCGAGGGCGCGCCGCAGCCGCATCAGGCATTCGTTGCGGGTCGCGCCGTGCACGATCAGCTTGGCGACCAGGCTGTCGTAATAGGGCGGCACCGCGTAGCCGGAATAGATCGCCGAGTCGACCCGCACCCCGAGCCCGCCCGGCGCATGATAATCGCTGATCCGGCCGGGCGAGGGCAGGAACGTCTCGGGATGCTCGGCGTTGATCCGGCATTCGATCGCGTGGCCGTGGATCGCGATCGCATCCTGCTCGTAGCCGAGCGGCGCGCCGGTGGCGACGCGCAGCTGCTCGCGGACCAGATCCATGTCGCAGACCATCTCGGAAATCGGATGCTCGACCTGCAGCCGCGTGTTCATCTCGATGAAATAGAACTCGCCGTTCTCGAACAGGAATTCGATGGTGCCGGCGCTGCGATAATTGATCTTCGACAGGGAGGTGGTGACCAGCTCGCCGATCCGCGCCCGCGATTCCGCGTTGAGCGCCGGCGAGGGCGCCTCCTCGAGAACCTTCTGGTGGCGGCGCTGCAGCGAACAGTCGCGCTCGCCGAGATGGACGACCGCGCCCTGGCCGTCGCCGAGCACCTGGACCTCGATGTGCCGCGGCTGTCCGAGGTACTTCTCGATATAGACCGCGTCATTGCCGAACGCCGCCTTGGCCTCGGCACGGCACAGCGAGAGCTTCTTGGCCATTTCATCGGCGTTGTGCGCGACCTGCATGCCCTTGCCGCCGCCGCCCGCGGTCGCCTTGATCAGCACGGGATAGCCGATCTCTCCGGCCACCTTCATCGCCGCGACGTCGTTCTCGACCTCGCCATCGGAGCCCGGCACGATCGGTAGGCCAAGCTCCGCCGCCATGTTCCGGGCGGTGATCTTGTCGCCCATCAGGCGGATGTGTTCGGGTGTCGGTCCGATGAAGACGAAGCCGTGATCCTCGACCATCTCGGCGAACTTGGCGTTCTCCGACAAGAACCCGATGCCCGGATGAATCGCGTCGACCCCGGTGATCGTGGCCGCAGACAGGATCGCCGACATGTTGAGATAGCTCTCGGACGAGGCGGCCGGTCCGATGCACACTGATTCGTCCGCGAGGCGGACATGCATCGCGTTGCTGTCCGCCGTCGAGTGCACGGCAACGGTGTGGATACCCATCTCGCGGCAGGCTCGATGCACGCGAAGCGCGATCTCGCCGCGATTGGCGATGAGGATCTTTTCGAACACGGGCGCGCTCGCCTATTCGATGATGATCAGCGGATCGCCGAACTCGACCGGCTGGGCGTCGCTGACCAGGATTGCCTTGACGGTTCCGGCGCGCGGCGACGGTATCGGATTCATGACCTTCATCGCCTCGATGATCATCAGCGTGTCACCCTCGCCGATCTTGTCGCCGGCCTTGACGAACGGGTCTGCATCCGGCTGCGGCGCAAGATACACCGTACCGACCATCGGCGAGGATACGGTGCCAGGGTGCTCGGCTTCGGCCTCGACGGCGGGCGGGGCCGGTTCGGAAGCGGCCGGCGCGGCGACGCCTGGCGCCGGTGCGGCAGGGCCCGGCGCTGCGACATGCACCGGCGCGGCCGCCACCGGGGCCGCGGCGGCGGCACCCGCCGTCTTCGACAAGCGCAATGTGCTGTCACCCTGTCTGAGTTCGACCTCCGTCAGGCCGGTATCCGCCATGATCCCGGCGATTTCCCCGATCAGCTTGCTGTCGAAATCCGATTTTCGCGCTGGCATCGTCACCCTGTTATCGATTGAGACATCGCGCCGAACTGGCACCCGCACCGGACGAGCCGGAATCACCGCGAGCGACGGGACAACTCGACATTCGGCAGGAGTCGCCGCGGAATCCGACGGGCCCTTATAGCATGCCGCGCGGTCGGCGCAATCGCCGCGGTGGGATGATCGTCGATGCATCTTTGACAAACGTATCGGCAACGCCTTCCACGTCGCACCCCAGATCGCCGCTGCGGCGTGGCGGGACGGTCTTGCGTCGCGCGCCGACGCGGTCTACGGATAACGTTGCCTGGCGGCAAGCCGAAACAGGGGGAATGGCATCATGCTCAAGGGACGCGTGGCGGTCGTAACCGGGTCGACGAGCGGGATTGGTCTGGCGATTGCCCGGGCGCTTGCCGAACAGGGTGCGGATGTCGTTCTGAACGGTTTTGGCGATTCGGCCGCGATCGAGTCGATCCGCCGAGACATTGCGGATGCGTTCGGGGTGCGCGTGGAGTGGGACGGCGCGGATGTGAGCCGGCCGGAAGAGGCGGCCGGCCTGATCCGGACGGCGCAGGACGGCTTCGGAAGCTGCGACATCCTGGTCAACAACGCGGGCATCCAGCACACCGCGCCGATCGAGGAGTTTCCGGCCGAGCGCTGGGATGCGATCATCGCCCTCAACTTGTCGCAGGCCTTTCACACGGTCCGCGCCGCGATCCCAACAATGTACAAGAATGGCTGGGGCCGTATCGTCAATGTCGCCTCGATTCACGGCCGCGTCGCCTCGATCAACAAGGCGGCCTATGTCTCGGCCAAGCATGGCCTCGTCGGTCTGACCAAGGTCGTGGCGCTGGAGGCGGCCGGGCGCGGCGTAACCTGCAACGCAATCTGTCCGGGCTGGGTGCTGACGCCGCTGATCCAGAAGCAGGTCGAGATTCGGGCGGCCGAGAAGAAACTGACCGCCGACGAGGCGATGGTCGACCTGCTGGCCGAAAAGCAGCCATCGAAGCAGTTCGTGACGCCCGAGCAGATCGGCGGGCTCGCCGCGTTCCTGTGCTCGCCGGCGGCAGACCAGATCACCGGCCAGGAACTCGGTATCGACGGCGGCTGGAGCGCGCAATAGGCGCAGTGACAGGTTGATTTACTACAGCCGGATTATCGTGTAATATAATTGATGGCGTTGCCGGACCGTTATATCCGGCGTCCAGCCCAACCAATCAGACAATGACGGGGAACGGCGTATCGCGCCGGTTGGCCTTATCCAGGGGTCAGGCCGGCGCGCAATCCTGCGCGATTGTCGCTTGCGCAGGCGCAAACGAGAGGAGCCGCGATACGTTTTTGGCGGCGCACACGGTGGTCATGAGCGATATCATCAAGCCGGATGAACATTCCCACGAGCGTCTTGGCCGGGCCATTCGCCGTTCCGCCGTCATATTTGCGGTTGTCGCGCTGATCGCGACATCCGGGTTCTTTATCATCAACGCCTACCAGGCCGAGCAATATCACGTCCGCAACGAAGCCGCCCGGGCGGCCGACCTGATTGCCTTGCGGGCCCGTACAAATCCACAGCGGTGGCACGACGATCACGACTGGCTGGACGATGCCATTAATCAGCTGCACGGCCCCGGCGAGGAGAGCTGGCACGAAATCGTCGGCGCCTCGGGCGACGTGATTACGCGCGACGGAAGGATTCCGTGGCTGTTTTCGGTGGTCGGCGAAGCGCCGGTCGAGGTCGACGGCCGGGTCGTCGCGCTGGTGAGGGTCGGGCAGGTGCCGCATCGGGCCTTCGACTTCACCGCCCTTGGTCTTGCACTCGGGGCGATCCTGTCAGTCTGTGTGATCGTCGTCCTCTGGGTGCTGCCGATCCGGGCACTGAATGCGGCGTTCGGACAGGCCCAGACCTATCGGCGGGCCCTCGAAGTGCGTGTCGCCGAACTGGAGCTTACCCAGAAGCTGCTGCAGCAGCGGGGTGTCGAGCTCAGCCAGGCGGCGGAACGGCTGCGCGAGGCGCGCGAGCAGGAACGCAAGGCGAATCTCGCCAAATCCGAGTTTCTGGCCAATATGAGCCACGAGCTGCGTACCCCTCTCAACTCCATAATCGGGTTCGCGGAGATCATGGAACTCGGCACGTTCGGATCGATCGGAAACCCGCGTTACGAGGAATATCTCGGACATATACATGCGTCCGGGAAACACCTGCTCGGACTGATCAACGACATGCTCGACCTGGCGAAGGTGGAGGCCGGCCGGCTGGAGCTCGACGAGCAGGTGGTCGATTTCGGCGGGATCGTCGACGACTGCCTCAATCTATTGCAGCAGCCCGTCGACAACACCGGCCTGACACTGGGGCGCGACGTGCCCGAGCACCTGCCGGCGCTGATGGCGGATGAGAGGAAACTGCGGCAGATCCTGCTCAACCTGCTCTCGAATGCGATCAAGTACACGCCGCCGAACGGCCGTGTCTCGGTAAGAGCGTGGTGTGACACGGCGGAGCGGTTTTGCTTCAGCGTTTCCGATACGGGTGTCGGCATGGCACCGGAGGACATTCCGAAGGCCCTGGAGCCGTTCGGGCAGGTCGACAATCCCATGGTCAGCCGTGAGGAGGGGACGGGCCTTGGCCTGCCGCTGACCAAGGCGCTCGTGGAACTGCATGGCGGTACCATCATGCTTGAGAGCGAGGCGGGGCGCGGCACAAGGGCGACGGTTACGATTCCGGCCGAGCGGGTTTTCGGCATCCGTGAACGGCGGCGCGAGGGTGGGGCAGCCTGACCCCGCCTGTGCGTACGGACCAGGTCGCCGGAAGCCGGCTCGTGCGCCGGGCCCGTCAACTGGTGGCCTTGCGCGACGCTCAGTCGGACCCGCCGCGCCGGTTGATCGGATAATCGTCGGCCCGGCTCCGCCATGGTTGCAGGAGCAGGTGGTCGAGCCGCAATTCGTGCGGATCGCGAAACCGGTTGAGGCCGATGGTCATACCGTCGTGCCCCGCCGCGGGCTGATCGCGATAGGTGCCGAACAAACGGTCCCACCAAGGAAGGTTGAAACCGAAATTGCTGTTCGTCTCGTGCGGCACCACGGAATGATGGACGCGGTGCATATCGGGCGTCACGACAAGCCAGCGCAGCCAGCGGTCGACCCCGAGGGGCAATCTGGCGTTGGCATGGTTGAACATCGCCGTGCCGTTCAACAGGATCTCGAAGACCAGTACCGCCACCGCGGGCGGACCGAGCGCTGCGATCGCCGCAAACTTGATGCCCATCGACAGAAGGATCTCGATCGGGTGGAAGCGAGCGCCCGTGGTCACGTCGAAATCGAGATCGGCATGGTGCATGCGGTGCAGCCGCCACAACACCGGCACCGCATGGAACAACACGTGCTGCAGGTAAATCACGAAATCCAGTACCGCGACGGCCAGCAGGAACTCGAGCCAGAATGGCAGGTCGAGGGCGGGGAACAGGCCCCAGCCCCGCACCCCGGCCGTTGCCGCGAATTCGACCGCCGCTACGGGCAGCGCGACTTTCAGGATCAACGTGTTGAGCGCCACGATCCCGATATTGCTCGGCCAGCGCTGCAGTCGCCGGAAGCTGCGTTGCCGTCGCGGCATGATCGTTTCCCACCCGGCCATGACCGCGAACACGCCGATGAAGAACGCAAGCCGGATCGTATCGGCATGGTGCAACAGAAGATCATCCATGCATGATACATAGGCAGGTGACCCGCCCGACCGCAATACCGGTCAGTCGGGGGGCACGGCCTGTGGCGCCGCCACCGAAGCGCTGCCGGCCTTTCGCGCCTGTCGGCACATGATCGTTCCGACGCCGAGCAGGACGAACGCAGCCCCGGTCACCGTCACTGCGGAGAGAATCTCGCCCAGCAGCAGGACGGCACTAACCATCGAGGTCACCGGCAACAAGAGCAGGAACGGCATGACATGGCTTACCGGGTGGCGATTGAGGAGGTGGAACCACAACCCGTATCCGAAGGCCGTCATCACGAGGCCGAGATACAGCACGACGCCCCAGCCGAGTGCGGTCGCGCCGGCGATCGCCGCGGCCTGACCGTCCTCCAGCAGCAGGGACGCGACGAACAGCTGCGGTGCCGAGAACACGGCGAGCCAGGCGATCAATCGGAAACCCGCGACGGACCCGCCGAGCGTCTTGACGAGGACATTCCCGACCGCCCAGACGAAGGCGCCGGCGAGCACGAGGAACAGCGGCAGCAATTCGTCCTGCATTTGCGGCTGGCCCGCGATCAGGGCGACACCCCCGAAGGCCAGGATCATTCCTGCGATCCTCCATATGCCGATGCGATCGCCAAGAAACAGCGCTGCGAGAAGAGTGGCGAAGGGAACCTCGAGTTGAATGACGATCGCCGCGGTCGAGGCATCGACGCCGGCCAGTCCCGTGAAGGTAAGGCTGTACTGAAGGGTGCTGATGACGAATGAAATCAAGAAGACGCGTCGCATCTGGCCGACGGGCGGCTTGACGAACCAGACCAGCGCCAGGGCCGTGACGGAGAACCGGAATGCCGTCAGCAGGATGGGCGGGAATTCAGCGAGCGCCGCCTTGGCCAGCGTCAGTCCCAAGCCCCAGGTCGTGGCGACGATGACGCCGAGCGCGATATCGGACAGTTTCATCTCGATGTCCCTGCGGGCGGATGGCTCCCTTGCGTGGCACAATAGAAACCGGGGGGTGCATTGGTCCAGCCCCCGGAACAAAGAAGACCCGCCGGTTCCTGGAACCGGCGGGACCATCATCTAAAGGAGAGAATGCCGCCTGTTTGTTTTTTTCCGCGGTCGGCCTCAGGCATGACCGGCCGCACTTTTGTGCTCGAACGCCCCGAGCGCGGTTCTGGACCGCCGCGCCAGATCGTCGGCTTCGTCGTACCGGCCAAGCTGCCGGCAGACATCGGAGAGGGGAGACAGGATCTGTACCGTCTTGGGGTGTCGGTCACCGAAAATCCTGCCCCGGAGTTTGATAGCAGCGCGGTAGGCATGCGCTGCTGCCGCGAACTGTCCGCGACGCCGATATATCTCGGCAAGACAAACATAGAGCCTGCTGAGCGCGATCGCAGATTGGCCGGTGTGCCGCGAACACAGGACCCGCAGGCAAAGGGCCTGAGCCTCGTCATCGCGTCCTTGACGGCGGTACAACTCGACGAGACGTAAGGTGATCGCAAGCACATTCGTCGCCGGGTCGTCCGTCCGGCGTTCGGCGACCACGATCGCGGCGCGGTAATGGGCTTCGGCCGCGCCAAGGTCTCCGAGGCGACGCGCCGCCACGGCGGCGCCGTGCAAGAGTGCCGGGTTGTCCGGGTCTAGCGTTGTGCCCCGATCGAAGGCACGCGCTGCCCCCGCGAAATCGCGGCTCATGAGTGCCTCGCACCCCGCCAACAACGAGTCTCTTGCCATCGCGCTCCGCATATCTTGTTTCTCAAATATGCCCGTATCCAGTTTTAGCTGACCGCTGTCCACAATAGAATTATCTTAGATCTTGACTATATGGCATCTATACCATGCGAGTGACCGGCATAACTTAACATTTTTTTTACCATCAAAATTCTCAAATCGATAACGAAATCGACGATGTTTTATCTAAAATTCTTCTCGAATTTTCCGAAACGGCGCGCGCCAATTTGGTTTTATTCGTACGGTACTTCGGAATAAATGCGGGTCAGGGTGCCGGCAATCTCAGCACGTCGGTGCGGATGTCGGACCCGTCCACGACCGTGACGGCGAGGCGATCGGATCCGAGGAAGGCGGCCCGGCCGCGGGTGTAACGCGGCAGATACCGGCGCCAGACTTCGGCGCCATCGCGGACACGCACGACACGAACGGAATCCTCGACCGAGCCGATCGACAGGGTGCCGGATACGCTGATGGCAATATACCGACCGGCCGGATCCGCGGAGACCGCCATGATGCCGCGGCCTTTCGGGATCTCGTAGATGCCGGAGCCGCGCGGCAGCGACCAGGCGAGGCGGTAACGACCCTTTTCGCGATACCCGTCCCAGGCGACCCAGCCGCCGTCCAGCAATCTGACATTGGCGCCGACACTGTCGAATCCGGGTGGTCGCAACGGCGCAGCGAGGGCCAGCCCGTCGGGCCCGACACGGATAATCTCCCGGTAGTTGCGGAGTATGACGAAGTATCCGGCGGCAAGGTCGAAATCGACCAGGCGAGGGTTCGAGACCCGGTCGATCTGGAGCGGGATACTGAGCGTCGGGCCGTCCGGGAGCGTTCGCACGGCGATGATATGGGCGACGACCTGGCGATCTGCACCGCGCCTCGTTTCGAGCCAGGCGAGGGCCCTCGAAGGAGCGTCGACCAAGGGCGCCCAATGGCTCAGATCGCTTGGTGCCTCGATCCGGCGGGGTGCGCTTTGCTGGCGATCAAGGTACCAGTACTCGAACTGCCGGTCGCCGTCAGCGTCCATCCGGTAGAGCGCTGCACCTCCGGGGCCGACGAAGCCGATGCTGCCCTGCACGCCCGGAAAGAAGAGCTTGCGAGGATCGATGCTGCAATCGGGTTGCGAGAGGACCGCGTATCCGCCATCCGCCGAGTGGATCCAGACCTCACCGGCGCGCTCCAGCGCCAGCGTTACGCCAGTGGGCAGGCCCGCGATCGACGCGTCGGGAACCGAACACGCCACCGGCCAGGTCCCGATCTCGGGCCGGTCGTCGGCTTCGATCAGGAACAATGTCGGGATGACCAGCAGGTACATGACCACGACCGTCACGGCCGTTGCCGGCACGAACCCGGCCACCAGCAGCCAGCGCAACCAGGTGCCGGAGAGGATCCAGCGAAACGCGGTGGCCCACGCGGCCTGCAGCGCGATTGCCAGGGCCAGGTTCAACGCGATCCACTGCGGCTCGAATTCGCCGCGGCCTTCGACAAGCATCACCCAGAGATAAATCCCCAACAGGGTTCCGCCGTGGACATGAACGATCGGAACCAGGTAGATGAGGAAGGAAAGGGCCAGCGCGACCGCGGTGCGGGACATAGATAAGGTTCTCACTCGGCGATCGCGCAGGTCCCCGAAACACATTGAGCGGCGGGCTCCCCTCGGCCGAGACGGGTGACCACACAATCCATCCCGGTTTCTTCGACGACCGTGATCAAATGCTCGTAATAGGCGGTGGCCGCCTCCTTGTGAACGCTGTTGACGGCCTGCCATTCGCCGCACGGGGCCGGCACGGTGGCGCATGAATCGCCGGGAATGCAGAGCTGCCAGTCCGGGCTGAAGACGGGGCGGGCGGGCTGCTCGACCGCGCGCCCGGCCAGAACATAGAAAAGGGTCGCGGCAGCCACGATGACGCCGCCGCCGATCAGCCACCGCGATGCGGGGCCGGTCATGACGCGCCGCCCGGCGGCCCGGCATGCTCGCGCGCCCGGAATTCGCGGCGATCGAGCCATGCGCGAGGCGCTTTGCTGCACTGCAATATTGGCGCTACAAACGCGGTCGAGGCGGACATATTCCTATACATGAAGAGAATAAACCACGAATTCCTTAACTCATTCTTTTTGCTGGAGATAAACGACATGACGGATGAGAAGAGACAGCACGAGCCGTACGTTGTCGCGCCGGTCTTCGCGGTCGCGACCATTCCCGCCGAATTTATTGCTTCAGCGATCTTCGAGGTGATCCAGGGCGCTCGCCATCTCGGCGAGAATCTGGGACGCGCCGCCGGCAGATTGCGCCGGCGCTGACGCGACCTTACGCATGCGACCGAGGCCGGCCCCGGATCAGCTTTCGGGGCCGGCCTTCCAGTACTTGACGTTGAGATCGATCATCAGCGCGTCGTGACCGATCTCGAGGCAGCTTCGCAGGCTGTAAAAGCTGCCCGACGCGACCTTCGCAAGGCACCGCTGGTAGATCGCTGCCGCACGTGCAACGCCGGCTGGTGTCAGGTTGCCCGTCGACGACGTAACGACACGGTCCCACAGCGCCGTCCGGGTCGCCGCATCTGTCCGGCCTGCCGGCAGCGCGGCGATCATCCGGTTGGTCAGCGCCACCGCCCCCGTTTCGGCCGGGGAATCGGCGAGGATCCGCTCGCCCAGCGCGTGCTGCGGCCCCAGCGCCAGAGCGATGTCGGCCTCGGTCTGCGGATCGGGGTCCATCGCCTCGGGTATCGGGATCAACGCCACGCGCTCGCCGATCTGAAGGGCCAGCGACACCGCATCCCATTCGGTCAGCAGGCGCTGCGCGACGGCGATACGGACGGCGGTGTAGCTGCGGCTGGTTTCGATCACGATATGGTCGCGCGCGGGCATGCGCCGGACCGCGCCATCCGTGCCCGTTACGATCAGCGTGACCTCGCCCCCGGCAGCAAGATAGCGAGCGCCCGGCGGCGGCTCGGGTCGCTTGCGCTGCAGGCAGAATCCGCTGAATTCGGCGGTGCAGGCGCCATCCTCGCAGGTCAGCGGGATCGCCGTATCGGTGGCAAGAAGGGCCAGGATCTGCGGTGCGGCGGCGGCGGGGAGGGCCGACGCCGCGGCAAAGAGGGCGCCGGCAAGACAGGCAGGGAGACGTCCGGAGGGCATCGGGGCTTCCTTCGCGTCGGGTTCCGATCGACCAGCATTTCATCCGCGGTGCGATCGGTCAACTTGCGAGGCGGTCGCCGCGCGCAAATGTGATATGTTGCCGGCGATTGCCGCAATCCCCCCGAGCGAGGAACCAAACACCCGTGTCCCTCAAGCGCATCGCGCCCTACGGCGCCTGGGCGTCGCCGATCACCGCGGATCTGATCACCGGCGGCAGCATCGGCTTTACCGATATCGTGCTCGACGGCACCGACATCTACTGGGGCGAACAGCGCCCGGCGGAGGAGGGGCGGACGGCCATTGTCAAGCGCGCCCCGGACGGCGTCATCGTCGATGTCATCCCGCGTGACTGCAGTGCCCGCAGCCGGGTGCACGAGTATGGCGGCGGCGCTTTCACGGCGCGCGCCGGGACGGTCTGGTTCTGCAACGATGCCGATCAGCGGGTCTGGGTGGTCGAGGCCGGCGGCACGCCGCGGCCGTTGACGCCCGAGGGCCTCCTGCGCTTCGCCGATTTCGCGGTCGACCCGGCTCGGCAGCGACTGATCTGCGTGTGCGAAGACCACGCCTGCGATGGTGAGCCGGAGAACCGCCTCGCGGCCATCGCCTGGGATGGCGGCGCGGCCCCGCTGCATCGCGGCCGCGATTTCTATGCCAGCCCGCGCGTCTCGCCGGACGCACGGCAGCTCGCCTGGATCGCCTGGGACCATCCGAATATGCCGTGGGATGGCACAGAGCTGTGGCTCGCCGACATCGCGGACGATGGTTCGCTTGTCACGGCCCGCCGGATCGCCGGCGGCGCCGATGAATCGATCTTCCAGCCAGAGTGGTCGCCGGACGGTGTGCTGCATTTCGTCTCCGACCGGACCGGCTGGTGGAATCTCTATCGCTGGGACGCGAATGCCGCCGCCCCGGCGGCGGTGCACCAGGCCGAAGCGGAATTCGGACAGGGGCACTGGCAGTTCGGCATGTCGACATACGGCTTCGCCGGCGACGGGACGATCGTCGCGGCCCGCGTCGACGAGGGAGTCTGGCGCCTCGGCCGGCTCCGCGCCGGAACCGGCGATTTCGAGGCCTTCGACCTGCCATTCGCAGATTATTACTGCGTTCGGGTCGGCGCGGGCGGCGCCGCCTTCCAGGCAACGGGCGACGCCTCGCCGGCGGCGCTGGTGCTGCTGGATACCGCGACCGGCCGGCACGAGGTATTACGCCACTCGGCCGATTTCGCGATCGACCCCGGCTATGTCTCGGCGGCGGAACCGGTTGCGTTCGCGAGTGCCGACGGCGAGACGGCGCACGGCTTCCTCTATATGCCGGCGAACCCTGATTTCGGCGGGCCGCATGGCGAATTGCCGCCGCTGATCGTGAAGATTCACGGTGGCCCGACATCGCAGGCCCGGCCCGGCCTTGCCCTCAAGATCCAGTTCTGGACCAGCCGCGGCTTCGCCGTTCTCGATGTCAACTATCGCGGATCGACCGGCTTCGGCACCGCCTACCGCCGCAAGCTGGACGGGGCCTGGGGCGTCGCCGACGTCGACGACTGCGTGGCCGGGGCGCGCCGGCTGGCCGAGCAGGGGCGCGTCGATGGCGCCCGGCTGATCATCACGGGCGGCAGTGCCGGCGGGTATACAACTCTCGCCGCGCTCGCCTTCCACGAGGTTTTCCGCGCCGGTGCCAGCCATTACGGGATCGGCGACCTGATGGCGCTGGCCGACGACACCCACAAGTTCGAGAGCCGCTATCTCGACCGACTCGTCGGGCCGCTGCCCGCGACCGAGGCGGTGTGGCGCGCGCGATCGCCGATCAACCATGTCGAGGGGCTGAACTGCCCGGTGATCTTCTTCCAGGGTCTCGAAGACAAAGTCGTGCCGCCGAACCAGGCCGAGGCCATGGTGGCGGCGCTGCGGGCGAAGGGTATTCCCGTGGCATACGTGCCGTTCGAAGGCGAGGGCCATGGCTTCCGCCGCGCCGAGAACATCAAGCGGGCGCTGGAGGGCGAGCTCTATTTCTACGCTCGGGTATTCGGCTTCGCGCCGGCGGACGCGATTGCGGCGGTCGAGATCGACAATCTGTAACGGGCGCCGCCGGCCCGGTTGGTAGGGCCGGCGCGTTCGCCCCTCTCTCGGTGCTTGAAGCCCCATCGGTCAGATCCTATGCTTTGACAGGCGGTGCCGGAGGGCTCGGCCAACCGAACGCGCTATGCCAATCTGACGGGGCCGCGATGGGCCGATTCAAACGACGCGTGCTGATCGGCGGGGTCCTGTTCGTCCTTGCGCTGGCGGGTGTCGGGGCGTGGGGCTACTACCACTTCTTCGTCGCCACCGGGGCGGCGCTGCGGCGTGCCGAAACCCTCTCGTTTCGGCGCATGACGGTGGCGCAGCTGGCGGAGCCGGGAAGCTACCGGTTCTACTATGCGACAAACCGGATGCGTATCGCCGAGGACGGATCGTTCGTCGACGGATTCGGCAACGAGCGTGGGTCAACGGTCGGGTTCGGGCGGTTCGATACCGCGATCCAGCAGAGAGTGGGCCTCGGCATGTTCCTCGACCCGACCGACTGGTTTCAGAACGAGGAAATCCGCCTGCGCGACGTTCGGAGTCTGGACGATGCAGCATTCGTCGCGCAGCTGCGCGAGCGCGTCGAGAGAACGCCGGATCGCTCGCTGCTGGTGATCGTGCACGGATACCGCGAGGCTTTTGAATCGGCGCTCCGCAAGACGGCCTTCGTCGGGCATGTCCTCGACATCAACACGCCGATCCTGCTGTTCGACTGGCCCGGCAACCAGGGATCGTCGTTGCGCGGGTACCGGCGCGCCCAGCAGATTGCCTCGGCATCCGGTGCCGAACTCGCCGCAACGCTGGCGGTCGTCGTCCGGGAGGTTCGGCCAGACCGGCTGTGGCTGGTCGCGAACAGCATGGGCGGCGAGGTGGTCGTGCGCGCTTTCGGCCTGCTCTTTGCGGACGCCGATTTCGCCGACGCGGAAACCGAGATCGAGGACGTGGTGCTGACCGCACCCGACGTCGACCACGATGAGTTCGACAGCCAGTTCAAGCAGGAGGTCTCGGCCCTCGCCAAGCACCTGACGGTCTATGTCTCGGCCAACGACCGGGCCCTGTTGCTCAGCCGCATCGTCAATCGCGGACGCAGGCGCGGCGAGAGCACCATCGATACCATGAGTCCGGACCAGATCGAGGAGGCGGCACGAGTGGCCGATCTGGTCGAGCCGGATAACGATCGGATCGCGCTTGTCGACGTCACGCCGGTAAACCGGACCCGCAATTTCCATAATTTCAGCCTCGAGACGCCGGAATTTTTCGACGATCTCTACCTGCGGCTCACCAACGAGGCGACGCCGCACAACCGGCTGATCTATCCGCTCCGGACACCGGAAGGCACGGTGTACTGGGTCCTGACCAGCGGTCGATAGTGGCCATGAGCTGCGGTCAGAGCATGACGGCGCGGCCGACCTCGAAGGTCGGCCGGGCCGGCCGTGTGCTTGCGATCGCCTTGCTGGCGGCGATCGTTGAGGGCTGCGGCGGGCCACCGCTGGAAGCCTGGCATACGGAGCGTCTGCGGGGCGAATTCACGGCCGGGATGGCCGGTGAGGTCGGCGGCTTCGATGGATACCGACGGCTCGAGGATCAGCTCTTCGCCGAACTCGAGACGAAGGTTTACGACCGCACCGGCACCGGCCCCGAATATGCGCTGGTCCGCTACAGCGCCGGCAGCGCGGCCGACCCGCGGCGGCGGGAACCGGATTGGAATCGCAGCTTCGAGCTGCCCGCCGAGGCGCCCGTCGGCGGCGTGCTGCTGCTGCACGGCATGTCGGATTCACCCTACAGCCTGCGCGCCCTTGGTGTGACGTTGAACCGACGCGGTTACTGGGTCGTCGGACTGCGGCTGCCGGGCCACGGCACCGCGCCCTCGGGACTGAAATACGTGCGATGGGAGGACATGGCCGCGGCCACGGAACTGGCGGTCGCGCATCTCGCCGCGCGGATCGACGCGGCACCGGTGCACATCATCGGCTATTCGAACGGTGCCGCGCTGGCCGTGGATTTCGCCCTGAAGGCAGCGGACGGTCGCACAAAACCGGCGCCGGCAAGCCTGGTCCTGGTCTCGCCGGCGGTCGGCGTGCACGGGGCGGCGGGCCTGGCCGGCCTGAAGGACGGTCTCGCCGTTTTGCCGGGGCTCGAGCGGTTCGCCTGGCTGAGCATTCTGCCCGAGTTCGATCCTTATAAGTACAACTCCTTCGCCACCAACGCGGGCGCCCAGGTGCATCGCCTGACGACCTCTCTCGCCGGACGGATCCGGGGGCGAGCCCGTGCTGGCCCGATCGAGGATCTGCCGCCGATCCTGGTATTCAAGTCGACAGTCGACGCCACCGTTTCGATCGACGCGGTGGTCGACAATCTGCTGAGCCATCTGGCGCCCCACCGCAATGAGCTGGTGCTGTTCGACATCAACCGTGCCGCCGTCGCCAGCGCGATCCTGATCGATGATCCCGGCCCGTTCACGAACCGGCTTCTTGGCGACGGCTCGCTGCCTTTCACCTTGACCCTGATCGCCAATGAGGGCCCCGACAGCGACCGCGTCGTGCGGCGCCGCAAGGCGCCGTTCTCCACCGAGATGTCGACCGAACCGGCGGGCGTCTCGTGGCCCTCGGGCGTACTCTCGCTGTCCCACGTGGCGCTGCCGTTCCCGCCGGACGATCCGCTCTACGGGCGCGAGCCGCCGCCGGATCAGGACATGATATTTCTCGGGCAGATCGCCGTGCGGGGCGAGCGCGGCCTGCTACGCTTTCCCGATGACTGGCTGCTGCGGCTACGGCACAACCCGTTCTTCGACCTGCTCGAGGCGCGCACCCTCGAATGGCTGAACGCAAACGGGCGGAAGCCGGCCGAAGAGGCCAGTACCCGGCGGTCGACTCGCTAGACCGGCGAGCCGCCGCGCGCCTTCAGATTGGCGAGGAATTCGCGTCGAGTCCTGGGCCCGAAGGTCAGGAAATGCGGGTCGGGATGTGCGCGGTATTCGGTCCGGCGGCGCTCGATCGCATCGCGCCGCGCCCGCTTCAGTACCTCACCGGCATCGACGCCGTAGGGCCGCGTCGCGTTAAGTCCGAATATCTTGGCCCGCAGCCGCGGCGTCATCCTCGGATAGCCGTATTTTTCCTGGAATTCCTGTGAGATCTGGAAGCTGCGGAACGCCTGGATCTGGTCCTGGGGCGAGCCGTACCAGATACAGTCGGAGCCCCACAGCACGTTGTCCTCGCCGATGTGTTTGACAAGCTTGCCGACGATGTGCGCCGCCGTATCCGGAACGCGCATTGCATAGCGCCAGGTGCTGCCGAGCTCGGCATAGACATTGGCGTTGCGGGAAATCCCGTTCTCCTCGACCGAGCGGATCAGCTCGTCCACGCCCTCGCCACGGCTTGGATCGTATGGCCCCTCGGGCTGACCGGCGATGAAGCCCGAATGGTAGACGAGGAAGTTCACGTCGGGGAACATGCGGGCGACGATGCCGATGTCGCTCGCAAGACTGTGTTCGTAGGAGCGACGGCCAAACGGCAGCCCCTTGTGGACGCAGATATTCCTGACGCCCAGCTTGCGCGCCCGTTCGATCAGCCGGAGGCCGGTGTCACCGTGATGAAGGTAGAAACCGTTCCCGTCCGGGCCCCACTGCGTGTAGCACTTCCAGGCCGACACCCCCCATCTTTCGGCCAGCTCGTCCATGCCTTCCAGGTCTCCCGGCTGGTTCGGATTGGCACGCCCGTGCAGCAAGAGCCGGTGCGTGCCCTCCATCCGGTCGACGATGCGGCGCGCCTCGTCCGCTTCCTGGATGGTCAGCAGCTCCATTTCGCGCCGCGACGGAATGAAGGAGAGCACCATCATATCGGTGTCGGAATCGAGGAAGATATCCTTGATGAACTGGTCGGCACCGCCCAGCCCGGTGCGGCCGAGGCCGTGCTGGCCGACGAAGTGCCCCTGCACGTCGAAAATGAACTCGCGGCCGCCCAAGGCCTCGAGGGCCGCATCCGGGTCGATCGCCGCCACCTGCGGCAGTTCGAAGACGCCGCCGGTCCTCTCCGCGGCCGCGTTGGCCCGATTGAAGGCGAGCAGGGTGGTCGCCGCGCCACAGGCCGAGATCATGAAGGAGCGGCGGTCGAGGCCCAGCCGCTTTGCGTTCTCGGACGCCCAATCCTGGGCCAACCGGTTGGCCTTGCGATTGACGCGATCGAGCGGGATCGGCACGAATTCGCCGTTCGAAGTGGAATCGAGCTTGATCGGCAGGCGTTTGCCCTCGGGATCGAGACGGTCGGCCATGGCATCCTTCCTCTGTTGCCCGCAGGAGGCGGGATCGAGCACGCATCATGCCGCATCACGGGGCGGCGCCAAATTCAATTGATCGGGAGGAGCCGGCCGGCGCAATCGCGCTGGTAATCGGATGTTAGGAACTTCATGACAAAAGAAACGACGCACATTTCGATCGACCGCGCGGCGGCGACTTTCTGGGGAGCGGATCATCGATGGCCAATGGCAAGCACGGCGGAGTTTCCGGGCAGAGCGAGATATCGGTCGGCATCGGCACCCTGCCCACGACAGCCGTTGCACGGGAAGATCGTCGGGAGGGTGAATCGCGGGCGGCAGGTGGATGTCCCGGCGCATCTTTGCACCCGGATCCAACGCCGGAAGACCTGTCCACGCGGCTGCGGGACGCGCGCGCCCGCCATGATGAAAAGCTGGCCAGGTTCAACGCGGAGTTTGCGCTGCTGTTTAGCGGGGGCCGGATCAGGTCGTTCTTCCTCATCCCCGATCCCTGCTGGAATGGCGAGATGGGTCACTTCCTGATGGCCGAACTCGGGCTTCTGCCGTACGAATCCTGGAATCTCGCCTTTCTGCCAACGGACGAGTGCGCCGCAACGGCTTTCGGCGCACCGCCCCACCCGAACGGAAATATTCCCGCCTTCGTCAAGATCGCGACGGCGTTCGTGCGCGACCGGATGGCGCGGCTTGACGCGGCCCGGACCGGGGCACCGGGCGGCGCGGGCAAGGAGATAACTGCGACGGCCAAAGCGGAATGTATCCAAGAGATCAGGGCGCTTGCTGCGATCTTTTCGACGATGATGATGGCCGCCTGGCAGACCAGCGGCCGGCCGGGACGGTCATCCGAGGGGCTCTAATCTGTTGACGCGGCGGCCAAAACGCCGCTTCGCAGACCCGCTTGCGGCGGGTCTGCGGCGGCGCGAAAACGGCGAGCCGGGTGTCCGGAATGCGCCGGTCAACTGCGCTTTTCGATCGGCACGAAGGGTCGCAGCGTCGGGCCCGTGAAGAGCTGGCGCGGCCGCCCGATCCTCTGGTGCGGATCCTTGATCATCTCCTTCCATTGGGCGATCCAGCCGGCGGTGCGACCCAGTGCGAACAGCGGCGTAAACATGCTCTCCGGGAAGCCCATCGCCTTCAGCGTAATGCCAGAGTAAAAATCGACGTTCGGGAACAGCTTGCGCTCGACGAAGTAATCATCCTCGAGGGCGATGCGTTCCAATTCGATCGCAAGGTCGAGCAGCGGCTCGTCCTTGACTCCGACCTCATCGAGCACCTCGTGCGTCGATTCACGCAGGATCGCGGCGCGCGGATCGTAGTTCTTGTAGACCCGGTGGCCGAATCCCATCAGGCGGAAGGGATCGTCCTTGTCCTTAGCGCGCTTGATGAACTCGGGGATGCGATCCTTCGAGCCGATCTCGCGCAGCATTGCCAGGACTGCTTGGTTGGCGCCGCCATGCGCCGGGCCCCACAGCGAGGCGATGCCCGCGGCGATACACGCGAACGGGTTCGCGCCCGAGGAACCCGCGATTCGCACGGTCGAGGTCGAGGCGTTCTGCTCATGATCCGCGTGGAGGATGAAGATGCGATCCATGGCGCGCGACAATACCGGGTTGATCTTGTACTCCTCGCTTGGAACCGAAAACGTCATATAGAGGAAATTTTCGGAATAGGGCAGATCGTTGCGCGGATAGATGAATGGCTGGCCGATCGAATACTTGTAGGTCATTGCCGCCAGCGTCGGCATCTTGGCGATCAGCTGGTGGGTCGCCAGCCGCCGCTTCTCGAGATCATGGATGTCGGTGCTCTCGTGATAGAAAGCACTGAGCGCGCCGACCACGCCGACCATGACCGCCATCGGGTGGGCATCGCGCCGGAAGCCGCGGTAGAAGTATTGCAGCTGCTCGTGCACCATCGTGTGATAGGTGATTTCGCGTCCGAACTCCGCCTTCTGCGCGGCGGTCGGCAACTCGCCGTAGAGCAGCAGGAAACAGACCTCGAGATAGTCGCTCTTCTCTGCCAGCTCCTCGATCGCATAGCCGCGATGGCGCAGGATTCCCTTCTCGCCGTCGATGAAGGTCAGCTGTGAATTGCAGCTGCCGGTCGAGGTATAGCCCGGATCGTAGGTGAAATAACCGGTGTCCCGGTAGAGTTTCTGCACGTCGATGACGTTGGGTCCCTCGGACCCCTCCAACACCGGTAACTCGTACTGCTTGTCGTTGGCATGATCAATCAGCGTCACATGTCCGCATTCCTTCGGATCGGCCAACTTCGTCTGTGGGATTGGCATGTCCATGTCGATCTCCACTCCAGCTTCGGAATCGGGATCCCTCCATAAGCCACAGGATCCACCTGGTCGCATTGACCTGCCTCAACGATCGTCTCGTCACCTTGCCACACGATCGCAACGATTCGGCGGCGGATTTTTTGCATGGCGGGGAGCAGAAGAAGTGCTCGTGAGACGGTTTCCGGGGCCGCTCGGCGCCGGAATCCTGCTTGCTGCGTCGATCCGCCGCGTCAGGCGGCGTTGCTGAACGCACCCGTTCGGGCGCCACCCATCAACCTCTTGAATTCGTCGCCCCTGACGTGGACGAGTTCATGGTGGTCACCCGCTTCCATGTAGATCTCGTCTTCCTGGGTCAGACGCTCATCGAGCAGCACGCGCAGGGCATAGGCATTTCCGATCGGCGGGACCGCGCCTAACTCACAGTCTTCAAATCGCTCGGAAACGTCCGATTCCGATGCGATTTCCGCCGTGTGTCCAAGGGTGCCGCTGACACGCTCTAGGTCGACGCTACGGTCGGACGGCACCACGGCAAGGCTCAGAACGCCGTTGTCGTCCTTGATCAGCACGCCTTTGGCAAGGCAGTTGGCCGGCAAGTGCGCCCGGTGCGCCGTCTCGAGACTGGTCTTGCTGGCCGGGTGCTCGACGATGTCGTAGACGACATCGAGCTCCTCGAGGTACTCGCGAACCGTTGCGGCTATGCTCATGACAGATCTCCTCGACTGAGGTCACGCATTTCCCGCCAATTCGACTGCGGGCATTCCGCCCCGCCGGCACGTGGAGATTCACTCTATGCAACCGGTCGGGCGGCCTCATTGATTCGGATCAAACGGCACACGGCGGTGCCCGACGTTCTGAAGGCGCCGAACCTACCGCCGAAAGGCGCGGAATACACTGGCGCATGGGGTCGAACGACGAAGTTGGTGCGATCGCGACGGCCACCGGTCCCCGCCGAGCTGCCCGACTCTTCCGTATTTGGAGATTTTCATTGCAATTCGTATCATCGGATCGGTGGCGGGCACCGTGCACAGACAAGACGGGACGGCCGACCGATCGGTCAAAGAGAACCGCTCGGATTTTGTTGCCCTCGCCGCGCGGGCGAGCAGCGACAGGCGGACGTGCCGTTCACGGAATTGGTGGGCACCGAGGCGGGGACATCGAGGCATTCGGGGGGCGTGATGGAATATCGTCGGAGCGGACAGGAAACTGCGGTCACCGCCAGAAGATGGCCGGAGGTTTCCGATGGATGAGAGTTCCCCGCTTCTGATCGGCGATTTCCTCGCGCTGACGGTCGGCATCCTGGTCTATTTCGTGGGCGTGCTGGCGACCCGGCGTTTTGCGGTGCTGCGCGAGTTCAACATTCCCGAGCCGGTGACCGGGGGTCTCCTCGCGGCACTGACCACGCTCGGGGTCCACGCGCTGTTCGACCTGTCCATCAGTTTCGAACTCGCGACTCGCGACAGGCTGTTGATTTATTTTTTCACTGCGATCGGCCTCAACGCCCGCCTGTCCGACCTCGTGAAGGGCGGGCGGGCGCTGTTGATCCTGCTTGTCCTGACCCTTGGATACATCGTCGTGCAGGACGTCATCGGCGTGATCGGTACGGTTCTGTTCGGATTGCCGCAAGCACTCGGCGTGCTCACGGGGTCGGCGTCGCTGATCGGCGGCCACGGCACGGCGATCGCATGGGCGCCCGAGATCGCGCGCCTGCACGGCATCGACAACGCGCCGGAGATCGGCATCGCCAGCGCCACCTTCGGGTTGATCCTGGCAAGCCTAATCGGCGGGCCGATCGCCAAGCTGCTGATCACGCGTCACAACCTGACCACGGAGACGAGCGATGCGGCGCCGATGGTCGGCCTGCCCTATGCGGAGGAAGACCGCTCGGCGATCAATCATCTGACGTTGATGAGCGCGCTGCTCGCGCTCCACCTCGCGATCATCCTCGGCTACATCGTCAACGAAGCGCTACAGGAGGCCGGAATCATGCTGCCGCTGTTTGTCACCTGCCTCTTGATGGCGATCGTGATGTCCAACCTGCTGCCGCGCCTCATGCCGCGTCTGCCGTGGCCGGCGCGGACGCGCTCGTTGGCGGTCATCTCCGACTATTCGTTGAACATCTTCCTTGCGATGTCGCTGATGAGCATGCAGCTGTGGACACTGGCCGGGCTCGCCGGGCCTTTGCTTGGCATCCTCGCCCTGCAGACTCTGGCGGCCTTCCTGTTCATCGTCTTCGTTCTGTTCCCGCTGATGGGCGCGAATTACGAGGCGGCGGTGCTGGGCGCCGGATTCGGCGGCTTCGCCCTGGGTGCGACGCCGACGGCGATCGCCAACATGACGGCGGTGACGAAGAAGCACGGTCCGGCGCCCAACGCGTTCATCATCCTGCCGCTGGTCGCGGCCTTCTTCGTCGACATCGCCAATGCCTTCGTCATTGGCTATTTCGTTACCTGACGGCCATATCCTTACCGTCGGATCAGTGATGGCCGTAGAGTTCGCTGTGCAGACTGTAGCCGTTGAATCGAGCCCACCATGGCAATGGAGCCCACCATGGCTCAGTGATCGGCGCCGTGCAGGATCTGCCCAGCCTCGCTGGTGTCGTAACCGAGTCCTGCGGGGGTCAGCACGATGGTGTGGGGAAATGCCGCGGCACCGGCCAGACCCTTGCGGATCAGCGCCATCCATACGCCCTCGTTGGCAAGGCCGGTGGCGTCGCGGGCCAGCACGAGCTTGGTCCCGACATGGAAGTGGTCGCCGTGCGGCGCCGGGATGGCAGAGATCTGCGTTCCCCCGCTGGTCGCGTCGCGTCGCGCGATGGTGGGATCGGCGGCCAGCTCCTGCAAGATCGCAAGCGTCTTGAGCTGGAGCTTGTTGAGCTTGAGGGGGTTGTTGCGCGGCGGCATGGGGGTCTTAGAGGCACTGATGACGCGAAACGGTAGGCTTCCCGAGCCGTTTATCTGGCGCGGCCGGCCCGACTAGCCGCCATTCTTGCGCGCAAGGTCGATCGCCTGCAGCATCGCCTCCTTGGAGACCGCGCCGGCGATCACTTGGCCGCCGACCACGAAACCGGGCGTGCCGTTGATGCCGAGCGCACCGGCCAGTTCGATCGTCTCGTCGAGATAGGCCTCGATTGCCGGATCCGCCATGTCCTGGCGCAACCGCTCCATATCGAGGCCGATTCTCTCGGCGATGGCGAGTACCTGATCCTGCGATACGAGACGCCCGCCGCCCATCACGGCATTGTGGAACTCGCTGTACTTGCCCTGGCGATCGGCTGCCATCGCCGCCGTGGCGGCGTAGCGCGATACCGGGCCGAGGATTGGGAACTCCTTCCATACGACGCGTAGGTTCGGATCCTCTTTGATAAGACCCGGAATGTAGGAGAAGACGCGTTTACAGTAGCCGCAGTTGTAATCGAAGAACTCGACCAGCGTGACGTCGCCCTTGGCATTGCCACTGACCGGTGTCATCGGGTGACGCTCGATCTGATCGCGATAGGCGCTCAACGCGAAGGCCTTGGCTTCCTCTTCGAGCGCAATCTGGCGTGCCCGCAGGATTTCGGAGACCTCGATCAGGATCTCCGGATTTTCGCGCAGGTAATCGGCGATGAATTCCGGGTTCTTCGCAATATATTCACCGACGATCCTCTCGATCTCGGCCTTCTGTGCATCGGTGAACTCGGCGGCCGCGGCGGGGGCGGAGCCGAGTACGACCAGCAGAATGCCGATCGCCGCATGATAAGTTGTGCCGAATATCCGACGCATAACAATTTCTCCTCGATAATTCCTTCGAACCGCGCGTTTTATATGGTGCGATTCGCGCCGTAATCTAGCAGAAGTTCGCGCGCCACGCGACAAGCCCTGCCGCGCCTGCCCTCCGGGTCACGGGAATGTTACCAATCACTAGCCTTTGCCGTCGCCTTTGCCACCTTCGCCCAGCAGGTTCTGGATATCGAGTGCCCGCTCGCGAAGCGGCGAATCCGGGGGCAATTGTTCGAGTGCCCGGGCGACGTTGCGGGACGCCCCTGCGCGGTCCCCGACGAGCATGGCCTCCTCGGCCAGTGCATAGGCGGCACCGCCAAAATCGTCCAGCCGCCCGTATGAGGTCGCCATGAGACGCCAGACCCGGGGCGTCCAAGGCTCGTAATCGGCGACGACCTTCAATTGGTCCAGGGCTTCCGCTGCGGTATCCCGGCTCGGAATCTGCAGCAGCGACTGGGCCAGGCTGAGGCGGATCAGCGGCAATTCGCCGTTCGATTGTTCCACGAGCTGGATCGCGCGCCGATAGGGTGGCAGCGAATCTGCGATCTGGCCGGCGCGGTAAAGAATGTCGCCCTTCACTTCGTGGAAGAACATGTCGTTCGGCGACGACTCGATGAGACCGTCGACAATTGCTAGGGCATCGGTTGTTCGATGAAGCTTGATGAAGGCTTGGATTCGGGCATAACGCGCCTCGATGTCCGGATCGTCAGCGGCATAGCGAGACAATGTGCGGGACGGCGGGTCGACGTATCCGTTCAGCTTGCCCCGGACCCGACGATGCAGCAGGTCGAGGTTGGGATTGGTCGGGCGCTCCGAGTAGCGCGATTTCGACATGTGCTGCCTTACCGTGGCTATCCGCTCCTGGCTCAGCGGATGAGTCCGCAGATAGGGATCCTGGCGCTGTCCCGACAGCAGTTCCTGGTCCTGAAGGCTCTCGAGAACCTCCAGCAACCCGCGTGCCGACTGTTCCGTCTTATCGAGGTAACTAAGTGCAGCCAAGTCGGCCGCGCTTTCGTTTGCGCTGGTGTATCGAAGGAACGATCTCTGGCCGATCGACTGGCCCATGGTCGCCCCGGCGATCGCTGCTTCCGGCTCGCCGGTGGCAACCGCGGCCGCCGCGCCGAGAACCAAGGCGATGATCGACTGGGCGCTGGCGGAGCGCAAGTTTTCCTGCATCTTGGCAAGATGGCCGCCGGCAATATGACCCGTTTCGTGCGCCAAGACGCCGATCACCGCGTCCGGCGATTCCGCGCTGCGCAGGAGACCGGTGTTGATGAAGATGCGCTGCCCACCGGCAACAAAGGCGTTCATCCGATCGTCGAGCACCAAATGAACGCGCAGGGATTGCGGGTTGAGCCCTGCGGCTTTCAGGAGTGGCGCGGCAAAATAGCGGATGGTATTTTCCGTCTCGGCATCGCGAACCAGAGATATCTTCGGGGACTGTTGGGCAGACGCAATGGCCGGCGCCGCAAGCAGCGTCAACACACCAGCCATCAAGGACACAATCAGGCGCATGAGGTTCAAGGTTAGATTATTCCGCAGGGGGTTAACTCTACTCCGCCCTGCGGTGGGGCGCAAACGTCGGCTGTGGTTATTTGCTGCCGCGTTCCTGATCGCAGGATGCGAAACTGACGACCTGCCGGGGGAGCCGGCTTTCTTCCCGGGCGTCGCCGTGGCGGACGAGCCGTGGGCCGCCATGGCGGCAGCTGAGATGCTTGGTCGCGGCGGATCCGCAGCGGATGCCGCCGTCGCGCTCTACTTCGTCCTTGCGGTGACCTATCCGTCGGCCGCAAGCCTTGGCGGCGGCGGCGTTTGCCTTGTCAGCGACGGAAATGAACGCGCGGTCTATTCGCTGAATTTTCCGGCGCCACGCCCGGCGGCCTCCGGAGCGGCGACCCGGTTGACAGCCGTTCCGGCCAACGTCCGTGGGATGGCCGCGTTGCATGCACGATATGGCGCGATCGACTGGCGCATCGTACTGGCGCCGGCCGAACGTATCGCCCGGCTGGGCAAAAGATTGACCCGCGCATCGGCCCGCTCCATCGAGAGCGGTGGCGCGGCTCTGCTGTCGGACGGGGAAACGCGGCGGGTGTTCGCTCCGACGGGCGCACTTCCGCGCGAGGGTGCCCACCTGATCCAGAAAGACCTGGCGGATACGATCGCGGCGTTGCGCCTGAAAGGGGCGGACGACATGTATCTCGGCGATCTCGCGGACCGCATGGTGGCGGCCACGCGGCTGGCCGGGGGCAGTCTAGCCCATGAGGATTTGAGGAACTTTCTGCCCGATTGGGCGCCCGTGCGGGGTCTCGAATTCGGAAACGACTTGGCTTATTTCGCGCCGCCGCCTGCCGGGGCTGGGCTTCTCGCGGGTCAGATGTGGGTCATGCTCACCGATCGTGACCGATACGGCAAAGCGGACGAGGACGAGACCCTTCACCTGCTGGTCGAGGCGAGCCGGCGCGCCTGGGCGGGTCGCGAGCGGTGGCTGGCCGACGACGGCACCACTGTCGATCTTGCGTCGCTGATGTCGACAGACACAGCGCGTGCCGCGCTGGCAAACTACGACCCCGACCGGGTGTCTTCGGTCGGCACCGGCCCGGCACCGCCATCGCCGACCGGCGGTCTCCAAAGCACCGGCTTCGTGGTCATCGACATACTGGGCGACGCAGTCGCTTGCACCGTAACATCTTACCGGCCCTTCGGGACCGGCATCATGGCGCCGGGAACGGGAGTCCTGCTGGCGCCGGCGCCGGGTCCGGAAGACCGCAACTCGCTGTCGCTTGGGCCCATGATCGTATTCAATCCGCGCGTCGCGAAGTTCAAGTTTGCCGCGGTCGGTGGCCCCGGACCGGCGGCGGCCGCTGCGATGATGACGGTTGCTGCGGAGTCGGTGATCAAAACGGGCCGGCTCGACACGGCGCTGCACCGCACCCGCATGCTCATAGGGGAGGGCAATACCGTCCGCATCGAGGCATCTGCGACGTCCCCGCAGCAAGAGTCCCTGACCCGGCGTGGACACGTACTCGAGACCGTGCGTTCCTTGGGGCAGGTCAATGCCGTATTTTGTCCCGCAGGCTACCCGAGCGAAGAAAGCCAGATGCTGTGTTGGGCCGAGACCGATCCGCGCGGCTTCGGGCTCGTGTCTATCCCATACTAGGACGGAGCTCGGACATGGCACTGAAAAGCGCACGCCGCGGGCGCATTTCGCCCTTCATCGTGATGGAGGTGATGCGGGCTGCGGCCGAGCAAGAGGGGTCCGGCGCTCGTGTCCTGCATATGGAGGTGGGGCAGCCGGGAACCGGGGCACCACGGGGCGTCATCGCGGCGGCCCGTGCGGCGCTGGACGACCAGCGACTGGGTTATACAGTCGCCCTCGGCATACCGGAGCTAAGACAAGCCATCTCCCGGCATTACCAAGATTATTACGGGCTTTCGATACCCGCCGCGCGTATCGTCGTTACCACCGGATCGTCCGGTGCATTCATACTGTCGTTTCTGGCGGCCTTCGATGCCGGTGACCGAGTCGCGTTGGCAGCGCCCGGCTATCCGTGCTACCGCAACATTCTGTCGGCGCTGAACGTTGAACCGGTGCCGTTAATGAGTTCGCCGGAAACGAGATTTCAGCCGACACCCGAGCTCGTGGACCGGGCCCATGCCGAGAAATCGCTGGACGGCCTGATTGTTGCGAGCCCGTCGAATCCAACCGGCACAATGCTGGACGCAAGCGCGTTGCAGGCGCTCGCCGACTATTGTGAACAGGCCGGTATTCGCCTCGTGTCAGATGAGATCTATCACGGTATCACCTTTGGCCGTAAGGCCGATAGTGTCGCTGCGCTCAGCGACGATGCCATCATTATCAATAGCTTTTCGAAGTACTTCTCGATGACCGGCTGGCGTCTCGGCTGGATGGTCGTGCCCGACGACCTGCTGCGGACCGTCGAGTCGCTGGCGCAAAACCTGTTCATTTCGCCGCCAACTCTCTCGCAGATTGCCGCGGTTGCGGCGTTCGACTGTCACGAAGAGCTGCAGGCCAACGTGGCGCGTTACGCGGCGAACAGAGACATGCTGTTGCGCGAGCTGCCCGGCGCGGGTTTCACCGAGCTTGCGCCGTCAGACGGCGCCTTCTATCTCTACGCAGACGTGGGCCATATGACGAACGACAGTGAAGCCTTGTGCCGAAGGATACTCGAGGAGGCCGGGGTTGCCGTGACCCCGGGCGTCGACTTCGACGCGGCTCGCGGCAACCGGTTCATGCGCTTCTCCTTCGCCGAGAGCACCGAGGATATGGCCGAAGCGGTCGCGGCCCTCAAGAGGTGGGCCCGCGCCTGAACCGGCGGACCTTATGCCTTTTTGAAGAGCACTTGCGCGACATGCATTCCGGAAACGTCGAAGGCGGCTTCGGCTCCAGCGAGATAGAAATTCCACATCCGGCGAAAACGCTCGTCGTATTGACCGCCCTTGAGCCCCGGCCAGGCCTCGTTGAAATTCGCGCGCCAGCGCCGCAAGGTTTCCGCGTAATGGAAGCTTGGATGGATGAAGGGCGCGTGCGCCAGTTGCAGCCCCGCCGCTCGCGCGGCGGCGACGGTGTCATCCAACGTGGGGATGTAGCCGCCCGGGAAGATATATTTCTGCAGCCAAGGGCTGGTTTCGTCCCGGTTCAAGCGCATGATCGAGTGAACCAGAGCCCGTCCGTCCTCGACAAGCATGCGCCGAATCGCTGCGAAGTATTCTTCCAGATGCTTTGCGCCAACATGTTCGAACATGCCGATGCTGACGATACGGTCGTAGGTCCGGGGATTGTCTTGCGCATGCACCCGGTAATCGACGAGACGATATCCAAGTCGCTCCCCCAGGCGAGCTCCAGCCAAGCGTTCGGCCAACTGGCGCTGCCTGTCCGCGAGCGTGATGCCGACGACCTGGCCGGCGCTCGTCTCATCGCTGATCAGACGCGTCAGCTCACCCCAGCCACTGCCAATGTCAAGAACGCGCGCACCCGGTTCGATCCCGAGTCGGGCGATCGTGGTCCGCAGCTTGTTGAGTTGCGCATCCCTCAGTGATTGTCCAGCAGAGGCGAAGAAGGCGCAGGAATAGTTCATGCCCTCATCGAGAAACCCCGCGTAGAGGTCGTTGCCGATGTCATAATGGTGTGCGGCATTGCGGCGTGCCCTGCGCGGGCTGATCTTCCGGGCCCGGCGCAACAGACGGATCGCATAGCGAATGCGCCGTCCCCATACCGTGTCGGATGCCGCCTTCTCGTTGCGCCGAAACATGCCGATCAGACCGGCAAGATCGCCGCGCTGCAAATCCCATTCCCTGTTCATGTAACCTTCGCCGGCGGCCAGGTCGGGATTGAGGACGATCTTGGGGATGAGCCGCATGCTATTGAGGCGCATCCGGTATAACGGCCCCGAGCCGTCACCGCATTCGACTTGGTCGATGTCTCGATAATTGATCTGCAACTGACCGCGCTGGGCAAACGCGGCGAGCACCGGCGCCGCCAGGCGGAACAGCCAGACCTGTCGACCCTCCGTATGGCCGTCGCCATGCCGGCCGGCGGAGCGGGGCCGCGGCTGTAGACTGAGATCCTTCTTGGTACCGAACATTGCAAGCTACCGCCCTGTTGGCGGAAACGTTGTCCCGCCGCGCAAAGATTTCGGTGCCGCCAAGCTCGCAGTCGCTGCAAGGCAACAAATCATTATTTACCATTTGTTAACTGATCGTCAATTGACGGCGACGACGGCCGGATGCGCCACAAATCGCCATTTGGCGTGGGCATCCGGTCCGCTGCAGGACCCGTCAAGCCAAAAAGAGCTGGGATATCAAGATCGGCGCCACCAGCCGGTGCGCTTCGGCTTTGACTCCTCGGGCGTATCCGACTTGTCATCTCCGACCGCCGCCTCCTCGGCCGACACGGGCTCCGCGAGGGCGGTTTCCGGCGCCAAATCCATGGCGGTGGGGAGAATTGTTTCAACGCCGACTGGTGAAATGGGGGCGTCGACGCCGAACTGCGCGCCAGCTCGCGCCAACGGGGGGGGCTCGTCATGTGACGGCGGCTCGGCGGGTAGTTCGGCGGCCCGTCGCTTCGCCGTCGTGGCGCTCTTGCGGGTCGTCCTCTTCCGAGCGGCGGGTTTGGCCGCCGCTTTCGCTTTTGCACTACTCTTTGCAGCGGCGCGCCGGCGGCGCGCCGGTTTTGTTTTTTCCTCGACGGCATCTGTCGGCGCCGTCTCCTCAGCCGGCGCCGTCTCCTCGGTCGGCGTCGTCTCCTCAGCCGGCGCCGTGTCCTCGGTCGGCGCCGTCACCGGCTGTGCCAGCTCCGCTTCCAGCGGCTCGTGGGCTTCTGCGTCGAGCGGCTGGCTCTTCTTCCGCCGCCGGCCAGGTTTCTTGCGGTCCGGCACGGCCGGTTCGTCTTGCAGCTCCGCCCGATCTTCGCCGTCAGGCGCGTCCTCAACGGGCGGGGCCTGCTCCTGCAAAGCAGCCGCCTCGCCTTCTTCACCGGGCAAGACCTCTGTCTCGGGCGATACAGCATCCGGCGTCTTGCGGCCGCGCCGCCGTCCGCCGCGCTTGCCGCGGCGCCGGCGTTTGCGGGGTTCTTCCTCTGCTTCTTCGGCCGTGACAGCTGCCGGCTCCGAAGCCTCCTCTTCCGACTCGGAAGATTCGGCCGCCTCGGCGACATCGGTCTCGCGCCGTTCCTTACGCCGGCGCCGGGGACGGCGCTTGCGCCGCCCGCCGTCTTCGTCGCCTTCTTCCGGCGCGCCCGCATCCTCGCCCTCGGCTTCGGCTTCCGCTCCTTCACGCGCGCGTACCCGCTCGATCCTGTATTCCGGCGATATCAGCCCATCGTCCGCTGCGATGACCACCTTGAGCGCGCAGCGCTGCTCGATCGAGGCGATAATGTCGCGCTTCTCGTTCAGGATATACAGCGCCACCGCGGAAGGAACGAACACCGCAATCTCCGCGGCTCGACGGCGTAGGCCCTCTTCCTCGATTCCGCGCATCACATGGAGCGCGGTGGATTCCGTCGAACGGATATGTCCGGTTCCGCCGCAGGCGGTGCACAATTCGCTGGAGGTCTCGAGCAGGCTCGGTCGCAATCTCTGCCGCGACATTTCCAGCAGGCCAAACGCGCTGATATGACCGATCTGGATCCGCGCGCGATCATTTCGCAGCGCCTCCTTAAGCCGGCGTTCGACCGCCGCATTGTTGCGGTTCTCCTCCATATCGATGAAATCGATCACGATCAGCCCGGCAAGGTCCCGCAAACGGAGTTGCCGGGCAACTTCCTCGGCCGCCTCAAGATTGGTCTTGATCGCGGTTTCCTCGATATGGCGCTCGCGTGTCGCGCGACCCGAGTTCACGTCGATCGCAACCAACGCCTCGGTGCTGTGCATGACAAGGTAGCCACCCGAGCGCAACTGGACGATCGGATTGTAGATGGCGTCGATCTGGTTCTCGACCTGATAGCGGAAAAACAGCGGAATGACCGAATCGTCGTAAGGCTGAACCCGTTTGGCGTGACTCGGTACCATCGCCTTCATGAAGTCCTTGGCGATCCGATAGCCCGTCTCGCCCTCGACAAGCACCTCGTCGATATCTCTGCTGTAAAGATCGCGTATCGATCTCTTTATCAGGTTCGCCTCTTCATGCACGAGGGTCGGGGCGATCGATTCCATCGTGCGATTTCGGATATCGTCCCAAAGACGCATCAGATATTCGTAGTCCCGCCTGATCTCCGCCTTGGTTCGCTCCGCCCCGGCTGTACGGACAATGACAGCCATGCCCGAAGGGATCTTGAACCCGTCGAGGATCTTCTTCAGTCGACGCCGATCCTTAACGTTCCCGATCTTGCGGCTGATGCCGCCGCCGCGACCGGTGTTGGGCATCAGGACGCAGTAACGGCCTGCAAGGGACAGATAGGTAGTCAGCGCCGCCCCCTTGTTGCCGCGCTCTTCCTTGACCACCTGCACGAGCATGATCTGCCGGCGTTTGATCACTTCCTGGATCTTGTAGTGCCGGTAGTGCTTTATGCGCTTGCGCTCAAGCTCCTCGACCTCGTCGCCACCAACCGTCTCGACAGCCCCGCTATGCTCCGAGTCGTCCGCATCGTCGGCCTCATCTTCCTCGGCCAGCAACTGCTCACGATCGGCAACCGGGATCTGGTAGTAATCCGGATGGATTTCGCTGAACGCCAGAAAGCCGTGGCGATTGCCGCCGTAGTCGACGAACGCGGCCTGCAGCGAAGGCTCCACCCGCACCACCTTGGCCAGATAGACGTTCCCTTTGAGTTGCTTCTTTCGAGAGGTTTCGTAGTCGAAATCTTCGAGGCGTTTACCATTTACCACGGCCACCCGCGTTTCTTCCGGGTGGCTCGCGTCGATCAACATTCTCCGAGCCATAAGGCAAAACTCCAACGTGCGCTGAAAGGTCCGCGCGCAACAGACCCTCCTAGCCGCATCGCGTTTGGTGCGAAGCCGGCGGCGCTTTCGAGTTCACTCGTCGAACAGCGCACCATCTAGTGCGCCAAGACGAAGCGGCAATTCAGCGCCCGCTCATCCAGTGACAAACCGCCTGTCGGGGGTTGGTCCGTGGATCGGCTTCGAGTTCCTCAATACAATACCGCCGATTTCGCAAATGCCTCGTTCCCCGGCATACCGAATTCCTGGCCGAAAATGACGGAGAGAAATCGGTCCGAAGGATCGCTGCACCGTTACCCCACATTCGAGGACTAACAGACCGGCGGCGATACGCGCGGGGTCAAAATACGCGCGAATGCATTCATAGGACAACGGATAATTTGCCCCGTGCCGACCAAAATTTGGCCAACCTTCTCTTTTATTTGTTTTGTCGGTTCCGTCGAATCAACTATATGTCAAAGATTATCAAACGCATAAGCTGAGGCTAACCGGACGAATGAGCGCTCGCAGTTCAGTCTCGATGTTTACGTTTTGCCGCGGTCTGGCGGTCGCGTTGATTGCATTGCTCACGCTTTGCGAGAGTTCCGTGGCCAAGGAGGCGGCGGTCACCGGCGTCCGGCTCGGCCTCAATCCTCCGAGCAGCGCGAAGGGCACCACCCGTGTCGTTCTCGACCTCAGCACCGCGGTGCCGTATTCCGCTTTCTTGCTTGGATCGCCTTACCGTCTCGTAATCGACCTGCCGGAAGTCGCCTGGAGCGCCAATGGCGGCTCGAAGCAGGATACCGTTGGATTGGTCCAACGTTTGCGCTACGGACATTTCCGGCCCGGCAATAGCCGCGTCGTCGTCGATTTGATGGGGCCGGCCAAGATTCTGCGACATAGCGTCCTGACCGGGCCGGATCGGATCGTTTTCGACATTGTTCCGGTGGGCGCGGCCCGATTTGCACCGGGAAAGAAGGTTGGTGCCAAGGGCTGGGAGCCGCCAACGGTCAGTGCGATGCCGCTGCCGCGGCGGAAACCCAGCGATCTGACGGGCAAGCGCATCGTCGTGATTGACGCAGGGCACGGCGGCGTGGACCCGGGCGCGGTCCGGGGGCGAACATACGAAAAACGGATCACCTTGGCGGTGGCCAATGCTGTTAAGCAACGGCTCGAGGAAAGCGGACGTTATCGAGTTGTCATGACCCGTTCGCGAGACGAGTTCCTGGAGTTGCGTGAGCGAGTCGAGGTGGCTCACGCCAACTCTGGGGACCTCTTCTTGTCGCTACACGCCGATACGCACCCCAAAGGCGTGACGCGCGGAGCCTCGGTCTACACGCTCTCGCAGAAGGCGTCGGATAAAGAGGCGGCGGCATTGGCGGCAAAGGAAAACAACGCCGATACGATCGCTGGTACGCGCATCGACCCGGCGGCGTATTCTGACGAGACGATCGATATACTCCGTGATCTGCAACGCCGCCAGACCGATCGCCAGTCGGTTGTATTCGCGCGAATGCTGACAGGACAGCTGGAAAAGAACGACGTCGGCTTGGCGCGAAGAAAGGCGCATCGCTTCGCCGGGTTCGTGGTCCTCAAATCGCCAACCGTGCCATCGGTTCTGGTTGAGCTTGGCTATCTGTCGAATGCAAGCGATCGGAAGATGTTACAGACATCACGCTTCCGGAGCAGGGTCGCCAACGCCATCCTCGCCGCCTCGGACGAGTATTTCAAGCATGTGGACGACCTCGCCCGCCGGTAGGGCTCGTTCACAGATTGGTCATAATTGCGCGGTATTGAGTGCATTGTCCGGGAAACTGCACGCTTTAGGTATCTTCGTGGATTGTCGTTCTTCCTCTCGGTTGGGTCGGGTTCATGGGTCGTCTGCTTAAGTTCGTCCGTTACTGCCTGGCCGTTTTTCTGATCATCGGGCTCGCGGCCGGCGGCGCGGCGACCTATGCGATCTGGCATTTCAGCCGCGATCTGCCGGACCACCGGCAGTTGGCTGATTATCAGCCGAAAATCTCGACCCGCGTTCATGCCGGGGACGGCCAGTTGATCACCGAGTTTGCAACGGAGAAGCGCACCTTCGTGCCGATCAGCGCGGTGCCACTTCGCGTCAAACAGGCGTTCATCGCGGCTGAGGACCAGCGCTTCTACCAGCACAAGGGCGTTGATCCGGTGGCGCTGGCGCGGGCCGTCGTCACCAATCTCAGAAATCTGGGGACCGACCGTCGGCTTGTTGGTGGGTCCACGATCACCCAGCAGGTGGCGAAGAATTTTCTGGTCGGCAATGAGCGAAGCTATGAAAGGAAGATCCGTGAAGCGCTTATCGCTATCGAAATGGAAAAAGTCTACTCCAAGGACGAGATCCTGGAGCTCTATCTGAACGAGATCTATCTCGGCATCGGCGCCTACGGCGTCGCGGCAGCGGCGTTGCATTATTTCAACAAATCGATGGACGAACTGAGCGTGGCCGAAGCCGCCTACTTGGCGGCTTTGCCGAAGGCACCTGGTAAATACCATCCGGTTCACGCGCCCGATCTCGCCCGCGAACGGCGGGATTGGGTTATCGGGCGAATGGTGGAAGAGGGGTTTCTCGACGCGGCGGGCGCGCAAGCGGCACGCGCCGAGCGCCTTGAAATGGTTTCGCCAGACCGCAGTACCCTGGTCGCGGCGGCCTATTTTGTCGAGGAGGTCAGGCGAGAGCTGGTCGACCGGTTTGGCGAGGATGCTCTCTACGAGGGCGGATTGTCCGTGCGTACCACGCTGAGCCCAAGGCTGCAGGCCTTTGCAGATGCCGCGCTGCGCAATGGACTGATCGCCTACGACCGACGGCACGGCTGGCGCGGGCCGCTGAATACGCTGGTGGCCGGCACCGACTGGGTCAAGTGGCTGGAGGCGGCGACGTTGCCGGAGGGGGCGCGGGGTTGGGCATTGGCGGTCGTGCTGTCGCTCGAGGATGACGTCGCGACGATCGGCCTGCGTGACGGCGCCACGGGCACGATCCCGCTGACCGAGCTTGCCTGGGCCCAGCCCTGGATGCCAGAGCAGGAACTTGGCCCGGAAGTGCAAAAAGCGGCGGACGTGCTGGGCATTGGCGATGTTGTTCTCGTCGAGCCGGTGATGATCTCCGACCCGGACGAGGAAGGTAATACCGTTACCTATCCGGACAACACCTATGGGCTGCGGCAGGTCCCCGACGTCAACGGTGCGATCATAGCGCTCGATCCGCATACGGGACGCGTGCTCGCCATGTCGGGCGGCTATGATTTTGCGCTGAGCGAATTCAATCGTGCAACGCAGGCGTGGCGGCAGCCGGGTTCGGCTTTCAAGCCGTTTGTCTACCTGTCGGCGCTGGACAAGAATTATACGCCGGCGACGGTTATCCTGGACGCGCCTTTCGTGATGGAGCGCACCGACGGTAAGGGCAAATGGAAACCGACGAACTATTCGGACCGGTTCTATGGTCCGAGCACGATGCGGATCGGGATCGTCAAGTCCCGCAATCTGATGACGGTTCGACTTGCCAAAGCGATCGGCATGGTACCCGTAATCAAGAACGCCAAGGCTTTTGGAATCGTCGACGAGATGCCCGGCGAATTGGCCATGGCGCTTGGTGCGGGCGAGACCACGTTGATGCGCCTGACCGCAGCCTACGCAATGCTGGCGAATGGCGGCAAGCGGATTACACCGACGCTGATCGATAGGGTTCAGGACCGCACGGGACGAACGATCTTCACGCATGACAGTCGCCCTTGCGAGGGATGCATGGCCGAACGTTGGGCGCTGCAGCCGGTGCCCTTCATTCCCGATGAGCGCGAGCAGGTCGCCGACCCGATCAGCGCCTACCAGATCGTCTCGATGCTGCAGGGCGTGGTCCAGAGCGGCACTGGTTACAGGGTCAGCAGTATTGGCAAGCCGCTGGCGGGCAAGACGGGCACGACCAACAATTCCCAGGATGCGTGGTTCCTCGGGTTTTCGCCCGATTTTGCAGCCGGCGTCTATGTTGGGTTCGACACGCCGCGTACGTTGGGGCGGCGCGAGACCGGCTCCAGCGCCGGCGTGCCGATCTTCAAGGAGTTCATGGCCAATGCGCTGGCCGACAAACCCGCGATACCATTCCGGGTCCCGCCCGGCATTCGCATGGTGCGCATGAACACCGAGACCGGCCTGCCGGCGGGGCCCGCCGACGACCGGCGGAAGATTGTCCTGGAAGCGTTCCGGCGCGGTACCGAGCCGGGAACCGACAGCGCGTCGATCGTGATCGACGGGTCCGATACCGCTCTTGATATAGACGCGCCGCCCGGCGCCGATGCAATTCCGACCGGCCAGAGGGAACCGCCCAAGCCGGTCAAGAAGCAGGCGGATACCGGCCTTTACTGAGCACGCCGCCGCAGCGGGTTGCGCGACACTCGGATATTCGTTAATTCGGGGCAGGCTTGTCCATTCAGCGTCAACAGGATGCCATGCGTGCGGAAATCCAGGCAGTTGCCGATAGCATCAAGCAGTCGTTGGAACTGCTGAGGAGGCATCTTTGACTACGATGCCGCGATCCGCAGACTTGATGAGCTGAACGCCCTGTCCGAGGATCCCGAGTTGTGGAACGACGCGAACAAGGCGCAGCAATTGATGCGCGAGCGGACCCACCTTGATTCGGCGATCGAGTCGTACAAGCGGCTTGTCCAGGAGTTTGAGGACGCAACCGCCTTGATCGAGCTTGCCGAGGCGGAGGGCGACGATGATGTGAGAGCAGAGGGCGAAACGGCCCTCGCGGGGCTCGCACCGCAGGTCGAAACCCGTCGCATCGAAAGCCTGTTGTCGGGCGAGGCCGATCACAACGACGCATTTCTCGAAATTCATGCCGGCGCCGGCGGCACGGACGCCCAGGATTTTGCCGAGATGTTAGCGCGGATGTATGTTCGCTGGGCTGAGGCGCATGGATACAAGGTCGAGTGGATCGAGGAATCCGAAGGCGGCGAGGCCGGGATCAAGTCTGCCACGATCAAGGTTGCCGGGCACAATGCCTATGGCTGGCTCAAGACAGAGACTGGCACGCATCGCCTCGTGCGGATCTCGCCGTTCGGCGCGAAGCGGCGCGAGACGAGTTTCGTTGCAGTGGGGGTCTATCCGGTGCTCGAGGATGACATCGACATCGAGATCGACGAGAAGGATTTGCGAATCGACGTTTATCGGGCCTCCGGAGCGGGCGGACAGCACGTCAACAGGACGGAATCGGCGGTACGCATCACGCACCTTCCGTCCAATATCGTGGTGCAGTGCCAGAACGACAGGTCCCAGCACAAGAACCGCGCAACGGCAATGAAGATGCTTCAGGCCCGTCTGTACGAGGCCGAATTGCGCAAGCGTGAAGAAGCAGCCCAGGCAGAGCATGAAGCCAAGACCGATATCGGCTGGGGCCACCAGATCCGCTCTTACGTCCTACATCCTTATCAGATGGTCAAGGACTTGCGGACCAGTTTCGAGACCAGCGACACCCAGGCCGTCCTGGACGGTGACCTGGACGGGTTCCTGCAGGCCGCGTTGGCCCGTCGAATCGCTGGCGCGGACGATTCGGAGGCGGGCGCCGAAGCTTGATCCCCGGCACGCAGCTGGCCATGCGCGGGCCGCACCACAGGCGGTCAGCCCTCTGCCGCCACAGCCTCCACCTCGATCCGGAACTGTGGCTGCGCCAGCGCCGAGACCACGATCATCGTTGAGGCGGCTTCGTGCCCGCCGAGATGCCGGTCACGGATTGCGCGATAGCCGGGGATGTCGGCGCTGTCCGTCAGGAAGGTGTTGACCCGGACGAGATCGCTCGGACGCATGCCGGCCGCTTCGAGGATCGCCACGACATTGCGGAATGCCTGGTCGGCCTGCCCAGCGAAATCATCCGGCACGGTGCCGTCGGGCGTGATACCAAGCTGGCCCGAAATGTAGAGCAAGCGCGCCCCCGCCGGGATCTCCACCGCATGGCTGTAGGCGCTGAATGGCGGTGCGATGGTGCCTGGTATGAGCGTCTTGAGCATGGAAACCTCCCGGCTTGGCAAAGCTGTTGCGTGTCGTCGGCAAGCTTACGCGCCTGGGCGCAAACTTTCGAGTACGCGAAAGGGGATGACGGCGACGGTCAACGGTGTTCGGCGCCGGGCTGGTAGAACTCCGGCGTCAGGCCGGCCGCGTCGCGGCTTGCCCGGTTGAACGGGGGTTTGAGGCGGCCCTTGAACCGCTCTCGTAAGAGTCGCCGGTACGTCGCTGCAGGTTCGAGCCCGCGTCTGTCGCAGACATGGCGAAACCAGCGGACACCGGCGGCGACGTGGCGGATCTCGTCGTCATGGATGGTCTGCAGCAGGTCGGCCGATCGGTTGTCACCGACCACCCGCAATCTGGCGATCATGGGCGGCGTTACGTCCAGCCCGCGCGCTTCCAGCACCAGCGGCACGATGGCGAGCCGGGCAAGCAGGTCGTCCGATGTCTCGACCGCCGCCTGCCACAGGCCGTCATGCGCAGCAAGGTCGCCATAGGCGGCACCCAGCTCGGTCAGCCTGTCGTCGAGCATCAGGTAATGTCGCGCCTCATCATCACCGACCGCGATCCAGTCGTCGAAGAAGGTCCGCGGCAGCGCGTCATTGGAAAATCTTGCGATGATGTCGAAGGCAAGATCGATTGCGTTGAGCTCGATATGGGCCAGCGCATGCAGCAGTGCGATGCGGCCATTGGCACCCGAAGTGATTCGTCGCCGCGGAACTTCGCGCGGTGGCCGCAGGTCCGGGCGCGTGGGCCGGGCCGGGCGGCCGGGCGGTGCCGCGGTGCCGATGCGGTCGATTCGGCCGGCCCGCCAGGCCACGGCGCTCGCACGGGCCGCGGCTGCCTTGGCGCGGGGCGGACCCGTCTCGAGGACCGCGACCGCAGATTCCGCCAGGCTCACGGATTTTGGCATAGGGCCGGACAGCGGTTCAGATGATCTCGTCCTCGTCGAATAACGGATCCTCCAGGATTTCGGTCTCCAGCTGTTCGATGCGCTGCTGGGCGGTGCGCAGCGTGGTCGGTTCCGCGATATGACAGAGGGCATCGCCGCGGTTGACGACCGGCATGTTGGCGAGGCCGATAACGATGCCGGCCTTGCGGGCTTCGATCGGCGCCTCGGATTGACCCAGTGGGTCGGCGACATAGCCGATCGTGTCGCCGACGTCGACGCGGCTGCCGAGCGCTTTGACCGAGCGTACGATTCCACCCTGAGGGGCACGGACCCAATAGGTCGAGCTCGAGCGGACTGGCATGACCTTGCTGGGTGTGGCCTTCGAACTGCGGATCATGCCGAGATGTTGCATGACACGCAGAATGCCCTTCACGCCGACCCGTACCGCGACTTCGTCGAAGCGAAGCGCCTCTCCGGCTTCGTAGAGCAGGACGTCGACACCGACATTGCTTGCGGCCCGGCGCAGCGAGCCATCGCGTAGCGGCGCCGTGATAATGGCCGGAGGATTGAAGGCCTCGGCCAGTTCCATGGCGCGCGGCTGATCTGGACTGATGCGGATTTGCGGCAGATTGCAGCGGTGGATCGCGGCCGAATGGATATCGATACCGCAGTCACTGCGGCTGACGATCTCTTTCAGAAAGACGTGCGCAAGCTGTCCGGCCAGGGATCCGGTCGCGCTGCCGGGGAATGACCGGTTAAGGTCGCGCCTGTCCGGCAGGTAGCGGCTGTGAGAAATCAGGCCGAATACATTGACCACCGGAATGCAGAGGAGGGTTCCACGGGTCTTCCTCAGCGTCGACAACCTGAGCAGCCGACGAATGACTTCGATGCCGATGATCTCGTCGCCATGCACCGCGGCGCTGACGAAAAGCGTCGGGCCGTCACGCCGGCCGTGGACAACGTGAACCGGCAGCGCCATCGGCGTGTGGGTCGAGAGCAGGCTGATCGGCAGGTCGACGGTAGCCCGGCCGCCGGCCGGGACCGCGTCGTCGCCGATCTCGAACGGCGCCCGGCGCGGCCGTGCCTCACGCCGTGCGTGCATTGTTTCAGCCTCGTCCACGGGTCTTGGTCTTGCCGGGTTTGGCATTCTTCTGGAGGAATTCGATGATCTTGCCCGCCACATCGATCCCGGTCGCGTTCTCGACGCCTTCCAGGCCCGGCGACGAGTTAACCTCCATGATAACCGGACCGTGGTTGGACCGCAGCATATCGACGCCGCAGACGTTCAGGCCCATGGACTTGGCCGCGCGGACCGCGGTGGAACGTTCCTCCGGCGTGATCTTGATCTGCCTGGCGGTGCCGCCGCGATGCAGGTTCGAGCGGAAATCGTCGACGGCGCCGGTGCGCTCCATCGCGGCCACCACCCGTTCGCCGACGACCAGCGCCCGGATGTCAGTGCCGCCGGCCTCCTTGATGAATTCTTGAACCAGGATGTTCACCTTTGCGCCGCGGAACGCTTCGATCACCGACTTGGCCGATTTGTGGGTCTCACCCAGCACCACGCCGATGCCCTGTGTGCCCTCCAGGAGCTTGATGACGACCGGCGCACCACCGGCGATTTCGAGGACTTCATCTGTCTGCTTCGGATCGCTCGCAAAAGCGGTGACTGGCAGGCCGAGTCCGGCACGCGACAGCAATTGCAGCGAGCGCAATTTATCGCGAGAGCGGCCGATCGCGACCGATTCGTTTAGGGGGTAGACGCCCATCATCTCGAATTGTCGCAGCACCGCGAGGCCGTAGAACGTGACCGACGCGCCGATGCGCGGAATCACCGCATCGTAACCCCGCAAGGGCTCTCCCTTGTAGAGCACCGCCGGGCGGTGCGAGGTGATGTTCATGTAACATTGCAGGGTATTGACGATCCGCACGTCGTGACCGTGCTCATGTGCCGCCTCAACCAGACGTTTGTGCGAATAAAGATGCGGGTTGCGGGCCAGCATAAGGATCTTCATGTAAGTGTCCCCCTCGGTTCGTGTTTCGACGATACGCGGGTGCCGGGTCGCTTCAGCACCGCCTGATGTTTTAGGGCGCGGTAGGAGGTCGAGGGGTCGACAACAAAATGGCCGCGCACCGACGCGCGTCCCAGAAGCATGCGGAACCCCATTTCGTCTCGGTTGGTCAGGGTCACTTCGATCGGCCAAGTCTGGATGCCGAGCGTCACCTCGGTAACGATCACGAACCGGGTCTCCAGATCGCCGCCGGAATTGCGGACTGCTTTTATCCCTGCCAGCCGCGCCTCACAGGTCGCGCGTATCCGGTTGTTCCGCTGCACGGGGTGGACCTCGAAACGCACCCACGGCTCGCCATCGCGCTTGAAGCGTTCGATGTGCCAGGCATGCAGCGCGGCAGTGCGGGCGCCTGTATCGATTTTCGCCTTGATACGTTCAATCCCGAGCCCCGGCAGGGCGATCCATTCGCGCCACCCGATAATCTGCTTGAATTTGCGCCGCCGCCGGCGCTTCTTTGCCGGCCCGGGGGCGGCAGGGTCGCGAATCTTCCGCATGGCGGTTACGGCTAGCGGAGGCGGCCGAGAGCCGCGTCGTTGACACGGCGGTAGCTGGAAAAGGTCCGCTGACTCAGCACGACGAAATAAGTCTCCATGTCTATCAGCACATAGCCGCGCTCATACAGGGCGCGTGCGATGGCGGACACGGTTTCGGGATACACCCGGCGACAGCCGGTCAGCTGTCGCAGATGCTTCATCGACAGCCGGTAGCGGCCCCGAGGCTTGCCGGCGAACGCGGTCTCGTATAATTGCGCCAGGCGCTCGGCAAGGGCGTCGACGTTGTGCGGCGCTATGGTCGTCGATCCATGCATGACGCCGCATATAGAAATTATTTTTATCTATGTCAAAAGAATCTTTATATATTCGCTAATTCGAGCTGTGCGGTTTTGGACGGGGCGCCGGCGCGTCCGGCCCCGGCCATGGCGGCCGGCTGCCACAGGCACTGACGATGACGACTGGCCTGTTGCGGGCGCAGTTTGGCGATTTTCGGTAAGGGCAGGCCTGCACTCAGAGCGCCTGCACGGCCGCCAAGACCTCGTCAACATGGCCCGGGATCTTCACCTTTCGCCATGTTTTCGCGATCTTGCCCTCTGCGTCGATCAGGAAGGTGGATCGCTCGATACCCATATATTTGCGTCCGTACATGGATTTCTCGACCCAGACTCCATAGGCCTCGCACAGTGCGCCGTCCTCGTCGGACACCAGCGGGAAGTTGAGATCGTATTTGGACTTGAACTTGTCGTGCTTGGCGACGCTGTCCTTTGAGACGCCGACGACTGCGACGCCAGCCTTCTCGAACGCCCCTAGCGCATCGCGAAACCCCATGGCTTCCTTGGTGCAGCCCGACGTGTCGTCCTTGGGATAGAAATACAGCACCACCGGCTTGCCCTTCAGGCGGGACAGCGAAAACTCACCATTGCCATCGGTGGGCAACGTGAAATCCGGGGCCTTGTCGCCGGCGTCGAGGGTCATGTTCAGTCTCTCCTGTCAAAGGTTTGCGTCTCTGGTCGCTCACCGATATACGGCAGCGCAACGACAGATCAAGCCAGACCAGATTTTCTCAGGCTTTTTCGGCCGGGGGCAGGCGATTGCGTGCATCCGCGGCCGGGCCGTCAATGATCTGATTGTAGATTCGCTGCACTGCGGCGTAGGCGGTGTCCATCGCCGTACAAAGGGACTCGAAATCCGGGAGGCTGGCGGCCCGTGCGAGCGCAGCTTTCAGAGATGTCGACGCGGTTTCCTCGGCGAACGCTTCCGTCGCCATCAGCCGCAACGCATCCTGAAGTCGCCACCAAAGATTCAGCGCCTGGACCAGCGTGGTGACGGCATCGCTGGGGACGACTCCCGCCTCGCCCAAGCGCCCGAGAGCTTCCGCCGTGTTCTCAGCGAAAACACGGGGATGTCCAGGCCCGTGCAACAGCTGGAGATACTGGGCGATGAATTCGATGTCCACAAGACCACCGCGATGGTGCTTGATGTCCCAGGGGCTTTCCCCCTTGTGCTGGCTTGCCATGCGCAGTCGCATATCGGCCACGTCGACCAACAACCGGTCCGCATCGCGGGGTTTCATCAACGTCTCGCGAATCGTCGTCTCCGTGCGGTCTCCGATATCAGGCGACGTCGCCGCGACGACGCGTGCGCGGGTCAGCGCCATGTGCTCCCATGTCCATGCGTCTTCACGATAATAGCGCTCGAGGCCTTCAAGCCGGCTTGCGATCGGGCCGGCGTTGCCCGACGGCCGCAGCCGCATGTCAATCTCGTAGAGCGTGCCTTCCGCCATCGGCGCGGTCACGGCACTGATCAGCCGCTGACAGAGCCTTCCGAACCAGACGCCGGGCGCCAGAGGTTTGTCGCCGTCCGATGCTTCCGCGTCCTGATCGTGGTCATAGACGAAGACCAGATCGAGATCCGAGCCGGCCGACAATTCGCCGCTGCCAAGTTTGCCAAGCGCAACAACCGCCAAACCACCGCCGGGAACGCGACCATGGCGACGAGCGAACTCGGACTCGACGCGGGGCAGCAAGGCCGCGAGTACGGTGTCGGCCACGGCGGTCAATGCGTCGCCAGCGGCGGCGCCCACCGCTATACCGCGCAAGATTTGTACGCCCACCCGGAATTTCTGGTCGTTGGCCCATCGTCGGGCAAGAGTCAGGACATCCTCGTAGTCGATTGCCAGAGCGAGCATCGACTCAAGTTCTTCGGCCAGTTCGTCCCGCGGTCCCAGCGGCTCCAGGAAATCCCCGGTAAGGACGGCGTCAAGCAGCGACGGGTTGCGACTCAACCAGTCCGCAATTCTTGGAGCGCCGCCCATGATGTCGGCAACCATGTCGAGCAATGGAGGGTTGGCGTTGAACAGGGAAAACAGCTGCACCCCCGCCGGTAATCCGGCGATGAACTCATCGAAGCGTGCAAATGCCGTATCGGGGTTGGCGGTTTTGGCGAACGCCTTCAAGAGATGAGGCATCAGCTCGGTAAGAATTTGTCGGGCGCGTTCGCTGCGCGTCGCACGATATCGTCCGTGGTGCCAATTCCGGACGATGTTTGAGACCGAACCGCCATCGCGGAATCCCATATCTTCGAGTGTCTGAACCGTGTCGGGGTGGTTTTCACCGCCGGTGAACACCAATGCGCCGCCCGCGCCGAGTTCGGGCGCCTCCTCGAAGAGATGTGCGTAATGGTGCTCCACCCGACCGAGGTGATGAAGCAGCTCGTCCCGAAAAGAAATGGCGTCGCGATGGCCCATGAACATGGCAACCCGCGCGATCCCTTCGTCGTCTCTGGGCAGGTCGTGGGTTTGCTCGTCATTGATCATTTGCAGCCGGTGTTCGAGCTTCCGCAGGAATTCATAGGCCTCGGCCAGCTGGTCGGCCGTGGCCTTGTCGATCCGTCCTACGCGTGCCAGGGTTTCCAGGGTATCGAGGGTCGCCCGACACCGCAGTTCGGGCATGCGTCCGCCCCAAATAAGTTGCTGGGTCTGGCAGAAGAACTCGATCTCCCGAATCCCCCCGCGACCAAGTTTTATGTTGTGCCCGTTGACCGCGATTTTCGCCCCACCCCGGTGAGCGTTGATCTGCCGCTTGATCGAGTGCACATCCTGGATCGCCGCGAAATCCAGATTCTTGCGCCAGACATAGGGACGCAGCTGACGCAGGAACGCCTCGCCGGCGACGATGTCTCCGGCGACGGGTCGGGCCTTGATCATCGCCGCGCGCTCCCAGTTCTGGCCGACGCTCTCGTAATAGGCCTCGGCTGCCTCGACGGAGATCGCAAGCGGCGTCGCACCGGGGTCGGGCCGAAGCCGAAGGTCCGTTCGAAAGACGTAACCGTCCTCGGTGCGTGCATCCATCAAGTGCAGCAGATGTCGGGTCGCTTTGACGAAGATCGGGGCGATTTGATCCTCTTGCACCCCCTTCACCCGCTCGGCGTCATACAGGACGATAAGGTCGATGTCGCTGGAGTAGTTCAGTTCCCGCGCCCCGAGTTTGCCCATGCCCAGCACGATGAAGCCGGATTCGCGTTCTGGATCATCCTGATCGGCGAGTGCGATCGCACCTTGCGCAGCCGCCGAGCCCAGCACGTACCGGGCGGCGATATGCAGGCACGATTCGGCGAGGTCCGTCAGCGTACCGGTCACCTGCGCAAGCGACCACAAGCCCGCTATGTCCGCCAGACCGATGATCACGGACGCCTTCCGTTTTGCCTGTCTGAGGTCGGCGGTGACTCGCCGCAAACTGGTTTCGAGAGCAAGCGATCGATCAAGGTCCGACAACAACGACGTGAACGTCACGTCGGGCCCGTCGACCAGCGCTTGGCGGACGCAGCCCGCTTCCTGAATCAGGCAGCGGCCGAGATACGGGCTGTTTCCGAATACCGCGTCGAGTAACGCCCGTCCCGCCCGGTCGTCGGCGAGTTCGTCGAAGAACGCGGCGAGGTCAGAGTTCTCTGCAACCGCTTCGCGAAGCCGGATCAATCCGATGTTGGCGCGCTCGGGATTTGCCGGCACAGGAATGAGATCGGTATCGAGCGGTATCACGAATATAATCCTATGCGCTGCGGTGCAATCCAAAGGTGAGGGGCAACACCGGAAACGTGGCCAAGACTCTGTCGTTGCGCTATCATAGGATCATAAGGCCCTGATTGTATAAAAGGAATGCGCTGAGGGGTGGTCCGTCGCACCTCCCTGATACTTACCGAGCTCCTGGCGATGCTGTTCGCCGGGCTGATTTCGCTTGGCGGTATTGCAGCCTACCTTCTCCATACGGGTCCAATCTCTCTCGATTTCATGACGCCGCATTTGGAGGCGATGCTCAACGACGAGAGAGGACGATTCGTTGTCGATATCGAGCAGACAATCATCGTTTGGGCCGGTTGGCGCGATGCGATCGACATTCGGGCGACACAGGTTTCCGTGACGACCTCCGAGGGAACGGCGCTTGCCCGGGTTCCCGAACTGTCGCTCGGGTTATCTCTTCGCGCCCTGGTGCACGGACGCCTGGCTCCCACCAGCTTGGGCGCCATCGGGCCGCGCATCCGCCTGACACGTAGCGAGACCGGCGAATTCGTGCTCGGTCTGGCGGAGGCGGCTTCGCTCCCAAGAACCCCGCCTGACGGCGACGTCGCCGAACGTACCGACGGCCGCGCGTTGCTCCGGTTTCTCATTGCCGAGCTTCTCGCCGAAGAGGACGATCAATCGGGCCCGTTTCGCTATCTGCGGCGTTTCAGCGTATTGGACGGCGAAGTGGTGTTCGAGGACCGGGTGGGTGGTCGATATTACCGAGCGCCGAACGCCGAGGTCGTTTTGTCGCGTGGTACTTCCGGTGTGACGGGCGGGGCCAAGCTCACCGTCCAATACGGTGGACGACAAGCGGATCTGTCCGTCGATATCGCGGTTCGCCGGAATCAGGAATACCGTGCCGCGGCAACGTTCCAGCAGATTGATCCGGCCGCCTTCGCGCCCAGTATTCCTCAGTTGGCGGACCTTGCCGCCATCAAGATGCCGCTAAGCGGCGAGTTGACCGTTCGCGGTCAATTCGGCGGAGGTGTCGACGACATCGGATTCGATTTTGTTGCCGGTGCCGGAAAGCTCGATCTGCACGAGCTGTATCGCGAGCCGCTCGATGTCGGGTCGCTGCGGATTGTCGGCGCAGTCACCCAGAATCTCACGTCGGTGCGTTTGGATCAGGTGGTTGTAGGGCTGGGAGCCACCACGCTTTATGCCGATGGTGGGGTTACTCCGGACGGCGCCGGACGGCTGATCTCGCTGGACGCTCGTTTTGAAAACTTGCCGGTCGACGAATTGCACAGGTATTGGCCGGGTTGGACCCATCCGGCGGCTCATAGCTGGGTTGCGGATAACGTCACCGGCGGGACGCTCGATGAGGGCGCCGTTACGGTTCGGCTGCGCATCGGAGGTCCAGGCGAAGAGCCGCGGCTCTCGATTCCCGTGCTTGAGGGGGACATCGCGTTTTCGAACCTCAGCGTTCACTACCGACGTCCGATGACCCCGGTCGTCGGATTGGACGGCACGGCAATCTTCGACAGCCGGCGGTTCGCCTTTACAATCAATGCCGGCAAACTGGCGGACGACATCAAGATCATCGATGGTTCGGTCGATATCATCGACATCCACAAGAAAGGCGATACGCGGCTGATTGTCGATGCCACTGCGGAGGGGCCGCTGGTCACGGCACTTCGAGTGATCGATGAGGAGCCCCTGAATTACACGCGAAAGATGGGGTTCGATCCGGCCCGAATGGATGGCAACGGAAGATCGACCCTCCGGTTTGAGTTGCCGCTGATCCGCAACATCACAGGCGATATGCTTGAGGTTGCCGTTTCATCGCGTCTGGAGCGCGTGGTGACGGAAGGGCCGTTCGGGCTCGTCGTGACGGAGGGGGAACTCGAGCTCGATGTGACGCGCAGGGCAATGCTTGTCGACGGCAGTGTGAAGTTGAACGGTGTGCCGGCATCGCTTGTCTGGGATGAGAACTTCGAGAATCGAGAAGAGTTCAAGAGACGTATCGTTGTGATTGGCCGCGTGGGCGACGCAGAACGCGCGGCGCTGGGACTGCCGGATCTGTCCGACTGGTTGCAGGGGCCGGTCGACGCTGAAGTGATGTACACGATTCCGGAGGAGGGGCCGAACAGGCTTGAGATAACAGGTGATTTGAGAGGGGCGTTGGTCAAGGTGGACGAGGTCGGGTGGCAAAAACCGCCGGCAACGGAAGGACTGGGTGTCATCGAGGGCAAGATGCCGGTCAAAGGTGGGCTGGTTTTCGAAAGCCTGAAAGTGAAGACGGCCGACATGGACGCGGATCTCGCCTTGGAGTTTCTGCCGGACATTTCGAATATCAGCAGGCTTACGATCAGGAAGGCCCGATTTCGCGGAAACGATATCGCCGGTCGAATAACCTATCGCCCCGGAGGCGGTTACCGGATCGATGTGAAAGGCGATCGGTTCGACGTGCGCCACTTGTTGAAGCTGGAAGAGCCCGGGAAGAACGTGTCTGAGGAGGAAACGACGACCGAGCCCTTCACCATGAAGGCCGGGTTTGACGAAGTAATAACCAGCGAGACGCGCCGTATGTATGCGGCGAACTTCACTGGCAAGTTTACAGGGGTACACTGGGAGTCTGCGATCCTGACCGCCAAGCTGAACGAGGGCGCCGACATCGAGTTGGTCTATGGCCGTGGCGAGAGTGGCTACGAATTTCAGGTTGTATCCCAGGACGCGGGCCAGGCACTGCGGACGCTGGACTGGTGGGGCGAGGTTGAAGGCGGCTCTCTGGTGATCCGGGGGCGCCGTGACTCGGCGGGTGCCGCAATGACCGGGACGTTCGAAGTCTATGATTTTCGCATGACCCAGGCGCCCGCAGGGCTGAAGCTGCTGCAGTTGGTGACGATTATCGGATTGCCGGCGGCGATGGACGAGCGTGTGCCGTTCACCGGGATGGAGGGTACATTCACCTATGACGATGGCGTTCTGGTCCTCGGCGATGTCGACGCGTGGGGCCCTGTCGGCGTCCATGTGAACGCGGGCAGCTATTTTGATTTCAGGGAAGGCCAAATGAAGTTGGTCGGCGTGGTGGTGCCTGCCAACGCCGTGCAGGGGCTGATCGGACAGATTCCCCTGCTCGGGTTCATCCTGGGCGATGGCTTGATCGCAACCAACTTCGTGGTTTCGGGCCCGCTCGACAAGCCGGATATCGATCCGCAGGAAGCGACGACACTTTTGCCTGGGTTCCTGCGCAGGGTATTTCGTCAGACCGAAACCTCGGACGGGGAACAGGAGCCGGTCGACCCACCCGGACCCAAGACACCGCGGATGCTTGATTAATCGGCCGGGGCAGCAGGCTAGGTTGGTCGGACCAGGGCGTGTCGTTTTTTGCCGGCCGACAGCTTGATGACGCCGTCCGCGTTGATGTCGGCCAAGCTGATTTGGGCGAACTCGTCGGCAACCGCCGCATCGTTGACCCGCGCGCCGCCCCCCTTGATGAGGCGGCGGGCCTCTCCATTGCTGGCTGCCAGACCCGCGCGCCGCATTGCTTCGAAGGCCGGCAGCCCGGTCTTCAACTCGGTGCGGTCGATTGAGATTGTCGGCAGATCATCGGCAATGACCCCCTGCTCGAATGTCTTCTGCGCCGTTTTCGCCGCCTTCGCCGCCGCTTTTGGTCCGTGACACAGCGTCGTGGCCTCGTTTGCCAGGATCTTCTTTGCTTCGTTGATTTCGGCGCCCCGTAGAGACTCGAGCCGGGCAATTTCGGCAAGCGGAATGTCGGTGAACAGCCTCATAAAACGTCCGACGTCGGCGTCCTCGGTGTTGCGCCAGTATTGCCAGTAGTCGTAAGGGCTGAGTCGCTCTTCGTTCAGCCAAACCGCACCAGTTGCCGTCTTGCCCATTTTGGCGCCGGAAGAGGTGGCCAGCAGCGGGGTCGTCAACCCGTATAGCTGCCGCTGGTCGCATTTGTGCGTCAGCTCGATACCCGCCACGATGTTGCCCCATTGGTCAGAGCCGCCCATCTGCAGGATGCAGTCGTGCCGCCGCGAAAGCTCTAGGAAATCGTATGCCTGCAACACCATGTAGTTGAATTCCAGAAAACTGAGCGGTTGCTCCCGGTCAAGTCGCAGCTTGACCGACTCGAAACCGAGCATCCGATTCACCGAGAAATGTCGGCCATATTCGCGCAGGAAAGGAATGTACTGCAGATCATCCAGCCAATCGCTGTTGTTGACCATGATCGCATCGGTCGGCCCCTCGCCGAAAACCAGAAAGTTCTCGAAAATTCGGCGGATACCACGAATGTTATCTTCGATCTGCGCGTCGCTCAGCAACTGACGTTGTGAGTCCTTACCCGAAGGATCACCCACTTTCGTCGTGCCACCGCCCATCAGAACAATGGGTTTATGACCGGTTCGTTGCAGCAACCGCAGCAGCATGATCGGCACCAGGCTTCCGGCATGCAACGAGTCGGCTGTGGCGTCGAAGCCGATATATGCCGCAAGCGGTCCACCGCATGCCAGCCGATCGAGGGCCGAGTGATCGGTGCATTGGTGGACGAAACCGCGTTCCATCGCAGCCTTGAGGAAATCCGAGCGCGAACTGGTCATTCTCTTCGTTCGGTCCAGGTGATGGTTCGTTTGTCGGCGGGCGCCCCGTTTATCACAATCCCCCGCTTCCGACAACGAACGCGGGATAGTGTGCGCATCGACCACGCGCAGCGCTGCGGCGGTAACGACCGCGGGACGAGCCGGCACAGCCCGAGATATCGGCTGTATGGCCGCGTTAACCTATTCGTCATTAACGATTTTCAAGTAATTTCCCGATAATCTCGCGTGAAGGCGCAAAGGTTGCAAGACGGCACAGCAGGCGGCAGGAAATGACAGCTTCGAGAGTACGGCCGGTTTACCGGAAACCGTTTACCGCGGAAATTCAACAGCGGCGTGACCTGCGGGTCAGCAACGAGCAGATCCTCCACGAAATCAAGTCGCTGGAAAATCGGCTCGAGAAATTGGCCGTCGGCAATATTGAACTGGAAGGTGCGACGCCGGGTACGCTTCTGGACCAGGTCGAGCGGACCAAGAAGGAAATTGCCACGCTGATCACGCAGAATACGAAAGACGACAGGCTGGCAACGGCCGCACGCGAACTGCAGGCCGTCGTGCGTGCCACCGAGAGCGCGACGTTCACGATCATCGACATTGCCGAGCGGGTCGACGAGTTACTGCATGATCTCAAGTCGCACACGGGCGATTCGACGATCGTCGCGACGGCGGACGAGATTGCCGAAACGACGACCGATCTCTACGAGGCCTGCAATTTCCAGGATATCACCGGCCAGCGGATCAAGAAGGTCGTCAATACGCTGCAATTCGTCGAGGAGCGGCTCGCCGCAATGATCGAAATCTGGGGCGCTGATACGCTCGCTATCACCGAGCATCCCGCGGAGGTCCGCGATAGCGAGGAGAAATTGCTGCAGGGCCCGCAGATGGAAGAAGACGCGATCGCCCAGGAAGACATCGACAAGCTGTTCGAGTAGCCCCCGCCAGCCCGCGACAGGGCATGATCGGTAGGATCGTCAAAACGGTGCGCGCTGCTTCGCACCGTCCCTTGAGAGAGCGGTTAGCGCGCCTCCGCACCCGCTGAAACGGAGTCAAGATACTCGGCAACGCTCGCATCAAGCTCGTCCAACCGTCCGGTGAAGAAATGATTGGCATCCGGGATGATGCGGTGTTCGACGGTGATACCGCGCTGATGATTGAGTTTGTCGACCAACTTCTTGACGGACTCGCCGGGCACGATCTCATCCCGATCCCCCGTGACCACCAGGCCCGAGGACGGGCAGGGCGCAAGAAAGCTGAAATCATAGAGATTCGCCGGCGGCGCCACGGAGATGAAACCCGTGATTTCGGGTCGCCGCATCAGCAACTGCATTCCAATCCAAGCGCCAAAAGAAAAGCCGGCAATCCAGCACTCGCGGCTGTTCTGGTTGTACGATTGCAGCCAATCGAGGGCTGAGGCCGCGTCCGACAGTTCACCTTCGCCTTTGGTGAACGTGCCCTGCGATCGTCCGACCCCGCGAAAATTGAACCGCAGGCAGGCGAACCCGCGCTTCGCGAACACGTGGTACAGCGTGTAGACCACCTTGTTGTTCATGGTGCCGCCGTGTTGCGGGCTGGGATGGAGCATCAAGGCGATTGGGCTGTTTGGCGCCCGGCCGGGATGGTACCGTCCCTCCAGCCGTCCTTCAGGACCATTGAAAATCAGTTCTGGCATTGTCCCCACCGTGTCGCGTCGAGATGTGTTGCGGTCGTTAAACCTGATAAAAATAGTAAGGCTTTTGCGATCTTATCCCGGAAATCGGCCCCTCTTTTCCTTGATATCTTGACCATTTTTATCAGAGAATGTATATCCCTATATGAAAATGGTTATTCTGGCCATCTGCCATCTCGCTTGGCCAGCAGCACCGTTGGCCCGTCTTTGCGAGGCAGACAGGCGCTGCATAATAAATGGATGGGCCGCGAAATGTTCAAGTATTTGAAAGATGAAATCGACGGGATGATGCAGCGCGATCCGGCCGCGCGATCGCGGCTCGAGGTTGTGCTCTGCTATCCCGGTTTCCATGCCATAGTCTTTCATCGGATCGCGCATCCTTTGTGGAACCGCGGTTGGCGCGTCCTGGCGCGGTGGATTTCCCAGGTTGCACGTTTCATGACCGGTATTGAGATACATCCCGGCGCGCGAATCGGACGAAGCTTTTTCGTCGATCACGGCATGGGCGTGGTGGTCGGTGAAACATCGGTTATCGGCGACAACGTCACTCTCTATCACGGCGTCACGCTGGGCGGTGTCGCGCCGTCCGTCGATTCCGACAGACAGCGAGATCAGAAACGGCACCCAACGCTGGGCGACAACGTCATCATCGGGTCCGGCGCGCAGGTCCTTGGTCCCATTACAATCGGTCATGGCGCGCACGTTGGGGCGAATGCGGTGGTAACCAAGAATGTCGAATGCTGCGTCACGGTGGTCGGTATTCCGGCAAAGCAGGTCTCAAAGGTCGAGGTCGAGGAAAGATTCGAGCCGTACGGCACGCCGATGGGAGATCTGCCCGATCCTGATGCACAACTGATCGAAGGTTTGCGCAAGCAGATCGGCGATCTCCGCGGCCAGATTGGCGAAGTGGCCCAACTCCAGGCGCGGATCGAGGAGTTGGAGCGTGAACTTGCCGAGGTCGAACAGCGAATGGGGCCGGTTGCCGTGCCTGGCCCGACGAAGACCGTGGAAGCGGCGGATACAAAGAATTGACGGGTAACAGCGGGCGGCGTGCTGCCGTCTTGTGAGAGATTGGGGAGAATACCTATGCGGTTAAGCACCAAGGGACGATACGCCGTCATGGCAATGGTCGATCTTGCAATGCACAGTGACGGCAGACCGGTCGCTCTGGCTGCGATCGCCGAACGCCAGGAGATCTCGCTGTCCTATCTTGAGCAGCTGTTTGCGCGACTGAAGCGCAATGCGCTGGTCAAGAGCGTGCGCGGACCCGGCGGCGGTTACCTTCTGGCTCGCGGGGCGGATGGCACGCGGGTATCGGATATTATCCTTGCGGTCGACGAGCCGATCCGGGCGACCCGTTGCGACCCCAATTCGCCGCATGGCTGTACGAGCACGAAAATGCGCTGCGCCACGCATGACCTCTGGGCTGAACTGAGCAACCAGATCCATCTCTTCTTGAGTTCGGTGACACTGGCCGACATCGTCAACCGCAGGGTTCTTGGGGCAAGCGGCCGGCTCATGGGGGGCGACGCAGCCTCCGCGGCCGCAACGGTCTCTGCGTTAGCCGGCGCGGCAGAATAAAGGGCGACAGGGCCTGATCAGCATTTGACCGGCGCGAGCTTCTGCTACCTGGATCATAACGCGACGACACCGCTGCGCCCTCAGGCGGCGCGGGCGATGGCGCGAGCGTTCGCCCAGCTCGGCAATCCGTCGTCGGTGCATTCCTGCGGACGGGCAGCCCGGCGCATCGTCGAAGATGCGCGACGACGCGTTGCTGCTCTCGTCGCCGTATCGCCCGATTCGGTCGTTTTCACCAGCGGTGGTACGGAAGCCAACAACCTGGCCCTTTGCGGTGCGGGCAGGAGGCGGATCCTGGCCTCCGCGATCGAGCATCCCTCGGTGCTTGATGCTGCCGCCGAAGTCGAGACGATTCCGGTCCATGACAGTGGCCAGGTCGACCTCGATGCCCTCCAGGCCATTCTCGGAGATGGACGCGATGCGATCGTATCCGTCATGCTGGCGAACAATGAGACCGGCGTTATCCAGCCGGTCTCGAGAGCCGCCGAGCTGGCGCACCAGGTCGGCGCCCTGTTCCATTGCGACTGCGTGCAGGGTGTTGGAAGGGTACCGCTGGATTTCGCCGGATTACGGGCGGATCTGCTGACTCTGTCGGCGCATAAGATGGGCGGCCCGACCGGGGTGGGCGCCTTGATCGTCGCCGAGGACGTAGCGCTGTCGCCGGCAATCCGCGGCGGCGGCCAGGAACGTGGGCGGCGTTCCGGCACCGAGAACCTGCCCGGCATCGCCGGGTTCGCGGCAGCCGCGGAAGCGGCGGCCACAACGCTTGAAACGGTGGAGAATCTCGCAGCGCTGCGGGACCGGATGGAAAGCGAGGTGTTGCAGCGCATATCCGGTGCACGGGTCGTCGGCGCCAATGTGCCGCGCCTGGCCAATACATCGTGTATCGCATTGCCCGGGGTTGCGGCAGAAACCCAGGTCATGGCCATGGACCTGGCGGGGTTTGCAGTCAGTGCGGGGGCCGCCTGTTCCTCGGGAAAGGTTAGAGCCAGCCACGTGTTGCAAGCCATGGGCCTGCAGGATGATATCGCCGGCTGTGCAATCCGAATCAGCCTTGGTGCCGGCAACGATGCATCGGAGATCGAGCGTTTCGTGGTCGCCTACAGCGATTTCGCGGCGCGGACAGGGGTCTCGGCCGCCTGATCGAGACAGCCGACTGGCCGGACAACGAGTGGCTACGATAATCCGGACCAGAGCACATCTGTTTTTTCGCTTGAAATCAGGACCAAATCGTATATGTATTAACCGTACCAAAACAGGTCGGTTTTAGAATATTGTTTAAAATCAGTAAGATGACAGACTACGGGGTCGTGGTGATGGCCCAGCTCGCGCAGGCGTCCGACGCGGTTGTTACGGCTCCGGATATTGCCAGCGCGGCCGGCTTGCCGGCGCCGACTGTCGCAAAGATCCTGAAGCGCATGTTGAGAGGCGGGTTGGTCACCTCGCAGCGCGGCATACATGGCGGCTACGCGCTGTCGCGGCAGGCCGAGCAGATCAGCGTCGCCGACATCATCGCGGCGCTGGAAGGGCCGGTAGCGGTCACGGCCTGCGTCGACGGCGCCTCCGGCGCGGCATGCACGGTCGAGAGCCTGTGCCTTATCCGCGGCTGCTGGGACCGCGTTAACGCGGCGGTCACGCGAACACTTGCCTCTATGTCGCTGGCCGAAATCGCGGCGCCGCCGAATTTCATCGACCTGCCGATTGAGCCGCGGCGGAAGACCGCCGAAACGTGAACCAATCACCTGCAGGAAATCACCGGGAGAGCCAGAATGGTGGCGACGCCTGAAACCATCGAACAGCTCCGCTCCGTCACGGACGAGAAGTATAAATACGGCTTCGTCACTGACATCGAAGCCGATGTCGCGCCGAAGGGGCTGAACGAGGACATCGTCCGTTTCATCTCCGCCAAGAAGAGTGAGCCCGACTGGCTGCTCGAATGGCGGCTCAAGGCCTACCGCGCCTGGTTGGATATGGACTCGCCCGACTGGGCCAAGCTCAAGATCGACCCGATCGACTATCAGGACGCCTATTACTACTCGGCGCCGAAGATCAAAGACGGGCCCAAGAGCCTCGACGAAGTCGACCCGAAGCTGCTCGAGACATACGACAAGCTCGGCATCCCGCTGAAAGAACAGGAATGGCTGGCGGGCGTCGCGGTCGACGCCGTCTTTGACAGCGTTTCCGTGGCGACGACCTACAAGGAGCGGTTGGAGCAGGAGGGGATCATCTTCTGCTCGATCTCCGAGGCCATCCAGAACCATCCCGAGTTGGTGCGGAAATATCTCGGCTCCGTGGTGCCCTACACTGACAACTTCTTCGCCACGTTGAACAGCGCCGTCTTTACCGATGGCTCCTTCGTCTACATCCCGAAGGGTGTGCGCAGCCCGATGGAGCTGTCGACGTATTTCCGCATCAATGCCCAGAACACGGGCCAGTTCGAGCGCACGCTGATCATCGCCGATGAGGGCTCCTATGTAAGCTACCTGGAGGGCTGCACCGCGCCGCAGCGCGACGAGAACCAACTGCATGCCGCGGTGGTCGAACTGGTTGCCCTCGACGACTCGGAGATCAAGTACTCGACGGTGAAGAACTGGTATCCGGGCGACGAGAACGGCGTTGGCGGCATCTACAATTTCGTCACCAAGCGCGCCGCCTGCCGCGGCCGCAATTCGAAGGTGTCGTGGACCCAGGTCGAAACCGGCTCGGCGATCACCTGGAAGTATCCGAGCTGCATCCTGCAGGGCGACAATTCGGTGGGCGAGTTCTATTCCGTTGCCATTACCAACAACTGCCAGCAGGCCGACACCGGGACCAAGATGATCCATCTCGGCCGCAATACCCGTTCGACGATCATCTCCAAGGGCATTTCTGCGGGTCGCGCCGACAACACATACCGCGGCCTCGTGCGCATCCAGCCGAAGGCCGAGAGCGCGCGCAATTATACCCAGTGCGACAGCCTCCTGATTGGAGACAGGTGCGGTGCGCACACGGTCCCCTACATCGAATCCCGCAACCCCTCTGCAACGGTGGAGCACGAGGCGACCACGGCGCGGATCAGCGAGGATCAACTGTTCTACTGTTGCCAGCGCGGCCTCTCCGAGGAGGAGGCGGTGTCGCTTATCGTCAACGGTTTCTGCCGCGAGGTGATGCAGCATTTGCCGATGGAATTTGCGGTCGAAGCGCAGAAACTAGTCGGAATCAGTCTGGAGGGCAGCGTCGGTTGACGCCGGCTGCCACAACGATACGGAGTCAGGGAAGACAATGGCATTGCTGGAAATCCGCAACCTACACGCAACAGTCGACGGCAAGCCGATCCTCAAAGGGATTGACCTTTCGATCGGCAAGGGCGAGGTGCACGCCATCATGGGCCCGAACGGTGCCGGTAAGAGCACGCTGTCCTACGTCATCGCGGGCCGCGAGGGCTATGAGGTGACAGACGGTCGGATCCTCTTCGACGGTGAGGACCTGCTCGAGCTGGAACCGGACGAGCGGGCATGCGCCGGCCTGTTTCTGGCGTTCCAGTATCCGGTCGAGATTCCAGGCGTAACCAACACGACCTTTCTGAAGACCGCGCTGAACGCGCAGCGCAAGGGGCGCGGCGAGGGCGAGCTGGATGCCATGCAGTTCCTCAAATTCGTGCGCGAGAAGGCGAAGCCCCTTGGGATTGGCGACGACATGCTGAAGCGCGCCGTCAATGTAGGTTTTTCGGGCGGCGAGAAGAAGCGAAACGAGGTGCTGCAAATGGCGGTGCTGGAGCCAAAGCTTGCGGTTCTTGACGAGACCGATTCCGGCCTCGACATCGACGCGCTGAAGATCGTCGCGGACGGTGTGAACGCGATGCGCCGGCCGGACAATGCGACGCTGGTGATCACGCATTATCAGCGGCTGCTCGACCATATCGTGCCGGATCGCGTGCACGTGCTGGCCGACGGGCGGATCATCAAGTCCGGCGGCAAGGAGCTGGCGCTCGACCTTGAGGCCAAGGGATACGCGCAATTCGGCGGCGCGGCGGCAGCCTGAGGACGCAGGTTTGATGGCAAAAGAGACGATGACCGACTTCCCGCTTGCCGCGGCCTTCGACGAGGCGGCCCCGCGCCTGCCGGGATCGGACGTGGCGTGGCTCGATGCGCTGCGCGCCCAGGGCATTTCCACCTTCCGTGCGCATGGCCTGCCATCGCGAAAGGTCGAGGCATGGCGCTATACCAATCTGAACGCTTTGGCCAGGGCCGGTTTCGCGGCGGCGGAGGTTGATGTCAAGTTGGCCGCGCTGCCGGACGGTGCGGCGCTTGCTCTCGACGACGCGTGTAGCATCGTGCTGGTCAATGGCCGGCTGCGGCCCGACCTCTCCGATCTCGATCGCCTGCCGGACGGCGTCTCAGCCGAGGGGCTGGGCGATTTGCTGCGCCGTGCGCCGTCGCGGGCGGAGAGCCTGATTGCCCCGGCGCCCAACGCAAGCGCCGGCGCGCTGGCAGCGTTGAACGACGCGTTCCTGGAAGATGGCCTGATACTGCAGATTGAGGCGGGCGCCAAGGTGGATGTGCCGATCCATCTGGTAGCGGTCGGCGTGCCCGTCCCCGGTAAGGCGATCGCCTTCCATCCGCGAAATCTGATCGTCGCAGCGGCCGGCAGTCATGCAACATTTGTGGAGTCCCATATCGGCGCCGCGCAGGGTTCGTACTTCTCGAACGGTTTGACGGACGTCAGGATCGGTCGGGGTGCGATGCTGACCCACGCGAAATTTCAGGATGAGAGCGCGGCAGCGTTCCACGTTGCGCTGGTCCGCGCGAGCATCGGCGAGGACGCAAGTTACGACAGTTTTGTGCTGCATCGGGGGGCCGAACTGGCGCGCCACGAGGTCCATGCGGCAATCGACGGGAGCGGCGCGGAGTGCCGCCTCAACGGCGCCTATCTCGGGACCGGACAGCAGCATATCGACAACACGACGGTGATCGAGCACCGGGCGCCCGGCAGCAGATCCAGCGAGGTCTTCAAGGGCGTGCTGGCAGACCGCGCACACGGGGTATTCCAGGGGCGCATTGTCGTTCACCGCGATGCCCAGCAGACTGACGGTAACCAGCTGAACAAGACGCTTCTGTTGTCGCGCAACGCCGAGATGGACACCAAGCCGGAGCTCGAGATTTACGCGGACGACGTGAAATGCAGCCACGGTGCGACGGTCGGCGAATTGAGCGAGATGGAGCTGTTCTATCTGCGCGCCCGCGGTATCGACGAGGCGACGGCCCGCGACATTTTGGTCTCGGCCTTTCTGTCCGAGGCGGTTTCAGAACTGCGCGATGAAACGTTGGCGTCCATTTTCGCAGAGCGGATCACCGGATGGGTCGATGCGCGACACGCGGACGACGCGGAGAAGGCGGCATGAGTGTCCAGGCCGACATCGTCGAGCGGGTGGCGTTCGACGTCGAGGCCGTGCGGCGGGACTTCCCGATCCTGGCGCGCGAGGTGCATGGCAAACCGCTCGTGTTCTTTGACAGCGCGGCGTCGGCGCAGAAACCAAGGCAGGTTCTGGAAGCCGAGCGGCGGATCTACGAGCATGAATACGCCAATGTGCATCGCGGAATCCATTACCTCAGTCAAATCTGCACCGACCGCATGGAGACGGCGCGGGAAAAGGTAAGGGCCTTTCTCAACGCGGCGAGCGCGAGAGAGATTGTCTTTACCCGGAATACGACTGAGTCGATAAATCTGGTCGCCGCGTCATGGGGCCGACATTTCCTGAAGGAGGGCGACGAGGTCGTCATCTCCGAGATGGAGCATCACTCGAATATCATCCCGTGGCAGTTCCTGCGCGACGAGAAGGGCATCTTGTTGCGCGTTGCGCCGGTCGGTGACGACGGGGAATTCCTGCTCAACGAATTCGCCGAAATGCTGAACGAGCGTACCAGGTTGGTCGCCATCACCCATATGTCGAATGTTCTCGGCACCGTCGTCCCGGTCAGGGACGTCGTGCGAATGGCCCATCAGGCAGGCGCGAAAGTTCTGCTGGATGGGGCCCAGGCGGTGACCCATATCCCGGTGGACGTTCGCGACCTCGACTGCGATTTCTACGCGTTTTCCGGTCACAAGCTCTACGGCCCTTCCGGGATCGGTGTACTCTATGCCAAGGAGGCGCTGCTCGACGCCATGCCGCCCTACATGGGCGGCGGCGAGATGATTCGCAGCGTTACTTTTGAGGCGGCGGAGTGGGCGGACTTGCCATACAAGTTCGAGGCTGGCACTCCGGCAATCGCGCAGGCGGTAGGCCTCGGCGCGGCAATCGATTACGTAACGGGCCTCGGCCTTCATGCAATCGGCGCTCACGAGTCCGATCTTCTCGCTTACGCCAATCAGCGGCTGGCTTCGATCGACGGTCTGAAGCTGATCGGAACGGCGCCGGGCAAGGCGAGCGTGCTGTCCTTCACCATGTCCTGTGCGCATCCGCATGACATCGGAACCCTGGTGGACCGCGCTGGGATCGCAATTCGCGTAGGCCATCATTGCGCGCAACCGTTGATGGACAGGTTGGGCGTGGCTGCAACGGCGCGCGCCTCCTTCGGACTCTACAACACGCGGGCCGAGATCGATGTGCTGACCGAGGCACTCGAGGGGGTGCGGGAGTTTTTTGGCTAATGTTCGAAGAGTTGCGAGATCTTTACCAGGAGGTCATCCTGGACCATGGCAAGAGCCCGCGGAATTTTCGCGCGATCGAGGGCGCGCGGTACCACGCCCATGGCCACAATCCGATGTGCGGCGACCAACTCGAGGTGTTTGTTGCGACCGACGATGGCGGGCACATTACGGACGCCAGCTTTGTCGGCAAGGGCTGCGCGATTTCCGTGGCATCGGCCTCGCTGATGACGGAATTGCTGCGCGGCAAGACAATCGACGAGGCGCGCCGGATGTTCGATGGGTTTCACGAAATGTGCACAACCGGGAGCGATAATCCGCTGGCTGGCTTGCTTGAGGAGGATGCGGACCGTCTACAGGTGCTCTCGGGTGTGCGGGAATTCCCGATGCGGGTCAAGTGCGCGACGCTGGCCTGGCATACGATGAATGCCGCAACAAAGGGCATTGATGAAGTTTCGACCGATGACGGGTTGGGGGCAGGATGATGACACAACATGCATCGACAATCCGAGATTTCATGCCACTTTCCTCGCCGACCGACGGCAAGGCGCGCGCTGGCGGCCCGCTTGACGATGGTACGCCGGTAGCCAGTCGAGAGGCGGTTGTCGCGGCGTTGAAGACCGTGCACGACCCTGAAATCCCCGTGAATATTTACGATCTCGGCCTGATCTACGATTTGGTGGTCGAGACAGACGGAGCGGTCCGGATCGGCATGACGCTGACGGCGCCTGCATGCCCGGTTGCGGGCGAGATGCCGCAATGGGTCGCCGACGCGGTGGCCGCCGTCGATGGCGTGGGTGAGGTCGAGGTCTCCATGGTCTGGGATCCGCCCTGGACGCCGGATCGCATGTCGGACGACGCGAAGATGATTCTCGATTTTGGTTGACGAAGAGACAAAATGACGGATTGCGGAATGTCGCCGCAGTCCGGGAGCATGTGAGAATGGATAAACCCAAGGCGATGACTTTGACAGACGCAGCGGCAGAGCGCGTCAAGGAATTGATGGCACAAACCGAAAAGACAGTGATCGGGGTGCGCATCGGCGTGACGATGCAGGGCTGCTCGGGTATGAGCTACAAGATGGAATATGCCGAGGAGGAGCGCCCGTTCGAGGAGGTCGTCGAGGACAAGGGCGTCAAGATCCTGATCGATCCGGCGGCGACGATGTTTCTTCTCGGCTCTGAAATGGACTGGGTGGAAGATAAATTGGCTTCGCGCTTCGTGTTCAACAACCCGAACGTCAAGGGAACCTGTGGTTGTGGCGAATCTTTCCACGTTTGACAGCCGGCCCCGGATCGAAGCTGCCGTAGGATCGCGGCTGTCTGAAGCGAGCGGGCAGGGCGACCGGCGCTGATGCCGAAAATGACGTTTATAGAGCCCGACGGCACACGCAGAGAGGTCGACGCGCCGTTGGGCCTTTCGATTCTCGAAGTCGCACATCGCAACGACATCGACATCGAGGGTGCTTGCGGCGGGTCGCTGTCGTGCTCGACCTGCCATGTCATCGTCGATCCGAAATGGTACGGCAAGCTTGCCGAGCCGGAGGAGGAAGAAGAGGATATGCTCGACCTCGCTTTCGCCCTGACACGAACCTCGCGACTTGGCTGTCAGATCATCATAACGCAAGAGCTGGATGGCATCGTCGTCACGTTGCCGGAAGAAACGCATAACTTCCTGCTGGATTGAGATCCGCCGGCAGGGCCGTGCACTAACCCCCTATTAACCGGAGTCAAGCTACCACTGGTCGGCACTGGGTGTCCGATCGGTGAACGATGCGCGCTGTCATATGGGGGACATACGATCTGGGGAAACCACGCAACCGAATCCTGTTGCGCGGCCTGCGGGAAGCTGGCGTCGACGTGGTCGAGATTCATCGGCAGGTTTGGGCCGGCATCGAAGACAAGGGAGCGGTTACGGGACTCGTGGCGCGGCTGAAGCTTCTGGCGAGATGGCTTGGGAGCTATCCGTCACTCGTGATTCGCTATCTGCTTGCGCCGCCGCATGACGCGGTCCTGGTCGGTTATCTCGGCCATCTCGACGTGCTTGTGCTGTATCCGTTCGCCAGATTGCGGGGTGTCCCGATCGTCTGGGATGCATTCCTCTCCCTCTACAACACGGTGGTCGAAGACCGCCGCATGATCAGGTCGGGCAACCCGATCGCCTGGTGCCTGTTCGCATGGGAGTGGCTTTCCTGTCGTGCTGCGCATGTCGTGGTGCTGGACACCCGGGCCCATGCGGATCATTTCAGCAAGCGATACCGGCTCAGACGCGGCAAGACCGCGAGCATATTGCTCGGCGTGGAGCTGGACGCTTTCGCCCCCGCTTCAGAACCAAGCCGGGGCGAGGGCGCGACCGTTCTGTTCTACGGCCAGTTCACACCGCTGCACGGGGTGGAGACGATCGTCCGCGCGGCCCAGCACGCGTATGGCGAACCGATCCGCTGGATCCTGATTGGAGAGGGCCAGGAAGCCGAGCGCGCCCGGAGAATCTTGGCAGAGGCCCCGGCCAATGTCGAATGGATCACCTGGGTGGACTATGAGCAACTCCGACTCCACATCGCGGCCGCGGACGTCTGCCTCGGGGTCTTCGGCGATACGGACAAGGCGGCGCGCGTGATCCCGAACAAGGTTTATCAGGTCCTCGCGGCGGGCGCTCCCCTGGTGACCCGAGATTGCCCCGCGATCCGCGAGTTGCTGTCGCCGGACATGCCGGGCGTCTATCTGATCCCGCCGGCAGATCCCGAGGCGCTTGCGCGCGAAGTGGGTCGCGCTGTCGCCGAGGCCGCCACGTTGTCTCGTCCGCTCCATCGCGATCTGCTGGTCCGTATCGCGCCCGACGCCGTCGGCAGTGCATTGGTTTCGCTGTTGCAGAGCACGTGCGCGGTAAAGCGCCCGCGACCGGCATAAGGAGTGCGGATGTTGCCGAGACTCGCCGACCGCATCGCTCGCGTGCTGCACCTGCAAGTCAGTGCAGCAATATCGCAGCACGGTTTTTGGGTGGGGCCGTAGGCGGGAAGCGACTGAACGATGGCACGCACGAAGATAGAAATCCTGCTGGCGACGTACAACGGCGAGCGGCACTTGGCGGCGCAGATCGATTCGCTGTTCGCCCAGACCAACCGCGATTGGCGGTTGATTGCCCGAGATGACGGATCTTGCGATCGCACGGTCGCGATCTTGCGGGACTATGCAGTACGGCATCCACATCGGATAGAACTGGTCGAGGATGCCGACGGCGGGCTTGGTGCACGCGGAAATTTCGGCCGATTGATGGAACGCGCGACAGCCGATTATGTCATGTTTTGCGATCAGGATGATGTCTGGCTGCCGGACAAGATAGACCGGCTGCTCGAAGCCATGCACTCGCTTGAGGCTGATTGCGGTGCGGACACCCCGCTCATCGTCCACAGCGACCTGAGGGTTGTTGGACCGGACCTTGACGAGCTGCATCGCTCCTTTTGGGAATACCAGGGCATCGATCCCGCCTTCGGCCGATCCATCAATCGCCTGTTGATCCAGAACGTCGTGACGGGCTGCGCATCGCTGTGCAACCGCAAGCTGGTTGAAATCGCGCTTCCGGTTCCGGCCGAGGCGATGATGCATGATTGGTGGCTGGCGCTAGTCGGGGCAAGCTTTGGGCGCATCGGGTTCGTTAACGAGTCGACTGTCCTTTACCGCCAACACAGTGGGAACACGCTCGGAGCCAAGCGATTCCAGATGTCCGCTATGGCGCTCAGAGGGCTGAGGGCCCCGGGACAAGCCTATTCAAGGGCGCGCCGCATTCTTGAAGCGACCGAGCGGCAGGCGCAAGCACTGTTGCACCGGTATGGCGAGCGGATGCCCGGTCCAATTCGGGACGCGGTTTCCCTGTTTGCGGCTCTCTCGGTACAAGGGTTCGTCGAAAGACGGCTGACAATCCTGAGACATCGTTTCCTGACCAAAGGGCTGGTTCCACGCCTCGTGCTTCTGGCAACCATTTGAAGGGCAGGGATGTTGCAGTCGAATATATACGACACACTCAAGTCATCGCTCATTCAGCTCCTCGTTCTGTATGATTGGTCGCTGCGCCGGTTGCGGCCGCGGCGCTCGACCTCAGCCCACGTAGATGGTGGCGTCGTGCCGGGGAGCCGTCGAATGCTGTGTGTTTTTGCCCATTATGATCGGGACGGTTGGGTCGACGATTACGTCGTTCATTATTTGGCCAAATTGAATGACCTTGATTGCGAAGTCGTCTTTGTCAGCAATGCTCCGGATATTGGTTCTGCCGGCGTTGCCCGAATTCGAGACTATTGCTCACGGATCATCTTGCGCGAAAACATGGGGTACGATTTCGGCGCGTGGCGCGACGGGCTGGCGAGTTGCGGCGATCTCTCCCGTTACGACAAGGTGATTTTCGCCAATGATAGTGTCTACGGTCCGCTTCACGATCTGGGACCGATATTCCGTACCATGGCGAGCGGCGGCGCTATGGTGTGGGGGATTACCGATTCATTGCGTTACGGGCGGCATTTGCAGAGTTATTTCCTGGTGTTCGATCGCGCAGTCGTGCTCAGCGACGCGTTTCAGGGGTTCTGGCGTGATCTTCCGGACTATCGGCTGAAGCACGTTGTCATAATCCTCTGCGAGGTTGGTCTTTCGCATACGCTGCGTCGAGCCGGTTTTGCACTTGCGGCCTATTGCGATTACCGCGACATGGAGACTGATCGAATAATGGGGCGCGGAAAAGGCATGAGCGGAAAGCTGCCGCGGCGTCCGGTCAACATGACCCATTACGGGTGGGATATACTCATCCGCGATTACCGCTGCCCGTTCGTCAAGGTGCAGCTTCTTCGCGACAACCCAAAACGCGTCGACGACGTGTCGAACTGGCAGGCGATGGTCGCCAAGGTATCCGGTTATGACGTACGCCTGATCCAGCGACACCTGCTGCGGGTGAGCGGCTAAGAATGTCGACTGTATCAGGCCAACCTTCTCGGCTTGAGCAAATTTGACCGCAAGACCGATATACCCTGCTCGCGCCTGACGATGGATACCCTTCTATGGAAAGGGCGGGCGATACGGGACCAAGGTTGTTTTTCCAAGATGGTCGCACATGCGACGACAGTGGCATGCGATACCTCAGGACGAATTGCTGCTCCGATGATTCAGTAATTAAACTCTCCGAGTCGATCAGACATTGACGCCGCAAAATCGATCAGAGCGGGATTTTCCCGGTATGCGAATGCGCGCTCAGTTTCGAGACCATTGCAGGCTTTTTCGATCGTGGATGCGGTCACGTGTAACCCACAGAATGCTGCCAATTCTTCCAAATGCGATACGGGGCTTGCCAGAAAATCCTCAAAACGAATCTGGTGAAGCTCCGCATCACAGGTGGCTTGGTATTTCGCCGCAATGGCCAGATACTGTTCCCACAACGCGAACGCGTCGCCAAGCGCTTCGCAACGTCGCGAAGGCGGTATTTCCGGCTCGCCAATGACCCCCAGGAAGGATATCCGCGACAAATGCCCAGTTCCGGAAAGGCGACTTTCGCGCTGCACAAGGCTGTTGGCGACGTCCACACCGTGACGTGTGACATGGAGGATCTTCGCGCCGGGGAACAGATCGACCCACACGGGATACGTCAAAGTATTGCGTGGATCCTTCCAACCCCATGCGTCCGTCAACGCAAAAGGCGCCCTTTTTCGAGCGAATTTCAGCGGTCCCAAATAACCCAGCGATGGCCAGCCGCCGAGTGTATCCCGAAGCACCCGAGTGGCTTGATTCCTGAGTGTCTCCGTTCCCAGAAGCCTCCGAATCGGTTCTGGATCGTCCCATGTCGCGCCAGCCTGTCGCATCAGCCATTCGTTGAGCTGAAGAAAAAGCAGTGATTCGTGGTTGGGATCTTTCCGCCAGCCGACGAACAAGCCCACCTTCTCCAGTATGCGGGTTACCATGGTGGTCCCGGACCTGTGCATACCGATAATGATCACAGGAGGTCGCTTCGTCATACGCGGTTTCGCGTTCTCGTCGGGGCAAATGGAACCGGAATGATTGCAAGATGACGATACACCATGATCAATGAGACGATATTCATCGTGATCAAACTCAAAGCCGTTGCGCCCGCGGCACCCGAAATTCCGAACTCGGGTATCAAAACGATGTTCATGACAATATTGAGGAGCGAGCATCCGGCGATGTTATTCCGCATGGTCTTCTCGTATCCGGTCAACATCAGCAGATTCCCAACGGGGCCGGTCGCCGCATTCACAAGATGACCTGCCGTCAGTAAGCTCAATGCTGTCGCGGCAAATACGAATTCGTCCCCAAACAGCGAGAGGCCCAGTTCGGGACGCAGCCAGTAGAAGATGGAGAGCGGCAGTGACAGCGAGAACGAAATCAGCGCGGTATTTCGGGCCACGCCGTCCACTGCGGACAACTCACCGGTTGCATGAAGTCCGGCCAGTTTCGGAGCCGCGATTGTGTTGACGGCGACCAGCGGGAAGCTCACGAGAACGGCGAGTCTTGCGGCAACGCCATAAAGGCCCACTTGGTCAGCGGTTGTCCAGATTCCAAGCATTACCGTATCTGTCGCACCCATTATCAAGTTCAGCGAGGATATCCATAGTAGCGGAATGCTGGTTCGCAGCAGGCGAGTTGCTTCGAAAGACTCGCGTTGCTTGGCCTGAGGTGCGTTGTGCCGCCAGAGGAGTAGCGCAAAGAAGATCATGCCGATCGCTGCGACGACAGATATCCAGGCAATTCCAGAGGGCGTAAGATCCGTACCGAAGAGTGCCACTGCAATTCCCAAGACAGAGAATGCTGCAATTGGTGGTAGCGAGCCCTGCAGCAGACCGACAGCCCCACTCAGCTTCAAAGACCTGAGCATTTCGCCGTGAAGTGCAACAAGGCTGTTCGGCGCTATGGTCAGCGCCATTATCCGGATTGGAGCAGTCAGCAGCGGCTCCGAGAATAATCGCTCAGCGATTATTGGCGCGAGCAGTACCAGGGTTATCGTGGTGACTCCCGAAGCGGCCGTTGCGATCGCCATGCCCAAACGGTAAATGCTGGCGACTTGGCCCCAGTCCTGCCTTGTGGCGCCGGCGGAAGCATATTTGAGCATGGCGTTATCCAAGCCCAATTTGCCCAAGACAGTAGCGATCATTGCGCAGGTGCCGGCCAAGGCATACAGGCCGAGATCGTGCGGCCCAAGAATTTGCGCGACGACCACACTGAGCAGGAACCCGATTGCCATTCCGGCGGCGCGATGCGCAAATGCCAGTATCGTTCCGCGCAACAATTCGCGGAGGTGAAAATCAAGGCGACCTAGGACCTTCAGCTTCATCTCACGAGACCCGCGGCGTCCGATGCGCGGGAGACGCCGCGATCCCTGATCGAATCGTCCAGCATGGGTTGAACATACGCTTCTAACATCGCAATCTTGCCACAACGGAATCCACTTCTTCGGCAATTGCCGCCAGGTGGACATCGGAAAGGTTCGGACGATAGTAATCGGGTGTTCTCAGTCGCTCGGCGAACCGCGTCAGCACCGCATCGTCTACCTCCAGCAGACAGTGTTCCATCATACGCGTGATCGTCTCCCGCGGCCGGTCGCACAGCTCCTCGTAGCGCAGGATCATTGTTGCCTCGCACAGCGCCGGGTCGCGCTCGAGCAGGTCCGCGACGTATCCGTAGACCAACGCCCAGTAACGGGCCCAGCCGCGGACTTCCTCGCCATCATTCCACATCCTCTGGATGCCGCGCACCGCCTGGTCGTCACCGCAATTGATCGGTCGCATGTCGAGGCCAAACTCGAAATGGCCAGATCGGCGCATGTAGTCGACCGCGCGTTGGTTGCCGCGCTCGCCCTCGCAGAACAGCCGGTGCTGCTTCATCAGCGAGGCGACGTGCCAGACCGGGTCGCGCACCGGCACGATGAAGCGGGCGTCGGGAAACAGTTCGTGAAGGTAGCCGAGGCGGGTCACGTTGTAGTTCCCTTTCGAGAGATACCGCCGCCTGTTGCGTGCCGCGAGCAGCTTGCGGATGTGCTCGCGATAGAATCTCTCGAACGGCTCGTTTCTTATGTCCCGTTCCAACACGTTCGATCGAGTCGGGTCGTGGGCGTGCGGGAAGAAGGCCATCCAGATCGCCTCTTCGCGTGCCTCCGGACTGTCGGCCGTGATCATGATCCCGTCTTTGTGGGCGCGTTCGGAAGCGATCAAGTCCCCCCGACGACTCCGTTTCACGAACCAGTTCCACCACCATGGGGTGAAGACCGGCGGAAAATCGCGATACAGGTGGGACGCCAATTCGTCATGTGACGCGAGGATCTCCAATGCGATGGTCGTCCCGGCGCGGGCAAGGCCGGCGACATAGATCGGCGCCTTTATCTTGACCGGTTCGATCTCATCCGCCAGCACGCGGGTTTCCAGGTTGCCGAGGCCGATCCAGAGGCGCGGGAACCGTTCGATCAGGGCGCCGAGGACGTGATCGAAGCCGGACACCCGGAAGGCTACGCCGCCGTTTTTCCGTTCTACCGTATGTTGCCGGGCCGCCATCATAGGTCAACGGATCCGGAACAGGATCTTCACGGCCATGGAGGCGATCAGGACGACCAGGATGAACGGCGCTTCCCAACTCCGCAGCCAGCTTGGACCAAACGGCAGGAAGACGCGTGGCCGAAGACCGATGTCAATCAGGTCGACCGGCGCATCCGGCGGCAAGGTTCCGAGCGGATTGGCGAAGAACAGGTTCCACCAGGCCCGTTTGTGGATCACGGGCACGGGATGGGTGAGCGGCAGTGTCAACAGTGGGCGTCCGGCCACATCGGTGAGGCTGGCCGGCTCGCCCGGCTCGGGCCATATCAGGACCCACGGATTAGTATCCGCCAGCGAGGCTCTGTCGGTCCATTGCAGGTCGACATCCGACGGTTCGGCCTGAATGCGCACCGGTTCTCCCGCGGCCGGCAGGTCAAACCCGTACTGACCCGCCATCCACCCCATCAGCATGAGCACTGGGAGCGAGCCCAAGAGGGCGGGACCGAGGGCGAGCCCAAGATGCCGGAACGATGTCGCCAATGAGCGACCCATTAGGGGCCAGAGGCCATCAAAATCGCCGTCGTAGTCAGCCAAGGCTCGCCGCGCCGCGGTGGCATCGCGTTTCGCTGTATTCAGTTTGCCCTGAGGCGACGACAGCCAGTACAGCCCCATCGATGTGGCCCCGGCAAGCACCGCCCACAGCACCAGCCGGGCGCCGTCGGGCAAGGCGGGATCAAGCGCACGATCCGCCCAGGACAACAGCGGCGCCGGAAAATCGAAGATGCCGATTTCCATCGCCCGGGCCAGCCGCAGCTATTCCGCGGCGCCGGTCGATGTCGTCTGCTGTGTGTCCTCCACTGCAACGATATCTTCAGCGGTGATCCGCTTGTCGCGTTTGATCTTCTTGTAAAGAAGTCGAAGCGGCCAGAGCAGGACGATCGCAACCGCCGTAGCGATCGCGGCCAGGACAGCCAGCAACGAACCTGCGAGGCTCGCGCCGGCGCCCGGTCCGATATAGGCATGTGCGGTGACCGACAGGGTCAGCAAGACGGCGGCAAGAGGCAGCGCAAGGATACGTGTGATCATGGCGGCAAACCCGTGTTACTGGTTTTCATGCCCCGGCTTGGCAACTGGGCTTGACGTCGACCGGCAAGTCGCCGAAAGCCCTCAGATGAGGGCAGCCCGGGCGGTTGCAGGATTTCACGTCTCCGTAAAGAAAGTTTTAAGCGAAGGGAAGGCATCCAACTGCGCCGCGCCTAGCGATGAAGCCGGTACGGCTTAGCGGGATGTTAATATGTGGCGACTATGGCACGATCGGTGTTAAGGAGTTTCCGGCCTGCTCGGCCGGGGCGGGCCACCGGATCAGTTGCGAGAGGTACCAGCGGTGTCGATACTTGTAACGGGCGGCGCGGGCTTCATCGGTTCGGCCGTCGTTCGCCAGCTCATCAACCAGACGCGCGAGACCATCGTCAACGTCGACTGCTTGACGTATGCCGGGAATCTCGAGTCGCTCGGACCCGCGGGCGACGATGAGCGGCACATCTTCGAACGAGTCGATATTCGTGACGCTGCAGCGTTGGCACGGGTCTTCGCGACGCACAAGCCGCGAGCGGTCATGCATCTGGCCGCCGAATCGCATGTCGACCGTTCGATCGACGGGCCGGCCGACTTCATCCAGACCAATATCGTCGGAACGTATAACTTGCTCGAAGTGGCCCGGCGCCATTTCGAAGAGCTCGACGATGCGGGGCGCCAGGCGTTTCGGTTTCATCACGTCTCGACCGACGAGGTTTACGGGACGCTGGGGGCCGAGGGTCTGTTCACGGAGCAGACGCCGTATCATCCGAATTCCCCCTACTCGGCCAGCAAGGCCTCGTCCGACCATCTGGTGCGGGCCTGGAGCGAAACCTTCGGATTGCCCGTCGTGATCACCAATTGTTCGAACAATTACGGACCCTACCAGTTCCCCGAAAAACTGATCCCGGTTCTGATCCTGAGGGCGCTGAAGGGAGAAGCGCTGCCGATTTACGGCAAGGGCGAGAACGTGCGCGACTGGCTTTACGTCGAGGACCACGCCGCCGCGCTGCGTCTCGTGCTCGATCGGGGGAGGATCGGCGAAACCTATAATATTGGCGGATCGGCCGAGCGCCGCAACATAGACGTTGCGCGGTCCGTGTGTGCCATCCTGGACGAGCTGCTGCCCGATTCGCCGCACCGCCCGCACGATGCTCTGATCACTTTCGTCGCCGACCGGCCGGGTCATGACCTGCGCTATGCGATCGACAGTTCCAAGATCGAGAGTGAGCTCGGCTGGGCTCCCAGCGGATCCTTCGAGAGCGGACTCAAGCGAACCATTGCCTGGTATCTCGAAAACCGAGGCTGGTGGGAACGAATCCTGTCCGGCGCCTACCGAGTCGAACGACTGGGATTGGGACAAGGGAAGGTCGGATGAGCGTGCAGGCGGTCAAGAAGGGCATTATCCTGGCCGGCGGGTCCGGCACCCGGCTTTATCCCATCACCAAATCGGTCAGCAAACAGCTGTTACCGGTCTATGACAAGCCGATGATCTACTATCCGCTGTCGGTGCTGATGCTCGCCGGGATCAGGGACATCTTGCTGATCACCACGCCAGAGGATTCGCAGGCCTTCCAGCGGCTTCTTGCCGATGGATCCCAGTGGGGCATCCATATTTCCTATGCGGTTCAGCCGAAACCCGAAGGTCTTGCCCAGGCGTTCATCATCGGAGCCAATTTCGTCGGCTCGGATCCGGTGTGTCTCGTGCTCGGCGATAACATCTTCTACGGTCAGGGTCTGGCCAAGCGCCTGCAGGCCGCGGCGTCGCGGGCCAGGGGTGCCACGGTGTTTGCCTACTGGGTGCGTGACCCGGAACGTTACGGCGTGGTGGCGTTCGACCGGGACGGTCGGGCTACCGATATCGAGGAGAAACCGAGCCGGCCGAAATCCAATTTCGCCGTAACGGGCCTATATTTCTACGATTCGGACGTCGTCGGAATCGCGTCGGCTCTGAAGCCGTCAGCGCGCGGCGAGCTGGAAATCACCGATGTCAACCGGGCCTATCTTGAACGCGGCGACCTCAAGGTCGAGATGCTTGGGCGCGGTGCCGCCTGGCTCGACACGGGCACCCACGAATCGCTGCTTCAGGCGGCGCAATTCGTCGAGGTCGTCGAGGCGCGCCAGGGCCTGAAGATCTCCTGTGTCGAGGAGGTGGCCTGGCGGATGGGCTTTATCGACGATGCGGCTTTGCGCAATCTGGCCCAACCATTGAGCAAAAGCGGCTACGGTCTTTATCTGCTCGGTCTCCTGGACCGCGAGGCCCAATGAGGGTCCTCGAAACCGAATTGCCGGGAGTCCTGATCGTCGAGCCGGACCGGTTCGGTGATGCTCGCGGCTTCTTTCAGGAAACCTGGCATGCCCGCCGCTACGAAGACGCGGGTCTTCCGGGCGCGTTCGTACAGGACAATTTGTCGTCGTCAGGTCGTGGAGTGCTTCGGGGCCTTCATTTCCAGCATCCCAACGGGCAGGGCAAGCTGGTCTATGTCCTCGCGGGCGAAGTGTTCGACGTGGCGGTGGATATCCGCGTCGGGTCTCCGCATTTCGGCAAGTGGACCGGCTTGATCCTCTCGGCGGATACCGGGCGGCAGCTCTACATTCCCGCCGGGTTTGCCCATGGGTTTTGCGTAACAAGCGAGATAGCGTTGTTCGCCTACAAATGTACGAATTTTTATGACCGCGACTCGGAGGGGACGATTCGCTGGGATGATCCCGAGATCGCGATCGACTGGCCGATGACGGAGCCCGTGGTCTCGGAAAAGGACCGAGGGGCATCGCTGTTGGCGCAGTTCGATATTGCCAGGTTGCCGCGTTACGAGGACGGCGAATGACGGCGCCGATCCTGCTGTTCGGTGGCAACGGTCAGGTCGGCTGGGAGTTGCGTCGTGCGCTGGCGCCGCTGGGTGTTGTCCGAGCGCTTGAGAGAGGCGATGCTGATCTGGCGGATGGCGGTGCATTAAGGAGGTTTGTCAGGCATGAGCGGCCGTCCCTGATCGTCAACGCGGCCGCCTACACCGCGGTCGACCGGGCCGAGAATGACGCAGAGTTGGCCCTTGCGGTGAACGCGAAGGCGCCCGGGATACTCGCCGAGGAAGCAAAGCGGCTCGATATCGCGTTGGTACACTACTCGACCGATTATGTGTTCGACGGCACCGCGGGACGCCCGTACACGGAGGACGACGATCCCGCGCCGCTCGGTGTCTATGGTGAGAGCAAAATGGCGGGCGAGCGGGCGGTTGCCGATTCCGGTTGCGCGCATCTGATCCTGCGCACGAGTTGGGTCTACTCGCTGCGCGGGGCGAATTTCCTCCTCACCGTGCGGCGGTTGTCTGGTGAACTCGAAGAGCTGCGCATCGTCGACGATCAATACGGCGCGCCGACTTGGTCCCGCATGATCGCCGAAGCGACGGCCGCCGTCCTGGCGCGTTGCGGTGCCCCCAAGGCGACCGGAATCTTGGCGGAAAGGGGTGGACTTTATCACCTGACCGCATCGGGCAAGACGAGTTGGCACGGCTTCGCCGAGGCGATCGTCGACTGGTTGCGAAAAACACGTCAGCCCGTGCGCTGCAAGCGGATCCGACCGATTCCGACTTCGGAGTATCCGACGCCCGCGAAACGGCCCGCGAATTCACTCTTGGACGGCACGAAGTTGTTTGAGACGTTCGATGTTGCGTTGCCCGATTGGCGTGAGCAACTCAACCTTTGTCTCGAAGGGTGACTGCGGCCCTCCCGAGGGCCCTCGCCTTTGACTGCAAGCGCAGTACAGGATCGTCGATTTCCGTATCCTGCTCCTCCGCCATGCCCAGCTCCAATTCGATCCGCCGGACTTTCTCAAGCGTCATTTCCAGCAATTGCCGGTTGAAGCTGATGAGATCGGCGACGAGCCCGATCATGAAGGCCATGAATCCGATGACCAGTAGCGCGCCGCCGAGAACCAGGGACTGGATGTGGCCGGCACCGTCTCCCGTGAAAAAGAAATAGAGAAACCGCACCACCGGCAGCATGCCGAATAGCGTGATCGCAAGGCCGATGAAGAAGAACACCTTGAGCGGCCGGTACATCGAATACATCCGTACCATCGTGGTCAATGACCGCTCGAGGAACTTCGGGATACTGCGAAACAGCCGCGACTCGCGCGTCTTGGGGTTGGTGCGGATCGGCACGGACTCGACGGACATGTACTTGCGCCCCGCCTGGATCAGCATTTCGATGGTGTAGCTGAACGGGGAGACGATATTGAGGTGCAGCGCCGCGTCGCGTGACATGGCGCGGAACCCGCTGACAGCGTCGGGGACGGTGGTGTTGGACAGCCGGCTGACGATCCGGCTGCCGACCCTCTGCAGGAATTTCTTGAACGCAGAGAAATGTGGAACGGTTTGCGTCTGACGATCGCCAACCACGATATCAGCGCGTCCCTGGAGGATCGGCGCGATCAGCTTGGGAATGTCGGCGCCGCAATACTGGTTGTCGCCATCGGTGTTGACGATGATGTCGGCGCCGCGGCGCAGGCACGCGTCGATCCCTGTGCGGAACGCCCGCGCCAGGCCCTTGCGGTTGCGGTGACGGATGATGTGGTCGACCCCGATCTCCCGTGCGATTTCAACGGTCCGGTCAGTGGAGCCGTCGTCGATGATGAGGATTTCGATTCGGTCGACGCCGGAAATGCGGCGCGGAATGTCGCTAACCGTCTGCGGCAGCGTCTCTTCCTCGTTGAGGCACGGTATCTGAACGATCAGTTTCATCGCCAAGTCACGCCTAGGGCACATTCGGGCAACACTAACAGCCTCAGGTTAACGGGTGCTTGAAACCCGGAATGGCGCCGAAATGTGCGAATGTTCCGGTCATTCGCCGACGATCCGGTATATCGTGAAGTAGGATCCTTCATGGATCGCGGTCAGTTGCTGTGGGAGAGGATTGCCCCGCGCTCCGAAATGGGTAAGGAGCACGTAATCGAAGCGGCGCGGCCAATCGGCCCAGAAATTCCGTATGGCCACGTGCGCGGAGGCCGAATCGTCGTCACCTGTACCGCGCGCAGATTCGACGAGCAACGCCACATCGATCGGTGCGCCGAACGCGGTATCCATCCTATCTCTGGCGGGGGCGGCGCGGACGGCCTGTTTCGCGGGATCGGTGAACAATGTCGGAACGAAGGCCGCGCGGTCGATTACGGCAAGGGTGGGCACATGCCAGTAGGCAAAATCGAACCGCGTCTCGCCGGCCGGTACGGGTACGTTGCGTCGCTGCACGGGCAGGATGGCGGCCCCGCGTTCAATGCGCTGGGCGGCCGTCCGAAACTCTGCGAAGTCGGCGTCCATGCGACGCCATTCGAACGCGATGTCGGCGACGCGACCGCCCAGCAATACGGCGCCCGCGCCAAGGATGGCAACAGCGAGACGTGCATCGATGTTTCGTGGATGCAGACCGGCGATGAGTAGCAGGGATAACACGATCGGCAGGCGCAGGTCGGCATACCAGATACTGCCCCAGGCGCCCTGGATCCAGAACGGCATCACCACTGCCGCCGAGGCGAGCACGATGAGCGGCAACCGCAACGAGCGGACCAGCGTCAACCGGCCGGTCATGGCCCCGACAAGTGGCACCGCGGCCGCAAACAGGAAAACCGCGACGTCGATCGGTTTCAGATAGGTCAGGGTTGGCGACCACAGGGCTCTGACCTTCGCCAGCAACGGCCCGTACAGAAAGTCACGCTCGACACCTTCGGGCATGGTGAGCAGGACCAACATCGCAGCTGGTAGGAACTGCCATGCCGTGACGACTGCCTGCCGGACTGCCACACGCCGCTCGCCGCGCCACGCCTGGCCGAGCCCTGGCGCTTCGTAGGCGGCAACGCAAATCCCGTAAACCACCAGGCCAAACAAATGGGCAAAGAAGAGGCCGATGAGCGATACGGGGAACACCGTCCAGTGGAGCCAGGCCGGCCACCGCGCGCGGACGATCCAGGCCGCAAACAGGGCGAGCGCCACCCCAAGGGCGAAAAGATAGTTGAGGAACCCCATGATGAGCAGGTGGTTGTACAGCAACAGGCAGACCGCAACCGGCCAGAGCCCGATGCGCCCGTGCAGCACACGGTGCAGGGCCGCCGTGGCGGCGATCAACATGAGCATTGTCAGGGCGATGAAGACCCGCCCGGCGATCTCCAAAGGCAGGACGCCAGCTAGTGGTGGTACGACGAGGTCCATCGCGAGGTTGGGCATCGCCGCCCAGACGACGTCGTAATTCGCGGCGAGCTCGGGATCCTCTCCAATCTCGGCGATCACATGAATGCGTGCGAGATGATTGGGATAGTCGACGAGCGCCGGGATGTCGACGATCATCACGGGCACAAGCGAGACCAGCGCCAGAGCCCCGTATACGAGCCAGCGCTGGCGCAGGCCAACCGTCACGGCGCGCATCGGTGGTGTGCCTGCCGCGTCGCTGCTCATGATCCGCCCGCACGAACAATGCGCGCCACGAACGTGTCGTCGGCGTCGTAAAGCGGCACGATCTCAAGGCCGTCCAGAAGGTTTCGCTGCGTCGCGGTGTGCCGGTATTCGTCATTGAAGGCGATATAGACCGCGCGACCGGAGTCGAGATACAGGTCCAGCAGCCGTCGAAAGTCGGCGAAATCGTCGTTGCGCGGAAATGCCAGGCGAACCCGGTCGGCGCTGATCAGGTTGGATACGGTGCTGGCATAACGGGAAAACAGAAGCGAGTCAGTTTGCAGGGCCGGCGCAACCGCTCCTGCGATGGCGGCGCTTTCGGCGCGCGTGTTTCGGGAGCGTGGAAGATCGTAAAGCAGCGCCGCCGTCGTCGCCCAGGAGAGGCTCATCGCCAGCGCGGTCAGCCCCAGTCCGGCGCTTATCGTCCTTGCGCGCTGTCGCGAAGCCGCTCGGACCAAGAGGGCGACAAGCAGGACGCCGGCGAGCACCAGCGGCGGGTTGAGCAGCAGCGGCTCGATGCCGAGGCCCGGATCCTGGAGCAACAGCGCGAACCACAGAACGATCGTGCTGAATCCAGCAGCCGCGAGAGGCCACCGCCAATTCGGCGGCAGATCACCGGCGAGGCAGCGCCAGCCATACGCGCCGAGCACAGCGGCGAACGGCAGGACGCTGACGAAATACCGCATGTTGAACGAATATCCGCCGTGCCACGCGAAATAGGCATAAAACGCAAGAAAACCGGCAATCGCGAGAAACATTGGGGAAAGCGCGCCGTTGCCGCGCGGCTGCCGCAGGAACCGTGCCAGAGGCAACAGCAGGACGATCAGCCAGGGACAGTTTTGCAGCAAGGATTTCTTCAGCGCCTGGTCGTAGGCGACGGCACCGCCCGGTGTCCGCGATACACCCCATTCCACGATATCAAGGCTGCGGATCCGCATGTCGACGACCAGCTGCCAGGTGCCGTCGGCCATCCGCAGCGCGAGGCTTTGCAGCGGTGGCATCGCCAGCACCACCGCTGTGAGCGCAACCGCGATGGCGATCGGCCACCAGCGGTACCGGGTCAGCGCGGCGGCGACCTTGGGCCGCGTGGCCAGCCAGATCGCGGCGACGGCGGCACCGGCCAGGACGACGAGATTGAGGTAGGTGCTCACCACCGTCGCCTCGCCGATTCGCGAGGATCCATAGGTGAACGGTGACAGGATGCCGAATTTTGCGGCGTTGCTGATGGCAAGCAGCAGGAGGCCCGGTATCAGCCCGGCGGACAGCGAGACCGCCGGCGCGAGGCGCACCGGCGAAGCGAACAGGAAGGGCAGTACCAGTGCCGGCGCGAGCAGGATCGTATCGTAGCGCACGCCGGAGCCGATGCCCAGCGTGAGCCCGGCGATCGCCGCGTAAGCGGCTGTGCGCCAACGATCCTCGGTCTGAAATGACACGATTGCGGCCAGCATCGCACCGGTCGTGAAGGCCATCGCCAACACATGTGGCCAGATAGCGTGCACGTATTCCCAGGTGAATGTGGCGACGATCAGGATGAGGGCGGCGTTCAACGTCAGGCCACGATCCGAGAACAGGCGCTGTGCGATGGCCATGGTCAGCCACACGGCGGCGAGAAAGGCGAGCAGATTGAGGTAGAACAGGCCGGACAGTCCGGCGGCGAGATAGAACGGCGCCGCAATGAACGCGTAGGTTGGCGGATATTGCGGCACCAGCCGGGGATTCGCCGGATCGCGGCGATCTACCCTGAGAAACGTGTAGACCAGTTCTTTCGACGGCGTCTCCGCATAGCCGTTCCATACCGCAAGGCTGCCCTCCTCGGCGAGTGCCCGGGCCATCATATGATAGACGCCCTCGTCGACGGTGAAATGCCCATGCGGGTTCAGAAAGGCCGCGTAGCCGAGCTGTGCGGCCAGCAGCAACAATAACGCCGCCGTCCGGCCTTTGTAGGCGATCGCTTTCATGCGGCCGGCCGTCGACAGCTACCGACCCTCGCCCACTGCCATGCGGGCAAAAGCCGTTCCGTCGCGGCGCAGGATCTGCCATGCCAGCGGCACAGCCAGCGTCAGTAAACCCCAGATATAGACCGAACCGAACGTCACCTCGACCCAGGTTGGTCCCTCGAACAGCGCGTTGGAGACGAGCCGTGGTGTCGCCAGGAGCAGGGCGCCCGCCATCATCGCCCGCGACCAGCGCACACTGAACAGGGGCGGCAGCAGGAACAGCGCGTAATGGATCCAGGCGACCGGCGAAGCCAGGAGGCCGATGAACAGGGCTGCCGCGCCGGCCTCTCGGCGGTCTGGCCGATATCGCCAGGCCCACCAGGCACTCCCCAGCAGCAGCGCTGCCGCGATGAATCTGCCGAGCCACGGGACATCGAGACGCCCCGCATAGGCAATGACCGACATGTTCGTCACCCACAGCAACCGACCGGGATTGTCGGCGATCAGCATTTCCCACCATTGCCGGTACACGTCGGCGCCGAACAGCAGGATCGGCGCGGCCGAGAGCGCCGCAAAGCCGAATAAGGCCGCGAGGGCGGTGCGGCGGTGCCCGGCCATGAACAGTAGCGCCGGCCAGACCAGAAAGTTCGGCTTGAACGCGGCGACCAACCCGATCAGCAGGCCGGCCTCGACGAGGCGTCCGCGGTCCTGCAGGATCCACGCTGCTGACGCCGCGATCATCAGGGGAACGTAGATCTGGCCCAAAAACAGCGTCCCCCAGAACCCCGGCAGGGAGAGCGCCCACAGGATCAGCCAGCGGCCACCGGTCGGCTGATAGCTGCGCGCAAGGTAGAATAATACGGCGAGAAAACCGCCCAGCGACCCCCACCACAGCAGTCGGTACGTTACTGCCGGATCGAGGAGCGACAGGGGGGCCATCACCAGCAGCGAGGCCGGCGGGTTGAGATTCGGGTTGGCGCCAGTGAAATGCTTGATTTCGACTCGGTACGATTGCTCGTGGATGGCGTAGGGATTGCGGCTCTCGAGGGCTGCCCGGCCCGACTCGTAAAAACTGCCGAAATCCCGCAGGCTGTCGCCGGGATACGAGATCAGGAACTGGTAGGCGATGTTGAGGGCGAGTACCAAGGTGGCGACCGCGACCAGGAGTCCGGCAGCGCTGATACTCTTGCGCCAGCCGATCGCTACGGCCGCGGCAGAACTTTCTGATATCTCGAAGGCGCCGGGCCTGCTTCGGTTCATCGGTGGCGTACCCGTTGTTGCGACAAGGCCGTGCCGGCATGCCCGCCCGCCGGCGCACGCCTTAATGAACAGCCGAACGGCCGGAGAAACCGTCGCCACAACCTGCTACAGCTTGCGTTAAGATAGCGTTATCGCAGACCGTTGCGCCGCGTGGTGCGCGCCGCGATGCAGAGACCGGTCAGGCCAGCAGCCGCCTCGAGTCCGCCCGGTCATTTGCCGTGCGGCGGCAACTCTGAGCCGGTCCGACGCGTCCAGGCGGGCGATTGGGCCGCAGAACCTGGCTCGCGAGTCTGATGGACCCAACGCGTTGAGCAGTTGCCCTAGAGCCTGATATGCCTATATACGCGCCATGCCCCTCGAACTCCATAGCATGCCCGCGCCCGGTGCGCGTGTCGTGGTTGCCATGTCGGGCGGCGTTGATTCGTCGGTGACGGCCGGGCTCCTGGCCGAGGCCGGATACGACGTCGTCGGCATCACGCTGCAGCTTTACGATCACGGCGTCGCCATCGGTCGCAAGGGTGCCTGCTGCGCCGGTCGGGACATCCATGATGCGCGCGCGGTTGCGGACCGGATCGGCATTCCCCATTACGTGCTCGACTATGAAAGTCGGTTTCGCGAGTCGGTGATCGAGGACTTCGCGGATTCTTACTTGCGCGGCGAGACGCCGATACCCTGCGTGCGCTGCAACCAGACCGTGAAGTTCCGCGATCTGCTGGCGACGGCGCGCGATCTCGGCGCCGCCGCGCTGGCAACCGGGCATTACGTGCAGCGCGTCGCCGGGGCGGACGGGCCGGAACTGCACCGCGCCGCCGACCCGACCAAGGACCAGAGCTATTTCCTGTTTGCCACCACGGCGGACCAGCTCGAATACCTGCGCTTCCCGCTCGGCGGTCTTGCCAAGGCGGAGACCCGGGCGCTGGCCGAGCGGCTGGCCCTGCCGGTGGCGGCCAAGCCCGACAGCCAGGACATTTGCTTCGTGCCCGACGGCGGCTATGCCGGCATCGTCGAGAAGCTGCGCCCCGAGGCCGGAGACCCCGGCGAGATCGTCGACCTCGACGGTCGGGTGCTCGGTCGTCACGACGGCATCGTCAACTACACCATCGGCCAGCGCAGGGGACTAGGCATCGGCGGGCGCACGGATTCGACCGAGCCGCTCTATGTGGTGCGGCTCGAGCCGGACGTCCGCCGCGTCGTGGTCGGACCGCGCGCGGCGCTGGCCTGCGACCGGATCGCACTCGATGAGGTCAACTGGCTTGGCGAGGGCGCGGTCCCGGTCGACGGCCGTTGGGCGGAGGTCAAGCTGCGCTCGACGATGGCGCCTGTCGGTGCGACCGTGCGCGCGACGGGGCCGTGCGGCGCGGAGGTCATCCTGGATGAGCCGGCGTTCGGCGTCTCGCCCGGCCAGGCCTGCGTGGTCTATGATGGCGCGCGCGTGCTCGGCGGCGGCTGGATTCGACGCGCGCGGCACTGAGCCAAAAAAAAGCGCCCGGCCGATGGGCCGGGCGGGAAGGTGCTGCTTCCAGGGAATGGAGGCATGTTGGTCGCCGGCTGGGGAGTCATTGCCGGCGCCGAAGCCGCCGAGCGTGCGCGGGCCGTATTATTGTGCCTACCCGGTTCGTCCTGTTTCGTGACGACCCTGACACACCGTATCCGCGTCGATCCCGTACAGGGGGAAGTCTGTTCCGGGACTTGCTCCGGGGCAACATCGGTTAAATGCGTCGACCCGGAACTGCGGACATGGCCGGGTAATTCCGACCCCGCCTTCGCTCGACGGCCACCCGGGCGCGATCAGGGTTTGGGTGGGTGTCGCGCCCGGGTCGTTCCGTCAAACAGTCGCTCAGTTGTCGCCGGGGCCCTGGTCGGCGGTGCCGTCATCGTCGCCGGCATCCGGTGCATCCGGCCCGTCGTCGTCGTTGCCGCCGCCCTGGTCGGCGGTGCCGTCATCGTCGCCGGCATCCGGTGCATCCGGCCCGTCATCGTCGTTGCCGCCGCCCTGGTCGGCGGTGCCGTCATCGTCGCCGGCATCGGGTGCATCCGGCCCGTCGTCGTCGTTGCCGCCGCCCTGATCCGCGGTGCCGTCATCGGCATCGTCGTTGGCCTCGCCGGTGCCCTCGGAACCCTTGCCCTTGGCGGCATAAGCGGCTTTTTCGGCTAGAACGCCGTTGTGCAGCGTCAGCGGCGCCGAAACGATGAAAGCGAAGATGCCCAGCGTCATCAGCGCAAAGGCGGTCTTGAAAAAATATGTCGTGTTGCTCGTCATGGTGTAGCCCTCTCTTGATCTGGTCCTTGCCCGAGCCCGGCTTCCGTTTCCGGGATCGCCACCTTGCCGTTAACCAAGGTATGACCGGATCATGCACCTGTGCGCTGCATAGCATGAAGGGGCGGAAGTTGGATGTTTTGGGAATTTTAAGTCCAATCGCCCCAAGACCATCGACAGGGGCATTTGGTGCCAGGGGCATCAGACTTTGGTCCGACTTGCCATGCACCGAGCATGGCCGGTACTCTTCGACCTTTCAATAGCTTGGAAGAACCCGCAACGATGACGGCTCTGCCCGGAGCGATCTTCACGCGACTCAATCTGGCCCGGCAATACATGCTGGCCAGCTTCGTGATCCTGGTCTGCTGCACGATCGGCATCGGCTGGTGGATCGGACGCGAGATCGAGGCCGGAGTTGTCAACGAGACGTCGGCGACTACGGCGCTCTATATGAATAGCTTTGTCGCGCCGCTGGTTCAGGATCTTGCAACCGGTGACGAGATCCGCGAGAAGAACGTCGCCCGCCTCGATGCGCTGATCAAGGAGACACCGCTCGGCCGCTACGTGCTGTCCTTCAAGATCTGGAGTCCCGAGGGCCGGGTCGTGTACAGCGTCGACCGGAGCGTGATGGGCCAGACCTTCGATATCGGGGAAAATGCGGAACGCGCCTGGAACGGCGCCGTGGCGACGGAGATCTCGACACTCAGCGAGGATGAACACGCCGGCGAGAAGCGGTTCGGCGACCGCCTGCTCGAGACCTACAGCCCGATCTGGCGTGCGGACAGCGACGAGATCATCGCCGTCGCGGAGTTCTACCAGTCGGTCGAGCATCTCGACGCGCAGATCTGGCGGACCCGGCTGTACGGCTGGCTGACCCTGGGACTGGCGGCGTTGGCGGTGTACATCGTACTTGCCGGGATTGTCCGACGCGGCAGCGATACCATCGTTCGGCAGCAGCGCGAGCTGGGTGCGAAGGTTCGTCAACTGACAGATCTACTGGCTGAGAACCGCGACCTTAGCGAGCGCGTGCGCCGCGCCGCCAGCGGCACGACCGCCCGCAACGAAAACTTGCTCCGGCGGATCAGCGCGGAGTTGCACGATGGACCGGCGCAGGCCCTTGGCCTGGCGGTGTTGCGGCTGGACGCGGTTATGGAGCACACGTCGGGATGCAGCTGCGACAAGCAGACGCTGAAGCAGGCGAACCGGGATCTGATCACTGTCCAGCGCTCGGTACACGACGCTCTCGAGGAAATCCGCAAGCTATCCACCGGACTGATCCTGCCCGAGCTTGACGAACTGACGCTCCAGGAGACGCTGCAGCGCGTGGTGCGCGGCCACGAGTTGCGCTCGAACACGAAGGTCGCGCTGGATCTGCGAAGCCTGCCGGAGGATGCCAGCCTGCCCGTCAAGATCACCGTTTACCGCGTCGTGCAGGAGGCGCTGAACAACGCCTACCGTCACGCCGGCGGCAAGGACCAGCGTGTCGAGGTTGCGCAGGCCCATGGCCGTCTGATCGTCGATGTGGTCGATGGCGGGGCCGGATTCGATCCGGCCGGCCTGACGGTCGGCAACGGCCGTCTCGGGCTCGAGGGTATGCGCCAGCGTGTCGAGAGCATGGGCGGAGTTTTCCAGGTCGACGCGGCCCCGGGGCGGGGCACGCGGATTCATGCGGAACTGCCGCGGCAGCCGGGCGAGCACGAATATGTCCACTGACAAGATCCGCATCGCCGTCGTCGACGATCATCCCCTGTTTCGCGAGGGGGTGGCCACGACTCTGGCCAGTTACCCCGATATCGAGGTGGTGGGCGAGGGGGCCTCGTCCGACGAGGCGCTCCAGCTGGCGCGCGATTTGCTGCCGGATGTGCTGCTGCTCGACGTTAGCATGCCTGGGGGCGGGGTGAACGCCGCGCGTGCCATCGCCGCCGGCTATCCGGTGATCCGGATTGTCATGCTGACCGTCTCCGAACATGAAGAGGACGTTCTCAAGTCTCTCAAGGCGGGCGCGCGCGGCTATATCCTCAAGGGCGTCACCGCGCGCGAACTGATCGGCATCGTGCGCGCGGTCCATAGCGGGGAGTCGTATGTCACCCCGACACTGGCTGCCAGCCTGCTGGCGGATTTCCGCGACGAGGGAAGCGACGCCTCTGCAGAGGACGGACCGCTGGACGAGCTCACGGTGCGCGAGCGCCAGATCCTCGAACTCCTGGCCACCGGTCGCAGCAACAAGGAGATCGCCCGCAGTCTCGAGCTTGCGGAAAAGACGGTGAAGCACTACGTGACCAACATTCTCGAAAAGCTGCAGGTGCGCAACCGCGTGGAGGCGGCAGTGCTGGCGCAAAGGGTCACGCAAGAGCGGACCGGCTGAACCGATCTGGCGATTAGTTCCAATGTCATTGGCCGCTCTTGACAGGTACAAGCCTCTGGCCTTATAGCGTCCCGGCTCCGAAGGCGGAGTAGCTCAGCTGGTTAGAGCAGCGGAATCATAATCCGCGTGTCGGGGGTTCGAGTCCCTCCTCCGCTACCAAACAGAAAGCCCCGCGCCGGCAGTTCGGCGCGGGGCTGCGCTTATGTGGCAGGCCGCCGGTCAATGTGCGGGGGCGGCGAGCTCCGCGTCGGTTTTGCGCATGTGATCGGTCAGCCACACTGCCAGGCAATCGCGGAGATTCGTTCCGCACAGGGCGCACTCGCCGTCCTCGTAGGCCGCGGTCACGCTGCGGATCAACGCGAGGAGACGGTCATGCTCGTCCTTGTGCGCACGATAATTGGCTTGGCTTCGATCGCGCATCAGCGATTCCTCGGCCGCAAACTGAGCCGAGGCCTGAGCGTAAATCGCTGCGAAATCACCCGAGACTGCACCCGTGGCCGGGGTCCGGTCGAACCGCTCGCACAACCCGTCGATCATCTCGAAGAGCTTTCGGCGCTCACGGTCTATATCTTCGATTCCGGTCCGCAGTTCGTCCCTTAAGCCAGCGGGCACTATCGGCACCGCACTCTGCAATTCGGCCTCACTGCTGGCGAATTAACCAAGGTTAATTCTACAATCCTAAGGTTGTAATCCAAAGAACGATGCCATGCAACCCATACCTGAAAAATGAGCACAGCAGGGTGTCGGGCGGCCGACCCTAGCCGCCCGCGATCGGCGGCCAGATCGCGAGCGCGTCGCCTTCGTGCATTTCCCGGGTATTGCGCTCCTCCGGCGGCACGAAAACGCCGTTCACCAGAACCAGAAAGCACGATTCCCGCGGTAGTTTCATGTCGTCGATCAGTTGTATCGGCGTCGTACCCTCGGGCACTTCGACCATCGCCTTGTGATCGACGGCCCCCGGCGGCAGAAAACGCGACAGTGACGCATAGAGTTTCAGTTCGACCTTCATGCCCCCTGGGTCCGGTCGATATAGGCCTCGACGATACGGTTTGGGTCGGCCATCAGCTTTTCTTTCCACGGCCCGAGGTGAATCCCGGTCTGGATGAGTCCGCGCAGCACGCCGACATGGTCGGTTCGACCGAGTGCTAGCGCCCCGACGATCCGATCGCCATCAAATTCGAGCCGGGTGTAACGGTAATTGTCGGCATCCACGGACTCGGCGTGGTCGCCGCCCTCGACCCCGTCCCAGCGCCCGAAACTGACAGAAATCAGACCCGCCGTGTCGAGCACGTTCATATTCAGGCTGCCATTAAACGGCGTCGGCCGGCCGGCCATGTTGAGGGCGGCGATGCGGCCGTGATCGACCGCGGTCGGCTGGATCGCATGCACCTCCCAGCCGCCGGTCGAGAAGTCCAGACCCTGTGCGCAATCGCCTGCCGCATAGATATCCTCGACCGTCGAGCGCATGTTCTGATCGACAACGATGCCCGTGTCGGTCTTGACCCCGGACCCCTCAAGGAAATCGACGTTGGAGCGCACGCCGGTGGCGACCACGACGAGATCGGCCGCCGTCTGCTCGCCGCTGTCGAGCTCCACCGCGAGACGACCGTCCGACTGTGCAAGCCTGGTCACCTTCGTCGAGGTCAGGACCCGGACGCCCTTTTCGGTGCACCAGTTCTTGATCATGTTGCCAGCCGGCGCGTTCATCATGCGCGGCACCATGCGATCGAGTGCCTCGACGACCGTCAGCTTGACTCCCCGCTCGACCAGAGATTCCAGAATGATGCAGCCGATGAAGCCGGCGCCCATCAGAACGACCTCTGCACCCTTGCCGGCGAGTGCAATGATGTGGCGCGCATCGGCAAGGGTCCAACAGTGATGGACTCCGGGCAGGTCCAGCCCGTCGATCGGCGGCTTGACCGGGCTGGCGCCGGTTGCGACCAGCAGCTTGTCATAGGCCTGGGTCGTTCCGTCGGCGAGCGTCAGGGATTTCGCGGCGGGATCGACGCTCTCGACCGTCGCCTGCCTGTATTCGATGCGGTTGGCCTCGTAATGGCCGTCTCGCTTGCGCAGATACGTGCCGGCCTCGTCGATCTGCCCGGTCAGCAGATACGGGATCGCCATTCTCGAATAGGGCGGCTCCGGCTCGCCCCCGAGCAGGATGATTTCGCCCACCGGATCCACCTTGCGGAGCGTTTCGGCCGCGGTGACGCCGGAGGGGCCGGCGCCAATGATCACATAAGTCATGCGTTCGACTCCCGGCAGGGGTTGATGTCTCGAGCCGTCGTCGCGGCGGCGGGGAAGGGGGCAGCGCCCCCCCGCCCGATATCAGAGGCTAAGCCGATTCAGCGTCTCGTTGGTCGGCACGCCGTCCGAAGTCCAGCCTCGCAGCTCGTAATATTCCGGCAGCATCTTGTCGAGCTGGTTGGTCAAACCCTTGGCAGGGCCGACCTTGGCCGCATCCTTCAAGAGCCGCGCAGGCAAATTGTCGTCCTTGGCCGTGAAGCCGGCTGCGTTATTGAACTGACGCTCCAGATTCCAGACGCGTTCGCCGACCTCCAGCAGCTTCTCGGCGGTCCATTCGCCCTCGCAGGCCGCGTCGACCTGCGGCGCCACGTCCTCGAGTGTCCAGGCGAACGACGTGAAGATGCACGTACCCGACGAGTCGAAGGCGGCGGTCGCATCCTGGAACGCCTTTACCAGCCCGGCCTTGCCCTCGGTGGAGTGCGGATCGGTCTTCTCGGGGATGCCGAGCACTTCCGATGCGACGGTATAGCTGCGCAGGTGGCAGGCGCCGCGATTCGAGGTCGCGTAGGTCAGGCCCATGCCCTGAATGCCGCGCGAATCGTAAGCCGGAAACTCCTGGCTCTTGACCGCCATTGACAGCTCCGGGTGGCCGTACTTCTCGCACAGCCGCCGCGATCCGAGACCGATCTCGGCCCCGAATCCCTCGCCCCTGCCGCATAGCTCCGCCAGCTCGGTCAGCGCCCTCTCATTACCGAATTTAAGTTCTATGCCGCCCGTCACCTTGTCGTCGATGACGCCCGTCTCGTACATCTCCATCGCTGCGGCGACGGTGGCGCCGAACGAGATCGGGTCGTAGCCCTGCTCGTTGCAGATGAAGTTGGCGAAGGTGAGCGCGTCGAGATCGTCGACGCCGGTCGCAGCGCCGAGAGCCCAGGCCGCCTCGTACTCGAGCCCGCCCGACGCGATCTGATATTGCGGCCGTTCAGCCACCGTGTAATGCGTCCGATCGATGCTTGAGATCCGGCCGCAGGCGATGGTGCAACCGAAACACGCCCCGTTTCGCACCAGGTTCGGCTTGCCGTCTGACTTCCGCGGCTCCACCATTGCCTCCGCCGAAATCGCGTGTGCGCCCTCGAACTGAACGGTCTGATGGTTGCGGGTCGGCAGCGCACCGGTCTCGTTGATCACGTTCATCAAGACTTGTGTGCCGTAGGCGGGCAGGCCTTCGCCGGTCACGGCGTTTTCCGCCAACACCTTCTTGGCGGCCGCGGTTGCCTCCATGAAACGCTTGTAGTCTTTGACCTGCACGCCCTTGGTCCCGCGGATCGCGACCGCCTTCAAGTTCTTCGATCCCATCACCGTGCCGACGCCGGAGCGTCCCGCAGCGCGGTGATAATCGTTGACGACGCATGCGAACAGGACGCCCTTCTCTCCCGAGACGCCGATCGAGGCGACGCGGATCATCGGGTCCTGGTGATGCTCCTTGATCCAGTCTTCGGTGTCCCATACGGACTTGCCCCAGATCTCTCCAGCATCGAGCAGACGCGCATCGTCGTCGTCGATGAACAGGTAGACAGGGGTCTTCGCCTTGCCCTCGAAGATGATCATGTCGTAGCCGGCGTTCTTCATCTCGTTGCCGAAGAAACCGCCGGAGTTGGAACACGCGATGGCGCCGGTCAATGCGCCCTTGGTGACCACAGAGTAACGCCCAGCGGTCGAGGCCGACGTGCCGGTGAGCGGGCCCGTCGTCATGATCAGCTTGTTGTCCGGCGACAGCGGGTCGACCTTCGGGTCGACTTCTTCGACGAAATATTTCGTCGCCAGTCCACGCTGTCCGAGATACTTGTCCGCCCACTCCATGTTGAGCGGCTCGTTCGTGCACGTGCCCTTGGTCAGGTTGACGCGCAGGATGTTCTTGGCCCAGGCCATATCGTCCTCCCGTAAATCAGGCGCTGGCTTGCTGGCCGGCGTCGGTCTTCTCCGCCCAGGTGCGCATGCGCTCTAGCCCGGTCCAGTTGGCATCGACAAAAACGATCGCGTCGGTCGGGCAGGCCTTGGCGCACTCCGGATCGCCGCCGCACAGGTCGCACTTGATCACCTTGCCGGTGTCGGCGTTGTAATTGACGGTGCCGAAGGGGCAGGCAACCGTGCAGACCTTGCAGCCGACGCAGAGCTCGTCGGAGACAATCTTGGCGCCGCTCGCGGCATCGACGGAAATCGCGTCCACCGGGCAGGCCTTCATGCACCAGGCCTCGTCGCACTGGGTGCAGGTGTAGGGGACGAACCGCCCCTTGTCGTGGAAACTGAATACCTTGATCCGCGATTTCGATGGATTGAAGATGGACTCGTTGTCGTACGAGCAGGCAAGTTCGCACTGCAGACAGCCCGTGCATTTGCCGGGATCGATCACCAGGGATCTTTGCAAACCGATGTCCTCCCACGTTTGCCGGCCGGCATGCGTCAGAGTCCGACCGATCAGATTATCAGCATGCGATCGCAACCCGTTATCGTTGTTTGCTTGAGACCGCGCGGACGCGCTAACTTGCGATCGAGATAGATAGTAGCAACGAATTTCCCTGCAGTTCAATGCGAATGATGATCAATTGAGCGCTGGGCGGCGGGGCCCGGTGGTGCGGTGGCGGCCGAAAGGGGGCTGGGATGGCGCCGGACGAACATATCGTCGACAAGGAAATGGGGTACACGCATGCCGATTTCCTGCGCCTGCTGCCGAAAGCCGTCGGCGACGGTGAGATCAGCATCTCGGGGCACACCATCCAAGTCAGCAACGGCGAGCGCCGGTTGCGCATCGACCTGTCCGAGGAGTCGGTGCGACATCTCGGCCACTTCAGGCTCCCGGTGACTCATGTTCAGCTGACCTTTTCGGGCTACAGCGATGCCGAACGCAGCGCCGCCCTCGAGCGGTTCTGGAAGGCCTATCAGAAGGGCGGCGGCTGAGTAGCGGGGATGCGCCAATCCGGTTCAGACGACCGGCGCGCCGTAGCCCCAGCTGTAGGGGACCGGTCCCGACAGCGCGATCACATCGCCCTCGTCGAGGATGGCTTCGACATTGATTCCCCTGTACAGGCTGGGCGTAATGTCGCGCCCGTTACGCAGCACAAGGTAGACCGCATCGGGCGGGATGACGAGCTCTTGCAGCACGTCGCCGACGCTACTGCCGGCCGGCAGCGTCAGGGGCAGGACCGCACCACGGTTGCCGGCGTGCTTGCAGAGGCTGTTGAACAGGCGAACCTCGATCGTGACCGTAACGTCGCCCGCATTGTGGCCGATCATGCTGCCGCCGGTCTTGTCGCGGCTCTTCGAATCCATTCCCGGAATACTCCTGACCCGTCACCGCATCGACTGGCGGACCGTCTGTCCCGCAACGCGGCGTCTTGTCGAATAGGTTCGAATAGGTACCGCATGAGAAACAGGGCCGTTTCACGCTGACCTGATCGCCAACCTTATGGGGAAAGCCGGGGCGGTGCGAATGACAACAGTCAAATGCGATCGCCCGAGCCGGATTCAACGCCCGAGGATCAGGAGCAGGATTCCGGCCGCGACGAGCAGGATCCCGGCGATCTCGGCGCGGCTGCTGCGTTCCCGGAAGAACAGCACCGAGGCAATGAAGGTAAAGATAAGCTCGATCTGCCCGAGGGCGCGCACATAGGCGCCGTTCTGCAGGGTGAACGCGGTGAACCAGCCGATCGACGCGAGCACGCCGGCAATCCCCACGGCCACGGCCCAGCGCCATTGGATCACCACATCGGCCAGCGTTGCCGGCTCCTTCAGCAAGAGATACAGCCCCATGATGACGGTCTGAATGATCAATGCGACGGCGAGGGCGAAGGCCGCCGCCATGATGACGCTGTCATGGCCGAGCGACAGCGCTGCGCCTCGGAAGAACACGACCGAAGCGCCGAGGAAGGCGCCGCTGGCAAGGCCGATGAGGGTCGGCTTCTCCGCCAGGCTGGCAACCAGGGCGGCCGCCGACAGGTTGGTCTGGCCGGCCGAAAGGATCATCACGCCGGCCGCGGCCACCACGATCGCGAGTGCCGCGAGCGGGCTCAGCGTATCGCCGAGGATCAGCAGGCCGAGGATCGCGACCTGTATGACCTCGGTTTTCGAGAAGGTGGTCCCGACCGCAAAGTTGCGGAACGAAAACAGCCACATCAGAAGACCGGTGAAGACGATCTGCGCGAGGCCGCCGAGCGAGACATAGAGGAAGAACAGGCGGTTCGGCCGCGGCAGCGCCTCACCACCGATGACATGCAGCCCCGCAACGTAAAGGATGGCGAACGGCAGCGCATACAGGAACCGGACATAGGTCGCGCCGAGCGTCGACAGCCGCCCCGTCAGATGCTTCTGCAGCGCGGAACGGGCGTTCTGCATGAACGCCGCGGCGATCGTGACGGGGATCCATAACTCGGTCATGCCGTCTCTTGTTTCGGCCCGCTCTGACAGCGAAACGCCCCCGGGAGCGCGGGGGCGGTTCCAGGCCATCATGATACCGGGAATTTGTCGAGCCGCCAGCCCTAGTCGTCGACGCGCCGAAGGCGCGCGCCTGATCCGCGGCGCCGGTCTTTTCACCTCCCGTTAACCTTTCCTTTGGGAATTGTTCATAAAATTGGCGCTCAGCGATAACGAGCGGTCCGTCGTGTAGCCTGACAGGTGGCGGGCCGGCGGTGTGGTGAGGAGCCCAAGTTGATGCGGATACCGGCGCTCTTGATGGCGGGTCTGGTCCTCTGCCTATCGTCGTTCGCGATTGCCGGGGACAGGCAAAGCGGTCATCTGAATGATGATTTGCAGCTGCGCGAGGCGGAAGACTACCGCTGGAAGGCGAGCACTCTCGAAGGCAAGCAGCGCGAGCTGGGATATCGCCAGCAGTGGGTCGTCGCCGAGTTGATCGACATCTGCTACAGGCTGGCAGAAACCGAGCATGCGCTGGCCAATGCGATCCACATGCAAGACCCGATGCGCGAGCGGTCGCTCGAACTGAAGCTTTCCGACCTGAAGGCGGAAGAGCGTCAACTCTGGGACGAGCTCGATCGCCTGACCAAGTGAGTTCGGCAGGTCGGGGCACGTGCCCGGCTGCGATCGGCGCAGGGTCTATTCGCCGATCAGATGCAGCGCCAGGGTGCGGTCGTGCGGCCGCGTGCGGTGTTCGAACAGATAGATCCCCTGCCAGGTGCCGAGCGCCATGCGTCCGCCGGTGACCGGGATCGACAGCTGGGTTGCGGTCAGCGCGCTCTTGATATGGGCCGGCATGTCGTCCGGCCCTTCGATCGTGTGGCGGTAGTCTTGCGTACTCTCGGGAACCAGCCTGCTGAAGAAGTGCTCGAGATCGCGCTGCACGTCGGGGTCCGCATTCTCCTGGATCGTCAGCGAAGCCGAGGTGTGGCGGCAGAACACCGTAAGGAGACCATCGGCGACACCCTGTGTCGCCAGCCAGCGGGCGATCTGGTCTGTCACCTCGTACAGGCCCTGCCCGGTGGTTCGCATAGCGAGCCGATGGTGCACTTGTCTCATCCGCCCCCGCTTTCGGCCACCATCTCGCGCAGCCGGAATTTCTGCACCTTGCCCATGGCATTGCGCGGCAGTGCGGGCAGGAAGACGACGTCCCTGGGATGCTTGAAGCGGGCGATCCGGCCCTCGAACAGGGTCAGCACCGCGGTCCGGTCCATGGCGCCGGCATCGCGCAGCACCACCGCTGCGACCGGCACCTCGCCCCATCTCTCGTCGTGGCGCGCGACGACCGCGCTCTCGGCGATGGCATCGCATTCCGCGAGCACGGTCTCGAGTTCCGCGGGGTAGATGTTCTCGCTGCCGGAGATGATCAGATCCTTCTTGCGATCGTCGACATAGAGCCAGCCTTCGGCGTCGGTATGGCCGATATCGCCGGTATGGAACCAGCCGTCGCGCAGCACCGCCGCGGTGCCATCCGGATCGCCCCAGTATTCGCGCATCACCTGGGGGCCGCGAATGAGGATCTCGCCGGGCTGCCCCCGCGACACCTCGGCGCCGGCCGCGTCGACCAGGCGCATCTCGCTGTACCGACCGGCGCGACCGGCCGATCCGATCCGCCGTTCGGCGTCCTCGCGCGTCTGGTAGACGACCACCGGCGCCGTTTCGGTCGCTCCGTAGACCTGGATCACCGGCACGCCGCGCTCGTGCAGCCTTCGGATCAGCGGCACCGGCACGGTGGTCGATCCGGTGGTGACCAGCCGCAGCGACGACAGGTCCGCCGTCGCCCAGCCGGGATCGTCGAACAGCGCGGTCATCTGGGCCGGCACCAGCACGGTCAGGCTCGGCCGGTCGCCGGCGATGGCGGCGAGCGTCGCGCCCGGCACGAATCGCTGGTGCAGCGTTACGGTGGCGCCGACCTGCAAGGCCGGGAGGGTCTGGATGTTCAGCCCGCCGACATGGAACATCGGGATCGTCGTCAACACGTGGTCGTCCGCACCGAGCGCGTGCATGTCGATGCTGTTGGCGGCGTTCCAGTGGAGGTTGGCCTGGGTCAGCAGGGCCCCCTTCGGCCGTCCGGTCGTACCCGAGGTGTACACCAGAAGGACGGGATCGTCGCCCGACCCGCCGCCGGACCCGGCGCCGCCCGCCGCTCGGACAAGCGCTTCGAAGGACGGCCAGCCGGAGATGTCCGCGCCGAGGCCGAGTGTCGGCACGGCGTTGGCCTCCGGCCCGATGGCGGCGACCTCGGCCGCGAAGTCCGCCGCCGCGACCAGCAGCTTTGGCCGCGAGTCCGCGAGGATGAACCGATGCTCGGGCGGGGCGAGGCGCCAGTTGAGCGGCAGCAAGATCGCGCCGAGCCGCGCGCAGGCGAACAGCAGCACCAGCATGTCCGGGTGGTTGAGACCCAGATGGGCGATGCGATCGCCGCGCGCGATGCCGAATTCCCGTGTCAGCGCCCGGGCCGCCGCGTCGATCCGCGCCGCGAGCCCGGCATAGTTGATCTCCGCGCCTTCGAAGCGGAGCGCCGTCTTGTCGGGCGTGGCCTCGGCATGCCGCCCGATCCAGCCGGCGAGGTCGCTCATTCGTCGCTCTCCCCGGTCTCGTAGACGGCGCCGCGGCCGATGCGGTCGAGACACAGCTCCGCGGTCCAGGGCAGCATCAGCGAGCCGCAGCGGCTGTCGCGGTAGATCCGCTCCAGCGGCAGGGATTTCAGCATCGACTGGCCGCCGCAGGTTCGGATGGCGCGCTGGGCCAGCGCATTGGCGTTCTCCATCACCGTGTATTGTGCCGCCCAGGCGCGCAGCAGTTGATCCTTCGTGGGATTCGGTCCGGCCTCGCAGAGCATCTGGAACCACAGCGCCTTGGTCTGCTCCAGCATGATGCGCATCTCGGCGACGGCGATCTGCTTCGTGGGATACATGCGCCGTTTCACCGGTCCCGCGCCGGGCTGCTCGCCCCGCAGGTACCGCACCGTGAAGTCGTACGCCGCCTGGGCCAGCCCCATATAGGTCGGCGACAGGGTCGCGAACATGTGCGGCCAGCGCGTGGCCGCCTCGAAATAGACACCGCGCGGCATCAGCGCTGCGTCGTGGCCCACGAACACATCCTTGAAGATAAGGGTTCGCGAGACGGTGCCGCGCATGCCCAGCGGGTCCCATTCGCCGGTGACGCTAACCCCCTCGGCATCGGCCGGGATCGCAAGATACAGGGTGTGTCGCCGGCTTGGTTCCTCGCCCTCGCGGAGCTCGGTGCAGAGCGCGCCGTAATAGTCGGCATGGCCCGACAGCGAGGCGAAGATCTTCTTGCCGTTGACGAGCCAGCCACCGTCGACCGGCCGCGCCGCGGTCGAAAAGGCGACGGCGCCGGCGGCGGCCGCGCCACCTTCCGAGAAGGGCTGCGCATAGATCGCGCCGTCCTCGAGAATGCGCCGGTAGTGAATGGCGCGGCGCGCGTCATGTTCCGCCCGCAGGTCCCGTGCGAGCTCGAGACCGTCGATGAGGGCTCCGCTCCACAGGCAGGACGAGACATGCATATTGAAGGTCAGCGCGGTCGAGCCGCAATAACGGCCGATTTCCGCCGCGACCAGGCAATAAGTCTGGAAGTCGGCGTCGAGCCCGCCATGCGCCTTCGGGATGCAGATGCCCAGCAGCCCCGCCTCGTGCAGGTCGCGGTAGTTCTCGGTCGGGAAGGTCGCGTCGCGGTCGTACCGTGCCGCGCGCGTCGCGAATTTCTCCTGGCCCAGTCGCCTCGCCAGCGCCGCGAGCTCCGCCTGTGCTTCGGTCAACCGGAAGGCCCGCGGATCGATCAGCGGCGCATCGGGCGGCATATCGACGCTCATCGGGCGGCCTCCCGTTCCCGCCGCGCCGTCACGCCGTCGAGGAACGATACGATGGCGGCGCGGAAGGCGGCGGGCCGCTCGAAATGGGCAAGGTGGCCGGCCCCGGCGATGAGCTGGAAGTCGGCGCCGGGAATGCGCGATGCCATGCGCTCCATCATCCGCGCCGGGGCGTTGTCGTCCTCGGCCCCGGCCAGCACCAGCACGGGAACGGCGATCTCGGGCAGCGCCTCGCGGCGATCGAAGGTCACCAGGCATCGCATGGCCGCCCGATACGCATCCTCCGGCACGCGTGCCATGGCGGCGGTGGCGCGGGCGACGCCGTCCGGATCGGGCTCCCCGCCGACGAGGCCGGCGACGATCGACGGCGCGAGGTCCGCCATCCTGCGGCCGGCGTCGAGCGGCGCCAGCCGTGCCGCGAGGAATTCGCGCTGCCAGTCACCGTCGGGCCGGCCGAAGGCCGGGCTGGTGGCATAGAGCACGAGGCTGGCGACGCGGTGTGGAAAGGTCGCGGCGAATTCCTGCGCCACCATGCCGCCGATCGAATGGCCGATCAGGTGCGCGCGGTCGATGTCCAGCGAGTCGAGCAGCGCGTCGAGGGCATCTGCCAGCGCGGGGAAGGTCATTTCCGGCAGGGCAGGGGAGGCGCCGTAGCCCGGCATGTCCCAGGCGATCGCGCGCCAATGGCCGGCCAGCGCCTCCAACTCCATAAGCCAGCTCGCCCCATCGCCGCCGATGCCATGCAGGAAGACGACGGCGGGGCCGGCACCGCGCTCGATATGGTGCGGTGCGGTCACGCCAGCTCGCCCTGCAGTGCGCCGTCGCGCACCACCGCCGCGTCGTCCAGCGTTACCGTGCAGCCGCGCATCGGCAGGTCGAAATGGCCCAGCGTGTGCCGCCCCGCGGTCTCGTTGGCGCCGGTCGAGTAGAGGAAACTGCCGGCCACGGCGCGCAGCTCGGTGCCGTTGGTATCGCGCTTGTCGTACATCTCCAGCGCCTCCCAGCGCGCCGCGGGGTTCATGCCCCAGCCGACATGGGAGACGCCGTAGGCCTCGCGGTCGCCCCAGGCGGCGAAATAGTCGCGCATCATGATGGCGTCCGGCCCGCCGCCGTCGACCGCGGTCACATAGTCGTTCTCGACGGTCAACGTGACCGGGGTTGCGAGGTAGCGCTTGAAGGTCAGGTTCGCATCGCCCGGCGCCAGTACCAGCCGGCCATTGACCGTGCCGGCCTTGGGAAAGCACAGCACCAGCCCGCCGGGCCAGTGGGCGACCGATCCCGGTTTCGTGCACCAGCCCCACACCCCGGCGGTGAGCGCCCCGTCGACATTGACGGCAAGGTCGGTGCCGGCCGGCGAGGTGACGCGCATCTCCGTCGCGTCCCGCAGCATCCGGTAGGCCGCCTTCACCTTGCCCTCCAGCGCCGGGTCGGGGGTGAGCCGCTCCAGCGCCTCGGGATGCTCGTTGCTGACCATCAATAGCCGCGCGCCGCCTTCTAGGATCGCCGGCAGCTCCGGTGCGTGCAGCATGCCCTCGACGGTGAGGTCCACGACCAGGGTCGAGGCCGCACAGGCCGCGATCACGGGCTTGAGCCCCTGCACCGCGTCCGACGCACCGGTGGAGCGCACCGCGACGGGCGCGCGCTGCTGCGGCGTCGGCACGATGACGTGAACGGCGCGCGCGCCGAGCCGGTGCAGCGCGAGCTCGGCGAGTTGCACGTTGATCGGTCGCGACTGGGTCTCCGACAGGATGGCGACGGCATCGCCCGCGCGCAGTTCGCACAGCGCGAAGACGCGCTGAAACGCGTCGATCCACTTGCCCTCGATTCGGTCGTGCCGCACCGCCTTACTCCCTGTCCTGCCGGGCGACAGAATGCCGGGAAGCCGCGCGGTTGGGAAGGGGGGGCGCAGTCTGTGGCGCCGGTACTCCTGGAAGCGGGGCGCTTGGTAGAGACGTCGGTTTCCCTCGAAGCCATCCTTCGACAGGCTCAGGATGAGGAGTGGGTGGGCAGAGAAATGCCACCGCAATTCTTCAACTCCTCCAGACGCCCCTCATCCTGAGCCTGTCGAAGAATGTGCGGGCAGGGAACGCGCGATTGGCGGAAGCGGTGGGTTGCCTGCACCGTCATATCCCCTAGATGGTGACCGGCTCGCACCCGGCTGGAACTCGAAATAGTGGGATCCCTCCAGCTGACCCGCGGATTTGATCAGTTCGATTCTCATGTTCTAACGTACCACGGCGTCACTTTGTCCGGCGTCGCCGATGCGACATCGCTCACTTGGCGGACGAGGCCGGAGCGACCTCACCCTTCGAGACGGCGCTTCGCGCCTCCTCAGGATGAGGGCACAAATACCGGAGCCTCATGCCGAGGAGCGGCAGAGCCGCGTCTCGACGCATGAGGTAGCTCGGTGGCGCCCGCGCCGGTCCCTCTACCCGATCTTCAGCTCGGCGAAGAAGTCGTTGCCCTTGTCGTCGATGACGATGAAGGCGGGGAAGTCCTCGACCTCGATGCGCCAGATCGCTTCCATGCCGAGCTCGGGGTACTCGATGCATTCCACCTTCTTGATGCAGTCTTGCGCCAGGCGCGCGGCCGGGCCGCCGATCGAGCCGAGATAGAAGCCGCCGTGCTTTTCGCAGGCCTCGCGCACCACCGAAGACCGGTTGCCCTTGGCCAGCATCACCATGGAGCCGCCGGCAGCCTGGAACTGGTCGACAAAGCTGTCCATGCGTCCCGCCGTCGTGGGCCCGAAGGAGCCCGAGGCATAGCCCTCCGGCTTCTTCGCGGGCCCCGCGTAGTAGACCGGGTGATCCCTGAAATAGTCGGGCAGGGGCTCGCCGGCCTCGAGGCGCGCGCGCAGCTTAGCGTGCGCAAGGTCGCGGGCGACGATCAGCGGGCCGGTCAGCGACAGCCGCGTCTTCACGGGGTGTTTGGTGAGCTCCGCCAGCACCTCCTTCATCGGCCGCTCAAGATCGATCCTGACGACCCGGTCCGAGAGGCTCGCCTCGTCGATCTCCGGCATGTACTTGGCGGGGTTCGTCTCCAGCTGCTCGAGGAAGATGCCGTCGCGCGTGATCTTGCCGACCGCCTGGCGGTCGGCTGAGCAGGAGACGCCGATTCCGATCGGGAGGCTCGCGCCGTGGCGCGGCAGGCGGATCACCCGCACGTCATGGCAGAAATATTTGCCGCCGAACTGGGCGCCGATGCCCATCTGCTGCGTCAATCTATGGACCTTGGCCTCCATCTCGAGGTCGCGGAAGGCGTGGCCGGCCTCGGAGCCTTGCGTCGGCAGCCCGTCGAGATAGCGGGTCGAGGCGAGCTTGACCGTCTTCATCGTCAGCTCCGCGCTGGTACCGCCGATCACGACGGCAAGGTGGTAGGGCGGGCAGGCGGCGGTGCCGAGGGTGCGGATCTTCTCGTCGAGGAAGGCGAGCATGCGGTCCTCGGTCAAGAGCGCCGGCGTCGCCTGGTAGAGGAAGCTCTTGTTGGCGGAGCCGCCGCCCTTGGCGATGAACAGGAACTTGTAGGCGTCCTCGCCCTCTGCGTAGATCTCGACTTGCGCCGGCAGATTGTCGCCGGTGTTCTTCTCCTCGAACATCGAGACCGGGGCGAGCTGGCTGTAGCGCAGGTTCTTCTTCAGGTACGCGTCGCCCGCGCCGGCCGCCAACGCGGCCTCGTCGTCGCCGCCGGTCCAGACCCGCCGGCCCTTCTTTCCCATGACGATCGCCGTGCCGGTGTCCTGGCACATCGGCAGCACGCCGCCGGCGGCGATATTGGCGTTTTTCAGGAAATCGTAGGCGACGAAGCGATCATTCGGCGAGGCCTCCGGGTCCTCGAGGATCTTCGCCAGCTGCTCGAGGTGACCGGGGCGCAGGAAGTGATTGATGTCCATGAAGGCCTGCTCGGAGAGGAGCCGCAGACCTTCGGCGTCCACCTTCAGTACCTCTTCGCCCTCGAATGTGGCGACCGAAACGTGATCACCCGTCAGCTTGCGATAGGGCGTGTCGTCCGCCATCGGGGGAAACAGGGTCTTGATCTCGGTGTCGCTCGCCATTTTGGAAATCCTCGCTGTCTTGCTGGCCGGGCGCAGGGATAACGCCGCCGGGCGATCCCCGTCCAGCCCTTATTGATCCGGACCGGGCCGTGTCGTCCGCGACGGCACGGTCAACCCGTGCGGTGCCAGCGCTCCTCGAGTTCCGTCAGCATGCCGGCGTCGGTCACGAGAACGACTTCGTCCCCCTTCTTGAGCTGCGTGTCCGAGTCGGGCAGCAAGACGGCGTCGTCGCGATAGACGATGATCGGTAGGGCCCTGTCCGGGAGATCCAGATCCGCCAGCGCGCCGGCATCGTCCGCGCGCAGGACGAACGAGAACAGCCGTACCTCGCCCTTGAAATAGGCGGCGAAATCTTCGGGCAGACGGCCCGTTGCCATGTCGACCAGCCGCTGCGCGGTGTTTCGGTCCGGGATGATGATGTCGCTGAGCCCCAGCTCGCGGCAGATATGCTCGAATTCCGGGTCCTCGATCTTGGTCACGATGCGGGAGAATCCCAGCGAGCGTCCGACGAGGCTGGCCAGGATATTCGACTGATCGTTGCCGGTCACGCAGAGCAGGAGATCGGACTCGGCCGGTTCGACCTCGCGCAGGATCGCCGGCTTGGTCCCGTCGCCGAGGATATAGCCGCAATCGAGCGTATCCTTCAGCGCGTCGATCCGCTCCTTGTGCTGCTCGATGATCACCACGTCGTGCTTGCGGGCGATCAGGCCTTCGGCGGTCGCCACGGCGACGGCGGACGCTCCGACCAGTATGACCCTCATGACGCCCTCGCGCGCGATCCAAACCAGCTTCTGGGATAGGCAAGCACGAGTACGGCCAGAATCTCAAGCCTTCCCATCAGCATATCGAGGACCAGGACGAACTTCAGCGGCGCGTCCAGCTCCGGCCCGGCGATGCCGGTCGAAAGACCGACCGTGCCGATCGCCGATGCCACGTCGAACAGGGAATCGAGCGGATCGTGTCCGGCGGCAAGAAAACAGTACCAGGAGAGAAGAATCGTCGCTGCAAACAGCGCGACGATGCCCAAGGCCAGCGCAATGTCATCCGCCGCGAGGCTGCGCCCGCCGATCCGCGTGTCCGCCACCGCATGGCGCGGCATGCAGGTGCGCGCAAACAGCAACTGCAGCAGGCGCAGAATCACCAGCAGCCGGAATATCTTGATGCCGCCGGCGGTCGAGCCGACGTCGCCGCCGACCGTCATGGCCCCGATCAGCACGAGCTTGGAGGCCGGGGCGAGATCCGCGGGCGCGCCAGTCTGGAAACCCGTCGTCGTCTGCGCCGACAGCGCCAGGAAGGCGGCGTCGGCAACGAGGCCAGGGCCGGCGGTGGCTCCCGCCAGCCATTCGGCCAGTATCACGAGCAAGCAGACAACCGCCGCCGCCGTGATCAGGGCAAGGAACCCGCCGTCGCGCAGCAGCGTCATCGGCCCTGTCCGCCAGGCCCGGAACTGCAGAGAAAAGGATATCGCGCCCAGCAGGAACAGGAGCGCGACAGCGGCCTGGATGGCGTGACCGCCCAGCCCGGCAACGCTGTCGTCTCGTGACGAGAAGCCGCCTGTCGACAGCGAGGACAGGGCGTGGACCGCGGCGTCGAACGGGCTGGCGCCCAAAGCCCAGAGCAGCACCATGCCGGCGGCGGTCAGCCCGGCATACACGACCAGCAGACGGCGCCCGCGGGCCAGGGTGCCGCTGGCCAGATCCTCGGGTGCGGTATCCGACAGTGTCAGACGCCGCGCCGCGGCGCCCGGGCCGAGCATGAGGACGAAGGCGAGAATGATGATCGCAAGCCCACCGCACCACTGCATCCACGCGCGCGCGAACAGCATCGCGCGCGGCAGGTCTGTCGCCGGCCCCGCCGTCGACAGGCCGGTGGTGGTGATCGCCGAAACGGATTCGAAGAGCGCGTCGATGAACGGCAGTCCCGCCGCGGTGAACGGCCAGGCCATCGCCGCCCCGCCGAGCGCGAACCCGAGGGCGGTGACGGCCATTGCCTCGCTCTGCCGCACGAGCGCCGGCGCCTCGAGGCGGAAGAGGACGAAGCCGCTGCCCGCGAGCGCCAGCGCGACGATCGCGGCGCGCCAGGCGAAGCCCGCATGCCCCAGCAGCAGCGCCGCGCCCGCAGGGACCGCGGCCATCAGTGCCAGCGCCAGCCCGAACACCCCCAGATATTTCGCCAGCACGCGTATCCGCATCGCGGCGGCGAGCGTGTCGAGGCCTCTCATCATCATCGGTCAGCCCCTGCCGGCGGCGATCCGCCATATTGCCTTCGCACGATAGGCCCGACATAACTGCGCATACAAACGGAAACCGGAGAAGGGGCCCGGAAAAATGCCGTTGCCCGAAATCCTGCAGGGACGGCTGCGGCTTCCCGTCATCGCCGCGCCGATGTTCCTCGTCTCGGGGCCGGAACTGCTGATCGCCTGCTGCAAGGCCGGCATCGTCGGCACGGTGCCGGCCGCCAATGCGCGGCCGCCCTTAGAATTCGAGAAATGGGTCGCGCGCATCGAGACGGCGCTTGCCGACGCGCCGGGCGCCGCGCCCTGGGGCGCCAACATTTCGGTGCGCCGCGGCAACGAGCGGCTGGAGGCCGACCTCGACATCTGCGTGCGCCACCGGATCCCCGTGGTGATCACCATTCTCGGCAAGCCCGACCGCGTCGTCGAGGCGGTGCACGGATACGGCGGCATCGTGCTGCACGATGCGGCGACCGAGCGCCACGCGCGCAACGCGATCGCCGCCGGCGTCGACGGCATCATCGCGCTGGCCGGCGGGGCCGGCGGCCATACCGGCTGGCAGAACCCGTTTTCGCTGGTGCGCGAGATCCGCCGCATCTGGGACGGCTGCCTGATCCTTGCCGGCGCCATTTCCGACGGCCATGCGGTGCGCGCGGCCGAGGTGCTGGGGGCGGACCTCGCCTATATGGGAACGCGCTTTACCGCGACGCGGGAATCGATGGCGCCGGAGGCGATGAAGCAGATGATCGTCGACTGCAAGGCGACCGACATCCTGACCGAGAACCACCTTACGGGCCTGCCGGCCAACTACATGATCCCGAGCCTCGAGGCCGCCGGCATCGACGTCGACAAGCTGCGTGCCGGCGAATTGCCGGACGCCGCCGGCGTCGAGGATTCGGTCAAAGCCTGGCGGGATTTGTGGAGCGCCGGCCATGGGGTTTCGGTGATCGACGACGTGCCGCCGGTATCCGAACTGGTGGCAAGGCTGGAGCGGGAGTACCGCGCGGCGTGCGGGGTGGCGTCCTTCGCGCGTTAGCGTGGCTTCGTCCTTCTATCTCCTCCGCCATGCCCGGCGCTCCTTGCCAAGCAGCCGCGGCACCGCGCGGCCGGCGGGGATCACGCCGCGGCGTGCGATACCGGACGGCTCGGACGCCTGCGGCAATCCGGCGATGCGACAAAGTGCGGAGCCAGGGTCGGCGGGGCCGTCCTTGATCGCGCGGCGACGCTGCGCTACTCAAGGCGCGACAACAGGGGGCATCATGGCCGACACCGAATTCCTCGAATCGCTGTTCGCGCTCGACGGCAAGGTGGCGCTGGTCACCGGCGCCTCCAGCGGCCTCGGCGCGCGGTTCGCGGGCACGCTGGCGCGGGCCGGGGCGGCCGTGCTGCTGGCGGCGCGGCGCGAAGATCGGCTGCAGGCCGAGGTCGACGCGATCGCCCGCGAGGGCGGCCGGGCCGCAGCGGTGACGCTGGACGTCACCGACCCGGTCGCGGTCGGCGAAGCGTTCGACGCGGCCGAGGCGGCATTCGGCCCGGTCGACGTGCTGGTCAACAATGCCGGAATTGCGCGCATGGGCGCCGCCCTCGAGATCCCGCTCGAGGACTGGGACGAGGTGATGGAGGTCAATCTGCGATCGCCGTTCCTGGTCGCGCGCGAGGGTGCACGGCGGATGATCGCGCAGGGGCAGGGCGGGTCGATCATCAATATCGCCTCGATCCTCGGCGACCGGGTCACCAAGCACGGGATCGCCTATTGCGTTGCCAAGGGCGGGGTGCTGCAGCTGACGCGGACGATGGCGCTGGAGCTCGTGCGACACGGCATTCGGGTCAACGCCATCGCCCCGGGCTATGTGATCACCGAGATGAACGAGGATTTCTTCGCCTCCGACGCCGGCCAGGCCGTGATCAAGCAGATGCCGATGCGGCGCGCCGGCGAGCCGGCCGAGCTGGACGCCGCGCTCCTGATGCTGGCGGGTGCCGGAGGCTCGTTCACCACTGGCAGCGTGGTCACGGTCGATGGCGGGCACACGCTGGTCATGCCCTGAGGAGGAGGTGCCATGGATTTCACGCTTTCGTCCCGCGCGGAGGAGTACCGGAGCCGGGTGCGCACCTTCGTCGACGCCGAGATCATTCCGCTCGAAGCGAGCCGGTCCAGTTACGATTCCCACGGAAACATCGCCGAGCCGGTGCTCGAATCGCTGCGCAACAAGGCGCGCGCGGCCGGGCTGTGGGCACCGCAGATGCCGGAGTCGCGCGGCGGGCTGGGCCTGTCGGTGGCCGAGCGAGCCGCCTTCTACGAGGAGGCCAACCGGTCGATCTTCGGGCCCGTGGCGCTCAACTGCGCAGCGCCCGACGACGGCAACATGACGGCGCTCGAGATGGTCGGCACCGACGCCCAGAAGACCAAGTGGCTGCAACCGATCGTCAACGGCGAGGTGCGCTCCGCCTTCGCCATGACCGAGCCGCATCCGGGCGCCGGCTCGGATCCATCGATGATGCTGACCACCGCCGAGCGCAAGGGCGATACCTGGGTCGTCAACGGCCGCAAATGGTTCATCACGGGGGCGGAGGGCGCGGCGCATTTCATCGTCATCGCCAAGACCTCGGAGGATCGGCGCAAGGGGCTGACCGCCTTCCTGTTCCACCGGGACCAGCCGGGCTGGCGGGTGCTGCGCCGGATTCCGATCATGGGGCCGGAGGAGCATGGCGGCCATTGCGAGATCGAGTTCGACGGGCTGGAGATCCCGGACGAAAACCGGCTCCTGGAGGTCGGCGACGGGCTGAAGGTGACCCAGATCCGGCTCGGCACGGCGCGGCTAACCCATTGCATGCGGTGGCTCGGCCTCGCCAAGCGGGCGATGGAGATCGCCGGTGCCTATGTGCGCGAGCGCGAGGGCTTCGGGATCAGGCTGGCCGAGCGCGAGAGCGTGCAGATCCAGCTCGGCGCCGTCGCCAAGGAGATCCAGATCGGCCGGCTGCTGGTCATGCACGCCGCCTGGAAGCTGGACCAGGGCGATTTCGCCCGCAAGGAAGTCTCGATGGCCAAGGTGCATGTCGCGGACACGCTGCACAGGGCGGTCGACACGGCGATCCAGCTGTGCGGCGCGCGCGGCTATTCCGGCGACACGGTGCTGGAATGGATGTACCGCTATGCCCGACAGGCGCGGCTCGTCGACGGCGCCTCCGAGGTGCACATGATGGTGCTGGCCCGCTTCTACATGCAGGAAGGCACGGATTTCTGGCGCTGGGGCGTGTGATGGACGGCGCGGCGCGGGCGGCGCTGACCCGCTGGCTGGCGGCGGCCGCGGGGGCCGATGGCTTGCGCCTCGTCGCGCTCGAGATGCTGTCCGGCGGCGCCATCCAGGAGAACTGGGGCCTCGCGGTCGAGATCGGCGGTGAACGGCACGGCTGGGTCCTGCGCACCGACGCGCCGTCGGGCGTCTCGACCAGCCACGGCCGCACCGAGGAATTCGCCCTCCTCAAGGCCGCATACGCGGCCGGGGTGACGGTGCCCGAGCCGCTGTTCCTGTGCACCGACACGGCGGTGCTCGGCAAGCCGTTCTATGTCATGGCCCGCATCGCGGGCCGCGCCGAGGGCCATGTCTTGGTCCGTGATGCGGCGGTGATCGGGGCGGGGGACGGGCTCGTCGAGCGGCTCGGCCGCGAGCTCGCCCGCATCCACGCGATCAGACCGCCGCGCGACGATCTGGGGTTTCTCGCGCTGCCGGACGGCGCGCCGGCGCTGTCGCGGATCGCCACCTACCGGCGCTATCTCAACGACCTGCCCGACCCGAACCCGCCGCTCGAATACGCATTGCGCTGGCTCGAGCTTCAGGCGCCGCAGCGCGGCGAGATCACGCTTTGCCATAGCGATTTCCGCACCGGCAACATCATGATCGACGAGGCCCGCATCACCGGCATCCTCGACTGGGAATTCGCCTCCTGGAGCGACCCGATGGAGGATGTCGCCTGGTTCTGCGCCCGCTGCTGGCGATTTGGCGCCTGGGATCGCGAGGCCGGCGGTATCGGGTCCCGCGAAGCGTTCTACCGCGGCTACGAGGCGGAATCGGGGCGCGCCGTCGACCGCGCCCTCATTCCTTATTGGGAGGTGATGGCGGCGGTGCGCTGGGCGGTGATCGCGTTGCAGCAGGGCGAACGGCACCTGAGCGGCGGCGAGGAGTCGCTCGAGCTCGCGCTGACCGGCCTCAGGGCGCCGGAGATGGAGTTGGACGCGCTGCTCGACATCGCCGCCATCGCGGCGGGAGGCGCGGCATGAGGCAGCGCCCGGGGCCGGAGGAGCTGGAACGGCTGGCGGCCTCGGTGCTCGAAGGCCATCCGCTGCCGGAGGACCCGAGGGCGCGCAGCTACGAGCAGCGACTGGCCGCCAAGGCGCTGTCCGTTGCGGCACATGATCGCGCGCACGCCGCCGCCGACCGGGGCGAGGAGCTGCGCTTGTTCGCCGCCCTGTGGGACGCGGATACGGTCGACGAGGCGGGGCCGGATGAGGAGACCCGGATCAATGCGCTGAACCACCGCCTTGCCGTGGAGATCCGCGGCGGCGCTTGGGACGACGCCCCGCCGGCCCTGACCGACCTGCTGCGCGCCCAGGTCCGCGCCCGCTTGCGGCGCACCAACCCGAAATACCTTGCGGCCCGTTTGCCGGACGATTGAGCGCGCCGGGCGGCGCCCGGGCGAGCGCTACTGGATCAGCCCGGCTTCGCGGTAATAGCGCTCCGCCCCGGGGTGCAACGGGATCGCAACGCCGTCGAGCGCGGTCTCGCGCGTGATCGCCCGCGCCTGCGGGTGCCCCGCCTGCAACAGGGCCGCGGTGCTGTGATGCCAGAGCGCTCTCGTGATCTGGTAGACCAGGTCCTCGTCCACCTGCGCGCCGACGATCCATTGCGCGCCGACGCTGAGCGTCCGCACTGCGCCGATCCCGCTATAGGTATCGGCCGGAATCGTCACGCGAGTGAAGAAGCCGTATTTCTCGGCCAGGAGATCCGCTTCCGGCCCCTCGATCGGGACCAGTTCCGCGCCGCCGGCCGCGGTCAACTCGACCACCGCCTTCGCCGGATAACCGGCGACGAAGAAGAACGCGTCGAGTTCGCCCGCCTGCATCGCTTCGATCGAGGGCACCGGCTTGAGGAACGCCGCGTCGATGTCGCTCTCCTTGAGGCCGAACGCGGCCAGGATGAGCCGTGCATCGACCAGCGTGCCCGATCCGTCCTCGTCGAGCGAGACCCGCCGCCCGGCAAGGTCCAGCACCGAGCGGATTCCCGATCCCTTGCGCGCCACGAGGTGAATGCTCTCGGGGTACAGCGCGGCGATCGCCCGAATATTCTCGACCTTGCCGGACTCGAGATAGATGCCGGTGCCCGTATGTGCCCAATAGGCGACGTCCGATTGGGCGAATGCGGAGTCGATCTCGCCACCCGCGACGGCCGCGATATTGGCGACCGAACCGTGCGCCGACTGGGCAACCGCGATCAGGCCCGGCACGCCGCAACTGCCGCCCTTGTCGCATGGTCGCGATCCGGGGGGATTGCTGATCGCCTGCGCGATCAGGCCGCCGACCGGGTAATAGGTGCCGCCAACACCACCGGTCGCGATGCGAAAGAAGGTGATCCGCTCGGAGGCGCCCGCGAGTTCCGCTGGGCCCATCAGCGCGAGACCCGCCAGTATTGTGGCAATAACCGCCCGCATTGCACCCTCAATCCTCGAGCTGCTCTTCCGATGCGATTCCGGACACCATGAGACTAACGCAAGACGCTCGGCCTTGTATATGCCGCGGGCGAAGGCGAGCGTTCGCTTGACCTTCCAGCAGCTGGAACAGATAGGCCGATGGCTGGAATCCGTTCGAGCTGCAAGAACAGAGGGTATCGCATGGCGTTCAAGGACGTGAACCCGAGACGACGCAAGGGCCTCTTGTGGGCCGGCATGGTCGTATCGGCCGCCGCCGCGCTGGCCCTGTGGCGGTTTGCCGGTGCCGGGTCCGAAGTCGGGTTCGCATCCGAATACATAGACAGCGAAGACCGTGGACTCGTCGCCTTGGGCAGCGAAGTCTACACTGCGCATTGTGCGGCTTGCCATGGTGCGGACCTGGAAGGCGAGGCGAATTGGCGCCGGCGTAAGGCGGACGGCACATTACCCGCGCCGCCCCACGACCAGACCGGTCATACCTGGCACCACGCCGATGCGTTGCTGTTCGAGATCACGAAGTTCGGCGGCCAGGCGATGGCACCGGCCGGTTACAGGTCGGGCATGCCCGCTTTCCAGGGCGTTCTGGATGATCGGGAAATCGTCGCTTCGATCGCGTTCATAAAATCGCGCTGGCCCGACGACATTCGCCAGCGGCAGACCGAGATCACCAGGGCCTCGCGGTAGGTGCAGGCTGCGCCTTGCGAATGCGGCCCGAAAACCGGACATGTTGGGTCGCTTGGCCGCCTTCGGATGAATTGCGACGGCGGCATGCGCACCACACCGGGTAGCGAGTATCGTTTACGAAATCTAAAGGTGTGGGGCGATAATCTGCGATTCCTCGAGAACGAACGCGGATGGTCCGTACGGTCTGCGGCCTTCGTCCGCTCCCATAATGAGGGCGTCTGTTGGGAAGGCATCTTGCGTCGGCGAAGTCCGATGCGTAAAATTAATGGTTTGACGTGAGGGTAGCTCGGGAGTGAGAGGGGAAACACAAGGGCAGAGTACAAAGACCGTCATTCAACAAGCGCCGGGCACGTTAAGGAAATGGAACTCAGTGGAATTGTTATTGCCATAGAATGGGTTGCGGACATTTCTTCCGGGGGTAGATAATGTTCCCCTGGAAGAAGAAGCAAGAACCGTCGCCGTTCAGTTTTGCCGCCGAAGAAACAGGGATCCGCCGCGTCCTCGCGAGGATCTTCCGCGAGCGCGAACTCCTTATCCGCAGTGATGGCGAGGTCAAGTTCCTGCGGTTCGGGCCGCGCTTCCAGATGGCGGTGGCGGCGATCCTGGTGGGTGGCACGATCTGGGCCGCGACAGCGCTGCCTGTCGCCGTGATGCAGCGACTGACGATTTCCACGAACGAATCCCAGATTTTCGAAGCCAAGCTTGCCTACGAGGACCTGCTCGAGGAGATCATCGAATATCGAGACACCGTCGATGAGGTCACGGCGGAGTTGCGGGCCAGCAAGGCGGAGCTCGAGGCGCAATTGGCGCAGGCCGGCGAATTCGAGCGCCAACTGGCGGAGGCCGGCGACGCCCAGAGCGGACCGCGCAACGCGGTCGCGCAATCGCGGCGGGCCCTGCAACAGCATCTCGACAAGGTCAACGGCGCTTTGACCGGGGTTACCAACGACGGCGAGGAACTCGAGAGCATGATCGCCAAGATTCGGGCCGATCTGGCGGCGAGCGACAATGGCCGGGCCCTGGTTCAAAACGCACGCGCCCGTTTGAAGGAGAGGGCCGAGGGCCTGGAACACCGGCTGTCGATGGCGGTCAGCCAGAACCAGAAGCTTGACGAGCGCAATGCGGCTTTGACCTCGAACCTCCAGGTGACGACCGCGGAACGGAATGGGCTCTTGAAGCAGCGCAAGAATCTGCGCAACTCGATCGAAAAGCTCGATAGCCAGATCGCGGCGCTGGAGCATGAGCGCAGCCGGCTTGAATCGGCCAACGCCACATTGACCGGCGAACTCGACGAGTCGCGATCGCTGAGCGCCAAGCTGAAGGCCGAACGCGACGGGCTGCAGGAGGTGGTCGCCGCGCTCGACAGCGAGTTGATAGTGACGCGTGCCCAACAGGACGTGATCTGGGACGATCTGCGTGGCGTGGCGCAGAGCCTGCAGGAGGTGACAGGCGATGCAACCGAACTGGAGGGCAGCCCGCGACAGTTGCGCACGCAAATCGACAATCTGTTGGCGGACCTGACGAATCGGCAGGCCGTCGAGGAAGTCGTTCTGCAGCGCGCCACCGAGAGGGCCGCCAGCAGTATTCAGGAGGTCGAGAAGATCGTCGCCATGACCGGTCTCGAGCCGGACCGGCTGCTGAAACGCGCACGCCGGGGGCAGCTGGGTCAGGGCGGTCCGTTCATAGCCGCCGCGGACATCGCATCGGACGAAAAGCTCGGCGATACCATGCTTTCACTCGAAAGCAACATGACTCGTTGGGAAGCGCTGACGGAAGTTCTGCGAGTGCTGCCCTTGGCGCTGCCGGTGGATACGTATCACCTGACCAGCACCTTCGGGCCGCGCATCGATCCGGTGAAGAAGCGGCGCTCACAGCACAACGGAATTGACATGGGTGGGTGGACCAACACGCCAATCTGGGCGGCAGCGCCCGGAACCGTTGTCCACTCGGGCAGAAAGGGTCGGTATGGCATTGTTGTCGAAATTGATCACGGTTTCGGCATAAAGACCCGGTATGCTCACCTTAACAAGGCCCTCGTAGAGGTAGGCGAGGTCGTCGGTCACCGTCAGCGTATCGCCCTTCTGGGCAGTACAGGCAGGAGCACCGGCCCACATCTGCATTACGAGGTTCTTTACGATGGCAAACCCCTGGATCCCATGAAATTCATAAAGGCTGGACGTTATGTTTTCAAAAACTGAGAAGGAAATCCCAACCGTGACACCCACAGCTTCGCCCGAACGTGGGGCCAAATCGAACGCGCCTTCGATCATCAGCAATAACCTCAAGGTTACCGGCAACCTCGCCACTGACGGCGATGTCCAGATCGACGGCGAGATCGACGGTGATGTGCAAAGCAAGCAGATCACCCTCGGTGAATCCGGTGTCGTCAACGGCGCGATCGTTGCCGACATGGCGCGCATTTCCGGTACGGTCAACGGATCGATCACGGCGCGCGTCGTCGAGCTGGGCCGGACTGCGCGGATCACTGGTGACATCAACCATTTCAGCCTCGCGATCGAACCGGGTGCGTTCGTTCAGGGGCAGTTGAGTCACGTCGATGAGCAGAAACTGAAGCCCGCCGCGAATGGCGCGGGACAGGCGAAGCCATCACTGGTGACCACCCCGGAGGTCGAAAAGCTCGACAAGAAGCCAGGGGATTCGCCGAAGACCATGGCAAGCTGAATTCGGCGGCGGCGAACGTCGCCCTGCGGTATCTCGATGACAGGATCGGCCGGACGGATGTTCGGCCGATCTTATTTTGTGCCGCGGCCGCGCAGGATTTCCGCAAACAGGATCGGATCGACATTGCCGCCCGAGCAGACGCACAGGACGGGCTCTTGCGGGGCTTCAAACGCGCCGTCGAGGGCCGCCGCCAGAGCCACCGCGCCGCCGGGCTCCACGACCAGCTTGAAGTCCCGGAAGGCGCAGCTCATTGCCCGCCGCACCGATTCGTCGGTGACGGCAATTCCGCGGACGCCGAGCCCCTTGAGAATCGGAAACGTAAGGCGTCCCGGCATCGGCGCCAATAGCGCATCGCAGATTGAGGTCCCGCCGGTCTTCACGGCGACCCGTCGGCTCGCGGCGAGCGATCTTGCGGTATCGTCGAAATCCGCTGGCTCAACCGTCCATACCGGTATGCCGGGCCAATGGACGGACAGTGCGAGGGCGATCCCGGAGCTGAGGCCGCCGCCGCCGCACGGCACGACGACCGCGGCCGGAGTGACGCCCAGCTCCTTCAGCTGCTGCACGGTCTCGAGGCCAATCGTTCCCTGGCCTGCGATCACCTGCGGTTCGTCATAGGGCCTTACGAGTGCCGCGCCGCTCTCGCCGGCGATGCGTTCTCCGATTGCCTCGCGGTCCTCGCTGGCACGGTCGTACAGGACCACGTTGGCGCCCCAGGCCCGTGTGTTGTCGATCTTGATTTGCGGCGCGTCGGACGGCATGACGATGGTCGCCGGCACGGCGAGCAACGATGCGGCGGCGGCAACCCCCTGGGCGTGGTTGCCCGATGAATAGGCGATGACACCGGCCTGGCGGGCTGTGGCATCAAGCTGCGCAATGGCGTTGTAGGCACCGCGGAACTTGAACGAGCCGGTGAGCTGCAGGCTTTCTGCCTTGATCAGCAGGCGAAACCCGAGCCGTCGGTTCAGCAACGGCGACTCGAGAACCGGCGTCCGAACGGCGACGCCGGCAAGACGTGTCGCGGCCGCCTCGATGTCAGGCGTGGCGACGGCGAATCCCTCAGACTCGTGCGAGAAAGGCATCGATCGCCTCCGTCACTTCCGGCTCGTTGAGGGTAAGGGGGTGGCCCCGCCCGCTGACGGTCACAGCCTCGATGTCGGGATGCGCCTGCACCATGCGCCGCAGCGTCTCGGCGCTGAGCACATCCGAGCGCTCGCCGCGAAGCGCCAGCACCGGGAATTGCGAGAGGGCCCGAAACAGCACCCACGGATCGCTCTCTGTCCGCGCCTCGAGCACGGCTGCGGCAAGCCGGGTATCCCAGTCGAAATGAAGCAGGCCGTCGTTGCCCGCGCGCCATGTGGCCTCGGCCTCGTCCCGCAAGGTCGCGGGATCATCGTCGGCCATCTCCGGAAACATCCGCTGCAACTCGGCGATCGCCGCATCCCAGTCGGGTTGCGGGCTGTCCTTGCCGACATAGCCCGAGATACGCCGCATTCCCTGCTCCGATACCTCCGGCCCGACGTCGTTGAGGATCATCGCGCGCAAACTGGACGGTGCCAAGACCGCAAGCCCCATGGCCATGAATCCGCCATAGGAGGTGCAAACCAGGATTGCCTCGTCGAGGCCGGTCACGATCATGAGATGGCGCAGGTCGCCGAGCGTGACCTGCGGGTGGTAATTGGCGGGATCGGGATCGCGCTCCGACTGGCCGCGGCCGCGATAGTCGGGGCAGATCACCCGGTGCGACGCGGCAAGGCGACTCGCCAGCGCATGGAAATCCTTCGAATTGCGGGTCAGGCCGGGTAGACACAATACCGGCGATGCCCCGGCCGATGGATCGCCGTAGTCGCGGTAGTACAGAGATCGTCCGTCCTGCGACAGGAACCGGCATTCTCTAAAAATTGCCATGCGTCAGGTTACGCCAACCAGATCCGGCAAGGAGGCAAGGTCGCCAAGTTGTCGGTCCGGTGTCCCGGGGATTCGTTCGGCAGGTTGACCGAACCGATTGACCCAGACGACGCGAAAGCCGAAATGCGAAGCCGCGTGGGCGTCCCATGCATTGGACGACTGGAAACAGATCTCGCGAGGCGCGACTCCCAGCCTGTCGACCGCCAGCTGATAGACTCGTGGGTCCGGCTTGAAGATCCCGACGTCCTCGACCGACAGAACCTGATCCAGCGAGTCGGCGAGTCCGGCCGATTCAACGGCCGCATCGAGCATCGCCGGCGCACCGTTCGACAAGATGGCGGTTGCAATGCCGCCGGCCTTGAGGCGCGCCAACATCGCTGGAACTTCCGGATAGGCGTCGAGACGGAGGTAAAGGTCCATCAGTCTCTGCCGCATCGCCTGATCGTCAAGCCCGACGGCGGCGAGCGCGAAATCGAGCGCATCGCCGGTGACCTGCCAGAAATCCGCGTGGGTTCCCATCAGGCTGCGCAGCCAGGTGTACTGCAGCTGCTTCTGGCGCCAGATGTCGGACAGCGTATCCGCCTTGTCTCCCAGGTCGGTGCGGCACTTCGCGGCGGCCGAATGCACGTCGAACAGGGTTCCGTATGCGTCGAACACACAGGCTTGAATGCCGGGAATTGCGGGATCGGGCATAAGGTCCTCCAATCTCCAGAATGCCAGCACCGAAGTCGGTTGGGCGCAAGCTATTCCGTTGCGGTCACGGCCGGCGTCCGTCCGCAACCCGCCCGGCGGGACGGCGGTGTCCGTGGGCGACCGGGGCGACGTCAAGGGCCGGCATCTGCCTGCCGTACTTCTGGCTTATCGCAAGGGGGAACGCGGGTAAAGCACCGAAAGGGAGCCGTCAACACGGCAGGCTGGATCAAGGGCTGGTCGGAGCCGCATAGCCCGGCAGACGGCCCGCGATATCCTCGGCCCGCAATAGCGCGACCTGAGCGCCGTGCAGCTTCTGCCGATAGATCGGCAACGCCTCCATGATACGCTGGACATAGTTGCGAGTTTCCGAAAACGGAATCGACTCGATCCAGTCGATGGCGTCCTCAAGCTGTCCTCGCGGGTCGCCGTAATCTTCAAGCCACTTGTCGACGCGATGCGGCCCGGCATTGTAAGCGGCGAGGGCCATGACCATCGAACCTTCGTAGCGGGCCAGCATCGAGTCGAGATAGGCGCCGCCCAGCGCAACGTTGTGGTGGGGGTCGCTCGTCAGGCGGGCCGTCGAATGGTTCTTGACCCTGAGCTTGCGCGCCACACGCTTGGCCGTCGCGGGCATCAGCTGCATCAGGCCGCGTGCGCCCGCACGGCTTCGCGCTTCGACGTCAAAGGCGCTTTCCTGTCTGATCAGGGCATGCAGCAACGCCGGTTCCGGCGGGACATCCTCGGCCAGCACCATGGTCGGATAACCGAGTTCGCCGAGTACGACCCCATCGCGTGCCGCCCGTCGGGCGATGTAGACCGCGATGTCAATCCGCCCGGAGTCGCGGGCGAGCTGTCCGGCCAGTTTCCATTCCGCCGCGCTCTTCGCGCGCCGCGCGATATGTCGAAGAAATTGCTTCAGCACGACGTCCTCGCTCCGGCTGACGAGGAATTGCTCCGGCTCGTCGTACGGGTCGGATGCGTCGCGCGCCGCCCCGCCATGCCCGGCGTTCGACGGATCGCGCAACGAAACCAAGAGCCGCACGGCCCGCACCAGCTCGTCGCGATCGAACTCGGCCCGTGCAGCCGGCGAGACGTCGGGCTCCAACGACGGCAATGTCGTTGTGGCGATACCGATACGTTGTGCCGCAAGCTGCCCGTAGAATGTCGTGGTGTGTGTTGCGGCAGTTCGGAACCATTGCCGCGCAATCTGCTCTTCGCCCGCTGCGTCGGCGGCGCGGCCGGACCAGTAGGCGGCGCGGGCAAGACTGATCGGATAGCGCACCGAATCGTAGAGCCCTGAAAAATGCTCGAACGCGGTGCGCGGATCGCCGAGGAAGCGCAAGGCGATCCAGCCGGCCATGAACTCGGCATCGGCGCGCGCAACGCTCCTGTCCAGCCCGTGGTTTCGGACCAGCCGGTAGGCGGTTTCCGGGTCGTCAGCCAGCAGAGCGCGACGCGCGAGGATCTGGCGTTCCGTCCACCACCGCTTCGGATGGTCGAACGTGCCCTCGTAGGACAACAGCGCAGCGATCGCCTCGTCGTTCTTTTCCTTGCGCCGATTCCAGCGGACCCATTCGTAGACCAGGCCGGGGTCGTTCGACAACCCGGCCGGAACGCTCTTCAGCGCGGTACCGCCGTTTCGTTTGTGCCGCATCAAGCGCAACCGTGCGTCGGCAAGCGCGCGGTAATCCCTGTCGACCCGCTTCATCTGGCGGGTCGCCGCGGAGCGGCGATTGTCCCACAGCAACCTGTCCAGCCGTGCACGGTGATGTTCGGCACCGAGATAGTCCCCGAACCGGGAAACTAAGGCCGCTTCGTCGGCGGCCGTCATGTCGAACGCTATCCATGCGTTGCGGATGGCGGAAGCCGCCTCATCTCGTTTGTCGGTTCGCTCGAGCGCAACGGCATAGGCCGAGGCGCCCGCCACCGTGCGCGGTGGATATGCCTCGAACCATGCCAGGATGGAATGATCGCTGTCCTCCGGCGCGATCGCCCGTTCGGCCTTGTTGCGCAGCGCGCCCAATCGCGGCCACGCCGGATTGGCCTTGATGAAACGCGTGAACTCGCCAAACGAGTGAGATCCATCGTCTTCGATCAGCAGGACCCACTCGACGAGCAGCCGGAGCAGTTGGTCGTCGGTCGGAGGGGTGGAACTGCCGACACCCGGATCGGGAAGCGCTTCGGGATCGGCCTGGTCCGGCGGGATCTCGATAAGGGGCGAGACGGGCCCCCAGGGCGCCAGGTCCAGCCGCCGCTCGATATCCTGTGGCTCCGCGGTGCGCGCAAGGAGCAATGCCTGTCCCTCCAGAGCGTGGGACAGTGACAATGCCGGAACGCCAAACCAGACCGCTGCCGCGCAGATCGCGGCACACGGCGCGGATTTTCGCATGGTCCGGCTCAATTGGCCCCAACTGCGCATTCTGACGGCTCTCCACAGTCGCAATGGCCCGACCACCCTTATCTTATCGATTATACTACCAAAAAACGGTAAAGGCACGTGATCCGGTCACGACGTTGTGCGCTTGCCGTGCCGGATCGGGGGCGGTATGGTCGCGCAGGCTGGCTCTGGGTACGCAAACGGCCTCGCAAGTCGGGGCTTCGGGGCACGGATTTTAGGAGTAAGCGATGTTCGGCGGTTCGATCACCGCGCTGATTACGCCGTTTCAAAACGGCGACCTGGATGAACGGGCGTTGCAGGAGTTCATCGACTGGCAGATCCAGGAAGGATCGGATGGTGTCGTGCCGACAGGGACGACCGGCGAGTCGCCGACGCTGAGCCATGAAGAGCACAAGCGGGTCGTCGCGTTGTGCCTCGAGGTCGCCAAGGGCCGGGTGCCGGTGATCGCGGGCACCGGCTCCAATTCGACCACCGAGGCGATCGATCTGACCCGCCACGCCAAAGAGGCCGGCGCCGATGCGGCACTGATCGTCACGCCATACTACAACAAGCCGACCCAGGAAGGGCTGTATCGGCACTACGAGGCCATCGCCACCGCGGTCGACCTGCCGATCATCATCTACAACATCCCGGGTCGCAGCATCGTCGACATGTCGGTTGAAACGATGGCCAGGCTGGCCGAAATTCCGAATATCGTCGGCGTCAAGGATGCCACGGCCGATCTTGCGCGGCCACTTGCCACACGTTTCGCGATTGGCGCCGATTTCTGTCAGCTGTCAGGCGAGGATGCGACCATCGGTGCGTTCCTCGGGCAAGGCGGCCATGGATGCATCTCGGTCACTTCGAATGTCGCGCCGCGGCTCTGTTCGCAGATGCACAAGGCGTGGCGGGAGCGCGACCTGGATCGGTTCGCGGAAATCCGCGACCGCCTGACGCCGCTTCACGCAGCGCTGTTCTCAGAGACCAGCCCGGGTCCCGTGAAATACGCGGCCAGCCTGCTCGGCAAGTGCACATCGGAAACCAGGCTGCCGCTGGCGCCGATCGCGGAAGCCAGCCGGGTGCGGGTGGACGAAGCCATGCGGAGCGTCGGGCTCCTGAACTGAACCCATGGCGAAGACCAAAGTGTCGCGCGCCGCAGCTGAAAACCGGCGCGCCCGCCGCGACTATACCATCGAGGAAACGCTCGAGGCTGGCTTGGTCCTGCAGGGCAGCGAGGTGAAATCCTTGCGCGCCGGCCAGGCCAGCCTCTCGGAGGCCTGGGCCGGTCCGGAAGACGGGGCGATCTGGCTGTTCAATTGCCATATTTCACCATACGAACAGGCCGGCCAAGCAAATCACGAGCCGCGGCGCCCACGCAAGCTGTTGGTGCGCAAGCGCGAACAGCAACGCTTGCTCGATGCGGCGGGCAGAGAAGGGTACACGCTGGTGCCCCTGAAGATCTACTTCAACGATCGGGGCATCGCCAAACTCTTGCTGGGTCTCGGCAAGGGCAAGAAACGGCACGACAAGCGGCAGAGCGAGAAAGATCGCGACTGGAAGCGCCAGAAGGCGCGGCTGATGCGCGAGAAGGGTTGACCACGGTCCGGGTCGGCGTGTTCAGCTGGTCAGCCTTTGTCGCAGTTCGGCGAATACGCCGTGAAACATCTGTTCGGTCAACCGACCGGTGTTCGTGTTGTAGCGCGAGCAATGGTAGCTATCTGCCAGCAGCAGGCCGGAAGGCAGCTCGCAAATCTTCCCATGCGCAAACGGGTAACGCGCGGCGACCAGGTCAAGGGCCCGCAGCACCGCCCTATGGGCGACCAGCCCGAGCGCCAGGATCGCCTGAAGGTCTGCCATGGCGGCGAGTTCGGCTTTCAGGAACTGGTTGCAGATGTTGATCTCGGCGGTCGTCGGTTTGTTTTCCGGCGGCACGCAACGCACGGCATTGGTGACCCGGGCGCCGATCATACGAAATCCGTCATCCGCGCGCGCGGCGAATGGCCCGCTGCCGAACCCGAACGCTGCGATCGTCGGATAGAGTAGCTCGCCGGCGAAGTCACCCGTGAAAGGCCGCCCCGTCCGGTTGGCGCCTCGCAGGCCGGGGGCAAGACCGACGATAAGCAATCGCGCATCCTGGGGGCCGAAACTGGCGACCGGTGCGTTGTGCCAATCCGGATGCGCGGCGGCGTTGGCGCGGCGATATCGGACGAGCCGCGGGCACAGCCGACATTCCGGTTCCGGGACCAGAGCCGCCATGCCAGGCTGCGCGGGACGGGCGAACGAGCCGATCAGGTGGCGAGATCGTAGGCGGGTTCCTCCTCGTCCTCGACCAGATCGATGTCCTCGTCGGCGACGCGTGGCGCATGCTCTCGCGCAATGTCGTCGGCGATGTCCTGCAGCTCGATGAAATTGTCCGCCTGACGCCGTAATTCATCGGCAACCATCGGTGGCGAGGACCGAACGGTGCTGACCACAGTGACCCGAACGCCCTTGCGCTGGGTCGCCTCGACCAGGCATCGGAAATCGCCATCGCCGGAAAACAGCACCACATGATCAAGCCGCGCCGCCATCTCCATCACATCGGTGGCCAGCTCGATATCCATGTTGCCCTTGATCTTCCGCCGACCCGATGCATCGGTGAACTCTTTCGTCGGCTTGGTGACCATGGTGTAGCCATTGTAGTCGAGCCAGTCGACGAGCGGCCTTATCGGCGAGTACTCCTGATCGTCGATCAGGGCCGTGTAGTAGAAGGCGCGCACCAGACGGCCCTGCGCCTTGAACAGAGCCAGCAACCTCTTGTAGTCGATGTCGAATCCGAGCGACCTGGCTGCCGCATACAGGTTCGCCCCATCGATGAACAGCGCGATGCGCTCATCGGAGTAGAAATTCATCGGCATGGCATTATGATCCCAATAAAATTAAAATGAAGGGTGCTCAATTACTGTGGCAAACTTGATCACTTCCCCTGATCCGTACTTGCCGAGCGCTATTCATCATCCAAGGATGCGCCACGTTAAAGGCTAGCGCAATTGCATCTAAAGCAAATATTAACCCTTAGTCACGCGATACGGCAAGAGCCGCAACGGCAAAAACTGAATTTTCTCAATTGATCGCAGGCGGGTGGCACGACATCGCCCCGCCACTGCGGCAAACCGCTTGCATGGCGCCGGGCGCATTCCTATATTCTTGCCTGTTTTTCAGACTATTTGCGGGACCAAACGACATGGCGCGTGTAACAGTTGAAGATTGCGTTCTCAAGATTCCCAACCGTTTCGATCTGGTGATGCTGGCTGCCCATCGCAGTCGCGGCATATCCGCGGGCGCGGCGCTCAGCGTCGATCGCGACAATGACAAGAACCCTGTTGTCGCGTTGCGGGAGATCGCGGACGAGACCATCGGCCTCGACGAGACGCGGGACTCGTTGATCCGCAGCTTACAGCGGCATGTCGAGGTGGACGAGCCGGAGGAGGAGGACACTCTCGAACTCATGGCCGGCGCCATCATGGCGGGTGATGAGGCCGACCCCTCGCAGTACCTGAAGGAGGGCGAACTGATTGAGCAGGATGGCGACGAAATCGGCGCCGGGTCGGGTGAGGATGAGAGCGCCCCGGATACGCCCGAGGCCGACAAGGGGGAGTAGGGCGGCGCAGAGCGAGGCACCGACATCGCAGCTGAAGATGCCGCCGATCGGGGAATAGCGCCGGATGATACGGCAGTATGAACTGGTTGAGCGGGTAAAGAGCTACGATCCCGGCGCGGATGAGGACGCACTCAACCGCGCCTACGTCTTCTCGATGAAGGTGCACGGCTCGCAGTTGCGGGCATCTGGCGACCCGTATTTTTCACACCCGGTCGAAGTCGCCGGGATCCTGGCCAGCATGAAGCTGGACGCGTCCTCGATCATTACGGGCCTTCTTCACGATACCGTCGAGGACACCGTCGCGACGCTCAAGGATATCGGCGAGCTGTTCGGCGAGGAAATCGCCCGGCTGGTCGATGGCGTCACCAAGTTGAGCCAGATCGAGCTGCAATCCGACAAATCGCGGCAGGCGGAGAATTTCCGCAAACTGCTGTTGGCGATGTCGGAAGACATCCGCGTTCTGCTGGTCAAGCTGGCGGACCGGTTGCACAACATGCGGACGCTGCACCACGTCAAAAGCGAAGAAAAACGCAAGCGTGTCGCGCGTGAAACCATGGAGATTTACGTCCCCCTGGCGGAGCGCATCGGCATCCGCGACTGGAAGGACGAGCTGGAGAACCTGGCGTTTCGGGAACTGAACCTCGACGCTCATGACTCGGTGGCAAAACGCCTCGATTTCCTGCGGTCCCGTGGTGGCAACGTGATCGGTCGCGTGATCCAGGAACTCCGGGGAACGCTTGAAGAATCCGGGGTTTCGGCCGAGGTCGCGGGTCGCGAGAAGACGCCCCATTCCATCTGGCGCAAGATGCAGCGCAAGAATATCTCGTTCGAGCAGCTGTCCGACATCATGGCGTTTCGCATCATCGTCAACTCGGTCGATGATTGCTACCGGGCGCTGGGTGTCATCCACAACACCTACCGGGTGGTGCCCGGGCGTTTCAAGGACTACGTCTCGATCCCCAAGCCGAACGGCTATCGCTCGATCCACACTGGCGTGATCGGCCCCGAGAACCAGCGTATCGAGATCCAGATCCGGACCCGTGAGATGCACGAAATCGCGGAAATGGGGGTGGCGGCCCACTGGCTTTACAAGCAGGGCAAGCCGCAGACCGAGGGCACGCAATATCGCTGGCTGCGACAGTTGCTGGAGATTCTCGAGCACGCGGCCGAGCCGGAGGAATTTCTCGAGCACACAAAGCTCGAGATGTTTTCCGACCAGGTCTTTTGTTTCTCGCCGAAGGGCGATCTGTACGCCCTGCCGCATGGCGCGACGCCAGTCGACTTCGCCTACGCCGTGCATTCCGAGGTCGGCAATACATGCGTCGGCGCCAAGATCAACGGCCGGATCGTGCCGCTCCGCTCGCAACTGCGCAACGGCGATCAGGTCGAGATCATAACATCGCGGGCGCAGACGCCGTCGCCGACCTGGGAAAGCTTCGTTGTCACCGGCAAGGCCCGCGCCTGCATTCGCCGATATGTGCGCAGCCAGCAGCGATCGCAATATGTCAGCCTCGGTCGCGAGATCATCACCAAGACCTTCCGCCAGGAAGGTTACGAACTCGTCGAGAAGGCGCTCAAGGGCGTGCTTAAGAGCTTTGACTGCCAAGATGTCGAAGACCTTTACGCGGCGGTCGGAGAAGGCCGGCACACCGGGCGCGAAATTCTCTGGGCGGTCTTTCCCGGGGCAAAGAAGGCGCGGTCCCAGAAGGTCATCCCGCTCGGTCCGCGTGGCCGGTCGGAAAAGGGTCACGCCGTCCCGATCCGCGGCCTGATCGCGGGCATGGCGGTGCATTTCGCGGGATGCTGCCATCCGTTGCCCGGCGACCGGATCGTCGGGATCGTGACGACCGGTAAAGGGGTGACCATACATACGATCGATTGCGAAACGCTGGAGGGGTTCGCCGACATGCCGGAGCGTTGGCTCGACGTGTCATGGGATGTCGACAACGACGAAGACGCGGCCCATGTCGGTCGCATTCATGTCATCGTGAACAATGAGCCCGGTGCGCTCGGAACCATATCGACCGTGATCGGGCGTGACGGCGGCAATATCACCAACCTCAAGATCGTGCATCGCTCGGTGGATTTTTTCGAGATGCTGATTGACATTGAGGTTGCCGATCTCAGGCAATTGACGGAAATTATGGCGGCGCTGCGCGCCACGCGGGTCGTCAATACGGTCGACCGAGCCAGGGGGTGAGCCCCGCGGCGACCGAAATTGCATGGGCCAGGCTGACAATCGCAGCGTGACGGGTTGAGTCTTCGATGCTGTTCAAACGCCGCACCCAGCAGCCGGTTCATCACCGGGTCAGCAATCTGATCTGGCCCCGCATGGGTTGGGGCCGCGTGTTCATGTATTTATGGCACCGAGTGGGTCGCCTGCACGGCACGCCGCACAGCATCGCGGGCGGGCTGGCCTGCGGCGCCGCGGTGTCGTTCACGCCCTTCGTCGGGGCGCATTTCGTGCTGGCGGCGGCAATGGCCTGGTTGACGCGCAGCAACATCGTCGCAGGCCTGATCGGGACCGCCGTGGGCAATCCCTGGACCTTTGGGGCCATCTGGTGGTTGACGTTCACGCTGGGCACGAAATTGGGGGCGGGCAAGGCGATCGATGCCAAGCCGGACGTCTTGGCGATCATCGTCGAACTGCCTGGCGTCGTCGCCAAGGCTGCCCTCAGCTTCGATGTCGACTGGGCCTATTTTTCAAAGGTGTGGGCCATCATCTGGCCCATGCTGGTCGGCAGCTTGCCGACGTTCATCGTCGTTTGGCTGGCGACATATCTGCTGCTCAAGCCCGTTGTCGCCGCCTATCAGACGCGCCGCATAGCGCGCCGGCGACGCAAGCTGAAGCGAGAACGCGAAGCCAGGGCGCGCGCCAAGGCGGACGAAGACGAGCGCGAGAACGAGAACGAGAACGAGAACGAGGACGACGACGTGCCGGCTTTGTTCGTGCACCAGGAGGCGCCTTCCGCCGATACGCCGCCGGCCAAGCGGGAATCGGGTGGTTGAGCCGCCTAAGGATTGGGCACGGCGCCGCCACTTCCATCCGAGGAAGTGCTGGGGTTCGCGAGGCGGCGCTGATAGACTTGCTCGGGGACGGCCCTGGACGATCGGGCACCGGTAGCGGGCGCGGTAGCCGGCCGGTCCCGCGGGAAGGAGACAGGCGATGAAGCGGAAACTGCGGCTCGGTGTCAACATCGACCACGTCGCCACCATCCGCAATGCGCGAGGCGGCAAGGACCCGGATCCGGTCCGGGCGGCGTGCTTGGCGGCGCGCGCCGGAGCGGACGGGATCACCGCCCATCTGCGCGAGGACAGGCGGCATATCACAGACGACGATATCACGCGACTGAGCGATGAGATCGACCTGCCGCTGAACCTCGAGATGGCCGCGACCGAGGAGATGCTGGCGATCGCGTTGCGGCATAGCCCCCATGCCGCATGCCTCGTTCCCGAGAAGCGCGAGGAGCGGACGACCGAAGGCGGGCTCGACGTGGTCGGCAGCTTCGCCAAGCTTGAACCCTTCGCCGCCAAGCTCGGCGCCGCCGGAATACGGGTGTCACTCTTTGTCGAGCCGGATCCGGACCAACTCGAGGCAGCCGTCCGGCTGGGTGCGCCCGTCGTCGAGCTGCACACCGGAAGCTACGCGAATCTGCGGGGCCGGTTGCGCAACGCGGAACTCGACCGACTGCGCGCCGCTGCCGCGCGCTGCGATGAACTGGGGCTGGAATGCCATGCCGGGCACGGGCTGACCTTCGACAATGTCGGTCCTGTTGCGGCGATACCGCAGGTTGTCGAGCTCAACATCGGCCATTTCCTGGTAGGTGAGGCAATCTTCGGCGGGCTCGACAGCACCATCAAGCGGATGCGGGCACTGATGGACAAGGCCCGCGCCGAAGTGCAGGGCGAGCAGAGTGCGTGATGATTCTTGGCATCGGCAACGATCTGATCGACATCCGCCGCGTGGAAGCGACGCTGCAGCGCTTCGCGGGACGTTTTGAATCGCGGATCTTCACGGATATCGAACGCCAGAAGTCGGACCGGCGGGCCAATCGGGCGGCAAGCTACGCCAAGCGCTTCGCCGCGAAGGAGGCCTGCTCCAAGGCCCTCGGCACCGGGTTTCGCCGGGGGGTGTTCTGGCGCGATATGGGTGTGGTCAACCTGGCCTCCGGCAAGCCGACGATGGTTTTGACGGGCGGAGCGCTGACCCGGCTGGAGGAGATGACGCCGGCCGGCATGACGGCGCAGATCGATTTGACCATCACCGATGATTTCCCGCTGGCCCAGGCGATCGTCATCATCTCGGCACTCAATGGCGCGGCGGTCTGACGGCTGCGGCGCTACGCCTTGACAGGAACCTGCGGCAGCGCCTATCACCGCCGCGCACGAAACGCTTCAAAGATACACGGGACCGCATGACCTCAGACAACGGCAACACCGAGGCCGGCAAGCCGGTCGGCACAGCGGCGGGGGAAGGCGGGGCAGCGGCGGCACCGGGACCGTTGCGACGATGGATCTGGAACGACACGATCCAGACGATCTTCTATGCCATTCTGATCGCGTTGTTCGTGCGCATCGTCGCGTTCCAACCCTTCAACATTCCGTCGTCGTCGATGTATCCGACGCTGTTGATCGGCGATTACCTGTTCGTCTCCAAATACAGCTACGGCTACAGCCGTTACTCCTTCCCCTTCGGCCTGGTGCCGTTCAAGGGTCGCATCTGGGAGAGCCCGGTCGAACGCGGCGATGTCGCCGTGTTCCGCAACCCGCAGGATCTCTCGCAGGACTATATCAAGCGGATCGTCGGGCTGCCGGGTGACAGGATCCAGGTCAAGAACGGCATTCTGCACATCAATGGCGAGCCGGTACGGCGTCAGCGGATTGAGGATTACGAGCTCAGGCCCGGCCGTCTGGTGCCGCAATATCTGGAGACCCTGCCGAACGGCCGGGTCCACCGTATCGTCGAGGAAAAGGGGGACAGCGGGTACAGTGATACGACCCGCGAATTTGTCGTGCCCGAGGGGCATTACTTCGCCATGGGCGACAATCGGGACAATTCCGCCGATAGCCGCGCAATCGGTTACATTCCCGCCGAAAATCTGATCGGCCGAGCCGAGATCCTGTTCTTTTCCCTCAACGTTGGCCGGAACCGCGATCCCGACAGCTTCTTCATCCGTTTCGGCCGGATATTCGACGGCATCGAATGAGCGGCCGGGGAGGTCGCCATCATGGATGAATTGGCGGACCTCATCGGCCATCGGTTCAACGACCCGGCCCTGGCGCGCCGCGCTCTGACCCATCGTAGCGCCGGGGGACGTGCCGATGAGACCTACGAGCGTCTCGAGTTCCTCGGGGATCGGGTGCTCGCCCTCGTCGTCGCCGACATGTTGTACGACGCCTTTCCCCTTGAAGACGAGGGGGCGCTGGCCAAGCGCCTGGTCGCGCTGGTGCGCCGCGAGACGCTGGCGGCGGTCGCGATGCGGCTTGCCGTTGCGCCGCTGATCCGGCTCAGCCGCGGGGAAGAGGAGGCCGGCGGGCGGGAAAATCCGGCGATCCTGGCCGATGTCTGCGAATCGTTGATCGGCGCGATTTACCGCGACGGCGGGCTGGGGGCCGCCCGTAATTTCATCGAGCGGCACTGGTCGGCGCTGATGGAAGGTACGACCGAACCGCCGAAGGACGCCAAGACGAGCCTGCAGGAATGGGCGCAGGGCCGCGGCTTGGCGTTGCCGGCGTATCGGCAGGTCGCGCGCAGCGGACCCGACCATGCGCCGCGCTTTACCATCGAGGTCAGCGTGGGCGATTTCCCGCCCGAGATCGGCATGGGACCGACCAAACGGAGCGCAGAGCAGAGCGCGGCGGAGCGGCTGCTGGCGCGCCTGGAAACGGCGGATGTCTGAGCGCGGCGCCGCGCCGACGCGCTGCGGCTTCGTCGCGCTGCTCGGCGCGCCGAACGCCGGTAAGTCGACGCTGCTCAACCGTGTGGTCGGCGCCAAGGTCTCGATCGTCACGCCGAAGGTGCAGACGACGCGCACCCGGGTCCTCGGCATCGCGCTGCGGGGCATGGCGCAGATTATTTTCATCGACACGCCCGGCATCTTCAAGCCGCGCCGGCGTCTCGACCGGGCAATGGTGGCCGCCGCATGGGCCGGCGCGGCGGACGCGGATCTCGTGGTGCTGCTGGTCGACGCCGAAAAAGGACTGACGGACGACGTAACGCGGATCGTCGATGGGCTCGCGGGAGCCGGCCGGTCGGCGATGCTCGCCCTCAACAAGATCGATCTCGTGCGCCGTGAGTCGCTGCTGGCGCTCAGCGCCGAGCTCAACCGGGGCGGCGTGTTTACCGATACCTTCATGATTTCGGCGACCACCGGCGACGGGGTGGATGATCTGGTGGAGGCGCTCGTCGCCCGTCTGCCGGAGGGTCCCTGGCTCTATCCCGAGGACCAGCTCTCCGACATGCCGGAGCGATTGCTGGCGGCGGAGATCACGCGCGAGAAGCTGTTCCTGCAACTGCGCCAGGAACTGCCCTACGCGCTGACCGTAGAGACCGAGGAATGGGAGGACCGGGCCGACGGCAGTGTGCGCATCGGCCAGGTCGTCTATGTCCAGCGCGACACCCAGAAGGCGATCGTCCTCGGCAAGGGCGGGCAACGAATCAAGGCGGTCGGCGCGGCTGCTCGCGAAGAACTGGAGAGAATGCTCGCCTGCCGGGTCCACTTGTTCCTGTTCGTCAAGGTGCGCGAGAAATGGGGCGAGGATCCGGAACGCTACCGCGACTGGGGCCTCGATTTCGACGTCTAGGGCAAGGAGCCGGCACGGCAACGGCAGAAGGAGGACAGGCGACATGGCCGACAGCTACGAGATCTATGCGATCAAATACGGGCGCCACGAGCGCCTGTCGCGCTACAATTTCATCGGCGGCGATCCGCATGACGTCATGATGCCGCTGGATTACTTCGTCTGGGCGATCGTGGGCGAAGAGCGGACCTTCGTCGTCGACAGCGGATTCGATGCCGAGATGGCCAGGCAACGCGGGCGCGAGATGGTGAACCCGCCGGCCGAAGGGCTGAAGGCGATCGGGCTCGATCCGGCGCAGGTCGAGGACGTGATCCTCACCCACATGCATTACGACCATGCCGGCAACCACGACCTGTTCCCGGGCGCCCGCTATCACGTCCAGGATCGCGAGATGGCCTACTGCACGGGCCGCTGCATGTGCCACGAGGCCTTGCGCAGCGCCTTCGAGCCGGAGGACATCGCAGTCATGGTGCGGCGGATCTTCGAGGGGCGGGTGGCCTTCCACAACGGCGCCGCCGAGATCGCGCCCGGCATCAGCGTGCACTGGGTCGGCGGGCACACCGCCGGCATCCAGGTGGTGCGGGTGCGCACCCGGCGCGGCTGGGTGGTGCTGGCCTCCGACGCCACGCATTTCTACGCCAATATCGAACAGGGGCGACCGTTCCCGATCGTCCACAGCGTCGGCGACATGCTGGAAGGCTATAAGACCATCAACCGGCTCGCGGACTCGCCCGGCCACGTGATCCCGGGCCATGATCCGCTGGTGATGGAGCGCTATCCGGCGCCGAACGAGGCGCTCAAGGGCTGGGTCGCGCGGCTCGACGCGCCGCCGGCCGAATAACGGAACAACAGGCAGACAGGAGGGCAGGGCGATGGCAGGACAGACACTGGGATTTGTCGGGGTCGGCCAGATGGGCGGGCCGATGTCGTCCCGTCTCATCGACGCAGGGCATAGCCTCGTCGTGTTCGATACCAACCCGGCCGCGATCGAGCCGCTGGCCGCGCGCGGTGCGCGAAGCACCGCCTCCGCCGCGGAGGTCGCCGCGGCGACGGAACAGGTGTTCGTCAGCCTGCCGACACCCGCGATCGTTCAAGAGGTGGCGCTCGGCGAGGGCGGATTGATCCACGGCAGCAAGATCCGTTGCGCGATCGATCTATCGACCACCGGGCCGAGCGTTGCGAGCGCGATCGCCGCCGCCATGGACGATCGCGACATCGTCTGGGTCGACTCGCCGGTCAGCGGCGGTGTCGCCGGTGCCGTGGCCGGCACGCTCGCCGTCATGCTGGCCTGCCCGGAAGCCGAGCGGGCTGCGCTCGAGCCGTTGCTGGGCGTGTTCGGCAAGGTATTCCATGTCGGCGAGAAGGCCGGTCTCGGGCAGGTCGCCAAGCTCGGCAACAACATGCTCTCGGTGGCGGCGCTGGCGCTGACCTCCGAGGTCGTCGCCATGGGGGTGAAGGCCGGCCTCGACCCCAACGTGCTGGTCGAGATCTTCAACGCCGGAACCGGCCGCAACAGCGCGACCCAGGACAAGTTCCCGCGCCGTATCCTGCCCCGCCGGTTCGATGCCGGCTTCGCCACCGGCCTTGCCTACAAGGACGTCCGCCTGTGCGTCGACGAGGCGGAGGCGCTCGGCGTGCCGATGTTGGCCGGCGCGGTGGTGCGCGAGCTGATGGCGGTGACCAATGCGAAATTCGGCCCGCAATCCGACTTTACCGAGATCGCCCGGTTGATCGAGGACTGGGCCGGCGTGGAAATCCGCGGGTGAACCCGTCGCCGCCGACGTATATCATCGAATCTGATCGCAACCCGAACGGCGAGGACACGTCATGACCCGTATCAACATCCAGTTCACCCGCTTTTCCGCCTTCTACAGCCCGCTGATCGCGACTGCGGCCGGCGGTTTCTTGGCCGAGGAGGGGCTGGAGCCGGATCTGTCGATCTCGCCGCCCGGCGTCTCGGCGATCGCGGCGCTGCTCGACGGCACGGCCCAAGTCGTGCAATCGGCGCCGTCGCAGGGGCTGAGCAGCCTTGAGAAGGGCGAGGATCCGCCGGCGGTGCATTTCGCCCAGGTCAACGAGAAGGACGGCTTCTTCCTGACCGCGCGCGCCCCCGATCCGGATTTCAACTGGTCGAAGCTCGCCGGCAAGCGGGTTCTGGTCGACCATGGCGGCCAGCCGCTGGCGATGTTCAAATACGCCTGCAAGAGGCAGGGCCTGGACTACGGTTCGATCGTCGCCGTCGATGCCGGCAATGTCGACGAGATGGACGCGGCGTTCCGCGCCGGCGAGGGCGACTACATCCACCAGCAGGGCCCGGCGCCGCAGCAGCTGGAGCATGACGGCGTCGGCTATGTCGTGGCGGGCCTCGGCGATGCCATCGGTCCCTGCGCCTTCTCCAGCCTCGCGGCGACCCGCGAATGGCTCGAGACCGACATGGCGCGCGCCTTCATGCGTGCCTACCGCAAGGCGCGCAAGTGGATCAACGCCACGCCGGCGGCGGAGATCGCCGCCGCCGAGCAGTCGCATTTTCCGGAGATCGACCCGGCCGTGCTGGCCAGCACGATCGCCGCCTACCAGAAGCTCGGCAACTGGTCGGAGCATGTCGAGATTACCCGCGAGGCGTTCGAAGTGACGGTGGACGTCTTCCGCAATGTCGGCCGCGTCGTCGAAGGCGACGCCTACGCCAAGGTGGTGGCCCCGCCGCCGGGGTGAGGGCGCGAGTCCGCTAAGCTGACCGCATGGAATGGCGTGACGAAGGCATTGTGCTGGCGGTCCGCCGCCATGGCGAGGCGGCGGCGATCGTCAGCCTGCTGACCGCCGAGCACGGCCGCCATGCGGGGCTGGTGCGCGGCGGCGCCTCGCGGCGCCTGCGCGGCGTCCTGCAGCCGGGCAACACCCTGGCGGCGACCTGGCGGGCGCGTCTGGAGGAGCATCTCGGTGCCTACACCGTCGAGCCGCTCGCCAGCGGCGCTGCACTGTACGACCGGCCGGGGCCGCTGGCGACGCTCACATCGGCGACGGCGCTACTCGAATCGGCGCTGCCGGAGCGGGCGCCGCATCCCGAGCTGTACTTTGCGCTGGCGGACCTGCTGGTGGCGCTCGAGGCGCCCGACTGGGCCGAATCCTACGTGCGCTGGGAATTGTTCCTGCTCGCCGATCTCGGTTTCGGGCTTGATCTGTCGTCCTGCGCGGCCACCGGCACGAATGACGGTCTTGCTTACGTGTCGCCGAAAAGCGGCCGCGCGGTCTCGCTTTCGGCCGGCGAGCCCTGGCGCGACAGGCTGTTGCCGCTGCCGAGGTTTCTGTCGCCGGACAGCGGCGCGGCCGACGTGCAGCAGGTGCTGGACGGGCTGCGGCTGACCGGCTGGTTCCTCGAACGCCACGTCTTCGCGCCGCAGGACCGGCACACGCCGGATGCCCGTGAACGGCTGATCACCCATCTGCGTGGGCTCGACGCGCACCGGCGAGACATAGTATAAGTCCCGGCAGAGCACACCATATCTGGTAGGAGATTCCCCGATGGCCAGCCGTCCCGTGGCCGACGACAACGGCGCCCAGCCGGCCCAGCTCGCCGACATTCTGCAGGAGCGCTACCTGTCCTATGCGCTGTCGACGATCATGGCGCGCTCGCTGCCGGATGTGCGCGACGGGCTGAAACCGGTCCACCGCCGCCTCCTCTATACGATGCGCGAGCTGCGGCTGAACCCGGCAGCCACCTTCAAGAAATGCGCCAAGATCGTCGGCGATACGATGGGCAATTTTCACCCGCATGGCGACGCCGCGATCTACGATGCCATGGTGCGGCTCGCCCAGGAGTTCGCGGTGCGCTACCCGCTGGTCGACGGGCAGGGCAATTTCGGCAATATCGACGGCGACCCGGCTGCGGCCTATCGCTACACCGAGGCGCGGCTGACCGAGGTCGCGGAGACGTTGATGGAGGGGATCGACGAGGACGCCGTCGATTTCCGCGAGACCTATGACGGCGAGCGCGAGGAACCCGTCGTGCTGCCGGCCGGCTTCCCGAATCTTCTCGCCAATGGCGCCGCCGGCATCGCGGTCGGCATGGCGACCAACATTCCGCCGCACAATGTCGGCGAGATCTGCGCCGCGCTGCTGCACCTCATCAAGTTTCCCAATGCCGGCTTCGACAAGCTGCTTTCGCTGATGCCGGGTCCGGATTTCCCGACCGGCGGCGAACTCGTCGAATCGCCCGAAAACATCGCCCAGGCCTACCGTACCGGCCGCGGCAGCCTGCGCCTGCGCGCCCGCTGGGAGGTCGAGAAGCAGAAGGGCGGCACCTGGCAGATCGTGGTCACGGAGATCCCGTACCAGGTACAGAAGGCGAAGCTGCACGAGCGGATCGCCGATCTGCTGCTCAACCGCAAGCTGCCGATGCTGGCCGACGTGCGCGACGAGTCGGCAGAGGACATCCGCTTGGTGATCGAGCCCAAGAGCCGCAATGTCGACCCGGCGCTGCTGATGGAGTCGCTGTTCCGCAATACCGATCTGGAGATCCGCTTCGGCCTTAACATGAATGTGCTGGACGCCGACCAGACGCCGCGGGTGATGAGCCTGCGCGACGTGCTGCAGGCGTTCCTGGACCATCGCCACGAGGTGCTGAAGCGGCGCACCGCACACCGGCTGGATAAGGTCGAGTCGCGGATCGAGATCCTCGACGGCTATCTTGTCGCCTATCTCAATCTCGACGAGGTGATCCGCATCGTCCGCGAGGCCGACGACCCGAAGGCCGAGCTGATCGCGCGTTTCAAGCTGTCCGAGGCGCAGGCCGACGCGATCCTGAATTTGCGCCTGCGCCGCTTGCACAAGCTGCAGGAGATAGAGATCAGGGACGAGCACAAGCAGCTTGCCGAAGAGCGCAAGCGCCTCAAGGCCCTGCTCGCCGACGAGGGCGGGCGTTGGGATGCGATCGCCGACGAGATCCGCGCGATCCGCGAGCGCTTCGGCAAGGACCCGCGCTACGGGCCGCGTCGCACCGTGCTGGGCGAAGCGCCGGCCGCGGTCGTCGTGCCGGTGGAGGCGATGATCGAGCGCGAGCCGGTGACGGTGGTCTGCTCGCAGCGCGGCTGGATCCGGGCGCTGCGCGGCCACCTGCCGGCCGACACCGAGCTGAAGTACAAGGAAGGCGACGGCCATCGCTTCCACCTGCACGCGGAGACCACCGACAAACTGCTGGTGTTCGCAACCAACGGCCGCTTCTACACGCTGGGATGCGACAAGCTGCCCGGTGGCCGCGGTTTCGGCGAGCCGCTCAACCTGATGGTCGAGCTCGGCGCCGAGAACGAGATCGTCGTCATCCTCGTCCACAAGCCGGGTCGCCGCCTGCTGGTCGCCGCCAGCGACGGGCGCGGTTTCGTTGTCGAGGAGGACGGCGTGCTGGCCCAGACCCGCGCCGGCAAACAGGTGCTCAACGTATCCGGCAAGGTGGAGGCCGCCGTCTGCGTGCCGGCCGAGGGCGATTCGGTGGCGGTAATGGGCCGCAACCGCAAGCTGCTGATCTTCGGGCTCGACGAGGTGCCGGTACTGGCACGGGGCCGCGGCGTCATCCTGCAGCGCTACAAGGATGGCGGGCTGTCGGACGTCAAGGTGTTCGAGCGCGCCACCGGCCTCTCGTGGAAGCATGGCGGCGGCGAGCGCAGCGAAACGAGGCTCGACGGCTGGCTCGGCAAGCGCGCCCAGGCCGGCCGCCTGCCGCCGCAGGGGTTCCCCCGCAACAACAGATTCGGCTGACGGCGGTCGGACCGGTGTTTCCGGCAGGGCCCGGCTCGCAGAGCAGCGAGCCGCGCAAAAATGTGCTGGGGTTTGCCCCGGCGCGCCGCTATAAAGCGACCGGAGCACGAATTCGGATTGGAGAGGCGATCGCGATGAGCAGTTCAACGACCTTCCCGCAACAGACACTGATCGGCGCCCTCTGGCCCGAGGGCGGGCTCTCGAGGAGCCTGCGGCTTGCCGTCCTGGCGCTTGCCGGCACCGCGCTGCTGACGCTGAGCGCCAAGATCCAGGTGCCGTTCTATCCGGTGCCGCTCACCCTGCAGACCTTCGTGGTCCTGGCCATCGGCATGGCCTATGGCTGGCGCCTCGGCGGCGCGACGCTGCTGCTGTACCTCGCCGAAGGCGCGGTTGGCCTGCCGGTGTTCGCCGGCACGCCGGAGAAGGGTATCGGACTTGCCTACATGCTGGGCGGGACCGGCGGCTACCTGGTTGGATTCGTCGCCGCGGCGATGCTGGTCGGCTGGCTGGCGGAACGCGGCTGGGACCGCAGCGCGGCGACGACGGCGCTGGCGATGCTGATCGGCAATATCGCGATCTACCTGCCCGGCCTCTTGTGGCTCGGCGCCCTGTTCGGCTGGGACAAGCCGATCCTCGAATGGGGGCTCTTGCCCTTCCTCCTCGGCGACGCCGTCAAGCTGGTGCTGGCCGCCGCGGTCATGCCGCTGGCCTGGAGAGCGGTGCGGCGCTGGCGCGACGGCTGAACTCAGGCATCGCGAGATCGCAACAGGAACGGCCGCCGGATCGCCCCGGCGGCCGCTTTCGCATCGGCGAACCGGATTCGGCCGCGGCTCAGAACCGCCAGACGCCCTGGAGGCTGATGATGTCGACCGAGTTCTCGTAGGTCGCGGTCAGCGCCGGCGGGCCGCCGACCCCCGTCCGATCCGGCAAATTGATCGTCGCATCGTCGATGAAGATATGGGTGTAGCCCGCATCGATCGCGAAGCTCGGCGACAGCTTGTACTGCGCCCCCAGCGCGACCCAGGTGCGGTCCGCATCGGTCAGGCGCGGCGTCCGGAACTGATCCGGGACCGGCGTCTGCTCGACCGCGGCGCCGCCGCGCAGCGTCCAGGTTTCGCTCGCCTTCCAGGTGGCGCCGAGCGAGAAGAACCAGGCGTCCTTCCAGTTCTCCGGCGTCAGCGCGATCAGACTCCCGCCGTCGTCGACCACGCGGAGTTCGTCGAAGGTGCTCCAGCCCTGCCACTGCACCTCGCCCATGATGGCCCATTGCTCGTTGATGTCGTGATAGGCCCCGAGGGTGACCAGCTCCGGCGCCGTGAAATCGGCGTTCGCGTTCGAGAGAAACGTACCGGCGACCTTGAAATCGCCTTTCAGCTCGTGCGAGATGCGTGACCGGTAGGCGAGGCCGAGCCGGGTCGCCTCGGTAAACTCGTACAGCAGCCCGAGGTTGAAGCCGTAGCCCCAATCCTCGCCGGTGATTTCGGCAAGTCCACCGGCCGACATCTGGCTCAGCAGGACGTCCATGTACTGGATCTGCAGTCCCGCGCCGAGCGACAGCGACTCGTTGATCCGGTAGGCCACCGTCGGATTGACGTTGACCGTCATGATCGACGATTCGACGGCATCGAACCGGCCGGCCCAGGTCGTGGTGTACTTGGTGGTCAGCCCGAACGGCGTGTTGATGCCGAGCCCGAATTTCAGGTCCGGCCTCGCCGACCACAGCAGATAGGCGGCCGGCACGAAGGCATCCTCCGCCGCATCGCCCGAGTTCGGCTCGCCGCCGACAGGGGGGCTGGTCGTTGCGTTGTTGGTTTCGCCCTTCGGCATGATGTAGTTCAGCACGATCGCCGCTTGGCTCTTGTCATGGCGGGCGAGGCCGGCCGGGTTGAAATACATGTAGGTTACGTCCTCGGCGCCGGCCGTGGCCCCCGCGAAGGCATTGGACATCGCCGCGGTGCTTTGTTCCTTCAGTGCGAAGCCGGCCGCCGCCGCATCCCGTGCCGCCCCGCCGTACAGCGCGACGCCGAGCACAACGAGTGCCGATGTGCCGAGCAGCCTTCGGCGCAGGCGGGGGGTCGGGTCCGTCCCGTATAGCATGAAGATCTCCTCCGTTCTGGGACCGCGCTTCCGCGACGCGAATCCGTTTGTATGGCCCGGTACTGGCCCAATACTGGCCCAAGGCAGAGTCCAAGAAAAGAAATTATTGCCGTGTGTTAGGGCGCCGTTCGGCGCCCCTCGAGCTCCGCGAGGGTCGCCCTGTAGTTCGCCTCGTCGGGGTCGCTGGCGACTGCTTGCCGCGCCGCATACACCGCTTCCTCAGGGCGGTCGAGCGCCGCCAGCACGTAGGCGAGGTTGTTCCAGGCGGGGCCCGCGGCATCCGGCTGCGCGGCGATGGCACGGCGAAAGGCGGCCTCCGCACCTTCCATATCGTCCAAGGTGTAGCGCGTGTTTCCGAGACCGAAATGGGCGGCGAAGCTGTTCGGCCAGCGCTGGCCGATCGCCTGGTACGCGCCGGCGGCGGCTTCGTGCTGCCCAACTCGCTCCAGCCCGGCGGCCGCCCGCAGCACGGCAATCTCGTCGGCCCGCACCGGCAGTTGCCCGGCTTTCAGGACCGCGAGCGCCCAATAGCCGCCGCGCTCCCAGGTGCGCTCGAAGGTGCCCAGATCCTGGCGGTAGTTCTCATTGGTGCCGGAATGCAGGATCAGCTCGCGCGCGTGCAGATCGTAACCGATCGCGATGGCGAAGTGCCATTGCGGCACCCAGGACAGGCCGAGATTCTGGAACACCAGAGCCGGCCGCCCGGCCGCCAACTCGGCGAGCAGGTCCGGCAGCGATTCGATCTGCACCGCCAGACGTCCGTTGCGGCGCAGCGCCGCAATTACATCTGGCTGCAGCGTGCCCTCGCGGCCCGGCGTGTAGACCTGCGGCACGAGATCGTCCTGGGTGACCGGCAGGCCGGTCCAGGCCAGCGCCATCGCCGTTGCGGCGGGGCCGCAGTAGAACCGTTCCTGCGCGAAGAAGGGCACGTCGTCGACCATGGCGCGGCGCGGCAAGGGACCCGGATCGCGCAGCAGCTGCGTCGTCTGTCCGGTGCCCGCGCAGGCCGCAAGGCCCAGCACCAGCCCCATGGCGGCGAAGCGCGCCGCCGTCGCCCAGCGGATCATCGGCAAAGGCCGGCGAGCTGTGCCTCGGTGCTCAAATGAGCAGCACCAGAATGATCACGAGCAACAGGATGACGACGAGGGTATAGCCCTGGTCCTGGCCCGCCGGCAGGTCCTCGATGTCCTGGGCCAGCTGCAGTACCTCGGCGTCCGTCAGGCTATCGACCCGAATCTGCGCCTCGTCCGGCGCGACGCCGAGCGCGGCGAGCCGCTCGCGGACGTCCTGCCTCGCGAGGAACGCGGATATTTCGGCGCGCCGCGCTTCGAGATTCCGGTGTTCGATAATCCGGTCCGTTCCGACCATTTCCGCCCGCACATGCCCGACCGGCATCGCGGCTAGGAACATCGCTGCCGCCAGGACGGTGGCGGTCGCCGAGCGTAGTCTGCGTGGCAATATCATGAGAAGTCACCTCTCGACACGTAATGACGTTCGTGTGCGCGACGAGACGCACACCGATCGACGGGCTGTCAGGCCAAGGGAATCGCGGCGGAATCGGGCTGCAATTCCGTTCGTCTCGGCCGTAGTGGTCGTCGCCGAATCCCGCCGAGGAAACGTCGACAGGTCATGCGATCATCGCGCGGGCCTGCGCAACCTGTCCCGAGATTATTGTGCCTTGCCGCCCTTGACGAACGGGAAGACGTCGGTCACCCCGAGCAAGTCGGTCACAAGGAGCACGATGAAGATGATGAGGGCCGCGCTGATCAGCGCTTCTGCGACCCCCTGGCCTGCCGGCAATGTGTCGATGCGGGCCGCAACCTCGCGCACCTCTTGGTCCGTCATGCCGGCGATGCGGGCGTTCGCCTCGTCGGGATCGACGCCCAGGGCCTGCAATTCCTGGCGCACGTCGTCGCGTGCGAACAACGCGGCGATGCGGGCCCGGTCAACCTCGACCGCCGACCTGTCGATCACCTGGTCCGTGTCCATCAGCGCGGCCTGCGCCGCGCCCAGTGGCATCGAGACGGCCATCATCAAGGCGGCCAGCGGCAGGGCGACAAATCGCGAATATCTACGCAGCAGAAACATACGGGCACCTCTCTTGTGGAACGGTTACGACCGCTTCAACATCCCCTCAACGGCGCGCAAGTTTAGCCATGGCTCCGGGACAATGCAACGGCACAGTATACATCATGTTGTCTTATGTTTGCGCTCGCGCCACGATATATAGATACCACTCGCGACGATCACGATGATCCCCGCCCAGGTCCAGCGGTCGGGGAAATCGCTGAACACGAACCAGCCGACGGCGGTCGCCATGACGATCTCGGAATAGCTGTAGGGTGCGAGCAGCGAGGCCGGCGCATAATCGAAGGCGCGGATCAGAAGAAAGTGGCCGGTGGCCGCGATTGCTCCGATCCCGCACATCATCAGGAGATCCCCCGGCGATGGCGTGATCCAGTCGGGAATAACCGCGATGCTCATCACGGCGGCTCCGGTCACGGCCGTGTAGGCGAGGGTGACGAGCGGCGGTGCAGTGCCTGAAAGGCGGCGCGTCAGCAGCGTATAGAAGGCGAACGAAATTCCTGCACCCATGGCGAGGAACGAGCCTGCCTGGGCGACACCGAATCCGGGCCGCAGAATGATCAGCGCTCCCGCAAAACCTGCGGCCACCGCCACCCAGCGCCGCATGCCGACCCGCTCGTCCAGCATCACCGGCGACAGGGCGGTGACCACCATCGGCGAGACGAACAGCAGGGCGAGGGCGTCCGCGATCGGCATGCGCGCGATCGCCGCGAAGAACAGGATGGTCGCCAGCAGCGTGAATCCGCTGCGCAACAGCTGCAGGCCCGGTTGCGCCGGGCGCAGCGCACGCCGGCCATGATGATACAGGACGATCGGAGCGAGAATTGCGAGATGGAAGAAGAACCGCGCCCAGGTCAGCTGCGAGACGGCGTAACGGTCGCTCAGATGCTTGGCCAGCGCATCCATGAAGGGCACAATCATCATCGCCGCGACCATCAGCGCGATGCCAAGAAGGCGGTTCTCCGGTATGCCCGTCGCGGCCCGGCCGGGCGGCGCCCCGATGGCGCCGGTCTCGCCCATGCCGAGTCCCGGGGGACGCTGGTTGCGCTGCGTCATCGTCGCCCTATAGCTTGGCGGCGCCGGCCCGCCGGTTCAGGCTCCCAGCGCCCGGGCGATGTCTTCCTTCAAATCCTCGACATCCTCGAGGCCGACCGACAGCCGCACCAGCCCGTCGGTGATGCCGAGCCGTTTACGCTCCTCGGCTGCAAGGCGCTGATGCGTGGTGGTCGCGGGATGGGTGATCAGGCTTTTCGAATCGCCGAGATTGTTGGAGATGTCGATGATCTCCAGCGCATCGAGGAAGCGGAAGGCGTCGGCCTTGCCGCCGGCCAGCTCGAAGGAGACGATCGAGCCGCCCTTGCGCATCTGCTTGCGCGCCAGCCGTGCCTGCGGGTGGCTGTCGAGATGCGGGTAGAGCACCCGCCGGATGCTGTTGTGGCCCTCGAGGAACCGAGCGATCTCGAGCGCGTTGTCGCACATCCGGTCGACTCGCAGATCCATGGTCTCCAGCCCCTTGACCAGCACCCAGGCGTTGAACGGGCTGAGCGCCGGCCCGGTATGGCGCAGGAAGGTCTTGAGCTCGCCACCGATGAACTCCTCCCGGCCGAGCACCGCGCCGCCCAGGGTACGGCCCTGGCCGTCGATATGCTTGGTCGCCGAATAGACGACCACGTCGGCACCGCGTTCCAGCGGCCGTTGCAGCAAGGGCGTTGCGAAGACATTGTCGATCACGACCTGGGCGCCGGCCTTGTGCGCCAGCGCGGAGACCATCTCGAGGTCGATGATCTCGAGCGCCGGGTTCGACGGTGTCTCGAGGAACACCGCCTGGGCCGGCTTTGCGAGCGCGGCCTCCCACTGCGCCGCGTCGGCGCCGTCGACGAATTCGTGCGCCACGCCGTAACGTGGAAGGATGTCGTTGACGATGAAATGGCAGGAACCGAACAGCGCCCGCGAGGCGACGATGCGGTCGCCGGCCTTCAAGAGGCTCATCAGCGCCGCGAACACCGCGGCCATGCCGCTCGCCGTCGCCATGCAGGCTTCCGCCCCCTCGATCAACCGCAGCCGTTCCTCGAACATGGCCACGGTTGGATTGGCGTAACGCGAATAGATGAAGCGGTCGGCGTCGCCCTTGAAGGCGGCCTCGGCCTCTTCCGCCGACCCGTAGACGTAACCGGAGGTCATGTAGATCGCCTCGGAGGTCTCGTCGAACGGGCTTCGGTGCAGCCCGCCGCGGACCGCCCCGGTCTGCGGTCGCACCTGCTTCTTGCGCGATTTGCTCATTGTCCCGGTCCCCTTCCCGCGGGGTCTTGCCAAAGGGCCGCAGAGGGATAAGCCCCTCGACCTATTATGTCAATTGCAGGGCTTGCGTTTCACGCCGCCGGTCCGCAGGATGCGCCGCGATTTCAGGGCTATGTCGGGGCGGTGCCATGCAGATGATCGACGCCGAAACGGTGACGCGCTTGACACCATTCGATGCGCTCGTCGCGGCGATCCGCGAGATGTTCCGCGCCGACTGCGTGATGCCGGTGCGTCACCACCACACCATCGCGGTGCCCGGCGAGCCGGATGCGACGGCGCTCTTGATGCCGGCCTGGACGGTTGGCGAGCATATCGGCGTCAAGCTGGTCAATGTTTTCCCGGGCAACGCGGATCGCGGCCTGCCAGCGGTCAGCGGCGTCTATGTGCTGTTCGACGGCAAGACCGGACAGCCACTGGCGCTGATCGACGGCGGTGAGCTCACGGTGCGGCGCACAGCGGCAGCCTCGGCCCTGGCCGTGGATTACCTCGCGCGCCGGGATGCGCGGCATCTCCTTGTGGTCGCGACCGGTCGTCTCGCGCTGCACCAGATCGGCGCATTTCGCGCGGTGCGGCCGATCGAACGGATCACGGTCTGGGGGCGCAATCCCGACAGGGCCGCAAAGATCGTCGAGGCGCTGCAAGGCGATATCGATGCCCGGGTCGCAACCGACCTCGAAGCCGCGGTTGCGCAAGCCGACATCATCAGCTGCGCGACGCTGGCGACGGCGCCGCTGATCCGCGGCGCCTGGCTGCGGCCGGGCCAGCATCTGGATCTGATCGGCGGGTTCACGCCGAAGATGCGCGAGGCCGACGACGACTGCATCCGCCGCGCCACCGTGTTCTGCGATACCCGCGCCGGCGCCACCGTCGAGGCCGGCGATCTGGTACAGCCGCTGGCGAGCGGCGTCCTGACGCCGGAGGGCATCGCCGCCGACCTCTACGAGCTCTGCCGCGGCGCCCATTGCGGGCGCGCGTCCGAGGACGAGATCACGCTGTTCAAGGCGGCCGGTGCCGCGCTCGAGGACCTCGCCGGCGCCCTGCTTGCCTATCAGAGGGCGGGCGAGGGGTGACGGCGCGGAAGGCAAAGCGCGTTGCGAGCGCATCCTTCGCGTCAGGCTGCCGGCCCGCCTCGGGATGACGGGCGGCGGCACCACGCCTCACACTGAGGAGCCGCGACGCGGCATCTTGAAGGGTGAGGTCGCGCCGACGGGCCCGGCCGCAGATCGGCAAACGTGGAACCGACGCATCTGGGCGCTGGCCGGGCCGATCATCCTCTCCAACGTCACCGTGCCGCTGCTCGGCATGGTCGATACCGCCGTCGTCGGCCACCTGCCGGACCCGCGCTATATCGGCGGCGTTGCCATCGGCGCGCTGATCTTCAACTTCGTCTACTGGGGCTTTGGCTTCCTGCGCATGGGCACGACCGGGCCGACGGCGCAGGCCTGGGGTGCCGAGGACGCGGCCGAGATCCGCGCCGTTCTGGCCCGGGCGCTGCTGCTCGCCCTCGGGCTGGGACTCGCGCTGCTTCTCGTCCAGGGGCCGGTCGGCGCGCTCGCCTTCCGATTGCTCAACGCCAGCGCGGCGGTGGAGGGGGAGGGCGCCGCCTATTACGCCGTGCGCATCTGGGGGGCGCCGGCGGCGCTCGCCAACTACGTGCTGCTGGGCTGGTTCTTCGGCCTGCAGAACGCGCGCTGGCCGCTGATCCTGCAGGTGTTCATGAACGGCCTCAATATCGTCCTCGACGTCGTCTTCGTCCTCGGCCTCGGCTGGGGCGTCGAGGGGGTGGCGGCGGCGACGCTGATCGCCGAATACGCGGCGCTGGCGCTGGGCCTCGCGCTGGCGGCCAGACGGCTCGGCCTGCTGGGGCCGGTCGCGGCCGGGCGGCGAATTCTCGACGGCGCGCGTTTCCGCCGCATGCTCGCCGTCAACCGCGATATCTTCATCCGAACGCTGCTGCTGATCACCTCCTTCGCGCTGTTCACCGACCGCGGCGCGACGCTCGGCGACGTGACATTGGCCGCCAACGCGGTGCTGCTGAACCTGGTGTCGACCTCCGCCTTCGCCCTCGACGGCTTCGCCCATGCCGCCGAAGCGCTGGTCGGCGGCGCTGTCGGCCGGCGTAGCCGGGCGGATCTGTCCGGTGCGGTGCGGACGACGATGCGCTGGGGCGGGATCGCGGCAATCGTCACGGCGGCCGCCTTCGCCGTCGCTGGCGGCCTGCTGATCGACCTCTTGACGACGATCCCGGAGGTGCGCGCCCTGGCCCGCGCCTATCTGCCCTGGGCGGCGGCGATGCCGCTAATCAGCGTCTGGTGCTACCTCTATGACGGCATTTTTTTGGGCGCGACCCGCACCCATGAGATGCGCAACGCCGCGATCATCACCACCGCCCTCTACGTCGCCGCGCTGTGGAGTTTCGTGCCGCTGTGGGGCAATGACGGGCTATGGCTGGCCCTGCTGACCATGAACGCCCTGCGCGGCCTCACCCTGGCCGCCTACTATCCGCGCCTCGCGCGCGGCGTTGCGGGGTAACGGGAGATTCGGGCCCAGCGTAATCGACCTGGCGCTCGGTCTCGCTCCTCGATTCCAGTCCCCGCGCGGCGAGGTAGCTGTATCCCATCAGGGCGATCAGTCCGAGGCCGAGGATCGTCGAGGGCACGATGTGGACAACCGGGAATATGCCCGCGGCGACGGCGTAGACGCCGCTCGCCATCAGCCCGGTGATGACCGGGAAGATGGTGATGACCAAAAGCCCCCTGCGCGCCACCGGATCCCGGTATCCCCACAGCAGCAGCACCGTCCAGCCGAACATCAGCGTGGACGCCAGGCCCATCGGGTAGGTCACCGTGCTCTCGCCCATGCGGGCCGGGATCAGGGTGAGGATGCCGATGCCGAAATCGGCGGTGGCCCCGGCAAGGAAGCTGGCCTTGAGCCAGCGGATCTGTCGCTGCATGGCGGATCTCCGGGTTTCGCATTCGGTCCCGCCCTCACCACGCCGCCGCGCCCAGCATGCCACGATCCGGCCCGCCGATGAAAGTGGCGCTTGCAGCCGCCGTCGTCCCGTGCATGCTGGGCGCATCGCGCCGGCTGAGGAGAGGGACGACCATGCCGCAGACCATCATTCGCTCGGTCGAGCAGCTTGTCGCCGAGGCCAGCCAGGAGGTCCGAACCCTTTCGGTCGCCGAGGCGCTGGACATGCACGGGCGTGATGACGTGCTGTTCATCGATTTGCGCGACGTGCGGGAACTCGCGAAGACCGGGCGCATTCCGGGGGCCCGCCACGTGCCGCGTGGCCTGCTCGAATTCTGGATCGATCCCGCCAGCCCCTATCACAAGCCGTTCTTCGCCGAGGACCGGACCTTCGTGTTCTACTGCGCGCTCGACTGGCGCTCGGCGCTGGCGACCAAGGCGGCGCAGGACATGGGCCTGGCGCCTGTCGCCCATCTTGCGGGTGGCCTCGAGGCCTGGACCGCGGCCGGCGGGCCGGTCGAGGCGTCCAAGGCGAAGCCGGAGTCGTGCTAGTCCGGCGGGCAGGAGTCGATGAGGGCGGCGACCGCCGCGTCGCTTTCCCCGACGCCGTCTATGAGCGTCCGGTAGGCTGGCCCGGTCGCAAGGCCCTCGGCGAAATAGGCCCGCAGCTGCGGCCAGTCGCAATGGCCGTTGCTGCGCCGGCGCTGCGCGACGATGCGCGCCGCCAGCGCCCGGTAACTCTCGCTCTCGCCGCGCAGCGCCGTCTCGTCCGTCTCGCTCCATTCGAAATTGCGGAATTCGGACAGGGTACCTTTTGTTTCAATCCTGTCCGGATCGTTTTTCACAAGATAGGCGAAACGCGCCGCCTGGGCTTGCGCGAGTGCGATCTGCAGGTCCCGGTTGAGCGCCGCCAGCGCCGCGAACTCGGGCTTGCCGTCGACGATCAGCCGGAACAGGCCGTGCTGGAAATCGGCCTTTCCGGCAAGGTCTTCGGCCGCCGCCCGTTGGAGGCAGGCGGCGCGCGTATCGGCCCGGGCCGGCGCGGCCGGCTGCGCGATCAGGAAAGCAGCCAGCGTCGCGACGGCAAGGAGCGCGGCGGAGAGGACGGGGCGGTTCGGTTGCGGCATCGGTGGGCAACTCCACGATCAAGGGCGCGCGCCAGCGCAGTCTAGCCGGAGGATGGCAAGGATCGGTTAACGCGCTGACGCGCTTGTGATGGATCGTTGATTGCCGGCGCTGTCGCGCCGCGTCATATCGGGGGACATGTCCCTGTATTGGCACACGAATGGAGAAGAGACATGTCGCGCAACACCCTGATCGCATCGGCGCTGGCCGCCGGAGTGGCCCTCACTCTTGCAAGCACCGGCCCGGCGGCCGCCGCGACGGTGATCGAGCTGACTCAGACGCCCTGCCAGTTCCTCGAGCCGGAGGGTGGCACGGACCACGGCTACAGATCGGCGAAGAAGGCTGATTGCGAGGCGATCAACGAGGCCTCCGGGGCGGCGCGGCTGGCGGCGACCGAACCGATGACGTTGAAGCCCGGCAAATACATCTTCCGGGTGACAAATAAGAACGTGCCCTATGGCCTCGGCTTCTGGCTGCGCGGCGACGGCATCGTTGCCCGCGCGACCCTGCCCAGCGTCTCCGGCGGCGGGCTGACGACGGGCGCGACCAAGGATTACGAGGTCGAGCTCACGCCCGGCAGTTACGTCTTCTCCTGCCCCCTCAATCCGACCCCGGACTACAGGCTGGTGGTCGCGGAGTAGGGCGTCTGGGAGGGGGCATCGCCAACCGGCGCAAACCCCCAGAAAATGCCGCTGCATGGAATCGCTCGGCACGGGCGGCCGTCATCGCCCCTTCCAGACCGGGTCGCGTTTTTCGGCAAAGGCGCGAGCGCCTTCCAGCTGGTCCTCGCTCGAATAGAGGGTCTCGATGGTTTTGAGTTTCCGGCCGGTGATCAGGTCCATCGCTTTTTGGATCGGCAGATGCGCGGTCTCGCGGTCGACCTCCTTGATCGCGGCGTAGACCAGCGGCGGGCCGCTCGCCAGCAGGGCGGCGACCTCGCGGGCCCGGCTCATGAGGTCGCCGGCCGGCACGATCTCGTTGACGAGGCCCCAATGCTTGGCCTCGGCGGCGTTCATCCAGCGGCCGGTGAACAGGAGCTCCATCGCGACGTGCCAGGGGATGCGCCGCGGCAGCTTGACGGTGGCGGCATCGGCGATGGTGCCGGAGCGGATCTCCGGCAGCGCGAAGGTCGCGGCCTCGGCGGCAAGGATGATGTCGCAGGACATCATCAGCTCGAAGCCGCCGCCCAGCGCCATGCCGTTGACGGCGGCAATGACCGGCTTGTTGAGACCCGGCAGCTCCTGCAGCCCGCCGAAACCACCGACGCCGTAGTCGGCATCCGGCGCCTCGCCCGCCGCCGCGGCCTTGAGGTCCCAGCCGGCGCTGAAGAAGCGCTCGCCGCCGCCGGTCAGGATGGCGACGCGCAGGTCCCTATCGTCGCGGAAGCCGGCGAAGACCTCGCCCATGATGCGGCTGGTGGCGGCGTCGATGGCGTTGGCCTTGGGCCGGTCGAGCGTCACCTCCAGCACCGCGCCGCGGCGCTCGATGATCACCGGTCTGGTCATGGCTTGCATCCTCCTTGGTCCGGTTCGGCGACGCGGATCATGGCGTCGGCGACGACGGCGCCGAGACCCTGCGCGCGCACGATTAGCGGGTTGACGTCGAGCTCGAGGATGCTGTCGGCGTGGTCGGCGGCAAAAGCCGCGACGGCCAGGACGGCATCGACCGCGGCCCCCTTGTCGGCCGGCGGCAGGCCGCGATAGCCATCCAGCATCGGCGCCGTCTTCAGCGCCCCGAGCGCCGCCAGCACCTGCTCGCGCGTGGTCGGCAGCAGCAGGGTGTGGCTGTCGCTGATCGCCTCCACGAGGATGCCGCCGAAGCCGACCACGAGATACGGGCCGAACTGCGCATCCCGGTCGATGCCGATGATCAACTCGGCGATGCCGTCGGTGACCATGCGCTCGACGAGGATGCGGTCCGACAGCATCGCCATCCGCTCCGCCGCCGCCTGCACCGCGTCGGCATCGATGAGGTTGAGGGCGATGGCGCCGTGCTCCGTCTTGTGCACCATCGCGGCCGAGACCGCCTTGACTGCAACCGGATAACCGAAGGCCTCGGCCGTCGCCACCGCCTCGGCCGGAGAGGCGACCAGCGCGCCCTCGGGCACCGTGAGCCCGTGCGCGGCAAGCAGACGCTTTGATTCCCATTCGTCACGGACGCGGCTGCCGGCATCGGCGACGGGGCCGGGGCGCAGCAGGGCCGGGGGGTCGCCGTCAGCCATGGCGCGGCCGATGCGCGCGGCCGCCTCGATCGCGGTGAGCGTCTCGGCCATCCCCTGCAGCGGCGCCACCCCCTGCTCGATTAGATAGCTGCGCACCTCCTCGGGCAGGCATTCCGGCAGCGAGGCGACGACGGCGGCGCGTTGGCCCGTGCGGCGGGCGGCGTTGACGATGGCGTTGACCGTGCGCCACCAGTCGTCGGGCAGGCAGCGGTCGGGCCGCGGGAAGTCGAGGATCAGCAGCGACAGGTCGTAGCGGCCGCGCAGCATCGCGGTGAAGGTCTCGGTCTGGCGTTCCTCGTCACCCCAGATGAAGGTGTGGTAGTCGAGCGGATTGGAAACGCGAACCAGCGAATTCAGGGTGGCGGCGACTTCAGCGCGGTGCGTTTCGGTCATCGGCGGGAAGGTGATGTCGCGGCCCTCGGCCATGTCGGCGATCAGCGAGGCCTCGCCGCCGGAGCAGCTCATCGACGCGATCCGGCTGCCCGCAAGCGGGCCAGCGATGGACAAGAACTTCAAGGTCTCGAGGAACTCCGGCACCGAATGCACCCGAGCGACGCCAAGGCGCTCGAAGAAGGCGTCGTACAGACCGTCCGGGCCGGCCAGCGAGGCGGTATGGCTGAGCGCGATCTCCGCCCCGGTCACCGAGCGACCGGTCTTCAGCGCGACCACCGGCAGGCCGCGACCGCGGGACAGAGCGACCGCGCGCTCGAAGGCGGCGAGGTCGGCGAGTCCCTCGATATGCAAGCCGATCGCGGTCACCCGCTCGTCCTCGATAAGCGCCGCGATGCATTCCGGCATGCCGATGATGGCCTGGTTGCCGAGGGTGATGAGGTGGGCCAGCGGCAGCGAGCGCTGCTGCATGGTGAGATTCAAGCCCATATTGCCGCTTTGCGTGACGATGGCGACGCCGCGGGCGACCCGCTCGCCGCCGTGCTGGTCGGGCCACAGGGCAGCGCCGTCGAGATAATTGACGAAGCCGTAACAGTTCGGACCGAGGATCGGCATGCCGCCGGCGGCGGCGACCAGCCGATCCTGCCTCGCGATCCCGTCCGCGGCCACCTCGCGGAAGCCGGAGGCGTAGCAGACGGCGCCGCCGGCGCCCATGGCGGCGAGGATCTCGACCGCCTCGATGGTCGGCTCGGCGGGGATGGCGATGAAGGCGGCATCGGGGGCGCCGGGCAGGTCCTCCAGCCGCTTGTGGCATTCGCGCCCGGCGATGCTGTCGCGCTTGGGGCTGACCGGCCAGATCGTGCCGGCGAAGCCCAGCTTGTCGCATTGATGGATGACCTCGGCAGCCTCGCGCCCGCCGATCACGGCGAGGGTCGCCGGGCGCAGCAGCCGCTGTAGGGCGCCGGCGGTCATGCGGGTCAGGTCTCCAGCGGGCGCAGGATGGCGCGCGAGATGATGTGGCGCTGAATTTCCGAGGTGCCGTCCCAGATCCGCTCGACGCGCGCGTCGCGCCAGAACCGCTCCAGCGGCAAATCGTCCATCAGTCCCATGCCGCCATGGATCTGGATCGCCTGGTCGGTGACGCGGGCCAGCATCTCCGAGGCATAGAGCTTGGCCGAGGCGATCTCGCGGTTGGCGTCCTGTCCCTGGTCGAGCTTCCAGGCCGCGGCCAGGGTCAGCCAGTCAGCGGCGTCGATTTCGGTGATCATGTCGGCGAGTTTGAAGGACGTCCCCTGGAACTTGCCGATGGTCTGGCCGAACTGCTTGCGGGTCGCGCACCATTCCGCGGCCATCTCGAAAACCCGGCGGGCCCGGCCGACGCACATTGTCGCCACCGTGATCCGTGTCGCATAGAGCCAGTCATTGGCGACCTCGAAGCCCTTGCCTTCTTCGCCGAGGATCTGGTGGTCCGGCACCCGGCAGTCGTCGAAGTCGAGGATGCAGTTGTGATAGCCGCGATGCGAGACCGAATTGTAGCCCGGCCGGATCTCGAAGCCCGGGGTGCCGCGGTCGATCAGGAAACAGGTGATGCGCTTCTTCATGCCCCGCGGCGTCTCCTCCTCGCCGGTGGCGATGAAGGTGATGACGAAGTCGGCGATATCGGCATGGCTGATGAAATGCTTGGTGCCGTTGATCACCCAGTCGCCGCCGTCGCGACGGGCGGTGCATTTCATGCCCCGTACATCCGATCCCGCGTCCGGCTCGGTCATCGCCAGCGCGTCCATCTTCTCGCCCTTCACGCAGGGGATGAGATAGCGCTCCCGCTGCTCCAACGTGCCGGCGCACAGGATGTTGGACGGCCGCCCCCACCAGTGGTTGAGGCCCATCGAGGTCCGTCCAAGCTCGCGCTCCAAGAGCGCGAAGGTCAGGTTGTCGAGCCCGCCGCCGCCAAATTCCTCGGGGATATTCGGGGCGTAGAAGCCCATCGCCAGCACCTTGTCCTGGATCTCGCGACCGGCCTTGCGCGGCAATTCACCGCTGCGCTCCAGCTCGGCCTCGAGCGGGTACAGTTCGGCCTCGACGAACGCGCGGACCGTCTCGACCACCATCTTGTGTTCTTCGGTCAATCCGAAATCCATTGGGCCCCTCCGTTGCTATCGCAGTGCCGGCCGAGCGACCTCACCCTTCGAGACGCGGCTTCGCCGCTCCTCAGGATGAGGACGCGGACGGCGGAGCCCCGTGCTGAGGAGTGCCGAAAGGAGCATCTCGAAGCATGAGGTCGCGCCGCGATCACGATCCACCTCCCGTCTTGCGCCGTGCGGCATCCTCGCCCAGCACCTGGCCGGCGCCGATGTCGTACTTCTCCAGTGCGCGCATGATGTCGATCAGGCAGTTGTCGCGCAGCCGTTCCAGCTCCTTGACGGTCCGTCCCTCGGCCTGCGCTTCGGTGCCGGCGACCATGCGGTCGATCAGCGCGTCGGTCAGCTCTGGCGCCTCCAGCTTGGTCCAGGGCAGCTTCAGGGCCGGACCGAACTGGTGCAGCATATGGCGCATGCCGGAATCGCCGCCAGCCATGTGGAAGATCAGGTTGGTGCCCATGAAGGCCCAGCGCAGCCCGGGGCCGTAGCGGATGGCGTCGTCCAGCTCGCCGGTCGTCGCCACGCCGTCCTTGACCAGATGTAGGATCTCCCGCCACACCGCCTCCTGCAGCCGGTCGGAAAGATACCCCTCGATCTCGGTGCGCACGTGCAGCGCATGCATGCCGATCGAACGGTAGAAGGCACAGGCCCGCTCGATTGTCTCGGGTGCCGTCTTTTCGCCGCCGACCACCTCGCAGAGCGGCAGCAGATAGACGGGGTTGAAGGGATGGCCGATGACGATGCGCTCGGGGTGCCGGCAGTCCGCCTGTATGTGTGTCGGCAGAAGGCCGGAAGAGGAGGAGGCGATAATTACCTCGGGCGGGGCGACGGCATCAATCCGGGCATGGAGTTCGCGTTTCAGATCCTCGCGCTCGGGCGCGCTCTCCTGCACGAATCCCGCGCCATCCACCGCCGCCTCGACGCTGTCGGCAAAGGTCAGGTTGCCGGGCGCGACGGCGTCTGATCCATACAGTTTCGCGGCGGCCGGGCGGGCATTCTGCAACGCGGCGCGCAGCTTGGCCTCGGCGTCCGGGGCTGGATCGCTGGCGCTAATGTCGATGCCGCGCACCAGGCAGCGTGCCGCCCAGCCGGCACCGATCACGCCCGTGCCGATAATGGCCAGGCGAGTGATCCGGGACATGTTCCTGTCTCCTGTCAGTTGCGGGGCTCGAGGCCCAGCGTCTCGCGGGCCTCGCCGGGACTGAGGGTTCGGCCGCCCATCAGCCGGACGATTTCGCGGGCGCGCTCGACCAGCTGTGCGTTGGTCGCGAACACGCCCTTGTCGAGGTAGAGGTTGTCCTCGAGCCCGACCCGCACATTGCCGCCAAGAATCGCAGCGGTCGCCGCCATCGGCATCTGGTGTCGGCCGATGCCGAAGGCAAACCAGTTGGCGCCGTCCGGCAGTTTGTCGCGCATGATCCGCATGGTATCGGCGTCAGCCGGGGCGGCCCAAGGGATGCCGAGACAGATCTGGTAGAGCGGCGGCTCCTCGACCAGGCCTTCGGCCACCAGCTGGTTGGCGAAGCGCAGATGGCCCATCTCGAAGACCTCAAGCTCCGGCTTGACGCCCAGCTCCTGGATACGTTTGGCCATTTCGCGCAGCATCGACGGCGTGCTGATATAGAGGCTGTCGCCGAAGTTCAGCGAGCCGCAGTCGAGCGAGCAGATCTCCGGCCGGATCGCCTCGACATGGGCCAGACGCTCGCGCGCATTGACGAGATCGGTCCCCTCGATGCCTTTGGTCGGGTCGTCCGGATCGGGCACGTAGTCGCCGCCCATGCCGGCGGTCAGGTTGATGATAACGTCCACATCACTGGCGCGGATCCGCTCGACCACCTCCTCGTACAGTTCGACACGACGGCTCGGCTTGCCGCTGTCCGGCTCGCGCACGTGGCAATGGGCGATCGCGGCACCGGCCTTCGCCGCCTCGATCGCCGCGGTGGCGATCTGCTCCGGGGTCACCGGAATGGCGGGATGCTTGCCGGTGGTGTCGCCGGACCCGGTGACGGCACAGGCAATGATGACGTCCGTGTTCATGGCAATCCTCCCTCCAGCGATGGCCGGCGCGTCGTTGCACGAAGCGCATCTTGGCGGATCAGTGATCAGGGTATTTGTGTTCGACCGACCAGGGAACGCTTTTTTGCGACGGCGAGTTGCCGGCCTGCGCCGCGGCGGCGTCGGGCGCTCGCCGTTTGCGGGAAAGCCGCGAGGCACGCAAGTCGCAGAAAACGCAGCGATAAAGGTATATTGCCCACAGAAAATTCAGAACGCTTTCCACAGAAAAAAGAAATTTATGCACAAGTTACACACCAAATAATCCACTGAAAATTTGAGTTGAAATGGATTTTTTTATTGTATTCAGCCGGAGAATATTCGACCATATATCTGCACGGCGCGCGGTCCTAGGACCGGACGGCGTGTGGATCGGGAAGCCGGCAGGTGGACCGGTGCGAAGGGCCTCCGGGCCAATCGGATCGAGAATTCTGCAGACGGAACGGTTCAGGAGGCGTCAGGATGTGCCCGCGAGGGTGCGATGCGAAGACTCCGCGTCTGAGCACTTGGCGCCTCCTTTCATTTGCGCGTTGTTAGCGCGGCAGTCCGCCCCGCGGGGTGCATGTTCAGCCAGCGCCGGTTCCCGATAGCAATATCCCGATCTGCGGCAGGGCGCGATTGGCGAGCCCGGCACGCCGCCCAGGTCTAAACCCTTCCCGGCCCGCCGGGTCATGCGTTATCGTCTCTCGGATTTGACGGGGTGCCAGGCGATGACCATCGATGCGCCGCTCTGCCTCTACCGTGCCACGGTGAAGTCGGAATGGCTGGACTACAACGGCCATATGAACGAGGCGTATTACGTTCGCCTGTTCAGCCAAGCGACCGACGCGTTCATGGACTATTCCGGCCAGGATGCCGCCTATCGCGCGCGCACCAACAGTTCGATCTATACCCTGGAAACGCATGTAATGTATCTGCGGGAAGTCTCGGAGGGCGAGCCGGTGCGCATCGAAACCCGGCTGCTGGGGCGTGACGAGAAGCGCTACAGGCTGTTTCACGCCATGTATCATGGCGACAGCGGCGACCTGCTCGCCACCGGTGAGCACATGCTGCTGCATGTAGATATGAGCGGTCCGCGCTCGGCGCCGTTCCCGCCGGAGATCGCCGACCGGCTGATGGCGATAGAGGCGGCCCATGCGCACCTGCCGGCGCCCGAGCAGGCCGGCCGCCGCATCGCCTTTCCGCGAGCGCGCCGATGACGGCCGTCCCTGAAAAATATGCCGACCGGCTGGCGCCCGGCATAGCCGAATACCTGACCCGCGCCGAGGCTCTTTTCTCGCACACCAGCGGTGAGATGACGGTGGATCAGCAACGCCGCGCCTTCACCGCGCTTTGCCGCGCCTTCGCCGGGCCGCATCCGCGGGGACTGTCGGTGCGTGACGGTGTCGTCCCGGGTCCGCGGGGGGGCATTCCGGTCCGCGTCTACCGGCCGGCGGGGGAGGGGGAGATGGGCGGCCTGGTCTATTTCCACGGCGGCGGCTGGGTCGTGGGCGATCTCGACAGTCATGACGATCACTGCGCGTGGATGGCGGGGAATGCGGGCGTTGCCATTATCGCGGTCGACTATCCGCTGGCGCCGGAGCATCGCCATCCGGTCCCGTTCGAGGCCTGCGACGCGGCGGTTCGCCATATCGCCGCGCATGCAGGCGATTACGGCGTCGACCCGGCTCGCCTCGGCGTCGGCGGCGACAGCGCCGGGGCCGCGCTGGCAGCGGCAGTGACGCTGAAGGCCCGTGATGCCGGCGGGCCGCCCCTGGCGCTGCAGCTGCTGATCTATCCGACGCTGGGCTGCGATCTTTCCCTGTCGTCCTTCGTCGAGAACGCGGACGCCCCGGGGCTGGGCACCGGCGATATCGCCGCGTATTTGCGGCTCTATACGGGCAGAGAACCCGAGGATATCTCGGACCCCCTGGCCGCGCCGCTGCTGGCGGCGGAACTCGCCGGTCTGCCGCCGGCGATGATCGCCGCCTGCGAGCTCGATCCGCTGCGCGACGAGGCCGCTGCTTGGCATCACAGGCTGCGCGAGGCGGGCGTGGCGTCGCGCTATTACCTGGGGCAAGGTCTGATCCACGGCTGCATGCGCGCCCGTCGCCTCTCGCCGGCCGCCATGCGCTTCTTCGAGGCGATCTGTGCGGGACTTTCGGATCTGGGCGAATGACCGGATTTTAGGGGCATTTTACGTTTATGCAAGATAGATAACGAATTAGTTATTTAGTTGACGTATACGTTATAGCCGGTGTATGGTCCGCGCGATGGAAGCGTCGAACCACCCCGAGCTTTACTCCGTAACCGAACTGGCCGCCGATCTGGGTGTGACCGCGCGGACGCTGCGCTTCTATGAGGACAAGGGGTTGATCGAGCCCCGGCGCATCGGCAATACCAGGGTCTACACCCATCGCGACCGTGGCCGGCTGATCCTCATCCTGCGCGGCAAGCGCCTCGGCTTCAGCCTGCGGGAGATCCGCGATTGGCTGGAGCTTTACGAGGCTGGCCCGGGGCAGCGGCAGCAGATGGACGCGCTGATCGCCAAGGCCGCCGCGCGTCTCGCGACGTTGCAGCAACAGCGCGAGGACATCGACGCGACGATCGCGGAACTGAAGAGCATCATGAAGGCCGCCAAGCACTGGCTCGCCGACCAGAACCGTACCTCACAGCACACCCGAAAGGCGCGACAATGAGCAAAGACGTCGTCATCGCGGGCTATGCCCGGACTCCCTTTACCTTCGCCAACAAGGGCGAATTCGTGCGCATCCGTCCCGACGAGCTGGCTGCCGCGGCTGTTCGCGGGCTGATCGAGCGGACTGGTGTCAAGCCCGAGGACATCGAGGATCTGATCTGCGGTTGCGCCATGCCGGAGGCGGAGCAGGGGCTCAACGTCGGGCGGCTGATCGGGTTGTTGTCCGATCTGCCGATCTCGGTGGCCGGGGCGACCATCAACCGGTTCTGCGGCTCGTCGATGAACGCGATCCACATGGCCGCCGGTGCGATCAAGATGGATGCGGGCGACGTCTTCGTCTGCGCCGGGGTGGAATCGATGACGCGGGTGCCGGTCGGCGGCTACAACCCGATGCCCAATGCCGGCCTCGCGGCGAACGTCCCCGGTGCCTATATGTCGATGGGTGAGACGGCCGAGAATCTGGTCGAGAAATACCAGGTAACTCGTGATGAACAGGAAGAGTTCTCCGTCAAGAGCCACACCAAGGCGGCGGCGGCGCAGAAGGCTGGGCGGCTCGCCGACGAGATTGTGCCGGTGGAGACCAAGGATGGCATTGTCGACGCCGACGGCTGTATTCGCGCGGACACGAACAAAGAGGCGCTGGCTGGCCTGAAGCCGGCGTTCCGCGAAGGCGGCTCGGTGACCGCGGGCACGTCGTCGCCGCTGACCGACGGAGCGTCGGCGGTTCTCGTCTGCTCGGCCGACTATGCGGAGAAGAACGGCCTGCCGCCGCTGGCCCGGATCAAGAGCATCGCCGTTGCCGGCTGTGCGCCGGAAATCATGGGCATCGGGCCGGTGGTTGCCACCGGCAAGGCACTGGCGCGCGCCGGGCTGAAGCTCGAAGACCTCGACGTCATCGAGATGAACGAGGCCTTCGCCAGCCAGGTCATTGCCTGCCACCGCGAACTGCCGTTCGATCACGATCGGACGAACATCGACGGCGGCGCCATCGCGCTGGGCCATCCCCTGGGTGCGACAGGCGCGCGGATCACCGGCAAGGCGGCGCAAATCCTCAAGCGCGAAAAAGGCAAATACGCGCTGGCGACGCAGTGCATCGGCGGTGGCCAGGGCATCGCGACGATCCTGGAGGCGGTCTGACCATGACGATCCAACGAGCCGCCGTCATCGGCGCGGGCGTAATGGGCAGCGGCATCGCGGCCCATATCGCCAACGCGGGCGTTCCCGTATTGCTGCTGGACATCGTCCCGAAGGATGCGCCGGAAGCCGGGCGCAGCGTGATTGCCGAGGGCGCAATCGCACGGTTGCTGAAAACCGACCCGGCGCCGTTGATGCATCGCCGCAACGCAGGTCTGATCACTCCCGGCAATACCGAAGACGACCTCGAAAAGCTGGCCGAATGCGACTGGATCGTCGAGGCCGTGCTCGAGAATCCCAAGATAAAACAAGACCTTTACAAGAAGATTCAAAAGCACCGTAAGAAGGGTTCGATCGTCTCGTCGAACACCTCGACCCTGCCGATCGCGGTGCTGACGAAGGGGCTGCCGGAGACGTTCGCCAAGGATTTCCTGGTCACGCATTTCTTCAACCCCCCGCGCTACATGCGGCTGCTTGAGATTGTCGCCGGCCCGAAGACCGGGAAGGCGGCGGTGGAGACGATCCGCGCCTTCTGCGACGAGCGGCTCGGCAAGGGCGTGGTCGACGCCAAGGACACGCCGGGGTTCATCGCCAACCGGCTCGGCGTCTTCTGGATCGAGGCCGCGGTGTCCGCCGCCGTCGAGGGCGGCCTGACCGTCGAGGAGGCCGATGCGGTGATGGGCCGGCCGATGGGCATCCCCAAGACTGGCGTGTTCGGGCTGCTCGACCTCGTCGGGCTGGACCTCAGCCGATACGTGTCGCGCGAAATGACGGCGGCGCTGCCCAAGGACGATGCCTATCACGAGGTCAGGACCGACTTGCCGCTATTCGAGAAGTTGATCGACGAGGGCTATACCGGCCGCAAGGGCAAGGGTGGCTTCTATCGCCTGGACAGGACCGACGGCAAGCGCGAGAAGCAGGCCATCGATCTTTCGACCGGCGCATATGCGCCGGCGCGGCGGCCGCGGCTCGACAGCGTCACCGCGGCCGGCAGGGATTTGCGCAGGCTCGCCGAATATCCGGACAAGACCGGCGCATATGCCTGGCGGGTGCTCTCGCAGCTTCTCGTGTATGCGGCGTCGCTGATTCCCGAGATCGCCGACGACATTGCCGCTGCGGACGAGGCGATGCGGCTCGGCTACGCCTGGAAGGAGGGGCCGTTCCAGCTCGCCGACCGGCTCGGCGCCGACTGGCTGGTCACGCGCCTCGAGGAGGAGGGCCGCGAGGTGCCCGACTTGCTGCGCAAGGCAGCCGAGGCCGGCGGTTTCTACGGGGTCGAGAACGGCGTGCTGCAATACCTGACCGTCGAAGGCGAATATGCCGACCTCGAGCGCCGCGACGGCGTATTGCTGCTCGAGGACGTCAAACGCGCATCCGAGCCGGTCAGGCGCAACGGGTCGGCCAGCCTGTGGGATCTCGGAGATGGAGTTTTGTGCCTAGAATTCCACAGCAAAATGAATGCACTCGACCAGGAATCTCTGAAAATGGTCGAGGATTCGGTAAAGCTCGTCCCGAAGGCCCACAAGGGCCTCGTGATCTACAATGAGGGCACCAATTTCTCGGTCGGCGCCAATATCGGCCTCGCCCTGTTCGCCGCCAATGTCGCGTTGTGGCCGATGATCGAGGAGCTGGTGGCGACCGGGCAGCGTGTCTACAAGGCGCTCAAATATGCGCCGTTTCCGGTGGTCGGCGCGCCGTCCGGCATGGCCCTCGGGGGTGCCTGCGAGATCCTGATGCATTGCGATGCCATCCAGGCGCATGCGGAGACCTATACCGGGCTCGTCGAGGTCGGCGTCGGCGTAATTCCGGGCTGGGGCGGCTGCAAGGAGCTTCTCACCCGTTGGGCGACCGCGCCGCGGGCGCCGAAAGGCCCGATGCCGCCGGTGGCCAAGGCCTTCGAGACGATTGGGACGGCCCAGGTCGCGAAATCCGCCGCGGAGGCGCAGGAGATGATGATCCTGCGCGCGGGCGACGGCATTACGATGAACCGCGACCGACTGCTGGCCGACGCCAAGGCACGCGCGCTCGCGCTGGCCGACGGATATGCGCCACCCGAGGAAGTCGGACTGCATCTGCCCGGCGAGACCGGCCGCGCCGCGATCGAGATGGCCGTGCGAGATTTCGAGCTCAAGGGGCTGGTGACGCCGCATGACCGGGTCGTCGTCGAGGAGTTGAAGCAGGTCCTGACCGGTGGCGCGACCGACTTCGTCGACGAGGTCGGGGAGGACGATCTGCTGATGCTCGAGCGCAAGGCCTTCATGAAACTGATCCGGCATCCCGGCACACTGGCCCGGGTCGAGCACATGCTGGAAACCGGCAAGCCGTTGAGGAACTGAGCAATGACCGTCTACACCGCTCCGATCGACGATATGCGGTTCGTTCTCAACGAGCTGCTGCACGCGGAAACGCTGACCGAACTGCCCGGCTACGAGGAGGCAACACCAGACCTGGTCGACGCCGTTCTGAGCGAGGCCGGAAAGCTCTGCGAGGAGGTCCTGCTGCCTTTGAACCGAACCGGGGACGAGGAGGGCTGTACCTACGAAAACGGTGTCGTGCGGCTTCCCAGCGGCTTCAAGGAGGCTTACGAGGCCTTCGTGCAATCCGGCTGGGGCTCGCTCGCGGCCGATCCCGAATTTGGCGGGCAGGGCCTGCCCGCGACCCTCGGCGCGATGGTCAAGGAGATGGCCTGCTCGAGCAATATCTCGCTGGCGATCCTGCCGGGCCTCACCGAGGGCGCCTATCATCTGCTGGAGCGCTGGGGGTCGGACGAGCAGAAGGCGAAATGGCTGCCGAAGATGGTCGAGGGCACGTGGTCGGGGACGATGTGTCTGACCGAGCCGCACAGCGGCACCGATCTCGGCCTCATCCGAACCCGGGCCGAGCCCGCCGATGACGGCAGCTACCGGATCAGCGGCACCAAGATCTTCATCTCCTGCGGCGAGCAGGACGCGACCGAGAACATCGTCCATCTGGTGCTCGCCAAGCTGCCCGATGCGCCGGCCGGCATCCGCGGCATCAGCCTGTTCCTGGTGCCGAAATTCCTGGTCAAGGAGGACGGCGCAATGGGCCCGCGCAACGGCGTCGCCTGCGGCTCGATCGAGCACAAGATGGGCATCAAGGCCTCGCCGACCTGCGTGATGAACTTCGAGGACGCCGAAGGCTATCTCGTCGGACCACCGCACAAGGGCATGCGGGTCATGTTCACGATGATGAACGACGCGCGTCTTGCGGTCGGCATGCAGGGGCTGGGCCTTGCCGAGACCGCCTATCAGAGCGCCGCGGACTACGCGAAGGAGCGCCTCCAGGGACGGTCGCTTTCTGGCGCCATGGCGCCAGACAAGCCGGCCGATCCGATCATCGTTCACCCCGACGTGCGGCGCATGCTGCTGACCATGCGCGCCTATACCGAGGGCGGCCGCGCGCTGGCCGCCTGGACGGCGCTGAACCTCGACATCGCGGCCAAACACCCGGACGATGCGAGGCGCGAGGAGGCCGACGACCTGGTCTCACTGCTCACGCCGATCGTCAAGGCGTTCCTCACCGATATCGGCTCCGAATGCGCCAATCTCGGCGTCCAGGTATTCGGCGGCCACGGCTATATCCGCGAATGGGGCATGGAGCAGCTGGTCCGCGACGCCCGTATTGCCCAGCTCTACGAGGGCGCCAACGGCATCCAGGCGCTCGACCTGGTCGGCCGCAAGATGGGCCAGCACACCGGCCGCCTGCTGCGCCGTTTCTTCCACCCCGGCATGGACTTCATCGAGGCCGAGATGGAGAAGTCGGAGATGCAGGATTTCGTGTTGCCGTTCGCCAAGGCCTTCGGGCGGCTGCAGCAGGCCACCGCGTGGATCGCCCAGCAGGGCCTGCGCGATCCGGAAGAGGCGGGCGCCGCGGCAACGGATTATCTGCGGCTGTTCGGCCTGACCGCGCTGGCCTATCTGTGGGCCCGCATGGCGGCGGTGGCGCTGGAGAAGGCCGGGGACGACGAGACCGGGTTCTACCGGGCCAAGCTCGCCACCGCGCGCTTCTACATGACCCGCATCCTGCCGCAGACCTCCAGCCTGTTCGCCGCCATCATGGCCGGCAAGAAACCGTTGATGGAGCTGGAGGCGGAACTGTTCTAGAAGCCGTGCGGCCGGCCAGTGCGCGATCCAGGAGGTCGGCGACGGGCTGGGGGCGGCTGGCAGCCGCGCGCACCCGGCCGACGGCGGTGCGGCTTGCGCCGTTCCGGCAACCGGATCATTCCTCCATCATCGAAGCCAGCTTCAGGGCCACGCCGACGGAGCCGTCCACCTTCAGCTTGCCGAGGCTGTAGGCCAGGGTCGGGTTCAAGGTGCCGGCCATCAGCTTCGCCATATTCTCGGCGGATAGGCGCAGGGTGCAGTCGGCATCCCCGTCCTCGGTGCTGAGCGTCGGCGGCGTGACGGTCCCGTCCAGCAGGAATGTCGGTCCGTCGTCGAATACGAATTTCACCTTGTAGCCGAGTCCGGCGAACCGCATTAGGTTGCTGCGGACTTCCTGCTCGATCGTCTCCAGGCTCATCTTTTCCTCGGCTGTTGTAGCTGTTCAGTTGACGGCGCGGGCCGGCGGCGTCGCGATCTCCTCGACCTCGATCTCTTCGCCGAGCGGCGGCAGGCCCTCGTTGAAACGCCGCACCTCCTCGGCCACAAGCTCGCGACGCGAATGCTTGCCGATGAACGTCTTGGGCAGTTCGTCTCGGAACTCGATGCGGCGCGGCTGCGCGTAAGGAGCCAGCTTGTCCCTGAGAAAGCGCTTGAGCTCGCCGGCCTTGAGTTGCGATCCGGCACGACGCTTGACATAGGCCTTGACGAGTTCTCCACGCTGCTTGTCGGGAACGCCGCAGACGACCACCTCCGCGACGTCCGGATGCAGATAGATCGCTTCTTCGACCATCCGCGGGTAGACGTTGAACCCGGCATTGAGGATGAGATCCTTGATGCGGTCGATCAGGAAGACGTAACCCTCTTCGTCGATATAACCGACATCGCCAGTGTGCAGGCGGCCGCCCCGGAAGGCGCCCTCGGTTTCATCGGGCTGATTCCAGTAACCGGCCATGACCTGCGGGCCAATGACGCAAATTTCGCCTCGTTTGCCGGGCGGCAGCAACTCGTCGGGATTGTCCAGCGAGGCGATCTCGACGATCGTGCCGGGTACCGGCATGCCGATCGAGCCCGGCTTGTTGACGCCCGAAAACGGATTGATCGTGCAGACGGGGGAGGCCTCGGACAGGCCGTATCCCTCGACCAGCACGCAGCCGGTGAGTTCCTCGAATCTGAGCTTGACGTCGACCGGCAGCGGGGCGCCGCCCGAGATGCAGTCCTTCAGGCTCGACAGGTCGTATTCGTCGAGCGCGTCGTATTCGTTGATGGCGGAATAGATCATCGGCACCCCAAGGAACGCAGTCGGCTTTTCCTTGTCGATGATGGCCAGAACATCAGCCAGCTTGAAGCGGGGGACGAGAATGATTTCGGCGCCGAGATACAGCCCCACATTCATGACGCCGGTCATTCCGAAGACGTGGAACAAGGGCAGCACGCCGAGGATCTTCTCCACGCCGGGTTGCGAATTGACGGCCCACATACGGGTCTGGACGGTGTTGGCGTAAAGGTTCGCGTGCGTCAGCATCGCGCCTTTCGGCAAGCCGGTCGTCCCGCCGGTATACTGCAGCACCGCGATGTCCGACGTAATTTCGACCGGTGCGGCGACATAATCCCCCTTATTGTCGATGAGCTCGTCGAATTCGACGTGGCGCTCGTCATCCGGGATCTTGGCGATCTCCTTGCGGCGAAACAGGGTAAAGAAGGTCCTGGCGACCAGGGGCAGGACGTCGCCCATCGGACAGACGACGACCTTTTCAAGCGCCGTGCTCTCGAACAAACCGGCCAGCTTGGGGTAGGTCGCGGTCAGCTGCAGCGTCACCATGATGCGGGTGTCCGAATCCTTGACCTGGCGGGCGATCTCGCGTTCTGCATAGAGCGGGTTGTAATTGACCACGGTGCCGCCAGCCTTGAGGATGGCGTAATAACAGACGACGTAGTAGGGCGAGTTCGGCAGGAACAGGCCAACCCGAACGCCCTTTGAGACTCCGATATCCTGGAATCCCCGGGCCGCGCGCGCCACCAATTTGCCGACCTGCGCGTAGGTGTATTTCTTGCCGAGGAACGCAAGACAGGGGCGTTCCGGCCATTTCTCTACCGCATCGTCGAGAATTGCCTGAACCGGCGCCGTCGGAATCTGCGCGTGCCAGTCGATGCCCTCCGGATATGTCGCCTCCCACGGATAGGGCTGCGGCTCCGGCGGGCCGGGCGGTTGTGCCGGCGGTTTTGGCCGGCCGAGACGTCCGCGCAATCGACCGGCAATGTCCTTCAGGCGGATCACAACCGCTGACGCAAGGGGAATTCTTTCAGTCACGAGATTCGCACCCACGGGTTCCAGTCATTGCGGCATCGTTCATACTTCATTCGGGCGTCGTCGACACGAGATTTCATCTCCGCGCTTCGATCAACCGTGGATTGAGCTGAACACGGAGATCGCATCCCGGATTTCCGGCATCGCGCGCTCGACCGCCGCCTCGCCGAGCCGAATAAGCTCGTCGGCGCGATGGAAGTCCAGCAGGCCAATGTGACCGACCCGCGGATTGATGCTGACATCTGGTGGTTCGCCGGCCAGGCGGCTGCGGGCGATTCTGTCCTGCACGATGTTGAGCGCCGATACCATGACCCCGAACGTGCCCGGGTTGCCGGGAGGCGACTGGGTGATGGCGTCGAGCGCCGGTATCGTCTGTATCGCGGCCGCGAGTTCCTGATCGGACGCGCCGTTCAACTCCACGTCCTGATGCTTGCCGATAATATCGGCATTCAGGTTGACGCAAATCACCATCTGGGCTCCGAGGGCTCGACAGGCCGAGACGGGAACCGGGTTGACCAGCGCGCCGTCGATCAGCCAGTGACCGTTCATCCGGACGGGTCGAAACACCCCGGGCAGCGACAGTGACGCGCGCATTGCGTCGACCAGTTTGCCGTCGCGCAACCAGATCTCGTGGCCGGTCCACAGGTCGGTCGCCACGGCAACGAACGGTGCCTTGAGGCTGACGATGTTTATGTCGCCAAGATATCGTTCAGCCTCCTGGAACAGCCTGTTGCCGGAAATCACACCGCCACCGAGGCTGAAATCGGCATAGCGCAGCATCCGCAACTTGGTCAGCCGTCTGGCCCAAAGCTCCAACTCCGTGACGTTGCCCGCCAGGTAGAAACCGCCGACCAGCGAGCCGATCGAACTGCCGGCGATGATATCGGGAACCAGACCCAGGCGGTCGATCGCCTTGAGGACTCCCAGATGCGCCCATCCGCGCGCAACGCCGCTGCCCAGGGCGAGGCCTATGCGAATGCGCGCCATGGTCTCTTCGTCCGGTGGATTTCGATTGCCCGGATAGAATTTCCGTTGCGGCCCAACAAGATCCTGAATTCCCGTCATTCCGTTTTGAAGCATTATGACAACAAACTGGTAAACATCGGGTTTCGGAAGGGGCCGTCGCTGGCGCGTGTTCGATTGCGATTTGCGGCAACCTATGTTTGCAATCGGCACCGTTAATTCTTGTATCTTCAGCCTGGTTTTATTCAGATTCATCAGAGTTCATTAAATTTTTTATTAAATCTTCGTTGCTAGCATTCCGCCTCGAACGGACAGTGGCAAACTGAAAGATCGGGGTCCCTCATTCGACAGATCAGCTCTTCCCGCGGACGTTCCAGGGTCGTCGACGCTGCGCAAGGCCGACGGAGCGCAGACAATCGTTACAGGTCTCGCCATGTGTGGGAGGCGCACCGTGCGCTGATACGGTGCGGGGCGGATTCGCACGACGAAATGTTGGTGCCCGCGCGGAATATTTTGTCCGGATACGGGACCGCGAGACCCGAAGAACCCCAAGATCAGTTGGTTTGGATCGAGACGCGATCGAATTCGCAGATCGCGAATTCTTGGCCTGTTTCTTGCAAATCCAAGAACAGCCGACGTCCGGAACAGCATTTATTTGCTTAATGAATCGTAAAGTCATCGATGCGCAGATTGCGGAAAATGGAGACGGCATCGCAGCGACGCTTTCGGGCGGCGGGGCCAAGGGCCTGCGCGCATCGTGATGGACCTCGCACGGTAGCGGCCAGGCCGGCTGCCGGCGGATTGCGCGATGCAACGTTTTCCTGGAGTGTGCTCGCGGCGCTGTTCCTGGCGAGCGCGGTCGCCGGTTGCGCCGGTAGAGATCCGCCGCCTTTGGCCGACGCGATCGAGCCGGCGCCCAGTCCGGCGGAAGCGACTACGAGCACGGCGCCGAATGGCGACGAGGCAGCGCTGCAGGTACGCGGCGACAGGGTGCGCGCGGATCTTGCGCCGGTCAGTCGTCCGGACGATCAACTCTACATTCTCGAACTGCGCCTGCGGCAACTCGTGCTCAGCGACGGCATATTCGGCTATGTGGACCGCAGCGTGCTGCTGCTGCCCCTCGGCCAGCTGGCGGACGCGCTCGAGTTTCCGATCTCGGTGGATCCGGCGGAAGGGCGGGCAGAGGGGTGGTTCCTCAGCGAGAACCGGATCTTTTCGCTGGACGTGGCGCGGCGCGAGGTGGTCGTCGAGGGACGACGGGGAACCTTCGATGCGCGCTCGGTCGAGCTACATGCGGACGACATCTATGTCGACACGCGCCTGCTGTCGAACTGGTTTCCCGTCGCTCTTGATTTTGACCTGTCGAACTCGCTCGTCAAGGTACGGTCGCGCGAGCCATTGCCGATCGAATCACGGCTGGCCCGCGAGGAGCTTCGCGCCCGGCTGCGCGGGCTCGAGGCCGATGGGGCGAGCCCCTACGAGACGTTGGAAACGCCCTACAAGATGGCGGATTGGCCGTTCTTCGATTTCAGCACGGAGACCGGTTACCGCAAGGACGCCAACGGCGATCCCGAGGCTGTGGTGCGATACAACGGCCTGATAACGGCCGATCTGCTGAGGATGAGCGCCCGTGCCTTCGTCGCGGGTGATGAGACCGACGGCCTCTCGCAGGCGCGGCTTACGCTCGGGCGCAAGGATCCGGAGGGCGAGCTGGCCGGGCCGCTCCACCTGACCGAGTTCTCGATCGGCGATATCGTCACGCCGACCACGACGCTGATCTCCGATCCCAATTTCGGCCGCGGCGCCGAGGTTTCGACGTTTCCGATCGGGCAGACGGGGCAATTCAACCGCGCCGATCTGATCGGCGACCTGCCGCTCGGATGGGATGTCGAGCTATACCGCAACGAGGTATTGATCGATTTCCAGCTGAGCCGGCCGGATGGTCGCTACGAGTTTCTCAACGTGCCGCTTGTCTTCGGGACCAATGTCCTGCGGCTCGAGTTCTATGGCCCCCAAGGCCAGCGCCGCACCGAGGTGCGCCGGATTCTCGTCGGCGAAGAGCAGACTCCGAAGGGTCGTCTTAACTTGCGGCTGGCCGCGAACCAGCAGGACACCGACCTGTTCGATGTCGATGACGGCCCGGTCACCGGTCCGGAGGCAGCCCTGGCGGGGGAGGGCCGCGTCTTCCTGGAGGGTGCGTACGGCCTTACCCGGAACTTCTCGCTGGGGGCCGGCGTCAGCAGCATTCCATTGATTTCCGGTCGGCGCACCTACGGCTCGCTTGGCGGTGGGCTCAGGTATCGCAACACCTTCTCCGAGCTCGATCTTGTCGCCGATGACCAGGGCGGCGTCGCCGGCCAGCTCGGATTGCAGATGATCCTTCCCGCGGACCTGTCGTTATTGATCGAGCACGGCGAATTCCGCGACTTCATCAGCGAGGATGCCGATGATAACGCGGGGCTGTTGGAGCGGCGCTCGAACCTGCGACTTGACGGTGTCATCTATGCCGGGATGTTTCCGCGCATCCCGTTCACGCTGAGCGGCACCTACGAGTTGCGTGACACGGGCTACGAAGAGATCGAGCTCGCCAATCGGCTCTCGATGGTGATCCGGATGCTCTCCTTCACCAACTCGATCGCCTGGACGCGGATCGACGACACGTTCACCACGAACCGGACCGCGAATGGATCCCTGCTGATCGGCGGCCGCTTCGGACGCGCCAACGTGCGTGGCGAGGTACGCTACGACCTCGAGCCGGACCCTCAGTTCAGCGCGGCCGGAATTACCGGTGACTGGTATTTCGATACCGACTTCAACGCCCGTCTCAGCTTCCAGCGGGAGTACGTGGTCGAGCCACGTAGTATTTACGGGGTCGGTGTAAGCCGCAAGTTCAAGTTTGCCTCGGTGGGGCTGACCGGCGAATACGACACCAATGACGCATCGCAAGTGCTGTTGAGTGTTTCCTTCGGTATTGGCCGCGATCCGCGGACCGGCAAATGGCACGCGAGAGCAGATTCGGTCGCCGAGGACGGCGCGATTTCGGCCCGGGCCTTCCTCGACAACAATACCAATGGCGTCTATGATGAGGGCGACGAGCCGCTCTCGGGCATCCGGTTCAACACCAGCCGGGGACGCCCGCGCGAGACGACGGACGACGACGGCGTCGTTTTCCTCACGGGCCTCACCTCCTATGAGGCACGCGACGTGTCGCTGCCGGCGCGGAGCCTCTCCGATCCCTACTGGGTCGCGCAGCCCGAGGGTGTCTCGATGGTGCCGCGCCCCGGCAGCGCGGCGGTGGCCGATTTTCCGGTGGTGACCACCGGAGAGATCGACGGCACCGCCTATCTGATGCGCGATGGTGTGCGTCGCGAGGTCTCCGAGGTGAAGGTGCAGCTGGTTGACGTCAACGGCATCGTGGTCAAGGAGACCCGAACCGCCTATGACGGCTTCTACCTGTTCGATTCGCTGCTGCCGGGCCGCTACACTGTGCGGGTCGATCCGGCACAACTCGAGCGCCTCGACCTCGCCGGCAGTGCCCCCAAGCCCCTTGTAATCCGTGGCGATGGCACGATCATCAGCGGTGCCGACATCGCACTCTTCGAGTTATCGCCCTGAGCGGCGCAGCCGCCGGTCGATCAGGGCAGCGCGAAATCCCCGACCGCGATGGTCTCGCCGCCATCGTCAGGGCGGGCCCGGTATTCCACGCGAAGCCGACCGCCGGACAGCGTGACATGTTCGGGCACCTGCAGGGGCAGGCTGATCGCGCGACGCGGGTTGGGCGTATAGACCGCCAGCTGGTTGATCTTGCCGACGACGTAGCTCTCCTGGTTGTCGGCGGGCTGGTAGGAGACCGAGATATCCCCGAACAGGGATTTCGCGCCGCTCCGCACGATCGAGAAATTCACCATTGACCGCCAGCCGTTCGCTGCATCGCCCCGGGTCAAGGCGATGTCGCTGATCGCGGCGGAGGCCGACAGGTCACCGTGGCGGACGATCAAGGGAATCGTGATCGCCGGCACGACGACGAGGCGGATGCTGAGTCCCTCGTCACTCGTCTGCATCTCGACGCTCTGGCCGGTTTGCGGATCCGGGACCGCCTGGAAGAGGATGTGGGAGCGGTATTCACCCTCCTGAAGCCCGGCTGGCTTGCGCAGGATGATCCGCACCGTTTGCGATTTTCCCGGCTGTAACTCGACCTGCCGCGGCGCGAAGCGGACCAGCGCGTCGGCATAGCCACCGGCGGTGCCGCCTTCCTCGACCCTGCGGTACTCGCCGGACTCGGACATCTGCATGTTGATGATCGAGACGCGATAGACCGCAGTGTCGGTTCCCTTGTTGAGGAGCGAAACCTGGGCCGCCCTAGTCCGGCCCTCCATGACGATCCGGGTCGGGGCGACCGCAAGATCGCCGAGCCCTTGCGAGGTTGCCGGGGACGCATGGAACGAGATGGCCAGGGCGACGGTGATCGCCGCAATGAACGAGTGCTTCAGTCGAACCAGGGGGGGCAAGGGCGACAGGCCTCCATAGCGCATCAGGATCTTCCGGCGTGCGGCCGAGAACAGGACCGGCCACTTTGCAATGCGATCTTCGAGCGGTCGGGAATATCAATTATTCGATACGATAACGTTAACGGCGCCGATGTAAACTTCGGTCTGCGATTTTCCGCCGCCCTCCCGTCCGACACTGAACACGGCGCCGACGTTGAAGCGGCCGTTGCCCGCGGCGCCGACGAGCGGTGTCTTGCCGGCATCATGGAGAAACGCGCGCACGCTCTGGGTTATCGCACCCGTTGCCACCGGCATCGAATGCGGCAGCGAGATGCCGAACGTCTGGTTCGGCTCGCCGGTCAGCGTGAAGACCGCGGAAAACGAAACGTCGACATGGGGATTGCCGGAGCCTTCTGCGGTCAACTCACCGGTCGGCCGCAGCTCCAGCGTGGCGGTGCTGTCGGCGGGGATGGACGCGCGACCGAGATTGACATCGGAATATTTGGCGACCGCGAGCCGGTCGATGATCGTCGCGCCCGCTGTGGTGGCGGTGGTCGTCGTGGCCATCGGCGTTAACAGGGCCGAGTTCTGGGGCCGGTTTGACTGCTGGGCCATTGCCGGGGAAGTCGATGCGAAAGCCGCGGCAAACGCCAGCGCGGCCCATGCCCGATCACGGGCATGGGCGCTCTGACGTGCTGCGAAGTTCATGCGCATTGCGCGGTTATCCCGATCCGATCAGTAATCGACCTGGATGAGCAGCGTTCCGCTGTAGGTCCCGGCCAGCTGGCCGTTGGTGACGATCAGGTCGCCGCCGACGTAGAACACCTCGTTACCGGTTACTCCATCGAGAGTGCCGGTCGCGCTGTGCTGAATATTGTTGACCGTCATCGTAGTGCCCCCAGTTTCAGTCACGGTAATCGACGGGGGAACCGTCAAGTTGTAGCTCCGGCCGGGATCGCCCGAGACCGTGAACTGGGCGGATTGCTCGCCGCCGCCCAGTAGTAGTTGGGTCGGATCGGTCGCCGATCGCGTGCCGGCGGCGGTGTTGGCGATGGTAACCGTGTTGGCGGCGCCATTGATAATGGTGCCGAATTCGAGCGACCGATCACCGGTAATGCCGATCGCATCGACAATGGTGGCGTTGGCATTGACCTGGTCTTGGGCCGCCATTGCGCTGGTCGAGCCGAGGCCGGCGACGCCGAGAGCCGCCACTCCGGCGGCCAGTGTGCTAATGCGCTTCGTGAACTTCATGACTAATCTCCATTAATAATACTACTTTCTTTAATCCTAGGCTGCCAATACTCCGGCTGCCGGCTAACCCCCGATCATCCCGATCTTGATGATTGCTGACCTGCAAAAAGATAAGCAATTTTTATGCCAATTATTTCATCGGGATTTGTTTTAAATTGTCGATTTCTTTAACCTCTCGTGATTTAACTGCAATGATCTATCTGATTGTTCCAAATACAAGGCCCGTACGTTATCCCGCCATTACTGGTAATTCACCGTCACCGTGAACACGCCCGTATAGGCGCCCGCGGGCTGCCCGGCCCCGACCTGCAGGGTCGCGCCGACCGAGAGCGTCGCCTGGCCGTTGTTAGCCAACACGCCGAAGCCCGACGGGCTCGACGTGAAATTGTTCAACGTCATGGTGCTGCCACCCGAGCTCAGGATCACCGAGCCGGGCAGCGTGATCGAGAACGTCGTGTTCTTCTCCCCCCTGATGTCGAAGACCGCCGGATTGTTGATGCCGCCGAAATCGTACACCCCGCCGGCGACCGTCTTGGCGCCGGATACGGGATTGATCGTCGCGGTGCCCGAGAACGTCCCGTCCCCGGCCAGCGTGCCGAATTCGAGGTCCTGGGCCCAGGTGATGGTCAACGGCTTGCCGCCGCCGCCGCCACATGGCGGCGTGCCGCAGACCTGGGCGAGCGCCGGATTGACGGAGACCAACAGCAGCAGCCCGATTGCGCCGCCAGCAGCATGCCAAGCCCTCCAACGTCCGCGGCCGATGGCCGAATCGATACGCTCGCCACAGGCCCGGTGCATGGCGCGGCGATTTTCGCGTGTGCTGGTGCGGCGCACCTGTCTCATCATTTCGACCCTTGATCAGCCAAGTGAACGGCTGCTCAGTGCCATGCAAATGCAATGCCATTTCGGTCAATCGCGATATGCATCTCATCAAACGAAAAATCGGTTCGAAAATTCCCCCTATGTCATAGAAAAGAATAGTAAAAAATCACTTAACCACTGGAAACCTCGCCAATCGAGAGACGCCGATATAGGCACTTATTTGGAAAAATCCAAAAACGGGGTGAAAGCAATCCTTAATTACTTTCCGGTTCCGAAATTCCCGTAAAACGATTATGGGGTTGCGGCAGCTTGTGCGTCGTTCTGTCGCCGATGCGGCTTGATCGGGAGGTTATTTCACACTACCAGTGCGCTACGACCGCCAGCCGCCCGGTCGACCGCGCTGTCGCGCTCGGCAGAGGGTCGGCGGCGGGCGGTTGCGACGTGCGTTGACCGAACGAGCAGGACGGCGTGTGGCAGACGTGACGCAGGCAGGAGACGCGGCGACGGTGCCCAAGGCGGACCCGATTCTTCGACTGTGCGACGTCGAGAAGCAATTCGGCGGCATCCGGGCCGTCGCGGCGTGCAGCTTCGAGATCGGGCGTGGCACGATTACCGGGCTGATCGGCCCCAACGGCGCCGGCAAGTCGACGCTGTTCAACATCATCTCCGGCTTCATCGCGCCGACATCGGGCCGGATCCTGCTCGACGAAGATGAGATCACGGGTCTTGCGCCGCACGTTCTGTTTGCGCGCGGGCTGGTGCGCACGTTTCAGATTCCCCAGGAATTCCAGCAGCTGACCGTTTTGGACAATCTCATGCTGGTACCGGCAGGGCGGTCCGGCGAAAGCATCGTGTCGTCGTGGTTTCGCTGGGCCCGCGTGTGCGACGAGGAAACTGGAATCCGTGATCGTGCCGAGGAGGTGCTCGAATTCCTCCAGCTGACCCGTCTGCGGGACGAATTCGCCGGCAATCTGTCCGGCGGCCAGAAGAAACTGCTCGAGCTGGGGCGCACCATGATGACCGACGCCCGCCTGGTCCTGCTCGACGAACCGGGGGCCGGCGTGAATCCAACCCTGATGAAACGCCTGGTCGCCGATATCCGGCGTCTCAACCGCGAGCGCGGCTATACGTTCTGCATCATCGAGCACGATATGGATCTGATCGCGGCGCTGTGCGATCCGGTGATCGTGATGGCGGAAGGAGCCGTCCTGACGGCGGGCAGCATGGCCGAGATCCGCCGGGATCCGCGCGTGATCGAGGCCTATTTCGGCGGCTCCGGACAGGCGCGGGGGACACGGGCATGAGCCTCCTGTCGATGACCCGACTTCGCGGCGGTTACGGGGGCGCGGATATCCTGAACGGCATCGATCTGCGCGTCGAGGCGGGCGAGATCGTCGTCGTCGTCGGACCGAACGGCGCCGGCAAGTCGACCGCGATGAAAGCCGTTTTCGGCCTCGTAGACATCCGCGAGGGGCGCCTCGTCTTCGACGGTGTTGACATCACCCGGCTCCGGTCCGATCGGCTGGCGCGCCTCGGCATCTCTTATGTTCCGCAGGAGAGCAACGTGTTCGCCTCGATGACGGTGCACGAGAACCTGGAGATGGGCGCCTTCATCCGTCGCGACGACTTTTCCGGCCAGCTTGCCCGCGTGTACGACATCTTCCCGCCGCTCAAGGAGAAGCGGGCGAGCCGGGCCGGGTCGTTGTCCGGCGGGCAGCGCCAGATGGTCGCCATCGCACGGGCGCTGATGCTGGAGCCAAGGCTGCTGCTGCTCGACGAGCCGACGGCCGGCCTGTCGCCCGCCTTTACCGAGCTGATCTTTGAGAAGATCGTCGAGATCAATGCCGGCGGAACCAGCATCCTGATGGTCGAGCAGAACGCGAAACAGGCCTTGGGCCTCGCCCATCGCGGCTACGTCCTGACATTGGGCGCCAACCGCTACGAAGACACCGGCGCCAATCTTCTGGCCAACCGCGAGGTCGCGGAAATGTTTCTCGGCGGGTAGAGCGACGCATGGTCCTCGAGATCATACAGTTGACGGTTTACGGGATCGTGCTCGGCAGCATCATTTCGCTGGGCGCGATCGGCCTGTCCCTGCTTTACGGTATCCTGCGATTCGCACATTTCGCCCATGGCGACGTGATGACCGTCGGCGCCTACCTGGCGCTGGCCGGCGTGACGGGGCTGGGCCTGCCGATATGGGCCGCATCGGCGCTCGCCGTCGGCGGCGGCGTCGGGCTGGCCGTTCTCATCGACCAGACGCTCTATCGGCGGCTGCGTCGGACCGCTCCGGTGATCCTGCTGATCGCGTCCGTCGGGATCGCGCTGATCCTCCGCAGCCTCGTCCAGTTCGTCTGGGGGCCGGACACGCAGGTCTATACCCAGGAGCTGCAGATGCCGGTCCGACTGCTTGGTATCAGGCTCAAACCGACACAGCTGCAAATCGTTGCCGGCGCCGTGATCCTCGTCGTGATATTGCATCTGTTTCTGACCCGCACCCGGACGGGAAAGGCGATGCGGGCCATGGCCGACAATCCCGAGCTGGCCCGCATCGTCGGCATCGACACCGAGCTGGTGGTCGTGTGGACCTGGGTGATCGGGGCCGCGCTCGCCGTGGCGGCGGGGATCTTTCTCGGCATGGACACGCGGTTGCAGCCGACGATGGGCTGGCACATCCTATTGCCGGTCTTCGCCGCAGCGATTCTCGGCGGCATCGGCAAGCCCTATGGCGCCATTGTCGGCGGCATGGTGGTCGGCATCGCCTCCGAGCTTTCGACGATGGTGTTTCCTCCCGTCTACAAGCCGGCCGTGGCGTTTGCGCTGATGGTGGTGATGCTTCTCGTCCGGCCGACCGGACTGTTCGGCGCACCACGCTAGGGGCGGGCAATGGATCTCTTCGAGCTGTTCACGTTCGTCGTCTTCTTCTTGAGCCTCGTCGGCATCTACGGCGTCCTGGCGCTCGGACTGAATGTCCAATGGGGTCTGACCGGCCTGTTCAACATCGGGATCGCGGGGTTCTTTGCCATCGGCGCATATACCAGCGCCATTCTCACGACGGCCGATAGCCCCGGTTATGTCGGCGGTTTCGGCCTGCCGATGGCCGTCGGCCTGCTTGTCGGGATCCTGCTCAGCGGAACCATCGCGCTGCTGATCGGCTTGATCACGCTGAACCTGCGCGAGGATTATCTCGCCATCGCCACGATTGGCATCGCCGAGATCATTCGCCTTGTTCTCAAGAACGAGGAATGGCTGACCAACGGTGTCCGGGGTATCGCGGGCATTCCGCGCCCCTTCGCCGGCTGGTTCGACGACCCGACGGGCGTTACCAACCTTCTGGTCGTGGCCCTTGCACTCGTTGTGGTTTATGCGGCGCTCGAACGCGGCCGCCAGTCGCCTTGGGGCCGGGTCATGCGGGCGATCCGCGAGCGGGAGATCGCGGTGATGGCCGCCGGCAAGAACACGGTTCGATTTCGCCTCGAGAGCTTCGTCCTCGGCTCGGCAATCATGGGGCTGGCGGGCGGCCTCTACGCCCATTTCTTCGGTTTCGTCAGCCCCGAGGCGTTCGATCCGATGTACACAACGTTCCTGATCTGGGTAATGCTGATTGCCGGCGGCAGCGGCAACAACCGGGGTGCGCTGTTGGGCGCGCTCGTGATCTGGACGATCTGGGCCGGCACCGAGTATCTGACCAACGCGTTCGCCCCGCCGGAATATCTGACGCGCGCGGCCACGGTCCGCATGTTCCTGGTCGGGCTCCTTCTCGAGATCATTCTTCTAACCCGGCCGCAGGGCCTGCTGCCGGAATCTCAGTTCGTCACGCGCCGTGAGGAACGGCGGCGGCGACGATCTGATATCAGCGACGGCAAGTAGCGGGCGGACGTGCCAGCGCCCGCGGCGGGGCCGCGGGCGCCGGACAGCGTTGTTGTGAAGGCGCTGCCTACGGCTCGACGATTCTCAGAGTGGTGATTTCACCTCCCCTGACCGACCACACCCCGAAGGTGCCGGGGACGTCGCCCGCGTCGTCGAGGTTCTGGCTGCCGGATGCGCCGACGTAATCGATATCCTTGCCTTCGGCGATCAGCTTCTTCGCCTTCGCCCATTCACCGGGGAGGATGGGCTCGCCCGGCGGGTTGGCGACCGGCCGCAAGGCGTCCCGAACCTTCGCGCCATCGGTCGTACCGGCCTTTTCGATGGCGAGCGCCAGCAGAAAAGTTGCATCGTACGCGGTATCGATGAAGGGCAGAGGCGGCTTCTTGCCGAAGGAGGCTTCGTAGGCCCCCTCGAACAGCCGTTTGGCTTCCGACTCCTGGGCTTCCGGCGACGTGCCGATCGAGCCCTCCAGATACTTCGCCGGAATCGCCTTCGTCATATCAAGGGATTTCATCCCGTCGGTGAAGATGAACTTGCCGAACAATCCTTCCTCGATGGCCTGTTTCAGCATCGGCACGCCGTCACCCGGGTATCCGATCAGAGCCAGCGCTTCCGGATCGCCTTTCGCCGCCTGTGTCAACTCTCCGCGATAACTCGCCTGCTTCTCCTCATAGGCGATCGATGCGGTAACAGCACCGCCCAGCTTGGCGAAGCGCGCTGAGAACGCGTCCGCGAGGCCCTTGCCGTAATCGTTGTTCACGTAAATGACCGCGATCTTCGAATAGCCGGCCTCCTTGACCACGTCGCCAAGGACGATGCCCTGCAACGCGTCGTGCGGCGTCGAGCGGAACAGAAAGTCGTTGTCCTTCAGTGTCGTGATGGTGGGCGCTGTTGAGGCGCTCGAAATTTGCGGGATAGCGGATACGCTCGTGACGCTCTGCGCGACGGGAATCGTTACGCCGCTCGCCAGCGGGCCGATGATGCCTGCGACCTTGTTGGTCGCGATCAACTGCTTGGCGGCAAGAACGCCGGACTGCGGATTTGTCTGGGTGTCGCCAACGGCGATGTTCATGGCTTCGCCCAGCAAGCCACCGGACTGGTTGATCTGCTGGGCCGCGAGCTTGACACCGTTCAACGAGCTCTCGCCATATTCGCCGAGCGGTCCGGTCAGCGGCATCAACGCGCCCACGGTCACCTCCGCGTGCACCGAAACCGTTCCCAACGTCGTCGCCGCCATGACGACCGCGGCGCCCAGCCGCATTGCAATATCAGGTTTCATTCTTGTCTCCCTGTTCTTCAAGTCTTGCGGCGCTCTGCCTCAACGGGGCAACAGCAGGGCCGTTTCATGAAGAGACTTTATGTTCGCATATCAAGGGGTTCAACGCCACCGCCATGTTCGGGGGCAGCCGCTGACGGCGCGCGGCGGGACGCGATTTCAGCGTGCGGAGGTCGCTTGGGCGGGGAGGGGGGACTGTCTTAGTTCTGGGAGTTCCAGCCATTCTTGATGGCCAACAACTCCTGCTCACTATTCAGGACCGCGTCTTCGCCAAGCGAGAATACCTGGTGGATTGTCGGCAACGCCGATGCGGCCGGGCCGGCTACGGCTTCCTGATTTGGCTCGACGACATCCGCGATCGCTTCGGCGGACTCTGTCTCATTCGCACCGCCAATATCGTCGTGACCGCCGTCGTTGACAACATCGCCGCGGTCATCGCCGCGGTCATCGCCGTGGTCATCGCCGGACGGGTCGCTTCCTCCATGATCATCGTCGTCATGGTCATCATCGTCATCGTCGTCGCCCCCGCCTCCGCCGGGCCGTTTGCCGCCGCCTTTCTCATCGCCCCGGCCCTTGCCGTTGCCGTTGCCTCTGCCCTGACCATCACCGTTGCCGTTTCCGGCCGCCAGCGCTGAATCTATGGCGGGACTTAATGACGCGGTATCGAAAGTCACCGGGAGGGCAACTGCCATGAGGAACACGGCCGCCCAAAGGCCCGCCGGGACGCGCCGGTACAATGCTGCACACAACGGCGCCGGGTCGCGCTGTACCGCCGGTCTCGCTTCAATCGATGCGGCGGTTCCTTTCTTAGCCATATCGCCCTCCGGGCGTTCCTGGGCCGTTGGTTGTTGTCGTGCCGGCCCTGTTTATCGTTCTTGACTCGGCCTGACCGGGCGAAGAGGTCGCACTCGACCCAGTCATCCGAACGTTCCATGGTACGCCCGAATTTCTTTACGCTTCGTTAAGAGCTGTGGTGAACAAACGGCTGACACCCGCGGCGCGGCCCGCGCAGGCGGTCGACTACAATGCGATCTGATGTGTGCCGGCGGTCGTCTTGTCGCCTATGGCGGTGATCGGCGCCGTCCGGGCCGACTCACTGCGCCACGACGGATTCGGGACCGTCCGCCGTTCGCCAGGTACCCCAACCGTTTCGAATTGCCTCGAGCTCTTCCTCGTCCGACAGCTCGGTTTCTTCGCTCACACCGGCAACTTGCTTGATCACGCCAGACTGGGACCGGCCCTGGTCCCCGAGTTGCGGAGGTGTCGATGCGTTGGCGCCATCGCTGCCGGCGGGATTGTCGTCTTCACTCGCCGCATGAGCCGGACTTATCCCCGGGTTGGCGTTGTGCAGCCCGGAGGGCAATGCCAGCGCAAAGAATACGGCGCCGACGGTGGCCCAGAACAGCGACAAGCGCGAGAAGCGGGCCACGGCGTTTCCGCGGCGGTATTTCGTGCGGATCAAGTTAGGCATTGTAATGTCCCCAATTCAGACAGCGACCATGCCATTTGGTGGTCGTTGGATTTCATCCAGGCATTTCGAACAACAACGTATCATCCGGGCGAATATTCCGCTTCGAACCGGCAAAATCGCGGGCAAGGCGCGCGATCCCGCCAATTTCGCCCAGACTAGCGCCGGCCCCGCTAAGGATTGGTAAACGGCGACCGTCCATCGCCGAAGACCGCGTCGCCGCATGGCTCGGCACCACGTCGACCGCTCGCGGCTTTGCACGACGCATGGTGGGCGCGGACCAGGGTGCGACCCGGCGATTTGTGGTCGACCGGGCTTGAAGCGACGAAGCCAGCGTGGGTCGGAACGATGGCGGGCGCCATTTACGTTTTTTTTAAACTGCCGGGAATAAACTCGTTGCCTGTTCGTTAAGATAATGACGTTGCAAGGAAAATTCCTCTTGGACAAGCGAACAAAGGCCGAAATGATTGCCCTGCTGCCGCGCTTGCGGCGGTTTGCGCGTGGCCTTACCGGATCGGAGGAAGAGGCCGACGATCTGGTGCAGGCAGCCTGCGAAAGGGCGATTCAACGCATCAACCAGTGGCAACCGGGCACCCGGCTGGACAGTTGGATGTTCCGCATCATGCAGAATCTTTGGATCGACGCGATCCGCGTCGGCAAGCTGCGTGGTAGTCACTTGTCGCTGGTCGAGCCGGAGGGGCAGAAGACTCCGGGCATGGATGGCGAGCAAGCCACCATGAACCGGCTGACGCTCGAGGCGGTTCGACGCGGTGTTCAAAGGCTTCCGCCGGATCAACGGTCTGTTCTGCTGCTCGTCTGCGTGGAGGGATGCTCCTACAGGGAAACCGCCGAGACGCTCGGAATTCCGGTTGGCACGGTGATGAGCCGGCTGTCCCGGGCGCGGCTGGCCCTCAACCGCATGGTGGGCGGATCGGAACGGTCGACCTTCGCCGCCAAGGGCGGCGAAGCCTAGGAGGATGTGCGGACCTTGGTAACACAACGCAAATGGCAGAACGAACAGGCACATAGAAGGGGGCAACCATGAAACACCTCGATGCGAATACGCTCGTTGCCTATGTCGACGGAGAGCTGGACTCAGAGTCGGCGCGTGTTGTTGAATCTCGTTTGGCGCAAGACGCAGAGGCGGCGCGGACCGTACGGGCGCTGCACGACGGTGCGCTCTTGATCAAGGCCGCCCACAATGACGTAATCCACGAAACGGTGCCGGATCGGCTGATCGACACGGTGATGATGGCGGTGGAATCCGAATCCGCAACCGCTGAATCGATTGTGCCGCAGCATCTGGTGAACATGATACTCGATGCGCCGGAAGGCGCCGAGACGGCTGCCGAGCTGACGCTGGACGATCGCAACCCTGCGGGATATCGGGGACCGATGGTCGTGTCATTGGCACGGCGTCGTTCGGTGGCGGCCTTCGCGTCGGCGGCGGCCTTCGCCGCGGTCATGCTTGGCGGCGGGTTCCTGCTGGGCCAGTACCAGACAAGCGAGGTGCGGCAGGCCGCGAACCAGCAACGCGTGAGTGTCGCTTCGGCGATCAACAATCCATGGCGCGAGGCCGCGTTCCAGGAGGCGCTCGAAACAAAGAGAAGCGAGACGGCGGTTGTCTGGACGAATCCGGAAACCGGAAATGGCGGCGCCATCATTCCGGTCAAGACGTATCGTCGGGAGGACGGAACGTTTTGCCGGGCGTTCCGGACGGTTGACACGAATAGCGGTCCAGATCACCCCAACTATGGCGTTGCCTGCCGCGAGCAGGGTCCGCAGGGGCGTTGGATCAAGACGATCGAGGCCGTGGCGGAGGTTGGAACGGTCCCGAAGTTGAGCTTCTGAAGCGGCCGTCGGGAATGACGCTCTCGTTCGACCGCGCACCGTAAATCTGCGGCAGGCCGGGGCTCCCGCAGGGGAGCCCCGCGCATATAGGGTGGTTTTGACTGTTGCGCGCAAGCGCGAGAGGCGGAGAAGTTGGCTGACCGGCGAGTCCGTGGTCTGTTTCTTGGCGGGGCATTTGCAGCGGCGCTTGCGGCGGGCAGTTGCTCGTCATCGCCGGAGCTGAGCGACGCCAAAGACCTGCTTTGGGGCATCGGTTCGACGCTCAACGGCACATTTTCGGCCGACTACGATCCCCCCGATTATGATGGACCACCGCTCGGGTATCTGCCGCGATACCAGCTGGGCGACGCATTCACCTATTCGAGCGGACGGACCGAAACCGTCGTGGAAATCATTGATGAGCGGATCGTCTGGCGCAATGATCTGCAATCCGAATTCGAACGCTATCCGAACTTCGTACTGCCCACCCTTGTGGTGCGCAACGACAAGGGCGTGATAACCCGTACCGTCGATGCGCCGCCAGATGTGTTGTGGCCCCTGATACCGGGGACGCGACGGAAATTCGAAAGTCTCGTCAACGTGCGTCGCGACGGCGAGCAATCGGGACGCCTCTTTCGACGCGACTGGATTTGTACGGTTGTCGGGCCTGAGCGGGTTTCTCTGCAATTCGGGGATTTCGACGGGGTCGAGATTTCCTGCACCCGATATTCGCGCGGGCGCTGGCGGCAGACGCGCACCTGGTACTACGTACCGGAGATCGGCCACTACGTGCGGCGAATCGACCGCATACAGGGACGCGAGCCACTCGACATCCAGCTCGTGTCGATCCAACAGGCGCCGAACGGCTTGACCCGCACGGCAAGACGCGCACTCTACGAACTCGAACAGGACACTCTCGAACGCCTGCCCTCGGGTAAGGCGGCGCGCTGGCAGTCTTCCGAAGGTGATGTCGCGATCACGATGACCGTCACCAAGACGATGCAGACCGAGGCCGGTCAGTTCTGCCGCGTGTTCCGCCAGGAGATCCGGTACAACGGCGTTGATCGCCTCGTTCCCGGCCTCGCATGCCGGACCTGGAACGGTCGGTGGGTGCGGCTCTGACAGGCAGTCCGATGTGATCCGATTGGCAGCCGGACAGCCCTAGTAAGATCGCGGCAGCCCCAGGACGTGCTGGGCCAGATAGGCGAGAATCATATTGGTGGATATCGGGGCCGTGCGGAACAGACGCGTTTCGCGCCATTTTCTCTCAATATCGTACTCGCGCGCAAAGGCGAAGCCGCCGAATGCCTGGAAGCATTCGTCCGCGGCATGCCAGCTCGCCTCGGATGCAAGCAACTTGGCCATGTTGGCTTCTGCTCCGCAGGGCAGTTGCGCGTCGAACAGTGCCGCGGCCTTGCGTGCCATCAGATCGGCCGCGTCGGTTTCGGCGAGGCACCGCGCCAACGGAAACTGGATCCCTTGATTCTCGCCGATCGACCTGCCGAACACGCGCCGCTCGTTGGCATACTCGACCGCGCGGCGCAAGAAGAAGCGGGCGTCACCCAATGCCTCGGCCGCGATCAGAATCCGCTCGGCATTCATCCCGTCGAGTATGTGCCGGAACCCCTTGCCCTCGGTGCCGATGAGCGTGTCCGCAGGCACGCGCAACCCGTCGAGGAAGATCTCCGTCGTGTTGTGGTTGATCATGGTATCGACGGGCCTGATGTCCACGCCCTTTCCGATCTTTTCACGCAAATCGACAAGAAATACCGATAAACCGTCTCCGCGCTTGATAATTTCGCCGGGTGGTGCCGTGCGGGCCAGGAGTAGCATGAGATCGGATTGAAGGGCTCGACTGGTCCACAGCTTCTGGCCGTCGATCACGTATTCGTCGCCGTCGCGAACGGCGCGGGTCTTGATCTGCGTTGTATCCGTGCCCGTCGACGGCTCGGTGACTCCGAAGGCCTGCAGGCGCAGTTCGCCGGCCGCGATGGCGGGCAGGTAGCGTTGCTTCTGTGCCGTGCTGCCATGGCGGAGCAGCGTACCCATGATATACATCTGGGCGTGGCACGCGCCGGCATTGCAGCCGTTGGCGTGGATCGTCTCGAGGACAACAGCGGCGGCACGCAAGGGCAGGCCGGTGCCCCCGTATTCCTCGGGAATCAGCGCGGCAAGATAACCTTCTCGCGTCAGGGCGCCGACGAAATCCTCGGGATAGGCGCGCTCATCTTCCAGGCGGCGCCAATAGGCGCCCGGGAAACCCTGGCAGATACGGGCAACCGACTCGCGAATCTCCGGGTAATCATCGCCGAGTTCCATCGTTATGGCGTTCAGGCTCATCGAACTCCCTCCTACTCGCCGCGGAAGTTCGGCCGGCGCTTTTCGTTGAAGGCGAGCATGCCTTCGCGCCGATCGGCCGTGGTTACGGTTTGGTTGTAGCACTCGATCTCGATTGCGAGACCCGTCTTGATGTCGGTCCCGATGGCGGCATTCAGGGCCTGCTTGGCGGCTCGCACCGCAAGCGGCGCGTTGCTCGCAATACGCCGTGCGACAGCCAGCGTCTCATCGAGCAATTCCGGCATCGGCAGGACCCGGCTGACGATACCCCAGCGCAGCGCCGCCTCGGCATCGAACGGGGTGCCGGTCAGGATGATCTCCTTCGCACGCCGCACGCCGCACGCGCGCGGCAAATTCTGGGTGCCGCCGACCCCGGGCATGATGCCGAGACCGGTTTCCGGCAAGGCGAATCGGGCGTGATCGGCCGCGTAGGCGAAGTCGCAGGCCAGCACGATCTCGAAACCGCCGCCGTAGGCGGCACCGTTGACCGCGGCGATCAGCGGCAGCGGACAGTCCATCATCGCGTAGAACGCTTCCTCGAAAATCACGTGCTGTCGTCGCCACGCGTCGTCCGACATTGCGCGGCGCTCCTTCAGGTCGGCGCCGGCGCAGAACGCCCGGTCTCCGGCCCCGGTAACGACAATGCAGCGCGGGTCTCCGCCGGTCTTGGAGATCGTCGTCCAGAACGCGCGCAACTCCTCGCCCATCCGTGTGTTGAAGGCGTTTGCCGCATGCGGACGGTTGAGCGTCAGCAGCAGCAGATGCGGCTCTGGCTCGGTGATCGCCAGGGTCTCATAGTCGCTGTTCATCGGCATAATTTTCCGTTCGTACACAGTTGTGTTTTGATTTCAGCGTGTTGCGTATGTGAAAAGGGGTGGCCAAATCGAGCAATCTTTCATAGTTTACCGAACCTATCGCGAAGGCGATGGAAAATCACAGGCCCGGTTCATCGGGCGCCAACGGGAGGAGCCAATGGCAATCAGTATAGGCAGATACACACGGCGCGGAGCGCTGACCATCATGGGCGTCGCGACGGCTGCGTTGCTCGCCGCACCTGCGGCGCAGGCCAAGGTCGAGGGTGATACGATCATCCTCGGTTCGGCGATCTCGCTGACAGGCAAGTACTCGACCAACGGCATTCATGCGCAGAACGGCTACGAGCTCGCCGTAAAGCGGATCAACGATATGGGCGGCGTCAAGGTCGGTGGGAAGTCGTACAAGTTGAAGGTCGTCTACTATGACGACGAATCGACCCCGGCCCGCGGCGCGCAGCTCGCCGAGCGACTGATCAAGCAGGACGGCGTCCAGTACATGCTTGGCCCGTACAGTTCCGGGATGACCAAGGCAATCGCGCCGGTGACGGAGAAATACCAGATCCCCATGGTCGAGGCGGAAGGCGCGTCGCGCTCCCTGTTCACGCAGGGCTATAGGTACCTGTTCGCGGTGCTGTCGACGTCGGAGCAGTATCTTGCGAGTTCGATCGCGCTGGCGGCCGAGATCGCCGAGAAGAATGGCAAGAAGCCGTCGGACGTCAAGATCGCGATGGCCTTCGAGAACGACCCGTTCTCGCAGGATGTCCGTGCGGGCGTGATGGACGACGCCAAGAAATACAACATGCAGATCATCATCGATGACAAGCTGCCGCGTGACCTGAGCGACATGTCGACGACCCTCACCAAGGTGCGGGCCGTGAAGCCCGACCTTCTCGTCGTCTCCGGACATTCGAAGGGCGCGGCGACCGCGGCGCGGCAACTCGCCGAGATGAAGATCAATGTGCCGATGGTCGCGGTCACCCATTGCGAGGCGGCCAAGATCGTCGCCAAGTTCGGGGCCACGACCAACGACATCCTGTGCCCGACGCAGTGGGCCGAGACGCTGAGTTACAGCGACGAGTACTTCGGCACCGCGGCCGAATACGACGCGCTGTTCAAGGCGACGTTCGACGGCTACAAGAACGTGCCCTACCAGGCGGCGCAGGCATCCGCCGCCGTGATCGTCTGGAAAGACGCGTTCGAGCGCGCCAATTCGTTCGACAGGGACAAGGTTCGTGACGCGCTCGCGGCAACGGACATGATGACCTTCTATGGTGGCATCAGGTTCGCGCCGGAGGGCAACAACATCGCCAAGCCGATGGTCCTGCGGCAGATCCAGAACGGCACCTACAATGTCGTGGCGCCGTCGAAATACGCATCGCACCCGGTGAACTGGCCGCGCAAAGCGCCCGGTTCCTGAGCTGACTGTGTTGATCCCGGCGCCGTTCAGGCGCCGGGATCGTGATGCACTTGGCGGACGTCGCGCGACGACGGCCGGGCCGCCGTGTCGGGCGCGCAATCAACCAGCACCGAAAGCGCAGCCATAGTCATGCTGAACAACATCCAGCTGCTTATCGATTTTCCGGTATTTAACCTCCAGCTTCTGCTGGACGGGCTGATGATCGGCGCCATCTTCGCGCTGGCGGCCTACGGGCTGGCCCTGGTTTGGGGCGTCATGAACGTCAAGAACCTGGCGCAGGGCGAGTTCGTCATCATGGGCGGATATATCGCCTATTACCTGTCGATCGACGCGGTCGTCCGCATTGGCATACCGGGGACAGACATCACCTTCTTCGAAGTCATGAAGCCCGGCGTCAATCCGCTGTGGGCGCTGCCGGTGGTGATACCGATCATGTTCGGGTTCGGCTGGCTGATGTACTTCCTGATCATCCGTTACGTCATCGATCGCGACCTGTTCACTTCGCTGTTGGCAACCTTCGGCGCGGCGATCGTCATCCAGCAGGTCCTGAACCTGATCTTCGGTCCGGACGTGCAGACCGCGGAATCGGGCCTCGGCACCCGCATTCTCTTCGGCAGCGTGACGATCCAGGAAATTCGGGTGCTGTCGCTGATCATCGCCGGAATCCTGGCGGCCCTGGTCGTGCTGTTCATGAAGAACAGCCGCATGGGGCAGGCGATCCGGGCGACGGCGCAGGATCCGCGCGCGGCCCGGGTCATGGGGATCGACACCGACCGGGTCTACGCCTTCACCTTTTCGCTCAATGCCGCGATCTGCGGCGCGGCCGGCGTCCTGATCTCGATGATCTGGGTGATTCAGCCGTTCTACGGCATCGCGCATTCAATCCGCTCCTTCGTGATCGTCGTTGCGGCCGGCCTCGGCAATCTGCCGGGCGTCATCGTCACGGCGTTCGGCCTCGGGGCGCTCGAGCAGTACGGCGGCTTCGCGCTCGGCGCCGAGTTCCAACAGGCGGTCGTGGTCGGCCTGCTGATCGTCGTCCTGGTCGTCCGCCAGATCATGCAGGCCCGCCACAGGCAGGTGGTTCGATGACCCTCGCAATGACCAAGAGCCAGCGGACGCTGGGCTTGTATGGCCTGATCGCCATCGCCGCGGTCATCGCGCCGTTTCTGTTCAGCGCCTACATCTCGCAGCTGACCGTGCTCTGGGTGATGGTGCTGTTCGCGATCACCTGGGACGCGATGGGCGGCCAGATGGGATACAATTCCCTCGGCAACATCTTCTTCTTCGGCGCCGGCATGTATATCAGCGCGGTCGTCCAGATCGGGCTGCATTACGACGTCGCCGAGTACACGGCGGCCTACGGCGCGATCAAGGTCGATTTCACGCCGACCCAGTATTACACCGGCCTGGTGCTGGGCACGATCGTCGCGGCGGTCGGCTCGGTGCTGTTCGCGTTCTTGTTGAGCTGGGTGGTGTTCGGCCTGCGCGGGCCGTATTTCGCGATCGGAACGCTGGGTATCGCCCTCGCCGCCGGCGAGCTGGTCGGCGCGTGGGAGTATGTCGGCGCGGGAAGCGGCATATCGCTCCCGGTCTTCCCGGGCGAGCCCGAGGCGGGCGAGAGGTTCTTCTATTTCGCGTTCTTCGTCGCCGCCGTGCTGACGTTCTTCTTCTTCCGCTGGCTGTACCAGACGCGATTCGGCCTCGCCATCAACGCCATCCGCGATGACGAGGAGAAGGCCGAGGCGATGGGCATCCACACCATGCGCTACAAGACCATCACCTGGGCGCTATCCGCCTTCTTCCTTGGGATTTGCGGCTCCCTCTTCGGCAATTACAACATCTTCATCGAGCCGCTCGAGGTCGCCTTCGCGACGGTGGTGTTCGGCATTCCCATGGTGGTGATGTCGCTGCTGGGGGGCAAGGGCACGCTGTGGGGGCCGGTGATCGGCGCCATTCTCTATCACGTCATCAAGGAGGCCACCTGGAAGTATTTCCTCGGCTGGCAGTGGGTTGCACTCGGCCTGCTGATCATCATCTCTGTCGTCTTCTTCCAGCAGGGAATCATGGGCTGGGCGCAGGAGAAGTGGCCCGAGTTGTTCGGCATCGAGGTCGAGGAGGCGCCCGCCGAGGGCGAGGAGGAGGCGGCCTGATGGCGGCGATGATCGAACTGCGAAACGTCTCCAAGTCGTTCGGCGGCGTGCGGGCCAACCAGGACGTCTCGATGGACGTGCCTGCGGGCAAGATCACCGGGCTGATCGGCCCCAACGGGTCGGGCAAGACGACGCTGTTCAACTCGATCGTCGGCTACCACCCGATCGACGGCGGCTCGATCAGGTTCGAGGGGCGTGAGATTTCCCGGTTGAAAGTGCCGCAGATCGCCCGCCTGGGCATGCTGCGCACGTTCCAGCAGACCCGCATCTACGGCAATATGAACTGCGTGAAGAACATGCTGATCTCGGTGCCGCATCGGAGCATGGGGTATTTCGAGATCTTTTACGACCATTCGCCCGGGGAGCTGGAGCGCGCCGAACGGTTGCTCGAGTTCGTCGGGCTCTACGCCAAGCGCAAGCTTCTGGCGGGGGATCTGTCTTTCGGGCAGCAGAAGCTGCTGGAGTTCGCCATGGCGCTGATGAACCAGCCCAAGGTGCTGCTGCTCGACGAGCCGACGGCCGGCATCAACCCGACCCTGATCAACGGTCTCATCGACAGGCTCAAGCGGGCCAACGAGGAGTTCGGGATCACGCTTTTCGTCATCGAGCACAATATGCGGGTGATCATGAATCTCGCGGAGCACATCTATTGTCTGGCGCACGGTCAGATGCTGGCGGACGGCCCGCCCGACCAGATCCGGGCCGATAAGCGGGTGATCGACGCCTATCTGGGAGCGCACTGATGGGTGGGCCGGACAAGGAAACAGGCGGCGGCGCGGCCGGCTATCACGAGGGCTCGGTCGACACGGTCATTTCCGTCGAGGACGTCAACCGCCAGGCCGCCGCGCTGGCAAAGCAGGGCATTTCCAAGGAGCAGATCGCGCGCCTTGCCAACAACGACCCCTACGTGACGATCGAAAACCTGAAGGCCGGTTACGGCAAGATGGAGATCCTGCACGATTTCAATCTCCAGGTCGGCAAGGGACAGTCGCTGTGCCTGATCGGTCCGAACGGCGCCGGCAAATCGACGATCCTCCATTCCATCTTCGGTTTCACGCGCATCTTCGGCGGACGCATCCTGGTCGGCGAGAAGGGCCAGCAGATGGACGTCACGGCGTTGACATCCAAGGACAAGCTGCGGCGCGCGGGGATCGCCTATATCCTGCAGGACAAATCGGTCTTCCCCGGCATGACGGTGGAGGAGAACCTGTGGATGGGCGGATACCTCATGGACAGCCCGAAGCAGGCCAAGGCCGCCGCGGAACGCGTCTTCGACAAATACAGCCGACTGGCCGAGCGGCGCAAGCACCCGGCGCGGGTCCTTTCGGGCGGCGAACGGCGTCTTCTGGAAATCTCGCGTGCGCTGGTGATGAATCCCGACGTGCTGTTGGTCGACGAACCGTCGATCGGCCTCGAGCCGAGATTCATCGATATGGTGTTCGATATCCTCGATGATTTGCAGAACACCGAGGGCAAGACGATCATCATGGTCGAACAGAACGCCAAGAAAGGGCTCGAATTCGCCGATATCGGCTACGTGCTCGTCGCCGGCAGCACGGCGATGGCCGGCCCCGGCGACGAGCTGCTCCAGGACCCGGAAGTGGGCCGGCTCTTTCTCGGGGGCTGACCGCCGGAGGTCCGGATGCGGCCGCGGCCCGCAGGGGTGTGCATTTTATCAGTCTTGCGTTAACCATACCGTAAGGCCTATTCCCTTATTCAGTCAGTCGACGTGAGCGTCGCCCCGCGTTGCGCTCGGCCGGGCCGCCGCGTCAAGGTCTAGCGGTTGCACGCCGTGCAGCCACAATATATGTTGAGTCGTGGGCGGGTTTACCTCGTGGCAATGGCTCGAGTCTGGAGGACGATGCGCATGAGTCGCTGGTCGGGCATTACGGGTGCGCTGCTCGGGGCCCTGATCGTTGCCGGCTGCACAACCGGCGACCAGGCGGATGTCGGCTTCGGCATCGAAGCGCCGGGCCGATACATGGTCGGCGACTCGTTTACGTTCGACAATCCGCAGGAAACCTGGACGGTTGTCTCGATCGAGGGGGAGCGGGTCTACTGGCGCAGCGACCGTGGCGACGAGCATGTCACCGGTCACGATCCGCTGATGCCGGCGCTCGAATGGAAATTCGTCGGAAAAGGCGGCGGCCGCCGCGAGTTTACCGACGTTAAGGGATCGCTGTTCCCCCTGAAGAAGGGCAACATCCTCACCTACACCTCCAACGTCGAGAACTGGACGATCAAGGACGGGGTCCGCCAGCAGCCGCAGAGCTGGCAGTACAATTGGTCGTGCAACGTCGCCGGCACCGAGCGTATGGAGGTCCCGGCCGGGGGCTTTGATACCTACAAGGTGGTGTGCGGGCGCTACAAACCGAGCGAGATCGAGTTCTTCTACGCCCCGCGGATCGGCTATTTCGTTGTCATGCGGATTGACGATCCGGCCAGCGAGGGGACCGTGGTGCGCAATCTGCTGTCGTTCAGCCGGGTCGCGCTCGGCGGCGAACCCATGGCCGTCCTGCCGCCGCCACCACCGCCGCCGCCACCGCCCGCGCCGCCGCCGCCCGAGCCGGCACGGGAGTTGCCGCCGCCGCCGGTCAAGCCGATTGGCCCGCAGACGGGCAGTGGCCCGCGTGTCGTCCTGGGCGCGTTCAGTTCGGAGGGGAATGCCGCCCGCGGATGGCGCATCTTCATGGACAAGAACAATGACTTGCTGGGAGGGCTTGATCCCGTTATCTCTCCGGTCAGTTTCCGGGGGCAGGGGACCCTGTTCCGCCTTGCCACGGAGCGGCTGGAGAGTGAAGGCGTCGCGCGATCGCTGTGTGACAAGCTGCGAGCGCGTGGTCTTGAGTGTATTGTCTCCATGAAATGACCAGATCCCGGTGCGGCCGGGCAGGGAATGGATTTGGCTGGACTGAAGAGGAAGGCGCTGATTCTGCCGCCGGTTCTGGCTGGCGTCGGCCTTCTGGTCTGGCTCGCCCGCAGCGGCGAGGCCCCGGTCCAGGTTCCACCCGCAGAGAGTGTCCGGCCGGTTCGGGTGATTTCCGTACCGGCCGTCGATTTCGTGCCGCGGGCGCTGGGCTATGGCCAGGTTCAGCCCGGCCGGATCTGGGAGGCGGTCGCCGAAGTCAGCGGACGCATCACGGAAAAGCACCCCCGCCTCGAAGCCGGTGAGTTGCTGACGGCCGGAGAGGTGATCCTGCGGATCGATCCGACGGATTATGATCTCGCCGTCGAAAGCGCCAGGGCGCGAATTCGCGGCGCCGAGGCCGCGATTGCGGAGCTGGAAGTTCGCGAGGCCAACACCCGCCGCTCGCTGGAAATCGAGCAGAGCGGGCTAAAGCTCGCCGAAACCGATCTGACCCGCAAACGAACGCTTCTCGAGCGCGGCAGCATCTCGCAAGCGTCTGTCGACGAGGCCGAACGCACCGTTCTTTCGTTGCGCCAGGCGGCGCAGGGCCAGCGAAACGCTCTGGCCTTGATACCCGCCGAACGCGAAGTGCTGATGGCAAATCTGGCACTCTACGAGTCAGAATTGCGGCAGGCGCAGCGCGACCTGGACCGGACCGAGATGGTAACGCCGTTTACCGGACGAGTCGCCGCCGTCAATGTCGAGGAGCGGCAGTTCGCCCAGTCCGGGCAGGTCTTGGCGGTGCTCGACGGCGTCGATCTTGCGGAGGTGGCGGCGCAGATTCCGATTGACCGGGTCCGGCCGCTGGTGGCGGGATCGGCAGCCGAATTGCGGGAGGTCGGTGCCGAGAACCTGAGCCGGGCGTTCGAGAGGCTGGGACTGTCCGCGGTGGTGCGTCTGGTCGCCGGCGATTTCCGGACCTCCTGGCCGGCGCGATTCGCGCGCATCCGCGAGGCCGTGGATCCCAGCACCCGAACGATCGGTGTTGTCGTCGCCGTGGACAACCCCTACGAGCTCGTCGAGGTCGGCCGCCGACCGCCGCTGGCCAAGAACATGTTCGTCGAGGTCGAACTGCAGGGCCGGCCCGTGCCCGATCAGCTGGTGGTGCCCCGGGCGGCGCTGCATGACGGGATGGTCTACCTGGTCGACGAGAGGAATCGGTTGCAGCGCCGCCGCGTGAGTGTCGGCGTGCGGCAATCCGGTTTCGCCGTCATCGAAGACGGGCTTGCCGCGGGTGACGTCATCGTGGTCACCGATCTTGCACCGGCGATCGACGGGATGTTGCTGGCGCCCGTGCCGGACAAGGAACTGCTTGACCGCATGATCGCGGCGGCCACCGGCCAGGGGTCGGTCCGTTGATTCGCCTGTTTGCCGGCCACCCGACGGCGGCGAACCTTCTGATGATCGGAATCCTTGTGCTCGGTCTTTCCGCGCTGCCGAGCCTCGAACGCGAGACCTTTCCCGATCTGCCGCTCGGCGACGTACAGGTGCGCGTTGCCTATCCCGGCGCCAGCGCCGAGGAGATCGAAGATGCGCTGTGCCGGCGCATCGAGGACGCGGTGGACGGGATCAATGATGTCGGCGAGTTGCGCTGCGAGGCGCAAGAGGGCGTGGCGACCGCGACCATCGAAATGGACGAGGACGGCAATGTCGATCGCTTCCTCGAGGACGTGAAGAGTGAAATCGAGGCGATCGACGATTTTCCCGTGCGCGCCGAGCGCGCGACCATCCGGCTTCTCGGCCGCAACGATTTCGTCGCGGCGGTGACGATTGCCGGGCCGATGTCCGAGCCCGACCTGAAGGCCTACGCGGAAGACATGAAAGAGCGCCTGCAGCAGATTCCGGAGGTCACACAGGTCAATATCACCGGCTTTTCCGACCACCAGATCCGCATCGAGATCCCGGCGCAGACGCTTTCGCAGTACGGGCTCAGCGTCTCCGACATCGCCGATGTGATCGGCCGCCAGAGCATCGACCTGCCGGCCGGCAGCGTTGAGACCGAAGAGCGCGATGTCCTGATCCGGTTCGCCGACGAACGGCGGACGGCGGCGGATTTCGGCGATCTCATCGTGGTCGGTGGCGAGAGCGGCGCGGAGATACGTCTCGGCGAGATCGCCGCGATATCGGACCGTTTCGAGCTTGCCGAGCAGTCGATCTTCTATGACGGCCGGCGCGCCGCCCTGCTCGAGATCAACAAGGCCCGCTCGGGGGACACCCTCGTGGTGGTCGACGCGATCAACGCCTTCCTCGAGCGTGAGCGGGCAGTTGCGCCGCCCACCATGAGCTTCAGCCTGACGCGCGATATCTCGACCGTCGTGCGGGATCGCCTGAACATGGTGCTCAAGAACGGCGCGCAGGGCCTGGCGCTGGTGTTGATCGCCCTGTGGCTGTTCTTCGGGTTGCGGTTTGCGTTCTGGGTGGCCCTCGGGCTGCCGGTATCGTTCCTCGGCACGCTCTTCGTCATGTCGCTCGGCGGCTATTCGATCAACATGATCACGATGGTCGGGCTGCTGATCGCGACGGGACTGCTGATGGACGATGCGATCGTCATCTCGGAGAATATCGCCCGCCATTGGCGCGACGGCAAGGCGGCCCTCGAAGCCGCCGTGAGCGGCGTGAAGGAGGTCGGGCCGGGCGTTCTGGCCTCGTATCTGACCACGATCTGCGTCTTTGGACCGCTGACCACGCTCAGCGGCGATATCGGCAACGTGCTCAAATTCATTCCGATCATCTTGATCATGACGCTCACCGTCAGCATGATCGAAGCGTTTCTCATACTTCCCAGCCATCTGCGGCACTCGCTGTCCCATGCGGGAGAGGTGCGGGGCCTGCGCAGGCGCGTCGAGAGCGCGATCGCCTGGGCGCGAGAGCGGATCGCCGGCCGTGCCGCGGACCTCGCGGTCGAATGGCGTTACGCCGCCATCGGGTCGATCGTCTTCCTGTTGTTGGGATCGGTCGCCATGATCGCGGGCGGCGTTCTTAAGTTCCAGGCCTTTCCCAAGCTCGACGGGGATGTCGTGCAGGCCCGCCTGTTGCTGCCGCAGGGAACGCCACTCGCCCGAACCGAAGCCGTCGTGGATCGGCTGGTCGAGACGCTGGAAGCGGTCAACAGGGAGCTCTCACCGCTTCAGCCCGGCGGAGAGCAGCTGGTGCGTCAGGTCGGTATCGAATATGGCGTCAATGTCGACGCTTTCGAATCGGGTCCGCACCTGGCAACGGTGACGGCCGATCTGCTTGCCGCCGAAAGCCGCAATACGAGCGTCGCCGAGTTGATTCAGGCGTGGCGAACGGCGATGGGCGCCGTTCCCGACGTGGTCGCCCTCAAGTTTGCCGAGTTTCAGATCGGACTCGCCGGGCGCCCGATCGATATCCGGCTCAAGGGAAGCGACCTTGGGGCGTTGAAGGCGGCCTCGCGGGAGTTGCAGACCTGGTTATCGGGATATCCCGCGGTATCCGATCTGTCAGACGACCTGCGGCCCGGCAAGCCCGAGATCAGACTTCGTCTGCGCGAGGGCGCGCTGGCCTTGGGGCTCGACGCATCGCAGATCGCATCGCAGTTGCGCTCTGCATATTTCGGGGAGGTTGTCAGCGAGGTGCAGGCGGGTCCCGAATCGTACGAGATCGACGTCCGACTCTCGGCCTTGGACCGGGACAGCCTTGCCGATCTCGACTATTTCCTGGTGCGGGCGCCGGGCGGCGCCCAGGTGCCGCTGAGCACGGTCGCGATCATCGAGAGCGGACGCGGATACGCACGCATCCATCGTATCAATGGCCGGCGCACGGTCTCCGTTCAGGGTGATGTTGATACCACGAAGATGAACGTATCGCAGATCCTGTCGGACACCACCGCGCGATTCCTGCCGCAGCTCCGCGATCGGTTTCCCGGCATCGAATTTGCGCTCGAAGGAGAAGCGAAGACCGGCGCGGAGGGGACCTCGTCGGTGGGTCGCGCCTTCGCGGTCGGCGTGATCGGCATCTTCCTGCTGCTCAGCTTCCTGTTCCGCAGCTACGCCGAGTCGCTGATCGTCATCGTGACCATTCCGTTGTCGTTGATCGGCGTGGTTTGGGGACATCTGCTGATGGGGCTCGACCTTTCGATGCCCAGCATGGTCGGGTTCGCGGCGCTGTCGGGCGTCGTCGTCAACAACGCGATTCTGCTGGTTGATTTCACTAAGCGACGAGCCGCGACCGGTATGTCCATCGAGGCGGCGGCGCGGGCGGCGGCGCGGATCCGGTTCCGCCCCGTCCTGCTGACGTCGCTGACCACGGTGCTCGGCTTGCTGCCGATGCTGCTCGAGCGCAGTCTGCAGGCGCAGATCCTGGTGCCGCTGGTGACCAGCCTTGCCTTCGGTCTGTTTGCGGCAACCGTCCTGGTCCTGTTCACCGTGCCGGCGCTATACGCAATCCTGCACGATTTCGGCCTGACGGCCGTCGCGCGCGAGCGGGACACGGCGCTGGCCGGCTGAACGCCTCGTTAACCGGAACACGGCATAATGGCCGCTCACGCATTTGCAGATTGGGGCCTCGAAAAGGGACCGAACGCGCGTTGACGACATTCCTGGTATTGTGCCTCGGCGGCTACGCGGCGCTGGTCGCCGCGCTCTATGCGGGCCAGCGGGCCCTGATGTACTATCCGGACGCGACCGTGCCGGAGCCGGCGGATCACGAGGTTCCGGACATGACGGTCGTGAAGATCCCCGTGGGCGAGGGGATCGAGAGCCTCGCATGGTGGCATCCGCCCACCGAACCCACGGGCCCGATCGTCGTCTATTTTCACGGCAATGCCGGCCATATCGGTGAGCGCGGCTACAAGGCCCGCGCGATGATCGATGCCGGCTACGGCGTGCTACTGGCCGGCTACCGCTACAATGCGGGGGCCGGCGGCAAGCCGAGCGAGCCGACCCTGATCGCGGACGGTGCGACAGCGATGCGGCATGTACTCGACCTGGGATATGGAAAAGAGCAACTCGTGCTGTACGGGGAGTCGCTCGGCTCGGGCATTGCGGTCGCGCTGGCGGCGGAGCACGACGTCGCCGGCCTGATTCTCGAGACGCCTTACAGCAGCGTCGCCGACGTCGCCCAGTCACGCTACTGGTACACCCCCGCGAAATGGCTGATCTGGGACAGCTACGATTCGATGGCCCGCATCGGGCGGGTTCGCGCGCCGATCCTGCTGTTCCACGGTACGAGGGACGAGACGATTCCCATTCGCTTTGCCCGCCTGCTCCACGAAGCGGCGCCGGAGCCGAAGGAGGCGCATTTCTTCCCCGGCGGCGCCCATACCGACCTCTACGACCATGGCGCGGCGCGGCTGGTGATCGATTTCCTGGAGCGCCGGGCCGCCACGGCCCCGGTGCGCGGCGCGCAATGAGGCGCGCGACCGGGGCCGCGGGATCGCTTGTGGCGAGTGTCGCCGGCGTGGCGATTGCCCTGTATCTCTCGGGTCTTGCCCTGCTTTACCTGTATCAGCGGGATCTTCAGTACCATCCGCAATCGGTCGTGCCCGACCCGGCACGTTCGATCGTTCCCGAGATGTCGGCGATACGGATCGAGACCGCGGACGGCATGAAGCCGCTGGCATGGTGGGCGCCGCCGCCGGAGGACACCGGGCCCGTCATCGTCTACTTCCATGGCAATGGCGGCACCGTTGCGTCACGCGCAGCGCAGGCGCGGGTCTTCCTTGATGCCGGGTACGGTGTCCTGTTGGCCGGCTACCGGTACAATGCCGGCGCGGGCGGGCGGCCTAGCGAGACCGGGCTGATCGAAGACGGGCGGGCCGCCGTCGCGTTCGTCCGCGCACAGGGGTTTCCCATTGACCGGATCGTCGTCTATGGCGAATCGATGGGAACCGGGGTCGCCGTCGCGATCGCCGCGGACCGGGCCTTCGCCGCCGTCGTTCTCGCGATGCCCTTTACCAGCATCGCCGACGTCGCGCAGGATCGTTACTGGTTCTTCCCCGCGCGCTGGCTGGTGCATGACGAGTTCGACTCAAGAGCGCGCATCGACAGGCTCCGCGCGCCCCTGCTTATCCTCCATGGAGAGGATGATCGGCTGATCCCGGTGCGCTTCGCACGCGAGCTGCTTGCCGCAGCGCCGGAACCGAAAGAAGGGCATTTCATCCCCGGCGGGCGGCATGGCGGGCTTTACAGCCTCGGTGCCGGTGAGCGGGTGCTGGAATTTCTCGACCGTTGGGTGGCCCGGGAGCCGCGTTTCGCCGGCTAAGGGCCGCCATCCGGCGGCTTGCGCGGCGGCAGGAACGCCCCGGCTTCCCGCTCGTACAGCCCTTCGACGTTGCGGATATAGGCGCGTGCCTCGGCCTGCGGCGGCTCATAGTCCCACAGGGTCCGGTTACCGGTCATCAGGGCGCGGTAGACCAGGCGACGCTGCTGCTGATCGCTGACGATGTCCTGCGAAAGGCGCTCTGCATCCCAGATGCCGCGCGCGATCTCCGCCAGGTGTCGCTCGGCGTCGGCATGGTCCGGCCGTCCCGCGAGGTTGTCGAGTTCCAGCGGATCGCTGTCCACTTCGTAAAGCTGCGGCGGGTCCGCCGGGCAGGTGATGTATTTGTAGCTGTCCTTGCGGACCATGAAGATCGGCGCCACCGATCCCTCGGCGAAATACTCGCCGCAGGCGATGCCCGGGCCGCTCGCATTGGAACCCTCGACCAGCGGCGCCAGGCTCCGGCCGTCGAGCGCGATGGGCGCCGGCGCTGACGTCCCGGCGAGATCGAGCAACGTCGGCAGAATGTCCACCAGGGAGACGATCTGACGCCGCCGCCCCGCGATGCAGCGGTTCGGCGCATGGACGATCAGCGGCACCCGGGCAGCCCATTCAAAGAACGTCATTTTGTACCACATGCCGCGCTCGCCGAGCATGTCACCGTGATCCGAGGCGATGACGACGATCGTCGTGTCCGACTGCCCGGTCGCGTCCAGCACCTGCAGCAATTCCCCGATCCGGTCGTCGATGAAGGACATCGCGCCGTAATACGCGCGTCGCGCATTGCGAACATGCGCCTCGGTGATTTCGAACTCGCCGCGATCGTAATTGTCGTAGAGGCGCCGGCTGTGCGGATCGCGGTGGCCGGGTGGCGTGGCGGGCACGCGCGGCATGTCGATCGCGATGCCCTCGTACCGGTCCCAATATTCGGGCGGAATGTTGTAGGGATCGTGCGGATGGCTGAAACTGACCAGGAGAAAGAACGGGCGGGCGTCATTGCTGCGCACATGATCGTACAGCCAGCGCCGCGCCCGGAAGGCGACCTCTTCATCGAAATCGATCTGCAGCGTGCGGGCCGAGGGGCCGGCCTCGACCACATTGACCAGGTTGTGGAACCACTCGAGGCGTTCGTCCGGCCGCCGCCAGTCGGGGGTCCAGCCGAAATCGGCAGGGTAGATGTCGGTGGTGAGGCGGTTCTCGAAACCGTGCTGCTGGTCGGCGCCGATGAAGTGCATCTTGCCGGCTGCACAGGTGCGATACCCCGCGAGGCGCAGATAGTGCGCGATGGTCGGGACGGAGGAGGGGAATTCGGCGGCGTTGTCATAGGCGCCGATCCGCGAGGGCAGACGGCCCGACAACATCGAGAAGCGGGAGGGGGCGCAGATCGGCGCGTTGCAGTAGGCGTTCTCGAAAACGACCCCGGTTTCCGCCAGCCGCTCCATATGGGGCGTCCGGACGATGGGATGCCCATAGACGGGAAGGGCCGGCGCCGCCATCTGGTCGGCGAGGACAAACAGGATGTTCGGCTGCGTATCGGTCATCGCTTGCCTCCTGTTGCGAGCAGATCAGCCCGGTGCGTCGGGCGCGGCGGTTCCGGGCCCCGCGGCGCCCGCGCCGATCAACGCCGCAGGCTGTCGAGCGCCTGCGGCGTGTCGATGTCGAGCAGGACGCCGTCATCCGGCATGTCCACCTCGCAAACCAGGTCGGGGGACTCGCCGATCAGGTGCCGCGCGCCGACATCGCCGCCCAGCGATTCGATCTCCTCGAAGAAGCGGCGCGCGAACAGCACCGGATTGCCTCGCTTGCCGCGGCGCGTGGGCACGCAGATCGCGCGGCCCTCGACGGGATTGAAAGCGCGAATCAGTCGATCGAGCTGATCCGGGGTGATCCGCGGCATGTCGCCGAGGCAGACCAGCGCGCCGTCGATTTCCGGCGGCAGGGCCCGCAGCCCCTGTTTCAGGGATGTGCTGATGCCTGCGGCGAAATCCCGATTGTGGACAATCCGCACGTCGCGTTCCGCGAGCGCCGCCTCGATCTCGGCGGCCTGGTGGCCGACCACGACGAGCACGGGGTCGGCCCGCGATCCGAGCACCGCATCGACGACGCGGGCGATCATCGGCAAGCCGTCCAGATCCGCCAGCAATTTGTTGGCACGGCCCATGCGGCGCGACTGGCCGGCCGCGAGCACGATCGCAGCGACGCGCGGCGTCGCGGGCGCGCGCGCCGGGGCGCAGGCCTCTGCGCGGGGCAGCGGGCGCGCGGAAATCTCGGTCAGCAGCCCGCCCGCGCCCATGCCCATGACGTCGTCGGAGGTGACCGCGAGCCCGGCGCACAGGCGCTGCAGCACCCAGTCGAAGCCGTTGACCTTGGGCGAACGAACGCAGCCCGGCAGCCCCAGTACGGGCAGGTCATCGTGATGGCCGATCAGCATCAGGTTGCCGGGATCCACCGGCATGCCGAAATGATCGATGCCGCCGCCCACCGCCTCGATCGCCGCCGGGATCACGTCGCGCCGATCGGTGATCGCCGAGGCGCCCATGAGCAGGAGCAGATCGCAACCGCGCCGCCGCCACGCGCGGATCGCCTCGGCGACGTCGTCGATCGCATGTGCACAGCGGGTTTCGCCGAGCAGCGTGCCGCCGAGCGCCTCGATACGGCCGCGCAGGACCGCCTGCGTCTTGTCGAGCAACGTCTCGCGCGTGCCCGGCAAGGTCGTCTGGATGAGACCGGCCCGGCGCGGCAGGAAGGGCGCCACCTCGAACAATCCGCCGGCCGCCGCGATCGTCTCGACGCAGGCATCGACGGTCGCACCGGCGACCGCGAACGGAATGATCTTGATCGTCGCCACCATCTGGCGCGGCTCGACCACCGCATAGGGCGGCAGGGCCGCAATCGTGATCGACTCATGGACGCAATTGACCCGCTGCAAGAGGCGGGAATCGTAGACCACCAGCCCGCGGGCCTGCGCGAACAGATTGACCCGCCCGGTAAAAGCCTCGCCGGCGGCAAGATTGCGGCCCGCCACATTGTCTCCGATCGTCTCCGCCGCGGCATCCTCGCCGACGTCGCCGGCGTCGAGTCGGGCGGCAACGACAGTGGTGATCCCCGCGGCCCGCAAGGCCGATCCGTCCTCCTTAGAGAGGACCCGGCCTTTGCGGTAGGTTCGGCCGCCACAGGAAACGCTGTGCGCCAGGATCGCGCCGACAGCCTCGTCGACCGGCGTCTCGCCGAATTTCACGCCGGTGCCCTCGGCGGCTTTCGGTGAAGCAGGAGCGTCATCTCGCCAAGGATGGAAAGCGCGATTTCCGCCGGCGAAACGGCACCGATATCGAGGCCGACCGGCGCATGGATGCGCGCGATTTCGGCATCGTCGAATCCGGTTTCGCGGAGGCGTGCGACCCGGCTGGCATGTGTTCTCTTGCTGCCGAGCGCGCCGATGTAAAAGGGCGCCCGTCGCAACGCCGTCTCGAGCGCGGGATCGTCGAGCTTGGGATCGTGCGTCAGGGTGACGATCGCGGTCCGTTGATCGACGTCGAGACCTTCGAGCGCATCGTCGGGCCATTGCCTGGTCAGCTCGACGCCAGGGAATCGATCCTCCGTTGCGAAGGCGCCGCGTGGGTCGACCACCGTCACCGCGTAACCGGCGAGCGCCGCCATTGGCGCCAACACCTGGGCGATGTGTACCGCACCGACGATGACGAGACGGCGTGGCGGGTTGAAGACATGGATGAAATATCTCTGGTCGCCGATCTCGGCGGACATCGATCTGTCGTCCGCCAACGCGCTGTCCACGAAGCTGTGAAGCGCAGCGCCGAGCGGAAGATCCCCTGGCGGCGCGCCCGGTCCGACCAACGTTTGGGCGCCGCTGCCGAGTTCGGTAACCAGGGCCGCCGATGCCTTCGCGGCCCGCGCCGCGAGCAACGCGTCGAGCACCGCGTTCTTCATTCCAGCGTCTCCACGAAGATCTCGACGGTGCCGCCGCATGCCAGACCGACCTCCCAGGCCTGTTCGTTGCTGACGCTGAATTCCAGCATCCGGGGCTTGCCGTCTGCCATCGCGGCCCGCGCCTCCTCGACGACCGCCCCCTCTACGCAGCCGCCGGAGACCGACCCGACCATGGCCCCCGTCTCATCGACCGCGAGCTGACTGCCGACCGGCCGCGGGGACGAGCCCCAGGTCCTGACAACCGTCGCAAGGCCGACCTTGCGGCCCGCGGCGCGCCATGCGGCGGCCTGCTCGAGAATCGCATGCGGGGCCGTGAAACTCGCGCCTGTACCGGTCTTGAGCTCGCTCATGGTATCATCTCCCGCCAACGGGCCATGCCTTCCTGGCGACGTGGCTGCGGACGCGCAAGAGTCTCGACCAGTGTCCGCAGGCTCTCCAGGTTGTGGATCGGCCGGAACTCGTCAACATGGGGCATGATCGCCCGAATACCGATAGATTTGGGCTCGAACGCCTCGTAACGCAACAGCGGATTGAGCCATACGAGGCGGCGGCAGGACAGGTGCAACCTCTGCATCTCCGCGCCCAGACCGGCGCCGGCATCCCGGTCCAGCCCGTCCGAAATGAACAGCACGATCGCCCCTTGCGCCAGTACGCGACGGGACCAATCGCGGTTGAAGTCGTGCAGACACTGTCCGATCCGTGTGCCGCCGGCCCAATCCTCGACCGCCCGGGAGATCTTGTCCAGCGCGACGTCGATGTCTCGATACCGCAGATATCGCGAAATATTCGTCAGCCGGGTCCCGAAAAGAAACGTATGGACGCGATCCCGGTCATTGGTGATCGCGTGCATGAAATGGAGGAACATGCGCGAATACCGGTCCATCGATCCGGAGATGTCGCAGAGAACGACAAGCGGCGGATGACGCCGCCGCCGCCGGCGGCGGCGCAGTGAAATCACCGCCCCACCAGTGCGGAGCGTTGCGCGCAGGGTCGCCCGCATATCGGCCCGCGCGCCGGACGAATCGGGCCGCCAGCGCCGGGTCGGCAGTGCCATAACCGGTAGGCGCATGCTCCGGATACGCTCGCGCGCGGCACGAATATCGTTGGCCGCCATCTTGTCGAAATCCTTTTCCTGCAGGATCTCCTGCGGGCTCCAGGTCTCCGAGGCCTCGTCTTCATCGCGGCGGTCATCTTGCTGATGCGCATCGCGGGCCGCACCGGAACTCGCCGCGTCCATCGCCTTGGCGACGCGGCGCGACATGTCGGGATGTTGCGTGGATGCGGGCCGCGGCACTACAAGTGCGATCGCGCGCTCGAGCAGTCCCGGGTCTCGCCAGAACACATGAAACGC
>CP070634.1:2438030-2464043 GCA_020356105.1 Rhodospirillales bacterium | reverse complement strand
TCTCGCCCGCGCCGTACCCGCCGATGCGGCGTGGCTATCCGACCTCCTGACCCGCGAGGGCCGGCGCTTCGGGACCCGGGCGCGGCTCGATGCGGACGACTCCCTGACCCTCGAATGGGCGTGAACCGCTACGGTCGGCCGATCCGCGACAGGACATATTGCGCGAGCAAGGGTAAGTCAAAGCTATTGCCGATCGGGCACGGCCGGCATCAACAGCGTTGTGGTCGAGCCGGCAGGATGCCGCGCGGCGGCGCGGGGCATGATCAGGTGCCGGCGAGATAGGTCGCGAGGAACTCCTCGAACGCGGCCCAAGATTGCTTGTCCGCGCGCTCGCGGTAGCGGTTCGAGCCGAACACCGTGAAGCCGTGCGGCGCGCCGGAGTAGACCTGGATCTCATACGGCACGCCCGCCTCTTCCAGCTCTTTCGACAGCGCCGCCACGTGATCCATCGTGATCGAACTGTCGGCGCCGCCATGGGCGACCAGGATCGGTGCGGTGTCCTTCGAATAGCCCTGGCCCTCGGGCGTCGACAGCCCGCCATGGAAGGTGGCGTAGCCGGCAATCCGGTCAGCCTTGCCGGAACGCGACAGCTCCAGCGTCGCGGCGCCGCCGAAGCAGTAGCCCATGACCACCGCCGGCCGGTCGCTGATCTTGCGCGCCTCGGCAAGGCCGCCGAGGATCAGCGCGCGCATCTTATCGCGATCCTTGTACAGCTTGCCGGTCTCGGCTTTCTTGGCGCCGGTCTCGACCGGCCGGTTGCCCTTGCCATAGAGATCGACGGCGAAAGCGTCGTAGCCCTTCGCCGCCAGCATGTCGGCGCGCTTCTCCTCATATTCGGTCAGCCCGTCCCAATCATGGATGATCAGTACCAGCCCCTTTGACGCTCCCTGCGCCTTGGCGCTGTATCCCTCATACGCCGCACCGCCGACCTCGTAGTCGACCTTCTCCCCGGCCTGGGCAGCGAGCGGCCAGGCCGCTGCCATAATGAACGCAACAACGAATCTCATCTGTCTTTTCCTCTCTTTGCTTCCCGTTCGAAGGACACGGTTCATGCAAAGGTAGGGCTGGTCGGAATCTCGACAAGTCGCGGCGGCAATACCCGTCGCACGCATCCGACTCAAACGGTATTCGGGTGGCGCCGTTGATGCCTTCTGCAACGCATGACGGTGCAAGCAGCCCGGCGCCGGGCCGCGGGAGCGGCCGATGTTAGTCGGGATCGGCGGCAAGGCGTTTGATCCGCTCCCGCGTCATGTCCAGCAGGCACCGTGCCTCGCGCGCCGGCGCGTCGCCCCCGCCGGCGACGCGGTCGCGCGCGCAAGCAGCGTCGCGGTATGCGAGCCAGGCCTGCTGCTCGTTGCGGGCCATGCGGTCGACGGTCCGGCGTTGCCAGAGCTCGGCCAGACGCCTGTCCGCCTGCTCGAAGGCGTCATAGAGGCAGGCCGCCAAGGCCGCATCATCGAGGCCCCGATCGCAGGTCGCCTCGGCATATGCGGGAAAGCTCCACAGCAGGGCGGCGGCCAGCAATCGTCTCACAACATCCCCTCGTCCTCTGCGACCCGTGCCGACAGGACGCGCCCCCGGCCGTGCGAAACTCTCTGCCGTCCGAGCGAATTGCGGCTTCCCGACGATCGTCTTGGTCTTATAATGCGCGACGGGGGTCGATCGCCACCCGCATGATGGAGGGGCCCGATGACGGAAGGCATTGGCGACGTTGAAAAGGCCGCGCTGCTGACGCCGGAGGAGCGCGAGCAGAGCGTCGTGATCACCGATCCCGCGCGGCCGGACAATCCGGTGATATTCGTCAGCGACGAGTTCGAGAGGCAGACCGGCTACCCGCCGGAGGAAGTGCTGGGGCGGAATTGCCGGTTCCTTCAGGGCCCCGAGACCGACAGCACCGCCGTCGAGGCGATCCGCAAGGCGATCGAGACCGGATCGGCGATCACCGTGGATCTCCTGAACTATCGGAAGGACGGTTCGACATTCTGGAACCGGCTGCGGATCCGTCCGCTGTTCGGCGAAGACGGGAAGCTGATGTTCTATGTCGGCGCGCAGAACCCGATCGACGTCAACGAGGCCCGCGGGTTGCCGATCCACACGGCGTGACCCGACGAGGTTCGCACAGGGCTCGCTGGCGGACGCCCCGGGGTCAGTAGGTCAGGACAGGCGTCTTGCCGAGATAGGTATCGTCCTCGACCTGCCGAATCAGGAAATCGGCGACGTCGGCACGTGATATCAGCCCGTTGCGCCAGCTCGCGGGATCGTCCAGCACCTTGTAGCGGCCGGTGCGCGGCCCTCTCGTCAGGATCACCGGGCGGGCGATCACCCAGTCGAGGGAACTGTCGCGGATGAGGCGCTCCTGCACGCTCTTGTCGTCATAGGCGCGTCCGAGGAACAGCCGGAACGGGACGCTCTGCAGGCACCCCAGGCTGGCCCGGCTGTCGCCGGCGCCAAAGCCGGTCACGCAGATCAGCCGCTTGACGCCGGCCGCCTCCATCGCCAGCACGAGCACCCGCGTCGAATCGGAGAACAGATGGATCGGCCGGATGAAGAGGTCGGGGCCCGTCGCCACCCCCAACGCCTGGATCACGACATCGATGCCGTCCAGGGCCGCCGCGACGTCGTCCCTGTTCCGCGCGTCGCCCACCCGCTTCTCGAGCCGCTGGTCATCGATCGCGATTCGGTCGGCGGACCGCGCCAAGGCACGCACGCTGTGTCCGCACGCCAGCGCGCGTCGCGTCGCTTCGAGGCCGATGCCCTTGCTGGCGCCGATAACGAGAATGTTCGACATGTGCTCAGGTCCCCGCTGTGTTTCGTTCCAGAACTGCGCCGGTGGCGGGCGGGTGCGCGACCCGTTATGAGCGTTACGAGACGAACGGCGCCACGGATCAATCCCGCCGGGGGTGCTGGCCAATCTGGCCGGTCGTCACCATGTCTGATCTTGGCCGTGACGGTCAATCCGCGCATATCGGCGCACGAGATGCCGCGACCACCGCCTGGAAGATTGCCCCTGCCGCCAAATCGAGACGCCCATGGTCAAGCCCGAAAAGTCAGCGAACCCCCGTATTGCAATCATCGGCGCCGGCATGGCGGGGCTGACCTGCGCGCGACATCTAGCCGATTCCGACATCTCGCCGACCGTTTTCGACAAGGGCCGCGGCCTCGGAGGCCGTCTGGCGACGCGGCGGCTCGAGGACGGGGCGGCCTTCGACCATGGGGCGCAGTACGTCACTGCTGAGGGAACCGCCTTCCGGGAGTTCGTCACGGCTGCGATCGGCGGGGGAACCGCCGCGCACTGGAGTCCGGTGTCGCAGGAGTCACGGCCCGCGGCGAAGTCGAGGGACTGGATCGTCGGCCTCCCGCGGATGAACGGGCTGGTCCGACCGCTCGCAGAAGGACTCGACCTGCGGCTTCGGGTCGAGGTCAAGGCGATCGAGCGAGCCGCCAGCGGCTGGCGCCTGCGAACCGCATCGGATGCGACATCCGAAGTCTTCGACATCGTCGCGGTGACGGCGCCGGCGCCCCAGGCGGCAACACTGGCGGCGGCTGAGCCCGGCCTGCGTGGTCGGCTCGAGCACGTATCGATGGCCCCCTGCTGGGCGCTCATGGTGGCCTTCGAGACGCAAGTCGATCGTCCCTTTGATGTCGTTCGCGGCGAAGCGGCGGATATCGACTGGATCGCCCGCAACAATTCCAAGCCGGGGCGCGCTGCGTCGCCCGAGTGCTGGGTGGTCCATGCGAGCCCGTCATGGAGCACGCGCCATCTCGAACTGGACCGCGAGGTCGCCCGCGCGAAGCTGCTGGCCCTGCTCGGCGAATCTCTCGAGCCTGATCTGCCGGAAATCCGTCACGCGATTGCGCACCGCTGGCGCTACGCCCGGACGACCGCACCACTCGGCGCGCCGTTCCTGTCGTCCGATGACGAGACCCTCTTTCTCGGCGGGGACTGGTGTCTCGGCGCCCGGGTCGAATGCGCCTTCGAGAGTGGCCGGGCCATTGCCGCCGCCCTGCGGGAAGCGGTCGACCGGCGATAGGCCCGGGCCACGGGCTCAGGTCCGAGCCGCGGGTCGCGGCGTCGCGACCCTCTAGGGGCGGAATTCGCCCTCCGGCAGATCCTGCACGACGTCCGTCAGCTCGAGAACTGTCCGTCCTGTCGGCTGGCCCTGGGCGAAATGGGCCTCTTCGGTGGCGATGACGATGCCGTCCGTCTCCATGTGGCCGCTGTAGACCGTGGCGAATTCCATCCCCTGGCCGGGCGCGACCTCGATCAGGCCATGGGAACTGACGATGTAGCCGGTCTCGGCGTCGATCACGGCGATCAGGCGAAGCCCGGCCGCCATCGGTATCTCGAGCCCCTGAAGGCTACGGCCGTCGCCCCGGTCCACCGGCCCGATCGAGGTGATGCCCGGCCCCGCCGTCATGATCAGATAGGGCAGGTCGAGCCGAGCCGCCTGCAGCAGCATCGCCTTGGCCATCATCGGCGGCACCTCGCGCCCGTCACGCCAGCCGGTTTCGCCGTTCAGGATACGCGATTCGGGCGGCGCGCCGGGAATTCGGATCTCGATGCGCAGCTTGTCGGGACGGCTGAAGACGCGCTCTACCGTGCCGGTCTTGCCATGCCGGAACGAGTCCAGACTGCCCGACTGCTTCAGCGATCCGCCGCGCTCGATGGATTCGGCGCCGCCATACGCCGCGATCACCCGCTCGGCGAGCGCGGTCGCCTCGGATCCCATCGCCGGCGCCGCGGCGAGGCACAATATCAGTGTCAAAGCAAGTCTCATCGCCCCTTCCCTCTCATGATCTGCGGACGCCAGCTCGCGACAGCGCATGTCTCCTTGCCGGGCTGTTCAGCCGCTGCTGACCGGTTCCGCGGCTCGGGACCCTCACGGCGCGAGCAGCCATGGTCCCATCCAGGCGCGCGGCGTTACCAATCCCACGACATTGCGGCGCCGTTTGTCCAGGCACCGTTTTGGCACCAGTATGCGCTCGAGGCGGGGCTCCCAAGCGCACGTCTGCCATCCTTGCACTACTGAATGCGTTGGAAGTCGGCCCGGTGGGTCCGGCCCTCATGGTCGCTGGCGACCACGCGCAACGGGAAGGCCAGGGTATGATCCTCGAGGGAACCGTTCTCGTCCTCCGGCGCCTTGATGCCGAACAGTTTGGCCCCGCCCCGGGCCTTGTCCTCGACGAAGGCGGCCGAGAAGACATAGCCGCTGGCGTCGGTGACGTGAATCGAGAACGGCGCCTCGAAGCCGTGATCCTCGACGCACTCCCACCTGAGGATATTGATGATCTCCCGGAACTGGGATTTCAGATCCTCGGCCACATTGAACTCCCTTGCGCAACAATCGCGTCAGCATACTGGGCGGCCGTTCGGCCGTCGACTCCCGCATTGGCTGGATCCACGCGATCGAACCGGCGCGGCCGCTGCCCCTGCAGCTCACGGAAACGCGCAGCGTTCCGCGGTGACGGTGATGAAGCCCTGGCTCTCGCTGGCGGTGACGGTGAAGCGGTACTCCGTATCGCCACGCACCACCGAATGGTGCAGCGGCAAGAGACCGGAAGCCTCCGATCGGTCGCCGCCCGGCTGGCGGAAACTCAGGGTGACCGGCTTTGCCGGGTCGAACCAGGCCTGCGGCTTGCCGTCCGGGTCACTGGACAGGGCGCCCTCGCCGGTGACGATGATGGCATTGTTGGCGAAGCTGACCGCATCGTTGGCGCCCGAATAGAGCGGCGTGCGCAACAGAAACCGCTTGGTCTGAAGCGCGCTGTCGCAAGATCGCTCGTCGGCTGCCGTGGTCACCAGGAAGGCAACCCGCTGCGGGTCCGCGCCCTTGGCGATCTCGTCTTCGATCAGGGTCAGCAATTCGCGCGACTTGCCGGTCGGCACCTCCGCTTTGTAGCGTGCCTGCCACTTGCTCTCGCTTTCGCGCGCAATCGCCGCTTCGCTTTCCAGGGCGGCGTTCCGCTCACGCAGCGCCGCGGCGTCCTTCTCGAGGTCCGCGACCTTGCGCTCGAGGCGCGTAACCTCGCTTTTGGCGAGCTTCGCACCGGTCCAGTAGGAAGACACCCCGAGGACCAGCAGAAACGCCGTCGTGAGGAGCCAACGAACGATGCGCCACCGCCGCCGGCGCGCGGCCTTCTGTTCAGCAAATCCGAATGACATAGCTGAGCATCTCTATCGTCCAAACGCCGGGCCCAAGTCAAGATGCAAGCTGGCGCCGGCCGCGTGCCCGGGCGACAGCGGCGCAAACCCCTGGAAAAAGCAGGTGCCTGGGGTCGGATGTGGGCCTCGCGCACCGGGCGACCGTGATGGCGGCGGTCGGCAGGGATGGTCCCTACGGACTGGACATTAGGCGACGAATCGCCGAATCTCCGGCCCGCGAGCGGGGCGAGGCCCCGACCAAGGGACTGTCGGTAGCGTGATCGATTTCCGGCCCATCCTGTTTATCGTCGGCCTGCTGCTGGCGACCCTGGCGGCGGCGATGACCCTGCCGGCGCTGGCGGACGCCGTGGTCGGCCATCCCGACTGGCAGGTGTTCGCCGCATCCTCGGCCTTCACCTTCTTCATCGGCGTCGTGCTGATCCTCACGACCCGTAGCTCGCGGCGGCGCATCAACCTGCGCCAGGCCTTCGTCCTGGTTGCCGCCTGCTGGCTCGTGATCCCGACCGTGGGCGCTCTGCCATTCACCTTCGCGCTGCTCGGCCTCGATTACACCGACGCCTTCTTCGAGGCGATGTCGGGTGTGACGACGACCGGCTCGACGGTGATCGTCGGGCTCGACGCGGCGCCACCGGGAATCCTGCTGTGGCGGGCTTTGCTGCAATGGCTCGGCGGCATCGGCATCATCGCGATGGCGATCACCGTGCTGCCGATGCTGCAGGTCGGCGGCATGCAACTGTTCCGAATGGAAAGCTCGGACAAGTCCGAAAAGGCGATGCCGCGGGTCGCTCAGGTCGCCACCTTTACCGGGGTGATCTACCTCGTGGCGACAATGCTGTGCGCAGCCTTCTACTGGGCCGCGGGGATGACGGGGTTCGACGCGGTGGCGCACGCCATGACGACGCTGGCGACCGGCGGCTTTTCGACCCATGACGGTTCGGTCGGCCATTTCGACAGCGCCCTCATCGACACCATCGCTGTCGCCTTCATGATCGTCGGCAGCCTGCCCTTTGTCCTCTACCTGCGCGCGGTGCGGGGCGCGCCCGGACACCTGTGGCGCGACCAGCAGGTGCGGCTGTTCATCACCATCGTCGCCATTTCGGTCGCCGGCATGACGTTCTACCTGAACCTGATCGGCGGGATCGAGGCGATGTCGGCATTGCGGCTGTCCGCCTTCAACGTGATCTCGGTGATCACCGGAACGGGTTACGCCACCACCGATTTCAGCACCTGGGGGGGATTCGCGGTCGCCGCGCTGTTCTGCATGATGTTCATCGGGGGCTGTGCCGGCTCGACGACCTGCGGGCTGAAGATCTTCCGGTTCCAGGTGCTGTACGCCGCAGCCCATATCCAGCTGCGCCGGCTGCTGCAGCCGAACGGCGTGTTCATTCCCTATTACAACAACAAGCCGATCGAGGATTCGGTGCTGGCCTCCGTGATGGCCTTCTTCTTCCTGTTCATCCTTTGCTGGGTCGCGCTCGCCGTCGGCCTCGGCCTCGCCGGGCTCGACTTCATCACCGCCACCTCGGGCGCCGCGTCGGCGATCTCCAATGTCGGGCCGGGGCTGGGGCCGATCATCGGGCCCGCCGGGCATTTCGCCGACCTGCCCGACGGTGCCAAGTGGCTGCTATCGGCCGGCATGCTGCTCGGCCGGCTGGAATTGTTCACGATCCTGGTGCTACTCATGCCGAGCTTCTGGCGGAGTTAGGAGAGGGTGGCGCCGGCGCGTCTTATTCGTCGCCAACATCTCGCTGTTGCTGAGGCGTGGGGCCGGGAGTATGGTGCGCGGCCATCCGGCGAGCGAGAATGACAGGTCGGCCTTCATGACGGACTACCAAGCACCGCGCCGCATCGGCGCCGTCAACTGGCTCGGCCTGTGGACGCTCTATCTGAAAGAAGTGCAGCGTTTCATGGCGGTCGCGACCCAGACGGTCGCCGCACCGATGGTAACGACACTGCTGTTCCTCGCGGTCTTCACCCTGGCCCTTGGCCGCGCCGTCGAAGTGGTCAACGGGGTACCGTTCACGCAGTTCCTGGCCCCCGGGCTGGTGATGATGGCGATGGTGCAGAACGCCTTCGCCAACACCTCGTCATCATTGGTGAGCTCGAAGGTCCAGGGCAATATCGTCGATATCTTGATGCCGCCGCTGTCCCCTGCCGAACTGACGGTCGGCATCGCACTCGGCGGCACCACACGCGGCCTCGTCGTCGGCGCAACGACCTTGATCGGCATGCGGATCTTCGTTCCGTTCGGCGTCCACGATCTCCTCTTCGTGCTGTTCTATGCGGTCGCGGCCTCGCTGATGCTCGCGCTGCTCGGAATGATCGGCGGCGTCTGGGCCGAGAAGTTCGATCATATGGCGGCAGTGACCAATTTCGTGATCACGCCCTTCGCCTTCTTGTCGGGCACATTCTATTCCATCCAGCGGCTGCCCGACCTCTTCCAGACGCTGGCGCACATTAATCCGTTCTTCTACATGATCGACGGATTCCGTTACGGCTTCACCGGCGTAACCGATACGACGCCATTGCTCGGGGTGGCAGTGATGCTCGGGATCGATACCGTGCTGGCGCTCGTCTGCTGGCGCCTCTTCGCCGCCGGTTACAAGCTGAAGGCCTGATTATGACGGCCCGCAAGGCCCCGGGTCGGCGGACGCCCGATGGCGAGCCGGGCGGCGACGTCCCGGTGTCCCCGGGGACCGCGCCCCGGGGCCGACATATCGGCTGGGTCAACCGGATCGGGTTGTGGACCTTGTTCTGGCGTGACCTGCTGCGTGATCTTGAGATCTGGAAGGTTACCATTGCCGCGCCGGCCCTGCAGGCGGTGCTGTTCGCATTGATCTTCGAGCTGGCGCTGGGGGACGCCAGCCTGACCATGGCCGGGCTTGACTTCGCGGCCTTCCTGGTGCCTGGCCTGGTCGCCTTCGCGGTACTCGAGCGCGGCTTCGAGTCGACCGCCTACATGATGGTCTACGACAAGCTGGAGGGCATGATCACCGATGTCATCGGGGCACCGTTGACGGCGGCCGAAATGGCCGTCGGCTTCGGCCTGATGGCGGCCGTATCGGCGGTGATCACCGGCATCGCCACCTGGCTTGCACTGCTGCCCTTTCTCGCCGCGCCCCCGGCCGCGCCGGGCCTGCTCCTGCTGTTCGCGTTCGGCGGCGGACTGATGATGGGGCTCGTCGGCCTCGTGGGCGGGCTGTGGGCCGACAAATGGGACCATATCAGCGCCGTCCAGAGTTTCGTCGTCATCCCGCTTGTCTATATGTCCGGCGTTTTCTTCTCGCTCGACCGGCTGCCGGACGGCCTGCGCGCGGCCGCGGCCCTGAATCCCGTTTATTACGTGATCGACGGTATGCGCTACGGCATCAGTGGCAGTGCCGAGGCCGACCCCGGCACCGGGTTCGCGGTAATGGCGGCGACGGTGGCGGCGTTGTGGTGTCTTTGCTGGCGCCTTCTGGCGAGCGGTTACAAGTTGAAGCCCTAGACTCGCTTCGCTCAGAATAAGCAGAAACTGGTTAACGTGTAGTGGAATGCATCGCAAAACAAAAACATTATCGTTAACGAGTTAATAACAATTTTCCTGTCAAATATTGATAGTCGCGAGTTAATTTATCGTGGAGGAAGCAATGGTCGAGTCCAATGCTGTCCGGGACACGGTTTTGATTTGGGCGCGCCGATTTGCATTCTATTTGCTTGGTGCCACCGGCGCGACAGGTGCTTTGCTTCTGCTATTTGGCAGCCTGCTGGTCGCCAGCGGCGTTCTGGAGTGGTAGCGGACCGGCACCACTTCGGCGCCGTGGCCTGAGCAACAGCGGATAGAGTCCCAAACATCGCAGGCCGGGAAGGCGTTGCCGCTTCGCGCAGCGGCGGCCGGAAGACCCGTGCATCCGGCCCGGTCCGCCGGGTTATCGAGCGCCGCTCACCATGCGATGAACCGGAAATGGTATCGGCCTTGCATCGCCTCTCGCGTAACCAACTTAAAGAATATGGCAATTCTTTATCAAATGTTGCATAATTGCATCAATAACCTGGGGAGGAGGTTATGGCGAGTGTCACCAGCGGGCAAAGATCCGCGGGCGCTTGGAAGCGGCGAATTGCGTTGTGCTGCGTCGGCGTCATTTCGACCACGTTGATCATGGTGTTGCTCTCGGCGGCGTTATTGATGATGAGCGGCGTTCTGGAGTGGTAACGGGCCGCCGGCCCGCCGGGAGGGTGGCCCGGTCACCGGCTCTCAAAACCAAGTCGGGGACGCGGGGGCGAGTGTCGGCCGCAGCCCTGCCGTGTGCTGATCGTCCAGGGGCGACGGCGCGCTATTCGCGCGTTAGAATCGGGCGTCAAAGCGAGCATCAGGGAGAGCCGCCATGCCACAGCCCGAGCACATCGTCCGCATAGACCTGCCCGACCCGGAGGGACTGGACGACGACATCAAGACCTACTTCGCCAAATGCCGGGACAAGCTGGGGCTGGTGCCCTACGTGCTTCGTGCGTATACCGGCAACCCCGCAAAATTCCGTGCATTCACAGGCTTCTACAACGAGTTGATGCTGTCCGAATCGGGTCTCTCCAAGCTTGAACGCGAGATGATCGCGGTCGTCGTTTCGTCGGCCAACCGCTGCTATTACTGCCTTGTCGCGCACGGTCAGGCGGTGCGACAACTGTCGGGCGACCCGCAGTTCGGCGAGATGATGGTGATGAACTACCGGATCGCCGAGTTGGATCGGCGCCAGCGGGCCATGTTGGATTATGCCTGGAAGCTGACCACCGATCCCCACGGCATCGACGAGCAAGACCGGCAGGCACTGCGCACCGTCGGATTTTCGGATGCGGACATATTCGACATTACCGATACCGCCGCGTTCTTCAACTACACGAACCGGATGGCGCACGGGTTGGACATGATGCCCAATCCCGACTACCACGCAATGGACAGGTAGCGGCCCGGGCGAGGATCGCTTGCGCCGTGCGACGATCAGGGCGCGATGGTGCCGCGGCACGCCGCGCGACCGCAGACGGGCGGAGCCGTGCGGCTTGCGAGGGGACTCCGCCATGATAGGGTAGATGGATGGGCGATCACCTTAGCGTCGTCATCATAGCCGGGACGTTTCTTCTCGCTGGCGTCGTGAAGGGTGTCATCGGCCTTGGCCTTCCGACGATTAGCCTGGCTCTTCTCACCATGGCGATCGGCTTGCCAGGCGCCATGAATCTGCTCCTGGTGCCGTCGTTCATCACCAATCTGTGGCAGGCGCTGGCGGGCGGGCACGCGCAGGCAGCCCTGCGACGCACCTGGCCCTTCCTGTTGATGGCGACAACGACGGTCTGGTTTGGAGCCGGCGCACTAACACGAGTGGATCTGTCGCTTCTATCGGCGCTTCTCGGTGCGCTGCTGGTCGTCTATGCGGCAAGCAGCCTGGTCGGCTTGCAGATCCGTCTGACCGTGAGGCAGGCGGCGTGGGTCGGACCGGTCGCCGGCGCAGTGAACGGTGTCCTGGCCGGCATGACCGGATCATTCGTCGTGCCGGGTGTCGTGTTCCTGCAGGCGCTCGGTCTGCCACGCGACATGCTCGTGCAGGCGATGGGAATGCTCTTTGCCGCTTCCACATTGGCGCTTGCTTTCGCACTGCAACGGAGCAGTCTGCTGAGCGCCGAGCTAGGCATGTTGTCTGCCGCGGCCCTGCTGCCGGCAATTCTCGGTATGGTCATCGGTCAGCGATTGCGCAAAAATTTGTCGGAAGAACGGTTTCGGCGGATCTTTTACGTCGCGCTTCTGCTGCTGGGTGCCTACATCTTCGTCAATGCGCTGCAGGCCGCGTTGCAGGTTGCCGGGTAAACCGGACCAGAGTCCCCCTGGTGACATGCCGGCTGCGATCCGCCAATGGGGATCTGCTGCGACCGGCAATCTTGCGGAGGCGGGCCCGCTCACCGCCCCCGTTGCGCCCGTTGACAGCACACCTGCAAATCCCGATACTCCGCGGCTTCCGCTGACATGGCCGAACCGAAGCCCCGGGGAGGGGAAGACAGTGATTCCAGCCGTCATGCCGACCTATGGCCGTTACGACGTTGCCTTCGAGCGCGGCGACGGCGTCTATCTGATCGCCGAGGATGGCCGGCGATTTCTCGACTTCGCGGCGGGCATCGCGGTCAACAGCCTGGGCCATGCGCATCCGCACCTTGTCAAGGCGCTGCAGGACCAGGCGGCCAAGCTGTGGCATACGTCCAACCTGTACCGCTCGTCCGGACAGGAGCGGCTCGCCGAGCGGCTGGTAGCGGCTTCGTTCGCCGACACGGTGTTCTTCTGCAACTCCGGAGTCGAGGCGATCGAGGGCGGCATCAAGCTGTGCCGCCGATATCACGCGGCTGGCGGCAATCCGGGGCGCTGGCGCATTATCACCTTCGATGGCGCGTTCCACGGCCGCACGCTCTCGGCGCTGGCGGCGGCCAACAACCCGAAATATCTCGACGGATTCGGGCCGAAAGTCGACGGGTTCGACAACGTCGCCTTCAACAACCTCAACGAGGTCCGTGCGGCGGTGACCGACGAGACCGCGGCGATCCTCATCGAGCCGTTGCAGGGCGAGGGCGGCATCCGGAAGGCGGACCTAGGATTCCTGCGCGATCTGCGTGCCGTCTGCGACGAATACGGATTGCTCCTGTTCCTCGATGAAGTCCAGTGCGGCATGGGCCGAACCGGGCGTTTGTTCGCCCATGAATGGTCGGAGATCGCCCCCGATGTTGTCGCCGCCGCCAAGGGGATCGGCTCGGGATTTCCGATGGGCGCGATTCTGGCCCGCGAGGAAGCCGCGCGCGGCATGGTGCCGGGCGTCCATGGCACCACCTTCGGCGGCAATCAACTGGCGATGGCGGTCGGCAACGCAGTGCTGGATGTCATGCTCGCTGACGGTTTCATGGAGCGGGCGCAGGCGCAAGGCGAGGCGTTGTATGGTCGACTGACCGCGATCGTCCGGATGTTTCCGGAAATCTTCCATTCGGTTCGCGGGGCGGGTCTGATGCTCGGGCTCGAATGCGTCGTGCCGGCGGGCGATGTCGTCAACCGGTTGCGCGACGCCGGCCTTCTGACCGTACCGGCCGCCGAGAACGTGGTGCGAATCCTGCCGCCCCTGATCATCGAATCGTCGCATATCGATGAGGCCGCAGCCATCATCGAACGGGTGGCAGCCGACTGGGGATCGCGCGATGGCTGAGCCGGGTCCACGGCATTTCCTCGACCTCGACAAGGTCGACAAGGACGAGCTGCGGAAGATTCTCGATCTCGGCCGCGGTTTCAAGGATGGAACCGCTGGCGAGCTGCGGCCGCTGGCCGGCAAGACGCTGGCGATGATCTTCGAGAAACCCTCGACCCGCACGCGGGTCAGTTTCGAGGTCGGCATTCGCCAGCTCGGCGGCGAAGCAGTGGTCTTGAGCCACACCGAAATGCAGCTGGGACGCGGCGAGACGGTGGCGGATACCGCCCGGGTGCTGTCGCGCTACGTCGATGCCATCATGATCCGCACCGACGCGCCCGAGAAACTCGTCGAGCTGGCTGAAAACGCCACGGTTCCTGTGATCAACGGGCTGACGGACCGGTCCCATCCCTGCCAGTTGATGGCCGACGTGATGACGTACGAGGAGCACAAGGGACCGATCGCGGCCGCCCGCGTTGCCTGGTGCGGCGACGGCAACAACATGGCGACGAGCTGGATTCACGCGGCCGCCCAGTTCGGCTTCGAGCTGCGACTCGCCTGCCCGGCCGAGTTGGCGCCGCTGCCGGACGCTATGGCATGGGCCCGGGCCCGGGGCGCACGGGTCAGCGAGACGCGGGATCCGGAAAGCGCGGTTGCCGGCGCCGACTGCGTGGTGACGGACACCTGGGTCTCGATGGGCGACGAGGGCGCGGCGCACCGGCACAACATCCTCAAACCGTATCAGGTGAATGAACGCCTGATGGCGCTGGCAGCCGAGGATGCCATCTTCATGCATTGCCTGCCGGCCCATCGCGATGAGGAAATGACGTCGGCCGTCATCGACGGTCCGCAATCCGTGGTCTGGGACGAGGCCGAGAACCGCCTGCACGCGCAGAAAGCGATCCTCGCCTGGTGTCTGAGATGACGGAACACCCCAGCCGCGGTCCGGCCGACGACATCGTGCAACCGTTCCAGATCGAAGGGCCCGGCCTGCGCGGCCGCCTGGTGCGGCTCGGCCCAGCGATCGACACCGTGGTCAAGCGACACGATTACCCCCCGCCCGTCGCCGCCCTGCTGGCCGAGGCGCTGGCTCTGGCCGCGGCGCTTGCGGCGGCCCTCAAGTACCAGGGGATCTTCACGCTGCAGATCAAGGGTGACGGGCCGGTGCCGCTGATCGTCGCCGACGTCACCAGTGATGGCACCCTGCGCGGCTATGCCGAGCATGCGGACACGCTGCCGCCGCAAGCCGAGATTCTCGCCGCGCCGCTGCCGCGACTCGTGGGCAACGGTCACCTCGCCTTCACCGTCGACCAGGGTGCCCACACGGAACGCTATCAGGGGATCGTCGATCTTAGCGGCACGTCGCTGGTCGACTGCGTGCACCATTACTTCCGCCAGTCTGAGCAGTTCGTCGCGGCGATGCGCCTGGCCGCGGGACGCAATGATGCGGGCCGTTGGCGTGCCGGCGCGATGATGTTGCAGCGGCTGCCCGATCACGAACCGATCATCACCCGCGAGGAACGTGACGAAGCCTGGAACCGCGCCGTGATTCTGATGAACAGCGTGACTGGCGAGGAACTGCTGGATCGCGCCCTTGCGCCGTCGGAGCTCCTGTTCCGGCTGTTTCACGAGGATGGCGTGCGGATTTTCAGACCGCAGGATCTGAGCTTCGGATGCCGCTGCTCACGCGAGCGGGCCGCCCGCATTCTCGGCTCGCTGCCGCGGGCGGAGATCGAAACCCTGTTCGTCGATGGCCGGATCACCGTGACCTGCCAGTTCTGCAACACGGCCGAAGCGTTTGATCCGGCACAGATCGCCGCCCTGTATGACGCTTGATGCGGCGACGCCCATCCGGCTATGTTCGGATGCCTTTCGACATCACCGCGAACAGGGGGACGCCTGCCGTGCGACGCTTTCGACTGATCCTTATCCTGGCGAGCCAGGGTCTTTGGCTCGCCTCCTGCGCCACGTCCCCGCAGGAGACCGCCAGCTGGCCGGATATCACCTTCACCAGCTCGCCGGCGCTCGAGTTCGACGTGGCGGAGATCAAGATCGCGACGCCCTATCGCGAGCCGATTGAACCACCGCATGTCGGCGAACAGTTTCCGGTCTCCCCCAGCCGGGCCGCGCGAAACTGGGCCGAGGATCGGCTGCGCGCCGTCGGCCGGCGCGGGTCGGTGATCGTGACCATCGAGCAGTCGAGCGCGGTCGAAGAACCGCTCGAGCAGAAGGGCGGGCTGACCGGGCTCGTGACCAAGCAGCAGAGCGAACGCTACACGGTCGTCATCGCCATGAAGATCGAGGCGCTCGATCCGGTCGGGCCGCGGGTGGCCAGCGCCACGACGCGCACCAAGAAGAGCGTCACGGTTCGCGAGGATGCCACCCTCGATGAGCGCGAGCAGACCTGGTACCAGCTGACGCAGGACACAATGGCTGCCTTCGATAGCGCGATGGAAGGGCAGATCCGCAAAACCCTGGCCGGTTTCCTCGTCCGCTAGCGCCGCCACGGTGCCGGACCGATGATTGCGGCCCCGACCGTCGCACTGCCGGAGGGCATCGTCATCCTCGACGGCGGCATGGGGCAGGAGATCATCCACCGGGGAGTTGCGCATCACGAGGGGCTGTGGTCGGCCGGCGCCCTCATCGAGGCGCCGCAGGTGGTGCGGACGATCCACGAGGACTACATCCGGGCGGGCGCCCGGGTGATCATCACCAACACCTATATGACACCGCGGCCGCGGCTGGAGGCGGCCGGCCTTGGCGGACGTTTCGCGGAGCTCAACCGGCTGGCCGGGGAGCTTGCGCAGCAGGCGCGCGACGCCTGCGGCGAGGAAGTGCTGATCGCCGGCTCGCTGCCGCCGATCGCGATGAGCTACCGCCCGGACCTCGTTCCCGAGGCGGAACCGGCGAAAGCGACCTATCGCGAGATGGCCGACACGCTGACCCCCTATGTCGACCTGTTCGTCTGCGAGACGATGTCCAGCGCCGCGGAGGCGCGCGCGGCGGCCAGCGGCGCGGCAGCAACGGGAAAGCCGATCTGGGTCGCCTGGACCCTGGCCGACGGCGGAGCCGAGGTGTTGCGCAGCGGCGAGACGGTCGGCGAGGCGGCGGCGGCCCTCGACGATCTGCCGGTCAGCGCGTTCCTCGTCAATTGCTGTTCGCCGGAAAGCGTCACCGCGGCGATGCCCCGGCTCGTCGCGCTTGAGCGGGGCCCGGTCGGCGGCTACGCGAACGGTTTCGTCGACATTCCACCGGATGTCGATCTCGGGGCCGGCCTGCCGGCCGCACGGCGGGATCTCGACCCCGAAGTCTATCTCGACCACGCGCGACGCTGGGTCGCGGCGGGGGCGAAACTGATCGGCGGCTGTTGCGAGGTCGGCCCGTCTCATATCGCCCGCCTTGCGGAGGCCTTCGCCGCGTATGGGTGACGGTGCACAGGAACCGCCGGGCTCGACGAAGGCGGCGCGGCGCCAACCCAGGAAAGCGACCGCGAAGCACCTCGAGAACGTCGCGCTATGGTATCTCCAGCGCTTCGCCGCCAGCGCCGACTCCCTGCGCCGGGTGCTGATGCGCCGGGTCGAACGGTCGGCCCGGGCGCACGGCACCGAAGCACAGGAGGGCGCCGGCATGGTCGAGGAGATCATCGCGCGGTTTCGCCGCTCGGGCCTTCTCGACGACCGGACCTTCGCCACGGGTCGCGCCCGCAGCCTGCACCGCAGAGGCGTGTCGGCCCGCGGTATCCGGGCACGCCTTGCCGCCAAAGGAGTCGGCGCCGAGGACATCGCGGCGGCGCTGGGCACGCTCGCGGACGAGGCCGACGACCCGGAGCTGTCCGCCGCCCTCGCCTATGCGCGACGACGCCGAATCGGCCCGTACCGCGCTGGCGGCGACCGTGCCGCAATGCGCGAGCGCGATCTTGCGGCGCTGGGCCGCCAGGGCTTTACCTACGAGACCGCCCGCCGGGTGGTCGAGGCGGCGAGCATAGAGGAACTGGAAGCGGAGGCCGGCGGCTGACCGCGCGATGCGGCGTTGGCGTACAAATCTTGCGTGGGCGCCGTTTCGCCCACTCGATCCCATGCACCAGTATTTTCCACGAGCTTGAGCGGGCGATTCCGGGGCGTCTTGCGGTATGCCGATGACGTGCGGGCGACGATCCCGGCCGCCAATCCGACCGCAAGAATCGGTATGCGGTGGATCCCGGCGTCTGCTATGCCGGGCGCCTGGCACACGTCGGCACGGGAAAAGAGAGACATGGCCGAGGGCGGCATAAAGCTGCAGATGGGGGCAATGGACTGGGCGCGGCTGATCGTCCTGTCGCTGCTGTGGGGTGGTTCGTTCTTCTTCATCGAGCTTGCGCTGCGCGGCCTGCCACCCTTCACCCTGGTGTGGCTGCGCGTCGGCCTCGCCGCGATCGCGCTGCATCTCTTCCTGCGCTTTACCAGCCGCGGTCTTCCGGGGGGCCGGCCAGCCTGGGCCGCCTTCTTCGGCATGGGGCTGCTCAACAACGCGATTCCGTTCAGCCTCCTGGTCTGGGGCCAGACCCAGATCGCCAGCAGCCTGGCCGCGATCCTGAATGCGACAACGCCGATGTTCACCGTGCTGGTGGCGCACGCGGCGACCCATGACGAGCGGCTGACCGGCGGACGCCTTGCTGGCGTCGTCATAGGCTTTGCCGGGGTTGCCGTGATGCTGGGCCCGGAGGCGTTGACCGGCCTCGCCAACGATCTTATGGCCCAACTCGCCTGCCTCGCCGCCGCCCTGTCCTATGCCTTCGCCGGCGTGTTCGGGCGACGGTTCGGGCGCATGGGCGTCACCCCAGCGCAGACGGCGGCGGGCCAAGTGACGGCCTCCTGTCTGCTGTTGCTGCCGCTCGTGCTGCTGGTCGACCGGCCGTGGGCGGTGGGCCCGCCGAGCCTCGAGGTGTGGACGGCTGTGGCCGGCCTGGCGCTGATCGCGCTCGGCCTCGCCGCGATCGACGGCCGACCGGCGCGCGCAGCGCGCGCGCTGTTCAGCGCACGATCTGGCTGAAAATCGTCCTGTTCGTGATATGGGCGCTGATTGCCGGGCAATCGGCGTTGCCGACATTCAGTCCCTCGGCCCGTCCGGCACCTCGCGGCGGCTGACCCGCTGGGCGGCGGGCAAGCCGCCCGGCAGCACAACGAATTTGCGGCGCGCCACCGCCTTGCCGGGGGCGGCGGCGTAGACCTGCTTGGTCGCCTCGACCAGCAGCACGCCGGCGAAGGTCTGGAACAGCCGGCTGCCGATCCGCTCGATCGCCCAGGCGGATTTAAGGAACAGCCGGCGGCGCACCGGGGGGATATACAGCGCCCGCGCGGTGTCGCCCGGCGTGAACATGCAGTCGCGCAACAGCCGCCGGACCTGACCGTTGGTGTAGGGATAGCCGTGGCCGAACGGCGTGCGCTCGCTGCGCGCCCAGATGCTGGTGCGGTTCGGCACCACCAGCAGCATCCTGCCGTTTCCCCTGAGGACCCGCCAGGCCTCGCGCATCATCTCGCGCAGCTCCTCGCTCGATTCGACGGCATGGACCAGCAGCAGCCGGTCGACCGAGAGGTCGGCGAAGGGCAGCGCCGCCTCGTAGGCCAACGCCACCTGGCCCGGCGCGTTCGGCGGCCAAGGGATCACGCCCTGCTGCGCCGGGGCGATCGCCATCACGCGGTCTGCCTCGGCCTCGAACTGGCGCAGATACGGCGTCGCATGGCCGAGCCCCAGCACCGTCATGCCGCGCACGTCCGGCCACACCGCGCGGATACGCCGGCGGATCATGCGCCGCGCCACCTGGCCGAGCGGCGAGCGATAGAACTCGTCGAGGTCGATGACGTCGTTCCACATGGGGACGCAGTCTAGCAGATCGCCGGCCCGAATGCGAACAATCAGCGAACGGCGGCGGTCGTTCGCCTCGAAGGCAGACGCACCGGCCGGGGCGGCCGGTCATGTCGGCTCTTGGCACGATTACGCTGGCCGAGCGCGGGCCGTCGACGACGCCGGACCACGCGCCCCCTCAGTTACCAGACTCGACGTACAGGTCTTCGCGCAGCGCCTGCAGCCGTTCCCTCAGCGCGGCCGCGCGCCGGATGGGATCGGCGGCGAACTCGTCATCCGCCATGAGCTCTTCGAGAATCGCCGCGGCGCGCGACTGATAGGCGGCATTGAACTCGGCCGCCTGCCGCTCCGCTTCGAGCCGGCGCTCCTCGGCTGCCTCGCGCGCCTCGCGCTTGAGTGCCGCCAACTGGGCCTGGTAGGACTGCGGGTCGGCCATGGTCACACTGAGGAGCATGGAGCGCAGCAGCGTCGCCTGTGTCGGCAGCACCTGTCCCTCCGCCTCGAAGCGCCGGATCTGCTCCTCCAGCCGTTTTGCCTCGATACGACGCTGTTGCTCGGGAAGCTGGTCGCCGGTCTCCAACAGCCTGCGCATTTCCTGCCGGAACGCATGATGGCGCTGCAGAGGCGTGGCGCGGTCGCCGTCGGTCGGCGCGTCAGAGCCGGTGACCGGTGACGGCTGGGGAGACGTAAGCCCCCGCACCGTTACCCGCGGCATGGAAACCGCTGGCGCCGGCGGCAACGCGGCGGGCCCTTGCCCGGTACCGCGCGGCGCGGAGACCGACGGCGCGGACGGCTCGGCAGACGCCGTCGTTGCCCCCGACGAGGTGGCGTCCGGCCCCGGCGACGCGTCAAGCCAAAGGGTGAACGCCACCACAGCTGCGAGCGCGACCGTCGCCAGCAGCCCGACCGTCCTTCGCCTACCCATCACGCGCCTCAAAGGCCCGCATCAATAAGCTCATACAACGGGTCACGCGGGCGCAACAGATCCGGGCGCCAGTCGCGTTCGACCCCCTGCAGCACCGGGCCCACGGCGTCCACGTCAAGCACGTTGTTGATGAAGTCGTTGAGCTCCAGCGCCGACTCTTGAATGTCGCCGCGCCGGAAGTCGACGATGGTGGCGCAATGGCTATCGTTGAGGTCCCGGAAATTCGGCACGTAGATCCCGAAATTGGGTTGCGGCGCGATGGCCTTCACGAGAGCGACGGTGTCGAAGTACCAGCGAATGCGGATCCGGAACTCGGCCTCTTCCGGCGTCGGCGCATTGATTATGTCGTCGAAGAAGCGCTCGTAGGAATAGCGCGAGTAGTTGAAATCCTGCCAGAAATGTGTGTGGCCAAGGCGATCCGCGGGGAACTTCTCGGCGAGGCCGGCGTTGAGCGATCCCAGGTCGGCCGGATCGAATGTGGGGACGTCGGCCTGCAGCACCTCGAGAGGCGACACCCCGAACTCGCTCAACTCGTCGAGTCCCCAGGCGTCAATTATCTGATCGTGCAGTCGGCGCGACGGCGCTTGCGGTGTTCCGGCCGGGAAGATGGGGCCCGAGTCGTTGATGAGGAACCCGCGTGTCGGGGCCATGTCCCTGCGCAGGTGGTAGTAGTTGATGAACGAACCCGCGCCGCCAGCGCTGCAGCCGGTCGCGAGCATCTGAGCGGGCCGCTCCAGGTTGTTCTTCAGCCATGCGATCATCGCGCGGACGTTGCGCAGGCCGTTATGCTGCCACATCAAGGATGGACCGCCGTCCGGGTCGGGATAGACCGCGACGCTGTCGCCGCTGTACACGTCGCCGGTGCAGTAGGGAACGTACACGATGGTCCAGGCCTGGGTCTTGACCTGGCTGAGGGGCAAAGGATTGAGGCGGAACACGAATGGTGACACCAGGTCGGTGTCAAACCGGCCGGACCCGAGATAGTCGAGCGGAATGCCGTTCGGGTTGCGCGCCCCCAGGTCGCCTGCGGCGCCGCTGCAAGTCTCGAAGTCCCAGCAGGCTCCGCCGCCCTCGAAGTAGACGACCATGTTGCGGGTGTTCGGCACCCGGTTGACAAAGAACCGGTAGGGCGAACCGTTGCCGCAGCTCGCACCGGTGGACGGGTGCAGCGTTACGGCCTGCCAGGCGAAGTAATCGAGCGGATTGAAGCCGTCGTCGTGGCCCTCCGGATCGCCGATCAGCGGGTAGGGACCGGTCTCCTGTTCGGGTGTCACCGGATTGTCCGCTGGCGGCGCGACGAACAGGTTGCCGATGGTCTCTTCCAAGGTGTAGTCGCCGAGCTCTGCAGCAGCGCTCGAACACAGCAGCACCATCGTGGACGCCATGGCCAATTTCTTTAATGATTTCATTATGTTCCTTGCCTCCCTGAGTTATTTAAGGCAGCAGGTAACAGCCATCGTGCCAACGACCGTGAAGTCAGTCAACTTGGGACGCCAGCCATAAGAACAGCGCGACCGGGAAAGGCTGGTCGAGGGAGAGTGGCGTATGCGACGGCTTCATGAAACTTCGTTTGTCGGCCGGCGGGTGCGGAACCTTTCCGGCCAGGGTGAGCCCGCGGGGGTCCGCTGGTGGGTGCCTAACGAACATATTCTGGCATGCGACGCACGTTCCGGTGGTCGCTGCCGCACCCTTGCGGCGCGATCTCGTTCGGACTCGGTGGTCGAGCTGCCCTGCCCTGCCCTTGTTCCGCCGCAGGCCCGGGTGTAGTCTCCGGCGCGCCGGGCGGCGGCCCGGCCTCGAGACGGCAGCGGAGGGATAGGACATGGCAGCACTGGACATCCACCAGATCCCGGTGTGGGACGACAATTACGTCTACCTCGCGCGCGACCCCGAGACGGGGGCGACCGCTGCGGTCGACCCGGCGGACGCGGAAGACGTTCTGGAGGCCGCCGCGGCGAAGGGCTGGACGATCACCCATATCCTGAACACCCACCACCACCACGACCATGTCGGCGGGAATCTGGAGATCAAGCAGGCGACCGGCTGCACGATCGTCGGCCCGCGCACCGACCGCGACCGCATCCCCGGCATCGACGTCGAGGTGGGCGACGGCGACAGCTACCGGCTCGGCGCGGCCGAAGCAAAAATCTTCGACGTGCCGGGGCACACGCGCGGCCACATCGCCTATTGGTTCGCGGAGTCCGAGGCGCTGTTCATCGGCGATACGGTGTTCGCACTCGGCTGCGGCCGGCTGTTCGAGGGCACCCCGGAGCAGATGTGGCATTCGATCGGCAAGATCCGCGGCCTGCCCGGATCGACCCGCGTCTACTGCGCCCATGAATACACCCAGGCCAACGCCCGCTTCGCGCTGACCGTGGACCCCGAGAACGCGGCGCTGGCGGCAAGGGCGGCCGAGATCGACCGGCTGCGGGCCGACGACGTCCCGACGGTGCCCTCGACCCTGGCCGAGGAGCTGGCGACCAACCCGTTCCTCAGGGCCGACGATCCCGGCGTCGCCGCGGCGGTCGGGCTTGCTGGCGCAGATCCGGTCACGGTGTTCGCCGAGGTGCGAGGCCGCAAGGACCGGTTCTAGACCCCGCCGGGTCCGGGAGGTCCGATCATGAAACTGCGGCATTCGCCGACCTCGCCCTTCGTGCGCAAGGTCTCGGTAACCCTGCACGAGACCGGCCAGTTCGATTCGGTCGAGCTGGAGATGACCAATGTCTGGGACCCGGACACCGACATCGGCGAGGAGAACCCGATTGGCAAGGTGCCGGCGCTGATCGCCGATGACGGCACGGTCTATGTCGAATCGGTGATGATTTGCGAGTATCTCGACAGCCTGCATGACGGGCCGAAGCTGTACCCGCCGGAGGGCCCGGCGCGCTGGCGCGTACTGCGGCTGCAGGCGCTGGCCGACGGCATCATCGGCGCCGCGGTGGACCGGGTGGTGGAGAGCCGGCGTCCTGCTGACAAGCAGTGGGACGGCTGGCACGAACGGCGGCGCATTGCCATCGCGCGCACGCTCAACCTCCTGGAGACGGAGGCGGAAATGCTGGGCGACGGGGTGAACGCCGGCACCATCGCGCTTGGCTGCGCGCTGGACTATCTGGACTTTCGTTTCCCGGGGGAGGACTGGCGCAACAACCGCCCGAAGCTCGAGACGTGGTTCGATCGCTTCTCGATCCGCCCGTCGATGCAGGCGACCCGGCCCCACGACCCGGCCTGACCGTCAGCCCATGGTCCGCGCACGCGCGATAACGCGGCGCGTCTCCTCCCAGAGCTCGATATCCGCCAGCCCTGCCGGGGTGAACCAGCGCACACCCGCCGCATCGCCGCCATGGCGCGGCTCCCCGGACCGCCAATCGGCCCGAAAATCGACCAGCGTGTAGTGATACTGCACCCCGCCGTCGCCGTCACGGGTCAGCGAATCGACGACGTCCACCAACGCGCCGATCTCCGCCTCGACCCCGGTCTCCTGGTGCAGTTCGCGCAGGGCGCAGTCGCGCACCGTCTCGCCCAGCTTCTGCCGGCCACCGGGCAGGCTCCACGATCCCGCGCGCGGCGGCTTGCCGCGGCGGATCAGCAGCACGTTGTCGCCGCGGAAGCAAACGATGCCGACGCCGACGATCGGTGCCTGCGGATAGTCGCGCTTCATGCCCGTCGCCCCCGGTTCACGCCGCGGCACTGTCGCATGGCGTCAGCGGGGCCGCAACCGGCGCATTGACCGGCCGCCCACACCCGCTAGAGTCCGCTTTGACAACCTCCAGCAATCAACGATTGGCTGACCCATGGAATACCGCCGTCTCGGCCAAAGCGGCCTCAAGGTCTCACCCCTGTGTCTTGGCAGCATGATGTTCGGCGGCCAGACCGATTCCAAGACCTCCCAGAAGATTATCGCAATCGCTCGCGATTCCGGCGTCAACTTCATCGACACCGCGGACAACTACAACAAGGGCGAGAGCGAGCGGGTCGTCGGCAAGCACATCGCCGCGGACCGGGACAAATGGGTGCTAGCGACCAAGGCCGGCAACTATTTGGGCTCCGGCCCCAACGAGGGCGGCCTCGGGCGCAAATGGCTGCTGCAGGCGATCGATGCCAGCCTCGGGCGGCTCGGCACCGATTACGTCGACATCTGGTACCTGCACAAGCCGGATGACGAAACGCCACTGGAGGAAACCCTGACCGCCGTGGCCGACATTCTGGCCACCGGCAAGGCGCGCTACTGGGGCGTGTCGAACTTCCGGGGCTGGCGGATCGCCGATGCGGTGCGCATCGCCGACGGGCTGGGCATGGCCCGGCCGGCGGTCTGCCAACCTTACTACAACCTCCTCAATCGCACGCCGGAGGTCGAGGTGCTCCCGGCCTGCGATCATTATGGCATGGGCGTGGTGCCCTATTCTGTGCTGGCCCGCGGCGTTCTGACCGGCAAGTACAAGCCCGGTGCGGAGCCAGAGGCAGGCAGCCGCGCCGGTCGCGCCGATAGGCGCATCATGGAAACGGAATTCCGCGGCGAATCCCTGGCGATTACCGAGACGATCGCCGAGCATGCGAGGGACCGCGGCATGAGCGCCGCCGATTTCGCGCTCCAGTGGATGCTGAACAACGAGATCGTCAGCAGCGCGCTTGCCGGTCCGCGCACTGTCGCGCAGTGGGAGGCGTATCTCGCCGGCCTGCGCTGCGAGTTCACGGCCGAGGACGAGGCGCTCGTCGATTCGCTGATCGCGCCGGGCCACCCCTCGACGCCGGGCTACTCGGACCCGCAATACCCGCTGACCGGCCGGCGCGCACGCACGGGGTGAGGGGTCGGACCTTTCGGAATTGCCGCCCGCCGTAGCGAGCGGCCGAGCTGGCCGATCCGCAGACGCGCTACCCCGGCACGCGGGCGACGATCAGCTTGATGATGTCCTCGTAAAGGAAGCGGTGCGCGACGATATCGAGGCCCGCCTGCGGCACGTAGCGTTCGGTCCGGCGATCGAAGGCGGCGCCGTAGACGAGGCGGACCCACGGCGCCCACAGCCGCATGACGAACCGCTTGCGGGGGTTCTTCGAATAGACGTATTCGAGCATGCGGATCTCGCCGCCGGGCCTAACAATTCGGGCGAGTTCCGTGAGCGCCGGCAGCTGCAATGCATCGTCGAGCACGCAGAACAGAAACGTCGCGACCGCCGCGTCAAAGTGGTCGTCGGCGAACCCGCTGTCGCAGACATCGCGCTCCAAAAGCTCGACATCGCGGGCCAGCCGGTCGCGCCGGGCCGTGGCACGGACCAGCATGGCGGGGCTGAGGTCGATCCCGGTAACGCGGGTCTCCGGCGGGTAGAACGGCATGTTGCGGCCTGTGCCGACCCCCGCGTCGAGAACCCGGCCCGACAACCCGGCGAACATCTCGGGCCGGATCGGCGCATAGCGCCGGCTCTCGAAGGGCAGGTCGAGCAGGTCGTAGAATCGGGCGATCGAGCGGTAGACCTTCTGCGCCATGGCGCGGGCATGTTACCGCGGCGGCGCTGGAGACGCGCGCCTTACTTGCGCCCGCAGCGAAGCGTCCTCAGCCGCCCCGGGCCACCGCGCGCAGCTTCTCGTCCAGCTCCACCTGCCAGCCGGTCACAAGGGCGTTGGTCTCGTTGGCCATGCCGATCACCGCCATCAGCTCGGCGAGCATGGCGTCGGTCATGCCCTTGGCCCGCGCCCCGGCGAGATGAGAGTTGATGCAGTATTCGCAGCGGTTGGTGACGCTGACCGCGACATAGATCATCTCCTTGACCAGCGGGTCGAGCGCGCCCGGCGCCATCACCTCCTTGACGCTCTCCCAGGTGCGCTTGAGGGTCGGCGGGTCCTGCGCCAGCGCCTTCCAGAAATTGTTGATCCAGTCGACGCCGCGGGTTGCCATGATGTCGTCATAGACC
>CP070634.1:2385092-2437930 GCA_020356105.1 Rhodospirillales bacterium | reverse complement strand
GCAAGGGAGTCTTTCCTGATAGCCACCCGCTGTCCCTCGGCGCGACGCTGTCGCGCCAACCGACCCAGAACCTGCTCGCCGCGGCCGATCTCGTACGGGTGGTCGGATCCGAGTTGTCGGAAACCGATTCCTGGGCCGATGAGCCGTTGCGGCTGGGCGGAACCGTCATACGCGTCGATATCGAGGAAGCGCAACTGTCGATCAATGCGGATCCGACGCTCGCGATCCATGCGGACGCCGCGACGTTCTTCGCGAGCCTCGGCACGATTGCCGCGCCATCGCCAGCCGATCGCCAGTCCCGCGCGATCGCGGCCACGCGGCAGGAGATCCGGGCGGGCTGGAGCCCGCTCGCAAGGCAGCATATCCGGATCCTCGAAACGATCCGGTGCGTCCTGCCGACTAATGGTTTCGTTGCCACAGACATGACCCAGATCGCCTATACGGGGAATGCCGCTTTTCCTGTTGAGCGGCCGCGCTGTTGGCTCCATCCGATTGGGTTCGGGACGCTCGGGTATGCCCTCCCGGCGGCGATCGGCGCCATGCTCGCGGAACCCGGCAGACCGGGCGTGGTGCTGGTTGGGGATTACGGGTTCCAGTTCACCCTCGCGGAGCTGGCCACGGCCGTCGAACTGGCGCTGCCTTTGCCCATTATTCTCTGGAACAATGAGGGGTTGGGGCAGATTCGCGCCGGCATGGTCGCCGCGGGCATGTCGGAGATCGGTGTAAACGCCAGAAATCCTGACTTCCAGATGCTGGCCAAAGCCTATGGCTGTCACGCCATGCAACCACCGACCCTGGACAATCTGAACATGGCGCTAAAACAGGCTTTGGCGGCGGACCGACCGACCCTTATCGAGCTGCAGCAGGACATCGCGGATTTCGCCTGAATTGCGGCATAGCTGTTGGTATTCGACAGAGGAAGCCGGCATAAAGGCGATGCCAGACCTTCGATTCAAGGTATGACGCCTAATTATGGCCTTTAGAATCCCTCATATTGAACCAGTGTAGCGTTCGATGCGGTCGCAGGCATCGGCGAGAGAAGCCCGGTGTGACGTCAGGCCGACGCGCAGATGGCCGCGTGCACTTGCACCGAACGCGTCGGCCGGCAACACCGCGACCCCCTCTGTTTCGAGCAGGTCCGATGCGAATTCGAATGCCGGAATCCCGGTGTCACGAACGTCAACCATGACGAACATACCGGCCTCCGGACGAGAACACCGCAAACCCCTGACGCGACTGAGGCGGCCGCAGACGAGATCCCGACGCGCCCGCAGCTCAGCCTTGATCGCGGCGCATTCGACCGGTTCACGGGACAGCGCCATGGCCCCAGCATCCTGGATGAAACCGGGACAACCGTAATGCATGCACAGGGCAAGCGTTTCGAGATGGGCGGCCAGTTCCGGCGGGGATACCGTCCAGCCCAGCCGCCACCCGGTCATCGCGTGGGATTTCGAGAGGCTGTTGATGATGACCGAACGCTCCGCCATGCCCGCCAGGGCAGCGGGACTCACATGTTGGCCCTCGAAGACAAGCGTTGCGTAGACCTCGTCACATATCAGCCAGAGATCGTGCTGGTGGCACAGGTCGGAAATCACGCTCAGTTCGTTGCGGGTCAGCACGACGCCCGTGGGGTTGTTGGGCGTATTCAGCAGGACGGCGCGCGTTCGCGGAGTTATGGCCGCCGCAAAGGCGTCGAGATCCGGATGAAATCCCGACTCGGCCGGACAGGGCACGGTCACCATGCGGGCGCCGGAGGCGCCGATCACCGCCTCGTAAGTCACGTACATCGGCTCCGGCACGATGATCTCTTCATCCCGGTCCAAGAGACAGATTACCGCCGAGAACAGGGCGTTCTGAGCGCCGTGAAAGACCACCACCCGGTCCGGCGTGCATGTGGTGCCCGAAATTGATGCGTGGAACCGTGCGATGGCCCCGCGCAACGCCGGCTCGCCGGCCATCGCCGTATAATGCGTGTTGCCGGCTTTAAGACTCTCGATGCAGCCGTCGACGATCGATGGTGGCGTCGCGAAATCCGGGTCGCCAATACTCAGCAGGATGATATCGTCGCCACGACGGCGCCGCGCGATGGCGCGAACATGGATCTCCCAGGCCCGGGAACCCTCACCGCTGATGCGCTCTGTCAGGGAAGAAAACCGCATTCGAGATGCCATCCGGAACTCGCAGTCTCGGCAGTGTCTGCGCGTCGACCGCTGCGCCGTGTGCCGTGCAGCACGGCCCTCGTGACCGCGCGGCTTCAGCCTGCCCTTGCCGTGCCGCCCACGCAATCGCTTTCTTGGTGGTGTGGCGGGCGGCACTAAGGACCTGCGGACGAGCAGGAACGCGGCGCACGGGACCGACGGATCGGATGCGGATCACGGATCTGCGCCTCGGTATGCGCCAAGGCTCCGGACGGTCGCCGCGCGACGAAGATAGGGTCCCGCGAATCCGGCTTATTTTGTTGTTTGCAGGCGCGAAAAGGGCTAGATTTTGTCGCCCTCAGATATAACGATCCCGCTGACGTTGAGCACTGACCAGACCCCGCCCAAGGACCCTTCGAGCGTTCTTCAGATAACGATCGAAGAGGAGATGAAGCGCTCGTATCTCGATTACGCGATGAGCGTGATCGTAAGCCGGGCGCTGCCCGACGTGCGTGACGGTTTGAAACCGGTGCATCGCCGCATCCTGTTTGCGATGAAGGAGGGCGGCTATACCTCTGATAAACCTTACAAAAAATCCGCCCGGATCGTCGGTGACGTGATCGGCTCGTATCATCCGCATGGCGACCAATCGATTTACGACGCCATGGTGCGGATGGCGCAGGACTTTTCCATGCGCCTGATGTTGGTCGACGGCCAGGGCAATTTCGGTTCGATGGACGGAGACCCGCCCGCAGCCTATCGCTATACGGAGGCCCGGCTCACCAAGTCCGCCGAGTCAATGCTCGCCGATATCGACAAGGATACCGTCGATTTTCAGGCCAATTACGACAACACGCAGGAAGAACCGACGGTCGTTCCGGCGACATTCCCGAACCTGCTGGTCAACGGTGCCGGCGGCATCGCGGTCGGCATGGCAACCAATATCGCCCCGCACAATCTCGGCGAGGTGATCGATGCGTGCCTTGCGTATATCGAGGATCCGGAAATCACGATCGACGGGTTGATGGAGCATGTGACGGCGCCGGATTTCCCCACTGGCGGCATCATTCTCGGCCGGTCGGGGATTCGCGCGGCCTACCACACGGGCCGCGGCTCCATAGCGATCCGCGCACGCACCCATCTGGAGGACGTCGGCAAGGATCGACAAGCCATCATCGCAACGCAGATTCCATATCAGGTCAACAAGTCCCGGTTGATCCAGCGGATTGCGGAGGTGACCCGCGAGAAGCTCGTTGAGGGCATCTCGGATTTGCGAGACGAGTCGGACAGGGACGGGGTCCGCATCGTGATCGAGCTCCGGCGTGACGCGATGGCCGAGGTCGTATTGGCCCAACTGCATCGCCATACGCCTCTGCAGACAAGTTTCGGGGTCAACGCGCTAGCGCTCAACGGTGGGCAGCCGCAGCAGATGTCCCTCAAGGACATCATCGCAGCGTTCATCGCGTTTCGCGAACAGGTCATTACCCGCCGGACAGCGTACGAGCTTCGTCGGGCGCGTGAGCGCGCGCATGTGCTGGCCGGATTGCTGGTGGCGATCAACAATATCGATCCGATCATCGAACTGATCCGCACTGCGCCGGACCCGGCGACCGCACGCGAGGCTTTGATAGCGCAGCAATGGCCGGCGGGCGACGTTGCACCGTTTATCGAATTGATCGACGACCCTGGCCACGAGGTGGTGGACGGTATGTACCGCCTGTCCGAGACCCAGGCGCGGGCGATTCTCGACCTGCGGCTGCAGCGGCTCACCGGTCTCGAGCGCGGGCGCCTGATCAGCGAAACCGAGGAACTGGCGCAAAAGATCAAGGATTTCATCGAAATCCTGCAGTCTCGCAGGCGACTGCTGCAGGTCATGCGTGACGAGTTGCGCGACGTGCGTGAGAAGTTCGCCGATGATCGGCGCACGACCGTCGAGGAGGCCGAGTTCGAGCACGATATCGAGGACCTGATCCAGCGCGAGGACATGGTCGTCACGGTGACGCACAGCGGCTATATCAAGCGGGTCCCGTTATCGACCTATCGGGCGCAACGGCGGGGGGGTAAGGGCCGCGCCGGAATGAGCACGCGCGAGGAGGACTTCGTCAGCGAGGTGTTCGTGGCTTCGACGCACGCGCCGGTGCTGTTCTTCTCGTCACGCGGCATGGTCTACCAGATGAAGGTGTATCGGCTTCCGGAGGGAAGTCCCCAGGCGCGGGGCAAGGCGATGGTCAACCTTCTGCCGCTGGAGTCGGGAGAAACCATTACCACCGTGATGCCCCTGCCGGAGGACGAGGAAAGCTGGGGCGAGCTGAATGTCATGTTCGCGACCACCGGCGGCAACGTTCGACGCAACCGACTGTCCGACTTCGTGAACATCAAGGCCAATGGCAAGATCGCGATGAAGCTGGGCGATACGGACCGCCTTGTTGGGGTCAAGACCTGCACCGAGGCGGACGACGTGCTGTTGTCCAGTCGGGAAGGCATGTGCATCCGTTTCCCGGTAACCGAGGTGCGTGTCTTCAGCGGGCGAACGTCGACGGGCGTGCGTGGAATCAAGCTCGGTGGCGACGACGAGGTGATTTCGTTGACCGTCTTGCGCCATGCCGAGATCGATATCGAAGTCCGCGACGACTACCTTCGGGCCGCGGCTGCTCTGCGGCGTGCCGCTGAAGACGAAGGAGCGGCGGAGCCGGCTCCGGCCCAGTTGAGCCCGGCAACATTCGCCGAACTGGCAAAGAACGAGCAGTTCATTCTGACGGTTACCGAAAAGGGCTACGGCAAGCGGAGTTCGGCATACGAATACCGCATTACCGGACGGGGCGGCAAAGGGATCGCCAACATCGAGGTAACCGAGCGCAATGGCTTGGTCGTTGCGGCATTCCCTGTGGAGTCGAGCGATCAGATCATGCTGGTACCGGAGGGCGGGCAGCTGATCCGCTGTCCGGTTGACGATATTCGCATCGCCGGGCGCAAAACCCAGGGTGTCACGCTGTTCCGGGTTGGGGAAGACGAGCGGGTGGTTTCGGTGGCGCGCCTCGAAGAAGAGGCAGATGAAGACGATGCCGACGACGCGGACGGCGACTGAGCTTACAGGGAACAGGACAGGGTTATCATGGCAGTGCAATCGAGAGTCGGGGTCTATCCTGGCACTTTCGATCCGATCACCGTTGGCCACCTCGATATCATTGCGCGATCAGCGCTCCACCTGGTCGATCGGCTGATTGTTGCTGTCGCCACCAACGCTGGCAAGGAGCCGATGTTCAACGTTGACGAGCGCGTGGAACTGGCTCAGGCAGGGCTCGAGACGCTACCGGCGCCGGTCAGGTCGCGAATCGATGTCCAGCCATTCGATAACTTGCTGATGCATTTCGTCGGCGATGTTGGTGCAAGCCTCATCGTGCGAGGGCTACGGGCGGTTTCGGATTTCGAGTACGAGTTCCAGATGGCGGCGATGAACCGGAGGCTGAACAGCGATGTCGAGACGGTGTTCTTGATGGCCCTCGACCGCAACCAGTTCATTTCATCGCGTTTCGTCAAAGAGATCGGGCTGCTTGGCGGCGACGTCGCGCAGTTCCTGCCGGGCCGGGTGCACGATTACGTCAAGCGCAAGCTGGAACAGAGTTGACGCCTGCCTCAGACACCGAAGATCGGCGTTTCCTCAGGGCCGCGCTAGAGCGGCTCGGATTTGCGCTGGGGCGCGGTCCGTTGCGGTTCGAAAAGATGGGCGGGGGCGTGGCCTCGGACATCTGGCGGATCGACCTGCCGGACGGCCCCATTTGCATCAAGCGTGCGCTACCGAAGTTGCGTGTCGAATCCGACTGGTATGTTCCGGTCGAGCGCAACGCCTACGAGGTTGGATGGTTTGAGACAGCTGCCGCGATCGAACCTGACGCGGTGCCGCGCCTCATTGGCCACGATCCAGAGGGCGGGCTGTTTGCCATGGCGTTTCTTGATCCGGCGGCCTATCACCAGTGGAAGTCGGAGTTGCGGTTTGGCAGGGCTGATCCAGCGGTGGCGGCGGAGGTGGGGCGCCGGCTTGCCCACATCCACGCGGCTACGGCCGGCGATCCCTCGCTGGCCGAACGTTTTGCGACAGACGGGATCTTTCATGCCATACGTCTCGAGCCGTATCTCGAGGCGACTTCCGGCGATCACGCCGATCTCAGGGATATCTTGTTCGCTCTGTCGCGCCGCACAGCCGAAACGAGATTGGCGCTGGTCCATGGGGATGTGAGCCCGAAGAACATTCTGCTCGGCCCGGCGGGGCCGGTCTTCATAGATGCGGAGTGCGCCTGGTACGGCGACCCCGTGTTCGACATCGCCTTTTGTTTGAAGCACCTGTTGCTGAAATGTCTGTGGAATCCCGGGTTTTCACAGGAATATATGATGTGTTTCGAGGCGTTATCGGCGGCCTGGCTCGAGGGTGTCGACTGGGAGCCGCGTGATATCGTGGAGGCGAGGGCCGCCAGTTTGTTGCCCGGGCTCTTCCTGGGCCGGGTCGATGGCCGGTCCCCGGCCGAATACGTTACCGAGGAGGAAGACAGAAACCGGGTCCGGCGTGTCGCGCGAGCGCTTCTTGCCACGTCGCCTGGCAGCTTCCGGCAGGTCGGCAACGCTTGGCGCGCGGAATTGCGGCTATGAGCGCAACCACCATCGACAGCGTTGTCGGGCGGCGGATCTGGGATTCGCGGGGACGTCCCACCGTGGAGGCCGAAGTCAGGCTGAGGGGCGGTGCGACAGGCCGGGCCATTGCACCCGCCGGTGCCTCGACCGGTCTCGGAGAGGCCGTCGAACGGCGTGACGGAGGGGCGGCGCTGGGGGGCTACGACGTGGCTGTGGCCGTCGGCGCCATCGGGCGCGAGATTTCCGGCGCATTGGCCGGTCTCGACGCGCTCGAACAGGGCACCGTCGACCGTTGTCTGATCGCCCTTGATGGAACACCCGACAAATCGCGCCTTGGCGCCAACGCCATCGTTGCGGTTTCCATGGCAAACGCCCATGCGGCCGCCGCGGCAACCGGGATTCCCTTGTGGCGTTATCTACTAGTAGACCAAAAACCGCGCCTTCCGCTCCCACAGATCCAGATTTTCGGTGGCGGCGCACATGCAGGTGGGCGGGTCGACATCCAGGACTTCATGGTCGCAGCGGTCGGGGCCGAGGATTTCGTTCAGGCGCTTGACTGGACGGCCGAAGTCTATCTCGCGGCCGGCGCGATCATGTCGGACCGCGGATTGCTGCGGGGGGTTGCCGATGAGGGCGGGTATTGGCCGGCCTTTGAAAGCAATGAGGAGGGGCTTCAGCTTCTGGTCGCGGCGATTGAGCGCGCGGGTCTGATTCCGGGCGAGGAGATGGCCATTTCGCTGGACATCGCAGCGTCTCAGCTGGGTGCTGGCGGCCGTTACCGGCTCGGCCTCGACCGCCGTGAACTGGACAGTGACGAATTGATCGCAATGCTGCTGGATTGGATTGCCCGATATCCGATTGTCGCCGTCGAGGATCCCGTCGCCGAGGGCGACGCGCGCGGATTTCGTCGCCTGGTGGAGGCGGTGGGGGACCGGATCGCTGTTGTCGGTGACGACCTCTTGGTTACCAGCGCCGACCGGGTCCGTGAGGCCGCGGCGGCCAAGCAATGCAATGCGCTGCTCATGAAGCCCAATCAGGCGGGCACGTTAAGCGAGGCGAAGGAAGCGCTGGAGGTGGCTCGAAATGCCGGTTGGGCCACGATCGCGTCGGCCAGGTCCGGCGAATCCGAGGATGTGACGATCGTACATATCGCCGTCGGTTGGCGGGCCGAGATGTTGAAGGTGGGCTCGTTTGCGCGCTCCGAGCGGCTGGCGAAATGGAATGAGGGGATCCGCATCGCCGAAGCACTCGGCGGGAGAGGCGAGTTGCCGGCCCGCCGAGACTTCCCGTGGGGCCGATGAACGGCTTCAGTGGCGCGCCAGGAAGTCGAGCAGGGCCGCATTGAATTCATCGGCCCGTTCGATGTTCGACAAATGCGCCGCATTTTCGATGACCACCAGTTCCGAACTCGCGATTTCGGCATGGATCAGCCGTGATGCGGCGACCGGCGTGCTCGGATCCTCGGCGCCCACGATCACGCAAGTCGGCGTGGCGATCCGCGATAGCGACGCGATCTGGTTCATCTCACGGATCGCCATGCAGCAACCGACATAACCCTCGACAGGCGTAGTCTCGATCATGCGCCGCACGCGCTCGATGGCGTCCGGGCGCGCGTCATGGAACCCGGCCGTAAACCAGCGTCCGAGGGTCGCATCCGACGTCGCTGCCATGCCGCCGTTACGAGCGAGCGCAATCCGGTCATCCCACATTTCGGGTGGCGGCATATGGGCGGCGGTATCGCACAATACGAGGCTTTTCAAGATCTCCGGGTGGCGCGCGGCGAGGGTCTGTCCGGTCATCCCGCCCATCGACAGGCCGACAAAATGAACCGGACCGATATCCAGATACCGCAACAGCCGCAGCACATCGTCTGCCAGAAGGTCGAAGGAATAGGGGGCTGGCGTCACGGCGCTCTGACCGTGGCCGCGCTGGTCGTAGCGCAGTACCCTGTAAAGCCGGGTGAGGGGGGCAATCTGGTCGTCCCACATGGACAGGTTCGACGACAGGCTGTTCGACAGAACCACCACCGGGCCTTCGTGCGGACCTTCGATCCAAAAGGCCGTTCGGCAACCGTCGATATCCGCAAAATCAAGGCTCATGACACCGCTTCAAGGGAGTGCACGGGCCGGCGGGAACTGGTGAGCGCGGCAGGATTCGAACCTGCGACCCGCTGATTAAAAGTCAGCTGCTCTACCAACTGAGCTACGCGCCCCCGGCGAACCGGCCCCGTCCAGGCGGACGGCGTGGCAGAACATAGGGACGGTGGCGAAACGGGTCAACGACTGTTTCCGGACGATGCACGCGAGTCGAGCACCCGGTTTTCGACCGAGATCCGCCAGCAGAGCAGCGCCGCGTTAGCCAGCGAGAAGCCGAGCGCGATCTGCCATTGGCCGAACGCAAGTGGCAGCAAGGCGATCTCTGCGGCGACGATCAAATAGTTGGGATGGCGCATCCAACGGTAAGGGCCGCGTCGCGACAACGGTTCGCCCGGCAAAGTTACGATCCGCGTTGTCCAGTACTCACCGAGGCTGGCGATGATCCATAGCCGCAGGCCCTGCAGCATGGCGAAGCCTGCCAGCATCAGCCAATCCGGCTGTTTCGTCGCAGGCACGCCGAAGAACAGGACGGCGAGCCACGAGGCATGTAGCAGCACGATGAGCGGGTAGTGTCCGGCGCCGACTTCCCGGCCGCCACGGGCCAACAGCCGCCTTTGGTTGCGCCGCGAATGCGCGAGCTCGGCGAGGCGCAGGAAGCCGACGGCCACGACGATCCACTGAATGACGCCCACGGGTTCAGCCATCCGGCTCGAGAACCATGAATCCGGCGGTAAATCCCGGACCAAGTGCGCCGAGGAGCATCCGCCCGGGCCGTTGCTCTTCCAGCACGCGATGCAACACGAACAGGACCGTCGCCGCCGACATGTTGCCGAAGTCGCGGAGCACCGAGCGGCACGATTCGAGCGCCTCGCGCGGTAGTTCGAGAGCTTCCTGCAGCGCGTCGATGACTTTGGCGCCCCCAGGATGCATCACGAAGGTATCGATGTCCCCAAGCGTAAGTCCGTGACGCGCGAGAAATGCATCGGCAACCTGTCTGAACTGGGTGCGTACAAGCGTCGGTATATTGCGGCTGAACAGCACACCGAATCCGTCATCCTCGATCTGCCATCCCATAACGTCGAGCGAGTTCGGCCAGGTATGCTCGCCCCCTGCGACGATCGCAGGTCCTGCCTCCTCGCATGAGAGGAGCGCCGCCGCTGCGCCATCACCGAACAGAGCGGTTGCAACAATATTACTGTTCGACTTGTCGCTCGGCCGAAAGGTCAGCCCGCACAGCTCGACGACCAGCAACAGCCAGTGTGATCCGGGGTCGGCGCGGGACAACGCTGCGGTGCGCGATAGACCGATCACGCCGCCAGCGCAACCATATCCGAACACGGGCAAGCGCATGATGTCTCGACGGAAATTCATGCGCTCCAGCAATCGGGCATCGAGGCTGGGGGTCGCCATGCCCGTCGTCGAGACGACGACGAGTCCGTCGACCTGACCGGCATCGACACCGGCCCGCCGCAGGCAGTCGGTCGCCGCCCGATGCATCAACTCGACGGCTGATCGAACGAATAGATCGTGACGTTCGCGCCAGCCGTGCGGCTCGGCATACCAGGACAATGGAACGCAGGAATACCGTTTCTCGACGCCGGCATTGGCATAGACGGGCCGCAGCCGCTCGAAGTTATCCGGCCGGCCCGCGAACACCAGCCCTGCGGCTTCGGCGACATCCTGCTGACGGATCTCCACGTCGGGGACCGCGACCGCGAGACTCGCCAGACGAGGTGATGCGCTCATCTATCTGGCACGTGTGGTTCTCAAGTTGTTATACATTTGCGCGGGGGATGTTGTGGCGATCATGCCGGTGCATATCGCATCACGATTCCGCGAGGCAGTAAAGCATGTTCGACGATTTCGAGCGACGGCGTATCGATGTGGGCGAGGTTGCCCTGCATGCCGTGATCGGCGGTAGCGGGCCGCCGCTGCTGCTTCTGCACGGCTATCCGCAGACCCACGTGATGTGGCGCAAGGTCGCGCCCGCGCTGGCCGCCCGTTTCACGGTCGTCGCAACGGATCTGCGTGGCTACGGCGACAGCGATAAGCCACCGGGCGATTCTAGGCATGAAACCTATTCCAAGAGGCGTATGGCCGAAGATCAGGTGAAGCTGATGGTGGCTCTTGGACACGAAAAGTTCCAGGTCGCGGGACACGACAGAGGTGGACGCGTGACCCACCGCATGTGCCTCGATCATCCGGATCGCGTCCGCCGTGCGGCCGTTCTCGACATCGTCCCAACCCATACGATCTTTTCAAATCTGAGCAAGGATGTCGCATTTGGCTATTATCACTGGCTTTTCCTTAGCCAGCCATTCGACCTGCCGGAGCGGCTGATCGGCGGGGCGCCGGAATACTTTCTGGAGCGCAAACTTGGCCAGTGGAGCGCGGACATGGGTGGCTTCGACGACGCGGCGCTGGCTGAATACCGCCGCTGTTTTCGCGATCCCGCGACGATCCACGCCAGCTGCGAGGATTATCGGGCCGCGGCGACGATAGACCTCGAACATGATGCGGCCGATCTCGAGATCCGGATCGGCTGCCCTCTGCTCGTCCTGTGGGGCGCCAGGGGGTTGATGCACCGGTGTTATGACGTGCTCGAAACATGGCGGTCGAAAGCCACTGATGTGCGCGGCGGCACCCTCGATTGCGGTCATTTCCTGCCCGAGGAAGCGCCCGACGAAACGCTGGCAGAAATGTTGGCGTTTTTCGAAGCTTGAGCGGTCAAGTCTTTGTAGGATTATCGAATCCGACCGTATATATGAAGCTGCGCCAGACACGTGGCGCCCGACGATGACGAGAGGGTTGGTGTGGTCAGAAACTCCCCTGAAACGAAAAACAGTGAACCGGAGGCCGACGCCGAGAGTCCGGGTGGTGATGACGGGCGACCGCGGGTCAAGACCATTGGTTTTTTCGGCCGCTTGCGGGCGTATTTTCTTGCAGGTGTGCTTGTCACGACGCCTCTTGCGGTGACCATTGCGCTTGCGACGTGGCTGATCGATCTCGTCGACAGTCGCGTCGTGCCGCTGATTCCGCAGAAATATAACCCCGACTTCTATCTCAAGGAGTACCTCGGCTACGAGATCGGCCTGCCCGGGCTCGGCCTGATCGTGCTTATCGTGTTCATCACGCTGGTTGGTGCGCTGACGGCTGGATTTCTGGGCCGCATGGTGCTGCGGTTCTATGAGAACATGCTTAATCGCATGCCGGTTATCCGCAGCGTCTACGGCGCCACCAAGCAGATCTTGGAGACCGTTCTGCAGAGGCAGTCGAGCGCCTTTCGCCAACCGGTTCTGGTCGAGTATCCGCGTCGCGGGATCTGGGCTGTCGCGTTCATCACGGGGCGGACCGAGGGTGAAGTGCAGAACCTGATCGCAGATGATCTGATCAACGTCTTCCTGCCGACTACGCCGAACCCGACGTCCGGCTTTCTATTGTTCGTGCCGCGCGAGGATCTTATCAAACTCGACATGTCGGTCGAGGAAGCAATCAAGATGGTCATCTCGGCCGGTATCGTCACGCCGCCCGATCGCCGGCCGACGCAGATCCAGGAGACGCCGGTGACCGCGTCGCGCGAGACCGCGGCGGAACGCCACGAGCGCAGCGCCGCTGCTAACCGGACCGAAGAGTAAGCACCGCGGCATCCCGCTCGAAGAGATAGAGGAGGACCCGCAGGGACTGTCCCCGACCGCTCTCCAATCCCGGATCGCGCGCCAGGATCAGCTTGGCGTCGTCCCGGGCGATCGCAAGCAGTTCGCCATGGGCGGCGATATCGGCCAGCCGAAAGTCGGGCATCCCGCTCTGACGCGTGCCGAGCACCTCGCCGGCGCCGCGCAGCCGCAAATCCTCTTCGGCGATCCGGAAGCCGTCATCGGTCTCCCGCATCACCTCGAGCCGGGCCCGGGCCGTCGCGCCCAGCGGCTCGCCATACAACAAGAGACAGCTGGCGGACTGCCCAGCACGGCCGACCCGACCGCGCAGTTGGTGCAGCTGTGCGAGACCGAATCGCTCGGCATGCTCGATCACCATGACTGTGGCTTCCGGCACGTCGATGCCGACCTCGATCACGGTCGTGGCTACGAGGATTTGCGCGTCCCCCTTGGCAAACCGCTGCATCGCGGCATCCTTGTCTGGCCCCTTCATCTGTCCGTGGATCAGTGCAACGCGTCCGCCAAAGCGGTTTGACAGGTCCGCAAAGCGTCCCTCGGCAGCCGCAAGATCGCTGGCCTCGGACTCGGCCACCAACGGGCACACCCAGTACACTCTCGCCCCCGCGGAGGCAGCACGGGCCACCGCGTCGACGATTTCGCTCACGCGCGCAAGAGGGATTGCCCTGGTCGTGACCGCCCCGCGCCCGGCCGGCTTGTCGGTCAATCGGGAGCTCGCCAAATCGCCGTATGCGGTCAACATCAGGCTGCGCGGGATCGGTGTGGCCGTCATGACCAGCATGTCGACACCCTTGCCTTTAGTGGCAAGATCGAGCCTCTGATGTACGCCGAACCTGTGCTGCTCGTCGATCACCGCGAGCATCAGATCCTTGAACCGCACTGACTCCTGAAACAGCGCATGTGTACCGATGGCGATTTTCGCCGACCCGTCGGCGAGCCGGTCGAGCGCTTCACGTCGTGCCGCGCGGCGGTCTCGTCCGGCCAGCAGGGCAACCTCGATCCCGGTCGCCTCGATCAGCGGTTTGATGGTTGCATAATGCTGTCGGGCCAGGAGCTCGGTTGGCGCCATCAGCGCGGCTTGACCGCCGCATTCAACGGCCGCGAGCATCGCGAACAACGCGACAACCGTTTTGCCGCTACCGACATCGCCTTGCAGTAGTCGCAGCATGCGCGCGGGTCGCGCCATGTCGGAGAGAATCTCGTCAAGAGCGGTCTGTTGTGAGCGGGTGAGCGAAAAGGGGAGGGCTTCGAGCAGCGATTGCCGGAGGCCTCCATCGCCACTCAGCGCCCGGCCGGGTCGCTCGCGCTGCTGATGCCGGATCAGCGCCAATGCGAGTTGGTTGGCCAGCAACTCATCATAGGCCAGCCGCGCGCGGGCCTTTGCGGCTGGCAGCAATTCGGCTTCTTCGCCCGGCGCATGCGCCTGTTTCAGCGAGATTAGCCAGTCATCCCAGCCACGCTGCGCCCGAAAGGTGGGTTCCAACCACTCCGGCAAATCGGGAGCGCGTGCCAGCGCGGCCGTCATGGCACTGGCCAGAATCTTGGGACTCAGCCCGGCGGTCATCGGGTAGACCGGTTCGACACGCCGGATCGACGCCGCGTTCTCGGGCGACACGATGTGATCCGGATGCGGCATCTGAAGTTCGTCGCGGAAGCGCTCCAGGTGCCCGCTGACGACTCGTTTTGCGCCCGGCGGCAACGTGCGCTCCAGATAGTCCGCTCGGGCATGAAAGAAGACCAAATACAGGAACCCGGTCTCGTCGCTGCACAGGATCCGGTATGGCACGCGCTTGTCGCGCGGCGGAAGATGGGAGTCGACGCGGACCGTGAGCGTGACCGTGGGACCGCAGGGCGCGTCCGAGATCTTTGGTGAGAAGCGGCGATCGATGAGACCGCGTGGCAGGTGCCACAGCAGGTCGAGGACCCGCGACCCTGCGACTTTTTCAATCTGCGTGGCAATCCTTGGTCCGACGCCGGGCAGACTGGTGACGCTGGCGAACAGCGGATACAGAATCTCTGGACGCAATATGGTCTCGCTTGTCTTTCATGCCGGCGCCGGATTTCGGCCCCGGCTCGCTCGGCGGATTTTAGCGGATGGGTCCCACGCGACAAGGTAGGGCACGACAACAGGGATTTACGGATCGGCCGGGTCAATCTATATGCTGGCAGGTCATGGCCGAGGAACACGATCCACTGTCCGTCCGGCGCAAGCGTCTCCTGTTTCGCAGCTGGCATCGCGGCTCGCGCGAGATGGATTTGTTGTTGGGACGATTTGCCGAGCGCCACCTGCCGACATTTTCGGCGCGCCAGCTCGATCTGTACGAGGCGATTCTGGAGCATAACGATCCCGACCTTTTCGCCTGGATGGCAGGGCGGGAGGCGCCGCCGGAGCAGCTGAGGCATGATGTTATGAAGCTTTTATTAAACTTTAAAATATACGAATAATATATTGATTTCGATCAAGAAATATACTGTCAAATCTGGCTGGACGCGGTGTGGCTCGGTTCCCGACGGCCTGGATGCTTTGCTGCTCAGCGACGCGGCTGCTGGATCCGGCGCACGGCCGATTCTCCATATCGCACGCGACGATTCACGAATGGTTTCCGTTGCGCGGGATCTTGGCTTCGTTACGCCGGATCTTGACGTTCGAACGTTTCCCGCATGGGACTGTCTGCCATATGATCGCGTGTCACCAAATGCGGAGATCATAGCCCGGCGACTGGACCTGCTATCCCGGTTGGCGCAAGGGGGGGCGACCCCGTCGATAGTCGTTACGACGGTCAGCGCCGTGCTGCAGAAACTGCCGCCTCGCGAAGCGCTGGCCGATGCCATACTGTCCCTGGAAGTCGGCGGGCAGATACCACAGGGGCAGCTGTTGTCGTTCTTCGCGGATGCCGGTTATCGGCGCGCGGCGACCGTGCGCGAACCGGGCGAATTTGCGGTTCGCGGGGGCATCATTGATGTCTTCCCGCCGGGTGAGCCGGAGCCGTTGCGGCTCGACTTCTTTGGCGACGAGCTCGAGGCCGTCCGTCGCTTCGATGCGATGACGCAGCGCGGCACCGGCACCGAGGAAGATCTGGTGTTGCGTCCGGTCAGCGAGGTTCCGCTGACAGAGACTGCGATCCAGCGCTTCCGCCACGAATACCGCCAGCTATTCGGCGCAACGACCGAAGCGGATCCGCTTTACGAAGCGATCAGCGCGGGTCAGCGGCACGTCGGCATGGAACACTGGTTGCCGCTGTTTTACGAACGACTCGAAACGTTGTTGGACTATCTGCCGGATGCCGCCGTGACGCTCGATCATCAAATCGAGGAAACGACTGCTGCCAGGTTCAAGCTGATCGACGAGTATTTTCAGGCACGCACGGAGATGTTGCCCGCGAATCAGCGCGAGGCGAGAAGTGCATCCGGATCGGCCCCCGTTTACAAGCCTGTTCCGCCGGGTCGGATGTTTGTCGATCGTCCGCATTGGGAAGAAACCCTCTCAAATCGTCCCGTGGTCAGCTTCGCACCGTTCGCGTTGCCCGCGGAAGGCTCGGATATCGCGGATGCGGGAGGCCGCCAAGTAAACGACTTCGCCGCCGCTCGAGCGGCGCCGGATGTACAACTGTTCGATGCGGTCAGAGACAGGCTGGCCGCGGACGCGGGGAAGCGCACTGTGGTAATCACGGCGCATACCGAAGGTTCGCGCGACCGTCTTGTAGCCTTGCTCGCGGAGCATGGCGCCGGGCCGCTCGTCAAGGTCGACGCCTGGCGTGACGCGCTGCGGCAGGCGGCGGGAACGATCGCGGTGGCGGTGGCTGGATTCGAGCATGGTTTCTCAGCCGACGATCTCGTCGTTTACAGCGAGCAGGACATTCTCGGCGAGCGTATCGGACGCCTTGCGCGGCGCCGGCGGCGTCCGGAAGAGTTCATTTCGGAGTACTCGACCCTCAGTACGGGCGATCTCGTGGTCCATGTCGATCACGGCATAGGTCGTTACGACGGGCTGGAGACAGTCACTGTCGAGCGCGCACCGCACGACTGCTTGCGTCTGCTGTATCACGGCGGCGACAAGCTCTATGTGCCGGTAGAGAATCTTGATGTTCTCTCGCGGTTCGGATCGGAGGACGCCGAGATACCGCTCGATCGGTTGGGCAGCCCGGCCTGGCAGGCTCGAAAGGCCCGGGCCAAGGACCGTATTCGCGATATCGCGGCCCAGCTGTTGCGTGTTGCTGCCGAACGCGAAGTTCGGGAGGGCGTTGTTCTGGAGGCGCCTCAAGGCGCCTATGACGAGTTTGCGGCGCGATTTTCCTGGACAGAGACGGACGATCAGATTCGTGCAATCGACGACACCATATCCGACCTCGCGTCAGGGCGGCCGATGGACCGATTGATTTGCGGCGACGTCGGGTTCGGCAAGACAGAAGTCGCACTTCGCGCCACCTTCATTGCCGCGAGCCACGGATACCAGGTCGCGATCATCGTTCCGACGACTCTGCTCGCACGACAGCATTACGCCAATTTCCGGGATCGATTTGCCGGCCTGCCCTTCCGGATCGCACAATTGTCACGACTCATCACCGGCGCGGCGGCCGCCCGGGTAAAGCGGGGAATGGCCGAGGGCGACATTCACGTCGTGATCGGCACGCATGCATTGCTGGCGAAGGGTATCCGGTTCGCCAATCTGGGACTTCTGGTCATCGACGAGGAGCAGCATTTCGGTGTCGCGCAGAAAGAGCGTCTCAAGCAGCTGAAATCGGAGGTTCATGTCTTGACGCTCACGGCGACGCCAATTCCGCGGACATTGCAGATGGCGCTGGCCGGGGTCCGCGAGATGAGCGTGATCGCAACGCCGCCCGTCGACCGGCTGGCCATCCGCACCTTCGTGTTGCCATACGATCCCGTCATCGTTCGCGAAGCGATCCTGCGTGAAAAGGCACGTGGCGGCCGAACGTTCTACGTCTGCCCGCGCATTGCAGACCTGTCGCGCGTGCTTGCCCGGGTGACCGAGCTTTTGCCCGAGGCGACCGTCGGGGTCGCGCATGGTCGGATGCCGGCGAAACAGCTGGAACAGACGATGACCGAGTTTCTCGAGGGCCGCTACGATATCCTGCTGAGTACGAACATCATCGAATCCGGTCTCGATATTCCCGAAGCGAATACGATGATCGTACACCGTGCCGACCGGTTCGGCCTGGCGCAGCTCTATCAGATGCGCGGCCGCATCGGTCGCTCGAAGATCCGCGCCTACGCGTATTTGACTCTGCCGCCCGGCCAGCTTCTGTCGCCATCCGCGCAGAAACGCCTCGAAGTCATGCAGACGCTTGATACCCTGGGAGCCGGTTTCACGCTGGCAAGCCACGATCTCGATATCCGCGGTGCGGGCAATCTCCTCGGCGAGGAACAATCGGGCCAGATTCGTGAGATCGGGGTCGAGTTATACCAGCATCTGCTTCAAGAGGCGGTGGCAGCCGCCGGAGCCGATAGCAGGCAAACCCCGGAAGAACGCTGGACGCCAATCATATCGCTCGGGACGCCGATCTTGATCCCAGAAGATTATGTCTCGGATCTGTCGGTCCGGCTGGGTCTGTACCGGAGGCTCGCCCACCTCGTCGAGCAGGCCGAGATCGATGGGTTCGCGGCGGAGCTGATTGACCGCTTCGGTCCGCTGCCCGAGGCGGTCGAAAACCTTCTTCAGATCATCACCATCAAACAGCTATGTCGACAGGCCGGTGTCGAAAAATTGGAGGCAGGCCCGAAAGGCGCGGTGATTGCGTTCCGAAACGACCAGTTCACACGGCCCGAGGCGCTTATCGACTTCATCCAGCGACAGTCCGGCACGGTCAGGCTGAGACCGGACCATCGGCTCGTATACTTGCGAGGATGGGACGACCCGCGACTGCGCGCAACGGGCGTCCAGCGCCTCCTGGAACAGCTTGCCCGCCTGGCCGTACCGCAAAGCGTTGCCGTGTAAGGGCCGGATCAGGGAACTGCGGCGGTACGCGCTTCTTCGTCGACAAGGTCGAAAATAGGGCCGAATGCATCAGCTTCCTGAGCGCCGACAACAGCGTAACGACCTTCGACGATGAAGCACGGCACGCCGGTTATGTTCAGCGAGACCGCAAAGTCATGCTCGGCGAGGACGTCCTGTTGGCCATCCTGACCGGCCAGAAGACGGCGCGCCTCTGAAACGTCCATGCCGCATTCGCTTGCGATATCAATCAGTTCAGTTTCGTCCCCAAGGTCGCGGCCTTCGAGAAAATATGCCCGAAACAGCCTTTCGACCAGTTTGTCGTGACAGTCACTTTGTGCCGAGTGGCGGATCAGCCGATGCGCCTGAACGGTATTTGGTGTCCGTCTAATCTTCTCGAACGCGAACGATATTCCCACCGTCTTTCCAGCCTCGCGGATCGCGTCGTAGATCTCGCGGGCGCGCTCGGCGCCGCCGAATTTGACCGCCAGATATTCGTCGCGTCGCATGCCCTCGCGCGGCATGCCCGGGTTGAGTTGAAAGGCGCGCCAGCGGACGAAGACATCATCGGCACGCTCGAACTGGTCGAGCGCCTTTTCCAGCCGGCGCTTGCCGATATAGCACCAGGGGCAGATCGGGTCGGCAAAGACGTCTACAATCATGAACTCTATCTACCAGATTACAGCGATGCCGGCTTGCGCCAAACCTTCACGTTATGGTGATCATGTAATGCTGCCCGGCTACGCAAGCTCGCCGCTGGCGCGTTCAATAAGCATTTCCAACGTGTCTGCAGATTTCAACGTCACGCATGCCGACTGCACATACAAGTCGATACTAAGCGGGACGTTGTCCATCAAACCAAACTCCGATTGATGAAGCACACCGACGACCCGCCGGCGGACTCTTGCGGCGTCGTCAAGCGATGTTTCAGGCAGCAGCATGAGGAATTCGTCGGACCCGACCCGGGCAACGATATCCTCCACCCTGACCAGCCCCGCGAGCCAATCTGCAACTTGCCGGCGTAGCCACGCCGCGTTGTCGGCACCGTACAGCGCCGCGGTTTCGCCGATCGTCGGCACGAAAAACAGGATCGCGGCCGATTGTCTGCCCGTGCCGGCCATATCCGCCTCGAGGCGCTTCATATGAGCCTGCATGAAGTCGGACGAGTAAACGCTGCCAAGCCTATCGGCAGATGTCGGGGCAAGAGCACTCGCGATCCGACGGCCGATGGCGCGTCTGATCGCTCGGCCCCTGTGCAACATTTTCAGGTGGACTTCGAGGAAATCGCAGTCGACAGGCATATGCGCGACCACATTGGCACCCTGCCCATAGGCTTCCGCGACCGCGTTGGAGCCGCCGGGCTCGGTCACAACGAACAATGGCAGATCAAACAGCCTTCGATCATCGCGGACAGATCGGATGAAGAAGCTGCATTTCTCCAGCATGTCGTCGTCGCCGACATAGACCAGTGCACCGGCGAACTCTCCTTCGGCCTCATCGTTGAGACGCGAGCGGGCGCGATAGGGATCGGGCTCGGCGAAGTATGAAATCCCGGTCTTGACGAGCATCGGACAGATCGCCTCGAACGCGTTCCGAGCGACGCCCACTACGAGCAGACGAAACGCCTCGTCCGGCTTGGAAACGTCCACCGAGGTGTCGACGGTAATGCCGAATTGCGCCGCGGTCTGCGCCCGGCGTAGCAATTCCGCCTCCATGCCGCTCAGTCGGATAAGGGGCACGAGGCGCGCCAGGATCTCCGCGTCTTCGGCGTCGTCCTCGAAAAGATCGTCGACACCGGCATCGTAGCAGGCGCGCAACACCGCCGGATCGCCGCTCACATCCACCGCTGCCAGCGGTATCCGGCGCGAGGCCGGGTCGCTTTTCACCTCACGAATTACGTCGAGTCCGCCCGGATCCGCCACGCCAACCAGCGCCACGTTCGGATTCGCGGCGATGATCGCCTGTGCCAGTCGCTTGCCCGCCGGCTCTGCCCTGCACCGGTATCCTGCCGCCTCCAGCATCCGTGACCGAACTTCTGCGTTCGATGCGCCGGCTATCAGTATGGATGCTCCGCTTCCCATCGCCGCCCCTCGTCTGTCCCGACCCGTTTGTGCCGTCAATAGTCCAGTTCCGCCGACGCACCGTCCACTAGAATCTTGGAGCTGGGAAACCGGCGGCCGGCAATTTGCGCTAGATCAACGACTCGACGCGGTCTTAGGCGGGACAATTGAAGTCAAGAACAACAAACAGTCCACTCGAACGAGGGTGCCGTGCAAGTTCCTGTTCAGATTACCTTTCGCGGCATGGACACCTCGCCCGCCGTCGAAAGCCGGATTCGCGACAAGGTCAAGAAGCTCGAGACATTCCACGACAGGATCACCTCGTGCCATGTTGTGATCGAGGCGCCTCACAAGAGACATCAGAAGGGAAAGCTCTACCTGGTTTCGATTGACGTAACGGTCCCGGGCCGCGAACTCGTCGTCAATACCGGCAAGAGATTCAACCATTCGCACGAGGATGTCTATGTGGCGCTGCGCGACGCGTTCAACGCCATCCACCGCCAGCTGGAGACCCATTTCCGGGAGTCGCGCGGCCAGGTGAAAGCTCACGATGTGCCGCCGCATGGCGTGATTCTGCGCCTTTTTCCGGATCACGGATTCATCGGGACACCACAGCTGGGTGAGGTCTACTTCCACCGCAACAGCGTTGTCGATGCGCAGTTCGATGATCTGGAAGAAGGAACGGAGGTCAGGTTCTCGACGGCGCAGGGCGAGAAGGGGATGCAGGCGACGACGGTGCATGTCGTCGGCAAGCAGCATGTCGTCGAGCGCTAGTCGTGCCGCGCCGGACGCCACCAGCGGCGTCGCCTAGGCTCATCGATCATCCCGCCGCAGTCTCGAGGCATGCCTCGAGTATGTCGAAAGCTCGCTCGAGGTCGGTTTCAGTCACTGTCAGCGGTGGGGTCAATGTCAGGACGTTGCCCATTGCGACCTTGAAGTTGAGGCCTCGCTCAAGCGCGGCGTAGAGCACGTTCTCTGCCAACTGCTCCGCCGGGGCACGGGTCCGTCGATCCTCGACGAGTTCGATTCCCATCAACAAACCTCGCCCACGGACGTCCCCGATCGCCGGGAAGCGGTCCATCATCGCCTGCATGCGCAACGTCGCGTAATTGCCCATCCGGGCGGCGTTTTCGACAAGGCCTTCCTGTTCGATGATCTCGATCGTCGTCAACGCTGCCCGCGCCGTCACCGGGTTCTTTTCGTGCGTGTAATGGCCGAACGCCCAATTTCCGCCGACATCGAGCTCGGCTCGACAGACGGTGGCGGCGATCGGCAAAAGGCCACCGCCCAAGGCCTTGCCAAGGACCAGTATGTCGGGCACCACCTCCTCGTGCTGGCAGGCGAACATGCGGCCGGTCTTGCCAAGGCCTGTCGGGATCTCGTCGAAGATCAATAACGCCCCGAATTCGTCACAGGCCTCGCGGATCTTGACCCAAAAACCCGGAGGTGCGAAGTCGGGCACCGCGCGGCATGGTTCGGCGATGACCGCCGCGATATCGCCTTCCTTTTGCAGCGCGTAACGAACGAGATCGGCGCAAACGGACCCGCATGACGGGGCATGCGGTTCGCGGGAACTATGCGAATAGCCGAACGGGTTTCGATAGCAGCCGAAAGGGGGCACGTGTTCGCTTCCGGGCAGCAGCGGTCCGGCCGGGCCGGATCGAAACAGCTGTTCGCCGCCTACGCTCGCCGCGCCGAAGCCCGCGCCATGGAACGAGTCCCAGAACGACAGCGTCTTGAACCGGCCGGTCGCGGCGCGCGCAATCTTGAGAGCAACCTCCACCGCGTCCGAGCCGCCTGTGGTGAACAGGACTTTCTCGAGCCCACCCGGAGCGATAGCGGCCAGCTTGCGCGCGAGCGCGACCGCAGGCTCACAGGTGAAGCGCCGCGGCGCGAACGGGAGGCTATCGATCTGATCTTTGACCGCCGCATTGAGGCGTGGATGCCCGTAGCCGATGTGGTGCACATTATTGCCGTGAAAGTCCATGTACCGCCGGCCCTGGATATCCTCGATCCAGATTCCTTCCGCTCCGGTTACGACCGAGAGGCACGGCGTGGATACCGACTGATGGAGAAAGTGCCGGCTGTCCTGATCGAGCAGTGTGCGGCTCCGGTCATCGATGTTTCGGTTCATCCATAGCTGGCGCCGTGGCGAGGTGTTGACCTCGCTCTCGGATGGGAGGGGAACGCCAGAGGCCTTTGCGTCGCGTTTCGTCATGTGCCCTTGATGCGGGGCCTGCCTTGTCCCTGTTCGCCGAATCATCCCGGCACTGCCGCCGGGTGGCGGATGGGGTGGGATTCGAACCCACGAGAGGCGGAAACCCCTGCCGGTTTTCAAGACCGGTGCCTTAAACCGCTCGGCCACCCATCCGTGTTCCTTCCCTTATCTAATGCGGTGCCAACGGCGCGTCTACCGCGCAGCATCGACCAGTGCGGTCGGCGTCGCCACAGTGGCACCACAGTTCGCTGCTATGAGCCGGGACGACAACGGCGCCCACGGAGCGGAACATATTGCCTGCAGATCGACCATATGGCACAAGGTCTGGTATTGTTTTGGTTGCAACCCCAAGGCAAGAGATGCCCATCGCATACCTGAAGACGGCAGGGTTGGTGGCGATTCTGCTGACGCTGGCAGCCGCGACCGGCCGGCCGGCCGCGGCGCAGGTATCGTCGGCGACTGTATCGAACGCCCCGGCTCAGCCCTTTCCGGAATGGCTGTCGGAACTGCGAGCCGAAGCCGCGCGGCGCGGCATATCCGAGGCCATCCTTGTCGAGGCCATCGATCCGATCGAGCCAATTCCCCGGGTCATCGAACTGGACCGAAACCAGCCGGAATTCACCCTAACGTTCAAGGAATACCTCAACCGCGTGGCGCCGGACCACCGTATTGCAACGGGACGCAGGAAACTTGCGCAGAACCGCCCTCTGCTCGATGCGGTCGCGCGCACCTACGGTGTTCCGCCCCACGTCATCGTTGCGCTGTGGGCCATAGAGACCGATTTCGGCCGCCTGACGGGCGGCTTCGAGGTCGTCCCGGCACTGGCGACTCTGGCGCATGACGGGCGGCGCAGCGCGTTCTTCCGTTCACAGCTGTTCGATGCATTGACGATTCTTGATGAGGGCCATATTGCACCGAGCGACATGGTCGGGTCATGGGCGGGCGCCATGGGGCAATGCCAATTCATGCCGTCAAGCTTCCTGAGTTTCGCGGTTGATCGCGACGGCGACGGCCGGAAAGACATCTGGAACAATCGAGCCGACATCTTTGCCTCCGCGGCGAACCTTCTCGCCAGCAACGGCTGGGAGCGTGGCTGGACCTGGGGACGGCCGGTCCGGCTCCCCGACGTGTTCGACCTCGGCGTCGAAGGGCTCGACACCCGCAAGCCACTGGCCGAGTGGCAGGCGTTAGGTATCCGCCGGATCGACGGGCGGAACCTTCCCCGCGCCGATATCGAGGCCTCGCTGCTCATGCCGGACGGTCCGGACGGGCCGGTATTCCTTGTGTACAACAATTTCCGCGTGATACTGAGCTGGAACCGATCGGACTACTTCGCCCTGACCGTCGGTTTCCTGGCCGACCGCATTGCCGGCAAGAATACGATCATGTTCGCCAAATGATTGGGCTGTTGAGGATGTTGCGGCTGACAGGGTTGTTGCTTGGATATCTCGCCGCCGCGGTGCTCCTATCCGGGTGCGCCAAGGAGGAAGAGGCTGCCGCACCGCGCCGGGGCATATACAAGGTCGGCAAACCGTATCAGGTTGGCGGCCAGTGGTATTATCCGAAGGTCGACTACGCCTATCACGAACGGGGCCTGGCGTCCTGGTATGGTCCGAACTTCCACGGCAAGCCGACGGCGAACGGCGAGATCTTCGACCGGCATGAGGTCAGCGCCGCGCACAAGACCCTTCCGCTACCCAGCGTGGTGCGGGTAACCAACCTCGAAAACGGGCGCACGCTGGTGGTCCGCATAAACGATCGCGGTCCGTTCGTGCGTGGTCGGATCATCGATCTTTCAGAGCGCGCGGCCGAGATGCTCGGGTTCTTGAACGAGGGTACGGCGCTTGTCGACGTCCGGCTGATCGTCGAGCCAAGTCGTCAGGAGGCGCTTGCCCTGGGAGCCGCGAATCACCCTGGATTCGGACCGCCCCCGCCGCGTGCCGCACCAAGCGTCGATGTGACGATCGAGAATCTGGATGCGCCCGGAGAGGCGCCGGGTGGCGGCGCTGGGCAGGAACCTGCCGCGACGCCACCGGTTCGCGTTGCATCAACGGAATCGACATCGCAGGAGGCCCCGCCGCCCTATGACGGCGTGACGAACATAGGGACACGCAGCGTGCCGCCGGGTGCGGTTGCGGTCGAAGACCGGATACCGCAGGATCCCGGTGAGACGGTAAGCAAGGTTTCGGTCGGGCGCAGACCGCCGATCTTCATCCAGGCCGGGGCGTTCTCCCAGTACGACAATGCCAACCGGCTGCGTGCACGGCTCGGTGTCATGGGCTATCCGGTGCGGGTCCATCAGGTCTACATTACGAACCAGCCGATGTTCCGCGTCCGTGTCGGCCCCCTCGACTCGGTCGAGGCAGCCGATCAAACGCTTGATCGACTGGTTGCAGCGGGTTATCCCGACGCCCAGATCGTCATCGACTGACATCGCAGCCCAGCAACAGCAAATTCAGCGTGAAAGTGATGCATCTCCGACGTTTGATCCATTCGCTCATCATTTCCGTCGCGGCCGGCCTACTTCTCGCCGCGCCGAGCGCCGCCATCGAAACGACCGCGAAGCAGGCCATCGTGATTGACTATGACACCGGCAACGTCTTGCTGGAGAAGAATGCGGACGAGCGGATCGGGCCGGCATCTATGACCAAGATGATGACGGTCTATCTGCTGTTTGAGCGCCTGCGCGACGGCAGGCTGTCGCTCGAGGACACGCTGCCGGTCAGTGAAAAGGCCTGGCGCAAGGGCGGGTCGAAAATGTATGTCGAAGTCGGCAAGCAGGTGAAGGTCGAAGATCTGATTCGCGGCATCATCGTCCAGTCGGGCAACGACGCGTCGATCGTCGTCGCCGAAGCGCTTGGCGGCACCGAGGAGGCCTTTGCAGTCGAGATGACCGAAAAGGCTATTGCTCTTGGAATGGTCGATACGAGCTTCCGCAATTCCAGCGGATGGCCCGACCCCGACCACTATTCGACGGTACGCGATCTCGCCAAACTCTCATTGGCGACCATTCGGGATTTCCCGGACTACTACCATTATTACGCTGAGAAGAGCTTTGCCTTCAGCGAAATCAAACAGGGCAACCGGAATCCGTTGCTTTACAAGGACATCGGCGCCGATGGTTTGAAGACCGGCCACACCGAAGAGTCCGGATACGGCATGGCGGCCTCCGCCTTGCGCGACGGCCGCCGGGTTGTGGTCGTCGCACATGGCATGTCTTCCATGAAGGAGCGCAGCGCACAAACCGAGCGATTGATCGAGTGGGCCTATCGGGAATGGGCCCAGTACGTCCTCTTCGAGTCCGGCGAAACAGTGACGGATGTTCCCGTCTGGTTGGGCCGGGCGGATACTGTCCCGGTGTTTATCAGGGACAGCCTCATGGTTGCGGTGCCGCGCAAGTCACGACGGCAAATGGCCGTAAAGGTGGTTCACCAGGAGGCGGTGCCGGCGCCGGTCGAGAGGGGCGACGAAGTGGCAACCCTGGTCGTCTCCGCGCCCGGCATGGATGATATCTCAGTGCCGTTGTTCGCGGGATCCGCGGTGGGGGAGCGGAACTTCTTCGGACGGGTGGCCGCCGCGGTCGGCCAACTGGTCTGGGGATTCGCCGATTAGTGGGCCTTGACGAATGGCTCAGAGGCGCCGGGGGCGATTCGTAACGCTGGAGGGCGGCGAAGGCGCCGGCAAATCCACCCAGCTTCGCCGTCTGGCGGCATGGCTGCGGTCAATTGTCGGTGATGTCGTCGAAACACGAGAGCCCGGCGGCTCCGCGGGCGCGGAGCAGATTCGCGGTCTGCTGGTGGCAGGCGACATCGAACGCTGGGATCCGCTTACCGAAGCGCTGCTTCATTTCGCCGCCCGGCGCGACCATCTGGTGAAGACCATCCTGCCGGCTCTGGCCCGTGGCGCATGGGTGCTGTCTGACCGCTTCGCCGACTCGACGATGGCATACCAGGGATACGGACATGGCGTGGACCGCGCGTCGCTTGCAGAACTGTATCGCATCTGCGTCGGCACGATGCGGCCGGATCTGACGATTATCCTGGATCTGCCGGTTGCAACAGGCCTTGCACGGGCGTCGGGCCGCGGCGCCGGCGAGGACCGTTACGAACGGATGGATCTTGCCTTTCACGAACGGCTGCGCGACGGGTTTAACGAGATTGCACGCAACGAACCAGAGCGCTGCGTGGTGATCGATGCAACGCTGGACGAGGATGCGGTGCATGCCGCGATCGTTGCGACCGTCGCCGAGCGTTTTGCCGTTTCGTCCGCGCCATGACCGAGATCGCACACCGGTTGGCGCCGCGTCAGACGATGACGTTGGTTGGCCACGATGCGGCCGAGCGGGCTTTTCTGGACTCGTGGAAAGCCGGGCGAATGCAGCATGCTTGGCTGATCGGTGGGCAGCGCGGTATCGGCAAGGCGACACTGGCCTATCGGATCGCGCGGTTCGTGTTGGCTGCGGCCGCTGACGGCCATACGGATCGCGCCGATGGCGCGGGGCCCGGGCAACAGGGACTTGCGGTTCCGGCGAGCCATCCGGTATCGCGGCAAGTGGCCACAGGCAGCCATCCGGATCTCTTGACCGTCGAGCGGACGGTCAATCGCAATAGCGGCAAGCTGCGTAGCGAGATCGTTGTCGACGATGTGCGGCAAGCCTCGTCCTTTCTCGCCCTTACCACGGCAGCCGGCGCTTGGCGGGTCATTGTCGTCGACGCAGCCGACGAAATGAATCGCAACGCGGCAAACGCCTTGCTCAAGAGGTTGGAAGAGCCACCGCCACGAACGCTGTTCCTGCTGATTTGCCACCGTCCGGGCCAATTGCTGCCGACGATACAGTCGCGCTGCCGCAAACTTCATCTGGCGGGTTTGAGCGAGGATGGACTGCGCGACCTGCTTTCGATACAGGCGCCCGATCTGCCCGAGAGCGACCGGCTGGCCATTGCGCGATTGTCGGATGGCAGCGTCGGTCGCGCGCTTACGTTGATCGATGCAGGTGGATTGGAGCTATACCGGGAATTTGTCGGTTTGCTGAAGGGGCTGAGCCATCTCGACATAAGGGCCGTCCAGGCGTTGGCCAACAAGGTTGGCCGTGCAGGATCCGATGCATCCTTCGAGCTGTTCGGGCAGCTGGTCGACCGATGGCTCTCCCGGATGATCCTCGGTTGGGCACGTGGCAGCGACGCGCCGGACGTATTTGAAGGGGAGGGGGGCGCCGTCGAAGTTTTCCGGCGGAGCGGTAACCTTGCGAAATGGCTTGAGGTGTGGGAAAAGTTGGCCCACCTGGTTTCCCGGGCCGGAAGCGCAAATCTGGAAAGGAAGCAGGTCGTAATCAACGTTTTCCTTGCTTTACATGCGCTCGTGCGCGACTGACCCCATTTAACGAGACGAACCATTTTTCGGAGTGCCACGATGGCGGGCAGCAAGACCTATTACCTTACAACACCGATCTATTACGTAAATGACGCACCGCATATTGGACATGCCTACACGACGCTCGCCTGCGACGTCCTGGCACGGTTCCACCGCCTGGACGGAAAAGAGGTATTCTTTCTGACCGGTACCGACGAGCATGGGCAAAAGGTTGAGAAGGCGGCGGTCGAGGCGGGAGTCGATCCGCAGGCGTTCACCGATCGGGTTTCGGTGAATTTTCGCGACCTCGCGACCGCCATGGCGTTCAGCAACGACGATTTCATCCGCACCACGGAGGATCGCCACACGCGCTCCGCGCAGGCGATCTGGAAGGCGCTGGCGGACAATGGCGAGATCTATCTGGGCAGTTACGCCGGCTGGTATGCGGTGCGCGACGAAGCGTTCTATACCGATTCAGAGCTGGAGACGCGCGCCGACGGAACGAAGGTTGCCAAGACTTCGGGGGCGACCGTCGAATGGGTCGAGGAGCCGAGCTATTTCTTCCGCCTGTCCGAGTGGCAGGATCGTTTGCTCGACTTCTATGACAAGAACCCCGACTTCATCCGCCCGGAATCTCGGCGCAATGAGGTTGTCAGCTTTGTCAGATCGGGTCTGAAGGACTTGTCGGTGTCCCGCACGACCTTCGAATGGGGTATCCCGGTGCCCGGCGATGAAGCGCACATCATGTATGTCTGGCTTGATGCGCTGACCAACTACATCACCGCGGTCGGCTATCCGGAAACGGACTCGGAGCTGTTCCGGCGCTGCTGGCCGGCCGACCTCCATATGGTCGGCAAGGACATTCTGCGCTTTCATGCAGTCTATTGGCCCGCATTCCTGATGGCCGCCGGCCTCGAGCCGCCCAAACGGGTCTTTGCGCATGGATGGTGGACCAATGAAGGGCAGAAGATATCCAAATCGCTTGGCAACGTGATCGAACCGAACGCGTTGATCGAAAGGTATGGGCTCGATCCAGTGCGCTATTTCCTTCTGCGCGAGGTTCCGTTTGGCAATGATGGCGATTTTTCGCATCGTGCGATGGTTGGACGATTGAACGGCGACCTTGCGAACGATCTTGGGAACCTCTGCCAGCGCGTGCTGTCGATGATTTCCAGGAATTGCGGTGGGAGCCTTCCAGACCCCACCACACGGCAGACCGAGGCCGATGTGGAGCTGATCACCGGCGCAGACGCTCTCTTGCCCCGACTGCGCGAAGAGCTCGACGTGCAGGCCTTTCACACCGCGCTCGCGGCGATATGGGCGGTGATCGGCGAGGCGAACCGCTACATTGACTCGCAGGCCCCCTGGGCATTGCGCAAGACCGATCCGGAGCGGATGGGCGCAGTGCTCTATGCCCTTGCCGAGACGATCCGCAAGATCGCAATCTTGCTCCAGATCTTCATGCCGGGCTCAGCTGCGGCGATCCTCGAACAGCTCTCCGTGCCCACCGCGGCGCGGACGCTCTCGGACCTTGACGTGCCGCTCCGGCCGGGCGTCTCGATGCCCAAGCCGCAACCCGTCTTCCCCCGCTATGTCGAGGAGGAGGAAGAGCCCTGACGGGGCCCGCATACGATGCTTGTTGTCGACAGCCACTGTCACCTGGATTTTCCGACGTTTGCGGACGACCTCGACGACGTCGTCGCGCGTGCGCGCGGCGCCAGTGTCGCGACAATGGTGACGATCTGCACACATCTAAGCCGGTTTCAGCAGGTGAGGGCGATCGCGGGCCGATTCGAGGACATCTGGTGTACCGTCGGCGTGCATCCTCACGAGGCCGATGCGGAGGGGCAGGCTGCAACACCTGAACGACTGGTCGAACTGGCTGCCGATCCGCTTGTCGTCGGGATCGGCGAAACCGGGCTCGACTACTACTATGAGCACAGCGCGCGTGGTGCGCAGCGTGACAGTTTTCGTGCACATATCGCTGCTGCCCGGGAAAGCGGCCTTCCGCTGATCGTCCATACTCGCGATGCAGATGACGACACCGTCGCAATCCTGATCGAGGAGCACCGCAACGGCCCGTTCACTGGTGTAATTCATTGCTTTAGCACGTCTCGATATCTTGCTGAAAAAGCGATGGAAATAGGATTCTATATTTCATTGTCCGGGATCACCACGTTCAAGGCTGCAGCGGATTTGCGGGAGATCGTGCAGGAACTTCCGCTCGACAGGTTGCTGCTCGAAACCGACGCGCCATATCTCGCGCCGGTGCCGAAGCGGGGTAAGCGGAACGAACCTGCGTTCGTTATCCACACCTGCGCGGCCGTCGCGGCGTTGATGGGGGTTGATGTGGCGGAACTGGCCGAGGCAACCAGCGACAATTTCTTCCGCCTGTTCAGCAAGGTATCACGGCCTCCCAGCAGCGTCTTGTCGGCCTGAGCAATGGCCGGCCTCAGAGTCACAATTCTTGGCTGTGGCGCCTCGGGCGGCGTACCCTTGATCGGCAACGAGTGGGGCGATTGCGATCCCGAGGAGCCGCGAAACCGCCGGCGCCGTGCGTCGATACTGATCGAGGGGGAGGGTACCGCCATTCTTGTCGATGCATCGCCCGACTGCCGTATGCAGTTACTCGACGCCGGCGTCAGTTGTCTCGATGCGGTCATCTTCACCCATGCGCACGCCGATCATATCCACGGCATCGACGATCTGCGATGGGTGAACATGGCCATGGGGTCCGTGATTCCTGCATATGCGTATGACGTGACGCTTGAGCAGATCAATACACGGTTCGGTTACGTCTTCGCGCCTCTGTCGGCCGAGGCGCAGGGTTACTTCTACAAGCCCTGCCTTGATCCGAGGCCGGTCGAGGACGAGAGTTTTCGGGTGGGCCCGCTCGAGATTCAGCCACTGCGCCAGGACCACGGATTCAGCACGACGATGGGAGTGCGTGTGGGCAGCTTCGCGTATTGCGTCGACGTCGTGGAACTAGACGACGTCGCGTTCACACGGTTGGCGGGCATCAAGGGCTGGGTCGTGGGCTGCTTCGGGCGTCGGCCGCATCCGACGCACGCACATCTCGACAAGGTCCTCGAGTGGACGCGACGCATCAAACCTGACCGGGTCTGGCTTTCGCATATGGGGCCACAGCTTGACTACGCCACGTTGCGAGCGGAGCTGCCTGAACAGGTCGAACCGGCCTATGACGGCCTGACCCTGATCGTGTGACGGCGGCGGGAACCGCGCTGGCACATACGGCACTGGGTCAAACTTGCGGGAGGCATCGGCGACAATGCCATACGCCGCCAGGCAAGAGCGCCCATCGCGCGCGCGACCCTTTATTTTCCATAATATACATTATGCGACAATTTGCTAAACGCGCCCCTATCGTCGCCAGCCCGTCGTGGCACATTCTGGACCGCCCCTTTCGTCAACCCGGCGGCGCTCGACGAAAGCCGCATGGGCACACCGTGTACGGCATCTCTTATCGGGCGGCCAATTGCGCCGTTCCAAGAAGTACTGCCAGTTTGCCGCGGCCGCCTCGAAGCCAATACGCAGAACCGCGCCCCCTTTTCGCGGGGACGCGGTTTCGTCGTCATCGCGTTATGCTTGATTCAGTCCGGCGGAATGTGGGCGATCTCACCATGATGCGGCGTGGGGCGATAGCGGACCATGGAAAGGTCAATCTCCGGGAACACCGAGCGGAATGCTTCCACATCGGCGCGGCCCATTCCTTCGGTTCCGGTTTCCCACACGCTCAATCGATTGGCGTCGACGCCCATATTGTCGGCAAGATCCTCAAGGCTCATGCCGGCTTGCTCGCGCATATCCCGAATGACCGCGGCCAGTCTCGGACAGCCGGTGTTGCGGCCTTCACCGCGGTTCTTCCAGATCAGTTCATCGAGATTGTAAGAGGCTCCACGTGCCATCCTGCTCGTCTCCGGCAAGTTTTGAACGGACTCGGTAGCCCCAATCTACGCGGAAAATTGTTAACGTCCTCTTGACACACGGGTTTTTTATCGCCGGCGACGTTGGTGCCGACGCCAGGTCAGGCATAGAGGTCGCGGTCGCGGTACCAGGATTTGACAAAGAGCTCGAGGAGCCGGCGCGCCTCGGCATTGTGGGTCGCATACTGAATCAGGCCCTTTGCCGCGAAGGTTGAGAACGCCACGGCTTCTGCCTTGCCGCGCAACTGGAACACGCGGGCGATCTCGGCCAGGTCATCGTGAACGATACGCCGCGCCATGATATTAAGTTGGGTCTTCACGAAGCGGTTCTTGTCGCGCCACCGCCGCTGGGCTGCGTTGGTTGCCATTCTGTGTGTCCTTTGCCGATTGTTGCGCGCACTGACGTTTCAAGTTTATCTACTAGTAGATAGGCACGGTTGGGGATCCGGGCAAGCACTTTCGTCTTGTATCCTTGACTCGAAATGCGCGAACCCGTCTTTCTGATGTCTGATTTGTCACTTGCAGAGACCTCCAGACCATGAGCAAACATCTCGACCGATTATTGGCGGTCATGGCCAGGCTTCGCGATCCGAACGGCGGTTGCCCATGGGATCTGGAGCAGACCTTCGGAACCATCGCACCCTACACGATCGAGGAGGCATACGAGGTCGCCGAAGCAATCGACCGCAATGACATGGACGCCTTGAAGGACGAACTTGGCGATCTGTTGCTGCAGGTGGTCTTCCATGCCCGTATGGCGGAGGAAGGTGATCTGTTCGATTTCGATGCTGTCGCGCAAGCGATCTGCGACAAGATGATTCGCCGCCACCCGCACGTGTTTGACGACGAGAATATCGAGACCGCGGCGGCCCAGACGGCCGCATGGGAGGATCAAAAGGCCGCCGAACGCCTCGCGATGGCGGAGGCCGAGGGACGCGTACCGAGCGTCCTGGACGGGGTTTCGATCGCCCTCCCCGGTTTGACCCGCGCGGTCAAGCTGTCGCGTCGCGCCGCCCGCGTCGGCTTCGATTGGCCCGACATTGCCGGCGTCTTGGCCAAGGTGGAAGAAGAAATCGCCGAATTGCGGTCGGAGATCTCGGGCGGTGGGACCGCCGACCGGTTGGAGGATGAGATCGGCGACCTTCTGTTTTCCGTCGCCAACCTGGCGCGGCATCTGGAAATCGAGCCTGAGGCGGCGATCCGACGCGCCAACCGCAAGTTCGAAACGCGATTTCATCGCGTCGAGGCACGGCTCAGAGACCAGGGTCGCGATCTGCGGGATGCCGATGCCGATCAACTGGAGCGGCTATGGGCGGAATCGAAACAACAATCGAAACGGGCCTCGTCATCGACATAGCCGCGCGCCCGGATCCGCGCGCCGACAGGCACGCGGCGCCGGGTTTCGCCGAGCTTAATCGTTGACCAGAAGATGCATCAGGCTTGACGTATCCCAGCGTTTGCCGCCCCGCGCCTGGACCTGCGCATAGAATTGATCGACGAGAGCGGTAACCGGTAATCGGGCCCCGTTATTGTTCGCCTCATCCAGACAGATCCCCAGGTCCTTGCGCATCCAGTCGACCGCGAAACCGAACTCGAACTCGCCGCGACACATGGTGCTGGCACGGTTTTCCATTTGCCAGGATTGCGCGGCGCCCTTGGAGATGACGTCGATCACCTTCTCCATATCGAGGCCCGCCCGCATGCCGAAATTCATGCCTTCCGAGAGCCCCTGGACAAGGCCTGCGATGCAAATTTGATTGACCATCTTCGTGAGCTGCCCGGAGCCGACCGGCCCGAGGAGCGTAACGGCACGCGCATAGCAATCGATCACCGGCTGCGCCCGGTCGAAGACCTCCTGGTCCCCACCGCACATGACCGTCAGAACACCATTCTGTGCGCCGGCCTCGCCGCCGGAGACCGGCGCGTCGATGAATCCGAGACCCCGCTGTTTTGCCACCTCATAGAGTTCGCGTGCGACATCGGCCGAAGCGGTCGTGTTGTCCACCATAATTGCCCCGTCCCGCATTCCGGCAAAGATACCGTCTTCACCCAATGCAACGCTTCGCAAATCGTCATCGTTGCCAACGCAGGAAAATACGATCTCAGCGCCCTCGGCCGCCTCGCGTGGTGTTGTGGCCAGGGCACCTCCGTGTTCCTTGACCCAGGTTTCGGCTTTTGCGGTGGTGCGATTGTAGACGGTGACGTCATGCCCGCCGGCTTTTAGATGTCCGGCCATGTGATATCCCATGACGCCAAGGCCGATGAAGGCAACCTTGGTCATAGCTCTGGTCCTCCGGTGGTCAAATGCACGAAGCAGGATTGGGAAACGGCGGCATCCTAGAGACCTTGCACGTCAATCTCAACGCCGGTCAGGCGGTGAAGAGGAAGTTTTTGATTTCTTTCCAGGATTGGGCGTCAGTGGTCGACAGGAGCCCCTCGACCCGGTCGGTTGCCTTGTAGGCCGCAAAGTCGAGCCGCGCGCTGTAGCCGCCCGCCTCCTGCAGCAAGAGGACACCGGCGGCATGGTCCCATGGCCAGAGGCGACGGTAGAGCGAGAAATGCTTTTCGCCGCGGGCAAGTGAGAGGTAGTCATGCGCCGCACAGCGATAGTTTCTCAGGCTGCGGAAGCCGAGGGCCCTCCGCCGTACGGCCTCGCGCCTCTCAGGCGGAAAATAGCTGTAGTTCAGCGAACCGATCATGCGATCGATGGATGTCGGCTGGCTGGCGGAAAGCCGCTCTCCGCCGACCCATGCCCCCTCCCCTGCGAAGGCGACCGCGGTCCGGCCGGATACCGGATCGTGAATCCAGCCGGCCCGGCTTACACCGTCAAACAGGTAGCAGACGATGACGGCGAACACCGGGCTGCCCGCGGCGAAATTTCCGGTCCCGTCGACCGGATCGACTAGCCAGGCGGGACCGCCGGCCGACAGCCTGTCCAGGACCGAGTGATCCTTTGCCACCGCTTCCTCACCGACGACATGGGAATGAGGCACTATTTCGGGCAGACGACGTGATAGCCGGTGTTCGGCCTCAATGTCGGCTACCGTCACGACTTCACCGGCGTTCTTTTCCATCACCTCGTGCCGCTGCAGCCGCTGAAACCTCGGAATGATGTCGCGTTCCGCCGTCTCGCGAATGATTGCAATCACCTTGTCGGAATCGGGAAGCGGCGGTATCGCCGTCACGGTCTGCGACCTTGGAAGCGGCTGCGAAACTGCGCTTCATCGTCGGCATCCAGGGCCACGACGAGGTGCGCCAGCATCCCTTCATCATGGCGCTCAAGGATTTCACCGTGCCGGTACAGCCAAGCCAGCGCCGCCCCATCTGCCAGGCTAACCTCTATGTCAACGACGTGTCGGCTCTCCGACAAACGATGATCCAATGCCCGCAACAAGGCCTCGCAACCTTCTCCGCTGATCGCCGAAACGGCAACCATATCCTCGCTGCGCGCCGCCCGATTCAGGGTCTGCGCCCGTGCTTCCGGATCCAGCAGGTCGAGCTTGTTCAGCACCTCGAGAGGCCGCGCGTGCGCAAGCCCCAGCTCGGCAAGGATGGCTTCGACCTCACGTTTCTGCGACTCGCTCTCCGGGTGGGCAATGTCACGCACGTGCAATACAATGTCGGCCTCGACCACCTCCTCGAGGGTCGCGCGAAACGCGGCGACCAGCTGGGTCGGCAGATTCGAAATAAACCCAACCGTATCGGAGAGCACGATTGTCCGCCCCGACGGCAGGTCGAGCGAACGCATGGTCGGGTCGAGCGTGGCGAACAGCATGTCCTTGGCCAACACGTCAGCCTGGGTCAATCGATTGAAGAGCGTCGATTTCCCGGCATTCGTGTACCCAACCATCGCGACAATCGGGAATGGCACGCGCCGCCTTGCCTGTCGATGCAATGCCCGGGTTCTCTTGACATCGGAAAGATCACGGCGCAGTCGCGCAATGCGCTCGCCGATCAATCTGCGGTCAATCTCCAGCTGACTTTCGCCGGGGCCGCCGAGGAAGCCGAAGCCACCCCGCTGCCGCTCGAGATGCGTCCAGCTGCGCACCAGACGCGATCGCTGGTAGCTCAGTGCAGCAAGCTCGACCTGCATGCTGCCCTCGCGGGTGCGGGCCCGGGCACCGAAGATTTCCAGAATGAGGCCGGTCCGGTCGATGACCTTGGACTTCCAGGCGCGCTCGAGATTGCGCTGCTGGATCGGTGCGAGCGCCGCGTCGACGACGACGAGGTCAATATTATCGGCCTCGATCAGAGCTGCGAATCGGGCAACAGCGCCCTTGCCGAAAAATGTCGATGGGCGGATCCGGCCTGCTCTTATGATCTGCGAATGGATGACATCGAGATCGATGGCCTGCGCCAACCCAACGGCCTCGTCCAGGCACGCCGCGGGTTCATGCGTCGGCTTACCGTTGGCGATGACAGGATGCAGGACCAGCGCGCGGCCGGTATGGACTGCTCCGTGATCTCTGTTTTCCGCCACTCCCGTCGACGACTCAGCCTGCAGGTACGGCCTCAGCCTCTGTCCGGTCTGCTTCGAACAACTGGATCGGCTGCGCCGGCATCACGGTCGAGATCGCGTGTTTGTATACGAGCTGCGAATGTGCATCCCGCCGCAACAGCACCGAGAAATTATCGAACCAGGTGATAATTCCCTGCAGCTTGACACCGTTTACCAGAAAGACGGTCACCGGCAGTTTGTTCTTGCGGACATGATTGAGAAACACGTCCTGTACATTCTGGCTCTTTTCTGTCGACATGATTCGCCCCGAGTTTCTTGACTGTTTCGTTGGGTGTCCGCGCCCCCCTGGCGCAGGCTCCAGCAGGTAATATGGGATGAATGTGCCGGATCGCCAATGATAATGTGACGGGCGTGAAGCATTACCACCTTCTTATGTATTCTAATAGCGCTCTACAACCGTCAAAGCAATGGGCTGGCGGCCATGCGGCAAACTCGGGCTCCGCGGCATCGCGATGCACCAGCACCGGCACGCATCCGGTCCTATGGGCGATCTCCAGGTCGATTCCGGCGTCGCCGACGATCCAAACTTCGGGGCCGGGTCCAACGGGGGCGGTCGCCAGGGCAAGCTCAAGGGATTCCGGAGCCGGCTTGTCGCGACATGCATCTCCGGCTCCGATCAGGCGTCCGAAGAACCTGGTCCACCCCAGATGCGTCGCCTCCGCGCGAAGATAGCGCCCCGTTTTGTTGCTGAGTACCGCGAGATGTATGCCGGCGCCGGAGAGTGCGCCGAGAAGCTCCGCGGCGTCATCGAGCGGCAGCAACCGGCCGATATGGATGCGCTCGAAGGTGTCGTAGAAGATCCGGCGGGCCTCGGTCCAGCGGTCGCCGAACAGCTCCGGAAACGCATCGCGCACGGATCTGCGAACCCGCTGACGCGTCTCTTCGATCGTCCACGGCGCGTGGCCCATCGCCTGCAGCGTGCCGAGCAGGGCCTCGTGAATGACCGGCCAGGTGTCGACCAGCGTATTGTCCCAGTCGAACACGATGGCGGCGGGCGGTGATTCCCTGCCGCTCAATCGACATTCCTCCCTCCGACCATGTAGTCCCGGTACCATTCGAGCAACCGGCGGGACACGGGTCCGGGGGTTCCGTCGCCGAGCGGGGTATCGTCGATCTGTACAACCGGCGTTACGAAGGACGTGGCACTCGTGACGAACGCCTCGGCCGCGTGTTTCGCCTCGTCTACGCTGAAGGGCCGCTCCTCGAATGCCACCCCTTCCCCGGCGGCGATCGCGAGAATTGCCCGTCGGGTCACGCCGTGCAGTATCTCACTGCCAAGGGGGCGGGTGACCAGTCGCCCATCGGCGGTAACGATCCACGCGTTCGAGGATGTTCCTTCCGTCACCAGGCCATCCGCATCGACCTGCCATGCCTCATAGGCCCCGGCCTCGGCAGCGCGCTGTTTGCCCAGGCAATTGGGTAACAGGCCGATGCTCTTGATATCGCGGCGCGCCCAGCGCTGGTCGGGGATCATGATAACCCTGACTCCCATCTCGAATTTCGGCTGCGCCGCGAAATCGATGTGCTTCGTAGTCATCACCAGAGCCGGTCGAACATTCTCCGGGAACCTGTGGTCGCGCGGTGCAACCCCGCGGGTTACCTGGATATAGAGCAACCCGTTCACGACCTTGTTCTTCCGGAGCAGTTCGCGGCCGATCAGCTGCAGCGCCCTTCGGCTCATCGGCAAGGCGATTTCGATACTCGCCAGAGATCGCTCCAGCCGGTCCAGATGTGGTGCCTCGTCGACCATGTGCCCGGCCAGGACTGTTACCACTTCGTAGACACCATCGCCGAACTGGTAACCGCGGTCTTCGATATGGACAGCCGCCCGGCGGTGCGTCAGGTAACGGCCATTGACGTATGCTACACGCGCCATAACCCTCGCCTCGACAAATCAGAAGAATTCCAGGCCGACCGCGAACATTCTCTCGACCTGCCTTACCGCATCCGCCATCGCCAGCAGGATCACCCGGTCATTCCCCTCGATCACCGTCGAGCCCCGAGGGATGATGACCTGACCGTCCTGCCCGCCCCGCACAACTGCACCGATTATCACTCCCTCCGGCAATTCAATCTCGTTCAGCGGCGTGCCGACCAGCGGCGAGGTCTCCAGGGCTTCTGCCTCGATAATCTCTGCGAAACCGTCGCCCAGGGAGTGGACGGATCGAATCCGGCCACGCCGAACATGCTGCAGGATTGTCGAAACCGTTATCGCCCGCGGGCTGACCACCACATCGATGCCCAGGGTCGTAATCAACGGTCCGTAAGATGGCTTGTTGATGAGCGTAACCGCTCGCTCAACGCCGTATCGCTTTGCCAGAAGCGACGCCAGAATATTGGTTTCGTCGTCATTGGACACGGCGACGACCGCTTCCGCGGTGGCAACGTTCGCTTCTTCAAGAATGTCGTTTTCAAGCCCGTCGCCCTGAATCACCGTGACGGCAGGAAGCGCCTGGGCAACTCTTCGCGCACGGTCGCGATCTATCTCGATCACTTTCGTCGATATACCCTGCCGCGCCTCGCTCAGTTCACGCGCCAAATTCAGGCCGATGTTCCCGCCGCCGACGATCACCACCTTGCGCGCCGATTTCTCGTCATGCCCGAACGCCGCCATCGCGCGCGGCAAATGCGCCGTGTCGGCCACGAAATAGACCTCGTCGCCTGCAAGCATCTGGGAGTTTGATGTCGGCACCATAGGCTCGCCGCCACGCACGATGCCCACCACGATAATGTTCAGTTCCGGAAAGAGCGAGGTCAGCTGACGAAGCGGCGTGTTGATCACCGGGCAGCGCTCCGTGCACCTCACCCCGACCACCCGCACCTTTTCTTCTGCAAGCGGGATCATGTCGAATGCGCCCGGCACACTCATGCGCCGGCCGATCGCCCGGGCTACTTCGAGTTCCGGGGAAATGATCACATCGATCGGCAGATGATCGCGGCTGAAGAGATCGGCCCATATCGGATTGAGATAGCTCTGCTGCCGCACGCGTGCAATCTTCGTCGGCACGTTGAAAAGCGAATGCGCGATCTGGCAGGCAACCATGTTGACCTCGTCCGCGTAGGTGACGGCAATCAACATGTCGGCGTCCGCAGCACCGGCCTGCTCGAGCACATCCGGATGCGAGGCATATCCGACCAACGCCTGCACATCGAGCAGGTCATTGACCTTGCCGATCAGGTCGGCGGCCTGGTCAATGACCGTCACGTCGTTATTCTCGGTCGCCAGATACCGGGCGATGTTGAATCCGACCTGACCGGCTCCGCAAACAATAACCTTCATTTGGTGAGTCTTCCCGCAAGCGGGCTCAGGCGCCCGCTCCTTCAGGTTTTTCGGCTGTCGTCACGCCAAGCGATTTTAATTTGCGATGCAGTGCGGCCCGGTCCATGCCGACAAACGCGGCAGTTCTACTGATGTTGCCTCCAAAACGTGTGAGATGAAACTGCATGTACTCCCGTTCGAACGCCTCGCGGGCTTCGCGCAGAGGCTGATTCAACACCTCTAGATCGTGATCCCATCGGGTCGCACTGCGGGATCCCTCGCCAATCGCGGCGGCAACGGACGCCGCCTTGATCGGGCTGTCGTTCGCGCCACGCGCCGTTAACAGGAGGCGTTCGATCACGTTTGTAAGTTCCCACATGTTGCCGGGCCAGTCATACGCCGCCAGGGCGTCAAAAGCTTGCGATTCGAAAACCGGCGGTATCTGGTCCTTATCGGCAGCGATCCGCACCAGAAGGTATCGCACAAGTCCCGGTATGTCGCGGCGACGGACACGAAGCGGGGGTACTTCGATCGGAACGACATTGAGCCGGTAGTAGAGGTCTTCATTGAATCGCTGGGCATCGACTTCGGCCTTGAGATCAATTGTCGTCGTGGCGAGGACCCGCGTGTCGACCTCGATCGGCCTCCCGCCGCCCAATCGGCGGAACGTGTTGTCATGAAGAAGTCCGACGATCTTGGCCTGAACCTGTCGTGAGAGCGCTGCGACCTCTTCGAGCACCAAGGTTCCGCCGTGGGCTCTCTCGAAGACCCCAAGGCGGCGCGGCTTTCCGGCCCTCGGCTCCATTCCGAAAAGTACGACATCGTTTTGGTCCGGGTCGAGTGTGGCACAGTTCAGGACGACCAGCCGCCCCCGCGCACGGGGCGACGCATTGTGAATTGCCCGCGCAATGAGGGACTTCCCTGCTCCGGCCGGGCCAGCGATCAAAGCGCGGCTATCCGTGCGGCCGATCTGATCAACGGTTCTGCGGAGCCTAACCATGATGGGCGAGGTGCCGATGATATCGTCCGTGTCTTGCCCTGCCCGCTGTCGGAGTTCCCTGTTCTCCTCCTGCAAGCGCAGTTCCCGCAGCGCCCGCTCGACGGTATGGATCAGCACATCCGTTTTGAACGGCTTGGTGATAAAGTCATATGCGCCCATCTTGGTCGCCGATACGGCCATGTCGAAGGTGGCGTGACCGCTGATCATGACCACTTGCTGATCCGGATAGTCGCGCCGGATTTCTTCGAGGCACTCGAGGCCGTCCTTTTCACTGTCACCGAGCCATACATCGAGGATGACGAGCGCCGGCTGGCGGCTCGCCATCGCGTCCAGCACCTCTGTACTGTTGGATGCCTGGCGCGCCTGATATCCGGCGTCCTCCAATATGCCTGCGACTTGGGCCCGGATATCCGGTTCATCGTCGCAGATCACAATTTCATGAGCCATTGACGGCGGGCCCTCCCATCGCGATCTGCCTGCGATCCTGAGCGCCTACTTTCCCGTCTTTCGGCAGCTCGATACGAATCAGGGCGCCACCACCTTCCGCATCTTCAAGTGCCAGTGTGCCACCGTGGTCTTCCATGATCTTGCGGACGATCGCCAGCCCGAGACCCGTTCCGGCATGGCGCATCGTCACATATGGTTCGGTCAGCTTTTCACGCCCTTCTTGGGGTAGCCCGGGCCCGTTGTCTTCAACCTCAATGACGACACGGTCATCTCGGGCTATCAGTCGCATTATGACTCGGGGTTGCTCGGAGGTGTTGCCATTTCCACGCTCGAGGGCTTCGGCGGCATTCTTAAGCAAATTGGTGATGACCTGTGCCAGCTGACGTCCGTCGCAGGACACAAACTGCGGCTCTTCGGGCATGACGGCGACGAAATCGATTTCCGGGTGCGCACTGCGCTGCAAGAACATTGCTTGCCGGCTCAGTTCGCTCAGATTCTCGAGTCTCAGTATCGGAGCGGGCATGCGCGCAAAATTCGAAAATTCCTCGATCATTCGGCCTATATCGTCGACCCGCCGCACGATCGTGTCGGTACAGATCTCGAAGGTCTCTCTGTCCGAAGTGATTTCTTCCATGTATTTGCGCTTTAGCCGCTCGGCCGAGAGTTGGATTGGCGTCAATGGATTGCGGATTTCATGCGCAATGCGGCGTGCAACATCCGCCCAGGCCCCTTTCCACTGCGCCTCGAGCAGCTCCGACACATCGTCAAACGTGACCACGTAGCCAATGACCTTGCCGCTCAGCTGCTCAGCCGCAATCGCGACCAGCAGCGTTCTGGTACTGCCGGCTCGCGTGATCTTGATCTGGGATTCGGTCGGCTGGTCGCGCCGGCGCTTGGCCTCGTGAAACAGGGCCGCGAACTCGGGGATCACCTTGTCCAGCGGCTCGCCGACCATGCTCCCGATTTCGAGCCCGAGGAGACGCGCGGCCGACCGGTTCGGAAGATCAATGTTACCCTTCAGATCAACGCCGATCACGCCGGCCGAGACACCGGACAATACCGTTTCGGTAAATTGGCGGCGCTCGTCGAGCTGACGATTGGCCTCGATCAAGTCATGCCGTTGGTTGGTCAACTGATCGGTCATTCTGTTGAAGGCGCGGCTCAAAGAGCCGATTTCGTCGCCGGGCGGTGGTTCGCGGACCCGGGCCGACAGGTCGCCCTCACCCACCTTGTCGACCGCGGCGATCAGTTCGCTGATCGGCCGCGAAATATCGGTCGCAACGTTGAGGCCCATCCAGACGGCGGCGGTGACCAGCAGAAGTGCGACCAGCAAGAACATCAGGGTGAACGAGATCTGTATGTCTGTGCTCCTGTCTTTCAATTTGTAGAACTGGCTAACCGCATTGCGCGTTTGCTCCGTATGGGACAGAACGGTCGCGTCTACGAACCGACCGACAAACAGATAGGCATCGAGGAAGCTGTCAAGGCGCACGAGCGCCCGAACACGGTCTTCGCTGTCATTGAGAAAGATCGGCACCTCGCCGGCCCTTGCGCTCTCGATATATGCGCTTTCGATGATCTCGAACTCGAGCGCAAAAGTCAGGCCAGACCGAGCAAGCACCTTGCCGGTGCTATCGAACACGATTGCCTCAGTAAGTCCGCGCACCTGCGCCTGCAAGTTAATGGCTTGGTTTAACAACCGCGGATTAGCCTCCAGCAGACGTGCATCACGATTGATGTCTCGCGCAGCCCTCAGGACGTCGGCTCTGATGTTCTGCTGATGCTCCTTGAGGTAGCCCTGTGCGGCAGCGTCGGCAGCCTCAAGCGTGCTGGCGACACGCTCGCTGAACCAGTCCTGGATGCCGGAGCTAATGAACATGACTGAAAACAGGAGCACGAACATCGTCGGCGCGACGGCCACCAGTCCAAACAGGAAGCTCAGGCGGGAATGGAGGCGCGATCCGGCCGAGCCGCGCCTTCGTGCAAGCCATAACTTGACGATTCGCCGAATGACGACGATCGCGAGGGCAAGAAGCAGCACGAAGTCGACATAGAGGAGATACAGGATGTCCTCGGGCTCGCTGCCCAACGGATCCGTGTCCGACAATGCAACATACGTCGCGATGCCCGCCACGAGTGCCGCCAGTGGCAGGGCCACTCCCAACAAGCGTCCCAGACGAAATCGCCGCCAGAGACCAGACACGCGGTCGATGAGAAGCTTTCGCTCGGCGGCGGGGGCACTATCGATCATCGAAAACTCATATCGTTTTCCGGCCGTATTTTACGCCTCGGACAACATCGATGTCCAATTCGCGTATCTTCTTCCGCAGCGTGTTCCGGTTCAGTCCCAACAGCTGCGCGGCCCGGATCTGGTTGCCCCCCGTTGCGGCCAGGGAGAGCTCGATCAGCGGTCGCTCGACCTCACGCAATACCCGGTCATACAGGCCGCCTGCTGGCAATTCGGTTCCGTGTGCCCTGAAATACGATCGCAAATGCCTCTCAACGGCGCCGGATAGACCGTCGCTGCGGCCTTCAGGGTCCGAGGATGGCGTCGCGCCGGGCGCATCTTCAGCCAGCTCGGCCTCGACGACGTCGACGCCGATCGACTCGTGAGAATACAAGGCCGACAATCGCCTGATCAGATTTTCCAGCTCTCGCACATTCCCGGGCCAACGGTAGGATTGGAGTCGGCGCATCGCGTCTGCATCGATGTTCTTCGCCGGCAATCCCATTTCGGCCATTCGTTTCTGAAAATGGCGGACCAGTTCGGGGATGTCCTCGACCCGTTCGCGCAGCGGCGGTATTCGTATCGGGACCACATTGATCCGGAAATACAGGTCTTCGCGGAAAAGACCATGGGCGACCAGCTGCCTGAGGTCGCGATGCGTTGCGGCGATGATGCGCACATTGGAGCGGATCGGCGTGCGGCCGCCGACCAGCGTATACTCCCCCTCCTGGAGGACACGCAAAAGGCGGGTTTGTGCCTCGAGGGGCATGTCCCCGATCTCGTCGAGAAAGAGCGTGCCGCCATCGGCCTGCTCGAAGCGGCCCGGTGAACGACTTGTCGCCCCGGTGAACGCCCCTTTCTCATGGCCGAAAAGCTCGCTTTCGATGAGTTCTCGCGGAATCGCCGCCATGTTGACGGGCACGAACGGGCCGTTGCGCCGCTTCCCGTAATCATGCAGTGCCCGCGCGATCAGCTCTTTGCCGGTACCGGACTCACCGCTGATCAAGACCGTCAGATCGGTTCCCATCAACCGTGCCAGGACCCGATAAATCTCCTGCATGGCAGAAGATCGTCCAATCAATGGCAATTGTTCCTCGGCGCCCTCGCCGCCCGGCTCACCGGCGCGCTTGGGTCTCAGATGGGGCTCGGTGAGCGCGCGCTGCACAATCGCGAGCAGTTCCTTCAGGTCGAACGGCTTGGGGATGTATTCGAAGGCGCCCCGCTCTGTTGCCTTGACGGCTGTAAGCAAGGTGTTCTGCGCGCTCATGACGATGACCCGCAGCTCCGGTCGAAGCTTCCGAATTCGCGGCACGAGATCGAGGCCGTTCTCGTCCGGCATCACCACATCGGTGATCACCACGTCCCCTTCTCCTTCCGAAATCCAGCGCCACAGGGTGGCGGCATTACCGGTCGCCCGAACCTGGTGTCCCATTCGGCCCAGCGCCTGGGTCAGGACGGTTCGAATGGCGCGATCGTCGTCGGCGAGCAGGATCGTGGCTTCAGTCAACTGTGGGGGGCTCCTTCGCGTGCCATCGGCAGGAATATCCTGAAGACCGTGCGCCGTGGCCGGCTGTCGACGTCGATGACACCGCCCAGCTCGCCGATAAGCTTGGCGACAAGTGGCAGGCCGAGTCCTGTACCGCCAGGTTTCGTGGTGACGAACGGATCAAAAATGTGACGACGCAAGTCCTCCGGAATGCCGGGGCCGTTGTCCTGGACCGATACGACGAGGGGCAGATGCATCGGAGCTTCCGCCCCGGGAGCGGCCAGTCTGACGCCGTGCTGGTAGCCGGTCGTCACAATGATCTCGCCGCCGTCCCGCGGCGCCGCCTCCGCGGCGTTCTTCACCAGGTTCAAGAACGCCTGAATCAGGCGGTCCGCGTCACCGTAGACCGGCGGAAGAGACGGGTCGTAACGTTCCATGATGCGCAGGCCGGATGCAAAACCAGCGCGGGCGATCGAGAGCACCCGTTCGAGAACTTGATGGATATTAACCGGCCCCAACGCATCAAGTTGAATCTCGCCGGTAAATGCCTCCATGCGATCGATAAGCCTGACGATCCTGTCCGCTTCATCGACGATCAGCCGTGTCAGCTGCGCGTCCTCGGCGCCGAGCGACTGTTCAAGCAACTGGGCAGCGCCGCGCACGCCGGAGAGCGGATTCTTTATCTCGTGAGCAAGCAGGGATGCCATGGCCGATATGGACCGCGTCGAGTCCCGATGGGTCAGCGATCGGTCAATCTTCCCGGCGATCGACTGTTCCTGGATCGTGACGACAATCCGATCCTCGGACTCCGCCATGGGCGCGGCATCGACCCGGACGACGTGATCGCCGATGCGCGGCGTTTCAAGCCGCACACCGTGCTGCGACATGCTGCTTCCACTGCGCCGGACGCGCTCGAGCAAGAGGAGTATCGGGCTGTCATGAGGGATCAAATCGCTCAGAGCCTTTGTTTGCAGAAAGGCGAAACTCGCGCGGAACAGATGCTCTGCGGCACTGTTTGCGTAAAGGATTTCGTCGGCTTCGCCAACCACAACCACGGGGTCGGGTAGCGCATTGAGCACGGCAGCGCCATCGATCGGCGGCGGCTCTGAGAGATTTTGATTGTGCGGCACTGTCAGGGTAAACGTCGTCCGGTCTCGTCACCTCGGCACGTCCAGCAATCATGGGAACAGTCGAATGACTGTTCAATACGCGTTACCGCAACGTGCCCAAATTTTGAGCAATAAACGCTATTTGCCCCCGCGACGCAAGAACTTAACGTCCCAGGTCACGGCGATCATGTCAGCAGGACGTCTTGCACGAACTTGACCCCCGGAAAGCCGAGAGTGACCAGCAAATAGCCGATCAGAAGAATTCGGGCCGCCCTGCGGCCACGCAGGCCGGTGCCATAATGGGCGAACAGCAGCACGGCGATTACGGCGAAACCGCCGAGTGTGAGTAGCGTCTTGTGATCCAATGCGAGCAGGTTGCCGGTCGTTGCCAGCTGCAATCCCATTCCGGTCAAGACGCCGAGCCCGAGCACGATCTCCGATGCCGTCAGGAGCCCGACCTCCAACCGCTCAGCATCGGCCACCGAGGGTAGGAGATCCGAAAGTGTGCTCCGGCGCCGCGAACGCATGCTGCGTTCCCTGATCAGCACCGCGAGCCCGGCAATCGCCGCCAGGGTGAGCAGACCATACGTGACAACGGCAATCACCACATGAAAGAGGATCCAAGGGTCACGCAGAGCCGTCGTTGCCTGCTCGCGTGGCGCCTGTCCCCAAATGGCCGCAAAGATACCAAGCAACAGGAGATACGGAAACAGCAGCGGCGCCAGCCGCCAACCTTCCCGCCATCTGCGAGACACGAATGCGAACAACACGACGCTGGCGAAGATTGTGACCCACAGCGTCTCGGACAGTCCTGTGCTCCACATGCCGCCGAATTGCTTGACGATCAGGACCAGTGGGCCCGCGGCGGCGACGGCAACCAGAAGCCAGAAAATCGGGGATTGCCCCTTGATTCCGCGCCACGCCCCGATCGTGGCCGGAACAAGCGCACACAGAGCCGCAAGGGACAGCAATGTCGAACTGGTCATGGCGACCGCACTATATCACCGAACCGATCGCCACACAGCAAAGGCTTGGCAGCGGGGGATGAACTGTACACAATGTCGCGACGCGGGCACAGGGGATACGACATGGCCGATGCCGTCGTCTTGATCATCGCGGCCGGACGGGGGCACAGGGCGGGCGGCGGCACGCCGAAGCAGTACCGAATGCTGGCGGGACAGACCGTGCTGCGGCGCAGCTGCATGCAGTTTTTGGCGCACCCCCGGATCGACGCGGTGGGCACCGTCATTCATCCGGACGACCACAGCCTCTACGAAAGCGCGACGGCAGGTCTCGGCCTGTTGCCCCCGATCGATGGGGGCGACACACGGCTCGCATCCTGCAGGAACGGGTTGGAGGCGATCGCCGCCGATCCGCCGCGGCGCGTGCTATTGCACGATGCGGCGCGTCCCCTGGTCGGCCGCCCGGTGATCGACCGTGTGCTGGAAGCGCTGGAGACCGCCCCGGCAGCAATCCCGGCGATTCCGGTGAGCGACACGCTGAAGCGAGCGGACGCCTTCGATCGGGTAACGGCAACGCTGCCGCGTGACGGTCTTTGGCGCGCACAGACGCCGCAGGGATTCGATTACGCGGCGATCCTCGAGGCGTATCGCCAGACCGAAGTGACCGGATTGACCGACGATGCGGCGGTCGCCGAGGCGGCGGGTCTTCCGGTCCAACTGGTTGCGGGCGAGGAGGCCAATCTGAAAATCACCCGGGAAGACGATTTTCGGCGCGCCGAATCCCTGCTCTCGGGCCAGGGCGATATCCGCGTGGGGACCGGTTTCGATATTCACAGATTTGTTGAAGGTAACGGATTACAGTTATGCGGGATATGGATATCCCACGATAAGGGAGTCGCCGGCCACTCGGATGCGGATGTCGCTCTGCACGCCTTGACGGACGCCGTTCTCGGTGCCGTGGCGGAGGCCGATATCGGCACTCATTTTCCGCCGTCGGACCCGCAGTGGCAGGGTGCGGATTCCGCCATGTTCCTGAGCCACGCGGCATCGCTGGTGGCCGCGCGGGGCGGCGAAATCGCGCATCTCGACGTCACCTTGATTTGCGAGGCGCCGAAGATCGGACCGCACCGGGACGCGATGCGCGCCCGGATCGGTGAAATCGCCGGCCTTACCCTCGATCGCGTCAGCGTGAAGGCGACAACTGCCGAGAGGCTGGGATTCATTGGCCGCGGTGACGGTATCGCGGCGCAGGCCGTGGCGACGGTACGACTATGAGCGACAGAATACCGGGCACCCTGCCGATCTGGCATCCCGCGTTCTTGGTGGCGACCTGGTTCGGCAGCGGCCTGCTGCCGAAGATTCCCGGAACATGGGGCTCTGCCGCCGCCCTGCCCTTCGCCTGGATGATCGCTTGGTATGGTGGGCCCTGGGCACTTCTCGGCGCCGCGGCGATCGCGTTTGTCGCGGGAGTCTGGGCTGCCGAAATCTACACGCGACATGCCGGTATCAAGGATGCGGGCCCGATCGTCATCGACGAAGTCGCCGGACAGTGGTTGACCCTGGCGCTCTTTGCGCCGGATTTCGTGACCTATCTTGCGGGCTTCGTACTGTTCCGGGTTGCCGACATCGTCAAGCCCTGGCCCGCCAGCTGGGCGGATCGCGCCCTCGCGGGCGGCATGGGGGTCATGCTGGACGACATCATCGCCGGCGTCTATGCCGGACTGGCTCTCTACGCGCTGCTCTGGGTGACGGGATGACCGAAACCCTGCCGAAGGGGCTGGTGCAGCGGGCGGCACTTGTCATGGCGGCGTTCCGCGAGGCGGGGCTGAAACTGGCGACGGCGGAATCCTGTACCGGCGGGCTGATCGCGGCCTGCATGACCGAACTGGCGGGATCGTCCCATGTCTTCGAACGCGGCTTCGTTACCTATGCCAATGAAGCCAAACAGGAGTTGCTGGGCGTGCCGGGGCCGGCGCTAGTCGAACATGGGGCCGTCAGCGAACAGGTCGCCCTGCACATGGCCCTCGGCGCGCTTGATCGCTCGCGCGCGGACATCGCCATCGCGGTCACCGGCGTCGCGGGACCCGGTGGCGGCAGCCCGGAGAAGCCGGTCGGGCTCGTGTTCGTCGCAGGCGCCCGCCGCAACGCGGCGACGCATGCCGATCACAACATCGTCGATCGTCATGTCTTTACGGGCGACCGGGCGCAGATTCGTGAGGCCACTGTGCTCGCCGCGCTGGACCTCGCGCTTAATCTTGCCGAGGCTTGAGCAACTGGGCGACAAGATCGCGCATCGGATGGCCGGGCCGGCGCGCATAGTTGAGCAAGTGCCCGTCCCAGTTATCGAACACGTTGAAGAAATCACGGGGATGTTCCATTCGCCGCCACGGCATATCCATCAGCCGCGAGACGGTTTCCGATACATCGGCCGTTGTCGTATCCTCGAGAGGCCGGTCGAGAAAATACAGCCTGTCACGGTGAAAGGCATAGCAGGCCAGCATGATGCCCGCTACCTCCGCGGCGCGACTGTCGTTTTCGACGGTAAAATCGACCAGATCGAACAGGACGGTACGGCTGCGCCCCTCGATGAGCAGGCAAATGCGTGGCGCCATGGCGCCATCCTGCGCGTCAATCCTGGCGAAGAACAAGATCCTGCGAATGCGCACCAGGGAAGTGGGTCCGATCGTCTCGAGTACGCGCTGGCTCGCGAAGAGCGTATCGTAGGAGCTGGGTCGCGAAAGCCGATGGAGACAGACTTCCTCGGTCAGCCCGTCATCGGCGACCTCGATCCCGACCGTGCCCAGTGCACGCTCGATCGCCGCCAGCGTGCTGCTGCGCGGGTCGGCGACCCCGCGCTCGATATTATTCAGCGTTGCGAGTGATATCCCCGCCGCGCGTGCCAGGTCCTTCTGCTTGATCTCAAGCATCGCGCGCGCGGCGCGGATTTGTCTTGGAGTGATTGTCACCTTGCCACCAAACCCTGACACTTTGCGCGAACAATATCCTAAAATAGGTGCGGCGCCTAGTTTATTACGTGCAGAATCTTGATTGGATCAACGATTCGGTTGGCAGCGTGCGCCACGTTCGCTTCGCCTCCAGCGCTTTGCGGGCTGGATGTTCGAATTCTACTAAATTTTGAGTTTCATTCGTTGCACGGCCGAACCGATTCGGCATCGTCATGCTCGGCGGAACCGTGACCGTAGAGATCCGCGGCGCGCGCCTCGAAGGCGGACACCATGCGGCGGATCGCCTCGTTGAACAACAGCCCCATGATCCGCTGCAGAATGCGGGACCGGAACTCGAAATCGACAAAGAAATCTATTTCGCAGGCATCGTTCGGCCGCGCGTTGAAAATCCAGTGATTATTGAGATAACGAAACGGGCCGTCGAGATAGGCGACGTCGATCCTCATCTGCGAACGGTCCAGCAGCACACGGCTGGTGAAGCGTTCACGGATTCCCCTGAAGCCGATAATCAGGTCTGCAACGATCACGTTCTCCTGCCGGCTGCGGATTCTGGCGCCGAGACACCAGGGCAGGAATTCCGGATAGCGGTCGACGCGTGCGACGAGGTCGAACATCTGGTCCGGGCGATACGGTAATACCCGTCTTTCCGCGTGTGTCGCCATTCGTCCGCGCGACTTAGCTAGCTCCGACGCGCTTCGCGCACGGCGCGAAGCTTCGCGAAATCGTCCCCGGCATGGTAGGAAGAGCGGGTCAGGGGCGTGCTGGCAACCAGAAGGAACCCCTTGCCGCGCGCCAGCGTGGCATAATCGTCAAATTCTTGCGGCGTTACGAACCTGTCAACCCGGGCATGTTTGCGGGTGGGCTGAAGGTACTGCCCAATGGTTAGGAAATCGACGCCCGCAGCCCTCAAATCGTCCATGACCTGGCCGACCTCCTGCCGGGTCTCACCGAGCCCGACCATCAGCCCCGATTTGGTGAACATGGAAGGATCGATGCGCTTTACGCGGTACAGCAGCTCCAGGCTGGTGAAATACCGCGCACCGGGACGAATCGTCGGGTAGAGGCGCGGCACCGTCTCGAGGTTATGGTTGAACACATCGGGACGGGCTGCGGTCACCGTCTCGATCGCGCCGGCCTTGTCTTTGAAGTCCGGAGTCAGAACCTCGACGGTTGTGATCGGCGACTCGCGCCGGATCGAGCGGATCACGCGGGCAAAATGATCGGCGCCCCCGTCGGCGAGGTCGTCGCGGTCGACGGAGGTCACGACGACATGCTCCAGCCGTAGCTGCGCCACCGCGATCCCGACGTTTGACGGCTCCAAGGGATCCAGCGGCGCCGGCCTTCCGGTCGCAACGTTGCAGAACGCGCACGCACGGGTGCAAACGTCGCCCATGATCATCATGGTTGCGTGCCGCTTGGACCAGCATTCTCCAATATTGGGACAGGCCGCCTCTTCGCACACCGTGTGGAGCCGATTGTCCCGCACAATCGCCTGCGTCGCCTTGTACGCCTTCGAAACCGGCGCTTTGACGCGAATCCAGGAGGGTTTTCGCGTCACCGGGCTGTCTGGCCGGTTGCGTTTTTCCGGATGCCGCAGCTTGGGGGCCGTGCCGGGGCTCATATCAGTCGCTTTCGATCGCCGTCTGACGTCAGATGTGGATAACGCGACCAAAGGCGTCAAGCACCGACTCGTGCATCATCTCGCTCAGCGTCGGATGTGGGAAGACGGTGTGGATCAACTCGGCCTCGGTGGTCTCGAGACCCATCGCCACAACGTAGCCCTGGATCAGCTCGGTAACCTCCGCGCCAACCATGTGAGCGCCCAGCAACTCGCCGGTCTTCTCGTCGAACACGGTCTTGATCATGCCCTCGGGCTCACCCAGCGCGATCGCTTTGCCGTTGCCCATGAACGGAAAGCGACCGACGCGCAGCTTGTGGCCGGCTTTCTTCGCCTCGGCTTCGGTCAATCCGACGCTGGCGATTTGCGGATGACAATAGGTGCAGCCGGGAATCCTGTTCTTGTCCATGGGATGCACGCCCGCAAGACCAGCGATCTTCTCGACGCAAACGATTCCTTCGTGACTTGCCTTGTGGGCCAGCATCGGTGGTCCCGCGACGTCCCCGATCGCATAGACGCCGGGTTCGTCCGTACGGCCGAAACCATCGGTGACGATGCAACCGCGGTCAATCTTCACCTTGGTCGCCTCGAGGCCCAGATTCTCGACGTTCCCGACAACACCGACCGCCGAGATCACGCGTTCGACCGTCAGCTCGCTCTTTTTGCCGTTCTCGGCCTCGACGGTCGCCGTCGCCGTGTCCCTGCCTTTCTTGAGGCCCGTGACCTTGGCGCCGGTGATGATCGTCATCCCCTCCTTCTCGAACTGCTTGTGCGCCAGGGCCGCGATTTCCGCATCCTCGACCGGCAGGATCTGCGGCAGCAGCTCGACCACCGTAACGCTCGCACCCAACGTCCTGAAAAAACTGGCAAACTCGATGCCGATCGCGCCCGAACCGACAACCAGAAGGGATTTCGGCATCTTATCCGGGACCAGCGCCTCCATATACGACCACACGAATTTGCCATCGGGTTCCAACCCCGGCAATGTGCGGGCGCGCGCACCGGTGGCGAGGATGATGTGTTGGGCCGAGAGGCTCGCTACCGGCTTTCCGTCCTTGGCCACCGCGACCGTGCCGGGCCCGGCGAGCCTTGCTTCCCCGTCGAACACGGAGACTTTGTTCTTTTTCAGGAGGTAGCCGACGCCACCGCTCAACTTCTTGGAGACCTTGCGGGAACGCTCGACGATCTTGCCG
>CP070634.1:2374752-2384992 GCA_020356105.1 Rhodospirillales bacterium | reverse complement strand
ACAAGGAGACCATCCGCAAACCGGCCAAGCAGCATGCCCGCCACAAGAAGCAGAGCGGCGGCCACGGTCAGTTCGGTGACGTCCAGATCGAGATCAAGCCGCTGCCGCGCGGGACCGGCTTCGAGTTCACCGAGACGATCACCGGCGGCGCGGTGCCGCGGCAATACATCCCGGCGGTCGAGGCCGGCGTCCGCGACTACATGAAGGAGGGGCCGCTCGGCTTCCCCGTCGTCGACTTCGCCGTGAACCTGTTCGACGGGCAGTATCATGCGGTCGACAGCTCCGACATGGCCTTCAAGCTGGCGGCGATCGCCGGCATGAAAGAGGCGATGCCGAGCTGCAACCCGGTTCTTCTGGAGCCGATCTGCGAGGTGCACGTGTTCGTGCCCAACGCGTACACGGCCAAGGTGCAGGGGCTGATCAGCAAGCGGCGCGGGCAGATTCTCGGATTCGATTCCAAAGAAGGCTGGTCGGGCTGGGACGACGTTGCGGCGCACATGCCGCAAGCCGAATTGCACGACATTATCATCGAGCTGCGGTCGCTCACCTTCGGGGTCGGCACCTATGAATGGAAGTTCGACCACCTGGCCGAGCTGACCGGCCGCCTGGCCGACGACGTGGTGGCCAGCCGCAAGCAGGCGGCCTGATCGGGTCGCGCGGGGTGCGGCGCGCCGATGCGGACCGCTGCGGTCGGCGCCTGGTATGACCTGCGGCGGCTTGACGACGGGGTCACCCTGATTCGGGAGGCCCACGTCAAGCCGTTCTATCGCTGCAATATCTGGCACGTCCGCGGGCGGGACCGCGACCTGCTGGTCGATTCCGGCATGGGCGTGGTCAGCCTGCGCGATCACGTCCGGCTGGTCCGCGAGCGGACGCTGATCGCGATCGGCAGCCACACCCATTTCGACCACATCGGCGGCCATCACGAGTTCGCCGAGCGCGCCGTGCACGCCACCGAGGCCGAGATTCTCGCCTACCCGTCGCGACGCAACACGGTGGCGGACGGGTGGGTCCGCGACGACATGTTTACCGCGCTGCCGCCGGACGGGTTCCGCGCGGCCGATTACGAGGTGCGGCCGGCGCCCGCGACGCGGCTGCTGCGCGACGGCGACATCGTCGATCTCGGTGACCGGCGGTTCGAGGTGATGCACCTGCCCGGCCACTCTCCCGGCTCCATCGCCCTGTGGGAGGACGCGACCGGCATGCTGTTCTCCGGTGACGCCGTCTATGATGGCGCGCTTGTGGACGACGCCTACCATTCGGACGTCAACGCTTATCTGGAGAGCATGGAGCGGCTGCGCCGCGTCCCGGCCCGAATCGTCCATGCCGGCCATTTCGACAGTTTCGGGCGTCAACGTCTGGTGGAACTCGTCGACCAGTACCTCGCCGGCCGTCGGCGTCCGGGTTGTCCCGCAGCACCGCCCGCGTGATCCGCGGCGGCGGCCCTGTCGGACGTGCGAACCAATCACATATTTGTTATGCAGGGGCCGTGCGCCGTGAGGACTGCGTGACAATTTGGCCCTAGGCTGTGCGCGCGTGCCAGTGAAGAGGAGATGCCGATGCTCATCAAGATCCCCCGCGGCTGGGAGCGGCCGGAACGCGAGGCGACCGACGAAGCGCTGTTCCGGGACCGTCGTCGGCTGGTCAGATCGATCGCTGCCGGGCCGGTGCTGCTGATGGGCGGCGCGGCCGGCCTGTTGACCGGCTGTGACGACGAGGCGCGGGCCGAGGCGGACCCGTCGGCCGGTCTCTACCCGGTCAATCGGAACCTGCGGTATCGGCTCGATCGCGAGGTGACGTCCGAGAAACTCGCCACCACCTACAACAATTTCTATGAGTTCGGCAGCCACAAGGAGATCGCCAAGGCCGCCCAGGCAATGCGCATCCGCCCCTGGGAGGTGCGGATCGATGGCATGGTGGAGAAGGAGTTCACCATCGCGATCGACGATTTGCTCAATCGCATGCCGCTCGAGGAGCGGCTCTACCGGCATCGTTGCGTCGAGGCCTGGTCGATGGACGTGCCGTGGAGCGGCTTCCCCTTCAAGGCGCTGGTCGATCTCGCCCGGCCCCTCGGCAACGCGAAGTACGTGGTCATGGAGACCCTGGCCGACAAGGAGACCATGCCCGGCCTGCGCCAGACCTGGTATCCCTGGCCCTATATCGATGGGCTCACCATCGAGGAGGCGACCAATGAACTGGCGTTCCTCGTGACCGGCGCCTACGGCAAGCCGGTCCCGAAGCAGATGGGCGCGCCCCTGCGGCTGGCGGTTCCATGGAAATACGGCTTCAAGTCGATCAAGTCGATCGTGCGGTTCAGCTTTACCGACCAGCGGCCGGTTAATTTCTGGCAGGAGGTACAGGGCGCCGAATACGGCTTCTGGGCGAACGTCAATCCCGAGGTTCCCCATCCACGCTGGAGTCAGGCGACCGAGCGTGTGCTCGGCGGCGGCCGCGTGCCGACCCGTCTCTTCAACGGCTATGGCGAGTTCGTTGCGCATATGTACAAGGGGCTTGAAGGCGAGAAACTGTTCATGTAGCTGCTGGCCGGCGCTGGTCGACCGGGTCAGTTGCCGCCCTTGCGGGAGGACGAAAAAAGATGCCGGACCGCAAGGGCCCGGCAAGTTGAACAGGGAGGCTTCACGTCTGGGAGACGTAGGGTCCGAAGACCCTTCGGCTACGGGCGTTGCGCCCGCCGCCTAGGCTTGATCGCCGCAGAGGCGCTCAAGCTTTTCTTAGATAGGTCGCACCGTCAGCAACTTCCATACCAGATTAGACAATTCTGATATGCGCTAATCGCATGGCTGACCCGGCGGCCTATGCATAAACTCTGATACGACAACGTATGAGCGGGTCAAAAATTCCCCTCTGACACCTTTTCAAGCAGAAAATCTCGAAATACGTTCACCCGCTTGGACTGGCGCAGCTCTTCCGGATAGACGAAATACGCCTCGATGGCGGGTCCGGATAGGTCCGGCAGGACCCGCACCAGCGGCGAGTCCTTGTCGACCATGTAATCGGGGAGCGCGGCCAGACCGAGGCCGCTGGCCACCGCGCGATAGATGCCATACAGGTTGTTGAGCCGGAGAATCGGCCGCCGCCGCCGCTCACCTTCGAGGCCCGCGTCGATCAACCAGTTGATCGACGATACCGGCACCGGCGCGTCCTCGCCGTAAACGATGAGCCTGTGGCCGTCCAGGTCCTGCGGTGTGTCCGGACTGCCAAATTCGGTTAGATACTGCGGTGCGCCGTAAATATGGCTGTGCACGGTCAACAGGTGGCGCTGCACCAGGTCGGGCTGGCGCGGCGCCGTCATGCGAATCGCCACGTCGGCTTCGCGCATGCTCAGATCAAGAGCACCGTCGGTTAGGATGACGCTGACTTCGATATCCTTGTAGCGATCGATGAACTCCTTGATGCGCGGCGTCAGCCAGGTCGTACCGAAGGCCACCGTCGTCGTGATCTTCAAAGGGCCCGACGGTCGTTCCCGACTATCCGAGATCAGCGCCTCGGTCATCGCCAGCTTGTGAAAGACTTCCTTGACGGTGCGGTACAGGACGTCGCCTTGCTCGGTCAGGATCAAGCCGCGCGCGTGCCGGTGAAAGAGCGGGATGCGCAGACTTTCCTCGAGCGCGCTGATCTGGCGGCTGACGGCGGACTGGCTGAGGTTCAGCGTCTCGCCGGCATGGGTGAAGCTGCCGGCATCAGCGACCGCATGGAATATTCTCAGCTTGTCCCAGTCCATGGATCGCTAGAATGCACGGGTGATTCGCGCGCGAAAAGACATTTCGCGCTGGCCTGGCGACGAAAATGCAGCGCCGCGCATCTTTGTGTCGCAGCAGCGGTGCACTCAAGCACCCGCGAAGCGCTTGAAAAAAGCCGAAATGCGGTGTCGCCGCTGCTCGCGGTTCAGATAGCTCTCGTCGATCACCCAGTTGAGCTGGATGGCGCGGCGCCGGCCTTCGAAGGATTTGTGGCCGTGCCAGGCGTCGGGCGTGCAGCGGAACGCAAGCAGCGTGCCCTCATCGGGCGGGACCTCGACGCTGTAGGCGTCGATGTCGTCCGGACCGCGCAATAGCCGCAGCCGGCCACCCGCATCCTCCCAGGGCGGGTTCATGTAGATCAGCACGGTCACCAGCTTGCCCTTCGAGTCGATATGAATCTGGCCGTCCCGGGCGCGGCACCGATCTCGCACGGTCACCATGGTGGGCCTGCCCGCAAGATCGATATCGAATTTCTCGCCGATCGCCGCCGTCATCGCCGGCGACTGGATCTCCTCCAGCACCCGACCGAACGATGGCCCGAACGAGACGGTGCTGACGGGAAAGCTGCCCGGCCGGCCGACATCGGGGTAGTCGCGGTGCAGGTTCGCCAAGGCTTCCTTGCGGATGAATTCCGGCACAACGATATGATCGAACGGATCGGTGCTGACCGGCGTATGTCGCAGATGTTCGAGATCGACGAGCATGGTGATCGTGTGCCTCCAGACAGCTCCGCGTAGCCGCGCCCTAGATACCCGCAATTACACGTCAGCGCCAGCCCTGCGCAATTCGTGCCGGATCTCGTCGGCCAGTGCCGTGCGTTCGTCCAGCGGCGCGCTCGGCCAGGCTTCGATTCGCCCCGCGAACGGCCGGGTTGCGCCTGACTCCTCGAGAGCGCGATGAAAGCGCTCGAACTTGGTGCCCTCTCCACCGGACAAATGGACGACATGGACGGGCTTGCCGGTAAAACAGGCTTCGGACACCATGTTGACGGAATCACCCGTGACAATCAGCGCGTCGGCCAGCGCCAGATAGGCAAAATAGGGGTTTTCGCCCGTCCCGTCCCAGAATTCGACCGGCAGACCATCCAGCTTCTCGCGCAGCAGTGCTTCATTCGCGGCGCCGGTTCTGCGCGAGGCGGTCACCATCAGACTGCATCCTCTGTCGCGCGCCAGGGCCGCGAGGTCGTCGGCCAGCCGCAACGCAGTCCTCTCATCGAACCGGTAGACCCTGTTGGCGCCGCCGATCAGCACCGCTACCCGCGGCCGCGGCAGATGCTCGAGGGACCGCGCGAAGCGGGTCGCGGCCTCGGCGAGAAGGTCCGCCGTGACCCGGTGCAGCGCCCCGGTGATCACCCGTACATTCGGCCCGTGCAGCCCGTCATGAGACGAGACGACGACCAGATCAAAACGTGCCGGGTCGACTCGCGGATGCTGAAGATGAACGCTGTAGACGGCTTTGCTGGCGCGCCGCTTTATCTCCAGCGCCGGGCCCACCGCGCGCTCGCCGGCGCTGATGATCAGTCTCGGCCACGGCGGGTCCAGCGGGTCTGCGCTGGCGCCGACCCCCAGCACGCCCCTCGGCCATAGATAGGGCGGCAGCCACCGCCATGGCAGAGCGGAGCTGACGTGCTTGTCGATCACCGGAAGCCCCACCGCCTCCGCGAGGCCGAGCGCACCGCTGCGGGTCCCGGCCTTGCCGTCGGTCAGCACCCAGCACGAGTTGCTGCTCACGAGGTGGCCTTCTCGGTCGATGGGCGCGCGATCGTTCGCGCCAGGTCATGCAACCTTCCGTCGCACTTGCATGCAGGACGCCGAATTGTAATATAATTGCGCACAACAGACATCCGGAGCGCCTTTCTATGCGGCGAGTGAAACTCGACAAGATCGACCGGAAGATCCTCCGCGACCTTCAGGAAAACGGCAGGATGCCGAATGTCGAGCTGGCGCGCCGGGCGGGGATCTCGGCGCCGCCCTGCCTGCGGCGGTTGCGAGCCCTCGAGGATGCCGGGTTCATCCGCGGTTACCACGCTGATATCCCTCCGGATCTCCTCGGATACGGCGTCACCGTGTTCGCCCATGTCGGGCTGAACAGCCAGGCCGAGGCCGATCTCGTCGCCTTCGAGGCGCTCGTCAAGCGGTGGCCGGAAGTGCGCGAATGCTACATGTTGACCGGCGAGACGGATTTCATCCTGAAGATCGTCTCCGAAAACATGGACAGCTACAATCGGTTCCTGACAACCACCCTGACCGCGGCACCGAACGTCAGCCATGTCAAATCGATGCTGTCGATCCGCTGTTCCAAGAATGAAGTCGGGGTTCCGATCGATGCCGAGCAAGACGACTGAAGCCCGCTCTACTTGTACCTGACCTTGACAATCTCATAATCCTTGGCGCCGCGCGGCGTTGCGACCTCGACCTGGTCGCCGACGGTCTTGCCGATGATCGCGCGGGCCAGCGGTGACGTTACCGACAAGAGGCCGGCAGAGATATCGGCCTCCAGCTCGCCGACGATCTGGTAGGTCGACTCTTCATCGGTGTCTTCATCGGCGATCGTCACGGTGGCACCAAATTTGACCATCTTGCCGCTGAGCTTGGAGACATCGATCACTTCGGCGCGGCTGATCTTGTCCTCGAGTTCCCCGATCCGGCCCTCGATAAAGCTCTGCCGTTCGCGTGCAGCATGGTACTCCGCATTCTCCGAGAGATCGCCGTGTGTGCGGGCCTCGGCGATCAGCTGAATGATCGCCGGCCGTTCGACCGATTTCAGGTTCCTCAACTCTTCGCGGAGGCGGTCATAGCCGCCTGCGGTCATGGGTACCTTTTCCATCTTCTTCCGTTCCTCCCTTGCGGCGCGCGGGTGCGCCACAAAGAACCCTTCGCCGGAACGCCCAAGGCACCGGCGGAGAATTCCATCCGCACCGGGAAATATCTCTAACTCGCGTGACTAAAATACGACTGCAGCGACGCCACTTCAAGGGACCCGTGCTTCAGGGCGCCGATGGCTCGTACGGCGGCGCGGGCGCCGGCAATCGTTGTGTAATAGGGAATACCGCAGGTCAGCGCCGTCCGCCGCAGGCTGAAACTGTCCTCGATCGACTTGGCGCCCTCGGTGGTGTTGAGCACCAGCTGGATCTGACCGTCGATCATGGCGTCGACGATGTGCGGCGGTCCTTCGAGCACCTTGTTGATGCTCTCGACCGCGAGGCCCCGCTCGGCCAGATACCCCGCCGTGCCGCGCGTCGCCACGAGCCGGAACCCCATCGCCAGAAGATCCCGCGCCGGCGCGACCGCCGCCGATTTGTCATGGTCGCGGACCGAAACGAACACCGTACCCGAAACCGGCAGGTCGACGCCGGCTCCAAGCTGCGATTTCAGGAAGGCCCGGCCGAAATCCCGGTCCAGCCCCATCACTTCGCCGGTCGACTTCATCTCCGGCCCCAGCATCACGTCCACCCCGGGAAAGCGGGCGAAGGGGAAGACCGCCTCCTTCACCGCAATCTGTTCGAGCGCCGGCGGCCCCGGATCGGTGATGCCGAAATCGGCCAGTTTCTCGCCCGCCATGATGCGCGCCGCGATCTTGGCGATCGGCACGCCGGTGGCCTTGGCGACGAACGGCACGGTGCGACTGGCACGCGGGTTGACCTCGAGCACGTAGATGTCGCGGTCCTTGATCGCATATTGCACGTTCATCAGCCCGACGACCTGGAGCGCCCGAGCCAACTCCTCGGTCTGGCGGCGAATCTCGGAAATCAGTTCGCCGTCAAGCGAGTAGGGCGGCAACGAGCAGGCGCTGTCGCCGGAATGAATGCCGGCTTCCTCGATATGCTCCATGATGCCTGCGACATAGACCTGACCACCGTCCGACAGCGCATCCACGTCCACTTCGATGGCATCGCGCAGATACCGGTCGATCAGCACCGGATTGCGCCCTGAAACCTGGACCGCCCGGGCCATATACCGTCGCAGGCCGTCGAGATCATGCACGATCTCCATGGCCCGACCGCCCAAGACATAGGACGGGCGAATGACGACGGGATAGCCGATCCTGTCGGCGACGGCTTCCGCCTGGTCGGTCGACGTCGCGGTGCCGTTCGCCGGCTGCATCAGGCCCAGCCGTTGCAACAGCTGCTGGAAGCGTTCGCGGTCCTCGGCCAGATCGATCGCGTCCGGCGGTGTGCCGAGGATCGGGATGGCGGCCACCTCGAGCGCCTGCGCCAGCTTCAGCGGGGTCTGGCCCCCCAGCTGCACGATCACCCCCTTGAGCGTTCCGGCCCTCTGTTCGGCCCGGATCAGCTCGATCACGTCTTCTGCCGTCAGCGGCTCGAAATACAGGCGGTCCGAGGTGTCGTAATCGGTCGAGACGGTTTCCGGGTTGCAGTTGACCATGATGGTCTCGACGCCAGCGTCACGCAGCCCGTATGATGCGTGCACGCAGCAATAGTCGAACTCGATGCCCTGACCGATCCGGTTGGGTCCGCCGCCAAGGATCACCACCTTGGTCGCCGCCGAGACTTCGGCCTCGCACTCCGCGGCGACCACGCCGTCGCCCTCGTAGCACGAATACATGTAGGGGGTGGGGGAGGGAAACTCGCCAGCGCAGGTGTCGATCCGCTTGTAGACCGGCAGGACGTCCAGTTCGCGGCGTCGCCGCGCGACCTCGTCTTCCTCAAGACCGGCGATCTCGGCCAGTCGGGCATCGGAGAACCCGAGCTTCTTGAGTGCAAGGAAGCCGGCCATGTCCCCCGGCAGGCCGTCCTGGCGGATCGTCGCCTCGGCCTCGACGATTTCCTGCACGCGCTCCAGAAACCACGGATCGATGCGGCAGGCATCATGGATTTCGGCGACCGTCAAGCCGTGCCGGAAAGCCTGCGCGACGACCAGCAGCCGGTCCGGCACCGGACGCGACAAGGCGGCGATCACCGCGTCCTTCTCGCCCCGCGCCGCGCCCAGGATCTCGATGTCATTCAACCCGGTCAGTCCGGTTTCCATTGACCGGAGCGCCTTCTGGAGGCTTTCCGCAAAGCAGCGGCCGAGCGACATCGCCTCGCCGACCGATTTCATCGAGGTGGTCAGCAGGGCCTCGGCGCCCGCGAACTTTTCGAAGGTAAAGCGCGGCATCTTGGTGACCACGTAGTCGATCGTCGGCTCGAAGCTGGCCGGTGTTACCCGGGTGATGTCGTTGGTCAGCTCGTCCAGCGTATAGCCAACGGCCAGCTTTGCCGCGACCTTGGCGATCGGGAAGCCGGTCGCCTTGGAGGCCAGCGCGGATGAGCGCGAAACCCGGGGATTCATCTCGATGATCACCAGGCGCCCATCCGCCGGGTTGACCGCGAACTGCACATTCGATCCGCCGGTGTCGACGCCGATCTCGCGCAGCACCGCGATCGAGGCGTCGCGCATCATCTGGTATTCCTTGTCGGTCAGCGTCAGCGCCGGCGCCACGGTTACCGAGTCGCCCGTATGGATCCCCATCGGGTCGACGTTCTCGATCGAGCAGACGATGATGCAGTTGTCCGCATGGTCGCGGACCACCTCCATTTCGAATTCCTTCCAGCCGAGCACCGACTCCTCGATCAGCACCTCGTGCACCGGCGAGGCGCGAAGGCCGTTCTCGACCAGTTCTTCGAACTCGACCCTGTTGTAGGCGATGCCTCCGCCGGTGCCGGCCAGGGTAAAGGACGGGCGGATTATCGCCGGCAGGCCGACCAATTCGAGCGCGTCGCGCGCCGCCGGCATCGAGTTGACCAGCCGGCTGCGTGGCGACTCGAGCCCGATCCGATCCATCGCCTCGCGAAACAGCTGCCGGTCCTCGGCCTTGGCGATGACCTCCGGCCGGGCGCCGATCACCTCCACGCCATGTCGCTCCAGCGTGCCGTCCTCATGTAGCGCCATCGCCGCGTTCAGCGCCGTCTGCCCACCCATCGTCGGCAGCAGCGCGTCCGGCTTCTCGGCGGCGACGACGCGGGCAAGGAAGTCCGGCGTGATCGGCTCGACGTAGATCGCATCGGCGGTGTCCGGGTCGGTCATGATGGTCGCGGGGTTGGAATTCACCAACACGACCCGATAACCCTCCTCGCGCAGCGCCTTGCAGGCCTGGGTGCCGGAATAGTCGAACTCGCAGGCCTGGCCGATGACGATCGGCCCGGCGCCGACGATCAGAATCGATTCGATGTCGCTGCGCCTAGGCATGTTCTTCCATCATCCCGAGAAACCGCTCGAACAGGTAATGGCTGTCGTGGGGGCCCGGCGACGCCTCGGGGTGGTACTGCACGCTGAATACCGGCCGGTCGGTGCAACGCAGGCCTTCCAGCGAGCCGTCGAACAGAGAGACATGGGTCGCCTCGACGCCCGCGGGCAGCGAGTCCGCGTCGACCACGAAGCCGTGGTTCTGGCTGGTGATCTCGACCCGCCCAGTGGCCAAATCCTTGACCGGATGGTTGGCACCGTGATGGCCGTGATGCATTTTCCCGGTCTGCGCGC
>CP070634.1:2346571-2374652 GCA_020356105.1 Rhodospirillales bacterium | reverse complement strand
CGTGGTCGGCGGCGTTGCCGACGGGACGGTAACACACGGTGTGCTGCCCTATCCGCTGGATGAGGACGACCGTCCCTGGTGGGCCGGTTTGTGGTCCGGCGAGGCGCCGCGAATCGTCATGCGATTGCCGTTCCTGCAGGGCGGAAACGCCCGCGGGCGCGATACCCGGGCGCTGATGATCGCGCGCGTCGCGCCGGAGCCCACCGGCGACGATCGAACCCTCATCCTGATCGAGTCGGCAGAGCAACGGCGGCGCGCCGTCTTCGCGGAAATGGTCGCGCAGATCGGACTCGAAGGTCGGCTTGTGAGTGCGGCGACCGATGGCAGCCTGCAGTACCTTGTCGAGGTTGCGGATTTTCTCGACCAGGACGACAAGAGACTCGATGCATTGCGGCAGCTGGATCACGTGGTGCGGGCCCAGGTCATCGGCGCCTACCCGGTTCCGCTTGCCGAAACGCCGGCACGCTGACCGAAGGAACTCGTCAATCGGATGACAGGAGTCAACGGATGACCAAACCCGAGCCTCGCCCCGGGGTCATGGACGTGGCGCCTTATGTCGGCGGCAGTCACGAGGTCGAGGGCGTCGACCGCGTGATCGTCTTGTCGGCCAATGAAAACCCGCTCGGCCCCGGCGAGCCGGCCAGGCAGGCCTATCTTACGGCCGGCGAGACCCTGCACCGCTATCCCGACGGCGGTGCCGAAGAACTGCGGCAGGCCATAGGCCGATGCTTCGGACTCGCGCCCGAGCGCATCGTCTGCGGTGCCGGATCGGACGAGCTGATCGCACTGTTGATCCGGGCCTATGCCGGACCCGGAGACGAGGTCCTGCAGAGTCAGTACGGGTTCCTGATGTACGCGATTTCGGCCAAGACCGCAGGGGCAACGCCGGTTCTGGCGCCAGAGACCAATCTGACGGCGGATGTCGACGCTCTGCTCGACCATGTCACCGAGCGGACCCGCCTCGTGTTTCTTGCCAATCCGAACAACCCGACGGGAAGCTACCTTGCGGCATCGGAACTGCTGCGGCTGCGCGACAACCTGCCGGCCGATGTCATCCTTGTCATCGATGCCGCCTATGCCGAATACGTGGTCGAGGCCGATTATGAAGCGGGAGCCCGCCTCGTCGACGGGAACGACAACGTCGTGATGCTGCGAACGTTCTCGAAGATATTCGGGCTGGCCGCGCTGCGGCTTGGTTGGGCCTACGGCCCGCCGGCAATCATCGACGTGCTGAATCGAATGCGCGGACCTTTTAACACCACCGCGCCGGCCCAGGCGGCCGGTATCGCCGCCGTCGGCGACACGGCCCATATCGAGGCCAGCCGCGCGCACAACGCCCGCTGGCGCGCCTGGCTGACCCAGCAGATCGGCGGGCTGGGCCTGGAGGTGCCGCCGTCCGCCGGCAATTTCGTGCTTGTCCGGTTCACAAGCCAGGGCAAGGCGGACGCGGCTTTTCGGCATCTCTGGGCGCGCGGGGTCATCGCCCGACCCATGGGCGCCTATGGCCTGGCCGAATCGATTCGCGTGACCGTCGGACTCGAGGACGAGAACCGCGCCCTCGTCGAAACGCTGAGAGAGCATCTGGAGGCTTCGTGAGCGACCTACTGTTCAAGCGCGTGGCGTTGATCGGCCTCGGCCTGGAGGGCTCGTCGCTGGCATGGGTCATGAAACGCGACGGGCTGGCGGGCCATATCGCCGGCTCCGCGCGGACGCGGGCGACGCTGGACAAGGCGATGGAGCTGGGTTTCGTCGACAGCGTGCACGAGAACGTTGCCGACGCCGTCGCCGGGGCCGATCTTGTCATGCTGTGCACTCCGGTCAGCACCTTCGCCGACATCGCGGCGCGAATCGCCCCGGCTCTGAAGGCGGGCGCCATCGTGTCCGACGTGGGCTCGGTCAAACTGGCGGTGATCCGCGATGTCGGACCGCTACTGCCAACCGGTGTGCATTTCGTGCCCGGCCATCCGGTGGCGGGCACGGAACATTCCGGTCCGGAGTCCGGTTTCGCCGAGCTGTTCGAGCACCGCTACTGCATCCTCACCCCGCCGCCGGGAACCGACGCGGACGCCGTCGAGCGGGTGGCCGAACTCTGGCGCCGCGCCGGCAGCCGGGTCGAATTCATGGATGCGCATCACCACGACCGGGTGCTGGCCATCACCTCGCACCTGCCGCATCTGATCGCCTATACCATTGTCGGAACGGCGGCGGATCTCGAATCGCAGCTGCGCCGCGAAGCGGCGAGCAATGGCGATGTGGTCGAGACCAGCGAGGTGATCAAGTATTCGGCCGGCGGGTTTCGGGACTTCACCCGCATCGCGGGGTCCGATCCGGTGATGTGGCGCGACGTGTTCCTCAACAATCGCGACGCGGTCCTCGAAATGCTGGGCCGATTCGTCGAGGACCTCACCGCCCTGCAACGCGCGATTCGCTGGGGCGAAGGGGAGACGCTCGAGGATCTGTTCCGCCGCACCCGGGAGGTCCGGCGCGGCGTCGTGGAGATGGGCCAGGCCGGCCGGTTCATCGCCACCGAAGCGGAGGACGGCGAGGACCCGGACGTATAGAAACCGCCCGCCATGTCCGAACCGGATCTCCCGAATGAATTGAAACGGCGCAAAAGCGCTTTTGTCGAATCCGTCGCGGTCGAGTCGGATATCTGGATCTTTGCCTATGGTTCACTGATGTGGAACCCGGGTTTCGCCTATGCCGAATCCCGTCCCGCGCTGCTGCACGGCTGGCATCGGGCGTTCTGCGTCTATTCGCACCGCTACCGGGGAACCCCCGACAAGCCGGGTCTGGTTCTCGGTCTGGATCGCGGCGGCTCGTGCCGGGGGCTCGTCTATCGCGTCGAGCGGGCCCGGGCGCGCGAGACGCTCGCCTATCTGTGGGACCGCGAGATGGTTCTCGGCGTCTACCGGCCGCGTCTGCTTCATCCGCTGTGCCCGGGCGGGCGCATCGCCAGCCACGCGTTCACCGTCGATCGGACGCACCGGCAATATGCGGGTGGCCTGCGCAGCCGGGAGATGGCGAGGCTGATCCGGCAGGGGGTCGGCAAGGGCGGTCCGAACCGCGACTATCTCGCGAATACCGTCCGGCACCTCGATCTTCTGGGCATTACCGACGGGCCCATCCACCAGCTCCTCTCGCTGGTCGAGACGGGCCGCTGAGGCGGGTTTGTGGGCCCGCCCGGCCGCGCGCCGGGACCGCCGTCACATCGACCTCAGCCCCTCGCGGACCGCGAGAATCGCCCGGGCGATCGCGTCGAGATCGATCAGGAACCACATCGCGGCGACGAAGATCAGCGCCATCAACCCGTAGACATGCCACGGCAGGGCGACCGGCTTTTCGAAGCCGCAGGACGGGCACTCGTCGACATAGCCGCGGATCGGCGCCTTGCAGCGCGGGCAGCTTCGGGATCGTTCCCTCATCCCGTCACGCGCATTTGGAATAGCCGCAGGACGGACAAAGATCGCATCCTTCGCGGTGAAGCAAGCCGGGCTGACCGCATTTGGGGCAGAACCGCCGCGGCGACTCGCCGACCGCTTGCCTGATCTCCTCGACCTCGGGGGTCTGCGGCTGCGGGATGAAGCCGATGGCGATCATGTGTTGCTCGACGACATTGCCGATCGCCGCCAGCAGCGACGGCACGTAGCGACCGTCGACCCAGGAGCCGCCGCGCGGATCGAAGATGCTCTTGAGCTCGCGCACCACGAACGTAACGTCGCCGCCGCGCCGGAACACGGCGCTGATCATGCGGGTCAACGCCACGGTCCAGGCGTAATGCTCGAGATTGGCGGAATTGATGAAGATCTCGAACGGTCGCCGCCGGCCATCCTGGACGATGTCGTTGAGCGTGACATAGAAGGCGTGCTCGCTCTCCGGCCAGCGCAGCTTGTAGGTCTTGCCGACCAGCGCCTCGGGCCGTTCGAGCGGCTGCGTCATGTAGACGATGCCGGGTTCGGACTCCACGGCGGCTACCTCCACGGCGGCGCCCTCCGTGACGGTGCTCTCCGGCGCGCCTGGTTCCTGTTGCGGCGCCAAGTCCTTGGCCGGTTCCGCGGGCGTCAATACCGCGCCGGTCACGACATTCGGGCGGTAGGTGGTGCAGCCCTTGCAGCCCAGCTCGTAAGCCCGCAGGTAGACGTCCTTGAAATCCTCGAACGCGATGTCGTCCGGCAGATTGATGGTCTTGGAGATCGAGCTGTCGATGTATTTCTGCACCGCAGCCTGCATCACGATATGGGCGTCGGGTGCCAGCGTGCGCGTCTCGGTGAAATAATCGGGGAGCGGCGCGTCGGCCCCTTCAAGCCGCTGGAACTCCTGGTAGGCATAGTCGACGACCTCTTCGTCGCGACGGCTGCCGTCGGGCATCAGAACGCTGCGGGTGAAGCGGTAGCTGAACACCGGCTCGATCCCGGACGAGACGTTGTCGGCCAGCAGCGAGATCGTGCCGGTTGGCGCAATCGAGGTGACAAGGGCATTGCGCACACCGTGCTTGGCGATCGCATCGCGCAGCGCCCGGGGCAGGCCGGCGATCGTCTCCCCTGCCAGGTACTTTTCCCTGTCGAACAGGGGGAACGTCCCTTTCTCCTGCGCCAGCTCGATCGTGGCGCGGTATGCGGCATTGCGAAACGCGGTCATCCACTTCTCGACCAACGCGACCGCCTCCGAACTGCCGTACGGCCGTCGGCACATGATCAACGCGTCGGCCAGCCCGGTCACACCAAGCCCGATGCGCCGTTTCGTTGTTGCCTCTTCGCGTTGCCGCTCGAGAGGGAAGTGCGAGACTTCGATCGCGTTGTCCAGCATCCGCACCGCGACCGGGATCAGCCGTTCCATCTCCTTGATGTCCAGCTGCGCCTTGCCGGTGAATGGTGCGCGGACGAGCCGGGCCAGATTGATCGAGCCCAGAAGGCACGCGCCATAGGGCGGCAAGGGCTGCTCGCCGCACGGATTGGTACTGAAGATCTTCTCCGCGTAGTACAGATTGTTGAGCCGGTTGATACGGTCGATGAAGATCACGCCGGGCTCGGCGTAATCATAGGTCGCCCGCATGATGTCGTCCCACAGCTCTCGCGCCGGCAGCGTTGCGAGGGTTTTCCCGCCGAACACCAGCGGCCAATCGGCATTCTCGCGCACCGCCCGCATCAACGCGTCGGTCACCAGCACCGACAGGTTGAACATGCGCAGCCGCCCCGGCTCCGCCTTGGCGCGGATGAAGTCGCGAATATCGGGATGGTCGCACCGCATCGTCGCCATCATCGCGCCGCGCCGATAGCCGGCGCTCATGATCGTGCGGCACATGGCGTCCCACACATCCATGAAGCTGAGCGGGCCGGACGCATCGGCGCCGACGCCCCGTACCGGTGCCCCTTTCGGCCTCAGCGTCGAGAAATCATAGCCGATGCCGCCACCCTGCTGCAGCGTCAGCGCGGCCTCGCGCAGATGGGCGAAGATCCCCGCCATGTCGTCCGGGATCGAGCCCATGACGAAGCAATTGAACAGGGTAACGTCACGGCCGCTTCCGGCCCCGGCCAGGATACGGCCGGCGGGCAGGAAGCGGAACCCCGACAGAGCCTCATAGAACCGATCGGTCCAGGTATCCGCTTCGCGCTCGGGCTGCGCCAGTGCCGCGGCGACCCGATGCCAGCTGTCTTCGATCGTATCATCGGCGGGGGTTCCGTCCGGCCGCTTCAGCCGGTACTTCATGTCCCATATCTGTCGCGCGATGGCGCTGAGGGGTTCCATGGCCGCCCGTTCCGTGACGTCATCTGGGGATTACCCGAGTCATAGACCCTCGCGCCGCCCGGGTCAAACAATGTTCCCGTTATGTTTTTGCCGTCGCCTTGGCCGTATCGGCCCGTTTCTCTTCGTCCTGGAGCGGCGGCAGCCAGGGAAACCGCACCCGCGCCTCCGATTCGAGCCGGGCCGTCGCCGGCTCGATCCGATCGGCCAGCTCTTTCATGAAGCTCTTGCGGTCGAGGCCCGGCGAAATCGGCTCCAGATATTCCAGCGTGATCGTGCCGGGCCATTTGCGCAGCTGGCGCCGCGGCCAGAACAGCCCGGAATTCAGGGCCACCGGCACCACCGGGACGTCAAGACCCGCATACAGCGCCGCGACACCCGGCAGATAGGGCCTTTTGGCGCCCGGAGCGGTGCGGGTTCCCTGCGGGAAGATCAGCACCGACCGGCCTTTGGCGATCGCCTCGCGGGCCCGGTGCACAAGCCCTTTCAAGGCCTTGGGTCCCTTCGAACGGTCGATCGGGATCATGCCGACGCGGATCAGATACCAACCCCAGGCCGGTATCCAGGTAAGTTCCCGCTTGAGCACGTAGACCATCTCGGGATGCAGCAGGCTGGGGCCGAGCGTATCCCATGCCGACTGGTGCTTGGCGGCGAAGATCACCGGACCTGCCGGAATGTTGGCGCGGCCGCGCTCTTCGAAATCGATCGCGATCACCGTCTGGATCTGCCACAGCACCACCTTCAGCCAGACCTGTTTGTAGACAAGGACGAATCGGTAGGGCAGGACGAGCCCCGGCAGGATCAGCAGGCTCATCATCACTGTCGTCGCGGTGAACGTCACCGCGAAGAGAAGGGACCGGACCAGCATCATCGCCGTCATCCTTCCGCGCCGAATCCGGCCAGAGTCCGCAAGCCGGCCAGCAGGAACTTGTTGTACTCGCCGATCAGAAGGCTCGCGGTGCCCGGCCGCCGCCACCATTCGTCGATCATGACATGCGCCGGGAAGACCGGGTGCGGGACGATCTCGACATCGGGCAGCGCTGCGCGGAACTCCAGGAGGCTGCGCGGCATGTGGTAACCCGCGGTCACCAGCCGGACCGACCTGATCCCGTTGCTGCGGACCCAGGCGGCGCTTTCGCTGGCGTTGCTGCCGGTGTCTTCCGCCATGTAACCCAGCGTCACGCAACAGGCCACGTCTTCCTCGGTCATACCGGTCAACCGCAGAACCTCCTCGATGGGCACGCTCTTGTCGACGCCCGAGACCAGAAGTGTCTCTGCCATGCCGGCGGCAAGCAACGCGAATCCGGTTTCGAGCCGCATGGTGCCGCCGGTCAGGACGACGATCGCATCTGTGCGGCGCTGATCGTCCGCGACGGTCCGCGGGATGCTGTCCACGAATCGGCTCAGGCCCCATCCCCAGGCCCCGAGACCGCAGATCAGCAGGGCGAGCACAACCGCCACTCTTCGCCGCCGTCGCCGCTCGCGCTCACGCCGGAACATCGGCACCTTTCCGTCGGCGAGTCGTTGCGCTCCTCGACATCGTCCTATTGTTACACCAGTTTTCGCAAACTCCGCACCACCGTATGTTTGGCGGTCCAGTTCGCGATCACGGCCGTGGCCAGCGGCAATCCGGCGAGCACCGCCCAGTGCCACGTGGCCAGGGAGACCGGCGGCAGCATGGAAGTGTCGAGATGGGCCGCGGCGCGGCTTAGGGCCCACAGGGTCGCCGCGCCGAGCACGATACCGATCAGGCCACCGCGCAAACCTTGCGAAAGCGCCAGATTCTGGAATTGGCGGGCGATGAACACGTCGCGGGCGCCGATCAGATGCAGGACTTCGATCACCTCCTGATGCGCCGCCATGCCGCTGCGTGTCGCGAAGATGACGATACCGACTGTCGCAACGCCGACCAGCGCCACGATGAAGCTGGCGACCGCACCGAGCGCGCCGATCAGGCCCGCCAACTGATCTTGCCAGACCCCATGATCGTCGAGCACGGTCGCGGGATCGGCGTTCGACAGCATGGTGCGCAGTGCTGCCATCGACGGTGGCGATGTCTCGTCGAACGTCACGTCGATCAAGCGCGGCAGCGGTAGTTCGTCGAGCCGGGCGCCGCCGCCAAGCCAGGGCTCGAGCAGCGCGGCGATCTCTGCGGATGGCAGCGCCCGGGCCGCCGCGACGCCATGCGTGCGCTGCAACAATGTTACGAGCTTGTCGACCCGGTCGGTCATTACCTCGACCGATTCGCCCTCGACCGGCATCACCTGGACGGTGACCGTGCCGGTCAGATCGTCCGTCCACCGGTCCAGGAGTTCCGCGAGCAGCAGCGAGCCCGCAAGCATCAGGCACGCAACATAGGTCATCAGCGCAATGATCCAGGGCACGAGTCGCGCCGAAGGTTCACGCGACAGCAGCAAGTCGCCGTGGCGTCGGATCATGGCCGGTGCTCCCCGGTCGAGCGAAAAGGCCCGCTTGCGGCGCCGCCGTCGGCGGGCGGCATTGTGGTCGTCAGCACCCCGCCTTCGAGATGCAGCACCGGATGGTGAAAGCGCGAAATCAGCGCCTCGCTATGGGTTGCAATGACGATCGTGGTTCCCATCCGGTTGAGTTCTTCGAACAGGTACAGCAGCCGGACTCCCATCGCCTCGTCCACATTACCGGTCGGCTCGTCCGCCAGCAGTAGGTTCGGCTTTGCGATGATTGCGCGGGCGATCGCGACCCGTTGCTGCTGCCCGCCGGACAATGTCGGTGGCCGTGCGTTCATGTGGTCGGCCAGACCGGTCCATTGCAGCAACTCCTTGACATGCTTGCGCACCGTACTGTCGCGCACCCCGGCAACCCGCAGCGGCAGGGCGACGTTGTCGAACGCCGAGAGGTGATTGAGCAGCCGGAACTCCTGAAACACGACGCCGATCCGCCGGCGCAGCATCGGCAACCGATTGTGCGGCACCGTCGCGATATCCTCATCGAACAGGGTGATCAGGCCGCGGCTCGGACGATGCGCAAGATACATGAGCTTGAGCAGCGAGGACTTGCCGGCGCCGCTGCGTCCGGTCAGGAAATGGAACGAACCCGGTGCGAGGGAGAAGGTCACTTCGCGCAACACCTCCGGCCCGGTGCCATAGCGCATACCGACATTCTCGAAACGAACGGCGTTGTTAAAGGTTTGATTTTCCGGCAAGATCGTATTGTGGTTGCGTTGCGCGGGGGCGTTCGCTCCTGACCCCACAATGGCATGGAACGCGCGCGCCCGTAAAGCGGTGTTCTTGCAAGATTTCGACCGACAACCTATACCTGCCTTATCGAGAGCAACAGCAAGCCGCGATTCCGCGCATGATCCTTCACTGTCCTGCCTGTCAGACCCAGTTCAAGGTCGACCCAGCGCTGCTGGGCGCGGATGGGCGCACGGTGCGGTGTTCGCGCTGCAAACACGCCTGGCGCGGGGGTCCCGACGGCATCCCGGTCCAGACCGGCCAGTTCGGCATGAAACCCTCGCGTTTGGCGGCGGCCTCGGCTGCCGCTGCCGGATCATCGTCAGGCGCTACGGCGGCGCCGGCGGCGGAGGCGCAAGAGTCGGAACCCGCCTCGAAAACGGTCGCCGCGCCGGCGAAAGGCCCGGAACCCGAGCCGGCCGCCGCCGGGTCCGCAGACGCCGCCTCGGGCGAACCGGGCCAGAGTGCCGATGGCGGCGCGATCGAACAGGAAGTTTCGCCGCCGGAAGCGCAGAAGCGAGGCCGGAGGTTCAAGTTCCTGTTGCTGCTGCTCGGTGTCGCGGTGGTCGGCCTGTTCGTGGCCGGCCTGATCACGGGACGGATCGGACCTGCTGGCCTATCGCTGCAAACGGCCACGCCGACGACCGGAGACGTCAGGCCACCCGAACCCAAGAACTAAGCCCGGCGGCCATTTCCTCAGCAGGGAGAGTGCCCGTGTCGCTCGTGCGTGCGGCCGCCGCCGCCGCGTGCGCCGGCAAGTCTTCAATACGGTTCGAGCAGTCGCTCGATGTAGTCGCGTTCGACCGGCGGACGGTCGCGTTCGCCGGCCCGCCGGCGCAGCTCCTCGAGAATCCGCCGGGCCCTCTGGATGTCGCTCTCGCTCGGAATCTCTACGTCGCCCTGCGTCATCCCCTGATTTCCCTCGTTGCGCCTGCCGAGCGGGTCCTGCTGGCCGAACTGCGGAGTCGGCTGCCCCGGCCGGATCCCGGCCTGCATGCCACCGAACTGTTGCATCAACTGCTCGGTCGCCGCCCGCGCGCCCTCGCGCAGCTGGTCGAGCGCCTCGGTCTGCGGCGGGACCGCGGCACCGGGCTGGTCCGCCCTTAGCGAATCGGTCGAGCGCCGCATCGCTCCTTCCGCCCGCCCGAATTGACGCGGAATCTCGCCGGTTACCTCACCGAGCTGACGCATGATCTCGCCCAGTTGGCGGCGCAGCGCCTCCTGGAGGGCCGTTTCGACCGAGTCGCCGTCGCCGCTCTGGCCGCGCTGTCCCCTCTGCCCCTGCTGACCGGGCTGCCCTTGTTGACGGCCGTCTTCGCCTCCCTGTTGCTGCTGTCCGCGGCGCTGGGCCTCGTTGTAGGTCCGGTCGAGCAGCTCCTGCTGGCCCTGGATCAGTTCCTGCAGCGCATCCAGCATCTGCATTCCCTGCTGGAACTGCGGCGGCGCCTGACCCATCCGGCCAGCCTGCAGGTTCTCGAGCAGATTCTGAAGTTCCGCGAGCATCTGTCGCGCCGCGTCCTTTGCACCGTTCTGCGCCAATTCCCGCATTCGGTCGAACAGGTTCTTGAGGTCCTCGCGAGTCATCGCCAGCGCCTCGGGATCGAATGGCAGCCCCTCCATGTCCTGGGGCTGCATCCGCGCCAGCGCGTCGAGAAGCTCGTTCAACGCCGCCTCCAGCTCATCCATGAGGCGGGCCAGCTCCTCATCCGAGGCATCGTTGGCCAACGCCTGCATCAGCTCGTCCTGCAATCGGCGCAGCTCGCGAGCCGCGAGCGACAACTCCCCGTCCTCAAGGCGCAATGCGGTATCCCAGAGCAGTTCCTGAACCGATTCGACCACGTCGGCCGCGCTACTGTACTTCAGGCGCCTGCTGGCCGCGTTCAAGGCCATGAAGACGACGACATCGCCGTCATACGCGTCGGTGCGGCGGGCGATCGCGCTCAAGGCGGCACCGACGGTGTCGCGCGCCGCTTCGGGTTCGGCGCTCAACCGTTTGCGCTCGGCGATGATCTCGCGCGCGACCGGATGTGTGAAGATCCGCTCCGGCAAGACGATACTGATCGCCCCGCTTGTCCCGCGCTGGCCAAGGCCGTCCCGAGCCGTCAATCGGATTTCCACCGGCAGCCCGGCCCACGGATGGGGCGTCAGGTCCTGATATCCGGTGCCCGCCGCATCCGTCTCGTTCAGGCCCGGCAGCGGCAGTTCGAACGTGATCGTTTCCCCGTCGATCGCGGAGCTGTCCGGCCTGCGTATCGTCGCCGTCACGCTGGCGAGTCCGTAATCATCATGGGCTTCGAAGTCGATCCGCAACGCGGCCAGCGCCGTTTCGCCGGGTTCGCCGAGGAATGCCGCCGTCGGAGCCTGATCGGGGATGATCACGACATCCCAGGCGCCGAGCGCGCGGCCCTCCAGCAGGATCTCTATCTGACCGTCCTGCTCAAGCGGCACGCGCGCGCGATAACTGTCTTCGGCGGTTGCGTCGAATAGGTCGCCCTCGGCCGGGCCGTTCGGGGTCACGACAATCGGAGCCGATCCGGCGTCGCTGACCTGCGCCACCAGAACGCTGCCCTGAGGCGCGGTAATAGGCCCGTCCGGCACTTTCTGCTCGGACCCGCCGGCCAGGAAGACCGGCGGCTTGCCGGTGTATTCGGGCGGCGTCAGCCAGGCATCGAGCTTGGCCTGACGGGCCGGCGTGGCCGAGACATTGGGAACGAACGCTCCCCACAACCTGCTGCCGGCCTCATCACCGGCAACGATCAACGAGACACCGAGGGCGATGACGACGCCAAAACGAAGAGCGTGGCGATCCTTTCGGGCCAGCTGCGGATGTGGCGCGCCGATCCGAAGTGCTGCGACGGTTTCGCGCATTCGCGCCTGGTGACGCTGCCACAGGGCACGGGTCAAGGGATCGGCCCCTGTGCCGCCCGCCACATCGTCGTCCAGCGCCTCGAGCGGCCGATGGTTCAACTCATTGACCCGTTCCAGGCGGCGGCGGGCCGCACTGTGCTCGGGAAGCCTGAACCGTCTGAATTCCGCCCAGAGAGAGGCGGACAATGCAGCCGCGAAAACAGCCAGAACGGTCGCGTGTAGCCAGCCCGGAAGAGCGTGGAACAGATCGAACATGGCAAGCGCTGCGAACAGCCCGCACACCGCGAAGGCGGGCCACAAAGCGCGCCACAGGCGTTCAAAGAACAGGATCACGGCCGAAAGCGATACCCGCCAGAGCCAATATGCGTCGCCACGCTGTCGCTTCATTCCTGGTCCCTCTTTCACGCGCCGCGATCCGTCGCCCGTTCCATTCATCTAGACCGAACCTGCCATTTTGCCAGACTGTCCTGGCGCAGCAGGTCTTCGTAGTCCGGCCGCCGCCGTACCACCGACCAGTCCGATCCACGAACCAGGATCTCAGGCGTGAGCAGGCGAACGTTATAGTTCGACGCCATCACGGCACCATACGCGCCGGCGGTTAATATTGCCAGAAGATCGCCTTCGCGAACAGGTGTGAGATCACGTTGCCGCGCGAAGGTGTCGCTGGTCTCGCAAGCCGGTCCCACGACATCGACAGGCGCCACCGCGGCGTCCGGCGGCGGCGCGCGCAGCGGCTTGATGTCGTGCCATGCATCGTACATGGCCGGGCGCAGCAGGTCGTTCATCGCGGCATCGATGATCAGGAACCGCTTGGCCTCCCCGTCCTTTACATAGATCACCCGGCTGACCAGGATTCCCGCGTTGCCGACCAGCATCCGGCCGGGCTCGAACACCAGCCGGCAGCCGAGATCGCCAACCGTGTCCGCGACCACTTTGGAGTACTCGATGGGCAGCGGCAGCGTTTCCTCGCGGTAGGGGATGCCGAGCCCGCCGCCGAGATCGACGCGGTCGATGCGGTGTCCGTGGTCGCGCAGATCCCGCACCGTGGCGGCGAGCTTGGTGAACGCGGCCCGGAAGGGCTCGAGATCCGTCAGCTGGGAGCCGATGTGAATCGCGACCGATATCGGCCGGAGGCCGGGAAGTGCCGCGGCCCGGGCGAACACGTCCCTGGCCGCCGAGATGGCGATGCCGAATTTGTTCTCCGCCTTTCCGGTGGAGATCTTCTCATGGGTTCGCGCGTCGACATCCGGGTTGATGCGGATGCCGATACTCACCGTCATTCCCCGTTGCGAGGCGACGGCACTCAACGTTTCCAGCTCCGGGATCGATTCGACGTTGATTTGCATGATCCGCTGGTCGAGCGCGAATTCCATCTCCGCCCGTGTCTTGCCGACGCCGGAGAACACGATGCGCTCCGGCGGCACGCCGCCCGCCAGGGCCTTGCGCAGCTCGCCTTCCGAGACCACATCCGCACCCGCGCCCAGATCGGCCAGCGTGCGAATCACCGCGAGATTGGCATTCGCCTTGACCGCATAGCAGATCAGGGCGTCGTGATCGGCAAAGGCCTGCGCGAACACCTTGTAGTGGCGCTCCAGGGTCGCGGTCGAATAGCAATAGAACGGCGTGCCCACCGATCGAGCGATCTCGGCAAGCGGGACATCCTCGGCATGCAGTTCGCCGTCGATATACTGGAAATGGTTCATTCCGGTTTCGGGTACTGCCGTGGGAACGTGCTCTTCTCGGGATCGGGCGGTTTCGGGCGCCCCTTCTTGCCGCAACCACCGACCGCCGCGACCATGCCGTACAGCAGAACCAGCAATCGACGGCGCGTCACAGCAGCCGCTTTCGTGCCGCCGCCGCTGCCTTGCGGACGTTGCCGGGTGCCGTGCCGCCAAGACTCGCCCGGCTCTGCACCGATTTCTCGGGCGACAGCACCGCGAACACGTCCTCGGTGACGCGCGGCTCGACCGACTTCATGTCGTCAAGCGCCAGTTCGGCCAGTTGCTGGCCTTTCGCTTCCGCCAGTGCGACGAGCCGCCCGGTGACGTGATGCGCCTCGCGGAACGGCAGTCCGAGCACCCGTACCAGCCAGTCCGCAAGGTCCGTTGCGGTCGGGTATCCAGGCTCGAGAGCGGCCCGCATCGCGCCTCTGTCCGCCTCCATATCGCGCACCATGCCGGCCGTCGCTTCGAGCCCGAGCGCAAGCGATCCGGCGGTATCGAACACCGGTTCCTTGTCTTCCTGCAAGTCCTTGCCGTAGGCCAGGGGCAGGCCCTTGATGACCACCAGCAGGCCCGTCAGCGCACCAACGATGCGTCCCGCCTTGGCGCGCGCCAGTTCCGCCGCATCCGGATTGCGTTTTTGCGGCATGATCGACGATCCGGTCGTAAAGGAATCGGACAGCCGGATAAAGCCGAATTGCTCGGAGCACCACAGGACGATCTCCTCGCTGAGGCGCGAGATGTGGCTGGCGCAGATCGCACTGGCGGACAGGAACTCGAGCGCGAAGTCACGGGCCGAGACCGCGTCGAGGGAATTCGCCATCGGGCGGTCGAATCCGAGCGCCGAAGCGGTCTGCTTGCGGTCGATCGGGAACGACGTTCCGGCCAGTGCGGCCGCCCCGAGCGGGCACTCGTTGAGACGCTTGCGACAATCGGCGAAACGGCCGCGGTCGCGCCCGAACATCTCGGCATAGGCCATCAGATGGTGCCCGAAGGTGATCGGCTGGGCCGACTGGAGGTGGGTAAAGCCGGGCATCAACGTATCCGCTTCCTGCTCCGCCTTTTCGATCAGCGCCGCCAGCAGCGCCGCCAGCTGAGCGTCCAGCGCATCGATCCGGTCGCGTATCCACAACCGCAGGTCCGTCGCCACCTGATCGTTGCGGCTGCGTGCCGTGTGCAACCGCCCGGCGGCCTCGCCGATCAGCTCCGCGAGGCGGGCCTCGACATTCATGTGAATATCTTCCAGCGCAGGCTTGAATTCGAACTTGCCCGACTCGATTTCCTTCAGGATGATGTCGAGGCCGTCCAGGATCGCCGTACCGTCCGCGGCGCCGATGATCCCTTGCTCTACCAGCATCGCGCAATGGGCTTTGGAAGCGGCGATGTCCTGGGCATAGAGTTGCCAGTCGAAACCGATGGACGCGTTGATCCGCTCCATCACGGCGGATGGACCGGCGGCATACCGTCCGCCCCACATTTCGTTGGCGCTCATGGCCGGACCGTCCGGCGGGAGAAAGTGATGCACAAGATCGTAAACATGATGGTCCTGGTGTTCGGTTTGAGCGCCGTTTCCGGTCTTCTTGCGGGGCACGCGGGCGCCGACCAAACGCCACCCGTGTCCGGCTGGATGGAGCAATTTAGCTTCAACGACCCGCCGCTTCCAGCGCCGCAGACCCCGTTCCTCGCCGGAAACGGCGCCGAGGTCAAGTTTGGCGATTTCGAGGACAGGGTGTTACTGGTCAATTTCTGGGCCACCTGGTGCGCGCCCTGCGTCCGCGAGCTGCCCTCGCTCGACAAGCTGCAGGCCGAGCTCGCTGCCGAGGGGCTGCTGGTCCTCGCGATCAGCCAGGACCGTGGCGGCGCCGCCGTTGCCGGCCCGTTCCTCGAAAAACTCGGCATCCGCCATCTCGGTCTGTTCCTCGATCCGAAGATGCGTCTGGGCCGCGAACTCGGAATGCGAGCCCTGCCCTGGAGCTACCTGATCGACCGCGACGGGCAGATCGTCGGCGAACTTCCGGGATACGCGGAGTGGGACTCGGCGGAGGCCATTGCCTTGATCCGGCACTATCTCGACCAGGGCAAGAAGGAGGAGCCGAACCGGGCAAGCGGTCCTCGACCGCCAACGCGGGTTGCAGCTCGTGTACGGTAGCGACCACTGAAGACCGCCCGGCACGGCATCGGCGGGCTTCCGATCATGAATTGCCAGCGGCGGCGGAAGCCTGCCGGCCGGGCGCGAAGAGGCTATCGCGTCGGAATCGGGGATTCGCCGCCGTAATCGTAAAAACCGCGGCCCGACTTGCGGCCCAGCCAGCCAGCCTCGACATATTTGACCAGGAGCGGACAGGGCCGATACTTCGAATCCGCCAGCCCGTCATAGAGCACCTGCATGACCGACAGGCAGACGTCGAGACCGATGAAATCGGCCAGTTCCAGCGGCCCCATCGGATGGTTCGCACCGAGCTTCATCGCCGTGTCGATCGCTTCGACGCCGCCGACGCCCTCATACAGCGTGTAGACCGCCTCGTTGATCATCGGCAGCAGGATACGATTGACGATAAAGGCCGGGAAATCCTCGGCCACGGCAATGGTCTTGCCGAGATCTTCCGACAGTTTGCGGACCGCCTGGAAGGTGTCGTCGCTGGTCGCAAGGCCGCGGATCAACTCGATCAGCTTCATCAACGGCACCGGGTTCATGAAATGCATGCCGATGAAGCGTTCCGGCCGGTCCGTCACCGCGGCAAGCCGGGTGATCGACAGCGAGGAGGTGTTGGTCGCAAGCAGCGCATGGTCGTTGAGATGCGGGACCAGCGTCTTGAAGATCGTCCGCTTGACCTCCTCGTTCTCGGTCGCCGCCTCGACGACGATGTCGCAATCCCCGAACATCGCGTAGTCCGCGCCGGTCTCGATCCGGGCCAGCGCCGCTACCTTGTCGTCCTCGCTGATCGTCTTGCGCCGGATCTGGCGATCCATGTTGCGCTCGATCGTCACCAACGCCTTGTCGATCTGGTCCTGCGATATATCGAGCAGCTTGACATCATAGCCGGCAAGAGCTGCCACATGCGTGATACCGTTGCCCATCTGGCCGGCGCCGATTACGCCGATTTTCTTTATCATCGAGTTGAAATCCCCATTGCCATTTGCCGATCGGGCGCGACGCTGACGCGGTCTCAACCCTGCTTGTCGAGCTCCGCCTCCAGCTGCGGCACGACCTCGAACAGATCACCGACGATGCCATAGTCCGCGACCTGGAAAATCGGCGCTTCCTCATCCTTGTTGATCGCAACGATGACCTTCGAATCCTTCATACCCGCCAGATGCTGGATCGCGCCGGACAGGCCGACGGCGATGTAGAGGTCGGGCGCCACGATCTTCCCGGTCTGGCCAACCTGATAGTCGTTCGGCACGAAGCCGGCATCGACCGCGGCGCGGCTGGCGCCGACCGCGGCGCCCAACTTGTCGGCGATCCGCTCCAACATGGCGAAATTCTCGCCCGACTGCATGCCGCGACCGCCCGAGATGATGATCTTGGCAGAGGTCAGCTCCGGCCGTTCCGACTGGCTGGTCTCGGCCCGCACGAAGCGCGACATGCCGCTATCGCCGGTCGCCGCGACCTGCTCTACCGTGGCGCTGCCGCCGCTGTCCGCCGCCGCATCGAAGGCCGTGCCGCGCACGGTGATCAGTTTCTTCGCGTCGGTCGCCTGAACGGTCGCGATTCCGTTGCCGGCATAGATCGGACGCTCGAAGGTGTCTTCCGAGATCACGCCGGTGATATCGGAGACTTGCTGAACGTCCAGCAGCGCCGCCGCGCGCGGCAGGATGTTCTTTCCCGACGTCGTGTGCGGGGCGAGGATGTGGCCGTAGCCGTCCGCGAGACCGACCAGGAGCGCGGCGACGTTCTCGGCCAACCGGTGCGCATATTCCGGCGCGTCCGCGACCAGTATTTTGGCGACGCCGTCGATCTTCGCGGCGGCCTCGGCCACGGCGCCGCATCCTTCCCCGGCGACCAGCAGGTGAATCTCGCCGCCGAGCGCCTTCGCCGCGGTGACGGTGTTCAACGTGGCCGGCTTCAGCTCGGAATTGTCGTGTTCCGCGATGACCAGGATGCTCATGGTTCAGATCACCTTCGCTTCATTCTTGAGCTTGTCGACGAGCTCCGCAGCGGAGTCGACCTTGATGCCGGCCTGCCGTTTCGGCGGTTCGACCACCTTGAGCAGCTTCAATCGCGGTGTCACGTCGACCCCCAAATCGGCCGGCGCCATCTGGTCGATCGGCTTCTTCTTCGCTTTCATGATGTTCGGCAGCGAGGCGTAGCGGGGTTCGTTGAGGCGCAGGTCGGTGGTCACGACCACCGGCAGCTTCACGGCGATCGTCTCGAGGCCGCCGTCGACCTCCCGCGTGATTTCCGCCTCGCCGTCGCCGAGCACGATCTTCGAGGCGAAGGTGGCCTGGCTCCAGCCGAGAAGGCCGGCAAGCATCTGCCCGGTCTGCCCGGAATCATCATCGATCGCTTGTTTGCCGAGGATCACCAGCCCCGGCTGTTCCTTCTCGATCACCGCCTTTAGGAGCTTGGCCGCGGCCAGGGGCTGAATGTCCTCGTCGCTCGCCACATGAATACCGCGGTCCGCGCCCATGGCGAGCGCCGTGCGGATGGTTTCCTGGACCTGCGGGGCACCGATCGAGACAGCCACGATCTCCTCGGCGCTACCGGCCTCGCGGATCCGGATCGCTTCTTCCACCGCGATCTCGTCGAACGGATTCATGGCCATCTTGACGTTCGCGGTCTCGACACCGGTCCCGTCGGTCTTGACGCGGACCTTGACGTTGGGATCGATAACGCGCTTGACGGCAACGAGTATCTTCATGAAGGCTCCCTCCGGCGATGGGATGGTGCGCGGCAGTAAAACGCCCCTGTTTAGGACCGGGCACTACCACTGTCAAGGCAAGCGTCGCCGCACTGCGAAAGCATTTTTTGCAGTCGCGAAATGGACTGTGGCGGTCCGAGGCACGACAGTCGGAAACGGCCGCAGCAGCCGCATTGTCATGCGGTCTGCGGGAAGGTGTTGCTCATCTGTTTGCGCCGGGCGTCCAGAGAACATCGCCCGCGCCGGTATCGTTGCAGTGTCGCGCCAGCACGAAGAGCAGGTCCGATAGTCGGTTGAGATATTTGAGAGCTTCCGGATTGATCGGCTCGACGGCGGCCAGCGCGACGGCCAAACGTTCGGCGCGTCGCGTCACCGTCCGCGCCAGATGCAGATAGGCTGACGCGGGGCTGCCGCCCGGCAGAACGAAGCTCTCCAGCGGCGCGAGCGCCGCGTTCAACTGGTCGATTTCCGCCTCCAGGCGAGTCACCTGCGCGGTGCTGACCCGCAAGGCCGTCTTCGACGCGCGACTCTCTTCCGGCCGGCAGAGATCGGCGCCGAGGTCGAACAGATCGTTCTGGAGCCGGCCGAGAATCGGGTCCACCGTGCCATCTGAATGCAGCCGCGCGATCCCGATCGCCGCGTTGGCCTCGTCGACGGTCCCGAATGCTTCGACCCGAAGCGCATCCTTGCGCACCCGCGTGCCTTCCCCCAGCGACGTCTCGCCCGCGTCACCGCCCCGGGTGTAGATCTTCGTCAGCTTGACCATGCGCCGCCTCAACCGTCCTTGAACAGGATCAGAAGCGACAGGAAGATCAGCACCGCGATGCCTTGCAGGATCACCCGCAACCGCATCAACCGATTGGAATTCTTGCGATTGAATTCGCCGCCGCGTGCCATCGAGATGAGCCCGGTGAACAGCACGACAAGCGTCAGGCCCATCGCGACGAACAAGAGAATGGTCAGGAAAGTCGACATGCCATGCGATATAGCGCGGCACAGCGTCAAAGCCAAAAGATTAACGACTACGGACGCACAACGTGAGCCGGACCAGGCTTGAATCCCCGGGGCGTCGACGCCCTGTTCCGCGCCGCGCCAGATCGGCCGATTCGCTCAGACGCTGGCGCGCCGGCCGTCCTCGCTGATCACGGCCCGGTCCCACGGGAGGCGAACGGTCACTAGCGTTCCGAAATCGACCGCGCTGTCGAGCTCGAGCGTTCCGCCATGCAGCACTGCGAGCGCCGACGCCAGCGGCAGCCCGAGGCCGGTCCCCTCCTCGCTGGCAGTTCCGTCGCCGCGCACTTGGCCGTATTCGCGCAACCCGTGATCGATGTCGACGTCGGCGATACCGGGACCGCTGTCGGCGATTTCGAAGACGAAACCATCCCTGGCGCTGCCATGCACCATGATCATCACACGGCCGCCCGGCGGTGTGAACTTGATGCCGTTGGCCAGCAGATTCAGCAGGATCTGCTTGAGCTTGCGCGGATCGGCCCGCAGTTTGGGCATGTCGTCCGCGAGATACAGGTCGATCGCAATCTGCTTCTTGGCCGCCGCCTCGCGCACGAAGATCAGCGCTGCGCGAACCGTCTCGGCAATGTCGATCACCTCCTCCTGGAGCGACAGGCCGGTGGAATCGGCCTTCGCACCGTCCAGCAATCCCTTGACGAGACCCAGCACATGCTCGGCCGCGGCGACGATGTCGCTCGCATACTCCTGGTAGCGGGGATTGCCGAGGGGGCCGAACGACGCCGATCGGATGATCTGGCCAAATCCGGCGATCGCATTCATCGGCGTGCGGAGCTCGTGGCTGATCTTGATCAGGTCCTCCGATTTGGCGACGCTCGCCTGTTCCGCCGCGTGTTTTTCGCCGAGCAGCGATTCGATCGCCTCCATGCGATCTGTGATGTCGGTCTGAACACCGACGATACCGCCTTCGGAGGTCTCGCGTTCGCGTATGGTGATCCAGCGGCCGTCCTTCAGCTGCAGGTCGAAGGAGCCCAGGAAGCGGCGCCGATAGGCCAGTCGCTGCCGGATATAGGCGTCGGCATCCCCGGCGACGGCATCGCGCGAGGCATCGAGGCGCACCAGATCCTCATACAGGATTCCGGGTTGCACCTCGTCTTCCCCGTAGCCATACAGCTCCATCCACTTCTCGTTGCAGAGAACCAGCCGGTCGTTCGCGTCGTAGAGGGCGAAGCCGTCCGACAGGCTCTCGACGGCGTCCCGCAGCCGCTGCTCGGCGGCGCGGGTCCGCAATTCGCTCTGCTTGAGCGCGTCCTCGGCCAGGCCGCGATTGTACTCGGCGCCGACCCGCTGGCTGACCATGCGGAAGAACGCTCTGGCATCGGCGTTGTCCTCGTCCGGCCGGGTGCCTGCCGCGAACACGTGCCCGGCCTGCTTTCCGTCGGGCCCGCAAAACACCTCGCCGCGGTAACAGAGCGCCCCAAGCTTGCCGAGGCCGGCGATATTCGAATACCGCCGGGTCGCGCTACCCGAGATGAAGACATGCGGGCGATCCGGCTTGGCCTTGTACACCCTCTGACAGGGCGAGCCGGTCAATGGATAGCCGCGCGGCCGACGCTTGCCGTCGCGGTCATGGAGGGACAGGAGTTCGACGCTTTTGCCGTCTGCCGAGAGCAGGGCGACGCCGCCCAGTCGATAGTCGAGGCCAATGGCGAGCGCTTCGGTCGCCACGTCGAAAAACGCAGCGCCAAAGGCGGTCCTGCCTGCAAGCAGTTCCAGCGCTTCTTCCCGCGCCGACACTCTCTTGGCCATGGTTAACGGGTCCCGTGTATTGGGCAGACCAGTACAGGTTCACGTTAAACCGCCAAGCGTTCAAAAAGACTTAAGGGAATGTGACAACACCGTGACAGGTCAGTTGCGCGGGCTGAGCAGGCCGCGGGCAATCACCTGCGCCTGAATCTCGGCCGCGCCCTCGAAGATATTGAGGATCCGTGCATCGCACAGAACACGGGAAATCTCGTACTCCTCGGCGTACCCGTTGCCGCCGTGGATCTGCAGCGCATTGTCGGCATTCGCCCAGGCGACCCGGGCCGCCAGCAATTTGGCCATGCCGGCCTCGATATCGCAGCGGCGGTCGGAATCCTTCTCGCGCGCCGCGAACAGGGTGATCTGGCGGGCGATCCTGGTCTCGACCGCCATCCAGGCGAGCTTGCCGGAAACCCGCGGGAATTGGACGATCGGCCGGCCGAACTGGATGCGATCGCGGGCATAGGAGAGGCCCAGCTCAAGCGCGTTCTGGGCGACGCCGACGGCCCGCGCCGCGGTCTGGATGCGTGCCGACTCGAAGGTCGCCATCAGTTGCCGGAACCCCTCGCCCTCGCTCTCCCCGAGCAGGTTCTCCGCGGGCACCTCGAAGCCGTCGAATCCGAGCTCGTACTCCTTCATGCCGCGATAGCCGAGCACCCGGATCTCGGTGCCGCTCATGCCGGGCGCCGGAAACGGGTCCCCGTCGGTGCCGCGCGGCTTTTCCGCGATGAACATCGACAGGCCCCGGTGATCCGTCGCATCCGGGTTCGTGCGCACCAGCAGGGTCATGATATCGCTGCGCGCCGCATGGGTGATCCAGGTCTTGGCGCCGAAAATCCGATAGACGCCGCCGTCGCGGACCGCGCGCGTCTTCAAAGCGCCCAGGTCGGAGCCGGTGCCGGGCTCGGTGAACACCGCGGTCGGCAGGATCTCGCCGGAGGCGATCCGGGGCAGCCATTTTTCCTTCTGGGCCTCGGTCCCGCCCAGCCGGATAAGTTCGGCCGCGATTTCCGAGCGCGTGCCGAGCGAGCCGACGCCGATATAGCCGCGCGCCAGTTCCTCGGTGACGACACACATCGCCGCCTTGCCGAGATCGAGCCCGCCATAGGCGTCCGGCACGGTCAGGCCGAAGACCCCGAGTTCGCTCAGCTGTTCGATGATCTCGATCGGGATCAGCAGGTCGTGCTTGTGCCATTCATGGCAGTGCGGGGCCACCTGTTCGTCCGAAAAACGCCGGAACTGATCGCGCACCATGGCGAGGGTCTCGTCATCCAGCGCGGTGTCGCCGAAATGTCCATCGGCGATCAGTTCGGCGAGGCGCTGGCGCGCGGCAGCGGTATTGCCGTTCGCAACGATCGGTGTGGTCGCCCGGCGGAACGACTCCGCGGCCGAGTCCGGGATCGCCATGTCGGCGGGGCGCGCCATCTCGACCTGGCTCAACGCGAGGCCGCCGGAAAGCTGCGCGCAATACTCCCCGAACGCGACCTGCAGCAGCAGCGCTTCCAGCTCGCCGAACGAGCCGCCGTCGCGACACCGCATCGCCCAGCCGTGCATTTGACGCAGCGCCTCGACATAGGTTGCCGCCCAAGCGAAGGCATGGACCGCGAATTGCTCACGGTCGAGCAGCGCGGGATCGACCCTGCCGTCGCGCATCACAAGCCCCGAGACGCCGGCTCGCGCGGCGGCCAGCAGCGCCTCCGCGGCCCCGAGTGCCGCGCCGCACTCGTCGATTTGCGCATCACCGTCTCGTTTCATATCTGCTTATCGATCTTCTGCCCGGCGCGCGATCCCCTCGGTGCACGGTCGAGCTTCGCGCGGCGTCGCGCCGCAATTGGCGGCCGGTCGACGCCGTGCCCCGGGATGTGCTGCACCGGCGCGCGATTCACCCTTCGATCACGTCCTCGAGCGTCCGACGGCCCGGCCGACCGGCCTGTACCAGAACCGCCATGTTGCCGGGTTTGTGCTCGTTGGCCCGCATCTTGGCGTGGGCGCGGGGAATATCGTCCCACGAGAAGACCTCCGACATGCAGGGATCGATGCGGTGCTCCACCATCAGCCTGTTGGCCTGGGCGGCCTGCATCAGATTGGCGAAATGGCTGCCCTGGATGCGCTTCTGGCGCATCCAGACAAACCGCGCGTCGAAGGTCAGGTTGTAGCCCGTGGTGCCGGCGCAGAACACGACCATGCCGCCGCGCTTCACGACGAAGCAGGAGACCGGAAACGTCTGCTCTCCCGGATGCTCGAAGACGAAATCGACATCGTTGCCTTTGCCGGTGATGTCCCAGATCGCCTTGCCGAATTTGCGCACCTCCTTCATGTAGTCGCCGAACTCCGGCGAACCGACATCCGGCAGGCGGCCCCAGCAATCGAAGTTGTTGCGGTTGATGACGCCGCGGGCGCCAAGCTGCATGACGAAATCGCGCTTCGTCTCGTCCGAGATGACGCCGATCGCGTTCCCGCCAGCCGTTGCGATGAGCTGGATCGCCATCGAGCCGAGGCCGCCGGACGCGCCCCAGACCAAAACGTTGTGGGTGGGCTTGAGGGTGTGGGGCCGGTGGCCGAACAGCATGCGGTAGGCGGTGGCCAGGGTGAGCACGTAGCAGCCGCTTTCCTCCCAGGTCAGGTGCTGCGGCCGCGGCATCAGCTGCTGCGCCTGCACGCGGGTGAACTGGGCGAACGAGCCGTCCGGGGTCTCGTAGCCCCAGATCCGCTGCGTCGGCGAGAACATCGGATCGCCGCCGTTGCATTCCTCGTCGTCGCCGTCGTCCTGATTGCAGTGCACAACGACCTCGTCGCCGACTTTCCAGCGGGTCACCTTGGAGCCAACCGCCCAGACGATGCCGGCGGCGTCCGATCCGGCGATGTGATAATCCGCCTTGTGCACGTCGAACACGGAGACGGGCACGCCGAGAGACGCCCAAACGCCGTTGTAGTTGACACCGGCCGACATCACCATGACCAGCACTTCGTGGCTATCGATCTCGGGGATATCAAGGACCTCGACCTGCATCGCCTGTTCCGGCTCGCCGTGCCGTTCGCGGCGGATCGCCCATGCATACATCTGCTTCGGCACGTGGCCCAGCGGCGGTATCTCGCCGACCTCGTAGAGGTCCTTCTTCGGCAGATTGGCCGTGATATCGATGATTTCGGCGGGCTCTGTCATGACACTAAAATCCCTTAAAGCATGCTCTCTTATGCTGCGACCGCACAATCGTTACAGCAATTTTTTGCATTGCACAATAAGACTGTTTGTTTCAGATTGGCAGTTGACCGTAACATATTATGACAACACAAATATTAACGGGCGGGCCGGCGCGCAGAACACCGGGACATCGCAGCATGGGCGACATGAGGGACGAAAAGACGACCGCGCCTCGGCCGGGTTCGGGCCCGGAACGTGATCCGCCCTGGATCATCCGGACCTATTCCGGCCACAGTTCGGCGACGGCATCGAACGCGCTGTACCGCACGAATCTCGAGCGGGGCCAGACGGGGCTTTCGGTCGCCTTCGACCTGCCGACCCAGACCGCTTATGACAGCGACCATCCCCTGGCCCGCGGCGAGGTCGGCAAGGTCGGGGTTCCGATTTCCCATCTTGGCGACATGGAGGCGCTGTTCGACGGCATTCCGCTGGGCCGCATGAACACCTCGATGACGATCAATGCGCCGGCGGCCTGGCTGCTCGCCCTCTACGTGGCGGCGGCAGAGCGGCAGGGCGCGGCGCGAGCGGACCTGTCCGGCACCACCCAGAACGATATCGTCAAGGAATACCTGTCGCGCGGAACCTACATCTTCCCGCCCGATGCGAGCCTCAAGCTCACCGAGGACGTGATTGCCTTCACCTGCCGCGACATCCCGAAATGGAACCCGATCAACGTCTGCTCCTATCACCTGCAAGAGGCGGGGGCGACGCCGGCCCAGGAGCTTGCCTATGCCCTGGCCAACGCGACCGCCGTGCTCGACCGCGTGCGCGATGGCGGTCAGCTCGCGGCCGACGCCTTCCCGCGGGCTGTCGGGCGCATAAGTTTCTTCGTCAATGCCGGTATTCGGTTCGTCACCGAAATCTGCAAGATGCGCGCGTTCGCGGAGTTGTGGGACGAATTGTGCCGTGAGCGGTACGGCATCACGGATGAGAGGCTGCGCCGGTTCCGTTACGGGGTTCAGGTCAATTCGCTGGGGCTGACGGAACAGCAGCCGGAGAACAACGTTTACCGCATCCTCCTCGAGATGCTGGGCGTCGTGCTGTCGAAAAACGCGCGTGCCCGGGCGATCCAGCTGCCCGCGTGGAACGAGGCGCTCGGCCTGCCGCGCCCGTGGGATCAGCAGTGGAGCCTGCGGCTGCAGCAGATCGTCGCGCATGAGACGGACCTGCTCGAGTTCGGCGACCTGTTCGACGGGTCCCCCGTGGTCGAGGCGAAGGTTCGGGCGCTGAAAGAAGAGGCAAGAGAAGAACTTGCGATAATCGCGGCGATGGGCGGCGCGGTCGCCGCGGTGGAGTCGGGCTACATCAAGGAGCGGCTGGTCGAGTCGAATGCCCGCCGGGTCGCCGCGATCGAAACCGGCGAGCAGATCGTGATTGGCGTCAACAAGTTCGAGGACGGCGCGATTTCGCCGCTGTTGGCGGGCGAGGAGGTCGCGTTGAGCGTCGATCACACGGCCGAAGACGCACAGATTCGAGGACTTTCGGCATGGCGCAGTGGGCGCGACGAGAAAGCTGTCCGCGTCGCGATCGAGCGGCTGCAACATGCGGCACGCGATGGCGAGAACATCATGGAAGTCTCGATTGCCTGCGCTCATGCCGGGGTTACGACGGGCGAATGGGGTGATGCGCTGCGCGCCGTGTTCGGCGAGTTCCGCGCGCCGACCGGGATCGGCGCGGCAGCGGATGCCGTCATGCCGGAGGCGCTGCGCGAACGGGTCGAGGCGCTGTCGGGGCGGCTCGGCCGCGCGGTCACCATGGCGATCGGCAAGCCGGGTCTGGACGGACATTCCAACGGCGCGGAGCAGATCGCCGTGCGGGCGCGCGCCGCCGGGTTCGACGTGGTCTATGACGGCATCCGGCAGACGCCGCGGGAGATCGTCGATGCCGCGCGCCGGGCCCGGGCCGACGTGATCGGCCTGTCGATCCTGTCCGGAAGCCACGTCGAACTCGTGCGCGAAGTGGTCGGGCTGATGCGCGAGGAGGGACTCGATGATGTGCCGCTCGTGGTCGGCGGCATCATCCCGCCGGCGGACGAGGGCGCGCTCGTCAATATGGGCGTGGCCCGCGTCTATACCCCCAAGGACTACCGGCTGAACCGGGTTCTCGAGGAGGTCGTCGAGCTCCTCGAGCGCCGCGCCTGATCGGGTCGAACGACCCGGATCCGCGGTTCCTACCTATCCCGTTTCTTGGGCTTGGGTTTTGACGATTTCGGGCGCTGCCGCCGCCGCTTGACCGCGCGTTGCGGGCGGGGTGCCTGGGGCGGCAGCGGAAACTGGAGGATCTTGTCGTCGTCGGAGTCCCCGGCGCCGGTATGTCCGAGGGCTTTCGCCAGCGGCGAGCGCATGGCCGGGTCGAACGCCGCCGCGCCGCCGTGGCGGTAGCGCACGAGGCTCGAGGGACGGCGATGGTAAATCCACAATTCCGACATGCCGGGCGTTCCGATCCGATTGTGCGGGAGATATGAGGGCTGGCCGTCGGCAAGTCCACAGGAAAACGTTCCGATCATGTGGCGATGATCCTTTTTTCGGACTTGCGCCACGGATACGGATCGGCGACGTTCGGGCGTTCACATCCTCGCGCGGTTCAGCGACAAGGCGTCATTCGTGGCAAGCGTTCTCGAGATCGTAACGCCGGTGTTCGGCATCGTGCTGATCGGCTGGCTGACGGCGCGCGCCGGAATTTTCGGCAAGGGCGCGATCGACGGGATCGTCGATTTCGTCTTCACCATTGCGATCCCGCTGCTGCTGTTCCGCACGCTCGCCACCGCGGGGCTGCCCGACGACATCCCCTGGGACGTGCTGCTGGCTTACTATCTCGGAACCTACGCCGTATTCGCGCTCGGCCTCGCGGTGGCCGGCATCGTCTTTCGCAAGGGGCTTGCGGAGCAGGGCGCCTTCGCGGGCAGCGGCTGTTTTTCGAATCTGGTGCTGCTCGGCATACCCATCGTTCTCGCGGTGTTTGGCGATGCGGCCTCGGTGCCGCTGTTTCTCGTGATCGGCGTGCACAATGCCGTGCTTCTGCCGCTGCTGGTGATCGTCCTCGGCCTCGGCCAGCGGCGCAGCGGCGCGCTGCTCGGCGGATTGCGCGAGACGCTGTTCGACATGGTGCGCAACCCGCTGGTCATCGGCCTCGTCGGTGGCGTGATCTACGGGCGCGTCGGCCCGCCGCTGCCCGGGCCGATCGACGAGATCATCCGCATGCTCGGCGGCGCCGGCGCGCCGGTGGCCCTGTTCGCGCTTGGCGGCACGCTGGCGCGCTATCGGGTTTCGGGCTATTTCGGCGAAGCCGTCGTCATCTGCGCACTCAAGCTCGTGATCCAGCCCCTCGTGGTGTGGTTTCTGGCGACCCGTATCTTCGCGCTGGATCCGGTCTGGGCCGGCGCCATTACCCTGCTCGCGGCCATGCCCACCGGCGTCAACGTGTTCATCTTCACCAGCAAGTACGGCGCCAGCCCGGCAACGGCCGGCACCACGATCATCCTGTCGACGGCGTTGGGCGCCGGGACCGTGTCCGCCCTCATCTGGCTGCTCGAGCACGTCTGACCGAACTGCGCCGGATCCCGGTAACCGTTGATTCAGCTTTCCCCGGCTAACCTGTGCCGCGACCGTGCCGCGACCGTGCTGTTGCCGGCCGGCCGCCCCGGCCGGAGGAGTTGCAGGTTGGAAAGCGTCCTCGACAGCATTCTGCCCACCTTCACGATCGTGC
>CP070634.1:2328034-2346471 GCA_020356105.1 Rhodospirillales bacterium | reverse complement strand
CTCAGGCCTTCGATCACGGGTTCCATGTCAACTCACAGGGCGATGCCGAGAACGCCGGGCTCGAAAAAGACCAGCAGGATCTTGTTGAACAGATACGCGACCGCCAGCGGAAACAGGATCGCGAACGGGATGATCAGCTTGAGCCGGCGTTCCCCCCACAGCAGCGGCAGGATCGCGCAGATGCCGATCATGGTCAGCAACATACCGAGATACGGAATGCCGACAACGAGGACGATCAGCAGCCCGGCCGTGACATACGGCATCCGCTTGATCCGGTCGCTGCGCTCGGAATCGATGTTTCCCCCCCGCCTTTTGTGCAGCAGGTGCTCGAACGGAATCCCCAGCGTGAGAATCGCGATGATGATGATGACGAGCTGCGGGACGAATTCGGGCGGCACGTTCTGCGCCAGCATCGCAGAGACTTCCTCGAACGTCGTCGTGACGTAGTAGAGGACGCCGCAGATGGCGAGAATGATCAACGCCACGACCAGATCGGTCGTGTGCAGCAGCTTTTCACGCTCCGGAGGGATCTGCGACATTCAGTGACGCTCCTGCCCTTGGCCGACCGCTCTTTCGGTCACGGTTGCCGGCAACGCTGCGGGCCCGGCCCCGGGAAGGGCCGCAGCCCCAGCAGTCCGACATTGTCGCCGGCGGCGCCGGGGCGGGGGACGCCGCGCCACCCCCCGCACCCGGTCCGCGATGCCGGACTACTTGTCGAGCAGGTCCAGCTCCTTCAGCGCGTCGTAGGCCTTGGCATATTCTTCCTTGATATGCTTGTCCCAGACCTCGTGGCCGGCGACGCTGTCCTCCGGCGTCAGGCCCGCGCTCTTCAGGTAATTCGCGAAAACCTCATGGTTCATGGCCTTGACCATGGCCTTGGACAGCTTCTCGATGCGATCCGGCGGCGTCCCCTTGAGCACCCAGTAGCCGCGGGTCGTCGAGGTCTTGACCTCATATCCGTTCTCGAAGGTCGTCGGCACGTCGGGGTAATCGGCCAGGCGCTTTTCCGCCATGACCGCGAGCGCGCGGAAGCTGCCGTCCTTGACCTGCGATCCGGCCTCGCTGACGTTCGGCAGGGTGGCATCGATGGCGCCCGACATCAGCGCCTGCACCATCTGCGCGCCGCTGCCGAACGGCACCACCTTGAACTGCATGCCGGCCGCCTTGGCCAACTGCGCCAGGCCGATATGCTCGGTGCCGCCGATCTGCGCGACACCCCAGTTCAGCGGCCGCTCCTTCGACGCTGCGACGAGGTCGGCCAGAGTCTTGTAGGAGCTGTTCCCGGCCACGGTAATGAACGTCGGATCGTCCATCGCGCGGGCGACGCCGACGACGTCGTCGATCGTCAGCGGCGACTTGCCGCGCGCGATCGTGTACAGATGGCTTTGCGTCAGAGCCAAAACGGTGTAGCCGTCACGCTCCTTCGACATCGCGTACTGATGCGCCTTGGCGCCGGAACCGCCACGCTTCGAGACGACGGCCATGTCGACGCCGAGTTCCCGGCGCGTGCGGATCATCATCATCCGCGCCGTCACGTCGGTGCCGCCGCCATATTTGGAGTGGATCACGACCTCGATGGGCTTGCTCGGAAACTCCTCGCCGATGGCGCCCGTCAGCACGATCGCCGACGCCAGCGTACCCGCCGCCGCCAGAATGATGCCGCGGCGTCCGATTTTATGGCCTGTTTTCATCTTGTCCTCCCTAGACATGGTTTTGACGCCAATCCCTTCAGCCAACCATCGGCGTGAGACGACATCGTGCCGCTGTGAGAGTCTTGCCAACCCCATCAGCGGATTGCGCACAAGTTGATCGACATTGTCGCGAATTGTCAACACAATGCAGGCACGGCCTTCGAGGGAGAAACATACTGCGAGCCCGCGCATGGCGGGGGCGCGAGCGCCCTTGCCGGCGGGTCGGCGGCTTCGGTACCTCCCGACCGTTCGCCCGTACAGGAGAGGCTTTGATGTTCCGACCCGGCAACGAAGAATGGAGGCTCCCGCTATGATCAGCGCCGGCGCCCGATTGCGTCAATTGCTCTTGGAGCAGCCGCCCGTCGTCGCGCCGGGCGTATTCGATGGCCTCTCGGCGCATCTGGCGCGACGAGCCGGCTTCAAGGCGATTTACGCCAGTGGCGGCGCGATGGCGCGCAGCATGGGGTTGCCGGATCTTGGCCTCGCCGGGATGGCGGAGATCGCCGGGCGCCTGCGCGAGATCGTCGAGGCCGCGGAATGTCCCGTCGTCGCCGATGGAGATACCGGCCATGGCACTGCGCTTCATGTGCGCCGGACGGTTCGGACCTTCGAGCGGCTTGGCGTGGCCGGTCTCCATATCGAGGACCAGGACTTCCCCAAGCGATGCGGCCACATCGAGGGGAAGGGCCTGATCCCGATCACCGAGATGGCCGGCAAGATCGCGGCAGCCGTGGCGGCGCGGGAGGATCCCGATTTTGCGATCATCGCGCGCACGGACGCGATCGCCGTCGAAGGCTTCGATGCCGCGATCGGCCGCGCCCTTTCCTACCGGGAGGCGGGCGCCGACCTGCTGTTCATCGAGGCCCCGGAGACCGAGACGCAGATCGCGGAAATCCCGACCCGCGTCGATTGTCCGTTGATGATCAACATGTTTCGCGGCGGGCGAACGCCGTTCACGCCGCCGGCGCGACTGGGTGAGCTGGGCTACCGGCTGGTGATCGTCGCCTCCGACCTCCAGCGCGCGGCGATTCGGGCGATGTCGGAAGTCCTGGCCGCCATTGCAGGGAACGGAGACAGCGGCGCCGTGGCGAACCTCCTCGGCCCGTTCAACGAGCGCGACGAGGCGGTCGAACACGACGACTGGCTCGCCTGGGCGGACCGGTTCGGCGGCTGATTTCGGATCACACGGCGGCGGGCGCGAACCGCTCCCTCGCCACCGTCCTGTGCTCCAGCCGGGCGCGGTCCATTCGCGGCCACCAGCCCGTCGGGACCACGAGCTCGCCGGCCTCGAATAGCAGCGGATCGGCGAGCAGGCGGGCTTCCGGGCGGATCTTGAGGTAGCCGTTGAACTCCCCGGCATTGTCGAGGACGCCGTCGGCCGCCCGCGCCTCCATCCAGCAATTGATCTCGGCGCCCAGTCCGTCGCCGAGCACCGCTTGCAGGCCGGCGCCCCGGATCCGTTCGATGGCCGCCGCCAGGTTCGACAGCGACCCGAAGCGCTTCAGCTTGACCTTGCAGAGGCCGACCCCCGGTATGGCGGCCGCGCGGTCGATGTCGGCGAGGCCGCAGATCGGCTCGTCGAGCATCAGCGGCACGCGCGAGACGGTCGCCACCGCGGCATTCGCATCCCAGTCCTCGGCCGCGCAGGGCTGTTCGAACAACTCGATCCCGGCCGGGTCGATCGCGGCCGCGAATCGGCAGCCATCCACGCGGCTGTAGGCGCGGTTGGCGTCGATGCGCAAGGTCGCCTTGCCGGCCGCCGCCTGCTGGACCCAGCCGACACGTTCAATATCCGCGTCCACGTCCTGGCCGACCTTGATCTTGAACGTGCGGAACCCCTCCGCCAGATGCGCCTCGACCTCCTGTTCGATCTCCGCCCGTCCGGTGGCGCCGAACGCCGTCAGCAACCGCAGCCGCGTCAGCCTGCCGGAACGCAGGACCGGCGCCTCCTCCAGCATCTCGATCGCCGTGATCAGCGCAGTGGCCGCAACCGGGCTTTCCGCCGCGCGTACCGTGATGAGGTCCCGGGCGGCCTGCGGCGTGAGTCCTGTCAGGCGTTCGCCGATCTCGCGCGCGAAGGCCCAGCCGCCCTCGCGGGTCTCGGCGCTGGAGCCGGGCGAGATGTGCTGTTCGCCCCAGCCTTCGCGCCCGTCCTCGTCGCGAATCTCGACGATCAGCGGCTCAAAGCTCTCGAAAGTCCGGTAGGACAGCCGGTAGGGCGCGATCAGCGGCAGCTCCGCCCGGTACAGCGTCACCTCGCGGATGCGCACTGGCCTAATTCCCCGCGGTATCCGCGCCCGGTGCCAGCCACGGAAAACGCTCCCGGTAGGCCGTCTCGAACGCGCTCATCTCGGCGCCGAATTCCAGCGACAGGTCGATCTCGTTCAGCCCATTGATCAGACAGTGCTTCTGGAAGGCATCGGGGGTGAAATCCAGCGCCGTACCGGCCGGCCCGGTGATGGTTTCCGCCTCGAGATCGATCGTCAGCACCGGTTTCCCGGCCTGCTGCAGCTGCTCGCGCAGCGCGGCCACGGCTTCCGCCGGCAGGGTGACGGTCAGCATCCCGTTCTTCAGGCAGTTGGCGGCGAAGATATCGCCGAAGCTCGGGGCGATGAGGGCCCGGATGCCGCTGTCGATCAGCGTGTAGACCGCGCCCTCGCGCGACGAGCCACAACCGAAATTCGGCCCGCCGACGATAATGCCTGCTTCGCGGTAACGATCCTCGTTGAGGGGGAAGTCGGGCCGCAGGGCGCCGTCTTCGTTGCGCCGGATGTCGTGGAAGGTGAACTGCGCATAGCCGACGGCGCGCGGCTTGCGGATGAATCGCGCCGGGAAGATCTGGTCGGTATTGACGTTCGTCATGTCCAGCGGGACGGCGGTCGCGGTAAGGGTGCGAAACGGTTCCATGCGATCCCCCTACCCTTCGCCCGTCAGCTCGCGCACGTCGGTGATCCGCCCGGTGACCGCCGCGGCGGCGGCCATCGCCGGGCTCATAAGATGGGTGCGCCCGCCGGGTCCCTGCCGCCCCTCGAAATTGCGGTTGGAGGTCGAGGCGCAGCGCTCGCCCGATTTCAGCGTGTCGCCGTTGATACCGACGCACATCGAGCAGCCGGGCGATCGCCACTCGAACCCGGCCGCAAGGAAGATCTCGTGCAATCCCTCCTGTTCCGCCTGCTGCTTCACCAGGCCGGATCCCGGCACCACCATCGTCGGCACGCGCGCCGTACGGCCCTCGGCAATCGCCGCCGCCAGGCGCAAATCCTCGATCCGGCTGTTGGTGCAGGAGCCGATGAACACGCGGTCGACGGCGATGTTCCGCAATTCGGTGCCCGGTGCGAGCGCCATATACGACAGCGCCCTTTCCATGCGGCTGCGGCGGTCCGGATCCGGCTCCGCCTGCGGGTCCGGGATGGCGCCGGTCACCGGCGCGACCTGTTCGGGATTGGTCCCCCAGGTCACCATCGGCGCGATCTCGGCCGCGGCGATCGTAACGTCACGGTCGTAAGATGCGCCGGGGTCGCTCGGCAGCGTGCGCCAGTAGGCCATTGCGTCGTCCCACAGCGCGCCCCGCGGTGCATAGGGCCGCCCCTTCACGTAGTCGTAGACCTTGTCGTCCGGCGAGATCAGCCCGGCGCGCGCGCCAGCCTCGATCGACATGTTGCAGACGGTCATGCGCTGCTCGACCGACAGCGCCGCGATTCCCGGCCCGGCGTATTCGATGACATGGCCGACCGCACCGGCCGCGCCGATCCTGCCGATGATCGCCAGGATCAGGTCCTTCGACGTAATCCCCTCCGGCAGCGCCGCGTCGACCAGCACCCGCATGGTCTTCGGCCGCGGCCGCCACAGGCCCTGCACCGCCAGCACGTGGGCAACCTCCGACGACCCCACCCCGAACGCATAGGCGCCGAGCGCGCCGTGGGTCGAGCTGTGCGAGTCGGCACCGGCGATCACCAGCCCGGGCTGGGTGATCCCCTGCTCCGGCCCGACCACATGCAGGATGCCCTGGCGGATATCGCCGAGCCCGAACAGCGTGATGTCGTTATCGCGCGAATCCGATTCGATCAGCTCGACCATGTTGCGGACCTCCGGATCGGCGATGCCGTCCAGCCCCTTGTCGCGCCCGACGGTGGGCACGTAATGGTCGGAGAAGGCGAAGGCCTGTCCCGGATTGCGGATCGCGCGCCGCTCCCGCCGGATCTTGTCGAAGGCGTGGAAAGAGTTTTCCTGCAGCAGCAGCCGGTCGATATAGAGCAGGCACTCACCATCCTCGCGCCGGGCGACGACATGGCTGTCCCAGATCTTGTCGATGATGGTCCTGGCAGGCGGCATGGCAAGCTCTCTTCGATCCGCCCCGAATGTAGACAATCGGAGACAATCCTGGCAACGGCGACAGGGCGGATTGCGATCGCCGCACCCGAAACACCCTTGAGCCGCCAAGACATGGCTTGGCATCGCCGCGGCCGCGCCATAAAACCAAATGTCGCACTTTTCTTCCCGGAGAGCCTTCGTGGACCTGGATCTGCTCTCGATCGCGCTGATCGTGCTGGCCGCCTTCGCCACCGCTGTCTTCCACGCGGTCGGCGGATTTGCCGGCGGCCTGCTGCTGGCGATCTGTCTCGCCCCGATCCTCGGCGTGAAGGAGACCGTGCCGGTCACCGCGACCGCGATGATCGTCTCGAACATGAACCGGGTCTGGGCGTTCCGCGGCGCCGTCGACTGGCGCAAATTCGCCACCGTGTTCGGGGTCGCGCTGCCCTGCATCGTGGCCAGCGCGATCGTCTATATCCGCCTGCCGGTGGCGGCGGTGGCGCTCTTGCTCGGCACCTTCCTGGCCGTCAGCCTGCCGGTCCGACGCTATATGGCGGCACGAGAATTCGCGGTCGGGCCGCGCGGGCTGGCGGCGGCCGCGGTGCCCTACGGGTTGATCTCGGGCTCGACCTTCGGGGCCGGCATGATGCTGGCGCCGTTCCTGCTCGGCGCCGGGCTCGCCGGCGAGCCGTTGCTGGGCACCGTTGCCGCCATCGGCTTCGGGCTCAACCTCACCAAATCGGCGGTGTTCGGCTTCTCGCCGCTGCTCGGCCCGGCACTGATGGCCAAGGGCGTGCTGATCGGCCTGTGCACCATCCCCGGCACCTATCTCGGGCGCTGGATCGTCCGCCGCACGCCGATCCGGATCCACACCCTGTACATGGAGGGGCTGGTGCTGTGCGGCGCGCTGTATTTCCTGTGGAACGCCGCCATCGGGTTCGACCGGCCATGACCGCCATCGCCCTCGATCTCGACGCCTTCCCGCCGGCCGAGGCGTTGGCCCGGCTGTGCGCTCTCGGCAAGACGCGGCGCACGGATTTTGCCGGCGGCCAGATCGTCTGGCACATCTGGGGCGACGGATCGCCGCTGGTGCTGCTACATGGCGGCTATGGCAGCTGGATGCACTGGGTGCGGGCGATCCCGCCGCTTGGCAAAACGTTCCGGCTGCTGGTCCCGGACATGCCGGGCTTCGGCGAATCCGACACGCCGCCGGCGCCGCACAGCGCCGCGGGGATCGCCGCCGGCCTGGCCGCCGGGGTCGACCAGATCCTCGGCGCGGACGCGCGGCTCTCGATCGCCGGCTTCTCCTTCGGCGGCGTGATCTCGGGCCATCTCGCGCATGCGCTGGCCGGCCGGATCGACGGGCTGGTACTGGTCGGCAGCGGCGGGCTGGGCGCGAAGCGCGGCGAGATGGCGGAGCTGTTACCGCGCCATGCCCGCATGAGCGCGGCCGAAATCGCGGCGGCGCATCGCCGCAACCTGGAAATCCTGATGCTGTCGGACCCGTCGCTTGTCGATGCGCTGGCGCTCCATATCCAACACCGCAACACCGAGCAGCACCGGGTCAAGAGCCGACCGATCTCGATGACCGACACGCTGGCCCGGGTGCTGCGCGAAGTCGACGCGCCGCTGAAGGCGATATGGGGCGAGAAGGACGCGACGGCCGGCATTCATTTGCGCCAGCGCGAGGAGATCCTGCGCGCGATCGACCCCGGCCTCGATTTTAGAATCATGCCCGGGGCCGGCCACTGGGTCATGTATGAGAGGCCCGCGGAATTTGCGGCGCTTTTGCAAGAATTTCTGGGACTTTCTTCTATTTAAGGTTGAGTTCTTGGCGGCGCAGCCAGTCGCGGAATTCCGGGCGTTCCGGCAGCGACAGCTGGCGCGCCACGTTCTCCGACCAGACCCCGCGCTCGGCGACGCCGTAGCGGTCGACATGGCGCTGCTTTTCGGGCGGGATCGGCCGGGCCGCGAACACCCGGTCGTCATAGGACTCGACGGCGGCCTCGAGTCCGCCGTCGTCGTAGCGGTCCCGATGGACCACGATTTCGGGCGGCAGCCGCAGCGAGACCTCGGCCGCCCCCTCCGGCCAGCCGGCGGCGAGGCCGGCGATCGGGAACACCCCCGGCGGCAGCGCCAGCAGGTCGGCCAAAGCATCGAGGTGGTTGCGCACGACGCTGAGCGGGCAGCAGCCGAGCCCGACCGCCTCGGCGGCGGCAATGAAGCATTGCATGGCGAGCGCCGCGTCGACCGCCGCGTTCATGAAGGTATCGACATTGTCGTTGCGATGCTCATAGCCGCGATGGGCGGCGATCCGGCGGCCGCGCCGGACATCGCCGAGGAAGACCAGCAGCAAGGGCGCCGTCGCCGCCCAGCGGACCTGCGGGACGATGCGCTCGAGGAACCGCTTGCGCGTCTCGGGGTCCGAGAGCACGACGATCGAATATTGCTGCAGGTTCGATTTCGTCGGCGCCGACTGCGCGCAGGCGAGGAGCGCCGCCAGCAGCCCCTCGCTCACCGGCTCATCGCGAAACCGCCGCTGGCTGCCCCGCGCCAGGAGCGGCGCCAGCGCCGACAAGTCGGCCGGGATACCGTCAAGGTCCGGCGCCTCGAACCCGAAGCGGTTGCGGTAGAGGGTGGCGAAGTCGGTCATGGTCACGTCCTGTCTTCGGTCAGGCGGCGTTTGGTGCGGGCCAACGCAACCCGTCTCCCTGGAATATTCTATAGATTCCGCATGTTATCGAATGGAAAAGCAGGCGCCGATTTTTTGCAAGCAGAATCAATGACTTGGGAAGCAGGTTCAATTCATCCCGCAACCAATCAAGCGACAAGGCTATTGGCGGCCGGCAGAGTGTATGTCCGCTTGCAGGTCAATAGCGGAGTCCGGACGATCTTGCGCCTGGCATCCGCGTTTGACCCGATGCTGCCATCGACCCAGATGCCCCGGTCCTTAATCTGTTTCCCTCAATTCTTCATAGGAAAGCATCACGTGCTCCCGAAATGCCGGCCTAGCCGTCAACGCATCGCAGTAGCGCCGAACATACGGATGCTTGGCGCGCTCGATGTCGATATCGAAGTAGCGAAAAAGGCAGTGTCCGAACTGTATGTCAGCCAGCGTAAAATGCTCGCCCGTGAGGTACGGAAACGCCGAAAGCCGTGTCTCTGCGATATCAAGGAACTTGTTCAACCTGCGCAGCGCGGCGCGAATGGCAGAATAATCTCGTTTTGAGGGCGGTGTTCGAACGACCCGCCAGAACACCGGACCTGTGAAGTTCAATGCGATGTTTATTTTCGACCACTCCGCCCATTTGTCCACATCGGCGCGGCCAATACGGTCCGCAGGCCAGAAATTGTCGGTGGCATAGGTATTGGCGAGATAACGAAGGATGGCGCCGGATTCCCAAAGTGGCGGATCATCGCCGTCCTGCAGTGTGGGAACTAAGCCATTCGGATTCATTGATAGATACTCGGGCGTATCCACAAGCCCGTAAATGAAGCCGGCGTCGACGCGTTCGTAAGCGAGGTTCAACTCGCCGATGCACCACATCAAAGCCTGGACGTTAGATGAGGACTTGCGCCCCCAGACTTTAAGCATCATCACTCTCCGATCCGAAATCGGCAGAGGTCTTCCATCGCGTGAAGGTCAATAGGATTGCCGGTGCGCCGGCCGAGCACCACTGCGCAGGTTGAAACCTCTGGATAGTATGTGCTGTTTGGTACAGCAGCAACAGGAGCATCACGTCGCCTGTTGGCTAGGAAGCGAATTTCGACAAGGCCTCTGAAAGAGTCCGCTTTGGGGTCTTAAGCGGCCCTATGGGCCTCCGACTTCTGCTGTAAGCCGCTAAGCAGACCTGCTGGCGCTTGCCTCGACAAGTCCGCTCGTGACCCAAAGGAGAAGTGCGCAACTGTCAGCAAGCCCAACGCGCAGCGCGGCACGAAATCCCGGGAGGGGTGAAATTACACCGGCAGTACGGTTCAAAATTTCGCCTAGTTGCTATGGATCAGTCATACGATAGGATTGCCTTCGATTTCTCAAATATCAGCACGGGAGGTAGAAATATGTCGAACGCTGTAAGCTGCCAGAGAGGATTTAAACTTGCGGTTTTGGCGCTATCCTTGGTCCTAGTAGCGTCTTTTGCGGAGATCACCGCGGCTGCGGGCCCGGGTTCCGATACGCTGCCCTACGCCGACTCCCCAGACCAACATTTCCATCCCAAGGGCAAGCCGCCCTCCGAGTTCACCCTCGAGGTGATCCGCAAAGCCCGCGAGACCATGCCCTTCGCAGACCGGCGCGACTTCGAGGAAGCTGAGCGAGGATTCATTGCGCCGCTTAGCGAAATGATCATCAAGGCTGATGCCGGACACGTCGCCTGGGACATCGAACGCTATGAATTCTTCAACCTTGGACGAGACTTTGACAGCATTCATCCCTCGTTGCAGCGTCAGTCGGAGCTGAACCAGAAGACTGGCCTCTTCGAGGTCATTCCCGGTCTCTACCAGGTACGCGGCCTCGATCTCGCCAACATCACCTTCCTGCGCGGCAAGACCGGCTGGATTATATTCGATCCGCTGACCTCGCGAGAGACGGCGCGCGCCGGGCTCGAGTTGATCAACGAGAAGGTCGAGAACCTGCCGGTCACGGCCGTGATTATTTCCCATTCCCATGGCGATCACTTCGGTGGCGTAAGAGGCGTCGTCGATCCCGATCGGCTTGCCGCGGGCAAGACCGAAATCATCGTGCCGCGCGAGTTCATGCAGCACACTGTGTCCGAAAACATCTACGCCGGTAACGCCATGAACCGGCGCCTCTTCTACCAGTACGGCGTGTTGCTTCCGGCCAGTCCCTTCGGCCATGCCGGACAAGGCCTCGCACAGAACGTCTCCGCTGGTGCCATCGGACTTATCGCACCGACGCGCGTGGTCGAGGAGTCGCTGGAGGAGTTGACCGTCGACGGCATCGAGATGATATTCCAGAACACGCCACGCACCGAAGCGCCTGCCGAGATGAACACTTACATCCCGGAAATGAAGGCGCTCTGGATGGCCGAGAACGTCACCGGTACCATCCACAACATCTATACCCTGCGTGGCGCCCAGGTACGTGATGCACTGGCCTGGTCGAAGTACATCAGCCGCGCGCTTTACCAGTTCGGTGGCGAAGCCGAGGTCATGTTCGCCTCGCATCACTGGCCGCGCTGGGGCAATGACCGCATCCAAGAGATACTGCGGGGTCAGCGCGACGCCTACGCGCACTTGAACAATCAGGTGCTGCACTACGCCAATCAGGGCGTCACCATCAACCAGATCCACAACGTCTACCAGGTCCCGCCCAGCCTCGAAGATGACTGGTTTGCGCGTGGCTACCACGGCTCGCCACAGCACAACAGCCGCGGTGTGATCAATCGCTATCTCGGCTACTGGGACGCCAACCCGACCACACTCATCCCCCTATCGCCTGAGGATTCGGCGCCGCTTTACGTCGAGATGATGGGCGGGGCCGAGAAGATCATGGTCCGTGGCAAGCAGCTACATGACGAGGGCAAGTACTTCCTGGCCCAGGAAATTCTCGACAAGTTGGTCTGGGCAGAGCCCGAGAACCAAGCGGCCAAGGATCTTCTCGCCGACGTTTTCGAGCAGATCGGCTATCAGCAGGAAAATCCCGGTCTCAGGAACAGCTATCTCGCAGGGGCGCTGGAGCTGCGTTCGGGCATTCCCGAGGGAGCCTCGCCGGACTCCTCCGGACCAGACATGATCTCTGCCATGTCGACCGAGCTTTTCCTCGACTTCATCGCCATCCGGATGGACAGCAAGAAAGCCGGAGATCTTGAAGCTAAGATCAACTTCGTCACGCCAGACAACGGCGAGAAGTTTGCCGTCGAGGTCTACAATTCGACCATGACCAACGTCGAGGGTTTTCTTCACGATGAACCGGACCTCAGCATCACCATCGATCGTTCCAATCTCGAAGAAATCATGATCGGCAAAAAGACCTTCGCCGCCGCGATCGAGGACGGCACCGCCGAGGTGGAAGGCAACGTTGACATCATCGCCCAGATTGCCCAGACCCTGGTGACCTTCGAGATCGGTTTCGAGGTGCTGCCGGGTACGGCCGCTCAAGCCACTGTCGTGGATCTCAACCCCTATGAGGTCCCGGCGCAAAGCAGCAACATTCGCGGAGAATAGTTTTGAAGGATGGGGGGCCCAATCGGCGGCGGCTCGGATCCGTCGTCGGGGGTTCCTCTGTGATTGTCCGGTTGGGTCGGCTTGCCTCAACCGAAGCCCGCGCGGCACGGCCTATGGAGGCATCTGGCCGAGATGCTGGATGACAGCTCATGGCTACAAGCTGCGGTTCACCCCGTCGCTGAATGTAGTCCGCTTCATGGCAATGAGCGGTCGTTCGCCATTCCAGTATCTGCTGTAGGCCGCTTAGCGGACCAGTCTTGGCGGGACCTTTGACTGCCGGGTTCGACCCGACCCGGCGAGGCATGCATCCAGCCAGCTGGCGACGGCGTCGGTCTCAGGCTCGAGCAGCTGCCCCTCGCCCTCGCAGAACTCGCGCCAGTCAGCAGCATAGGCGCGGTTGAGGCCGACAAGCACGGGAATGCCGGCGGCGACCGCGTGCGCGACCGCGGTGCGCAGTCCCTTGCCTTCGGCCTCCTGTCGTCCGAACTTATTCAGGATCAGGATATCGAGATCGTCCCCCAGCGAAGCCTCGACAAGGGCGACGATCTGGTCGAGCGCGACGTTGTTCAGGCGGCAGCCGCGCGACTGCGGTCCGAGCCGCTGCGAGATGGACACGACCCGGCCGGTCGTCAGCTCCTCCAGTCGCATGTCGCAGCGGCGCTCCCCGGCTTGCTCCACGTTCGACTGGACGACACCGCCAACGCGAAGCCCCTGACGCTTGAGCTGGCCGACAATGGACGCGATCAGGTCATCGATCCGGCGGTCGCCGGAATGCTGGATCGCCGCAAGCAAGACCCCCGGGGTATTGTTGCTATCGGAGGAACGGCCCGACATGTTTCGCTCCCTGTTCTAGCGCCGCCGTCACGCTATACGGGGAGGGTCCCGAAGGCCTTGATCTCGATCAGGTCCAACGCGCGGGCCGGTCGGGCCGGGCAAAACCTTGATTTCAGAGGCTTTGAATCAACGTCCCCTCACCCTCTCAGGGCAAGCCGCTCGCTTAAGGTGTCGGAATTTCGGGATGTTGGCGGCAGACAAAGTCCCAACTCTATTGAACCGGAATTTCCCGGAAGGTTTCTCCCAGGGGAAACGACCTGCGCACCTGCGTCGGTGGGGATTCGACTCGAATCCTTCCGGGTTACCCTCAGCTGCGGACGTGGCAGGTGGCTCCAGCGTATGGGGGAAAGTGATCCGGAGCGACCAAAGTGGGCATCGGGTCGGTTTGTCGGGTTTAAGGCGGCAAAGCAGACACGGAACAAGGATGGCCATCAAACCGCCGTTGCGCTGGGAGTCTGCCGTCGTTCACAGTCCAAGCGGCGCAATTCAAGGGCAAACGGGCGCATTCGTGAGTTTGACCGCTCCAGTTCCAATTGCAACGTAGCGAAGCGCGGGTTGGGTGCAGTGATCGGTCGCAAGGCTCCACCGGCACGACGACCGGTCGAGGGCAGACCGATCCGTATCGTGCATGTCCGTGCTGGCTGAAAGGCTTAATGTAACGCCTTGGCGGGGCGGCAAAGTTACTGCCCAATGGCCGGCGATATCACCATCGTTCACGGTTTCGCGCAGTCCTTTCGCGCCGTTCCTGAACCCGCCGTAATTCGCAGGGGCTTGCGTCAGGCTGCGCGGTCCGACGGCAGGTCATTTCGCCGCCGCGGCCGGGAATGGTGCTACGGCGCCCCGCGATCGCCACGGCCACCGCTCGGCCTTAGAAAAGCGGGCGACTTGCCTTGGAATCCGTCAGCCCCCGTCCGCCGGACCGGCATGCGCCGGCAGCAGGTGGATTCCCTCCGCGAGCAGCGAGACGATCGCTTCGACTCCCGCGGTCAAGCCGTTCCGGCGCGCCACGTGCAGTGGCACTGAAAATCGGATCGGCAAATCGGGCGCGTGGCCGGGCCGCAGCGTCACATGCGCCGTCTGGCCGATGGCAAGCACCGCTTCGACCGTGCCCGGCACAGGATTCTCGTGTTCGCCGCGAGACGGCCGGTCGCGGCGGTGAAGCACCACGAAGCCGTCGGGAACGACCCAGGACACGTCCTGGCCAAGCGCGAATTCCGGCCTCGCCGTCGTCTCGATCTTCACACCGACCCAGTCGATGACCGTGCGGTCCTTCGGTCCATGTCCCGCGATCGTGCCGGCGAACAGGTTGCGGAGGTCGACGAGGCGGGCGACCTCGGTCGACGCAGGCCGGTTCGTTACCTCTTCGGGCCGTCCCGTCTGGAGCGTGCGGCCGCGATGAAGCACAGTCATTCGGTCTGCCAACATCGTGGCTTCATCGAGATCATGAGTGACCAGGACCACCGGCATATTGAGTCCGCGGCGGAGTTCGGCGATCTCGCGGTAGAGCCGCTGGCGAGTCACCTTGTCGACCGCCGAAAACGGCTCGTCGAGGAGGAGAACCTTGGGCGCACGTGCCAGCGCCCGCGCCACGGCGACGCGCTGCTGCTGGCCGCCCGACAGCTCGGCCGGGCGGCGCCGTTCGAGCCCCGAAAGACGGACGAGCTCCAGCAGGTTACGGGCATGCGCTTCGCGGGCGATGGCCGGAAGGTGGCCCATCCCCGCCATGACGTTGCCCAACGCCGTCATGTGCGGGAAAAGGGCGTAGCTCTGGAACACCATACCGACGGCGCGACTGTGCGGCGCCAGGTATAGCCCTCGTGCACTGTCGAACCAGGTCTCGCCGTTCACCGTGATCGTTCCCCGGGCGGCTCTGCAGGCGCCCGCGATGGTGCGGAGGATGGTGGATTTGCCGCTGCCGGACGGGCCGACGAGCGCCAGGACCTCGCCGGATGCGCAACGGAATTGGGCGTCCAGCGACACCGGCGCGTCCTGGCGCAGGGAGACGTCCAGGCCGTGCACGGCGCTCATCCGAGGCGGCGCCCGACGCGCCGCGACAATACGAAGGTGAGTGCGATGGTGACGAGCGATATCGCAAGCAGCAGCGCCGACATGCGTCCGGCGGCCGCGCCGTCGAAAGCCTGCACCCGGTCATAGATTGCGATGGCGATGGTCCTGGTTTCGCCCGGGATGGCGCCGCCGACCATCAGGACAATGCCGAACTCGCCCAAGGTGTGGGCAAAGCTCAAGACCATCGCCGTCAGGATGCCGGGCCAGGCGAGCGGCAGCTCGACCTTCATGAGCGCCCGCCAGGGGGACATTCCGCAGCACGCGGCTGCCTCGCGGACGTCAAGCGGGATCGCCTCGAAGCCCCTCTGCATGGGCTGGATGGCAAATGGGAGATTGAAGACGATCGACGCGATCAGCAGGCCCTCGAAAGTGAAGACGAGCGGCCGGCCGAACGCGGCCTGCCACAACTGGCCGATCGGCGAGGCCGCGCCGAAGGAGACCAACAGGTAATAGCCGAACACCGTCGGCGGCAGGACCAGCGGTAGCGCGACCACTGCTTCCGCCATGCCCTTGCCGATAAAGTCGCGATAGGCCAGCAGCCGGCCCAGCGCGACGCCGATCGGCAACAAAAGGAGGACCGTGCAGGCGGCGAGTTGTAGCGAAAGCCAGAATGCGGTCCAGTCCATGATCCTTCCTTTGCGGGATCGTTCCCCTCAGCTCGCGTCGCCAGACAGGGCGAATCCATATTTTCGAAGAATGGCACGCGCCGCTGGCTGTTGCAGGTAACCGTAAAATCGCTCTGCGGTGGCCCCGGCGCTCTTCAACAACACCATTCTTTGGCGCAGCGGTTCATGCCAGTCCTCCGGGATGAGCGCGTAGGACCCGAGCCCGGATACGGTTGGCGAGAGCGCGAGCGAGTAGGCGATGATGCCGCCCTGCGTGTTGGCGGAGGTGGCGAACTGCGCCGCCTGGCTGACGTTTTCGCCGAGTACGAGGTAGGGTGAAATCCGGTCCCAAAGTCCTTTGTAACGCAACGCTTCTTCGGCCCGCTTCCCGTAAGGCGCGTGCTCCGGATTGGCGATCGCAAAGCGGTTGACGCGCCCGTCCGAGAGCGCCGCCGCCAGGCCGTCGAGCGAACCATCGGCCTTGACCGGCGAGCCGTGCGGGATCATCAAAACAAGTCGGCCCTCTGCGTAGAGCATGCCTTCGTCGCGGGTAAAGCCATCGCGGGCAAGACCCAGCACATAGTACTCGTCGGCCGAGAAATATACCTGGAACGGCGCACCTTGCCGGATCTGCCGCGCAAAATTGCCCGACGAGCCGAAGGTCAATCTAACGGACGCGCCCGCCTCTTCTCGAAACGAAGCCGCCACCTCTTCCAGGGCGAAGCGAAGATCCGATGCGGCGGCGACCAGCGGCTCCTCGGCAGAAGGCGAAGCAACGCCGCCGGATACCAGTACAAGAGCCAGACCGGCAAACGCAAGGCGGAGAAACCGGCAACAATGTGCGGGCCGTCCAGACACGAGCGGCTTCCTCTTTTTCGATATATTCAAACATACATATCGAAAAATCGCAAACGGGGGTCAATCGCTATCTTCAGTTCGCCAGATCGCGGACGACGGCGCGGAGCTTCGCCATATCCTTCTCGATCGCTCTTTGCGTGCGGGATTCCATACGCCGGTAACAGTCCAGAACAAGTTCACCGGTCGGTGTCAGCGTTGCACCGCCGTGCGCCCGTCCGCCGCGGCTGGTCTCAACGAGTGGCGTCCTGAAGCAGCGGTTCATGGTCTCGACGAGGAGCCAGGCACGCTTGTAGCTCATGCCCATGCGGCGCCCGGCGGCCGTGATCGAACCTGTCTCCTTGATGCCTTCGAGGATGTCCGCCTTGCCCGGTCCGATGGCCAGATCCGGTTCGACGACGATCCGCAGCCGGGCGCCAATCTGCTTGTTTCCTGCCTTCACGCGGTCAAGACTACACGCTTGTCCATTCCAGACCACGGCAAAACTGAGGATCGCCGACTCCCGGCGGATATCGCTTCAAAGCAGAGAGGTCTTAATCATTCAGTGCCGCAAGCTGCGCCGGCATGTCGACGGAACGGGGCGGCTACTGTTAGGCTCAATAGGTTTCCCTGCGCGACATTCGAGCGTTCCATCGGTCGTGGCGACGCTCGGTCAATAGTCCGCGGCTTGCGCCGTGTTCCGCATACAACTCTGCAGACCGTAGCGAGCAAGTGACGCGTTACCGATCGGTAACGTCGGGATGGCTGTGCCCTGCGATCAACTTATTGAATACCCAAAAAGAACTACCGGTGTACTCCGGCTTGCCGCGGCGGTTACCTTACGGTGACATTTTGTCGCACTTCGCATCGGGCAGATCCGCGTATCGCGCTGTTGCCAAACGTCTTTTTCGTGTCTGGCACAAAACGTGCTGAAGAAAAGCCAAAAAAAGGTCGACCGCCTCGTCGGTGCGCAATTCGCCGGCAGGTTTTGGGGACCCAAGGGCCGGAGCAACGGCCTGGCCACGGACAACGGAATAGGGACGCGACGTCGAGGTGAAGCTCAGCCTTTCAATCGGCTGGAAGTTTCTTGCCATAGCCCCCGTCGTACTGATTGCGGTGCTGGCGGGCGCTTGGGAGGGCGCGAACTACTATACTTCGCGGGACTCGTTCTGCGGTGGTAGCTGCCACATCATGAACGAGCAATATGTCGCCTGGCAAAAGTCCAAGCACTACGCACCCGGTGGCGAGCCGGGCAAGCACGCCGCCTGTATCGACTGTCACTTCCTGCCTGGCGAAAAACGTTCGTTCAAGGCGATGATGGAGGGCGCGCGGCATCTCGCCGCCTATCTTTACGATCGCGACGCGCACCTGCCGATCCGCCCGGTGGTGAAGGACGGGGCCTGCCTGCGCTCGGGCTGTCATGCTCTCGAGACGTTCCAGGACAAGACTATCCAATACGGCGAGAAGAGCACTTTCCGGCACAGGGCACATTTCGAGAAGGAGATGCTGAAGGGCCAGAAGCTCTTTTGCGACACCTGCCATGTGAAGCATTCGGCGGAGCGGCATTTCGAGGCGCCCAAGGACATTTGCTTCACCTGTCACTTCCGACCGGGACCGCCAAAGGAGGCCGCGCCGAACGAGGATGCTCATATCGCGGGTCTTCCCGAACCGATCAAGGCCATCTTTGCCGAGCCTGCGCGCAACGGGTTCCGGAACGGCGTTGCGGTGCGCTTCAATACCGGACCGAACAAGTGTTCGCTGTGCCACACGATTCCGACGAAATCGCTGCAGCAGCAATTGTCGGCCGATGACCCGAGCAAGGAACCGATCACCCACCAGACCCTCGAAACGGCCGGGGTGACCTGCGAAAGCTGCCACCTGCACGAGGTTACGGCCAGCGACGAGATCAAGA
>CP070634.1:2303531-2327934 GCA_020356105.1 Rhodospirillales bacterium | reverse complement strand
GGCGCGGTGAGGTTGCCGGAAAACCCGTTCCAGCGGCGCGTCGCCTGCCTCGCTGCGGGCGTGATGAACACCATGGCTGCGTTGTTGTTCCTGATGGAGATGCCGACAGCGGCGGTTGCGGTCGGCATTACCCTGCTGTTCCTGCAGGCGATCGTCATCACCACTCATTTCTGCACCCTGTCCTGGATGTATGAGGGGCTGATGCGGATGCTAGGGCGGTGGGCCGTGCCGGTCGATATCGACACCGCCCGCGCGCTCCACGGCGGCGGCGCCCTCGTCGTGGACGTGCGCAGCCAGAACGAGCACGTCGCCGATACCATCGAGGGCACCGTGAACATGCCGCTGGAGAACCTTGTTGACAACGTCGAGGCTTTCGCGGGCAAGACCTGCCTGCTGTTCTGTTGTACCGGCGCGCGCAGCCAGATCGCCCTGGCCAAGCTGCGGCAGATGGGAATCGACGGCATCCACGACCTCGGCGACCGGGCCAAGGCCCGCCAGCTGCTGGCGGGAACCGTCTCCGCCTGACCGGGCGGGGCTACCGCGCCCCCGCCGCCCCGCGCACCAGCCCGCGATGGACCAGCATCGCGGCGAGACCCGACAGCGCGATCGTCACCGCCATCGGGCGGGCGGTGCCGTCGAAGGCGGCGCCGACGGCGATGCCGACCAGGGCGGCGAGCCCCATCTGCGTAAAGCCGAGCAGCGCCGAGGCCGCGCCGGCCCGTGTTGGGAAGGGGCCGAGCGCACCCGCCATCGCATTCGGCAGCACGAAACCGACCCCGAACATGTAGACCATCATCGGTCCCAGCACCGACCACACGGTTTCGATGCCGGCCAGCACGAGACCGGCCATCGCAAGGCCGCCCGCCGCGCATATCGACGCGCCCAGCGGCACCATGCGCTCGAGTCCCAGATGCCGAACGATGCGGCCGGAGACGATGGCGCCGACGATATAGCCGGCGACGGCTGCGCCGAAGCACAGGCCGTAACGGTTCGGCCGCAGGCCCAGCACCTCGATGAACACGAAGGAGGAGCCCGAGATGAACGCGAACAACCCGCAATATGTGGCCGTGTGGCACAGCACGTAGCCGACATAGATGCGATGGCGCAGGAAGCCCAGATAATCGCGGAGCATCCGTACCGGCCCGGTCGTTTCGCCGAGTTGCGGGTTGGTCTCGGCCAGCGCCAGCAGCACCCCGAGAAAGGTCATCGCCCCGTACAGTGTCAGGACGACGAAATTGGCACGCCAACCGAACCAGACCGTCAGATACCCGCCGATGATCGGGCCGATCAGCGGGGCCAGCGCCATCGCCGCGCCGATATAGGCGAGCATCCGCGCCGCGCCTTCGGTCCCGTACACGTCCCGGACCACGGTGCGGCCGAGAACCGGCCCGGCGCAGGCCCCCAAAGCCTGCAGAAAGCGGGCGACGATCAGCATCTCGATGCTGGTCGCCACCGCGCAGCCGATCGAGGCCAGGGTGAACAAGCCGAACCCCGTCAGTAACGCTGGCCGCCGCCCGTAACGGTCGGATAGCGGACCGTAAACCAGCTGCGCCAGCGCGAAGCCGGCAAGGAAGACGCTGAGCGTCAGCTGTACGGTGGCAACATCGGCAGTCAGCGACGCGCCGATCGTCGGCAGCGCCGGCAGATAGAAGTCGGTTGCCATCGGCCCCATGCCGACGGACAGCGTCAGCAGCACCGCGACCAGCAGCGAGTCCGGGCGCGGCACCGGGCTCAGGCCTCTTCCGGTTCGGGTGCGGTGTCGCCGGCGACCAGCAACAGATAGCCCGTCGCGCCGAGGGCGGCCATGCCGATCATCGTCAGTCCCAGCGAGAAGGCGCTACCATTGTAGACCACCGACAATGCCAAGCTGCCCGCCGCACCCACCGAAATCTGCAGGAATCCCATCATCGCAGAGGCGCTGCCGGCGATCCGCGGGAAGGGGTGCAACGCCAGTGCCGTGCTGGACGGCATCACCAGCCCGAATCCGAACACGAACAGCATCATCGGTCCGATTACCCGGGCCACCGAAAGCTCGATCGAAAACATCGTCATCAATACGGCGCCGAGACCGATCGCAGCGAGGCCCAGCCGGATTACCGCATGATCGGAGATCCGGTCCTGGGCCCGTCCGGCGAGATACGAGCCCGTCGCATAGGCGCTGACGGTCGAGATGGTCAGGATGCCGAACAGGTCCGGCGCCAGGCCGAGCCGGTCGATGAACAAGAACGGCGATGTCGAAACATAGGCGAACAGCCCGCCAAACCCGAAGACGCCAGGTGCGAGATATCCGACGTAGCGCCGGTGGCGCAGCAACGCCGCGTAATTTCCCAGAAGGCGCAGGGAACTTGTCGCCATCGGGTCACGCAACGGCAATGTCTCGTCAAGTCGCGTCAGCGCCAGCCACAGCATCAATCCGCCATAGCCCATGAGGAATACGAACGCCGACTGCCAACCGAGCCAGACCTCGAGAAATCCGCCGATCAGGGGCCCGAGAGCGGGCGCGAGGGAGATCGCGGTGCTGATGAAGGCGAAGGCGCGCACCGCGTCCCGGCGCGCGAAGCTGTCGCGCACGACGGCGCGGCCGATCACCGGACCGGCGCAGGCCCCGATCCCCTGGGCAAGGCGCGCCAGGAGGAACGCCTCGATGGTCGTCGAGAGGGCGCAGGCCAAGCTTGCCGCGATGTAGAGCAGCAACCCGCCGACCAGGACCGGACGGCGCCCGTAACGGTCGGACAGCGGTCCGTATATCAGCTGCGTCGATGCAAAACCGAGCATGAAGATGGTAAAGCTGCGTTGTACGAGCTCCGGCTCGGTGCCGAACTCGACCACCAGCCGCGGCATCGACGGAATGTAGAGCGAGGTCGAGATCGGTCCCAGCGCGACGAGGGCGGTGAGTAGGATCGTCAACCCGCGTTCCTGCCGCATCATTATCGTCCGGACGTCCGCACCGCTCAGCCGTACCGGTGCAGCTGAGGGCCGTGCCGGCGCAGCCAGTCGCGGCCGGTTTCGCGGCCCTCGGTCAACCGGTCGACGAGGCGCCAGAATGCCGGCGAATGATTGGGCTCGGAGAGGTGCGCCACCTCGTGCGCGACGACATAATCCAGCACCGGTGGCGGCGCGAGCACCAGCCGCCAGTTGAACGACAGGCGGCCGCCAGGCGCGCAGCTGCCCCAACGGCTCTTCTGGTCGCGGATCGTGATCCGGGTGACCGGCGCCGCGATCATCGCCGCCTTGTCCCGTGCCAGCGGCGTGATGCGACGCCTGGCTTCGGTATGCAACCAGTCGCGGAACCGCCGCGCCATGTGCTCCTGCCGTCCCGCTACCAGAATATCGTGGCCGTCAATCGCGACCGGCGGGCCGTCTCCGGGATGCCAGCGCAGCCGGTGCGGCACGCCGCCGAGGGGCAGTTCCGCGCCGTCGGCGAAGGGCACGCGCGGCGGCAGCCGGTCCAGACGGTCCAGCACCCAGCTCGAGCGCGATCGCAGGAACGCCAGCCCGTCCGCTTCGGGCGCGCGCATCGGCAGCACCAGCTCGACCGAATCGTCATGACCCGGGATCCGCAGGGCCAGCCGTCGCGCCCGCTTGCTGCGGCGCACGACCAAGGCCACCGCGCGGCCGCCGAGCTCGATCGTTCGGTTGTCTGCCATCCTTTCGTGATAGCCGCCGGCACACCTACGGGCAAGCGGGAACATCGACGCTGGCGAGCGCCGCCGCTTTGTCCTATGTGACTGCCATGACCTCCAATCCCGATATCACGCCGCTCGCCGCGGGTCGCATATCGCCGGTCTTGCCGCTGGCGATGATCCTGGGGCTGGGCAGCCTCTGGGGGCTCGCCTTCTCGTTTTCCAAGATGGCGACGCTGGGCGGTGTTCATCCCGCCTCCTACACATTCTGGCAGGGATTGGGGGCCGGGCTCGTCTTGACGGTCGTCCTGCGCCTGCGCGGCCTGCCGATCCCAACGGCGTATACGTATCTCAGGTACTACCTGATCATTGGTCTCGTCGGCATCGCATTGCCGAACGTCAACCTCGTCGCCGCCATCGCCCATCTACCGGCCGGGGTCATGGTGCTGACCATACCGTTCGTGCCGCTGCTCACCTATGTCATCGCCGTCGGCCTCAAGATGGAGAGATTCTCGTCGCTCCGCTTCGCGGGGGTCCTGTGCGGCCTCGCCGGCGTGGGAATGATCGTCTTACCAGAGGCGAGCTTGCCCGACGCCCGCGCCGCGCCGTGGTTCATGCTGGCGCTGCTGACGCCGTTGCTTTACGCGGTGACCAACGTCTTGGCCGCGCGCCTGCGCCCGGCCGGCGCCCGCTCGGCACCGCTGGCCGCGGGAATGCTGCTGGCTGCCGCCGCCCTCTTGGCCCCGGTTGTCTGGTGGCTCGACGCGCTGTTCGTGCCGACCCTGCCGGTGGACGAGGCGGAGGTCGGCATCGCCGGTCAGATCGTGGTGTCGAGCATCGCCTATTTCATCTTCTTCGAGGTGCTTCGCCTAGCCGGCCCGGTGTTCATGAGTTTCACCGGCTACGTTGTCACTCTGACGGGGATCGCCTGGGGCGTCGCGCTGTTCGGCGAGCGTCACAGCGCTTGGGTCTGGGCCGCCGCCGCGTTGATCTTTGTCGGTCTCGCGCTGGTCAATCTTCGTCGTAACGTCGCCGGGGTATCCGTCGGATGCGACCGCCGGGCCGGACCCACTGGATAACGAATTCCTCCAGGTCCTGCGCCGGGTCTTCGGGAATGGCGCGCCCGCGGGCGGACATACCTGCCTCGTGAACCGTCCCGGGGTCGCCCGAAATCAGAGGATGCCACCATGCGAGGTCCCGGCCCTCGGCGACGAGACGGTAGCCGCAGGTGTCCGGCAGCCAATGCAGGCGCCGCAGCCGCGCCGGCGTCAGCGCGACACAGTCTGGCACGTTATCCTGCCGGTTCGCATAGTCGGTGCAGCGGCAGGCGTGAAGCTCGAGATAGCTGCAGGCGACGCGGGTGAACACGACCTCGCCGGTGTCCTCGTCCTCCAGCTTGTTGAGGCAGCAGAGCCCGCAACCGTCGCACAGCGACTCCCACTCGGCGTCGCTCATCTCCTCGAGGCTCTTGGTCTTCCAGAACGGCTGCGACGTGTTCATTCGGCCAAATCTATCAGATGGACGAAGGATCCCGCCACTCGTCCCTTGATCAGCCCGACAGCGCCAAGCTCGCTGCCGCGGGCATCGGTGGCCGTGAACAGCGGTTCGCCGGCCCCCTGCGAGAGGACCGATGCATAATGGAACTCGTGGCCGGCAAAGGCCGTGCCTCTGACGCCAAGCGGCGAATCGCATCGCAGCACCACGCGCCGATAGCCCAGATGCAATCGCCGGTCGGCGAATGACGTCTCGAGCGGCAGCAGGCCGGCCATCTCGTGCCGTGTCCCGCGCTCGTCGACGAGTCCGTGCCCCATGGCCATATAGCCGCCGCACTCTCCGATGATTGCGGCGCCGCGCGCGGCGGCCTCGCAGAGACCGTCCCGGAACCGAGTGTTTGCGGACAGCGCGCCCGCATGCAGCTCCGGATAGCCGCCGGGAAGATGAACCGCATCGACCATGCCGTCGGGCGGATCGTCATTCAGCGGCGAGAAGAAGGACACTTCTGCCCCCTGCGCCCGCCAGCCCTCGAGCACCGAGGCGTAGCTGAAGGCGAAGGCATCGTCACGGGCCACCGCGATGCGTTGCCCGGGCGGCGGCAGCGGCACCGCGACGCCGGTCGACGCCGGGCCGGCGCACGCGGCCCCGCGCAGGCGCTCCAGATCGACCCGCGCGGTTATGAGGTCGGCGGCTTTGTCCAGGAAGCCGTCGAGATCGGGATGCTCGCTCGCCTGGACGAGACCCAGATGGCGATCCGGCAAAGCGAGAGCGTCGCAGCGGGGCAGGCTGCCGAAGACCGTCAGGCCCGGCAACGCCCGGCCGATTGCCGCTGCCAGCAGTTCCGCATGGTCTTCGCTGCCGACACGGTTGAGGATAACACCGGTCACGGCGACATCCGGCCGATGGGTGGCAAAGCCTCGCAGTACGGCTGCAGCCGACGCGCCCTGTCCGCGTACGTCCATTGCCAGCACGATCGGCCAGCCGGTCAGGATCGCGAGATCCGCCGTCGAACCCGCAGCGTCGCCGACGCCGTCGAACAGGCCCATGACGCCTTCGCAGACGATGAGATCGGTATTCTCGCCGAGCCTTCCGATCAGGCCGGCGATCGTTGCCGGCCGCATCGCCCACGGGTCCAGGTTGTGGCAGGGGGAAGCGCCGGCGGCGGCATGGAAGCAAGGGTCGATGTAATCGGGACCGACCTTGGCCGCCGCGACCCGCAGGCCGCACATCGTCAAGGCCCGAATAAGGGACATCGTAACCAGCGTCTTGCCCTGATTGCTGGCCGGCGCGGCGATGATGATCCCCGGGGCGGGAGCGGTCATCGCTCAGGCCACCAGGCGCCAAGCCGTGAAGAGTAGCATCACGGCGTTCGTGACCATCAGCACCGGCGCCGCAACGGCAGCCAACCGGCGCCAGCGGCCCGCCGCCACATGGCCGGCAAGGCCGACCGCGACGAGCCCGGGAATCGTGCCGGCAACAAACACGCTCATCGCGGCCGAGCCGCCGAGTGCCCCACCGCTGCCGGCGGCCGCGGCCAGGGCCGCATAGAGAAATCCGCAGGGCAGGAAGCCGAGCATCACGCCCAGCATGTAGCCGCGCAGGCCCGTCGGTCGGGCGAACAAGGGCCGCGCGAGACGGCTCAATCCGTGACCCCAGGCGCTCTCCCCTGCCGCGCTCGCGCGCAAAACGCCGCGCCCCAGCAGGCCGTAGGCAAGGAACATGAGCGCCGCGAGCACCAGCCAGCCGGCCGCAATCCAGTCCAGCCCGGGCAGCATTCGCATACCGTGGCCGACGGCGCCCGCGATCGCGCCCAACGAGATATAGGTGGTCGCGCGGCCGAGGTGGTAGGGGGCCAGCACCGCCCCGGCGAGGCGATGGAACTCGCTCATCGCGGCTGCCGGCACCGATTCCAGGCGCGCCGTCGTCTGGGCCAGGACGAAGGGACCGCACATGCCGACGCAATGGGTAAAACCGCCGATCAGGCCGGCCAGCAGCATTGCGCTGATGAGAGCGAGACCCGCGACATCGCCATGCGGCAGATAGCCAAAGGCCGTCATCGCGAAACCATCATGTTTCATGGCCTGCTTTTACACCGGTGGCGGTCACCATGCCTAGTGGGTGCCGCCGCGTCGACGGCGGCCCTGCCGTTCAGAGCGGAAATGCCCTAGACTGCCGGGATGTCTCGCAAACCGGATCGCAGGCTCAGACGCGGCTGGACGACGGGCGCCTGCGCCACGGCGGCGGTGCGTGGCGCATGGGAGGCGCTGCTGACCGGGGCGTTTCCGAAAACCGTCCGCATCAGCCTGCCGCGCGGCGATTCACCGGTCTTCGAGTTGGTCGAGACACGCTTCGATGGCGACTCGGCCACCGCCGGCGTGGTCAAGGACGCCGGCGACGATCCCGACGTGACCCATGGCGCGACGATCCTGGCGACGCTGCGCCGCGGCGACAGCGGAACCGGTGTCACCTTTCGGGCCGGCGCGGGCGTCGGCACGGTCACCATGCCCGGACTTCCGGTCGCGATCGGCGAGCCGGCGGTCAACCCCGCGCCGCGCGCGATGATGGAAGCCGCCGTCGCCGAGCTCGCGGCGGCGCACCATGTGGCGCGAGACGCCGAGATTACGCTCTCCATCCCCGGTGGAGAGGCCATCGCTGCGCAGACCTGGAATCCGCGGCTCGGAATTGTCGGGGGCTTGTCCATCCTCGGCACCACGGGAATCGTCGTTCCCTATTCGTGCAGCGCCTGGATTCAGTCGATCCGTTCGGGGATCGACGTGGCCCGCGCCAGGGGGCTGACTCATGTCGCGGCGGCCACCGGCAACACCTCCGAGCGCGCCGTCGCGGCGCTGCACCGGTTGGACGAGACGGCGATCATCGACATGGGCGACTTTGTCGGCGGCATGTTGAAGTACTTGCGTGACCATCCGATTCCTTGCGTGACCATCGCCGGCGGTTTCGCGAAAATGGTCAAGCTGGCTCAGGGCCACGGGGACCTTCACTCGTCACGCAGCCAAGTCGATTTCGGCATGCTGGCCGACTGGGTCGGCGAGCTGGGCGCCGATCCGCAGACGGTTGATGCGGTGCGCCATGCGAACACGGCGGCCCAGGTCCTCGATCTGGCGGGCGAATGGCCGCTGCCGGCACTGGTGGCGCGGCGGGCTCGCGCAGTGGGGCTGGCGATGCTAGCAGGGGGAATCGCGCTGGAGGTGGTGGTTGTCGATCGCGCCGGCCGGATCGCCGCCAGGAGCCCGGAATGAAGCGCCTGCTGATCCTCGGCGGGACGGGCGAGGCCGTCGAGCTTGCGAATGCGGTCGCGCGGCGCTGTGGCGACCGGATCCGGATCCTGTCCTCGCTGGCCGGCCGCACGCGCAAGCCCCGCCCGATGGCGGGCGAACTCCGGGTCGGCGGCTTCGGTGGGGCGACGGGCCTTGCCGGCTACTTGCGGGAGATGCGCATCGACTTCGTGATCGACGCCACGCATCCCTTCGCGGCGCGGATATCCGCAAATGCCCGCCGCGCCTGCGATGCCGCCGGGGTGCCGCGGCTCATGTTGGTGCGTCCACCCTGGGTCAGCCGAGCAAAGGACAGATGGATCGTTGTTCCCGACACCGCCGCGGCGGTCCGGAGATTACCCCGGCTGGGCCGCCGCGCATTCGTTGCCCTCGGGTCCGGGGGGCGCGCCGCGTTCGACGGCCTCAAGGACGTTGTTCTCATCTTTCGCGTCGCCGAGGCACGCGATCCACTGCCCTTGCCGGGCCGAGAGGTGATTGTAGCGCGCGGTCCGTTTCGCATGGCCGACGAGGTTCGACTGCTGAACCAGTGGCGGGTCGATGTCGTCGTCAGCCGCAACAGCGGTGGCGCTGCCACATATGCGAAAATCGCCGCGGCGCGCGAACTTGCGATCCCGGTTATCATGATCGAACGTCCGCCGTCGGAGCCCGGCTGCGGCGCAACCAACGTTGAGGAGGCCGTCGAGTGGATTTTACGGGAACTGGACTGATAACGCGGATCGCGATCTTGCGACGTGCCGCCGCGGCTGCCGTGGTCGCCGTGGTGGCGGGCCAGGCCGGTCCGGCGGCCGGACAGACGACCATGTTCCAGGAGCCGGAGATTGTCGTCCTCGCCGAGCAGGGCAACCTTGAAAGGATGAGGGCCCTGCTATCCGAGGACACCAACGTAAATAGGCAGGACAGCAAGGGACGCACGGCGCTGATCATGGCTTCGATCGGGGGGCGGATCGACATGGTCGAGATGTTGCTGGCCGCCGGGGCCCGCCCCGATATTGCGGACCAATCGAGCTACGAGCCCCTGGCCTGGGCGGCGGATCGCGGCCAAGCCGATATCGCACGCGTGCTGATCGAGGCCGGCACCGACGTCGATAGTCAGAACCGGCACGGGCAGACCCCGCTGATGCTGGCGGCATCGAACGGCCATCTGCGGACGGTGCGCGTGCTGCTTGACGCCGGAGCGGACGTCTCGATTCTCGACTACACCGGCCGCGGCGTCTTGAGCTGGGCGCGCGGCGGGCGGAACCGGCAGATCGAGCAGGAGCTCGAGCGCGCCGGCGCGACCGACTGACCGGCGCTCGTCAGGTCCCTGCGCCCTTGCGGCGGCGCAGGACATGGTGATGGTCGGCGGCGTAGAGGCGGCTTTCCGTGAAATCCCGCTCGCCGAGCGCCCGCCCGACCAGGATCAGCGCGGTGCGGGTAAGGCCGGCCGCTTTCACCTTCTGCCGAATATCGCCCAGCGAACCACGGAGGATCCGCTGGTCCGGCCAGCTGACGCGGTAGGCGACGACGGCCGGACAATCGGTGCCGTAATTCGGCAACAGATCGCGCACCACGCGGGCAAGGTTGTTGATCGAAAGGTGGATCGCCAGCGTCGCGCCGCTGCGGCCCAGCGTTGCGAGGTCCTCGCCCTCCGGCATCGCCGAGGCGCGCACGGCCGTTCGCGTCAGGATCACCGTCTGGCTGACCTCCGGCAGCGTGAGCTCCGCGTTCAGCGTTGCCGCCGCGGCGGCGAACGCGGGCACGCCGGGCGTGACGTCGTAAGCTATGCCGAGAGCATCGAGCCGACGCATCTGCTCGGCGATCGCCCCGTAAAGCGAAGGATCACCGGAATGCACGCGTGCGACATCCCGGCCGGCCGCATCGGCCTGCACCATCTCGTCGATGATCTCGTCGAGGGTCATCGGCGCGGTGTCGATGACGCGCGCCCCGTCGGGGGCCTCCGCCACCACCGCCTCGGGTACCAACGAGCCGGCATACAGTACGACCGGACAGCGCCGGATCAGGTTCAACCCGCGTACAGTGATCAGATCCGGCGCGCCCGGCCCCGCGCCGATGAAGTGAACGGTCATGGCTATTCCTCGCAGCGGTCTGGGCCGCTCGTCGTCTTCGCATAGCCGCGAGGCGTATAGGTTCTCATTGCGGTTCCCCGGCCAAAGCTTCGGGTCGCACTGCTGCCGATAATAACCAGTGTCAGCATGTCGACCGAATCAACATCGAAATCGCAGAGCGCCACGTGATCGACCTCCTCCCCCGACCGCCCGAGATTGCGGGCGACGATGACAGGGGTCTTGGAAGGACGGGCGCTGAGCATGATGCGCTTCGCCTCGCCCAACAGCTCCCGGCGAGTCCTGCTCTGCGGATTGTAAAGGGCGACCACGAAATCGGCTTCCGCCGCCGCCCGCAGGTGCTTCAGGATCGTCGCCCTGGGCGTCAGCAGGTCGGACAGCGATATGGCACAAAAATCGTGACCCAGCGGCGCGCCGGCGCGGGCCGCCGCGGCCTGGAGGGCGGAGAGACCGGGCACGACGCTTATCGCAACGCGGTTCCAGTCCGGCCGGTGCTCGCGGTCCAGCAGTTCGAAGACCAGGGTCGCAAGGGCGTAGATTCCGGGATCGCCGGAGCAGACCAGCGCCACCGATCTGCCCTCCGCCGCAAGGTCCAGGGCAGTCCGGACCCGTGCTTCCTCCTCGCCGAGCGCCGAGTCATGGCGCGGTTTGCCTGCAAGCAGCCCGTCGACCAGGTCCAGATAGAGCTCGTAGCCGACGAACTCGTCGGCGGCTGTCAGGGCCTGCGTGGCCTCGGCTGTGCGCCAGCCATTCGCGCCGGGCCCGATGCCGACGACGGACAGGGTTCCCCGCGCGCGGCCGACGGCGCGGGCATCGATGGGCTCCGGGCTGCGGGCGATGGCGCAGGTGGCGCGCGCCGATTTGCGCTTCGGCACGATCAGCTCGGCCGCCGGGCCGGCCATGGCCAGCGCTGCGCCCTCGGCAACGCCGTGGCAGCCGACCTCGCGGAATACGATCTCCGACGGGTTGGCCAGGCGGGGCGTCTGAGCCTCCAGCTCGGCCGCCGGGAAGAACCGGGCCGGCCGGTCCAGCGCCGCGGCGAGGCGCTCAATGGCCGGCTCGTCGGATTTGAGGTCGAGAGAGCCGATCGTCGCGACAGCACCCGGCGCCAGCCCGGATTCGGCCAGGGTTGCGCTAACCAGCTCATCCAGCTCGGCCGGCTCGGCGCCGCGCTCGCAACCCACGCCGAGCGCCAGCACCGGTGGATGGACGATCAGCGTCGTTTCCTCGTCCGGTGGAGCGCGGTCGGTGACTCGCAACGTCACCGCGCCATCGGGGGCGAAAACCGCAGCGGCCGGCCAGGAGCCGTCGCCGGCCTCGACGACCAGCCGCACCGGCTCGCCGGCGAGCAGCGCCGCGGTGACAATTTTCGCCCGCTCCGGATTAACGACGATCCAGCCCTCCGGCGGTTCGTCGAGGGCGATGCCGAGGCCGACATCGCCCGCGGTGGTGACCGCAGCGAACCCGCCGACGGCTTCGGCGATCCGCCGGGCCAGCGCGTTGGCTCCGCGGTGCCCGCCGAGCAGCGGCACCACGGCGGACCCGTCCTCGGCGAGCGCCACCACCGGCGGTTCGGATCGCTTGTCGGCCAGCAGCGGCGCCAGGGCGCGGATCAGGATCCCGGCGGCGCAGATGCCGAGGATCGGATGACCGGCGGCGAACAGAAGCCGCAGATGGGTGGCGGTTTCGGAAAATGAAATGTCCGCGCCGTCGGCCCGCCCGGTCAGCCCGTGCACCGTCGCCCCGGCCAGGGTCGGCTGAATGCGGCGCGCCAGCGCCAGGCCACCCCTGTCGAGCACGACGATCGCGATGCTCATCGCCAGGCGTCCCCCCGGCGGTGGACCAGCACGAGCGAAAAATAGGGCGCCGCGTCTGCCGAGATCGTGGCAAATGGCTGCACCGTCTGCTCCGGCATCGTCGCGTATTCGACGTAGCGGGCGTGGTCGGCGAGGTCGAGCCGCGCGAGCACCCGACGCAACTTGGCAAGATGCCGGCCGACCTTGATGATGACGGCGGCGTCGGCATCGGCGAGGCGCCGCTCGAGCATGGCTTCCGGTAGCGGCGCCGGGATCACCGACAGCACATCGTTGCGCGCCGCCAGCGGCGCGCCGAGCGCTGCCGCTCCGGCGGTCAGGGAGGAAACGCCGGGCACGACCCCAACCGGGAACCGTTCGGCCATGCGCGCGAACAAGTACATGAACGAGCCATAGACGAAGGGATCGCCTTCGCACAACACGGCGACGTCGCGCCCGGCGGTCAAGTGCCCGGCCAACGTCTCCGCGGCCTCATCGTAGACGACCTCGACCGGGAAGCGGTCGACACTCAACGGCATGCGGATGGCGATCTCGGTCTGGCCACCGGGCAAATGCGTCGCCGCGATGCGCCGCGCCATGCTCTCGCCCTCGAGCGGCGCCGGCCAGGCGATCACCGGCACCTCCTGCAGGATGCGATGGGCCTTCAGGGTAATCAGCTCGGGGTCGCCGGGGCCGACGCCGATCCCGTATAGCGTCCCCGTCACGGCTTCACACCCCGCCACTGCGTAATCGGCATCATCGGCTTCCAACCGTGCAATGCGCCGACGGGGGCGAGGCGGCTGATGGCGATTCGTACGACATCACCGCCATGTGCGCGGTGCAGATCGGCGAGCCGTCGCTCGCCTTCGATGGTCACCGTATTTGCGACCAGCCGCCCCCCGGAATCGAGCGCATCCCAGCAGGCTTCGAAAACGCCGTGGGCGGCGAGGCCGCCGCCGACGAATACCGCATCGGGGGCGGCGAGGCCGGACAGAGCCTCCGGCGCCGCGCCGATGACGATTTCAAGACCCGGCACGCCCAGGGCGGCGGCGTTCCGGGCCGCCATCGCGGCGCGGTCGGCGTCGCTCTCGACGCCGATCGCTCGTCCGCCGGCGCGCATCCATTCGATGCCGACCGACCCGCAACCGGCGCCGACATCCCACAACAGCTGTCCGGGAAACGGAGCCAGCGCTGCCAGGGTCGCGGCGCGCACCTCGCGCTTGGTCATCTTGCCGTCATGCTCGAACGCGTCGTCCGGCAACCCCGGCACCCGCGGCATCACGGCGGCGCCGGGGCTGGCGATACAGGTCACCGCGATCGTGTTCAGGTCCGCCGCCGGGCCATCGCCCCATTCGCGCGCCAGCCCGTCGTGACTCGATTCGCGCGGGCCGGCCATGTGCTCCAGGACGGTCAGGCGGCTCGCCCCGAAGCCGCGAGAGGTCAACAGGGCGGCGACCTGCGCCGGTGTGTGCCCGTCCTCGGAGAGGATCAGCAGCCGCGCCCCGGGGACGACATGCAGGTAGAACGTCTCGGCGCTGCGGCCATGCAGCGACAGGCAGGTTACCTCCTGGAGCGGCCAGCGCAACCGCGCGGCGGCGAGGGAAAACGCACCCGGCGCCGGCAGGACGGCAGCGATCATCTCCGGCAATTCGCGCGCCAGCGTCGCGCCGACCCCGTAATGCATCGGGTCGCCGCTCGCCAGCACCGTGACGCGGCGACCCCGATGGGTGGTAAGGTCCTTCAGCGAGTCGAGGAAACGGGGGCGCCAGACGAGGCGCTCGGCGGCATGGTTGTCCGGGATCATCGCCAGGTGCCGTGCGCCGCCCGCCAGCACCTCGGCGGTGTCGACCAGCGCCCGCGCCGCGGCGGACAGGCCGTCGAGTCCGTCCTCGCCGATGCCGACGATGTTGATCCAGCCGCTCACTCGCGGCTCCCGGCCAAAGCGTTGACGGCGGCCGCCGCGACCGCGCTGCCGCCGCGACGCCCCCGCAGCGTCACGAAGGGAACCTCCCCGGCATCGGTGATCAGTGCCTCCTTCGATTCCGCGGCACCGACGAACCCGACGGGAAAGCCGAGGATCAGGGCCGGCCGCGACCACCCCGCAGCCAGCCCCTCGAGGAGGTGAAACAGCGCCGTCGGCGCGTTGCCGATGGCGACCACCGACCCTTCGAGCGTGTCCTGCCACAACTCGACAGCGGCCGCCGAGCGGGTCGTTCCAAGCTTCCTGGCCAGATTCTCGACCCTTGGGTCGGTCAGGGTACAGATCAATCGGTTGCTTTCCGGCAGATGGATCTGAATGATTCCGGTTTCCACCATGCGGGAATCGCAAAGAATCCGGGCGCCGGCTGCCAGCGCGGCGGTCCCGGTCGCCGCCGCGCCGTCCGACCAGGCGAGGCTCTCCACGATCCCCGTATCGCCGCAGGCGTGCACGATCCGCAGCGCCAGCGGGTGCATCTCCTCGGGCAGCCGCGAGAGATCGGTTTCACGCCGGATCGCCGAAAAGGACTCGCGATAGATCGCGTCCGCATCGCGCAGGTAGCCGTAACGCCGCGTGGTCATACGGCCGGTCCTTTCGTAATGCCGAGGATCCACGCCTCCTCCGATTCGACGGCGATGCGCTCGTCCTCGCCCAGCGCCGGATCGCCGGCCATCAGCCCGGCGAGCCGACCCTCCCAATCGCAGTGCGCGAGGCCGCGCGCGGCGGCGGTGACCTGCCCCGCATCCTTGGGCAAGCCCTCGATTCGGTCGGCTCCGAACAGCGAGGGATAGACTTCGGCGAGAACGATCTGCGCTGCGCCCTCGTCGCCGAGTCCGGTTTCGAACGGCCAGATCCGCGACACCCCGACGAGCCGTGGGTCATGGCGGAGCTGCCGGACCCGCGGGATCCCGGTCAGCGCCTGGCTGCCGACCGATCCCGTATAGGCCAGCTTCCAGACCGGCTGTGCACGCGGCGCCCGGCGCTCGCACAGCCGACGCTCGGCCGGCTCGCCCGCCCGGTGGCGGCGCGGCTTGCGGGGCTTGAGATGACGCCGGGCCTGGCGCGGCGGATGGCCCCAGAACGGAAACGACCCGCCGGAGATGCGGCGGTTCAGCCGCTCGCCCAGCGCGAAGCGATTGTTGGCGTTGCTCTCGGCATCCTCGATGCCGTCGGCAAGCAGCCGCCACATGTCCTGCCAGGGCATCCCGTCCAGACCGAGCGCGTGGGCGGTTCCGGCCGGGTAGCCGAAGGGAAAATCGAAGCCGGCCAGGACCCGGCGCCCCGATGCGGCCAGCGCCGCCAGCCGGTCGGCGACCGCGGCGCACGCCGCGGCCCGGGTCGGCGGGTTGGCCAGCGCCCGGCGCACCAGCCGCCGCCCCTCGCGCCGGTATTCCGCGTACCAGATGCTGTCGGCACCGGTCTTGGGCGTCCCGTTGGCGCTCCAGTCCACCATCAAATAGGCGTCGAACAGAGGCAATCGGCCGGTCATTCGCCGCCCTTGCCGGCCTTCAGCTTGTCCAGCGTTGCCGGGCCGAGCGGGTGGTCCGCATGGGGATAGGGGTGGTGATGGCCGTGTGCGTGCCCATGATCATGGCCTTGACCGTGGTCATGATCATGATCGTGATGATGGTGATCATGGCCGTGCGCGTGGCCGGAATCGGTGCCGATGCCTTCCACATGGTGGTGGTGGCTCTGCTGCGGCAGCCCGACCTCGGCCTCGAAGCCGAGCACCTGCTCGCGGTACTTGCAGAGCTGGCAGTTCATTAGATTCGCACCCTCGAGGATCTCGGTCACCCGTTCGGCGAAGGTCTCCAGCACCAGCGGATGGTCGTTGAGGTATGGCGCCTTGACGAACTCCACATCGCGGTGCCGCGCGGCGACGATATCGGTGTGTTCGTAGATGCGCTTGACCAGCCTTCCGGTGAACAGGAAATAGGGGAACACGACGATGCGCCGGAAGCCCAGCCGCACCGCATGCTCCAGGCCCGGCTCGACGAGCGGGAAGGTGACGCCCGAATAGCAGGTCTCGGCCCAGCCGAAGCCCATGCCCTCCCACAGCATGCGGGTGACCTTGGCGGCGTTGGCGTTGGCGTCCGGGTCCGAGGCGCCGCGCCCGACGACGGCGAGCAGCGTTTCATGCCGCGGCACCGCTTCGCCGGCGGCGGCGAGCGCCTCCGCCACGCGGTCGCCCGCCGCCCGCATCATCTTCACGTCGATGCCGAGCTCGCGCCCGTACTGTACCTCGATCTCCGGGTACTGCGCCGCCCAGGTGTTGAGCACCGAGGGAATGTCGTTCTTGGCGTGGCCGGCGGCGAACAGCATGCCCGGCACGGCGAGAATGCGCCTGACGCCGCCGTCGCGCAGCTTCTCCAGCCCGTCGCGGATGACCGGCCGCGCGAATTCAAGGAACCCGCTCTCGACCGGATATTGCGGCAGGCGTTCGCGCAACCCGGCGGCGACCGCGGCGAACTCCGCCACCGCCTCGTCGTCGCGGCTGCCATGGCCGCAGACCATGATGCCGATCTCTTTGCTCATCGCGTCAGCCCCCGGAATTGTTCACCGCCTGCTTTTAGCAGTAGCGCATCGTCGGGTCAGGTCAATAGTGCCCGCGCGACGCAAGTTGTGTCGCGTATCGCGGGCGCCGAGTGGCTTCATGCTTCGAGATGCGGCTCCGCCACTCCTCTGCATGAGGTTGCGCTGATGTCCCTGCGGTAAACAGAGTTCGGATTGACGCACCGCTCCGACCCGCGCAATCTCGCCGCCATGACGGAGTGGACGTACGGCGGCGCGGGGCTGCTGGTGCTGGCGGCGGCGCTGGTGCTCGATGCGCTGTTTGGCGAGATGGCGCTGCTGCTGCGCAACGCGCTGCACCCGGTGGTGGCTATCGGTCGCGTCGTCGGCTGGCTCGACGCCAAGCTCAACCGGCCGGAGCGCGGGGAGCGGGCGCGGTTCTGGCGCGGCGTCTTCACTGCCGTTGCCGTGGCCACGCTGGCCGGCGGCGTCGGTTGGGTGGTCAGCGCGCTGGCCCGAGTCCTTCCAGGCGGTTGGCTGATCGAGGCGCTGCTGGTGGCGATCCTGCTGTCGCAGCGCAGCCTCTACGAACATGTGGCGGCGGTATCTCGGTCGTTGCGGTGCGACGGGCTGGCCGGCGGGCGGGCCGCGATCCGCCATCTCGTCAGCCGCGATCCCGCCAGCCTGGACGAGCCCGGCATCGCCCGCGCGGCACTGGAATCGCTGGCCGAGAACTTCGCCGATGCCGTCGTCGCGCCGGTATTCTGGTACGCCGTCGCCGGACTGCCGGGGATCTGCGCCTACAAGGCGATCAATACCGCCGACAGCATGATTGGCTACCGGACCAACAAGTACCGCGTGTTCGGGCGCGCCGCGGCACGGCTCGACGACGCGGCGAACTGGATCCCGGCGCGACTGGCGGCGCTAATCATCGTCGCCGCCGCGGCACTGACGGGGAACGAGACGCGCCGCGCGCTGCGCGTGATCCGGCGCGACGCCCGGACCCATGCCTCGCCCAATGCCGGCTGGCCCGAGGCGGCCTTCGCCGGGGCGCTGGGCCTCGCCCTCGGCGGCCCGCGCAGCTATCCGGGCGAAGGCACGCGAGAGCACTGGATCGGCGCCGATGGCAGGCGCAGATACGGTCCCGCCGGAATCGATAAGGGCCTCAGGCTCTATCTTGCGGCGTGCGCGGTGAACGGGATTCTGGGTGGCGGGATTCTCCTGCTCGGGGCGAGCCTCGGGTAGCGCCGGAACCGGGCGGGCGACGGTCCCGGCGCAGCGCTCATACCCCGCGTTCGGCGATGGCCAGCAGCGCGTCGAGGTCGCAATTGGCCTCCAGGTGGTCGGCCAGCGCATCGAGCGTCGCCTCGACCTTCGCCTCGTACGCCTCTTCCTGTGGGCGGCCGTCGCGCAGGCGGGCGAGGAAGGCATGGCGGAAGTGGTCGGACGCGAACAGGCCGTGCAGGTAGCAGCCCATGATAAGGCCGTCAGCGGAGACGGCGCCGTCGGGGCGACTGCGACCAGAATCCGCGATCTCGACCATCGGGCGGGCGAGGCCGGGGCCCGTGGTCTTGCCGATATGCATCTCGTAGCCGCGGACCGCTTTGCCGGTAGCGAGCTCGCGCCCTTCCGCCTCGACCAGCCGCTTGTCGCCGCCCAGCACGGTCTCGACCTCCAAGAGCCCGAGGCCCTCCACGGCGCCGGCCGGCCCTTCCGTGCCCTTCGGGTCGTCGAGCTTCGTGCCCAGCATCTGGAAGCCGGCGCACAGGCCGATGACGGGGCGGTTGCGGCGCAGATGCGCCTTCAGGTCGATGTCCCAGCCTTCGCGGCGCAGCACCGCGAGGTCGGCGATGGTGGATTTCGAGCCGGGCAGCAGCACGAGGTCGGCTTCGGCCGGTAGCGGCCGGCCCGGTGCGACGATGTCGATGGCGACGTCCGGCTCGGCGGCCAGCGGGTCGAGATCGTCGAAATTAGCGATGCGCGAGAGCCGCGGCACAGCGATGCGGATTGCGCCGCCGGTCTTGCGGCCGCGCCGGTCCAGCGCCACCGCGTCCTCGGCCGGAAGCGCCCCTGCGCCTTCGAACCACGGAATCACGCCGTGGCAGACGAGGCCGGTGCGCCTGGCGATGATATCCACCGCCGGCTCGAACAGCGCCTTGTCGCCGCGGAACTTGTTGACGAGATAGCCGCGCAAGAGATTGCGCTCCTCCGGCTCGACCAGCGCGTGAGTGCCGACCAGCGCCGCTAGCACGCCGCCGCGGTCGATATCGGCGACCAGGATCACCGGGATCCGGGCTTCCAGCGCGAAGCCCATATTGGCGATGTCGCCGTCGCGGATGTTGATCTCGGCCGGGCTGCCGGCGCCTTCCGCGAGAACCAGATCGGCCTCACCCTTAAGACGCCCGAAGCTGTCCAGCACAAGCGGCATCAGCTTTGGTTTCAGCGCATGGTAGTCGGCCGCCCTCGCATTGCCCTCGACCTTCCCCTGTACCACGACCTGGGCGCCGGTCTCCGACTGCGGTTTGAGCAGCACCGGGTTCATATGCACCGAGGGCGCAACGCCTCAGGCCCGGGCCTGCAGCGACTGGGCCCGGCCGATCTCGCCGCCCTCGGCGGTGACGGCAGCGTTGTTCGACATGTTCTGCGGCTTGAACGGCCGCACGGCGAGGCCGCGTCGCTTGAAGGCCCGCCCCAGCCCGGCGACGACCAGCGACTTGCCGACATCCGAGCCGGTCCCCTGCAGCATGAGAGCGGCGGTCATGGCATCCGAACAGGGGGCTGGCGCCGCTAACGCGCCGCGGCGAGCGCGCTGCGCAAGCCGTCGGCGTGCGGGTTGGAATGCGTGCGTTGAATGACGATCGGCTTCGCCCCGACCTCGACGCCGTAATATTCCTTATTGAGGGATTCGCGCGGCTCGATCACAGAGCCCTCGAGACTGACGCCGATATAAGCGCCCTTGGAGCGCGAGTAGACCAGCACGTCGGCGCTGCCCAGCGTGACCGCGGCTTCCGCCCCGGCGCCGATTGGCCCCGCCGCGACGCCGAGGTCGGCGCCGAGCTTGATCCGATTGCCATCGACGATGGCGTTGACCCCTCTGTCGGTCATCAGCAACAGCATGACCTCGGAAGCCGAGCCGCCGATCTGCAGGCCGAAACTGACCGCGCCCAGCGTGTAGAACGCCGGATAGCTCCAACTGCCCTTCGCGTCCCTGACCAGCAGCACGCCGCTACCGCCTTCCGCGCCGAGCCCAAAGGCGCCCTTCAACATCTGCGGGACGACGAGAACCCCCTTTGCATTCTTGGCGTGTCGCCGAACGAACTCGCCGATGTTCTCGTCCGTGGTCATGCCCTGGACGCTGATCTGCGCCTGGGTCACGATATCGGCGGCCTTGGTTTCGGCCTGCACCGGTCCGGCAACGGTCGCGACAGCGGCGATCGTCGCGGACAAGGCGATCATGCGCATCAACATGTCTTCGAATCTCCTGTCTCATTGTGCCGCCCCGGTCTCGGGATCCCGGGCGGCGAGGGGCACGGTCCGGCCGCGGACAATTGCCGCAAAACTTGACTATTTTGCGGCATCCCGGCCGACGAATCGGACTAAAACTCGATCCCGGTCTGGGCCTTGACGCCGGCCCGGAAGTGATGCCGGATTTCGGTCATCTCGGTCACCAGGTCGGCGATCTCCACAAGCGGCTCCTTCGCGTTACGTCCGGTCACGACGACATGCAAGCCCGGCCGTCGGTCGCGCAGCGCCGCCACTACCGAACCGAGATCGAGATAATCATAGCGCAGCACGATGTTCAGCTCGTCCAGCACCACCATGTGGAAGCTCTCATCCGCCATCATCGCCTGCGCCGCCGCCCAGGCGGCCTCGGCCGCCGCGATATCGCGCTGCCGGTCCTGGGTGTCCCAGGTGAAGCCCTCGCCCATCGCCTTCATCACGCAGAGATCGGGGAAGCGCTTCAGAACTTCGCGCTCGCCGGTATTCCACACCCCTTTGACGAACTGGACGATGCCGACCTTCATGCCGTTGCCGACCGCGCGCATGGCGAGGCCCATGGCCGCCGTCGTCTTGCCCTTGCCCTTGCCGGTATGGACGACCAGCAGGCCCTTCTCCATCGTCTTGGTGGCGAGGATCTTCTCGCGCGCCGCCTTCTTCTTCGCCATCTTCTCGGCGTGGCGCGCGTCGATCTCCGCCGGGGTCATGCCTTCGGTCTTCATTCCGCCCTCTCCTGCCGCGATGCCCGCCGCCGCAGCATAGCCGCCGCAACCGGCCGCCACAATCGCTGCAGGAACCGGGGCAGGCCGATCTCGCGCCCGGCCCAAGCGAGGATGGTGATCTCAAGGAGGAAACTCCAATGCAGGACGAAATTCCAGACCCACCGGTCAAACCGGGCGGGCACGTCGATCAAGGCGAACTTGCCGGCGCCAAAGGGGTAAAGCCAGGCGATTCCCCCGGTCACGGTGTCGAGGACAAGGTGCAGGAAGATGCCGCACAGCAGCACGGCAATCGCGGGCCAGGGGACCGGCATTCGGGCGATGCGGAAAAGGGCGACCGCGGCAGCGGCGGCGATCAGCCAAAAGACCGGGATGTGGGTCCAGTAGTCGTGATGAAGCGTCCGGCGACCGTCGATCGCATGGAAATACAGAAGGTCGATATCCGGCAGCACCGAGGCCAAAAGGCAGACCGCCATCAGTCTGCGCGACTGCGCGCGGGTCATGGCAAGGCGCGGTGCGAGCCTATGGGCGAGAAGGTAGCCGGCCGGCAGGTGGGCGATGAACATCACTGGACCTTCCGCATGGATATAACGGGACCGGCCCTCCCCGGATGCGAGGGGAGGGCCGGGAGGTTGAGGACGAATGTGACGGCCAGGAGAAAGCCGCGACGTTCGGCCTCACTGGGCGGCGGCGAGACGGGCCAGCCCCGCCGCCGTCCCGACGAGCCGGTTGAATTCCGCACGATAACCGAGAATGTCCTCCCCTTTGGCGTCGTGGGCTATCCCCAGCACATCGTTCCAGTCGAAATCGCCGATCATGTCGCTGTTGCGCAGCAGCTGACCGAAGCCCGCAACGGCGGCGGCGAAGCGGGCATCCTGCGGGGCGGCGGCGAATGTGGTGCGAGCGGCGGCTAGAACCGGCTGCTCGATCAGCCGGCTTTTCGAATCGCCGGGCAGCTTGTAGCGGATCCGCAGCCAGGCGAGCTCGCCATTGGCGGCGCCGGCCGGTTCCTGCGGCGCTTCTTCGGCGTAGCGCAGCGGATCGACGCGGCGTGCCGGGCTGTCCGGGGCGACGATCTCGTAGAGCGCGGTCACTGTGTGTCCACTGCCGACCTCCCCAGCATCGATGCGGTCGTTGTTGAAATCCTCGCGCCTCAGCATCCGCGTCTCGTAGCCGATCAGCCGGTACTCGGCGACATGGGCCGGGTTGAACTCGATCTGCACCTTCACGTCGTCGGCGATCGGGAAAAGGGTGCTGCCCAATTCGTCGACCAGCACCTTGCGCGCTTCCTGGAAGCTGTCGATATAGGCGGCATTGCCGTTGCCGGCCTGGGCAAGCCGCTGCATGGTCGCATCCTTGAGATTCCCCGTTCCGAACCCGAGAACCGAGAGATAGATGCCGGATCTGCGCTTCGATGCGATCAGCGCCTCAAGCCGATCGGGATCGGAAATCCCGACATTGAAATCGCCGTCGGTCGCGAGGATCACGCGGTTGACGGCACCGTCGCGATAATTCTCGCGGGCCAGCCGGTAGGCAAGCTCAATCCCGGCGCCGCCGGCCGTGCTGCCGCCGGCCCGCAACCCGTCGATGGCAGTCAGGATGCTTAGCGTGTCGATGCCCTTCGCCGGTCGCAGCAGGATGCCCGCGGAGCCCGCGTAGGTGACCAGCGCAATGCGGTCTTCCGCGCCGATCTCATCGACCAGCATGCGCAGGGAGCGCTGCACCAGCGGCAGCTTGTCCGGGCTGTGCATCGAACCCGAGGTGTCGATCAGGAAGACGAGATTCGCCGGGGGACGATTTACGGCGGGGATGTCGAAGCCCTTGATGCCGATCCGCAGCAATTGCCGCCCTTCGTCCCACGGCGCGTCGAACAGGGCGGTCTCCGCCCGGAACGGCTGCTCGCGACTGGCGGGCGGCCGGTAATCGTATGGGAAGTAGTTGACCAGCTCCTCGGTACGTACGGCGTCGGGCGGCGGCAGCAGGCCGTCGTTCAGGAACCTGCGCATGCGCGCGTAGGAGGCGGTATCGACGTCGATCGAGAAGGTCGAAACCGGCGCCTCGGCGACCTGCCGGACCGGGTTGTCCTCGAATTGCGGATAGCTCTCGCGGCCCTCGTCCCAATAGGCGGATTGGGGCATCGACGCGCGCGCGGATGCGCAACAGTAACGCGCCGGCGGCGCCGATGCGCTGCTCGTATCGTAGGTCGAACGGTCGGCCATCTCGGTGCAGGCCATCAATATGGTTGCCGTGCCGATGGCCGATGCGTGCAGCAGTTTCCGGATGTTCATGGCGGTCCCCCGGGAGGTCCCGGAGACCCCCTCCTGATGTCGCTCGAACCCCTTTCGATTCGGGATCAGCATGGCACCGTCGTATGACGGTTTTCGGGACCCGTCCGTGGCGGGTTTGCCGAAAACATGACGATTTGCGGGCGCCGGTGGGATCCGCGCGATCGGACGTCCGGTTGCCGCCACGCCGTGATTCGCGGCCGACCGACAGCGCTAAAATTGTCACATTGCCGCCCAAAACAGCGCGGCCAAGACGGCACCGGCGCCGCACTATTTGGCGGGCAGGGCCAGGAAGTCGAATTCCAGCGCGGTCGGGCCGAGCAATCGCGTGAGCGGGGCCGGTGCCGGCATCTGCTGGCGCATCGTCCGTCCCAGAGGAACCTGCGCGAAATCCTGCGGGCCGGCCGCGCCGGCGACGCGGTAGAGGGCGATCACCGGCCGGTCGCCGGCAACGCGGCGGGCCTCGTCGAGGCGCGCGGCGAGCTCGGGCTGCGGCAGCGCCTGCGACTGTACCGCCAGCGGCACCTGCGACGGGTCGACGATCACCATCGCGGCGACGCCGGCCGCCATGTCCCGCCCGGCGGTCGTCGCGTCGAGCCCGGGCTTGGCCGCGAAGCCCTCCACCGTCAGCCGCGTATCCGCGGCGCCGGTTCCGGCGCCCGGCGTCACCGCCATGTCATCCTTATCACGGTCGGACAACGCCAGCTTCTCATTCAGGTTGCCGACGGGCCCTGCCGCCGGGGCCTGCATTTCCGCCGTCTCCCGCTCCTGCCTTGCGAGCTGGTCGACGGTGCCGACGCTCTCCGCACCGAGGCTCCGCTTCCTCTTCTCCATCTCCGGCGCCGCATAGCGGGCGCTCGGGGCCGCCGCCTCGTCCGCGCGCGATGCCGGTTCCCCGGGCGCTTCCGCCTGCGGCGACATGACGCTGGGCTCAAAGTCGAACGCCATGTCCTGCCAGCTCGAATCGAGAAATTGCACGCCCACCACCGCCACCACCAGCAGGCTGGCGGCTATGCCGACGGCCGGGCCACCCCAGCGCAGAAGGCGGCCGCGAGAGCGCGGCTTCATCGCAACGACATTGCTGTCCGCACCGGACCGCCGTCGGGCCTCCGCAGCGATCGCGGCGGCGCTGGCACCGGGGATCCG
>CP070634.1:2299582-2303431 GCA_020356105.1 Rhodospirillales bacterium | reverse complement strand
TCTTCTGCATCGCCGCCGCGATATCGTCGGTTTTCAGAGCCGCAACGTTCGCCATCGTTCCTGCCTTCCTGCTATTCCACCGGTCAATCGAGCGCCAGATCGTCCCTGTGGATCAATTCATCGCGCCCACGATAGCCCAGAATCGCCTCGATTTCACCGGTCTTATGGCCGGCTATGCGTGCCGCATCCGCCGCCGAATAGGCGCTGAGGCCACGGCCGATCTCTCCGCCTTCGAGGTCGCGAACCGTCACCAGATCGCCCCGCTCGAAACGGCCGCCGACCGAGACGACGCCGGCCGGCAGCAGGCTGCCGCCGCGCTTGAGTGCCCGCGCCGCGCCCGCGTCGATCACCAGCTCGCCGCGCGGCTTGAGCGAACCCGCGATCCAGCGCTTGCGCGCGGTCCGCGGGTTGGCCGAGGACAGGAACCAGGTGCAGCGTCCGCCGTCCAGAAGCTTGGAGACCGCATGCCGGCTGTGACCCTCGGTCAGCACCATGTGGCAGCCGGCACCAAGGGCGATCCTGGCCGCCTGTACCTTGGTGATCATGCCACCGGACGAATAGCCCTCCGGCGCGGCGCCGGCCATCGCCTCGATCTTTGCGGTGATCTCGCGGATTTCTGGAATGTGTCTGGCGTCCGGAACCCGACGCGGGTCGGCCTCGTACATGCCGTCGATATCGGACAGCAAGATCAGCACCTCGGCGCTGATCATCGCGGCGACCCGCGCGGCCAGACGATCGTTGTCGCCGTACCGGATCTCCTCGGTCGCCACCGTGTCGTTTTCGTTGATCAGCGGCATCGCGCCGAGCGACAGCAGCTGACTGAGTGTGCTGCGCGCATTGAGGTGCCGGCGACGCTCCTCGGTATCGTCGAGGGTCACCAGTACCTGCGCGACGGTGATTCCGTGCGGTTCGAGCGCCTCTTGCCAGGCATGGGCCAGAATGATCTGCCCGGTCGCCGCGGCGGCCTGTTTTTCCTCGAGCCGCAACTCGCGGGCGGTCAGGCCGAGGTGTCGGCGTCCCGCGGCGATGGCCCCGGAGGACACCACCGCGACCTGCTGGCCGCGCTGGTGCAGCATCGCAACGTCCTCGGCGAGCGCGGCAAGCCAGTCAAGGCGGATCTTGCCGGTCGCATCGTCGACGAGCAGCGCCGAACCGATCTTGATGATCAGCCGCCGGGCTGCCGCGATCCTGTCTTGGGCGCTCGTCATGGCGACCACTGCGTATCCTTCGAATGGCCCGCAACGGCGTCTTCCCGGGCCCGACGTTCGGCCCGGGCCCGCCTGATCTCGGCCAGCAGGGCCGACAGCACCTCATCGACGCCACGCTTCGAAACGCCCGAGACGGCATGCACCGGGGTGCCGGCAATAGCCGCCAAAACCCCGCTGCGTTCGGCGATCACCGCCTCGTCGAGCGCGTCGCATTTGTTGAGTCCGACGATCTCCGGCTTATCGGCAAGGCCGCCGCCATAGGCCTCGAGCTCCCGGCGAACCGTGCGATAGGCGCCGGCAACGTCGTCCTGGGTCCCGTCGACGAGATGCAGCAGCGCGCCGCACCGCTCGATATGGCCGAGAAACCGGTCGCCCAGCCCATGGCCCTCATGCGCGCCCTCGATCAGGCCGGGGATGTCCGCTAGCACGAACTCCTCGTCCTCGGCATAGACGACGCCCAGCTGCGGATGCAGCGTGGTGAAGGGATAATCGGCGATTTTCGGTCGCGCCCGCGAGGTCGCCGCAAGGAAGGTCGACTTCCCGGCATTGGGCAAGCCGACCAGGCCGGCATCGGCGATCAACTTGAGGCGCAGCCGGATGCGCATCTCCTGGCCCGGCTGGCCGGGATCTGCGCGACGCGGCGCCCGGTTGGTCGAGGATTTGAAATGTGTGTTGCCATAGCCGCCGGCACCGCCTCGGAGCAGCACCACCTCATCCCCGACCGCGGTCAGATCGGCGATGATCTCGTCGGTCTCATCGTCGAGAATCTCGGTACCGACGGGGACCTTGAGGACCGCCGAGGCGCCGCCGGCGCCAGTGCGCTGGCGGCCCATGCCCGGGCGCCCGTTTCTCGCCTTGAAATGCTGCCTATACCGGAAATCGATCAGCGTGTTCAGCCCGTCGACGGCGGTCACCACAACGTCGCCGCCGCGCCCGCCATCGCCGCCGTCGGGCCCGCCGAACTCGACGTATTTCTCGCGGCGGAAGCTGGCGCAACCGGCGCCGCCATCGCCGCTGCGGATGTAGATCCTGGCCTCGTCGAGGAATTTCATGACGTGTCGGTCCGCCCTTCGTCTCCGCTCCGCACCGATTCGAAATCGCGCCGCGGCGACCACCGTGACGCCGCCAGTATAGCGGACGCCGGATTTCTCCAGTACCCGGCCCGAGCCCGGCCTAACCGGGAAATGCCTGGCTGATGGTCGGCTTCCTGAGGAGGGAACATGAAAAAGGGAGACGGCATCCCATCTCCCTCCTCCGCGGTTGCGCTTCAGCGATGGGCGCCACCTTCGGTGGACACCCCACCGCGGCGTCACTCGGCCGGCGACGGGGCCGGCTCAACCGACACGAACGTGCGCGTGCGGGTCTTGCGGAACCTGACGCGGCCGGCGGCGGTCGCGAAGATCGTATGATCTTTTCCCATGCCGACATTGTCCCCCGGATGCAGCTTCGTGCCGCGCTGGCGAACGATTATGTTGCCGGGAACGACGATCTCGCCGCCGAACTTCTTGACGCCGAGGCGTCGGCCCGCCGAATCGCGGCCGTTGCGTGAGCTGCCGCCCGCCTTCTTGTGTGCCATGGCGCGTTACTCCTCAGTCTTTCTTCTTCGCCGCGGGTTTCTTTGCCGGGGCCTTCTTGGCCGGCGCTTTCTTGGCCGCGGCTGGCTTCGCGGTAGTCTTCTTCGCCGCGGGCTTCTTGGCCGGCGCCTTCTTTGCGGCCGGCTTGGCCTCGGCCTTCTTGGTTTCGGCCTTCTTGGTTTCGGCCTTCTTGGTTTCCGTCGGCTTGCTCTCGGCTTTCTTCGCCGCAGGCTTGGCCTCCGCCTTCTTGGCCGGCGCCGTCTTGGGCTTCGCTGCCTTCGCGGCGGGCTCGGTCTCGGCCTTCTTGGCCGGGGCGGGCTTGGCCTCCGGCTGCTTCGGCTCGGCCTTTGCTTCCGCCGGCTTTGCCGCCGCCTTCTTCTTGCCGCCGGTGACGATGTCGGTGATTCTGAGCGCCGTCAGGTCCTGCCGGTGGCCGGCCTTGCGGCGGTAGTTCTTGCGCCGCTTCTTCTTGAACACGATGATCTTGTCGCCGCGCGTCTGCTCGAGCACGGTCGCCGCGACATGCGCCCCGGCCACAAGCGGCGACCCGACGGTCTGGCCCTTGTCGTCGCCGACCATCAGCACCGCATCGAGCTCGACGGTCGCGCCGGCCTCGCCGGGCAGGCGTTCAACCAGAATCACATCGTTCTTGGCGACCTTGTACTGCTTGCCGCCGGTCTTGATCACTGCGTACATGGGTCCAGCTTTCACAGGCCCGCCCGAAGCGGGGCAAAACAAAGGGCGGGCCAGCCGAGGGGCCCGCAACGAAACCACGCGGCACTATATTCAGCCGCCGGCCCGAGTCAACCGCCAATTGGTCGTCGACGGGGATGGAAATGGCCGGCGGTCCGGCTCGGTCTGGTGATCGGCGCCCGGCGGCACAATATCCCCCGGATGACCATTCGCGTTGCTTGCGGCGGGTTCGGCTTTTCGCTAGGTTCCCAGCCGCGCGTCCCGGGCAGCGTCATCGCGGAGAGGTGCCGGAGTGGTCGAACGGGGCGGTCTCGAAAACCGTTGTGCGCTTTGCGTACCGTGGGTTCGAATCCCACCCTCTCCGCCAGTTTGCC
>CP070634.1:2293288-2299482 GCA_020356105.1 Rhodospirillales bacterium | reverse complement strand
GCTGGTGACCGGCTCGCCGGGCGGCAGCCGGATCATCAACTACACGGCCCGTTCGGTCATGGCGGTGCTCGACTGGGACATGGACCCGCAATCCGCCGTCGCGCGGCCGCATGTGATCAGCCGCAACGGCACGGTGGACCTCGAGCAGGGGACCACGGCGGAGTCGCTCAAGGCCGCGCTGGAGGCACGCGGCCACCAGACCCGCATACGCGCGCTGACGAGTGGCCTGCACACGATCCTGGCGTCCGGCGGCGGGTATCGCGGCGGTGCCGATCCGCGGCGCGAAGGCACGGTGGACGGCCGCTGAAGCCGGCCCGTGCCGGCCTGGCCAATAACCGCTTGCGCGCCGCCCCGGCGGGCCGTAACAGTCGTCGGCATGAGCAACGATTATCCGGTGGTCCGGCTGCTGGCAGGGCGGCACCGCCGCATCGCCGGGGGGCACCCCTGGGCATATTCCAACGAACTGGCGATGACGGACGAGGCCAAGGCCTTGCCGCCCGGCAGTCTCGTAGTGCTCTCGACGCATGCCGGCGAAGCGGTCGGGGTGGCCGGCTTCAATCCGCATTCCCTGATCGCGGCAAGATTGATCGAGCGCCGCCCCAAGACGGTGATCGACGCGGGTTATTTCGCCGACCGGCTGCGGCGCTGTCTTGCGATGCGCGAGCGTCTGTACGACGGGTCGTGTTACCGTCTCGTCCATGCCGAGGCGGACGGCCTCCCCGGCCTGATCGTCGACCGGTTCGGCGACGCCCTGGTGGTCCAGTTCAACGCCGCCCTGATGGAACGGCAGCGCGACATGATCCTTGAGGCGCTGGCATCCGTTCTCGCGCCCCGCCTTGTGGTGCTGCGCAACGACAGCCCGGTGCGCAGGCTGGAAGGTCTGGATATGCGGATCGAGACGGTTGCCGGCGAGGTGTCGGGACCGGTCGAGCTGCGCGAGACCGGCGGCCGCTTCCTCGCCGACCTTGCCGGCGGGCAGAAAACCGGCTGGTTCTATGACCAGCGGGACAACCGGCGCTTCATCGCTTCGCTTGCGCGGGGCGCCCGCGTCCTCGACGTGTACAGTCACACCGGGGGCTTCGCGGTGCAAGCCGCGCTGGCGGGCGCGCAATCCGTCGTCGCGGTGGACAAGTCGGAGGCGGCGCTTGTCTTGGCGGAACGATCCGCCGGGCTGAACGGCTGCGCGGATCGTTGCAGCTTTGTCAGGGCGGATGCGTTCGGCGAGATGGAGCGGCTGGCCCGGACCGGCGCGCGTTACGAGATCGTCATTGCCGATCCGCCGGCCTTCATCAGATCGAAAAAGGACCTCAAGCCCGGGATCAAGGGATACCGCAAGATGATGCGTCTGTCGGCGCGGCTGACGGCGCCGGGAGGATTTCTCTTCGTCGCCTCGTGCTCGCATCACATGACAGCCGAACTTTTCGACGAGCAGATCCGCAAGACCCTTACCGACGCCGGCCGATCCGCCCGCATCCTGCGCCGCGCCGGTGCCGGCGCCGACCACCCCGCCCATCCGTTCCTGCCCGAATCGGCCTATCTCAAGACCCTGGTCCTGCAACTCGATTGACCGGGTGATACGATGACCGGCTGCGGCCGCCCGCCTTGGCGCGCGCGAAAGGGGACGATCGCCCGGAGCCGCCGGGTCGGCCGTCCCGGGGCCGATGAGGGGGTTGCCGAGACTTTTACAAGATTCAGGCCGGCGCGGCCGATTTCGTCACCGATCCGTGATCCTTCGTGCCCGCAGGGATGGTCAGGCGGAAGACCGTGCCGTCCGGGCCCGTCGACAGCAGCTCGAGATCGCCGCCATGGCCGCGCGCCAGTTCCCGCGCGATGGCTAGGCCCAGCCCCGTGCCGCCGGCACGGGCCGATCCCTTGAAGGGCTGAAACAGCCTCTCCTGCGCCCGCGGCGGCAGCCCGGGCCCGTTATCGCCGAGATCGATCTCGATGCGGCCGTCCTGTATTCGGGCCGAGACGTTCAGCGACGTGGCGCCTGCCTCGGCCGCGTTGCGCGCGACGTTGTTGAGAATGCGGAAGATCTGGTCGCGATCGCCGCTCAGTTGCAGCGCCTCGTCGATCCGGTTCTCGACCTGTAGGGCATCGGGCGCGGCAGCCTCCATCGATGCCTTGATTTCATCGACGAGGGGCTGCAACGCGAACCGTTCGTGCCGGCCCTCGGGTGTGCCCTGGCCGACATAGTCCAGCGTCTGGCTGCACATTGCGACGGCCCGCTCGATCGCGGTGATCACGGTCGGCGCAAGCCGCTGCACGTCGGGGTCTTCGCTTGTCTCGAGCCGGTCCGACACCAGCAGCGCCGATGACAGGATGCCGCGCAGGTCGTGATTGATCTTCGCCACCGCCGTGCCGAGGGCCGCGAGGTGGGCCCTCTGGGTCAACGCCTCGCGCAGATCGCGCTGCATCTCCGCCAGTTGCTGCTCGGCGACGCCGATTTCGTCGCGACCGCCCGACGGCGCGATGATCCGTCGCGCATCCTCCGGATCCTCGCTGAATTCGGCCATGCTGCCGATGATTCGGCGCATCGGTCGCACCAGCAGCCAGTGCAGCGATATGTAGACGAGCGAAGCGGTGATCAGCGAGATCACCACCGAGAGACCAAAGATGTTCAGGCCGTAGCCGATCATCCGGTCGCGCAACGGCGCCTCGTCCAGCACCAGCTCGATCGATATGGCCGGATCGGCCGGCGACGGTGCGATCGCGCGGATTATCCGGTCGCTGCGCCGTCCCAGCACGGCGACCGCATCCAGCACCAGCTCCAGGTTTCCCTGCGCGCCGAGATCAAAGGTTTCGTCAACCGCCGGCGGCACGCCGTCGCTCAATACCAGGCGCATGTCGGCGCGCCGGATGACCACGGCATGGGCGCCGACCTGCGTCAGCAGCTCGGTCTTCAGCATCTGGCCAACGGCCCGGTTCGGCGCCGCGTCGACGACCAGCATCGCAAGATGCGCGGCGCTCAAGCGGTCGTTGAGCCACTCGACGCGAAAGCGCGCGACCGACGGCACGAAGATCAGCACCTCGCTCAGCATGACGAAGAAGATTGTCAGGACGAGAAGTCGCGCCGAAAGGCTGTGCATCGGTTGCCGCCTGTGTGGGTCACCGGATCCGTGCGCCACGGCGAGGGCGCCACCCCACAGCATTTCCCGCGCCGCGGGCGCATTTCAAGGAAAATCCTCTCAAAGAGCGCCCGGCAGCCGCCCCGGCCTCATTTTCTTGCCCGCACCATCCTGTAAGCCACGGGCAGCAGGGACAGCGCCACCAGGCCGAGCATGGCCGCGACGATTTCGGGCGTCAGTATGCTTGATGCCGAGAACTCCTCCCCCGAGTCGAACACACTGCCCAGCCCCGCGCCAACCGAAGTGTAGACGAACGCGCCGGGGATGATTCCGAAGAATGTCGTTACGACGAAGGTACGCAGCCGCACGTTGAGGAAGGCCGGAACGAGATTGACGACGAAGAACGGGAAGGCGGGAACAAGCCGCAATGCAAGCAGATAGTTGAATGCGTTCTCCTGAAAGCCTTCTTCCAGCTTGTGAAGCCACGGACCCGCTTTCTTGTGCAGGATATCGCCAAACACCGTGCGCGCGGCCAGGAACAGCAGCGTTGCACCGGTGGTCGCGGCAATAACGTTCCAAGCTGTTCCAAACCAGAGTCCGAACAGAAATCCTCCGGTAATCGACGCGACCGTCGCTCCGGGCACGGAAAACGCGGCGATCGCCGCATAGATCGCAATGAAGGCGAGAACGGTCGCGACGCGGTGCTCCGCCACCTGGAGCAGCAGCCACTCGCGGTTCTGCTTCAGGCTCTCGAAGGTAACGTAGGAATCCAGGTCGAAGGCGAAGAAGGCGATGAATCCGGAGACGATCACCGCCAGCGGGATGATCCGCCTGGGCGTCAGCACCCTGACCTCGTCGCCCGGCCCGGCGGCGTGCGTCGGCGGGCCCGCGGCGCCAATTTCCGACCCGGACGCCTGCGCGCCCGAGTGCCTGTCCGCTTCGCTTCGACCGTCGGAACTTATCGCTTGAACCTCCGTCATCGAACCACATCTAGTGTGGACCAGTTCCGCGCGCCAGTCACCATGCCGTGAGACCGGCGTGAGCGCCCGCAGGCATGCAATTGACTTGCCACGGGCAAGTCTCTATACAGCGGGCCGTAATTCTCGCCTGCGCTTGGGAGAGCGACGTGAAACGTACATATCAACCCAGTCGTCTGGTCCGTAAACGCCGGCACGGCTTCCGGTCCCGCATGGAGACAAAGGCCGGTCGGCGGGTGCTGTCGCGCCGTCGCGCCAAGGGCCGCAAGCGCCTGTCGGCTTGATCCCGGGCCGTTCCGCCGTGCAGCGGCTGAAACGGCGAACCGATTTCCTGCGTGTTGCGGGGGCGCGGCGCAAATGCGCGATGCCCGGGTTGGTCCTGCAGGCGCGCCGCCGGGACGATGCCCATGGCACGACGCGCGTCGGATACACGGCAAGCCGGAAAGTCGGCGGTGCGGTCCAGCGCAACCGGGCGAGGCGGCGGCTCAAGGCGGCGGCCGGGCAGATTATTCCGAGACATGCGAAAGCGGGGTTCGATCTGGTGCTGATTGCACGCGGCGCAACCGTGAAACGGCCGTTCGGTGCGTTGCTCGAGGACCTGAAGGCGGCGTTGAAACGGGTCGGAGTGTGGTGCGGCGCGGGTGCCGGGACGGCCGCGCGATCGGTATCCGACGGTTGCGAGCCGAAGGGGAAGTGAAGATCAGGTCATGAAGATTGCCGGAACAATGATGCGCGGCGCGATCCGTTTCTACCAGCTGTTCATATCGCCGCTGACGCCGGGCTATTGCCGCTATTTTCCGTCCTGCTCGGCCTACGGGATGACGGCGATCGCCCGCCATGGAGCGCTGCGGGGCGGCTGGTTGACGCTGCGCCGCATCCTGCGCTGTCACCCCTGGGCCGGCTGGGGCTTTGATCCGGTTCCCGAGCCCGATCGGCGCAGCCGGTGCGATCATGCCGACGGGCGGATCGCTTGCGAGGGCCGGGAGGCCGGGCGGCCATGAGCGAACAGAAGAACCTGATTCTGGCGATCATTCTATCCGGCGCCATTCTCCTCGGCTGGAACTATTTCTTCATCGCGCCGCAGCAGCGCGCGCTGGAGGAGCAGCGCGCCCGCGAGGCGGCCGAGCAGGTGGAGACCCAGGGCGTCCCCGGGCAGCCGGAACTCGGCAGCGAATTGCCGACCCCGGCGATCGGCATCCCGGGGGTGGACGCGGCGGCGAGCCGGTCGCAGGCGCTGGCGGCGACGCCGCGCCTGCCGATCGAGTCGCCCCGCCTGACCGGGTCGATCGCGCTGACCGGCGGCCGCATCGATGATCTTGCGCTGCGCGATTACCGCGAGACGGTCGATCCCGACAGCCCCAACATCGTCCTGCTCGAGCCGACCCGCGCGGAGCGGCCCTATTACGTGCAGACCGGCTGGCTCAGCGAGGACAACCGCTTTCTCGGCCATGACGCGCAGTGGCAGGCCGATGTCGACCGGCTGACCCCGGACCAGCCGGTGACCCTGAGCTGGGAAAGCGGTCAGGGCCTGCTGTTCGAACGGATCATCTCCCTCGACGATGATTACATGTTCACGGTCACGCAGCGGGTGCGCAACACCGGCACGTCGGCTGTCACGCTCAGCCCATACGGCCTGATCTCACGCACCGGAACGCCCGACATCCTGGGCTTCTATATTCTGCACGAGGGGCTTCTCGGGGTCTTCGACGAGACCCTCAAGGAGATCGACTACGACGAGCTGGAGCCCGGCAACCCGATCCGCCAGGAAACCAACGGGGGCTGGCTCGGCATCACCGACAAGTACTGGCTGGTGGCGCTGGTTCCCGATCAGGAGCAGACCGTTCAGACCAGCTTCAGCGTCGGGCAGGCCAACGGTCTGGAGAAGTACCAGAGCGACTTCCTCGCGCCGCCGGTGACCATCCCCGCCGGCGGCTCGGCCGAGGTGACGAGCCGGATCTTCGCCGGGGCCAAGGAAGTCACCCTGCTGGACCGGTACGAGACCGCGTTCGGCATTCCCAATTTCGATCTCGCCGTCGATTTCGGCTGGTTCTACTTCCTGACCCAGCCGATCTTCTACATGCTGCACTGGCTGGACGGGGCGCTGGGCAATTTCGGCCTCGCCATCCTGGCCCTGACCCTGATCTTCCGC
>CP070634.1:2287986-2293188 GCA_020356105.1 Rhodospirillales bacterium | reverse complement strand
TTTCGCGCGATTCGAGGAAGCCGGGTTCGCCGCCGCCGAGCAGGATCACCGCGTTGTACTTGCCGGATTCGCAGGCCTCGCGCACCAGGCTCATGCGTGCCACCGCGGCGTGGGCGAACTCCTCGCGGGTCTCGACCGACCAGTTGCCGTAGGGCGGCTCGGCGCCGGGATGCAGCTCCCAGTCGACGTCCTGCAGATGCGGCAGCACGAACTCGCTGTTCAGCAGCCGGCGCTCGCGCGCGACGTCGGCCGGTTCGGAATAGGCGGGTACAGTGTACTGCTCGGGATCCGGCAGGCGGAACGGCGGGATCAGCAGGAACTTGTATCGCTCGGTCGCGGGCATCGGGCGCCTCCTTCAAATCGTCGATTCGGCGCCGGAGTGTACCCGAAAACGCGCCACCGAACAGCCCCGCAATACGGCATGCGGGCACGACGCCCAACGAACGGATCTCAGAACCCGCAGCTCCGGTAATCCCTGGCGATGCAGTCGCGGGCCATCGCCTCCGCCCGGGTCAGCTCAGCCGGGCTCATCTCGGCGGCGCCGGGCCAGAGGAATCCGGCCGTAAAGACCATTGCACGCACCATAGGCCACATCGTGCCGTCCTTCCCCCTAGGTTTCGCGTCGAACCGCCGCAGCGGGCGAGCGTTCGAGCGGCATTCCACCATCCGCCGTGCCGCGAGTCGAGTCGGCCACTTCGACGCCGGGCATGTGCGGCTCTTGGTTGTCCGGCGCCGGGTCGCTGTGGGGCGATATGTTCGTGAGCCGGAGACTTCCGCCGATTGCCGCCCGGGGCGTGTTCACCCCGGAAGGCACGACAGCGTCGGCTGCGGCATGTATAGTGCCGCCAAAATCATCCAGCCCGGGGAAGGGGGGCAAGAATGCTTTATGATCGTATCGTCCACGAATACCTGCCGGCGGCGCTCTACGTCGTCGGCGCGCTCGTCTACCAGGGCTGGTACATGTTTGCCAACTGGCAGGGCTTCCAGGATGGCGTCTTCCTGATGTGGTACGCGTCGATCCGCTCGCTCATCTGGCCGCTCTGGCTGCTGATGGGCGCGATGGCGTAAGGCGAGGCGCGCGAGCGCGGGAGGTCCGGAGAATCCGGTCGCGCTGCACGGCCTGATCCGGATGCACGCGGGACTTCTTGTCGCTATCCTTCGAGACGGGCCTTAAGGCCTTGCCCGGCATCATGCCGCCATGCGGGGTGCTCGGCGCACTGCCGTTTGAAGCGCGACCCCGCAATCGCTAGAATGGCCCCATGCTGCCCTTGCGGGAGATCTTCGGCATCGCCGGCTATGTGATCGAGGCGATCGGCGTGCTCAGCATCGTCGTCGGCTTCGTCCTGTCGGCGGCCTGGTTCGCGGCGCGGCTGTGGCGGCGTGCGGCGCAGGACGCCTACCGCCGCTTCCGGCAGGACCTCGCCCGCTCGATCCTGCTCGGCCTCGAATTCCTCATCGCCGGCGACATCATCCGCACCGTCACCGTCGACCAGACCCTGACCGGGGCAGCGGTGCTGATGCTGATCGTACTGATCCGCGTGCTGCTCGGTATCGTCCTGGAATACGAGATCGAGGGCCGCTGGCCCTGGCAGCACAAGGGGGGCAAGGGCTAGGCGCCGGCGGCGCGAGTCCTAACCGCCATCCGCATGGCACCGCGGGCTACGCATTAAATATACGCGGCCGCGATCCCATGACCATCCCGCCATGCGGGGTGCGTGGCCCCGCTATCTGGGCTAAACTCCTCCCATGCCGACCTACACCGCCAATTTCCGCATCGGCCAGGTGATCCGCCACCTGCGCTTCGACTATGTCGGGGTGATCTACGATATCGACCCGGTGTTCTCCGGAACCGAGGAGTGGTACGAGCAGGTCGCGCGTTCGCGGCCGCCGAAGGACCGGCCGTGGTACCACGTGTTGGTCGATGGCGCCGAGCACACCACCTACGTCGCCGAGCGGCATCTGGCGCCGGCCGAGCCGCCGCGGCCGATCGCGCACGGGCTGGTCGACCACCTGTTCGGCGGCTTCGACGGGGAGGGCTACCGGCCGCGGCCGCCGGTGAATTAGCGGCCGCCGGCCTTGGAGGGATCGCGATCGCGTGCCGCGGAACCGTCGACCCGCCAACGGCGCCATCCCACGCTCCGCAGATGCCGCCACGACCGACCGAGAGACTGGAGAAAGCCATGAACAGAAGGCTCGGGTTCGCCGATTCCGTGGTCCGGCTCGGTCAGCATCGTCGAGGCGCGCCGCGTAACGCCGCTCGCGGCAACGATGCTCGTGGCGGCGGGGATCATGGAGCAGCTCGGCCGCGGCGCGGATAGTCTGCTGCGGCAACCGGCGGACGAACGCTGATACGGCCGCGTTGCAACGGCGGCGCGCCTGCGCTAACACAGGCGCCCGCAGCCGCGGTGCAACCGGGAACTTGAACGACTCATGGCCTCCTACCAGTACGTCTATGTCATGAAGGGCCTCTCCAAGGCCTATGCCGGCGGCCGGCCGGTGCTCAACAACATCACGCTCGCCTTCCTGCCCGGGGCCAAGATCGGCGTCCTCGGCTACAACGGCGCCGGCAAGTCGACGCTGCTGCGAATCATGGCCGGCATCGAAACGGAATTCGTCGGCGAGGCCTGGGCGGCCGAGGGGGCGACCGTCGGGTTCCTGGAGCAGGAGCCGCAGCTTGATGCGTCGCTCACAGTGGCCGAGAACGTCATGCAGGGCCTGGCCCCCATCAAGGCGGTGGTCGACGAGTTCAATGATGTCTCGATGAAGCTGGGCGAGGTGGAAGACCCGGACGAGATGACCCGGCTGATCGATCGCCAGGCCGAGTTGCAGGAGCAGATCGACGCCGCCGACGCCTGGGATCTGGACCGGACCGTCGAGATCGCGATGGACGCGCTGCGTTGCCCGCCCGGGGAGTCGGACGTCACCAAGCTATCCGGGGGCGAGCGCCGGCGCGTCGCGCTGTGCCGTCTCCTGCTGGCGAAACCCGACCTCCTGCTGCTGGATGAGCCGACCAACCATCTCGACGCCGAATCCGTCGCCTGGCTGGAACGGCATCTCAGCGACTATGCCGGCACCGTCGTCATGGTCACCCACGACCGATACTTCCTCGACAACGTGACGGGCTGGATTCTCGAGCTCGACCGCGGCAGCGGCATCCCTTACGAGGGCAACTATTCCGCCTGGCTCGAGCAGAAGCAGAAGCGCCTCGCGCATGAGGGCAAGGCAGAGGCGGCGCGCATGCGCACCCTTGCGGCCGAGCGCGAATGGATCGCCTCCAGCCCGCGGGCGCGCCAGGCGAAATCGAAGGCCCGCATCCAGGCCTACGAGGCGCTGCTTGCCGAGAGCCAGAACCGGGCGCCGGAGACGGCGCAGATCGTCATCCCGCCGGGCCCGCGGCTGGGCGATGTCGTGGTGGTGGCGGAGGATCTGCGCAAAGGGTACGGCAACCGGCTGCTGATCGAGGACCTCTCGTTCCGCCTGCCGCCGGGCGCGCTGGTCGGCGTCATCGGCCCCAACGGCGCCGGCAAGACGACGCTTGTGCGCATGATCGCAGGCGCCGAGCAGCCGGATGCCGGCACGCTGACGGTGGGCGAGACGGTCAAGCTCGGCTATGTCGACCAGAGCCGTGATTCGCTGAAGGCCGATGCGACGGTGTGGGAGGAGATCAGCCAGGGGGAGGCCGAGATCGACTTGGGTGCGCGCAAGATGCCGTCCCGCGCCTATGCCGGCGCCTTCAACTTCAAGGGCGGCGACCAGCAGAAGAAGGTCGGCCAGCTCTCGGGCGGCGAGCGCAACCGGGTGCATCTTGCGAAAATCCTGCGCTCCGGCGCCAATTTCCTGATGCTCGACGAGCCGACCAACGACCTCGACGTCGACACCTTGCGGGCGCTGGAGGAGGCGCTCACCGAATTCGCCGGCTGCGCCCTGGTGATCAGCCATGACCGCTGGTTCCTCGACCGCATCGCAACGCACATCATCGCCTTCGAGGGCGACAGCCGGGTGGTCTGGTTCGAGGGCAATTACGAGGATTACGAGGCCGACCGCAAGCGCCGCCTGGGCGCCGAGGCCGACCAGCCCCACCGCATCAAGTACAAGCCGCTGACGCGGTAGCCGTCGGGGACGCGCCGCCGTTACGGCTTGTACATGCGCTGCTCGTCGTCGAGTTCGGGGACCGACAAGACCCGCTGGTCCTCGGGCAGTTGCAGCTGCTCATGGATGTAGATCGCCCGGTCGCGGATCGTCGAGGGCTTGTAGCCGTAGAGAATCTCGTGGATCACCCCCGGCCCCTCGACCGCGCCCTCGTCGACCTGGATCGAGCGGACATAGTCCTGCAGCGCCTGTTCGTACTCGCCGCGGCGGTCATGCAGGATGCCACGATTGGCATAGGCGCCGGCCAGCACCGCGCGGCCGGTAGCATCGTCCGGGGAGTCCGTGTCCCTCAGGTAGTCGATCAGGTAGCCGAACTCGGCGAAGGCCTCGTCATGGCGCTCGGACTGCATGAAGGCGAGCGCCCGGCCCATCAGCGCGCCGCGATGGTCGGGCATTTCCTCCAGCGCCGCATCGAAGGCCTCGAGCGCCTCGTCGTAATTGCCCTCGGACAGGCGCTGGTCGCCGACCCGGACCTGGTAGTCGCCCGGCTCGCCGCCGCCGAACCAGTCGGCCGCCAGCCAGAACACCATGCCGCCGACGATCAGAAGCGCCATCAACTTGATGAAGCGGCGGAGGACGCGTTCGTTCATGGCTCAGCCCCGGAACATGACGGCATTGACGAAGAACCAGGCGAACACGAACACCAGCAGCCCCGCGCTGATCCCGGCGCGGCGGCGCAGCCGCTGCTGCTCGGCGGCGTCGATCTCGGCCTTCGACATGGCACGGCGCACCATCAGCACCCAGATCAGGTTGCGGACCGGCAGGAACAGCGCCAGCGCCAGGGCGAGGACCCAGAACAGGGCGTATCGGTCGGTGAACAGCTCAGCCATAACTCGCCACGCAACGTTTGCCGGCCGGCGGTGCCGGTTCGGCCTTGCGGGCAGGATAGCAGAAAAAGAAAGCGGGGGAAGGTGGCCCTTCCCCCGCAGGCTGTATTGTCCGCGGATCGCGGGATCAGGCGGCGCCGCCGGCACCCGCCTGTTCGGCCGGTGTCCGGGTGACATCGCCGATGTCCTCGACGAGAGCGGTGATTTCCTTGTCCGGCAAGGTGGA
>CP070634.1:2258488-2287886 GCA_020356105.1 Rhodospirillales bacterium | reverse complement strand
TGAGGCGCTCACGCACCGCCTCCGCCCGCACCGCCGCCGCCGATTCGGCCTGCTGGCACAGTTCACCCAGCTCCTCGAGTCGCGTGCGCAACACCGCTTCGAGTCGCTTGCCTTCCGCCTGGCGCGCCGAGACGAGCGCCTCCAGCGCCTCCTCGAGCGACGCCGCCATGGCCGCAAGCCGTGCCGATTCTTCGTCCGCGTCCGCCTCCTCCTCGGCCGGCTCGACAACGCCACGCACCGTGAGCAGCGTATCGAGCCGCGGCGCGTCGGCCGCGAGGCGGTCGTCGCCCTTGAGTTGCGCCGCCACCTCGAGCAAATGGTCGAGCAGTTGTCGGTTGACCTGGAACGGGGTGCCCGCGGCCGCGCGATTGACGGTCAGCGAGATCGATACGGCGCCGCGCCGGAGAACCTTTCCGGCGGTTTCGCGGACGCCTGTCTCGAGGCTCTCGCAGCCAGCCGGCAGCCGCACCCTCAGATCGAGGCCACGGCTGTTGACGCTGCGGATCTCCCAGGCCCATTCCAGCGCGCCAAGCTGTCCGGCGGCCCCGGTGAATCCGGTCATCGAGGAAACGGGCAAGGGCGGAATCCTGCTGTCGTGGCGCGACGAAGTCGGGATCGCACTCTATCTTGCGCAGGCCCCCGGAACAAGCGGCGAGACACCGGAAGCCGGCGAACCAGCGTCAGCCGTTGCGGCGCTCGACGATCGGTGTCAGCTCGCGAAAGATACAGTCGTTGAGGCCGTCGCGAGTCAGGGTCGTGCTCTCACAATGGGCAAGGCCGCTGTTCAGGAGACGTTCGGCGTTCGGGTCGGCCGGCACGATCTTTTTGTCGCCGCGCACCGTCAGGCACGCGAAATGGACGTAGGTGCCGAGCGTGCGGGCCGCATGGGTGTCCTCGAGACGGTAGACCAGGCGGCCGTATACCTGGCCGCTGAACGCCAGGCGATTGTCCAGCGGAAGCTGTTTCTCGGCGGCGATACGCTGCACCGCCGCGGCGATCGCCTCCTTGAAGGGCTCGCCGCGGCGGCGGGCGGCGCCGATATATTCGCCCATCTGCCACATTGCCGCGCAATAGCGGACCACATCGCCATCGAACAGCGATTCGACATCGATGCCCCGGTCCGGTTCGCGCACCGGCAACACGGCCAGCTCTGTCGGCGGCGCGGCGCCGGATCCATCGCCAGGTGGCGATACATCGTCGGGGGGCGGGCGGGACGCGGCATCGGTGACCGTCGTGTCTGGATCATCCGGCAGCTGGTCTGCGGTCTCGCCAATCGCCTGCGATTCGACATCGGCCGCCGCGGCGGCCACCTCGCCGGACTCGGCCCCGCCTGCCGACGTCGCCTCTGACCACGTATCGTCAGGCGTCGGTCCCGGCGTGCCGGTCGTCTGTCCAGCGGGCGAACCGGCACCCGTCATCATGAGCTCCTGCATTGCCTGTTCGGCCTTGGCTGGGGCCGCATCGCTGCGAGCCGGCGCAGGTGCCGACGCGGTCTTGCGCGGCGGCTTGGGGCGCATGCGCGGGATCGCCGGCAGGGAAACGGGCACGGATGGCGGTACGGCCACGACGGTTTCCGGCGCCGCCCCCTCCATTCCTGCGCCCGACGACGGACCGCCCTCCGCGGTCATGCACGCCGTCAGAAACAAGAGCATCATTGGCGCCGATCGGGTGCCCATCGGAGTTCCCCTTCGCGCTATGCCGCCAGCGTGACGACGGCTGACGGTTCGAACATCTCCGATTGTCGCCGCAAGACGCTAATCGTCCCTTAACGGTCCACGATGTCTGGGGCTTGCCGGCTTGGCGCCAGCCGCTATGGTGCCGGCCATGACCGAACCGACATCGATCCTCATTACCGGCGCATCCAGCGGCATCGGCGCCGCCCTCGCCCGTCTCTACGCGGCGCCGGGCGTAACCCTCACCCTCGGGGGGCGCGACGCGGATCGGCTCGATCGGGTCGCCGCGGATTGCCGGACACGGGGCGCCGCGGTCGGTGTGGCTTGCGTCGATGTGACCGAAGCCGAGCCGATCGCCCGCTGGGTTGCCGCGGCGGACGCAGCAGCGCCGCTGGACCTCGTCATCGCCAATGCGGGCATCTCGGGCGGCACGCTCGGTGGCGACGAGTCGCGACAGCAGGCGGCGAAGATATTCGACACCAATGTCGGCGGCGTGGTTCACACCGTGCACCCCGCGGCCGAGCGCATGCGCTTGCGCCGCCGTGGACAGATCGCGATCATGAGTTCACTCGCCGGATTCCGCGGCATGCCTGGCGCCCCCGCCTACAGCGCCAGCAAGGCCGCGGCGCGCAGCTACGGCGAGGCACTCCGCGGCAGCCTGCGTCGCGACAATGTCAGCGTGTCGGTGATCTGCCCGGGCTTCGTCCGTACCCCGATGACCGACGTCAACGGTTTTCCTATGCCCCTGCTGATCGACGCCGACGTCGCCGCCCAAATCATCCGCCGCGGCCTTGCCCGTAATCGGGCCCGCATCGCCTTCCCCCTGCGACTATATGCGGCGGTCCGACTGCTCGGCGCGCTGCCGCCAGCCTGGACCGATCCGCTGCTCGCGCGCATGCCCGAGAAAGGCTGAGCAACACCGGGCGATCCCGGCCCCCTATTCCGCCGCCAGCGGCTCGCGTGCCCCCACCACGTGTACGACGCGCTGCGGGAACGGAATCGAGATGCCTGCCGCGTCGAGCGCTTCCTTGAATGCCTTGGTCAGGGCGAATTTCAGCGGCCAGTATTCGCCGGCATCGCACCAGACCCGAATCACGAGATTCACCGAACTGTCGGCCAGCTCGGTCACCGCCACTATTGGCTCCGGATCGCCATGAATGAGAGGCTCGGCCGCGATGACGCTGCGGATCGTGGCGATCGCCTTGTCGATGTCGTCGCCGTAATCGATTCCGATCGCGAAATCGATGCGCCGCGTCGGATGGTGGCTGTAATTGACCACCGAGTCGCCCCAGATCTTGCCGTTCGGCACCAGGATGCGCACATTGTCCGGCGTTGCAAATTCGGTCATGAACAGGTCGATGGCCTTCACCGTCCCGGCCTTGCCACCCGCCTCGACGTAATCGCCGATCTTGAAGGGCCGGAAGAACAACAGCATCACCCCGGCCGCAACGTTCGTCAGCGTGCCCTGCAGGGCGAGACCGATGGCCAGCGAGGCGGCGCCGAAGACGGTGATCAGGCTGGCCGTCTGCACGCCGAACTGCGACAGCACCGCCAGCACCGTGAGCACGAGGATCAGGTATCGGACCGCGCTTGCCAGGAAGTTCCGCAAGGTCGCCTCGATCCGCTCGATTCGGCCGAGGGTGCGGTCGACGGCGCGGCGCGCCCAGCCGGCGATCGTCCAGCCGATGACCAGCATGACGATGCCGCCGAGCACGTCCAAGCCGTAGTCGGTCAGCAGCACAATCAACATATCGGCGTACTGCGTCGCCGTTGTGGTGATCTCATCCATTGATTCCGCTCCCTGCGTTGGCTGTTCTGCGCGAAGATACGATACTTTATCCGCGCCACAAGGGCTTGTCACAACGCGGCGCGGGACAGAGGGTCGATTGACGGCGGCTTGGCGGGATACCTGCGGGGTCGCGCGCCCTGCCGCAGATGCTGTTCTGGGCTGCAAGAATCGCAGGACTCGCGCTCCGAAACCTGATTAGAGTTTCGTCCGATCAATCCCTCATTGGCGGGTTGGAGACGAACGCGATGCGCAGTATCCATATCGCGGGCTGGATCGATGCGGTCGGCCGGCCGACGGCCGCGACATTCGTCGCCCTGTTCGCGCTGATCGGTTTCGTACGCGCCCTCCTGATCACGGTGGTGCCGCTCAGCGCGCACGCTCTTCTCGGCGACGCCCAGACGGTCAGCGTGCTGTTCTTCGCGGTCAGCGTCGCCGGGCTGCTCGGCAGCCTCGCGATTCCTTCCCTGGTTCACCGGATTGGCCGCCGTTACGTGTTCTCGACCGGAATCACCATGGCGGTCCTCGCAGCGGCCTTGATGTCAATCGGGACGACGGGCTGGTTCATTGCCGGCATGGTTGCCAACGCGCTGTCGATTGCGGCGCTGGAGATCGCCCTCAACCTGTACATCATGGACCACATTCCGCGGCGCGAACTCGGCCGCTTCGAGCCGTTGCGGGTGTTCTTCGCCGCCGGCATGTGGACGCTGGGCCCGTGGCTCGGCGTCTGGCTCCATGCCAATGTCGGGCCGGAGGCGCCGTTCGCGCTCGCCGCCGCGGCCGCAGTTCTCGGCCTCATCTATTTCTTCTACCTGCGGCTCGTCGACCATCCGGCCGTGGCGCGCGCACGCCGGCCGCCACCCAACCCGCTGAAATACCTGGTCCGGTTTTACGCCCAACCGCGACTGCGCCTGGCCTGGGCGCTCGCCATCGGCCGCTCCGCCTGGTGGTCGATGTACTTCATCTACGCGCCGATCCACGTCGTGACCTCGGGGCTCGATCCGGTGTGGGCCGGGGCCATCGTGTCGTTCGGCACCGCGAGCTTCTTCCTTGTGCCGCTCTGGAGCCGCATGGGCCGTCGTTACGGGCTGCGACGGTTGCTGATCGCAGGCTACCTTGCCACCGGTGTGGTGACGATCTGCGTTGCGCTGAGCCTCGGGCCACTCAGCGTCGCGGCGCTGATCCTGGCGGCGACGATGGCCGGCATCATTGATGCGGTCGGCAACGTGCCGTTCCTGCGCGCCGTCCACCCGTACGAACGGCCGGAAATGCTCACCGTCTACAACAGCTTCCGCGGCGTCTCGCAGACCTTGCCGCCAGGCGTATTCGCGCTTCTTCTCAGGTCTTTCGAGTTGTCCGCGGTCTTTCTGGTTGGCGGCGCCGCAATGGCCAGCCTTGCCTGGCTCTGCCGATTCCTGCCACGACGCCTCTAGGTCGTGCAGGCCCAATCACGTCATGTTGATCCCCGCTGTCGTGCAATCGACGATATCGTAACCGCCATCATGCGAAAGTTGATAGCCCTCTGCCTGTCGGCGGCCGCCGTCGCAGTGCTCCTCGTTGCCGCGGCACCGCCGGCGCCCTTTCCAGCGGGAACCGCCGGCGCGGCGGAGGCCGGCGACGCGCCGCCCACGGTCATCGAACTGTTCACCTCGCAGGGTTGTTCGTCCTGCCCGCCGGCCGATCAGATTCTGTACGAACTGGCCCGACGAGATGACGTCGTGGCGATCTCCTGGCACGTGTCCTATTGGGATTACATCGGCTGGAAGGATCCGTTCGCCACCGACTGGAGCACCGCCCGGCAGCGTGCTTATCGCGGCCGTTTCGAGCGCAATTACGTGTATACGCCGCAGATGGTGATCGATGGGCAACACGACGTGATCGGATCGCGGCGCGGCACAGTGACCCGCACCGTCGCGGACAGCCGCGCCGAAGCAGCGGGGCGTATCCGAATCGGGCTAGACCGCGACATTGCGAGCGACGAGCTGGTCATCGCGCTGCCGCCGCAGCGCCTGGACCGCGCGCTCGAGATCTGGCTCGTTGGCTACAGCGGCGCCCACGAAACCCGAGTGTTGCGCGGTGAAAACCAGGGCGCCATGCTGCGCAACACCCACGTCGCCCGGACCCTGAACCATTTGGGTCGTTGGGACGGCGCCGCGAAGACCGTGCGGGTGCCACTGCCTTTCCACGAGGATGTCGCGGGGTTCGCGGTTCTCCTACAGGAGCCGGGCCAGGGCGCAATCCATGGCGCGGCGAAGCTGGACCTGACGTCGTAGCCGCGCCTTACCGCACATAGGACGCACCGTTGACATCGACGGTCGTGCCGGTCAGGTGGCGGGCACGGTCAGAGCACAGGAAAGCCGTCAGGGCGCCGATCTCGTCCACATCGGCCATTTCGCCCAACGGGATCTCGGCGCGCACCCCGGCGATCTTGTCCGCGTCGACGTTGTCGGACACCATGTCGGTGGCAACGAAACCGGGGGCAATCCCGAAGGCCAGCACCCCGTCCTTCGCATAACCGCGGGCGATCGTCTTGGTCAGGGCGACCAGCCCGCCCTTGGAGGCGCCGTAGGGCATCTGTTCCGGGACCTCGCCGCGAAACGCGGCTCGGCTCGAAATATTGACGATGCGCCCTCCTCCGCGACCCTGGAAGTCGCGAATCGCATGGCGGCACAGTTCGGCCGGACTGATCAGATTGACCTGCAGTGTCCGCTTCCACGCCGCGCGCCACGCCTCGAGATCCATATCGAGGGGTGCCGCTTCGAAGATCCCGGCATTGTTGACCAGGGCGTCGATGGGCCCGGCAGCCGCAGTGGCATCGGCCCAGATTCGCGCGGCGCTGTCGGCCTCGGCGAGATCCGCCTGTATCAGATGGCAGCGATGTGCCCCCAATTCCTCCTGAAGCGCCCTTGCCGCCGCCGCGCTCTTGCGATAATGCGCCACCACGGTCGCGCCAGCGCCGGCCACCGCCCGCACGATCGCCGCGCCGATCCCGCGCGAGCCGCCCGTCACCAGGATGGTCTTGCCGGCAAGGTCGATCATCGCGACGGAGCCTCGGCCGCATGGGTGGCGAAGCCAGCCGGCAGGGTGATCTCGATCAGTTCCGCGTCGTCCGAATGGCCGAGTTCGCGGTGGCGAATCCCGGGCGGCTGACATACGCAGGAGCCGGGACGCAGAGTCACCTCGCCATGCCCCTCATATTCGAAGCGAAACCAGCCTCTGGTTACATAGATCATCTGGAACTCCACGTCATGGACGTGCCATTCCGGCTCCGACTGCCTGCCAGGCCGGGCGCGGATCACCTGCGCCCCGACGCGCCCGCCCGTTGCCCCTTTGATGCCGAGATCGCGATACGCGAAGAATGCCCGCAGGCCCTCCGCCGCGAAAGGCGTATCGTCAAGATGGACCAGCGAAAACCCGTCGGCCTCGGCCGACCCGGCCATCTCCTCATGCCCGTTAGCGCTCATCGACACCTCCTCCGTGTCCGATGTCATATAGATCCCCGCGCAATCCTAGCGGGTCGGCGATACCCACGATATGCGTGCTGTGCGAAGTCCGAACGCCTTAATCCGGTTCGAATTCGCCACCCGATGCCGAGTCCCCGCCGTCGTTCCGTACCGGTCTGAAATAGAGCCAGACCAGCAGGCCGATGAACGCGAAGACCTCGATATTCAACAACGTATCCAGCAAATTGCTCATCGCCGACTTGTCCGTTCCATCTTGAGCGCCTTCAGGAGGCATACGACCAGCACCAGGACGATGAAGACGAAGGGCAAAGCGCCCAATGCGATGATCGACTTCACCGCCTCGATGCTGCCGGAGAGAATCATGACCAGGCCCAGCGCCCCCAGAACTACGCCCCAACTGAGCTTGACCCGTGTGCTGGGGTTGAGAGCACCGCCCGTCGAGAACATGCCGAGCACGAAGGCGGCGCTTACCACGCTGGTTACGATGAACAGGAAGGCCGCAGCGATCACGGCCGCCACGGTAAGGTTCGGCCACGGGAATTGATCGAGCACGAAGAAGGTCGTGCCACTCACGTTGCTCTCAACAACGTCCAGAATCCGCGATTCGAGACGCAGAACGCCGTAGAAGCCGACGCCGCCGAATACCCCGAACCACAGGATCGAGAAGACGGTCGGCACGAGAATCACGCCGCCGATGAACTCCCGGATCGTGCGTCCTCTTGAGATGCGGGCGATGAACACGCCTACGAACGGCGCCCAGGCGAGCCACCAGACCATATAGGTGAGCGTCCACGACTGGAACCAGTTGCCGATCCTATCGTCCATGAAAGTGAAGGTGCGGAACCCGTGGGTAAATGCACCCGTCAGGTATTCTCCCGCGGCCTGCACGACGCCCCCCATCAGGAAGTGGGTAGGTCCGGCCAGAAGAATGAAGATCATCAGCCCGCCGGCGATCGCCATCGCCATATTCGACAGGATTGCCATACCGCGGCTGAGGTCCACCATGAGCGGCAGAATATACGACAGGCACAAGGCAACGAAGATCCCGAGCGTGAGTGCCATGCCCGTATCCTGCAAGCCGAACAGAGCGTCGACGCCCTGTTTGACCTGAAATACGCCCATTGCCACCGAGCCGCCGAGCCCGATCGCGATGGCGACGATTGCCAACAGATCGCTCAGCCAGCCAACGGCAACGGTCACAGGATTCGTCCCGAATACGTCCAAGATAGGCGCGCTGACCAGCGTGGGACGCCCCCGCCGAAAGCCGAAATAAGCGATCACGAGGCCGGTCAGCGCATAGATGGCCCAGGCGTGCAGGCCCCAATGGAAGTTGGTGATGAACAGCGCCATGGCCGCCGACTTCCTGGGATCCTCGTATTTTGAGATCAGGATGTAATGCGTCAGCGGCTCTGCCGTGCCCCAATACAGCAACCCCACGCCCATGCCGGCGGCAAACAACATTGTCAGCCACGAGATCGTTGGAAACTCGGGCACATCATCGTCCCCGCCGAGCTTGATGTGTCCGTAGCGGGACAGGGCGAGCCAGGCACTGATCACCAACATGAAACTCACCGCCAGCATGATAAACCAGGCGCGGCTGGTGAATTGCAGGCCGACGAGGCGAGTCGAGAAGGCCGCCAGCCCCGCACTGTCCAGAACTCCCCAGACCGCAATCGACCCCGTGATCGCGAGCGCGATGATCAGTAGCGAATTCTTCGACACTGCCTTTCTCCCCCGTGGATTCCGGGCGTGACAAGCTCGTTTACCATGGAAACCGGACGGCCGTCAGAATATCCCGACTCGCCCGGCCCCTCGAGTCCCTGCAATATGCCATAACCGACGTCTATTCCCGCCACGGTCGACACGCGGTACGTCTTGACACCACCGCGTCACTGGCTATCACTGTCGCGCCGCAGCACGCGGCGACTCTTCCGCGGCCCCATATCAAGGATCCAACCCGATGAGTATGGCGTTCGTCTTTCCTGGCCAGGGATCGCAGGAAGTCGGTATGGGCAAGGCGCTGGCCGAGGCCTATTCCGCCGCCCGCGAGGTGTTCGAGGAGGTCGACGACGCGCTCCACCAGAACCTCTCGAAGTTGATGTTCGAGGGGCCGGATGATGAGTTGCGGCTGACGGAGAACGCGCAGCCCGCTTTGATGTCCGTCTCGCTGGCCGTGATACGCGTGCTGGCGGCGGAGGACAGATTTTTACTTGCCGATAGGGCCGCCTTCGTTGCCGGGCACTCGCTGGGCGAATATTCGGCACTGGCGGCCGCTGGGGCGTTTGCGCCGGCTGATACGGCACGGCTTTTGAAGACCCGCGGCCAGGCGATGCAGCGCGCCGTGCCGGTTGGGGAAGGCGCGATGGCGGCGCTTCTGGGGCTGGAGCTGGACGACGCCCGCGAGGTGGCGGCGATGGCGGCGGAGAGCGAAGTCTGCGCCGTCGCCAACGACAACTCGCCGGGCCAGGTAGTGATCAGCGGCCATGCAGTCGCGGTCGAGCGCGCGGTTGACCTGGCCAGAGACAAAGGGGCCAAGCGCGCCGTCATGTTACCGGTAAGCGCCCCCTTCCATTGCGCCCTGATGGCGCCGGCGGCCGAGGCAATGGCGGAGGCGCTGGACAGTACGCCGATCGACGCGCCGGCGCCGACGCTGGTGGCGAACGTCACTGCCGAATCGGTTGCAGATCCCGACACCATCCGCCGGCTTCTGGTCGAGCAGGTGACCGGCGCGGTACGCTGGCGCGAAAGCGTGCTCTATATGAAGGACAGGGGCGTGCAGATGCTCGTGGAGGCCGGCTCCGGCAAGGTTCTTTCCGGGCTCGCACGGCGAATAGACCGCGAACTCGGTAGCCGCGCGATCAACGGACCCGACGATGTCGAGGATTTCCTGAAGTCGGTTTAGCTCCGCGCGAGGGCTTGTTGTGGCGCGGGCAAACGGCTAAGGATCGATTAATCTTTATGGTTTAGGGACAGATTCGATGTTCGACCTGACCGGAAGAAACGCGTTGGTGACCGGCGCCTCGGGCGGTATCGGCAGTGCGATCGCGAAGGCCCTGCACATGCAGGGCGCAGCCGTTGCGCTTTCCGGCACGCGCGAGGAGGCGTTGCGGGGTCTTGCCGACGAGCTCGGCGAGCGCGCCCATGTGACTCCGGCGAATCTCGGCGAGCCCGGCGCGGCGGACAGGCTGGCGAAGGACGCGGAGGCCGCCCTCGGTTCTGTCGATATCCTCGTCAACAATGCGGGGCTGACCCGAGACAATCTGGCCATGCGGCTGAAGGACGAGGACTGGCAGATTGTTCTCGACGTTAATCTGACCGCCGCCTTCCGGCTCTCGCGCGCGCTGCTGCGCGGCATGATGAAAGCTCGTTGGGGCCGTATCATCGGTATCACCTCGGTGGTCGGCGTGACCGGCAATGCGGGCCAAGCCAACTATGCCGCTTCGAAGGCCGGCATGATCGGAATGTCGAAATCGCTCGCCCAGGAAGTCGCGAGCCGCGGCATCACGGTCAACTGCGTCGCGCCGGGCTTCATTGCAACCGCGATGACCGAGGCGCTGAACGAGGATCAGCAAGCCAAGATAGCGACTTCAATCCCCGCGGGGCGCATGGGCGAAATCGATGAGATCGCCGCCGGTGTGGTCTATCTGGCAAGCTCCGAGGCGGCCTACGTGACCGGCCAGACCTTGCACATCAATGGTGGAATGGCAATGATATGACCGGCGTGCGGAGGGGGCTGCGGCGCGCTGGCAAGGGCCATCGAAGTATGGTACGAAACGCGGCCCTTCATTGGGGGACTTGCGGCAAGGCCCGGGTCGGGATATGCAGCAGGATCCAGCATCTGGCAACTCATTCATAAGAGGTTCTACAGCATGAGTGACATCGCAGAGCGCGTAAAGAAGATCGTCGTCGAGCATCTCGGAGTCGATGAGGGCAAGGTTACCGAGGGCGCAAGTTTTATCGACGATCTCGGCGCAGACAGCCTGGACACCGTTGAACTCGTCATGGCATTCGAGGAAGAGTTCGGCTGCGAGATTCCCGATGATGCGGCGGAAAAGATCCTGACAGTCAAGGATGCGATCAGCTTTATCGAGGAAAACAGCTGAGTTGCCGACTGGCGATTACCCCAATCGCTGCGGAATAGGCCGATGAGACGCGTCGTCGTTACCGGGCTTGGAATTGTCAGCCCGCTGGGGATCGGAGTCGACCATGTCTGGAACCGACTGATAGCCGGCGAATCGGGTATCGGTCCAATCGACCGTTTCGATGCATCCATGTTGCCGTCCCGTATCGCCGGTCAGCTTCCTACCGGTGGCAAAGACGACGGCTGCTGGACCGCCGATGAGTGGATCCTGCCCAAGGACCAGCGCAGGATGGACCCCTTCATCAGCTACGGCATCGCCGCCGCGGACATGGCATTGGACGACGCGGACTGGCATCCCGAGAGCGAGGGTGACCGCCATCGAACGGGGGTGCTCATCGGCTCGGGCATTGGCGGTCTTCCGGGGATCGAGGAGGGCTCGATCACTATGAATGAACGCGGTCCGCGCCGGATCAGCCCGTTCTTCATCCCCGCCAATCTGATCAATCTGGTATCCGGGCAGGTGTCGATTCGCCACGGACTTGCCGGCCCCAACCATGCCGTCGTCACGGCTTGCGCAACGGGCACGCATGCAATCGGCGATGCCGCACGGCTCATCAAGTGGGAAGACGCAGACGTGATGGTCGCCGGAGGTGCCGAAGCGGCGATCTGTGCTGTCGGAATCGCAGGATTTTGTGCGGCGAAGGCCTTGTCGACCGGCTACAACGATACGCCTGAGAAGGCGTCGCGACCTTGGGACGCAGACCGTGACGGATTCGTGATGGGAGAAGGGGCCGGCGTTGTTGTCCTCGAGGAACTCGAGCACGCGAAGAAGCGCGGCGCCCGCATCTACTGCGAGGTAACCGGTTACGGCCTGTCGGGCGATGCCTACCATGTGACGAGTCCGCCAGAGGATGGCAATGGCGGATACCGCTCGATGCAGGCGGCGCTCAAACGTGCCGGTGTCAACCCGGAGGACATCGATTACATCAACGCCCACGGGACCTCGACGCCGGTCGGCGACGAGATCGAACTGGGGGCGGTGAAGCGTTTGTTCGGGCATGCCGCGTACAAGCTTGCGATGTCCTCGACGAAATCGGCAATCGGGCATCTGCTGGGGGCGGCCGGCGCAGTCGAAGCGATTTTCACCATTAAGGCGATCGAGACCGGTATCGTTCCGCCGACGCTGAACCTCGAAAATCCCTCAGAGGGCTGCGATATCGATCTCGTTCCCCTGAAAGCCAAGGAGCGCCGGGTGGGCACGGCACTTTCGAACTCCTTCGGCTTCGGCGGCACCAACGCGTCTCTGGTTTTGTCGGCAATCGACTGAACAGGCGGCCATAGGTCACACATATTGCGACGTGTCTGCATTGCTCAAATCGCGAATCCTGTTCGTCTTGCTGGCCCTGGTGGCGATCGGCGCGGCGACGGCCGGGGGTGTGGCGGTCTGGGCCCATAACGCGGTGCACGCGCCGGGGCCATTGACGGAGCCCCGGGTTTACGTCGTGGCGCGCGGCGCCGCGCTCTCGAGCATAGCCCGTGACCTCGAATCGGCCGGCATCATCGAAGATGGCACGCTATTTAAGGGCTACGCGCGGTATCGCCAAGCCAATCGCAGCCTGCGAGCCGGCGAATACGAGATCGCGGCCGGCGCCAGCATGGCAGAAATTCTGGAACTGCTGGTCTCGGGCAAGACCGTCCTGCACCGGATAACCGTCCCCGAAGGACTCACAAGCTATCAGGTTGCATCCCTGATCAACGAGGCCGGCCCGTTGACAGGTACCATTGAAACCCCACCGGAAGGTTCCATCCTACCGGAGACCTATAATTTTGCGCGCGACGAGGATCGTGCAGTCTTGCTCGAGCGGATGAGCGAGGCGATGACCGAGACGCTCGCCGAGCTCTGGGAGCAAAGGGCCTCCGACCTGCCAATCAAGACACCCGAGGAAGCGGTCATTCTGGCATCCATCGTCGAACGCGAGACCGGGATCGCCGCCGAGCGGCCGCGGGTTGCCGCCGTGTTCGTCAACCGGCTGCGAAAGGGGATGCGGTTGCAGTCCGACCCGACGATCATCTATGCACTCAGCGACGGCAAGGGCCGATTGGACCGCCAATTGCTGTTCAAGGACCTGGAGATCAAGGACCCGTACAACACATATCGCGTCAAGGGCTTGCCTCCAGGGCCGATTTGCAATCCGGGACGTGCCTCGCTTGCCGCGGTATTGAACCCTCCGGACACCGATGAACTCTATTTCGTCGCCGACGGAACGGGGGGGCACGTCTTTGCCACGACGCTGGCCGAGCACGAACGCAACGTGCGCAACTGGCGCAAGATCGAGCGGGAGATCCGTCGCCGGATGCGGCAGGAAGAACAACAGCGCAAGAATCAGCAGCAGTAGTCACGTTGGCGCGATTTTCCGCTTTCCCGCCGCGGCGAAACGTGTATATTGCGCCGCTTTGCAACTCCTTGCCGGCCCTGGATACACAGGAGTCGGCTTGATCCGGGGCGCTCGTACGCGGATGGTCCGCATCGACGCCGGATCGCAACAGCCATAGGGAGTCGGTTTGCCAATGCCACATTACGAGAATGTCTTCATTGCCCGGCAGGAGGTTTCCGCTGCTCAGGTCGACGCGCTGGCCGACGGCTTTGCCGAGGTGATCAGCAGCGCTGGCGGCAAGATCCACCGGCGCGAATACTGGGGCCTGAAGACCATGGCCTACAAGATCAAGAAGAACCGAAAAGGGCACTACGTGCTCTTCAACATCGAGGCGCCATCGGACGCGTTGCAGGAGATGGAGCGTCAGATGCGGCTCAACGAGGACGTGCTGCGCCATTTGACGGTGCGCCTTGAGGCGGTGCCGGAAGGACCGTCGGTCGTGATGCAGGGACGCGGCGATCGCGAGCGCGCACGGCGCGACGACGATGACCGCCCGCCGCGCGGCGAAAGAGGCGCCAGGACCCGTGACGCGAAGGAAGGAGACAAGAAATGAGTGCCGACACCGCAACGCCACGCGTAGCCGCAGGTGGACGGCGTCCCTTTTTCCGTCGCCGCAAGACCTGTCCGTTCACCGGGCCGAACGCGCCGGTTATCGACTACAAGGATGTGAAGCTGCTGCAGCGTTTTGTCTCTGAGCGGGGCAAGATCGTGCCGAGCCGGATCACCGCAGTGTCGACGAAGAAGCAGCGCGAACTGTCGCGGGCCATCAAGCGCGCACGGTTCTTGGCGTTGCTGCCGTATATCGTTCAGTAGCTGCGAGCGGACCCGCGACGAGCGTTTGCGGGATTTGAACCATGCACCGCTTCTGGCTCTTGGCAGCCGTTGCCGGGCTGGCCAGCGCCGCGACCTTCCTTGGTGGCGTTATGGCCGGCCTCATCGGCTCGTATTCGGGATTCCTGCTGGTCTACCTGTCGCCGACGCCGTTGTTCGCGGCCGCGTTCGGTGTCGGCGGGTTGGCGGCGATTGCTGCCGCCGGCACGGGCACGCTTGCGGTGATGCTCATCAGCGGACTGCCGCAGGGGCTCGCGTATGCCGCGCTCGCCGCGGTGCCGGCCGCGGTCTTGGGACGGCAGGCCATGTTGTCGCGCGGCGATGCCGAGGGCGGGGTCGAGTGGTATCCGCCCGGAGCCTTGGCCGGCTGGCTGTGCGGTCTCGGCATGATGGTCTTTGTCCTGTTATCTCTGTTGCTGGCTTCGCAGCCGGCCGGACTGTCGGGAACCGTCAAGGATATGCTCAGTGAGCTGGCCGATTGGATGGCGGTGGCCGATGAGGACAAGGATGTGTTCATGGGGCTGCTGCATCCGGTTCTTCCAGGCGCCGCGATCGCCTTCTTGATGTTGATTCAGGTGGTCAACGGTGCGCTCGCGCAAGGATTGCTGGTTGCGGCAACTCGCAATATTCGGCCGACCCCGGATTTCGGGACCCTCGAGCTGCCGGGCTGGATCGCGCCTGCGGGAGCCGCTGCCGCAGTTGCCGCGATTGTCTTCGGTGGTGACTTCGGCTATTTCGCACGCAATCTTCTGATCGTCATCACGGTACCGTTCTTTCTGCAAGGGCTCTCGGTGGTGCACGTGCTGGCGCGCAGGACGGGGGGCGGCACGATGCTGCTGGCCGTCTTCTATATGACTCTGATCGTCCTAGGATGGGTGGTCGCCATTGTGTTGGTGCTTGTTGGCCTTGCCGAGCAGATCATCGGCATCCGTCGGCGCCTCAGCGGCGGAGACAGCGTCTAGGACGGCATTGCGTTTTCCCGGGTTTGCCGTTAAACGGTGGACCGGTTTGGCTCCAGTGGGGGCAAAGGAGGATTGAACGATGGACGTTATTTTGCTCGAGCGCATTGAAAAGTTGGGCCAGATGGGCGACGTGGTGACCGTGAAACCGGGCTTCGCCCGCAATTATCTGTTGCCGCGCAAGAAAGCGCTGAGGGCAACGAAGCAAAATCTCGAGTTCTTCGAAGGGCAGAAGAAGCAGCTCGAGGCGGACAATCTGGAGCGCCGAACGGAGGCCGAAAAGGTCGCCGCCCAGTTGGACGGCATGAAAATTATCATGATCCGCAGCGCGGGCGACAGCGGGCAGCTTTACGGGTCCGTCACCGCGCGCGATATCGCAGCCGGGGTCACCGAGGGCGGTGTAACCATCGATCGCACCCAGGTCGTGATGGGCCATCCGATCAAGTCACTGGGTCTGCACGATATGCGCGTCGCCCTTCATCCGGAAGTCAGTGTCAATATCGTCATCAACGTCGCCCGCTCGCAAGAAGAGGCCGCCCGCCAGGCGGAAACCGGCCGGGCCGTGACCGCGACGGAAGAAGAGGAGGTCGCCGCGGCGGCCGAGGCGGCCGCGGCCGCCGCGGAACTCTTCGAGTCGCCGCCGTCGGAAGATCTTACCGAAACGCTGTCCGAAGCCGTTGCGGACGAGGCCGCGGCCACCGAGGCAGCGCCTGCGGACGAGACGTCCGAGTCGGGATCGGCCGGGGACGACACGTCCGAAGGCGAGGCGCCCGGGAAAACCCAGGACGGGCCGTAAATCATCGGCAAAGCGGGGATTTTGGAACTTATCCCCGATATACTCTCTATTGAACGGTTACACCGGCCGGTCGGCCGGTGTAGTCTTGCCGGGCCATGACATCGACAGCACCCGACACTACCGTCACGCCACTTCGCGACGACGAAGGCGAAGCCCTCGCCTATCGTACCCCGCCGCATAACGCTGAAATCGAAGCAGCCCTTCTCGGCGCCATATTGACCAATAACCGCGCCTTCGAGAAGGTCTCGGAGATTCTGGAGCCGGAGCATTTCTATGAGCCCGTCCATGGCCGCATCTTTGAGGCGGCGGCACGTCTCATAGAGCGCGGCCAGGTCGCAAGCCCGCTGACGTTGCGCCATTTCTTTGAGTCGGACGAGTCGCTCGGCCAGGTTGGCGGCGGCCAGTATCTGTTCGACCTCGCCGCATCCGTGGTCAGCGTCGTGAACGTTGTCGACTACGCACGCGCGATCCACGACATGTACCTGCGGCGCCAATTGATCGGCCTCGGCGAGGATGTCGTGAACGAGGCGTACCGCCACGATCTCGACAAGGCGGCAACGGATCAGATCGAAGATGCTGAACAGCGCCTTTACGATCTCGCGACGATTGGCGAGACCGAACGCGGAATCGTCTCGCTGAAGCATGCATCCTTGGTGGCGGTCGAGGAAGCCGAACAGGCCTTCAAGAGGGAAGGCCATGTCGTCGGTGTTACGACCGGGCTCAAGGACCTCGACCGGCGGCTCGGCGGCCTGCATCCATCGGATTTGATAATCCTGGCCGGACGGCCGTCCATGGGCAAGACGGCGTTGGCAACGAACATTGCCTACAACGCGGCGCAGGCGGCCAGACCGGCTGAAGGCAACGGCGAGCACGGCGGATCGCATCGCGTGCTCTTCTTCTCGCTGGAAATGTCGTCCGAACAGCTGGCGACGCGAATTCTTTCGCAGGAATCGGGGATCCCCTCCGACAAGATCCGACGGGGCGAAATCAACAACGACGAGTTCCAGGCGTTCGCCGTCGCGAGCCAGGAGATGAGCCGGGTGCCCCTGTTCATCGATGACACGCCGGCCATCACCGTAGCGACGATGCGGACCCGGGCGCGACGGTTGAAACGGCAGAACGGGCTGGACCTGATCGTTGTCGACTATCTCCAGCTGCTGCAGCCATCGCTCAGTCGACGCAGCGAGAATCGGGTGCAGGAGATCTCGGAGATCACACGCGGTCTGAAGACACTGGCCAAGGAACTCAACGTTCCGGTGCTGGCTCTCTCGCAGCTCAGTCGCGCGGTCGAACAACGCGAAGACAAGCGCCCGCAGCTTGCCGACCTGCGCGAATCGGGTTCGATCGAGCAGGACGCCGACGTCGTGATGTTCATCTTCCGGGAGGAATACTACCTCGAAAAGGCGGAACCGATCCGCGGTATCGACGACAAGACCGGCAAGTTCGAGGAGCGCCACGCCAATTGGCAGGAACGCATGAGCGAGGCACGAAACACTGCCAGCGTGATCATCGCCAAACAGCGTCATGGCCCGGTCGGGTCTATCAGTCTGTTCTTCGATGGGACGCTGACGAAATTCGCCGATCTGGACCGACATCACGGCGAGGACGGCGGCTTCTGATGCACGGTGTTCGGCAGGCCGAGGCGCGTCGATGACCGGCTCGCCTGCGGCTCTCTTGACCATCGACCTCGGCGCAATCGCCGCAAACTACCGTCTGCTTGCGCAAAAAGCCGCACCAGCCGCCGCGGCCGCGGCGGTCAAAGCCGACGGCTATGGAGTCGGCGTCAAGCCTGTCATCCGCACCTTGGTAGCCGAGGGATGCCGAACCTTCTTTGTTGCGACGATCGAGGAAGGAGTCGAGCTGCGCGCGATGCTTCCCGACGCGGTCATCTGCGTCCTCAACGGCTTGATCGCGGGAGACCCGGGCGAGTTTCGGGCGCACAGGCTGCTGCCGGCGCTCAACGATCTTGGCCAGGTCGACACTTGGCGCCGCTGGAGCCAGGACAACATCTCGGCGCCGGCCGTCCTGCATCTCGACACTGGCATGGCGCGGCTCGGCCTGCCGCCGCAGGAGCTGCAGATCCTGGCCGACGAACCGGAGCGCATTGCCGGCGTGAACCTGTACCTGATCATGAGCCACCTCGCCTGTGCCGATGAGCCGACTCACCCGCTGAACGAAGAGCAGCGCAGAGCCTTTGCGGCGGCGCTCACGCGGCTTCCGGCGACGCCCGCCAGTCTCGCGGCCTCGTCAGGCATTTTCCTGGGACCCGCATACCATTTCGACATGGTCCGCCCCGGCGTGTCTCTGTACGGCATAAACCCCCAACCCGGCCGACCGAACCCGATGAATGCGGTGGTTCGCCTGCAGGCAAAAATCCTGCAAATCCGCGACGTTGACACCCCCCAGACCGTTGGATATGGTGCCTCGCACCGCATCGCCGGGCCGGCGCGCGTGGCAACCGTTGCGGCGGGTTATGCAGACGGATATTTGAGAAGTCTCAGCGGCCGCGGCACGGCCCATATCGGTGACATTGCCGTCCCCGTGGTGGGCCGCGTTTCGATGGACCTGATTACGCTCGATGTGACGCGGGCACCGGAGGTCAGACCCGGCGATATGGTGGATCTCATCGGACCTCATCATGATGTCGACGCGTTGGCGGCGGAGGCCGATACGATCGGCTATGAAATCCTCACCAATCTGGGCAGGCGATTTCGCCGCCGGTATATCGGCGGCAAAGAGGACGCATGAACGTGCTGCAGCCGATTGGAAGGGCCTTCCGGGGTTTTCTTGAGGCGACCGGGCGGCTGACGCTGTTCGCCGTCGTTTCGGTTTCGCATTGCGTCAGGCCCCCGGTCTATCCAAGGCTGATCGGCCGGCAGCTGGTCGACATCGGCTATTACTCGCTTCCCGTCGTGGGGCTGACAACACTGTTTTCCGGCATGGTTCTGGCGTTGCAAAGCTATGCCGGCCTTGACCGGGCCGTTGCGGAAAGTGTCATTCCGCGGATCGTCGTGCAGTCGATTACCCGCGAATTGAGCCCAGTGCTTTCGGGGCTGATGGTAGCCGGCCGGATCGGTGCCGCCATGGCGGCGGAGATCGGAACGATGCGCGTAACCGAGCAGATCGATGCCCTGACGACGCTTTCCACCAACCCTCACAAATACCTGATCGCGCCACGGCTGATCGCCGGCCTGACGATGCTGCCGCTGTTAGTGCTCGTCGGCGACGTGATAGGGGTTTTTGGCGGATACCTCGTCAGCGTCTACAAGCTTGGTTTCAATCCTGCGATCTTTCTCAAATTCACATGGGAGAACGTCGACGCGATTGATCTTACCTCGGGCCTCGTGAAGGCGGCCTGCTTCGGATTCATCGTCGCACTCCTCGGATGTTACAACGGTTACCACAGTCGCGGCGGCGCCCAGGGGGTCGGCGCAGCAACCACGAACGCCGTGGTATCGGCCTCGATCCTGATTCTCGTGTCCAACTACCTGATCACGGAGATGTTCTTCGGCAAATGAGTGCCCGAAAATCAGACATCCCCAAGATCCGCGTACGGAACCTTCACAAGCGTTTCGGCAGAAATGTCGTCCTCGACGGGCTGAACCTCGATGTCGGCAGTGCCGAGTCGGTGGTGGTGATCGGCGGTTCGGGTAGCGGAAAGTCGGTTCTCCTGAAATGTATTCTCGGCCTGATCGAGCCGGAGGACGGTTCGATCGAGATCGACGGACGTCCCGTCATCGGCCTGCCGCCGGCCGAACGCGAAATCATCAACCGGAAATTCGGCATGCTGTTTCAGGCCGGCGCCCTGTTCGACAGCCTCAGGGTCTGGGAGAATGTCGCCTTCGGTCTGATCCAGGGAGAAAGCATGGATCGGGCCCAAGCCAAAGAGATCGCGACCGCCAAGCTGGCGGCGGTCGGATTGTCGGAGGCGGTCGGCGAATTGTGGCCCGCAGAGCTTTCCGGCGGGATGAAGAAGCGTGTAGGACTGGCCCGCGCCATTGCTACTGAGCCCGAAATTATCTTTTTCGATGAACCGACCACCGGGCTGGACCCGATCATGGCGGATGTCATCAACGACCTGATCGTCAAATGCGTGCGTGAACTAGGCGCTACCGCGCTGTCGATCACCCACGATATGGCGAGTGCGCGAAAGATCGCCGACCGCATCGCTATGTTGTATAAGGGGACAATCATCTGGAACGGCGCTACGGACGAGATCGACCGTTCCGAGAACGAGTTTGTCGACCAGTTCATCCACGGTCGGGCGGAAGGCCCGATCCGGATGGAGGTTCGGGCCCGCTGATCCAAATGGCCGCGAAATACGAAACGGACGCCTGACGTGGCCCGCAAGAACACGCGATATGTCTGCCAGTCCTGCGGCGCGATTCATCCGCGCTGGAGCGGTCGTTGCGACGCCTGCGGCGAGTGGAACAGCATCGTCGAAGAGGTCTCGGATTTCGCGCCGGTTGGCGGCCGAGCCGCCAAGACCCGCGGCAAGGAACGGCGTCTGACCCTGGTGGCCCTCGATGGCGAGACCGGCCGGGTGTCGCGGCGGCGCACCGGAATTGACGAGTTCGACCGCGTTGCGGGAGGCGGGCTCGTTCCGGGCTCGGCGCTCCTGGTTGGCGGTGACCCGGGCATTGGCAAATCGACCCTTCTGCTCCAGGTGGCGGCGGCGCTTGCCGGCGAGACTCGCGTCGCTTATGTGACGGGTGAAGAGGCCGTCGACCAGATCCGCATGCGGGCAGATCGTCTGAGTCTTGCCGGTGCGCCGGTCGAACTGGCGGCGGCGACCGATCTGAACGCCATCCTGGCAACGCTGGACGGTCCGGACGCACCGCAGATCGTGGTCATCGACTCGATCCAGACCATGTATTTCGACGCGCTGGATTCGGCGCCGGGTACGGTCGCCCAGGTCCGCGCTTGCGCCCAGGAGCTGATTCGTGCCGCGAAAAAGCGGGGATTCACCGTGCTGCTGGTCGGCCATGTCACCAAGGAAGGGATAATTGCCGGCCCGCGTGTGCTCGAACACATGGTCGACTCGGTTCTGTACTTCGAAGGCGATCGCGGCCACCAGTTTCGCATCTTGCGCGCCGTCAAGAATCGTTTCGGTCCGACCGACGAGATCGGCGTGTTCGAAATGACCGGTAAAGGATTGATCGAGGTTCCCAACCCGTCGCGGCTTTTCCTGTCGGAACGGGAAGGCCGTGTCTCCGGAGCGGTGGTATTTGCGGGGCTGGAAGGGTCGCGACCGATGCTGGTCGAGATCCAGGCTTTGATCGCCCGCTCGCCTCTCGGCACGCCGCGCCGCGCCGTCATCGGATGGGACAGCGGGCGCCTGGCGATGGTGCTGGCGGTGCTCGAGGCACGGGCGGGATTTCAGTTCTCTGTCAGCGACGTCTATCTGAATGTTGCAGGAGGTCTGCGGATATCGGAGCCGGCCGCGGATCTTGCCGTGGCGGCGGCGCTGATTTCTTCGTTAACGGGACGTCCGGCACCGGAAGACTGCGTTGTGTTCGGCGAGATCGGCCTGTCGGGCGAGGTGCGCCCGGTCGCCCAGACGCAAGCGCGACTGAAGGAAGCCGCCAAGCTCGGTTTCTCGGCCGCGATTGCGCCACTCCGCGAGCGGCACGCCGGTGCCGCCACCCCTGTGAGGGTACGCCACATAGACAATGTCGCCGAATTGACCACATTGTTCGGGGACGCGGCCCCGCGGGCCCGCGCACCGGCGGTCGGAGGAGCCGACGCGTGATAGCCGATCTCGTCGTCGCAGCGGTTCTGCTGATTTCCGGAGTGCTCGCATTCTCCATGGGCCTCGTCAAATTTCTCCTGCTTATCTTCAGCTGGGGCGGCGCGGCCCTCACGGCTTTCTACGGCTTCCCTCATCTGAGTCCCCTGATTGAGCGTTTCATCGAGTCGAGCTTGATCCGGGACGCGGTCGCGGCCACGGTGATATTCGTGCTGACCCTGATCGTCCTGACGATCGTCACACACATGATCTCGAGCCGGGTTCGCGGCAGCATGCTCGGCCATCTGGACAGGGCACTGGGCTTTGCGTTCGGGTTGGCCCTGGGAATGGTGCTGGTGTCGCTTATTTATATCGGCGCGACCCTGTTCTGGGATGAGGATGATTTCCCGGAGCAGATCGCCGAGGCCAGGACTTTGCCCCTGATCCGATCGGGCGCCGCGGTTCTGGTGCGCCTCTTGCCCAACGGCGCCTTGACGAGCATCGAGCCGGATGGCGATGCGATCGACGATGCCACGGAAGAAGTCGGAAACGCGGTCCGGGGGCTGGCCACCGACAAGATAGATGCCATCGGCGAAACCCTCGAGACTATCGAAGCGGAAGATCGGCTGCGAAAACTAATACAGCCGGAGCCGCCGGAGCCGGTCGATCCGGACACTGGCGCTGCGCCCGAAGAACCGGGATATGGTGACGAGCAGCGCCGCGACATGCAACGGCTGATCGAGAGCAATCAGTAAGGGGGAGTCTCTGCCGTGACACCAGCGAGCCACCCATTTGACGACGACCATCTTCGCGAGGAATGCGCGGTCTTCGGCATCTACGGCCACCCCGACGCCGCGGCGCATACAGCGCTTGGCCTGCACGCATTGCAGCATCGCGGGCAGGAGGCTGCGGGCATCGTCGCTTTCGACGGACGCCAGTTCAATGCCCATCGAGGAGTAGGCCTGGTCGGGGAGATCTTCGCCAACAGCAGCGTGATCGAGCGGCTCAAGGGCAATGCGGCGGTCGGGCACAGCCGCTACTCGACGACTGGAGAGCCTTTGCTGCGCAACGTGCAACCTTTGTTCGCCGAATTCGAGTTCGGCGGCATTGCGGTCGCCCACAACGGCAACCTGACCAACGCCCGGACTTTGCGTCACGACCTGATTCGCCACGGTTCCATTTTCCAGTCGACGACGGATACGGAAGTCCTCAATCACCTCATCGCGACCGGCCATGGCGGCACATTGGAGCGGGTCAGGGCGGCCTTGCGGCAGATTGAAGGAGCATATTCGCTGATCTTACTGACCAAGGAAGGATTGATCGGCGTGCGCGATCAGCTGGGAGTCCGACCGCTGCAACTCGGCCAGCTCGACGGATCCTGGATCCTGGCATCGGAAAGCTGCGCCTTTGATATCATCGGAGCGGAATTCGTACGCGACATCGAGCCCGGTGAACTCGTCCTGATCGATGATGACGGCGTGCACAGCTACCGGCACGGCCTCAAGGCCAAACCACGTTTCTGCATTTTCGAATATATCTACTTCGCCCGGCCGGACAGCCAGGTTGAAGGCAAGTCGGTGTATGCGGTGCGCAAGAACATCGGCGCCGAACTTGCCCGCGAGTCGCATGTCGAGGCTGATGTCGTGATTCCGGTCCCCGACTCGGGGGTGCCGGCGGCGCTTGGTTATGCGCAGCAGTCAGCCATACCGTTCGAACTCGGCATCATTCGAAACCATTACGTCGGCCGGACCTTCATCGAGCCAAGCGACGAAATCCGGCATCTCGGCGTGAAACTGAAACACAATGCGAATGCATCGTTCATCGCCGGCAAACGGGTCGTTCTGGTCGACGATTCGATCGTGCGCGGTACCACTTCGAAGAAGATCGTCGAGATGGTCCGCAATGCCGGCGCGACCGAAGTGCACATGCGGGTCTCCAGTCCGCCGACCACCCATTCGTGCTTTTACGGCGTTGATACGCCCGAACGCGAGAAGCTGCTCGCCGCGCAGCTGGAGATCGAACAGATCAGGGATGCGATCGGCGCCGACAGCCTCGCTTATCTGTCACTGGAGGGGCTCTACCAGGCGGTCGGCGAGGACGGCAGAAATTTGGGGGCGCCACAGTACTGCGACGCCTGTTTCTCGGGCGAATATCCGATCGCCCTGACCGACCAGCTGGGCGGCAATGACGGGGTCCAGCTTTCTCTGTTGGCGGAACTTGGCCGATGACCCGAGGGGGTCGGCTTGCCGGCCGGATCGCCGTGGTCACCGGGGCGAGCCGTGGTATCGGCGGGGCGGTGGCCCGATTGTTTGCCGCCGAAGGCGCGCATGTGGTCGCGCTCGCCCGTACCGTTGGCGGGCTCGAGGAGCTGGACGATTCGATCAAATCCGCCGGCGGCACGGCGACCCTGGTGCCCTTGGATCTTGGCGACTTCGACGCCCTCGATAAACTCGGCGCAGCACTGCATGAACGATACGGCCGTCTCGACGTCCTCGTCGGCAATGCCGGCGTACTCGGCGGTCTGACGCCGGTCAACCACATAGAACCGAAGATCTGGGAGGAGGCCCTGGCGATCAATCTGACGGCCAATTACCGCCTGATCCGCAGCCTCGATCCGCTGTTGCGCCAGTCCGATGCGGGGCGAGCGATCTTCGTGACGACAGGGGCCACGCGCGGTCCGCGCCCTTACTGGGCGACATACGGGTCAACCAAGATCGCGTTGGAATATCTCGTCCTGACCTGGGCTGCCGAGGTTGCAAAGACCGCCATCCGCGTGAATCTGGTCAATCCGGGGGCGACCCGCACCGCAATGCGCGCCGCCGCCATGCCCGGCGAGGATCCGCAGACCCTGCCTGCCCCGGAAGACATTGCGCCGCTATTCCTCGAGTTGGCAGCACCGGACTGCACGCGCCACGGCGAGATCGTCAACGCCCGGTAACGCGAAACGGAACCGGGTTACCGTGATGTCGGAGCCGATTGCGACAACCGGGAAATCGGCGGTTCATGCCGGTCTACGGTTTCCTAATCGCGCGAGTAGGTACCCACCAGCTCCGCGGTGGCCAACACGTGCCGCCTCGCGGCCTCTGCAACGTCGGCGAACGTCGCGCCGACCGCTACGTCCAAACGTTCGACGTCGAGCGCGAGTAGCCGGAAACGGTAATGGTGGACGCCATGCCCACGCGGAGGGCATGGCCCGCCATAGCCGGTTCCGCCGAAATCGGTGATCGCCTGCCGGACGTGATCGACACGTGAACCCTTCGGGTAGCTCTCTCGCAGACCGGTCATCTCGGTGCTGATGTCGAAGGCAGCCCAGTGGGCCCAGGTTCCGCCCGGCGCATCCGGATCGTCGCAGAGGACTGCAAGACTGCCGACGTTCGCCGGTACGCCCGACCAGCGCAGCGGTGGGGATATGTCCGCCCCGTCGCAGGTATAGAGTTCCGGAATGCGCTCCCCGTCGCTGAAGGCAGGGCTCGTCAGGACCATGGTCATGGCCATCTCCCGTCATTGCACAAACCCGCCGAGGCCCAATTATATCATGTCGCCGAGCGAATGCCCCGCCAGCCTCATTTCCGACTTCTTGACCGTGCCTCGTATGGGTTCCTGCCCTTGCGCAGATGTATCCGCAATGGCACGCCTGCAAGGCCGAAGGCATCGCGAAGCCCGTTCATCAGGTAGCGTATATACGAATCCGGCACGGCCTGTGGGCGCGACGTCCAGATCGCGAAGCTCGGCGGGCGGGTTTTGATCTGGGTCATGTAGCGCAACCGCACCCGCCGCCCCGCGGCAAGGGGCGGCGGGTGGGATTCGGTCATCAACGCCAGCCAGTCGTTGAGTTTCGCGGTCGGCACGCGGCGATTCCAGACGCCATAGATGCGCACGACGGCATCCATGAGCTTGTCGAGGTTGCGGCCCTCGAGCGCGGAGATCGTCACGACCGGGACGCCGCGGACCTGCGGCAGCGAGTCGGCCAGGCGCTCGCGCAAGCCATTGAGAGCCGCCCGCTTGTCACGAACCAAATCCCATTTGTTCGCGGCAACGACCAGGGCGCGGCCTTCGTCGACCACGTGACGGGCGATCGTGAGATCCTGCTTCTCCAGCATCGCCTCGGCATCCAACATCAGCACCACGACCTGCGCGTAGCGCGCGGCCCGCATTGTGTCCGCCCCCGAAAGCTTCTCGAGCTTCTCCGAGATGCGCGCCCGCCGGCGTAGCCCCGCAGTGTCAATCAGTCGGATGGGATGCCCCTTGAACTCCCAATCCACAGCGATCGCATCGCGGGTAATGCCGGCCTCCGGACCGGTCAGCAGCCGCTCGGCGCCAACCAACTTGTTGATCAGGGTCGACTTGCCGACATTCGGCCGACCTACAATCGCGAGTTGCAGTCGCCCGCCCTCGACGGGCTCGCCAATTGCCGCCTCCGTCGCGCCTTCCGCGCCCGGGCTGCTTGGTTCGCTGGCCTCCGCATAGGCTCGCAAGGCCTCGTAGAGATCACCCATGCCTTCGCCATGTTCCGCAGAAATTGGCACGGGATCGCCGAGGCCCAGGGAAAATGCCTCGGTCAAGCCGATCTCGCCGCCCCGGCCCTCGCATTTGTTGGCGATCAGGATCACCGGCGTCGTTCGTTTGCGCAATTCCGCGGCGAAATGCTGATCGACCGGGGTTATGCCCGCCCGGGCGTCGATCAGCAGCAACGCAACATCGGCGGCGGCCAACGCGCTCAGCGTCTGACGACTCATGCGGCCTGCCAGGGACTCGGGGGCGGCGTCTTCCAGCCCCGCCGTGTCCAGCACACGGAACCTCAGATCGGCGATGCGGGCCTCACCCTCGCGCCAGTCGCGCGTCACGCCGGGTGTATCATCGACCAAGGCCAAGCGCTTGCCGACCAACCGGTTGAACAGGGTCGATTTCCCGACGTTGGGGCGTCCAACGATGGCAACGGTAAAGGTCATCCCGCGGTATCCGGCCCCAACCTATCCGATCGTACCACCGAGGCCTAACGATAGGCGAGCAGGTCGGCGTCCTCGGTCTGCACAAACAAGGTGCCGTCGGCGATGGCTGCGGCCATGACCTGATCCGGCAACTTGAAGCTGTCCAGGATCGTCCCGCCAGACGGATCGATCGCCAAGCCCTGACCATGGCTGCCGAGAACCAACAGTCGACCGCCGACCGCCATCGGCCCGATCCAGTTTATTGTCCCGGTCATATCCTCCGGATCCTCGTAGAGGTCGATCTGGGCGATCCATCGGACCCGTCCGTCTTCGCGGTTCAGACACAGGATCTGGGCCTCGTTTGTCAGAACGAAGATCCAGTCGCCCGCAATCCATGGCGTCCGCACGCTGGCGACATTGCGCTCCCACGCGCGCGCGCCGGTGCGAAGATCGATAGCCACCATGCGGCCCGAGTGGCTGATCGCGTACACCCGACTGCCATCGGTAACCGGCAATGCCCGAATGTCGGCGAGGGCCGAAGCGGCATCGACCCGGCGCACTGCGGCCAGGTTGTCCGACCAGGTGGGCCGACCGTTCACCGCGCGCAACGCGAATATCTCTCCGGACGAGTACGGCACGATCACGGTGCCGTCCAGCCCGGTGGGCGCTGCCGCGCCAAGAAGGGCTGTCGTCTCTGCAAATCCGGCGTGCCGCCACTGCCGGTCTCCACTCTCCGCGTCCGCCGCAATCAGCTGATTATCAACGGTCACCACGAAGACTTGACCATCCATGACGAGAGGCGCGGCACGCAGTGGACCCGGCATCCGCGTGGTCCATACGATTTTGCCGTCCTCGGCATCGATGGCGGCAAGATCCCCGTAACCTGTGCTGACATAGATGCGACCAAGATCATACGCGATCCCGCCACCGAATGCCTCGCCGTCCCGTTTCGGAACCGGCAAGCGCGTCTGCCACAACCGCTTGCCCTGCTCCACGTCGTGCGCAGAGACCTTGTAGCGGGAATCCATCGTGAACACGCGGCCACGCGCGATCACTGGTTCGCTCATTAACGGCTGGTACCGACCGGCGCCGGATCCGATACTCGAGCGCCAAGCCGGTTTCGTGATTTCCGTTGGACCGGCGACGTGACCCACCGCGTGCAGGGCGCCTCCTCCGACCTGCGTCCAGGACGCATTCCGATAGGCCGGGGGTAGCTCGACAACTTGCTCCGAGATACGCGGATCCGGAGCCAAGTCACTCTCGTAGAGCAGAATCGATATCCGCTCACCAGGCAGCGGCGGCGGCTCGGGGTCGCCGAACCACGTACCGCAGCCACCCAGGATCGGAAGCAACGAAACCACGGCCGCAAGGCCGACCCGCCGCGGGCCGTTCATCATCTGGTCAGCCTGCGTCGCCAAGCGCCTGCAACATTTCCGCGGCACGCGCCCGTAAAGTCTGCGGCGCCTCGAGATCGTCGGCCAACGGCGCATAGATGGCCCGCGCGCCCTCCGCATCGCCGCCAGTCAGGGCCAGGATGGCAGTCAGCTCCATGGCCGAATACCGCCACGGATTAGCTTCTGCGGTGAGCGGTGCTAGCCGTGCGCCGAGAGTCGACGGATCACCCTCCACGATCTGCATCCGGACCGAATACAGCGTGGCAAGATCACGCAGCAGCGGCTCCACCGACGTATCGGATGCGATCGCATCGTAGATGGCGATGGCCTGCCCCCGGTCGCCGGCATCGGCACGAAGCTTGGCCTCGCGAAAACCGGAGAGGGTTGCATAGCCGGTCGTCGCATCGCGTGCAGTTGCGGCCATGACGTCGGCGGCCTCCGCCGGCACCGCGGCATTCTCTGCGCGCGCAACGGCCTCGGCGAACCGGCTTCCCTGCGCCATCCGTTGCGACTTGTCATACTCGCGCCAGCCGACGACCGCCGCAGTGGCGAGAACGAGCGCCACGGCCCCGCCAATGACGAACTTGCCGTATTTCTTCCAGACCTGTTCCCAGTCCTCGCGACGAAGTTCCTCGTCGACCTCACGAATTATGTCGGACACGCCGGGCTCCCAACTTGAAAACGGCCGCTAACATAGCGGCGCAAACCGCGCCTGGCAAAGGGGAAAAGCGATCATCGCCGGACCTTACCCGCCGCCGCCGATGCGCCGATATGAGATGGTCCGGTCCCTGCCTTTCACGATGCGCTCTCGGTAGATGCCGGCATCTCCGGACCGGAGCACACTCAGGGTGTTCAGTTGTCGCCGCGCTGGAAGGCGCAAGGGGCTTCGCCATGACGGCAATGGCTGAAATCTCGCCCGGCGCCTTATACCGTCTCTTTCCACTTGATGGTGCACCCCATGCTGGGGATCTGCTCTTCCGGTCCCTTGCCGGTGCGGGCGATCTGCAGCATCGCCTCGAACAGCTCCCGCCTGGCATCCGGCGGCGCGACATCACGGCGGCTGGCGTCCAGCCGACCGCGATACTGCAACTTAAGATCGGCATTGAAACCAAAGAAATCGGGTGTGCAGATTGCATCGTAGGCGCGCGCAACGGCCTGTGATTCGTCATAGACATAAGGAAACGAATAACCGTGCTTCTCGGCAAACCGCTTCATATTGTCCGGTGAATCGTCGGGGTAATTCTCGACATCGTTCGACATGATCCCGATCGAGGCGACGCCATGCTGCTCGAGTTCCTTGCAGTCGCGCGCGATCCTGTCCGC
>CP070634.1:2247842-2258388 GCA_020356105.1 Rhodospirillales bacterium | reverse complement strand
GAGATAGCGGTTCCAACAATGTTTGTCACCAACACCTGCGCCGTTTATTGGCGTTTGCGCGAAAAAAAAACGGGCCGCACCGAAGAGCGGCCCGCCAATCGCAACGTCCGAGGAAATCAGACGCTGTAATACATGTCGAACTCGACCGGGTGCGGGAAGGTCTCGAAGCGCACGACTTCCTCCCATTTGAGCGCCATGTAGCCGTCGATCTGGTCGTCGCTGAACACGTCGCCCTTCTTTAGGAACTCGCGGTCCTTGTCGAGGCTCTCCAGCGCCTCGCGCAGCGAGCCGCAGACCGTCGGCACGTTGTAGCGCTCCTCCGGCGGCAAATCGTAGAGGTTCTTGTCCATCGCGTCGCCCGGATGAATGCGGTTCTCGATGCCGTCGAGCCCGGCCATCAGCATGGCGGCGAAGGCGTAGTAGGGGTTCGCGCCCGGATCGGGGAAGCGGACCTCGACGCGCTTGCCGGCCGGCGCGGCGGCGTGCGGGATGCGGCACGAGGCCGAGCGGTTGCGCGCCGAATAGGCCAGCAGCACCGGCGCCTCGAAGCCCGGGACCAGCCGCTTGTAGCTGTTGGTCAGCGGATTGGTGAAGGCGTTCAGCGCCTTTGCGTGCTTGATGATGCCACCGATATAGAACAGGCAGCTCTCGGACAGATCGGCGTAAAGCGACCCCGCGAAGGTGTTCTTGCCGCCCTTCCATATCGACTGGTGGGTGTGCATGCCCGAGCCGTTGTCTTCCCACACCGGCTTCGGCATGAAGGTCGCGGTCTTGCCATACTGGTGGGCGACCATCTGGACCACGTATTTGTATATCTGCATGTTGTCGGCCGAGCGCACCAGGGTGTCGAACTTCAGCCCCAGCTCATGCTGCGAGGGGGCGACCTCGTGATGGTGCTTCTCCATGTTGAGGCCCATGTCCATCATGGTGCTGACCATCTCGGAGCGCAGGTCCTGCGCGGAATCGACCGGCGGCACCGGGAAATAGCCGCCCTTGACGCGCGGCCGGTGGCCCCAGTTACCTTCCTCGTACACCTTTCCGCTGGTGTACGGGCCCTCGTCGGAATCGATCTCGTAGGCGCAGCGATTCATCGTCGCCTCGAAGCGGACATCGTCAAACACGAAGAACTCGGCCTCCGGCCCGAAATAGGCGGTATCGCCGAAGCCGCCGGACTTGAGATACGCCTCCGCGCGCTTGGCGGTCGAACGCGGGTCCCGCGAATAGGGCTGGCCGGTCGAGGGCTCGATGACGTCGCAGAACATCACCAGCGTCGGCTGCGCCGTAAACGGATCCATCACGGCGCTGTCGAGCTGGGGTACGAGGTTCATGTCGGATTCGCTGATGTCCTTCCAGCCTTCGATGGACGAGCCATCGAACATGATGCCCTCGGTCAGCAGATCCTCGTCCACGGTGGCGACGTGCTGCGAGATGTGCTGCCACTTGCCGCGCGGATCGGTAAACCGGAAATCGACATATTGGACGTCGTTTTCCTTGATCATTTCGAGAACTTTTTTGGTCATGCGTCTTTCCCCGTCTTTCAGGTCGGTCGATGATTGTCGCCCTCGGGTCGCCCAAGGGCGTAGCGGAGTTGGGTTACACGGCGTCGCTGCCGCGCTCGCCGGTTCGTATGCGGATTGCTTCCTCGACGGCGGACACGAAAATCTTGCCGTCGCCGATCCGCCCCGTGCGGGCGGCCTCGGTGATCGCTTCCACGGCGCGTTCCGCCAGTGCATCGTCGACCACCACCTCGATCTTCACCTTGGGCAGGAAGTCGACGACATACTCGGCGCCGCGGTAGAGCTCCGTGTGGCCCTTCTGACGGCCGAAGCCCTTGGCCTCGGTCACCGTGATGCCCTGGATCCCGACCTCGTGCAGCGCTTCCTTCACTTCGTCGAGCTTGAACGGCTTGATGATTGCTTCGATCTTCTTCATGGTCCGTTTCGTCCCATTGACAGTACCGCGCATCCGATATAGCGGCGCGGGCCTGTGGCCGGATATTGCACGGCATGTGCCAACCGGTCGCTGTGGCAAAAACCCGAAGAAAAACAATGGAAAAGCGGAAATCCGGCTGGCGCGGCGCGGTCCGGGAGATGAGCAATTCATGGGCACTTGCCCAAAAAATAGGCACGATGAGTGCCGTCATTCAAGGCAACGCAGCCCGTCTGGCGGCAGGTCATCGGCGCTTACATGCCCGGAGTCTACAGGCAGGCCTTGATGCGGCGGATCGCCTCGCGGATGTTGTCGATGCTGCTGGCATAGGAGAACCGCAGATATCCCTCGCCCCAGGCACCGAAGCTAGTGCCCGCGACGGTGGCGACACCCGCTTCCTCGAGGAACCGATCCTGCGCTGCGCGTGCGGTCATTCCGGTCCCGGTTATATTGGGAAAGGCGTAGAAGGCGCCACCCGGATCGACGCAGCGGAAGCCGGGGATCTGGTTGAGTTCCGGGACGATTACGCGGCGCCGCTCGTCGAATGCAGCGACCATCTCGCGCACCACATCCTGCGGCCCGGACAGCGCCTCGATGCCGGCGTGCTGGGTCGCCGCGTTGACGCAGGAATGGTCGTTGATGCACAGCCGCGTCGCCGCGTCGACAAGCTGTTCCGGCCACACCGCGAAGCCGAGGCGCCAGCCGGTCATCGCATAGGTCTTGGACCAGCCATCCAGCAGGATCAGCCGGTCACGAATCTCCGGATACTGCAGCAGGCTGACATGCTCGCGCCCCTCGTACAGCATCTGGCTGTAGATCTCGTCCGACAGCAATGCGACGCCGGGGTGGCGCAGCAGTCCCTCGACCAACCGGTCGATCTCCGCCTTCGGTGTTACGCCGCCGGTCGGGTTGGCTGGGCTGTTGATGATGATGAGGCGCGTTGCCGGCGTGATCTGGTCGAGCACCGAGTCGGCACTGAACGCGAAACCGTTCGCCTCTTCCAGCGCAATCGGCACCGGCGTCGCGCCGACATAGTTGATCAGCGATTCGTAGATCGGAAAGCCGGGGTTGGGATACATGATCTCGACCCCGGGCTCGCCGAACATGAGCACGGAGAAAAACATCGTCGGCTTGCCGCCGGGCACGACGACGACATGGTCCGGGTCGACCGTAACGCCGTGGCGGCGCTCGAGATCCGCCGCGACCGCCTCGCGCAGTGTCGGGATGCCGTTCGCCGGGGTATAGCCATGGTGCCCGTCGCGCAACGCTTTGACCGCTGCCTCGACGATGTGCTCCGGCGTGCGGAAGTCCGGCTGGCCGATACCGAGATTGATGATGTTCCGGCCTTGCGCGGCCAGCTTCTGGGCGCGCGCCAGCACCTCGAACGCGGATTCGGTGCCGAGGCGATCAAGGGAGGCGGCGGTGTGCAGCATGGGCGTTGGGTCCGCTGAGAGGGCAGAGCAAAGAGACGCCCGTTGCGAATGGGGCCGCGGACGTCAATGTCCTTATATCCGCGCCATGAAGGCAAGCTCAATACTGCCGTCGAAATGCGTTGCGCCCGGGGTCGGCCGCGAGTCGATCAGACCGGCCAGCGCGCCCGCGCGTCCTGAGATCGTGTTTGCCCGCCGCGAAGATGTGCCGGCAGATGTCAGTGTGCGAGAACCTCGCCCGGAACCAGAGACATGTTTCCCTCGGCCCCCGGCGGTCGCCAGAGGAATCGCAGCGTCGAGGTGCCCTTGCGCTCGAAATAGTCGACGGCAATCGGATACCAGCCCGGCCTCGCCACCTCCATCGTACCGACCTCGGAGTAACGGTCAGCGTGGACGTCGGGATCCTCGACAATCATTTCGCCGTCGATCATCAGGCGCACGCCGTCATTCGACTCGAAGGCGAATTTGTAGGGGCCGGGCTGTTCGAGACGGATGAATCCCCTGATTCTTGCCATCACGCCGTCTTTCGAACTGCTGGTCAGTACAGTGTCCTCCCCGACCCGCGAGTCGAGAACCGGCAGCGGTTCGCCCGGCCGGCATTTCCTGTGTCCTTCCCACTCGGCGAACTGGTCGATATGCCGGACGAACTCATACATGTAGCACACCTCGAGACCCGGCTTCAGCTCGACATCGGTCGTCGATATCTGCGCCCGGCCGCCGGATGCCCAGGCCAGGAATCCGGCCCCGGCCAAAAGGACGTAAATCCCACCCGCAATCACGTTTCGCATGTGTCCCCCTGGTAGCATTGCAGCAATCAGTATTGGTACTCCATCGTCGTCGGTCAACAGCGACCGGCCCGACCCGACGATCGCCTCAGTTTGAGATGCCGACTGCACGGTGGACATAGGCGAGTTCGGAAAGCTGGCGCTGCAGGAACCCGGCGACGTCGGCGCGCGAGATCTTCAGGGTCAGGTTCGTGTCCTCGGGCGCGACATCCTCCCTGAAGGCGCCCGTCGCCGGGCCGTCGACGAAAGCGCTCGGCCGCACGATCGTCCAGTCCAACCCGCTCGCCCGCACCAGGTTCTCCTGCAATTCGTGATCCCGGAGAACCGGGCGCAGCAGCAGGCCGAACATGATCCACTTCCAGACGAAGTTGAGGTTACCGCGGCTATCGTGGGCGCCGAGCGTCGACTGACAGATTAGCCGCCGCACGCCGTGGGCCTGCATGCCGCGAATCACGTTCATGGTTCCCTGCGAGCGGATGACGCTCTTGTGGGACATACCGGAGCCGAGCGTGATCAGCACCGCATCGTGGCCATGGATGGCGTCCAACACCGCCGCCGGGTCGCATGCGTCGCCGGCGCGCAAGGTGAGATTCGGGTGCCATGCGCCGAGCCGTTCCGGCCTGCGCGCAAAGGCCGTGACCATATGCCCGTCCGCCAGGATACCTGCAACTGCGAGCCGGCCAATGCTTCCGGTCGCGCCGAATACGATGATCTTCATCTTTCGCCTCCTGTCTGCGAGTGTTCGCGCTCTGCTTGACACCACGTCAAGTTGACATCATGTCAAATACGTGTAACTTGACATCATGTCAAGCGAAAGACGCGAAACCCGGACACGGATACTCAACGCCGCTTGGAACCTACTCGAAGCCGGGCACGGTCACGGCGTCAGGATGAGCGACATCGCCAAGGCGGCAGGGATCAGCCGTCAGGCGGTCTATCTAAATTTTCCGACCCGTGCCGAGCTGCTGATAGCAACGACCCGGCATCTCGATGCCGTCAAGAATGTCGATGCGAGGCTTGCGGCCAGTCGCAACGCCGCGAGCGGTCGGCAGCGGCTAGAAGCCTTTATTGAGGCCTGGGGGAATTACATTCCCGAGATTCACGGGGTCGCCAGGGCGCTCGTCGCCATGATGGAGACGGACGAGGCCGCAAAAGCCGCCTGGGTCGACCGGATGGCAGCTGTGCGCGAGGGCTGCCTTGCGGCGGTGGCGGCATTGAAGAAGGACGGTGCATTGTCACCCGACCACAATGTCTCGGAGGCGACGGACATTCTCTGGTCCCTGCTGTCGGTCCAGACTTGGGAGCAGCTTAGGCTGGAATGCGGCTGGTCGCAGCGGCGATATGTCAGGACGTTGAAGCAGCTGGCGTCCAGGGTGCTGATCGTGGATCAGGCATAGCGGTAGATTCCGCCGCCGGCCGGATTTGGGGGCCTTCGGTGGCATTCGATTCCAGCTGCGTTTTGCGCGGTGTTTCTGGCTCAACCTGCGTCACCGACGGTCAGTTGTCGGGAACCTGGGAGCGAGATAGATTTGCGGTCCCCGCCGGGATTTAGGACGCGTATGATCGTCTCGCGGGGCGGCACAACGCCGCGCGTCTGTATTGCCGCCACCGACTTTGCGCCTCGGCGGCGCGCGATCTCCGGGCGGCGGCGGCGTGACTCCGTTCGTCGAGAGGCATCTGAAAGGAGATGCGGTCGAGGGGCGGATGACGGAGGAAGGGAAGATGACGGCACATGCCCACATGAATTTGGGCGTCCTAATCGGCGCGGCGTGCCTCGCGGTCCTGGGTGCGGGGGCCGCCTCGAGCGCGGAACCGGCACAAACGATTGTGGGTTCGCCGCATGATCTGAGGAACCTTGCGACATTAGGCAAGGACGCCGACCTGTGCGCGTTCTGCCATATCCCGAAGGATGGCGACGACGCCTCGCCGTCCTGGAATCGGGCCGCGCCCGCCGGCCCCTTCGAAGGCTACAGCAGCCGCAACCTCGACGGCCATTCCGGCGCGCTGTCGGGCGTGTCCGCCGGCTGCCTTTCCTGCCACGACGGCGCAACGCCGCTCGACGCGCTGAAGGACCCGGCGAATATCGTTCTTGTCAATCCCGGTCAAACGATGGCGGCTGCTTTTCCCGATTCTATGGCGATCCTGGGTCGTGACCTGGGCAACCATCATCCGGCCTCGATAAGCTATGGTGCGGCCGGGGCCGGCGGCGCCTCGAGGTTGAACCCGCCGTCCGTTTCCGGGTCGAGGGTGTACGTTGTTTCCACATCGGATGGGGCAGAAATTCCACTGTATGGGGCAGCGCCCGGAACCGTTGAATGTGCGAGTTGCCACGATCCGCACGACAATGCTAGGGGGAAGTTCCTGAGGACGGCAAACACCAACAGCGCGCTCTGCGTCGCCTGCCACGACATGTGAGCCGACAGGCGGCCCCACCGTTTCAGGGGCAGAGGACATGTGGTGCACTGCGTGAGGCGGCGAGCGCCGCCGGTCGCGAAGTCCGATCCGGTCCGGACGAGCGCGATGTCCCGCGAACTCTCTGCAAACTGCCCGCTCGCAAACCAGCGGAAAACGCTGGCGCATGGGGTCGAACCTCGAATTCGGGCGCGGCCCTGCGTTCGTGCGTCCGCTGGCTCTTCCAGGTAGACCCTGCAATCCGTATGATGACCGCCGGCCTTCAATGGCGCACCGCGGCGGGTGAGGGGGAACCAGCATGAGCATCGTCGACGCCGTCAATCTCGCCGCCGCGCTGCTCACCCTGTCGGCGGTGTTCGGCTACATCAACCACCGCTGGCTGAAGTTTCCGCACACCATCGGCCTCGTCATCATCGCCCTGTTCGCGGCGCTCGGGACGATCGCCGTCGACAGCCTGCTGCCGGCGCTCGGGCTGCGCGAGACCGCGCGGGCCATCCTCGGCATGATCGACCTGCCCGACACGCTGATGAAGGGGATGCTGAGCCTTCTGTTGTTCGCCGGGGCGCTGCATGTCGACCTCAACGCGCTGGCGACGCGCAAATGGGCGATCGGTGGCATGGCCACCTTCGGCATCCTGATCTCGACCGCGATCGTCGGCATCGGCAGCTGGATCATCCTCGATCTCCTTGGTACGCCGCTGCCCTTTGCCTGGTGCCTGGTGTTCGGCGCGCTGATCTCGCCGACCGATCCCGTGGCGGTTCTCGGCATTCTGAAGACCATCAAGGTGCCCGAGACGTTGGAGGCGAAGATCGCCGGCGAGAGCCTGTTCAACGATGGTGTTGGTGTGGTGGTGTTCACCATCCTGCTGGCGATCGCCGCCGGTGGTACGGCAGGCGAGGCGATTGGCGCCGCCGAAATCGTCGAACTGTTCGCCGTGGAGACCCTCGGCGGCGTCGCGATCGGCCTCGCGGGCGGCTATGTCGCCTACCGCGCCATGCATACATTGGACGATCACAATCTCGAGGTGCTGATCACGCTCGCGTTGGTCTTTCTGGTCACAGCGATCAGCCATGCGGTACACGCCTCGGCGCCGATCGCCGCGGTGGTCGCGGGCCTCCTCATCGGCAACCACGGCAAGCGCTTTGCCATGAGCGAGCGGACGGCGCTCCACATTCAGACCTTCTGGTCGCTGATCGACGAGATCCTGAACTCGGTGCTGTTCCTGATCATCGGCTTCGAGGTACTGGCTCTCGCATTCGAGGGGGCGGTTCTGGCCGCGGCGCTGCTGGCGATCCCGCTGGTCTTGCTGGCCCGTCTGGTCGCCGTCGCGGTGCCGATCGGCATCCTGCGTGTCAGGCGCCAGTTTACCGAAGGGGCGGTCACCGTGCTTACCTGGGGTGGGCTGCGCGGCGGCATCTCGGTGGCGCTCGCCCTGTCGCTGCCGGCCGGCACCTCGAAAGAGGTGATCCTGCTGATTACATATGCGGTGGTGATCTTTTCGATCGTCGTACAGGGCCTGTCGGTCGGCCATGTCGTCAGATGGGTCGTGCGGTAGGGGAACAAAGCAACCTTGCGCTTGGAGGGGCGGCTTCGCCGGTCCACGGCATGAAACCGCTCGGTGCCGGATCGCATGCCCTTGCGCTTGACGCGGCGGCGCGGCAGGCGTTAAAAGGCGCATCCCCGGAAACGGACCCTGCGGTGGCTGTAGCTCAGCTGGTTAGAGCACCAGATTGTGGATCTGGGGGTCGTGGGTTCAAATCCCATCAGCCACCCCAATCTCCACCGACCGGCGCCGGACGCACATGCGGGGCAGGGTAGGTCCGCCGTCGACGCCGTGCGGCTTTCATCTATGACCTCCGGTCCAGCCGTGCGGGAACAAGCAAAGTGTGCATGTTGCCATACAGGTTTAGTCGTTGACGGGGTCGTCCAGCGCGTCAAGTTCAATTCGTCGGGTTCGGTCTGACGCCCAGCGGCAATCGTCGCGCTGTAAACGGCCTTGCATGAGGTGGTTGCGAAGGGCAGGCTGGCGGCCTGTCGGTATCGCCGGGAACCTGAAGAAGGAACGATCGAAGCGATGTTCTACGAGACGAAGGACCATCACGGGCTGCCGCACGACCCGTTCAAGAGTTGCGTCATGCCGCGGCCGATCGGCTGGCTGACAACGGTGAGCGCCGCCGGTGTCGTCAACCTGGCGCCGTTCAGTTTCTTCAACGGGGTGGCGTCGGGACCGCCGGTGGTGGTGGTCGGGATCAACGGCCGGCAGCCGCATGGACCAAAGGATACGCTCGCCAATTGCCGTGCGACCGGCGAGTTCGTTGCCAACATGGCGACTTGGGACCTGCGCGATGCGATGAACCTGACCAGCGCCTCGCTGCCCGCCGAGATCGACGAAATGGCCCTGGTTGGTCTGACGCCAGCGCCGAGCAAGCTTGTCAAGCCGCCACGGGTCAAGGAGTCGCCGATCAATCTCGAATGCAGGGTGCTGCAACTGGTCGACCTGCCCTGCGATGACCCGGAGTCGAAAAACATCACCGTGTTTGGTCACGTGGTCGGCATCCATATCGACGATTCGGTGCTCACCAGCGGTCTCGTCGACGTCGCCAAGATCAGGCCGATCGCGCGCCTCGGATATATGGACTACACGGTGATCGATGAGGTCTTCGAGATGCGCCGGCCTTCGGTCGAGCAGGCCCTTGCGGCGCGCAAGAGCGCGGCCGAATAGGTGGGATCGGCGATCGGCTTATAGCACCTCGTCGAGCACGGCGATCAGCCGTGCAACCTCTTCAGCCGTGTTGTAGTGCACCATGCTGGCACGCACGACGCCGCCCCGGTCGCGCGCACCGAGCGCATCGATCAGGCGGGCGGCATAAAAATCGCCGCTGCCGATGGCGATGCCGCGCTCTGCGGCCGCCGCTGGAATCTCGCTCGAATTCCTGCCGGCCACCTGGAACGAGAAGGTCGGGGCGCGCTGTTGCTGGTCGGCGGTTCCGCGCCCGATCAGCCGGACCTTCGGGTGCGCCTGCAGGAAAGCAACGAGCGGTTCGGCGATGCGCTCCTCGTGTTCCGCGAAGAGGGCGAAGAGCTGCCCTAGGCGATCGTGCAGCGGCAGGTGGGACTCGCCGAAATGATGCCTGTGCAGCAACTCGAAATAGTCGATGATGCCGGTCAGTGCCGCCGTCAACTCGTGGTTCGGGCCACCCGGATTCAGCTTCAGTGGGATGTCCGAGTCGGCGATGAAGAAGTGGTTCTGGGCGCGCACCGACAGAAAGTGCGCGCGCTTGGAGTAGAGCAGCCCGAGATGGGGCCCGTAAATCTTGTAGGGTGAGCACAAGTAGAAATCGACGTCCCATGCCTTGACGTCGAGATGCCGGTGCGGCGCATAGGCGACGCCGTCGACGCAGACAAGACCGCCGGCGTCGTGGACCAGCCGCGTAATGCCCATCACGTCGTTGATGCCGCCGGCGATGTTCGAACATTGGCTGAAACAGACCAGCCTGGTTCTGTCGGTGAGCAGCGAGGCGAGCGTTTCGATCTCGAGTTCGGCGCTGTCCGGTTCGACTCGCCATTCGCGCACGATCATGCCGGACGCAGCGAGTCGCCGCCACGCGCCGGAATTCGCCTCATGGTCAAGGTTGGTAACCACGATTTCGTCGCCATCGGCGAACAGTGGTCGCAATGCATGGGCCAGCAGGTAGACGTTCATCGTGGTCGACGGACCGACCATCACCTCATCGGCTTCGGCGCCCATCATCTCTTGCATCAGGCGCTGTGCCTCACTGATCCGCTCTGCGGCGTCCCGTGAAGGCCCATATGCGCCGGCCGGCTGCAACTGACATTCCGTCATATAGTCGTTGAGCCGGCCGATCACCTGCCCGGGAACCAGCGTGCCGCCGGCATTCTCGAATAGCGCCCAGGACTCGACGAGGGCGGGAAATTGCGCCCGGGCGAAGGCAACATCAAAGGCCGGCAATTGAAGCATGGTCACTGATT
>CP070634.1:2222428-2247742 GCA_020356105.1 Rhodospirillales bacterium | reverse complement strand
TTCTCGTCACCGATCGCAGGGGCAGCGCCTATGGCGGCCTGCTCGGCGATCTCGAAACCCACCGCATCTGCGCAGCGGGCATCAGCGGACGCGGCCTGACGGCCAAGATTTCGGCGGTTTTCCAGCTGGGCCTGGGCTGGCTGCAGGCACGGCGTCTGCTGAAACGGTTGCGGCCCCGCGCGGTCGCAGGATTCGGCGGCTATCCGTCGGTTCCCACCGTCGTCGCCGCCTCGCAGCTTCGCGTCAAGACGATCATCCACGAGCAGAATGCTGTGCTGGGTCGCGCCAACCGCATGTTGGCGCCCTACGCGGCGCGCATCGCGACCGCCTTCGCGAAGACCGACATGCTGCGCGAGCAGGACCGGATCCGCGCCGTCCACACCGGCAACCCGGTTCGCCCGGAGGTGATCGAAGCGGCCGGGCCCTACCGGGCGCCGAGCGGCGACGAGGCGATCGAGATCCTGGTGACCGGCGGCAGCCAGGGCGCCGCCGTGTTCAGCGAGATCATCCCGCCGGCCCTGGCCGCACTTCCCGCGGATCTGCGCCGGCGCCTGAAAGTCACCCAGCAGTGCCGCGAAGACGATATCGACACGGTGCGGCGCAGCTATGATACGGGCGGCATCGATGCCGAACTGGCGACCTTCATCAGCGACATTCCGGCGCGTCTGGCCCGTGCGCAGCTCGTGATATGTCGCTCCGGGGCCTCGACGGTGGCGGAGCTGGCGGTTGCCGGCAGGCCCGCCATCCTGATTCCCTATCCTCACGCCATCGATGACCACCAGCGCGAGAACGCCGCACGCCTGTGCGACGCCGGCGGTGGCTGGCAGCTGCCGCAGGCCGATGCCAGCGCGCCGGTGCTGAGCGAGCTGATCGGCAGGTTGCTCGCCGATCCGGCCAAGCTGGCGCGCGCTGCCGCCTGTGCCGGCCGGGTCGGCGTCCCGGACGCGGCCGAGCGTCTGGCGGATGTGATCTGCGAGCTGATTGGCGATCAGCAGCGCCGTTCGTCAGGGGCAACGCAGCCTCAGGAGGTCGGCGCATGAGGGAAATGCCGTTGACGATCGGGACCATTCATTTCGTCGGCATCGGCGGCATCGGCATGTCGGGGATCGCGGAAATCCTGCACAATCTGGGCTATTCGGTGCAAGGCAGCGACCTTTCCGAGAACGCGAACGTCGCGCGCCTCCGCAAACTGGGCGTTCCGATCGAAATCGGCCATCGCCGGGAGAACATCGGCGACTCGCAGGTCGTGGTGATCTCGTCGGCAGTCAGACCCGATAATCCCGAGGTCCTGGCGGCGCGGACGCGTCAGGTCCCGGTGGTGCGGCGTGCCGAAATGCTGGCCGAGCTGATGCGCCTGAAGTGGGCGGTCGCGGTTGGCGGCACCCATGGCAAGACCACGACGACATCGCTGATTGCCGCGATGCTCGATGCCGCCGGATACGATCCCACGGTGATCAATGGTGGCGTGATCAACGCCTATGGCACCAATGCCCGGCTCGGGGCCGGTGAATGGATGATCGTCGAGGCCGACGAGTCCGACGGGACGTTCGTCAAGCTGCCGTCGACGATCGCCGTGGTCACCAACATCGATCCCGAGCACATGGATTTCTACGGCGATTTCGACAGGCTGAAGGACGCGTTCCGCACCTTTGTCGAAAATATCCCGTTCTACGGTTTCGCGGTGCTGTGCATCGACCATCCGGAGGTGCAGGCGCTGATCGGGCAGATCTCCGACCGGCGCCTGGTGACCTATGGCTTCAGCCCGCAGGCGGAAATCAGGGCGATCGACGCGGGATGCGGCCCCGACGGATGTCGCTTTTCGGTGGCCATCACCCGCGGCGACGAGCAGCGACTGATCAAGAATGTGCGCCTGCCGATGTATGGCGAGCACAACATGCTGAATTCGCTCGCCGCGATGGCCGTCGGGCTCGAGATGGGGCTCGAGGAAGATGTGATCGTGCGTGGCCTCTCCGAGTTCGAAGGGGTCAAGCGACGCTTTACCCGGACCGGCGAGGTGAACGGTGTGACGATCATCGATGACTACGGCCACCACCCTGTCGAGATCGCGTCGGTGCTGAAGGCGGCGCGCTCCGCCACGACCGGTCAGGTCGTGGCCGTCGTTCAGCCGCATCGCTACAGCAGGCTGCAAAATCTGTTCGAGGAGTTCTGCGCATGTTTCAACGATGCGGACACGGTCATCGTGGCCGACGTTTACGCCGCGGGCGAGGAGCCGATTCCCGGTGTTGACCGCGACGCGCTGATCGCAGGGCTGCGTGCACACGGCCATCGTCATGTCGAGGCGCTGGACAGCGAGGGTGACCTGCCGCGGATCATCGCGGAACTGGCGAAGCCCGGCGACATGGTGGTCTGCCTCGGGGCGGGCACGATCAGCGGCTGGGCCAATGCGCTGCCGGAGCGTCTGGCAACCTTGTACAGCGGGGCAAACCAATGATCGCGGCGGCACGCGATACCCGTCGAAGCTGGATCGACGCCCTGCCCTCGCTCAAGGGGCGACTGACGCGCAATGCCGATCTGTCGCGCATTACCTGGTTCCGGGTTGGCGGTCCGGCCGAGGTCATGTTTCGACCCGCGGACCTTGCCGATTTGCAGGCATTTCTGGGGGCGAAACCCGACGACGTGCCGCTCACCGTCATCGGCGTCGGTTCGAATCTGCTGGTCCGCGACGGCGGTGTTCCGGGCGTCACGATCCGCCTGGGCAAGGGTTTCATGAATATCGCGATCGAGGGGACGCTGATCCGGGCCGGCGCTGCAACGCCTGACTTGTACGTGGCGCGCGCCGCACGGGATGCGGGCCTCGGAGGTCTGGAATTCCTGTGCGGCGTGCCGGGCACCGTGGGGGGCGCCCTGCGCATGAATGCGGGGGCGTATGGCAGCGAGATCAGCGACGTGCTGCGGCGCGCCTGGGCCGTCGACACGACGGGCACGCTGCGCGAACTGACCAGTGCCGCGATGGGCCTGTCCTATCGCCACTGCGATGTGCCCGACTCCTGGATATTCACCGAGGCCGAGCTGGAAGGACGGCCGAGCGAGCCGGCGCGAATCAACGCCCGGATGACGGAAATCGTCGATGATCGCGCGGACAGCCAGCCGATTCGCAGCCGCACCGGCGGTTCCACCTTCGCCAATCCCCCGGGAGAGAAGGCCTGGCGCCTGATCGAGGCTGCCGGTTGCCGCGGGTTGCGCATTGGCGGGGCGATGGTGTCCGAGCAACATTGCAACTTCCTGATCAATACCGGCACTGCCACGGCCGCCGATATCGAGGAGCTCGGCGAAGAAGTCCGTCGGCGCGTCCGCGACAACAGCGGCATCGAGCTGCGCTGGGAGATCCGGCGGATCGGCATCCAAGGCGGCGAGGTGGGACGATGAGCAAGCGCATCGCCGTGCTGATGGGTGGCTGGTCGGCCGAGCGCGAGGTGTCCCTCGTCAGCGGCGCGGCCTGCGCCGATGCGCTGGAGGCGCGCGGCCACGAGGTGATCCGGATCGACATCACGCGGAACCTTACCGACCTGCTCGCGGCGCTGGAGCCCAAACCCGACGCCGTGTTCAACGGGCTGCACGGCCGCTGGGGTGAGGACGGCAATATTCAGGGCGTGCTCAACATCCTGGGCATTCCGTACACCCATTCCGGTGTGCTCGCATCGTCGGTGGCGATGGACAAGCCGCTGTCCAAGAAGCTGTTCGAGGCGGCCGGCATTCCCTGTCCCGCCGGCAGCGTCGTCATGCCCAAAGAGCTGCGGTCCGGTCGCGTCATGTCGCCGCCCTACGTCGTCAAGCCGATCGACGAGGGCTCGAGCGTCGGTGTGCACATCGTTCGGGACGGCGACAACTGGGTGCCCCCGGGAGATCTGCCCGAGGATCGGCCGGTTCTCGTCGAAGTCTATATCCCCGGACGGGAGCTGACCGTCTCGGTCATGGGCGAGCGTGCGCTCGGCGTGACCGAATTGAGACCGCATCAGGGCTTCTACGATTACACGGCGAAATACACCGACGGGAAGACCACGCATCTTTGCCCGGCGCCGATCGCCGACGACGTTGCGCGGCAGGCCATGGATTATGCCGTGGCGGCGCATCGGGTGCTCGGCTGCCGCGGCGTGACGCGGGCGGATTTTCGCTACGACGATGCCGGCGGCGAGCCGGGCCGGCTGTACATGCTGGAGATCAACACGCAGCCCGGCATGACCCCGCTTTCCCTGGTTCCCGAACAGGCCGCCCATGCCGGTGTTTCGTTCGAGGATCTCGTCGAATGGATGGTGGAGAACGCTGCATGCGACAACTGACGCTTCCCTCGATGCTGCCGATTCGGGTGCGGCGCCCCCGTTCCGAGCCGAAACCCCGCAAGCGGTCTGCGCGCAGAGTGCAGCAAAACCGCAGGGCAAAGGCCTCACGCCGCTTCGCGCGCTGGCGTCAGCGGTCCCTCCGGTCTGTCTTACTGATCGCGCTCCTGCTGGTCGTTCCGGTGGCGGGGACCGCAGCCTGGGGGTTTGGCGGCGTATCCGCGCTTGGTGCGGCCATCCTGGACTGGACTGCCTCGGCCGGGATCGCGGTCCGGAAAGTGCTCGTGGTCGGGCGTGTCGAAACTCCCGCCGACCAGATCCTGGCGGCGCTCGACGTGCAAGAGGGTTCGCCCCTGCTCGGCTTCTCGCCGGCGGCGGCGCGTGAGCGATTGCTGGCGCTCGGCTGGGTGCGGGCCGCGCGGGTGGAACGGCGATTCCCCGACGTCTTGTATTTGCACCTCGAGGAGCGGCGCCCCGCCGCTATCTGGCAGCACCAAGGCCGGCTTGCGCTTGTCGATGAGACCGGGGCGATCATCGGCGAGGATGAGGTGACGCGTTTTCCAGAGCTGCGCGTGATCGTCGGAGCCGATGCCCCGGAACATTACGCGGCGCTGTCCGCTGTGCTGAACGCGCGTCCGGAGATGCTGGCGCAGGTATCGGCCGCCGTGCGGGTCGGCGGGCGTCGCTGGAATCTGAGGCTCGCCAATGGCGTCACCGTGATGCTGCCCGAACATGACGTCGCGACGGCCTGGCGGGTGCTCGCCGACGCGGCGCGGAACGATGCCCTGCTCGAGCGTGACATCGTTCACGTCGACCTGCGTCTGCCCGACCGTCTGGTGCTTCGCCTGGAGCCCGGCGCGGAAGGTCGCGGCGACGACGACAGGGGGGCGTGACATGAGCGAACACGAAATACGGAGATGGGAGGTACAAGTTGGCGCGTAACGGCCTGATAGCGGCCCTCGATATTGGCTCCAGCAAGATCTGTTGCCTTATCGGCGTACCGGGCGAGGGTGAAAATATCCGGGTAATCGGCATCGGCCACCATGTGAGCCGTGGCATCAAGTCGGGCACGATCGTCGATATGGATGCCGCCGAGGAGTCGGTGACCGCCGCGGTGCTCGCTGCCGAACGGATGGCGGGCGAAACGGCGCGCGACGTGGTGGTCGGCGTCGCGGGTGGCCAGCTGTCGAGCCGGCTGATCGATATGCGGATCGGCCTCAATGGCGGTCCGGTGCGTGATTCGGACTTGCGCCGCCTGCTTTACAATGGCGGTCCCGAGATCGAGCCGAACCGTGTCCTTCTCCACGCGCTGCCGGTGGGGTACAGCATCGACGGCTCGAACGGGATCCATGATCCGCGGGGCCTGCACGGTCAGGTGCTCGCGGTCCATGTTCACGAGCTCACCGCGTCGGCAACAGCGATCCGCAACGTTACGACCTGTGTAGAACGCTGCCACCTCAACGTCAGCGATGTGGTGGCGAGCCCGTTTGCCGCTGGCCTCGCAACACTGGCCCGGGACGAGATGGAACTTGGTGTCACCGTCATCGACATCGGTGGCGGCGCCACGTCCTATGCCATTTTTCTTGAGGGAACGCCGGTCTTCGCCGGCAGTGTGCCGGTCGGCGGATCGCATGTCACAAACGACATCGCGCGCGGCCTCGCAACACCGCTCGCGCACGCGGAGCGGTTGAAAACGCTGCATGGCAGCGCCTTGCCGTCGATCAGCGACGAGCGCGAGACCGTCGTGGCGCCGCAGGTCGGCGAGGATCCTTCAAATTCGCAAAACCATATCCCGAAATCGTTTCTGGTCAGCATCATCGCAGCGCGCATCGAGGAAGTCCTCGAGCTGGTGCGTGGCGAGCTCGATGCCGTCGGCGCCAGCCGGATGGCCGGCCGCCGAATCGTCCTGACCGGCGGGGGGTGCCAGTTGCCCGGCCTGCAAGAACTCGCCGCGCGCACCTTCGACAGGCAGGTTCGTGTCGGCAGTCCCGTCGGCTTCGAGGCGATGGCGACAGCGACCAGTGGCCCAGCATTCGCGGCCTGCGCCGGGCTCTTGCGCTTCGCCACGGTCGACACGGGCGATTTGAGGACCCAGGCGGGCTACAGCAGCCCTGCGGTGGACGGCCTGTTGGGCCGTCTGGGACCGCTGGGCCGTCTCGGAGGATGGCTTCGTGAGAATCTTTAGAAGAGGTGACGTCTGCAGTAAGCGGCGGATTGACGCGCGTCGAGCGGTTTCGGCGCAACCCGGCACACTGTTTGTTTAGGAGGCGAACATGGCAATCAATCTCATGACACCGAACAGAGAAGCGGACTTCAAGCCGCGAATTACCGTCATTGGCGTGGGCGGCGCCGGTGGGAACGCGGTCAACAATATGATACGCGCCAATCTTGAGGGCGTTGATTTCCTGGTCTGCAACACCGATGCCCAGGCCATGAGTCATACGCTGAGCGAGCGTCGGCTGCAGCTCGGGGCCGACCTCACCCAGGGTCTCGGCGCGGGCTCGAAGCCCGACGTCGGCCGGGCCGCCGCAGAGGAATCTCTCGGCGAATTGATGGAACAGTTGTCCGGCAATCACATGGTGTTCGTGACCGCCGGGATGGGTGGCGGAACCGGCACCGGTGCGGCACCGGTCATCGCCCGTGCGTGCCGCGAGCAAGGCATGTTGACCGTCGGCGTCGTCACCAAGCCATTTCTGTTCGAAGGGCGCCAGCGCATGAAGCTGGCCGAAGAGGGAATCCGGGACCTGCAGCAATATGTCGATACGTTGATCGTCATCCCGAACCAGAACCTGTTCCGGGTGGCCAACGAAAAGACCACGTTTGCGGATGCCTTCAAGATGGCCGACGACGTGCTCTTCGCCGGGGTGCGCAGCGTTACCGACCTGATGGTCATGCCGGGGTTGATCAATCTCGATTTCGCCGACATCCGCTCGGTGATGGCGGAAATGGGCAAGGCGATGATGGGCACGGGAGAGGCCGAGGGCGACAAGCGCGCCATCGAAGCTGCCGAGGCCGCGATCGCAAACCCGCTGCTCGAAGATCTTTCGATGAAATCGGCACGCGGTCTGCTGATCAATATCACCGGCAGCCTCGATATGACCCTGATGGAGGTGGACGAGGCGGTCAATCGCATCCTCGAGGAGGTCGACTCGGAGGCCGACATGATCTTCGGCTCCACCTTCGACGATGGCCTGGAGGGGCGGATCCGGATCTCGGTCGTTGCAACGGGCATCGATGCGGGTGAGCAGATTCAGGTCCGGCCCGTGCCGATCATCAGGCCGCAACCGATCGCCGAGGCCGAACCCGAGACCGCCGCGGAAGCCGGTCCCGCAACCGATCCCGAGCCGGCCATAATCGCGGCCGGCGGCGGCGACAACGCCGAGGCCGGCGATGTCCTGACACTGTTGGACGGGATCTCGGCGTCGTCGTCCGATGCGCCGGCGGCGGCGCCGGTGGAGATACCGCCGGAGATCGAGCCCGACAGTTTCATCCCGCCCGCACCGGCTCATCCTGAGCAGCAGCCGGCGGCGCTAGATCCGTTTGTCGAGACGGCGCTCGAGAACGGCGTCGACGAAATCGGCGGGAAGCGCAAGAAGCTGACTCTGTTCGAACGCGTCGCCGAGGCCGCGGGGGTCGTGAGCGGCGAACGTCGGCCTCATCTGAATCAACGGGTCGAGCCGGTCGCAGCGCCCGCGACCGCGCCCGCGCCCGCGCCCTCGCCCTCGATTCAGTCCACCGCACCATCGTCCGCGGCCAAGGATGGGCACCAGTCGCGGCTCGGCGGGCTCGAACCGGTCGGCGTCGCCAGTCGAACGGAGGCCGAAGGCGAGATGCTGGATATCCCTGCCTTCCTCAGGCGACAAGCCAACTGACAGAGACTGCTCCATGTCGAGATGCGCGGCCGCACTGCCTCCGTGCGGCCGCGTAACATTTCGACACAAAGAGTGATTTGTTGTGGCCGATCTATGTCGCTACATAGACATCATCAAATCGAAGTAGTGAGTCCCGCCAAAGGGGCCAAACTACTAACCGAATATTAATTCATCCTTCGGCGTTTGTTCGAGCGCTTCGGAATCCGGAGAGAAAGAGTAAGTGCACATGAGGATCTCGCACGAAGCAGCACTTGACGGCGGATCCACCATGACGCCAGCTGGGCATCGTCAGCATACCCTCAAGAATTCGATCTATTGCAGTGGCACGGGTTTGCACAGCGGCGTCAAGGTGGCGCTCTCCCTGCATCCGGCCGCGCCCGATACGGGCGTTGTGATTCGCCGTACCGACATCGGCGGTGCAGACGCCGAGATTCGAGCGCGCTACGACCAGGTCAGCGATACGCGGCTGTGCACCACCGTGACAAACGAGGCCGGCGTATCGGTGGCGACGGTTGAACATCTGATGGCGGCGTTCGCGGGGTGTCGGCTCGACAATGTGATCGTCGAGGTCAACGGGCCGGAACTTCCGATCATGGATGGCAGCGCGGAGCCCTTCGTGTTCTTGATCGACTGTGCCGGTGTCGTTGCGCAGAGCGCGCCGCGACGCGCCATCCGGGTGCTGAAGACGGTCACCGTCGCGGACCGTGCCTCGTCGGCCCGGATCGAGCCCTGGACCGGCAGCACGATGAACATCGAGCTGGAGTTCGACACAGCGGTCATCGGCAAGAAATCGCTTTATTTCGATATGCTGTCCGACAGCTTCCGCAACGGGCTGAGCCGTGCCCGCACCTTCGGGTTTCTGCACGAGGTCGAGGCGCTGCAGGCGGCGGGTCTGGCCCGCGGCGGCTCCATGGAGAATGCCGTCGTGATCAGCGGCGATACCGTTCTGAACGAGGGCGGCCTGCGCTTCGAGGACGAGTGCGCGCGGCACAAGGCCCTGGATTGCGTCGGTGATCTCTATCTCGCCGGTGCGCCGATCATCGGCCATTTCCATGGCGTGAGGCCGGGTCACGCAGTCAACAACCTGCTGCTGCGGCAATTGTTTGCCGATCCGAATGCCTGGGAGATCGTGGATCTGGACGAGGCGGTGGACATGTTCGAGATCGGAAATGAGCACGAACCGCGCCGGTCGGCCGCCCTGGCGTGACGACCTCGGTGCGAGACACCATCGCGGATAGTTGCACTTGGGTCCGGGGCCGTTTGCGTATATAAGACGGATACGGACGTTACGGGCCACCGGCAGGGCGTGCACTCTTGGACAGCTTTTTGAGACATAGAATGGCGCGAGGATGGCGGGCAGTCGCGGCCTGCGGGCTCGGCCTGGCCTGCCTCATCATCGCCGGCTGCGCCTCGAACGAGGAAGCGGCCTACGTCGAGCGACCCGTCGAGGACCTTTACAACGAGGCAATGGATTATCTTGAGGGCCGCAGCTACACTCTGGCGGCGGCGAGCTTCGATGAGGTCGAGCGCCAGCACCCCTATTCCAAATGGGCCACGAAGGCGCAGATCATGGCGGCCTACACGCATTATGCCGGCGGCAATTACGACGAAGCCGTGCTCACGCTTGACCGGTTCATCGAGCTGCATCCCGGCAGCGAGGATGTCGCCTACGCGTATTATCTGAAGGGGCTGTCATACTACGAGCAGATTTCGGACGTGGCCCGCGATCAACGCATGACGGAGCGGGCGCTCGGGGCCTTCACGGATCTGGTGCGCCGGTTTCCCGACAGCAAATATGCCCGCGATGCGCTGTTGAAGATCGATCTCGCGCATGACCACCTGGCGGGCAAGGAAATGAATGTCGGCCGCTACTATCTGCGCACCGGGCATGAGCTTGCGGCAATCGGACGGTTCCGACGCGTGGTCGAAACCTACGGCACCACCACACATGTTGCCGAGGCTCTGCATCGTTTGACCGAGGCCTATCTCGCGCTTGGCATCGTCGACGAGGCCCGGTTCACGGCGGCGGTGCTGCGCCACAACTACCCCGACAGCGAATGGTACAAGGACAGCTGGACCCTGCTTGCAAGGCAGAACGTCTTGACGGCCCAGGAGCGCGGCCTGCCGCAGACGGCGGGCGTTGTAAACGAGACCAGCGGCGAGACCAACTGACCGAACAATGCTGACGGCGCTGTCCATTCGCGACGTCGTCCTGATCGACCGGCTGGACCTCACCTTTGAGAACGGACTGTGCGTGCTTACCGGGGAGACGGGCGCCGGCAAGTCGATCCTGCTCGATGCCCTCGGGCTGGCGATCGGCGCCCGCGGCGACAGCGGGCTGATCGGCCCCGGCGCCGACCGGGCGATCGTCAGCGCTGTGTTCGAGCTTGCAGACCCGCATCCGGCACGTGACCTGCTGGTCGCGCAGGGTTTCGACGACCCGGGGCGTGATCTTGTCCTCCGGCGAATCCTTCAGGCTGACGGGCGCAGCCGCGCCTTCATCAACGACCAGCCTGCCAGTGTCGGCCTGCTGCGCCAGGTCGGGCAGATGCTGATCGAGATTCAGGGCCAGTTCGAACCGCGCGGCCTGGTCGACCCCGCCACACACAGGGCTCTGCTCGACTCCTATGGCGGGCTCGAAGAGCAGGCCCGCGATGTGCGCGCGGCCCATACCGCCTGGCGCGAGGCCAGGCGGGCGCGCGAGGAGGCCGAGAGCGCGGCTGTTGCCGCCGCGCGCGATCGCGAGTTCCTCGAACATTCCGTGAGTGAGCTGGCGCAGCTCGACCCGCAGGCCGGCGAAGAGGCGGAGTTGTCAGACAAACGCAACCGTCTGATGCATGCCGAGCAGCTGGTCGAGGCTCTCAACGCGGCCTCTGGGGAGCTGACGGACGGGTGTGGCGTCGAGGATGCGCTGCAGGCCGCGCAGCGTCATCTGGCGCGCATTGCCGAAAAGGCGGGTGGCGCAATGGACAACGCGCTGCAGGCGCTGGACCGGGCCGCCCTCGAGACGGCCGAGGCGCTGCGGGAGCTGGCGGCCGCCGGCGCCGCGATCGATCTCGACCAGCATGGTCTGGAGGCGATCGAGGAGCGGTTGTTCAGCCTGCGTGGCATTGCCCGCAAACACCGGGTCGCGGTTGACGATCTAGCGCCGCTGCGCGACCGCATGGCGGGTGAGCTGGCGCTGCTTGACGATCGCAGCGCGGCCGTTGGCCGGCTGCAGCAGGCGGAAGCGGAAGCGCGGTCGCGGTACCGAAAGTCGGCCGACGTGCTCAGCGCGGCGCGGCGGGCCGCGGCGGGGCGGCTGGACGCGGCGGTCAATGCCGAACTACCGCCCCTGCGCCTTGAGAAGGCGAAATTCGTGACCTCGGTCGAGGCGCTCGGCGAGGATGGCTGGGGCGCGGATGGGGCCGACCGGATCGCGTTCCTGGTTTCGACCAACCCCGGAACGCCGGAGGGGCCGCTGGGCAAGGTCGCCTCGGGCGGCGAGCTCTCGCGCATCATGCTGGCGCTGAAGGTGGTCGCGGCCGAACCCGGCGATGTGCCGACCCTGATCTTCGACGAAGTCGACGCCAATATCGGCGGCGCCACTGCCGATGCCGTCGGCGAACGGCTGGCCCGGCTGGCCGCCGGCTTGCAGGTTCTGGTGATCACCCATTCGCCGCAGGTCGCTGCGCGTGGGACAGATCACCTGCGGGTCGAGAAGGACGGCGCCAATGGCGGTGCGGGGATGGTGACCCGCGTCGTCCGGCTGAGCGATGCGGAGCGGCGCGAGGAACTCGCACGGATGCTGTCCGGTGCCGCCATAACCGAGGAAGCGCGGGCGCAGGCGGCGCGTCTGATCGAAGGGGCGGCCGTATGACCGCAAAAGATCCGGCCGGAATAGCGGTCGAAGATCTGAGCGAGGCGCAGGCGCATGCCGAGCTGGCGCGTTTGGCAGCCGCGATCAAGCACCATGACATCCTGTATTACCAGCAATCGCAGCCCGAGATCAGCGATGCGGATTACGATGCCCTCAAGCGCCGAAACGCCGCGATAGAGGTGCGGTTTCCAGGGCTTGTCCGAGCGGACAGCCCGTCGCACCGGATCGGCGCCGCGCCCGCGGCCGGCTTTGCCAAGGTCCGCCATGCGGTTCCGATGCTGTCCCTCGACAACGCCTTCGACGAGGCCGACGTGCGCGACTTCTTCGACAGCGTGCGGCGGTTCATCAAGGAGCTGAAGGACGACCCGTCGATGCCCATCGAAGCCGTCGCGGAGCCCAAGATCGATGGGCTTTCGGCCTCGCTGCGCTATGAGGACGGCCTGTTCGTGCAGGGCGCGACCCGCGGCGACGGGACCGAGGGCGAGGACATCACCGCCAACCTTCTGACGCTCGACGACATTCCCAAGCGTCTGGCGGGCGCGGGATGGCCCGAGGTGCTGGAGGTGCGCGGCGAGGTCTATATGAGCCGTTCGGATTTCCTGGCCCTGAACAAACGGCAGGAGGAACGCGGCGAGAAGATCTTCGCCAATCCGCGCAATGCCGCGTCGGGCTCGCTGCGCCAGCTCGATCCGGCCATCACCGCGGCGCGCCCGCTTCGCTTCTTCAGCTACAGCTGGGGCGAGATTTCCGCGCCGATTGACGGCAGTCACTGGCACGTCCTGCAGCGTTTCAAGGATTGGGGCTTCAAGGTCAACCCGCTGGCCCGGCTGTGCGGCAGCGTCGAGGACGTGCTGGCGCTGTACGGCGAGGTGGCGTCCCAGAGGGCCACGCTGGACTATGACATCGACGGCGTCGTCTACAAGCTGAACCGGCTCGACTGGCAGACGCGGATGGGCGCGTCCAGCCGCGCGCCGCGATGGGCCGTGGCCCACAAATTTCCCGCTGAACAGGCGGAGACCATGCTGGAGAGCATCGGCATCCAGGTCGGCCGCACCGGTGCGCTGACCCCCGTCGCCCATCTGAAGCCGGTGACCGTCGGCGGCGTCGTGGTCGCACGGGCAACTCTCCATAACGAGGACGAGATCCGCCGCAAGAATCTTCGGGTCGGAGATACGGTCGTGATCCAGCGTGCCGGCGACGTCATTCCGCAGGTCATCGGGGTGGTTCTGGAAAGAAGGCCCAGCAGTTCGAAAGAGTACAAGTTTCCGGAAACCTGTCCCTGCGATCTCAGGACACCCGTGCTCCGTGAACCCGGGGAAGCCGTTACCCGCTGTACCGGCGAGCTCGCCTGCCCCTACCAGCAGGTGCGGCGGCTGATGCATTTCGTCAGCCGCGACGCCTTCGACATCGAGGGGCTGGGCGGCAAGCATGTGGAAGCCTTCTGGGAGGACGGGCTGCTGAAGACACCCGCCGATATCTTCCGCCTGCCTGGAAAGGAATCACAGATCGCCGAGCGGGAGGGCTGGGGGCCGCAATCGGCGCAGAAGCTGATGGCCGCGATAGAGGAGCGGCGCACAATCGGTCTCGACCGGTTCATATATGCGCTTGGTATCCGCCAGGTCGGCCAGTCGACGGCGCGGCTGCTGGCGCGCAATTACGGCGACCTGAAAACCTGGCACGCCGCGATGGTCGAGGCGACGGCAGAGCGCGCCGCCCATCCCGATGCCCGCAAGCCGCAGGACGTCGGGGAGGCGTATGAAGATTTGTGCAGTATCGAGGGCATCGGCATGAGCATGGCCGACGATATCACCGCCTTCTTCGGCGAGACCCACAATCTGGACGTTCTGAGCGATCTGGAGGAAGAGCTTGAGGTCACGTCGCTGGCGGCGGTGGCGACTGGTTCGCCGGTCGCCGGCAGGACGGTCGTGTTCACGGGTACGCTGGAAGCGATGACGCGCAGCGAGGCGAAGGCACGCGCCGAGGCCCTGGGCGCCAAGGTTTCCGGTTCGGTGTCAAGCAAGACCGACTACGTGGTGGCCGGCCCCGGCGCGGGCTCGAAGGCGAAGAAGGCGCAGGAACTCGGCCTTGCGATATTGACCGAACAGGAATGGCTCGAGCTGATCGGCCAGGGCTGAACGCGGGTTACGAGCCGGCGAGCGAATCCCAGTATTCGCGGGTGGTCTCGATCTGCAGCCGCTCATGCCGTTCTTCCAGACATTTGCGCAAGCTATAGCCGACCGCCTGGTCGACGGCCCGGCCGCAGGCCTTGAACATGCGGCGGGCGGCGGCGGGTGCATCGCTGCCGGCGATGCGGCCCCACAGACCGGCACGCGCCGATACCGTGATATCGCCCTCGAGGGGCAGCGCGTTGATCAGCCCGGCCGCGATGCGCGCCGTGCGCGCCGGCTCCGATTCGCCCTCCAGTACCGATTCCGCGGCCATCCGCAGCGGGCCTGCGGCAAACGCGATCTCGGCCGCCGTCAGCGGATCCGGATCGCCGGGCTGCGGCACCGGCAGCATCGTTGCGCGTGGGGCAACCTCAAGGGCGACGGCGACCGGCCGGAGATCGCCGAGCGCGGCGAGCACCAGATCCGCCCGGATCGCCGTATAGCCATAGCGGCTCCGAAACTGCACAAGATCGCCGGCATCGAGCCGTCGGACTTGCCCGTCCGCGGTCGTGACCGCCAGGGTCACCGTCTCGGCCCGCTCCGGCCGGTAGGGTGTCTCGAAATCGGGCGGCAGCCGCTGCTCCTGAAGACAAAAGGCCGAGAGCAGCGCGGTGCAGCTGCCATTCGCGCATTGCATCGGCACCACCTCACCGGTGGCGATGAGGCCCAGAATCTGCGGTGCGGCCAGCGCCGGTCCCGGCGCGGCGGTGAGAACAAGGGTGAGAATCCAGAACGTCCGGCGGATCATGGGGCCCTCCTTCCAGAACCGGAATCCTCGCACCGGGCGGTCGGCGCGTCAAATCAAACCAGCGTGTTGTCAGCCCCACAGCGTGGTCAGCAGCGCGAAGGTCGCAAGGCCGACCGCAACGCCCAGCGGCAGGTTCCGTTTCGCCGCAAAGAACACCGCTACCGACAGGCCGACCGCGATTAACCGGAACGACAACGGCGATTCCGCCAAAATCCCCTCGGGCAGCACCACCATGCGCGCGATCAGCCCGGCCAGCATGGCATAGGCAATGCAGGCGAACAGGCGGAATGTCTCGCTGTCGGGACTGACCTTGCCGGCGATCGCAACGCCTAGCGCCCGCCAGATATAGGTGGCGGCACCGCTCAAAAGGACGATGGCCCAGAGCGTCGCGTCAGTCATCGCGGCGCCGGATCTGCCGGTCGATGAAATAGGCGCCGGTGCCCGCGACGGCGCCGGTCAGGATCAGCCCCCAGTCGGCGGAGACGAGATGAAACAGGGGGCCCGCCGCGATACCTGCGAGCACCGCCAGGATCTGCCCGCGGTCGCGGGTGCTGACGAAGACGAGGGTGAAGAACAGCGGGTTGAGGAATACGAGGCTGAGGGTCACGTGGCGCGGCAACGCGCCGGCCATGAGGAACCCCGCGGCGGTACCGATCAGCGCCGCGGTAATGCACACCCCGGCGAAGCCCGCGAAGTACGGCGTCCGATAGGCCGGGTTCATGCGCGGTCCGTCGCGCATCATCGCGGCCCACGGGTTGAGCGACATGAACTGGGCAACGGCGTAGTGCCAGCCGCGCCGCGTCGGGGTCTCGTTGAACAGCGGCATCACCGACAGGACCATCGGCAGAAAACGGGCATTGGCCGCCGAGGCCGCGACCATCACGGCGATCACCGGAGCGCCGAGCGCGTAGAGTTCGACCATGGCGATCTGGCCGGGCAGCCCCCAGACGAGCCCGGTGGAGGCGATCGACGTCCACAAGGTGAGCCCCGCCTCGCGCGCCATCGACCCGTACCCGATCATGCTGGCGAACAGCACCAGGGCGGGCATTCCGGTGGCATCGGCGGCGCCGTGGGCGACGGGTCCGCGCGGGGATTCGGCAAACAGGGACATTCGGACTCAATCCGGGGTGACGGGCGGCGCGATCATGCGTCCGCCTGCCGGCCCGCGCAAGGGCGAAACGCCGCCGGGACGCCCGGGCGTTCCCGTCAATCGCCGATCAGCGGAAAATCCTCGACATCACCCTTGCGGATATCCGTCGAGAACCCCAGCAACGCGCCGGCCGGCACCTTCCGGGAGGATTTCGCCTGGATGTAGAGCAGCGATCCGTTCCGGTAATAAAGCCTGTAACACTCGGAAGACGGCTTGAGGCCGTATGCGAAACAGATGTCGTCGCCTTCCCCCCACCAGGTGCCGAACAGCATGGGACGCCCCGCGTTGCGCGCGACCGGCTCGCTGGAGATCTTGGTCCGAACGACGGCGCCGCCATGGTCGTAGTACTCGATCCATTTCTGCCCGGTCAGCATATGGGTTCCGTAGACTGTCGCATTGCCCAACAGGGCCGCCGTCTTGTATTCGTCGAGCGGATGCAAGCCGGAATCGGTCAGGCTCTGCTCGAAGGCCGGGCTCGTCGGGGCGACCTTGCGACCGGGCTGCCAGCCGGACAGCCCCAGAATCAGCAACGCAAGCAGTATGATGCGACTTCCGCGTATCACGCCGCCTCCCTGGTATTGTGTTTTGTTCTACTTGAAATATAACAGAAAAATGGACCGCTCATAAACAACAAGCTGAATCGATGGCGCGGTTTGCGTGATCGGCGTCGCAGATTCGAGAGCGTCGCGGGGCGTTGGCGACGTAGATGAACGCGGGGCCGGTGCCGCGGGACGTGTCCGCGGTCGATGGGCGGGATGGAGACTGTCGAGATGGATCCGAAGACAAGTGGCCGTGGCGGCCGTCGCGCCGGAGGGCGCGAGGCGCGGCGTGCGGCGCGCAGCGGCGACGGCGGCGTCGCGCGCGACCCGTATGTCCTGCGCCGCATCAGGCCTTTCGAAGTGTGCGACGAGGACGCGCTTGCGACGATCGAAGCGAACGCCGAGACGGTGCTGCAGGAGATCGGCATCGAGTTTCGCGACGACGAGGAGGCGCTGCAGATCTGGCGCGACGCCGGGGCCGATGTCGACGGCGTGCGCGTGCGTTTCCCGCGCGGCCTGTGCCGCAAGCTGGTGCAGGACAGCGCCCCGGCCGAGTTCGTGCAGTATGCGCGCAATCCGGCCAACAACGTGAAGATCGGCGGCGATGCGACCGTCTTCGCGCCGGCCTACGGCCCGCCCTTCATCCGCAACCTGGACGAGGGTCGCCGCTATGCGACGATCGAGGATTTCCGCAATTTCGTGAAGCTGGCCTACCTGTCGCCGGCGTTGCACCACTCCGGGGGCACCGTGTGCGAGCCGGTCGACCTGCCGGTCAACAAGCGTCATCTCGACATGGTGGCGGCCCACATCCGCTATTCCGACAAGGCGTTCATGGGCTCGGTCACGGCGCCGGAGCGTGCCCAGGACACGGTCGACATGGCGAAGATCGTGTTCGGCGAGGCGTTTCTCGACGAGAATTGCTGTCTTATCAGCCTGATTAATGCCAACTCCCCATTGACCTTCGACGCCACCATGCTGGGCGCGCTCAAGGTCTATGCGCGACACAATCAGGCCACCGTCATCTCGCCCTTCATCCTGGCCGGGGCGATGAGTCCGGTGACCGTCGCCGGCACGCTGACCCAGATCCTTGCCGAGGCGCTGGCCGGCATGGCTTTCGCGCAGCTGATCCGTCCGGGCGCGCCGGTCGTGTTCGGCACCTTCGCCAGCTCGATCTCCATGCAGTCGGGCGCGCCCACCTTTGGCACGCCGGAGCCGGCCCTGGTGACTTATGGCGCGGCTCAACTGGCGCGGCGCCTTGGGGTGCCGTTCCGCTCCGGCGGGGCGCTCTGCGCTTCGAAGGTACCGGATGCCCAGGCCGCCTATGAATCCGCCAACACGTTACAGTCGACGATCCTGGCCGGCGTCAATTTCGCCCTGCATTGTGCTGGTTGGCTGGAGGGCGGCCTTGCCATGGGTTACGAGAAATTCGTCATGGACGCCGACCAGTGCGCCATGCAGCAGAAATTCGCGGCCGGCGTCGACCTGTCGGAAAACGGTCAGGCAATGGATGCGATCCGCGAGGTCGGTCCGGGAAGCCATTACCTTGGCTGCGCCCATACCCAGGCCAATTTCGAGACTGCCTTCTGGCGCTCCAGGATCGCCGACAACAACTCGTTCGAACAGTGGCAGGCCGAGGGCGAACTGGATGCCGCCAAGCGCGCCAATACGCTCTACAAGAAGATGTTGCGGGACTACCAGGCGCCGCAGCTGGACCCGGGAATTTCAGAGGCGCTGGAGGACTTCATCGCCAGAAAAAAGGCCGCCACGCCGGATTCGAACGTGTGACGGCCGTTGATTCCGTGAGCCCCGGCCCGGCGCAGCCTCGCGCCGGGCCGGATGCGTCCGCGGGATCTACTCGGTCACCGGGTCGGTGCCGAACCGGTTCGGGCCGACGGTGCCGCGCAGGAACCAGATCTCCACCAGTACCCACAAATTGACCAGCGGCACCAGCCAGAGCAGCTGGAACCAGCCCGACCGGTTGCGGTCGTGGCAGCGCTTCGCGCCGGCCGCGATCGACATCCATAAGCCCGGGAACGTCCAGATCAGGGACAGGATGCCCATGGTCTGGTCCATATAGCCGTTGGCGGCGCTAGCTTCGACGACCACGAAATGCGTGCCGAGAATCATGTCGAGAATACTCACCGCGAACGAGATGCCGAGATACGGCAGCGCGTATTTCATCCACCACGTGGCGCGGCTGATCCGGCCCTCGAAAGAAAACCAGACCTTCATGAGCGTCATTTCCGGCGCAGCCTGCACCGGAGTCGTCACTTCAGCCATAACAATCTCTCCTGGTCTTTAGCCCTGAAATAAAGCGGCAACAATGCGCGTCTTGTATGAAGACTTCCTTAAGCGACGGCCCAACGGTGAAGCATTGGTTAACGCCGGTTTCGGGCCTGACGGTCCGACAATGCCCTAGGCAAGCGCGGCACGGTCGAATAGACTCGCGGGTCTAGACGAACGAGGGATCTTGAAGGATGCGGATCGCGGCTGTGGCCTGCCTTGTGTCATTCATGGCCCTGCTTGCGTCCAGCATCGCGTCGGGGGAACCGCAAAGGACTCCCGCCGAACCGCCGCTTGCGGTCATCGTCGCTCATTTCTACCCCGGCTACGTGCCGGTGACCCTCGGCGACCTCGACCCCCAGATCGGGGCCCTGACCGTCAAGGATCCTGCCTACGATCATTCCGACCGTTCGCCGACGGCGGTGCGCGCCGATTTCGACGGCAATGGCCACGCCGATTACGCCCTGCTGATCAAGCAACAGACGGCGGCGGGCAGCGACGAGATCTTCGTGATCCTCATGGGCCATGGCGGCGGCCGTTACGCCAGGGCCATGGAGTCCTTTTTCGGACCGCTCTCCGACGACATCTATCTCGGCTATTTGGGAAGGGATACGGAACTGCGACCCGCCGGCGCTGCCTCCGACCGGATCGTGCTGAAAGCGCCGGCGGTCACGCTGAACGTCCTCAACCATGGCAGCGACGTGCTGCTATGGGATCCATCGCGCAACAGCTTCGACAGCGCGCCGATTCCCGAATGAGCATATGCGCCGGGCTTCCGGCGCCCGCCTGCCTTGCGATTTCGTCGCCGGGCCGAAATTTTACCCTTGAAAAACACAGTCGGGTCGTCCATATCGCGCGTTCCGTTTAACACGAATTTGCGCCATCTACTGGTTGGGGGTACGGGCCATGCACAAGACCACCGCACTCGTCCAGCTGGGGACGGACTTGGACCGGGATTCAAGCACCGCCCAAGGGGAGGACGTCACCCGCAGCGTTGTGCCGCTGCATTCGGATCGCGGATCCTACGAGAACGACAAGGATTTCTTCGTCGAGCGCGACGGTTTGCGGTTCGCCGGCACGCACCTCATCATCGACCTGTGGGGCTGCGAGCGCATTGGCGAAATCGATCATATCGATGCGGCAATGCGCGAGAGCGTCGAGGCGGCCGGCGCCACCCTGTTGCACATCCACCTGCACCATTTCACGCCGAACGACGGCGTGTCCGGCGTGGCGGTCCTGGCGGAGTCGCATATCAGCGTTCATACCTGGCCGGAATGTGGCTATGCGGCGTTCGACGTGTTCATGTGCGGCGATGCCCGTCCGAACGCGGCGATCGAGGTTCTCAAACGGTATTTCCGCCCAGACCGCGTCGAGGTGAGCGAGCACCTTCGAGGCCGGGATTGATGGAGCGCTGGTCGGAAGAAGTCCTCCACGACGACCTGCACACCAGAATCAAGATCGATCGGTTGCTGTTCGACAGCAAGACGGAGCATCAGCGGCTGGTGCTGTTCGAGAGCGATACCTTTGGCCGCGTCCTGACTCTCGATGGCGTCGTGCAGACGACCGAATCGGACGAGTTCATCTATCACGAAATGATGGCGCATGTTCCGATCCTGGCGCATGGCCGGGCGCGGCGCGTGCTGATTATCGGCGGCGGCGACGGCGGCATGGCCGAGGAGGTGCTCAAGCACGGCGCGATCGAGCACGTCACCATGGTCGAGATCGATGCCGGCGTCGTCGAGTTCAGCCGGAAATACCTGCCGAACATCTGCAAGGGCGCCTTCGACGACGCGCGGCTGCACCTCGTCATTTCTGACGGGGCCAAGTTCGTTGCCGAGACGGATGAGCGCTTCGATATCGTGATCATCGACTCCACCGACCCGATCGGGCCGGCCGAAATCCTGTTCACCGAACCGTTCTACGCCAATGTCAGGCGGTGCCTTGCCGAGGGCGGGGTCATCGCGACCCAGAACGGCGTGCCGTTCCTCCAGAGCGATGAGTTGAGCAGCACGTTGGCCGCGTTCCGCAAGCTGTTCCGCGATGCGACCTGCTATCTTGCGACGGTGCCGACCTATGTCGGCGGACCGATGGCCTTCGGCTGGGCCAGCGACGATGCCTCCTTGCGGCGACTGCCCGAAGGGGAGCTCGAGCGACGCTTCGCGGCCGCCGGCATCGAGACCCGCTATTACACGCCGGCGGTGCACCGGGCGGCCTTCGCGTTGCCGCCGTACATCGAGGACATGATCGGGTAGCGATCGCTGGATCATGAACCGCCTGAGAAGTGACCTCATACTTCGAGACGCGGCTACGCCGCTCTTCTGCATGAGGCCCGGCAAGGCTTTTTTCCCTCACCCTGTGGAGGGCCGGAGGCCCGTCTCGAAGGGTGAGTTCGCTCGATCGCCGGGCAGGTTTATGGATGCGCCATGATCGGCGTGTTCGACTCCGGCCATGGCGGGCTGACGGTGTTGCGCGCATTGACCGAGCGCCTGCCCGACCGCGGATTCGTCTATCTCGGCGACCATGCCCACGCGCCATACGGCGACCGCGATGCCGAGGATGTCTACGGGCTGACCATCACCAATATCGAGCGACTGTTCGCCATGGACTGCCAGCTCGTGATCCTTGCATGCAACACGGCGGCGGCCGTGGCGCTGCGCCGGCTGCAGCGCACCTGGCTGGACGATGCCTGGCCGGGCCGGCGTGTGCTCGGCGTCCTGGTGCCGGTGGTCGAGGCGATCGTGCGCCAGCCCTGGCATGTGGAGGAGCCTCACATAGGTCCCGACGCGCCGCAGGAAACGGTGGCAATCTTCGCCACCCGCAGGACGGTGGAAAGCCGCGCCTATGTCGGTGAAATTCTCAAGCGTGCGCCGGACGTTCTGATCGTTCAGCAGGCCTGCCCTGGACTGGTCGACGCCATCGAGGCCGGTGCCCCGCAGGATCAGATCAAGGGCCTCGTCGAGGAGTTCGTCGGCGAACTCCTGCGCAGCATGCAGGGCGTGCTTCCCGATGTCGCCGTGCTCGGCTGTACCCATTACGGCCTGGCGGCCAAGGCGTTTCGCGAGGCGCTGCCGCCCGGTACGGCGATATTGCATCAGCCCCAACTGGTCGCCGAGAGCCTCGCCGACTATCTCGTCCGGCACCCGGAATTCGCGGCGGATCCCATCTCAGCAGGCCGGATCGAGTTCCTGACTACCGGCGATGCCCACGCGGTGTCGCGGCTCGCCCGGCGGTTCTACGGGGCCAACGTCACCTTTCGCGGCGTCAGCTGAATTCCCCGGCGGCGTCGACCAGCCAGTCCCACAAATAGCGCGCAAAGCTGCACAGCACGTGGATGTCGTAGGTCGGGGTATCGTCACGCTGATGGATCAGCACGTCGGCCCGGGCGATCACCGTCTGTGCACACCGGCCGGATCCGAATTCGCGCGGATGCAGGTCCAGTGGCGTGCCCTTCATCAGCACGTCGCGGGCGCGCACGCCGTGCAGACGGATCGTGGTGCGGGCATCGCTCGTGTCGACCACCGAAACGTGCTGGCCGGCGAGCGCCTGGCGGAGCGTCGCCTCCGTCGTCCGTTGCCGGTCCGCCGGCGTTACGACGAGCCACTCGTCGGGTCCCAGCCACAGGATCGCATGCTGTTTACCCGTCGCGACGCTGTTGGCCTCGCGCGGCGGCACGATGCCGATCGCTTTTTCGACCGCATCGCGGAATGCCTTGTCCGCGCTGTCGCCCCGCAGAATGATCTTGCCGAGATGCGGGTGTTCAACGAGGACGGCGTCGTCGGCGCCGGTGCCGGGACGATCGTCGAGCGGGCTGTGCACCGCGACGTCGGGCGCGGTCGCGACGGCCGGATCCGCCGCATCGGCCGGCGGCTTCGATGTCGGGGCGGGGCCGGCCTTCGTCGCTCCGGGCCTGCCGGTGCCGTTTCCCGTCTTCTTCTTGTCAGCCACGGGCGCGCACTCCATCCTTGTCGTAGAAAACCGGCTCGGTGACGGTCACCTTGACCGGCGCGCCGCCGTCGAGGCGGGGCACGAAGAGGGTATCGCCCATCCGCGCACGCCCGCGCACCAGCATCGCAAGGGCGATCGAACGGCCGACATTGGGGCTGTAATAGGACGACGTGACATGTCCGACCATCCGCATCGGCGGCGCGGGCTGGATCTCCTCGACCAGCTGGGCGCCCTCAACCAGCACCTCGTGCGGATCGTCAGTGAAGAGGCCGACCAGCTGCTTGCGATCATCCCGCTGCGCGTCCTCGCGGGCGAACGAACGCCGTCCGATGAAATCGCCCTTGGTCCTGGAGACGATCCAGTCCATCCCGAGGTCCATCGGTGTCGCCGTGCCGTCGGTATCCTGCCCGACGATGATGAAGCCCTTCTCGGCGCGCAGAACATGCATCGCCTCGGTGCCATAGGCCGTAATGCCGTATTTCTCGCCGGCCCGCCAGACCGCCTCCCAGAGCGCCGGGCCATAGCGCCGCGGCACGTTGATCTCGAAGGCGAGCTCGCCGGTGAAGCTGATACGGAACACCCGGGCCGGAACGCCCGCGACCTCGATCTCGCGCATCGTCATGAACGGGAAGTCCCGTGGTCCCAGCTTGTCGTATTCGGTGAGCGCGCCGACGACATGGCGCGCGTAGGGCCCGCAGACCGCGACCGTCGCCCATTGCTCGGTGACCGATGTGCAATAGACCCGCATGTCGGGCCACTCGGTCTGCAGCCATTCCTCGAGCCAGCCAAGGACAGTGGCGGCGCCGCCGGTGGTCGTCGTCATCAGGAACCGGTTCTCGCCGAGCCGCGTCGTCACGCCGTCGTCGAACACCATGCCGTCCTCATGCAGCATGAGGCCGTAGCGGCAGCTGCCAACCGGCAGCTTGGACCAGGCATTGGTGTAGATCATGTTGAGGAACTCCGCGGCGTCGGGTCCCTCGATGTCGATCTTGCCGAGGGTCGACGCATCGAGGATTGCGACCGAATTGCGGGCCGCCAGGACCTCGCGGTTGACCGCATCATGCATCGACTCGCCGGGTCTCGGGTAATACCACGGGCGCTTCCACTGCCCGACGTCCTCGAATTCCGCGCCATGCGCCACATGCCAGTCATGCATCGCGGTAACGCGGGCCGGATCCATGAACGGTCCGACATTGCGGCCGGCGATCGCGCCGAACCCGACCGGCGTGTAGGGCGGACGGAACGTCGTCGTGCCGACCTCCGGGATCGAGACGCCCTGCAGCTGCGCCATGATGGCCAGCGCGTTGACGTTCGACGTCTTGCCCTGGTCGGTGCCCATGCCCGTCGTCGTGTAGCGCTTCAGGTGCTCAATCGAGACATAGCCCTCGCGATGGGCAAGATGCAGGTCGGCCGCCGTCACGTCGTTCTGGAAATCGACGAAATGCTTGCCGCCGCGGCCAAGCGGACGGCCCGAAGGCACCACCCAGGCAGGCCGGGTGTGTCCGGTCGCGGGCTCGATCACGGCAGGCACGGAAACCGCGGCCTTGCCCTTGATGCCGGCGTCACGCGCGGCGGCCGCGCCGGCCTCGGCGCCCTGTCCGAGGCACTCGGCCAGCGACATCGCGCCGTTGCAGGCGCCGGCCGATCGCTCGGCGGCGACGGACCGGTCCGGCACGAACGCCGCCAGGGCGTCGTCGAACCGCAGCTTGCCGCGCGACTGGCTGAACAGATGCACCGTCGGATTCCAGCCGCCGGACATCGCGATCAGATCGCAGCCGATCGAACGCGATCCGCCGGTCACGTCGTCGCCGGCCTCGTTGAGGGCCTGCACCGTCGCGCCGGTGACCCGCTTGCCGCCTTTCACGGCGGTGACCGCCGCGCCGTCCATGATCTCGATGCCGGCGGAAGCGGCGGCATCGACGAGATCGCCGGTCGGCTCGCGCCGCAGATCGACGAGCGTCACCGAAGCGCCGGCGCGGCCGAGATCGATCGCCGTCGCGTATGCGCTGTCATTGTTGGTGAAGACCAGCGCCCTGCGGCCCGGCAGCACGGCATAGCGATTGACGTAGCTTCGCACCGCGCCGGCCAGCATGACGCCGGGGCGGTCATTGTCGGAAAAGCAGAGCGGGCGCTCGATCGCGCCGGTCGCGAGGACCACCTGCTTCGCCCGCACCTGCCAGAGGCGCTGGCGCGGCGTTTTGCCGTCGGGCGCCGCGCCGAGATGGTCGGTCACCCGCTCGAGCAGCGTGAGGTAGTTGTGATCGTAGTAGGCGGCGACCGTGGTGCGCGGCAGCACCGTTACCTCGGCCATCGTCGCCAGTTCTGCGAGAACGGCGGCAATCCAGGCGCTCGCCGGCTGGCCGTCGATCGTGGCGGTGTCGGACAGCAGCGAGCCGCCCATCTCCGCCTGTTCGTCGGCGACGATCACCCGCGCCCCGCTGCGCGCCGCGGCCAG
>CP070634.1:2219004-2222328 GCA_020356105.1 Rhodospirillales bacterium | reverse complement strand
GGGCTTTATCTCAAGACCCTGACCGAGGGGCTCTCGGCCATACCGGACGTGCCCGCCGCGACCCGCCGGCGGCTGGCGGCACGGCTGGTAGACGAGGGCGCGCCGGCGCTCCATGACGAGTTGGGAACCCTCGATCCGGAGACCGCCGCGCGCATCGCCCCGAACGACAGCCAGCGCATCCTGCGGGCGCTCGAGGTGCTGGAGGCAACCGGCCGCCCGCTGACCCACTGGCAAACGCAACCTGGCACGGCCATGCGCGGCGTGCGCATTTTCACCATTCTCGTGCTGCCGCCGCGCGATGCGCTATATGCCGCCTGCGACCGGCGGCTCGCCGCGATGGTGGAGGCCGGCGCGCTTGACGAGGTGCGACGATTGACCGCAATGCGGCTCGACCCGACGCTGCCGGCGATGAAGGCTCTGGGGGTCAGGGAGTTCGCCGCCCACCTCGCGGGAAACTGCGACCTCGAGGCGGCTCTGTCGGCCGCGCGGCAGGCCACCCGCCGCTATGCCAAACGCCAGATGACCTGGTTTCGGCATCAGATTGTTGCGGAACTGACGCTTCCTGCGCAATATTCGAAAAGTTTGCTGCCAGAAACCTTTGCGTTTATTCGCCCAAAATTGTTGACCCGGGCCGGTTGAGCGCCTATTGTCCGGCGTCTGCGGGCCCTATCGGCCCGCAGCCTTGTTGACAGACGACAGAACCTGAATTCTTGAGCCTGCTCCGAAGGGGCAGGAGGGGCATATCTTGCGGCCGACGCTGGAACGAACATGGAGCAGGACATGACAAGCGAGCCGATGAGCGGCGCCGAGATCATCATCAAGGCTTTGGTCGATCAGGGTGTCGAGGTGGTATTCGGCTATCCCGGCGGCGCCGTGCTGCCGATCTACGACGCGCTGTTCAAGCAGAACCAGTTGCGTCACATTCTGGTCCGGCACGAGCAGGGCGCAGTGCATGCGGCCGAGGGCTACGCGCGCTCCACCGGCAAGGTTGGCGTGGTCCTGGTGACCAGCGGTCCTGGCGCGACGAATGCGGTGACCGGGCTGACCGATGCGCTGATGGACAGCGTCCCGGTGGTCTGCCTGACCGGCCAGGTGCCGACCCATCTGATCGGCAACGACGCCTTCCAGGAGTGCGATACCACCGGAATCACCCGCCCCTGCACCAAGCACAACTACCTGGTCAAGGACAAGACCAGGCTGGCCAAGACCCTGCACGAGGCGTTCTACGTCGCGCGCAGCGGGCGGCCCGGCCCGGTGGTGGTCGACATCCCCAAGGACATCCAGTTTGCGGAGTGCCCCTATGTCGGGCCCAGCAATGTCAAGCACAAGACATACCGGCCGCAGGTCAAGGGGGACAGGCGCAAGATCGAGCAGGCGGTGGAATTGATCTCCAAGGCCCGCCGTCCGGTGATTTACGGCGGCGGTGGGATCATCAACTCCGGCCCGAAGGCGAGCAAGCTGTTCACCCGGTTCGTCAAGATGACCGGGGCGCCGACCACGCTGACGCTGATGGGGCTGGGTGCCCTGCCCGCCTCGGACGAGCGGTTCCTCGGCATGGTCGGTATGCACGGCACCTATGAGGCCAATCTGGCGATGCACGATTGCGACGTGATGATCTGTGTCGCCGCCCGCTTCGACGACCGGGTGACCGGCCGGCTCGACGCCTTTGCGCCGCACGCCAAGAAGATCCACATCGACATTGATCCGACCTCGATCAACAAGAACGTGGCGGTCGATATCGGTATCGTCGGCGACGTTGCCAGCGTGCTGGAGGAGATGATCGGCATCTGGAAGACCGAGAAGAAGAGCGTTGACAAGAAGGCGGTGGCGGCCTGGTGGAAGAAGATCGATCGCTGGCGCGCCCGCAACTGCCTCAAGTTCAAGACAGACGACAAGCTGATCAAGCCGCAGCAGGCAATCAAGCGGCTCTACGAGCTGACTCGCGACCGCGACGTCTTCATCAGCACCGAGGTCGGCCAACACCAGATGTGGGCGGCCCAGCATTTCCGGTTCGAGAAGCCCAACCGCTGGATGACCTCGGGCGGCCTCGGCACCATGGGGTACGGTCTGCCGGCCGCGATCGGCGTGCAGTTGGCCCATCCGGACGCGCTGGTCGTGGACATCGCAGGCGAGGCATCGGTCATGATGAACATTCAGGAGCTCGGCACCGCCGTGCAGTACCGGCTGCCGGTCAAGCTGTTCATCATCAACAACGAGTATATGGGCATGGTCCGCCAATGGCAGGAGCTGCTGCATGGCGGGCGCTATTCCGAAAGCTATTCGGCGGCCCTGCCAGATTTCGTCAAGCTGGCCGAGAGCTTCGGCGCCACCGGATTGCGGGCGACCAAACCCGACGAGCTGGACGACGTCATCAAGACGATGATCGAGACGGACGGCATGGTGATCGCCGATATCGCCGTCGATCCGAAGGAGAACTGCTTCCCGATGATCCCGTCGGGGGCGGCCCATAACGAGATCCTGCTGGGACCCGAGGACGAGGCCGAGAAGCCGGTGTCCGAGGACGGCATGGTGCTGGTTTGAGCGGCGCCGCCGCGCCGGCCGCCAGCCTTCCCGACACCCCCGCATCGGACCCTGGACCCATGAGCGATATCGAACGACACACGATTGCCGTACTGGTGGACAACGAACCGGGCGTCCTGGCCCGGGTCATCGGCCTGTTCTCGGGCCGCGGCTACAACATCGAGAGCCTGACCGTGTCGGCCGTCTCGAAGGACGAGGCGGTATCCCGCATCACCATCGTGACCACCGGCACGCCGATGATCATCGAGCAGATCAAGGCGCAGCTCGACCGGCTCGTCCCGGTCCACAACGTGCACGACCTGACCATCGAGGGCGCCCATATCGAGCGCGAGGTCGCCCTCGTCAAGGTGGTGGCGAACGGCCCGGAGCGGCGCGAATCCCTGCGAATCGCCGACATTTTTGGGGCGACCGTCTCGGACACCACCATCGAATCCTTCGTCTTCTCGCTGACCGGCAAGCCGGAGAAAATCAATTCCTTCATCGAACTGATGCGCTCGCTGGGCAAGACCGAGATCGCCCGCAGCGGCGTAGTGGGCATTGCCCGCGGTGCAAAGGCGCTGTAAAAGGCGCGACTGGAAATTTTAAAAACCGAACAGCAGCAATCAAGACAGAGAGAGAACCATGCGCGTTTACTACGATCGTGACGCCGATGTGAACCTGATCAAGACCCAGAAGGTCGCGATCATCGGATACGGCAGCCAGGGCCACGCCCATGCCGCCAATCTGCGGGACAGCGGGGTCAAGGAGGTCGGCGTCGGCCTGCGTGAGGGCTCGGCCAGCGCC
>CP070634.1:2198863-2218904 GCA_020356105.1 Rhodospirillales bacterium | reverse complement strand
ATGCCGGCGGCGGTCACCGCCTGGCGGTACACCTTGTCCTTGACGTCGCCGGCGGCGAACACGCCGGGGATGTTGGTCGCGGTCGAGTCCGGCCGGGTTACGATATAACCGCCATCATCCATCTCCACCTGCCCCTTGAACAGCGCGCTGGCCGGCGAATGGCCGATGGCGACGAACACGCCGTCGACAGGCAGGTCGCGCGCCTCGCCGCTCTTCACGTTCTTCAGCCGCACGCCGGTGACCGCCGGCGGCATCTCCTCGCCGGTGATCTCCTCGAGGACGCTGTCCCAGATCGGCTCGATCTTCGGATTGCGGAACAGCCGGTCCTGCAGGATCTTTTCCGCGCGCAGCTGATCGCGGCGATGCACCAGCCAGACCTTGGATGCGATGTTCGACAGGTACAGCGCCTCTTCGACCGCGGTGTTGCCGCCGCCGATCACCGCGACCTCGCGCTCGCGGAAGAAGAACCCGTCGCAGGTGGCGCAGGCCGAGACCCCGGCGCCCTGGAACTTCTGCTCCGAGTCGAGGCCGAGCCAGCGGGCCTGCGCGCCGGTGGCGATGATCACCGTTTCCGCCGAGAAGGTGCGACCGGCGTCCGATCTGGCCTGGAACGGCCGGCGCGACAGATCGATCTCGCTGATCAGGTCGTATTCGATGATGCGGGTGCCGACCTTTGCCGCCTGCGCCTCCATCTGCTCCATCAGCCAGGGGCCCTGGATCGTCTCGGCGAAGCCGGGATAATTCTCGACGTCGGTGGTGATCGTCAGCTGGCCGCCCTTCTCCAAACCCGACACCATGATCGGCTCGAGGTTGGCCCGCGCCGCATAGATCGCCGCCGTGTAACCGGCCGGCCCGGAGCCGATGATCAGGACCTTGGTGTCGTAGTGTTCGGCCATGGTTTTCGCGTCCCTCCGCCAGTCGCATCCGCGCCCTTCGAGTTAATGCCTCCGTCGTCCGGACGCAAGTGCGCAGCCACCACCCCTCGGGGACGTTCAGCTCTTGCCGTCGCCGGTGTCGGCTTCGGTGGCGCCATCGGCCGCGTCCTCGAAGCGCTCCAGATGCTCGCTCAGGCCGAATTCGGACATGCCCATCGCTGCGGCGATCTGCACCAACAGCGCTTCCTGCACGGGTCCCGGCTCGTCCATCGCCTCGAGCAGCCGATAGCTGGAATGCAGGATGAAATCCCTGTCCTCGTCGTCGAGCCACGTCCGCGACGCGAGAACCTCGCTGGCGATATCGTTACTGACCGACCGCTCAATCACCGTCGCCACCGCGGCAGGCGGCACGGGGCGCCCCACCATTAGTGCCAGGATTTGCCCGAGCGCCTCGCTCTTGGCCGCGTTCATCTCGCCATCGGTCGCCGCGAGCGTCGCCATGACCCGCTCGACCAGCTCGGTGCGCGACGCGGGCCGGTGCTCGGGATGCGGCGAGATCGACGCCGTGGCTCGGCGATACTGGTTGCGCTCGCGCACGCCCATGAGCAGCAGGAACGCGCCGGCCAGCGCCACCACCAAGCCGGCGCCCACGAACAGCCAGACGGCCGTATCGCCGCCGGATCCGTAAACCGCATCCACGCCGCGAAACCCATTGGCCAGCAGGATCATCGCACCGCACACGACGATGGCGCAAAGACCCCAAACGATATGGATCGTGCCCGGTTTCACGTAAGGCCCGTTCCTTGGTTGCACGGCGTGATCGCACGGCCGGCCCCGGCCGACCGCTCCGTCAGGCTAAACCGCAAAGACTTAAGATAAGGGTAATCCGGCGGATGTCCCTGGCGGCGCTGATCTCCGGCGGTGCCGGGAAATGCGCCGTCTCAGCCCGTGTCGGCCTCTTTCATCGCATCGGCCAGCATCGCCTGCGCCTCGTCCTCGCCAAAGCCGAGCTGCCGCGCGATCGCGGTCACCGCCGCCGTCTGGCGGATGTCGACCTTGTGGTCCGCCGTCAGCACGAGGACGCAGGCGTCGAACAGCGCTTTGCGCGCATCGGGGTTGAGCATCTGGCCCTCGGAATGGATCTCGTGCAGGATCTCTTCGCCTCGGCTCTCCACCACCTTCGCGACGCGGCGGATCGACTCCTTGTCGAGCCGCTCATGCACGACCGACTCGCAGGCGGTGACGATCATCTCGATTTCTTCGTCGTCCAGCGGTCCGTCGGCCAGCGCCGTCATGATCGTGCTCTGCATCACCAGCCGCGCGATCGTGTCCGATTTGTAGGCCTCCGTGGCGTCGGCCCCCTTCGCCTCGGGGCCAAGCGCCCGGTAAAGGCCGCCGATAAACAGGATCGCGCCGCAGCCAATCAGGCCCCAGACGACGTAGCCCAGAACGCTGTCGCCGAGATCGACGGCGACGTAAACTCCCCCGCCCGCCGCGGCGAGCAACACACCGAGAATGATGTTCTTGATGCCCGGCATCGTCGGCACATCCCGCATCCGCGATAGCCGCATCGTCTGCCGGGCCGTGGCCATTGTCAATATTCGCGAAGGTGGGCCGGCTCCGGAAGGCCGGGTGCCCTCTGCGCGGTTTGCGCCCCTGTCGGCGTTCGCAGATAGCAGGCGCGGCGGGCCATGAAGACGGGCCGCGCTGCCGGCGGCGCGCCGGCCTAATCCTCCGTCGTGACCCCCGCCTCGTCGAGCAGCCAGTTTCGGAACGCAGCAATCTTCGGGTGCTCGGCCGTGGCTTGCGGACACACCACGTAATAGGCGTAGTCCGCGGGGATTGCGATGTCGAAGGGCTTGACGAGCCGGCCGGCCGCAAGGTCGTCCCCCGCCAGCGCGCCGCGCGCCAGGGCGACGCCCTGGCCCTCGACCGCGGCCTGGATGACGAGGGCCGAGTCGGTGAAATACGGCCCCTGGGTCGGGCTGACGTCCTCGACGCCGGCCACCAGCAGCCACATCGCCCAGTCGACATAGCCGTCATCGTGCAGCAGCGTGTGGTGCCTCAGATCCGCCGGTCTCAGCAGCGCATCCGGGCCCGACAGCAGCGCCGGACTGCAGACCGGGAAGATATCCTCGGTCATAAGCCGGACGCTGTGCAGGCCCTCGTAGCGACCTTGCCCGTAGCGCACGACGAGGTCGACATCGTCGCGCTGGAAGTCGGTCAACTGGATCGACGGGCTGATCCGCACCTCGATCTCCGGATGCCGCGCGCGAAACCGGCCGAGCCGTGGCACCAGCCACTTCGAGGCGAAGGACGGCAACACGCTGACGGTCAGCGGGCCGCCGGCATCCGGCGCTGCAAGCTTGTCCATCGCGGTGGCGAGATGCGCCAGCGCCTTGCGCACCTCGGTGACGAATTGCTGTCCTTCCTCGGTCAGACGGATCGCCCGGTTGAGGCGACGGAACAGGCGCACGCCCAGCGCCTCCTCGAGCGTGCGCATCTGATGGCTGACCGCCGCCTGGGTGATGTGCAGCTCCTCGGCGGCCTCGGTGAAGCTGAGATGCCGGGCCGCCGCCTCGAAGGCGCGTAGCGTGTTCATCGGCGGCAGGCGGCGGGCCATCACGACTCCTTTTCAGATAAAAATTACTAATCCGATATATGAAAAATCGTCGTTTGTCTAGATTCGAAGAAACCCCTATTTCTGTATTCCATGAGAGAAGACATCTCGGTTTCTCGCGCCGTGCATCAACCGAGATTTTGATAAGGAGAACCGATATGAACCAGAGCATCGATAGTCGCTTATCACACGGCTTCGCAGGCACCACCGGCCTCCGGCCGGTTATTGCCAGCCTGCTTTCAGGCGCTCGCAAAATGCTGGCCCTGTGGTATGAACGTTCGCGTCAGCGGCGCGATCTCGCCCGGCTGGACGACCGGCTGCTGCGCGATATCGGCCTCGATCGGGCCACCGTCGAGCTGGAGATCGCAAAGCCATTCTGGCGGCCCTGATTGCGACGGGAGGTGCGTTGGGCAATCACCTGCTTTACGCGGCGACGGTTCTGATCTGGGGGTCGACCTGGTATGCTATTAAGCTGCAACTGGGCACGGTCGACCCCGACCTGTCGGTCGCCTACCGGCATGTCATCGCCTCGGCGATCCTCATCGTATTCTGCCTCGCAACGCGCCGCAGCCTGCGCTTTCCGGCCCGCCAGCATGTCTTTATCGCGGCCCAGGGCCTGTTCCTGTTCTGCCTGAATTACTGGATCTTCTACTACGCCGCCTTTCACCTGACGACCGGCGTGATGGCGGTCGTGTTCTCCCTGATCATGTTGATGAACATTCTCAACGGGGCGGTGCTGTTCGGCAGTCGGGTCGACCGCGGCGTCTTGGCCGCGGCCGCGCTAGGTGTCATCGGGCTGGTTCTCGTCTTCTGGCAGGACCTGGCGGTGCTGGACTTCGGCAGCGGGCCGATGGTGGGGCTGGGGCTGTCGATCGTCGCCACCTATTCGGCTTCGCTTGGCAACATGGCGTCGCTGCGCAACAGCCGGGCGGGTTTGCCGATCATCCAGGTCAACGCGCTGGGCATGGGGTACGGTGCGCTGTTCATGCTGATTCTGGCCGGGCTGCGGGGTGCGCCGGTGGGGTTCGATTTCTCGCCGACCTATGTCGGTTCGCTGCTGTGGTTGGCGGTGCTCGGATCGGTCGTCGCCTTTGGCTGCTACCTGACCCTGCTGGCGCGGATCGGCGCCGACCGCGCGGCCTATGCCGCGGTGGTGTTCCCGATCGTCGCGCTGATCATTTCCACGATCCTCGAGGCCTATGTCTGGACCATCCCGGCGCTGATCGGCGTCGCCCTCATCCTTGGCGGCAACCTGCTTGTGGTTGCACGGCCGAAGCGCCACGCCGCGCCGCGGCCTCAACCGGCCGAGCCGGCCGGATAACGGAGCAACATCTGGTTGGCGCCGTTGAGGATGCGGTATGTCGCCGCGAACTGGCGGCGGGCCTCGTCACTCTGGGCGGCCGCCCCGATCGTGGCGCAGATCTGCCCGACCGTGCGCCGCCCGTCGACCAGCCGCAGCATGCTCGGTGCTGAGGGCGGCAGGCGGATGTCCATCTTCAGCCCCGCTTCGCTGATCCGGATGGTTCCGTCCCGCCGGATCGCATCGGCGATTGCCGGCCCGTCGATCTCGCGGCAGACCGGAACGGCCGGCTCGTCCAGCCGCGCCACGGTGTCGTCCTGCCGTGCGCGCCCGACGCAATAGACGATGTGCTTGCGCTGATGGCCGCTCAGGAGCTCCGCGAAGGCGCAGCGCTCGATCCAGGTCAAGTCGGCGAGCCGGCGCCGCAGCTCGGGGTCGCGCAGGAAGGTGTCAGGGTCGTAGAGCGCGGGCGTGATGAAGGCGACCGGCCGAAGACCCGCGGTGCCCAGCTCCGCCGCCAGCTCCGGCACCCGGTAGGGGCGGTCCTGCGCGTGTAGCAGCAGGTCGAAGAGGGCCGCGTCCTCGCCGCGGTAATCGCCGATCGCGGTGTTGCGCTTCAGCCAGTTGGTCGGCGGCAGCGACTCGACGAGCCGGCGCGCCACCGCGACGCGTTCCGGATTGGGGCCCTCGGCGGCGATCATCCGCAGCATCTCCTGCGCGTGGTAAACCCCGGTGCGGCCGAGTTCGCCATAAACCATGATGCCGAGGCCGCCATCCGGCTTGACGACATCGGCCAGCGCACGGAAACCGGCCGCCGGGTCGGCGAGGTGATGCAGCACGCCGCAACAGTCGACATAGTCGAAGGCGCCGAGTCGCGCCGCGTCGAGCAGGGATCCGGTATGGAACCGGATCGTTTCGAGCCCGCGGATGGCGGCCCGCCGCTCTGCGATCGCGCGGCTCGCGGCCGAGAGGTCGAGGTAATGGATCTCGGCCGGACAGCCGCGGTCGGCAAGCTGCTGCGCCAGCATGATCAGCGCGTCGCCAGTGCCGCCGCCGGCGACCAGCACGCGGAACGGTTCCGACCAGTCGCGCGCGCCGGCATAGAGATAGTGATCGATCTCGAGGATATGGCTCGGCGAGCCCGTGACCAGCCGCTTCCGCTCATCCTCGGGGTCGCGCGGCGGATAGGGCAGCTCCTCGTATTGCGCATGGACGGCGCCCGCCACCGCCTAGCGCCCCATCGTGATGATTGTCTTGCCGACCGCCTTCCGGTCCGAAAGATGTGCCAGCGCCGCCGCCGCCTGCTCGAGCGGAAAGGTCGCACCAACAAGCGGCTTCAGCTGGCCCGCCTCGTACATCCCCTTCAACTGGGTGAACGATTCGCGCAGCACCTCCAGGCGATGGGTCGCATAGGCGCCCCAGTAGTAGCCGATGGCGGAGATGTTCTTGACCAACAGGATGTTAGCCGGGATCCGCTGGATCTTGCCCCCGGCGAAGCCGACAATGATGATCCGGGCCTCGAATGCGGCGCAGCGCAGCGATGCGTTGAACGCGTCGCCCCCGACCGGATCGTAAATGACGTCCGCGCCCTTGTTGCCGGTCAGCTCGAGGACCCGCTCGTGGATCACTTCGTTGTTCGGGTCGAGCACGTGGCCGGCGCCATAATCGGTGACGACCCTGCGTTTCTCCGGCGTCGAGGCGACGGCGATCACCTTCGCCCCCAGCACCTTGCCGAGCTCGACCGCGGCGAGGCCGGCGCCCCCGGCGGCGCCGTGCACCAGCAGGGTTTCCCCCGGCGCGAGTCGGGTGCGGTGGGTTAGCGCGACGTGGCTCGTTCCGTAGACGATGGGCGACGCCGCCGCGGCCTCAAAGCTCATGCCAACCGGCATCTGCATGATCCGCGAATGATGGGCGAGAATCTCCTCGGCGAAGCCGCCATGGTCGAGCACCGCGATTGCCCGGTCGCCGGGCTTGAACCACTTGATGTTGGCGCCGGCATCGACGATCTCGCCGGCAACCTCCATCCCCGGCGTGAAGGGCGGCGGCGGGGTCGCCTGATACCGGCCCCGAACCATCAGCGTATCGGCGAAATTGACACCCGCCGCGTGGACCCGGATGCGCACTTCGTCCGGTCCCGGCCGCGGCGGTTCGAGCTCGGCCAGCTTGGCCGCCTCCGGCCCGCCGAATTCGTCTACCCTGATCGCCCGCATCGCAGCGGCGGTCCTCCGTTCTTCGACCTTGCCATCGAGAAGGCCATTGCGCGCGCGAAATTGCAAGGGTGCAGTGACGCTTGTCGCGCGGCTTGACCCGCCCGGCGCATCTGTCACACCTCTGTCACCGGGCGGCCCCATGCCGCGCTGCCGCCCGGCGCGGCGGCACAGGCGATCGTCGTCCGGGGGCGGGCCGACGCGCGGATGAGCCCGGATCAATCCACCGCTTGCCGCAACCGTGGGACGAATTCGTCGCCACGTCGGACCTGTTTCGCGCGCCGGCATCCGGCGCGCGTGCCCTCGGCATGGCGCGCCGCGATTATTTTCCGAATATTCTGGAAGACGTCCTGGCTTGAGAATTCGTCAAGCGTAATGAAGGCAAAAGTGACATAGATCAATATTTAGGACAATTCGGGGCAAATTAAGGACTTGGTAAGAACTACCGCCGTAATCATGGGCCGACCCACGCCCCTTTCTCTGGGGGGCGGATTGCCGACTGTATTTTGGAGAGACTCACATGATCGCTCGAGCAAGCATGCCGAGATTGCTGGTTTCAATCCTTCTGCCCCTCATCCTGTTGCTGCAGGCAGATGACGCGAGGGCGCAGGACGGCACGCTGGGCGAGGCGAGCCCGCCAGTGCAACTGGCGCAGGCCGCGACTGTGGGCTCCGACGTCTGCCTCGAATGCCATAACGAGGCACCGACCAACCTGATCCTGCACACGCCGCACGCGCAGACCGCGGACAACCGAACCCCGTTCGCCCGCGGCGGCTGCGAGACCTGCCACGGACCGGGCGCCGCCCATGCCGACAATCCGGACGTGGCGATCGGCGTCAGTTATGGGCCGCGCTCGTCGAACCCCGCGGCGGAACAGTCCGGGGTCTGCCTTGGCTGCCACCAGAGCGGCGATCGCATGAATTGGCACATGAGCAAGCACGAGGCGGCCGACCGGCCGTGCTCATCCTGCCACAACGTGCATGCGCGCAAGGACCCGATGCTGCAGAAAGCCAGCCAGATCAAGGTGTGTGTGGCATGTCATACCGAGCAGCGCGCCGGCCTCGTCAAGCGCTCGCGCCATCCGATGCGCGAAGGCATCATTGCCTGCTCGGACTGTCACAACCCGCATGGCTCGTTCAGTTCGGAGGGCCTGGTGAAGGCCAGCGTCAACGAGACCTGCTTCGGCTGCCATGCCGAGAAGCGCGGCCCCTTCCTGTGGGAACACCAGCCGGTGGCCGAAGATTGCTCGATCTGCCACAACCCGCACGGCACGACCCAGCCCAAGCTCTTGAAGGCAAGAGGGCCGTTCCTGTGCCAGACCTGCCATCAGGCGTCGTTCCACCCGAGCACCCTGTATGACGGCGGCGCGGTCACGCGGGCGGACACGCATCTGCTGGCCAACAATTGTCTCAACTGCCACCCCCGCGTCCACGGATCCAACCATCCTTCGGGCAAGCGGTTTGCGCGTTGAGCAAGCAGCGTCCACCGATTTTCCGAACCACATTTCGACTCATGGAGCTACGCCATGACCACGCATAAAGTTCGCCTACTGATGGCCACAACGATCATTCTGTCCTGGCCCGCCTTAAGTGCGGCGCAGGAAGATCGGTCCCCCCTGATTGTGAACGGCACGGCCGAATTCGGAGCCGGCTACGTGGACGGCGGGTCGTTCAAATTCGGCGAGTATACCGGCCTTGCTGAAGATGGGGCATTCTTCATCGGCAGTTTCGGCGCGACCGCCCGTGACGCCTATGACGATGACGCGGCGTTCTATCTCGAGATGGAAGCGCGCAGCCTCGGCCTGGAGAACCGGTCGCTGCAATTCGAAGCGGGCTCGCAGGGCCGGTACGGCCTCGGACTCGATTACCAGTCGATTCCGCACTACCTGCAGGGGGGCGCGTTGACTCCCTATAGCGGTGAAGGCACCAACGTGCTGACGTTGCCGCCGTCCTGGCCGACCCTGCCGGCGAACGGCGACACCAGCACCATGCCACTCGCGTCGACGCTTCGTGCGATCGACCTGAAGACGCAGCGGGAACGCTTCGGCGGCAACCTGTTCTTCCTTCCGCGGGAGAACTGGCGGTTCGACGTCAATTACCGGAACGAAACCAAGACCGGGACCCAGACGACCTTCGGCATGTTCGGCGAGAACGGCGGCAATCCGGGCTCTGTTGCGCTGGCCGAGCCGGTTGACTACGAGACCAACGAGGTCGACGTGATCGCCAACTACGCGAGCAGCGATTTTCAGCTGCAGGCGATCTATGCCGGCTCGTTCTTCAAAAACCAGTTCAGTTCGCTGCGTTGGCAGAACGCCTATACCGGCGGCAATCCGAACGGTGGTCCCTGGGATTTCCAGCCTGAGGAAGGGCAGATGGCCCTCAACCCAGACAACCAGGCCCACAATCTGACGCTTTCGGGCGGTTACTCGGTATCGGACGCGACGCGCGTCACCGGTAGCCTCGCTTACGGCGTGATGCTCCAGAACGAGGACCTTCTGCCATATACGATCAATGCCGCGATCCCGATCGGCACGCCTCTGCCGCGCAGTTCCCTGGATGGCCAGATCAACACGCTGCGCGCCGACCTCGGTGCCACCAGCCGGCTCGGACAGAGCTTCGATGTGTCGGGTCGGTACCGCTTCAGCGACCGCGACAACAAGACGCCGCGTGACGTCTATTCCTACGTTGCAAACGACGTCAGCAACCAGGGCGATCGCGGCGATTGGCTCAACGCGCCGCACAGCTTCAACCAGCATCTGGTCAACCTCGACGGCGCGTACCGTCTCGGCAGCTACAGCAAATTCGGGCTCGGCTACGAGTACGACAACATGGAGCGGACCTATTCGGAACGCGACAAGACGGAAGAGCACACCCTGTCCGCGCGCCTGAGCGGGCGCGCAACCGACGCGGTTGACGGCTGGGTGTCCTATTCCTATGCGGCGCGCGACGGCGATGTCTATGTGGGGAACGCGCCGCTGCGCGAGAGCGAGGTCCCCGATCCCGGGCCCGGTGCCTTTGAGAACAATCCGGATCTCCGCAAGTTCAATATCGGGAATCGCATCCGCAACGAGGTCAGGGCCGTCGCAAATTGGATGGCATCGGATACGGTTGCCGTCTCGCTCGGCGCCAACTATGCCCTCGACGATTACGACGAGACGACTATCGGGCTGACCGAGGGCAGCGCCCTCGGTGCCAAGGCGGACATGTCGTACAGCGCGAGCGAGAGGCTGACCGCCTATGCCTGGTACGCCTATGACGAGATGGGATTCGACCAGCGCGGTTACAGGTTCACCGGCGGCGAGCTGCCACCGTTCAACGATCCGACACGGTTCTGGACGATCGACACGACGGACCGGGTGCATTCGCTCGGCGCCGGCCTCGACTGGCGCAATCTGGCGACCGACGTCCGCCTGACTCTCGACTATACCTTCTCGATGGCCCGCACCAGCTACGACGTTGCCGGCGGCACCGGCGCGAACGGTTCGGGAACCACGGACGACCTGCCGGATGTCGAAACCGATATCCACAGCCTGGAGCTGGCGGCCGAATACGATATGACCCCGGGCGTCACGTTCCGCCTGGCCTACTTGTTCGAATACTTCGACTCGGTCGACTTCGCCCTCGACAATGTGGCGCCGGACACCATGGACGCTGTCTTGTGGTTCGGCGGCAACTCGCCGGACTATACGGCGCACGTGATCGGCGTCTCGACGGTGCTCAACTTCTGACCGCCGGGTCCCGGCGCCGTTCGCGGGCGGCACCGCCTCACGGCCGGGTGGTGCCGCCGGGCGGCCCGAACAGGGCGGAACTCGCGAGCGGCCCGCCGCGTCGTTCTCCGCGGCCCTCAGAGGATATTCCCGCATGGGCTCGAATGACGCGCCCCGGGGTGCGGGCCCGGCGGATGCGACCCGGTCGCAGAAAAGGCCGCCCCGCGGCAGCCCGTGCTAGCTCTTGAACGCCGGGGTCGCGCGCGCTTCGCCGACCCGGGCGCCGTTGCGGTTGGTCACCGGCAGGGTGATCCAGTCGGCAAGCGCGGCCTCCATCTCCGCCGTCAGCACGCCGAGCTGGCGCAGCACCGCCGACATCATCACCTCGGCCGCGCGCTTCGTCCCGTCGTCGCATTTCAAAGCCGCGCCCAGCCCGAGCTCCGGCAGCGCCGCGCAGAACACCCCCTCGGCCCCGGTCTTGACCAGCGCGGCGTGTCCGGTCACCCGCATCACCGCGGTGCAATAGCGATCGGTCCCCGCCACCATGAAGGGCTCCGCCGCCATGGCCGCGGCGATACGACGGCAGGCGTCGGCGCGGCCCGGCGAAAACTCGTCCGGGGCGCCGAAGCCGGCCATGCCGTAGGCGAGGTTCTCGAGCGGGATGGCGATCGTCGGAATGGCGCAGCCGTCAATGCCGCGCGGCGCCTCCGACAAATCGAGGCCGCACATCGCTTCGAGCGTGCCGAGGATGCGCTGCTGCACCGGGTGCTCGATCCGCACGTAGCCCCCTGTTTCCTCGCCCATGTGCACGGCTGTGGCAAGAAATCCCGCATGCTTACCGGAACAATTGTTGTGCACCGCCGTTGGCGCCTCGCCTGCCGCCGCGAGGGCATGAGCGCTGTCCTCATGGCTTGGCCATTGCGGTCCGCATTCGAGATCGCCGATGCCGCGCCCGATGTTCTGCAGCCATGCCGTCACCGTCGCGACGTGCCGGGGCTCGCCGCCGTGCGAGGCACAGGCAAGGGCAATCTCGGAATCACCGAGCCCGAACGCCGCGGCGGCGCCGGTCTCGACCAGCGGGATCGCCTGCAGCGGTTTGACGGCGGAGCGCGGGTAGACGGGACGGTCGTGGTTGCCCCAGGCGGCCACCACCTTACCGCGCGTGTCGACGACGACGGCGCTGCCGCGGTGCCGCGACTCGACCATCGGGCCGCGGGTCACCTCGACGAGGATTGGATTAGCGCCGGCCGGTCCCGCCACGGTGGCCGCGGCTGATCTCGCATCATCGGACATGGACCGGGTCCTTTCCCGCACGACGTTTCAAACAACTTGCCTGTTCCGTCCGGCCCGTGCAAGGTTCCGCGCCATGACTGAGGGGCGGGGATATTTCGGGATCGGCGTGGAGCGCATCTCCAAGCCGATGAACGTGGGCAACCTGTTCCGTTCGGCGCACGCCTTCGGGGCCGACTTCGTGTTCGCCATCGCGCCGGCGGTCGACCTGCGGGCGATCAACCGCTCTGACACGTCGCAGACCGCAAAGCACCTGCCGTTCTACGAATACGCCTCGGTCGACGAGATGACCCTGCCGCGCGACTGCCGCCTGGTCGGCGTCGAGCTCCTGGACGAGGCTGCCGACCTGCCGAGCTTCACCCATCCGCAGCGCGCGGCCTACGTCCTCGGGCCGGAGCGCGGAGCGTTGTCGCCGGCGTTGCTGGACCGCTGCGATTTCACCGTCCGGATCCCGACCCGCTTCTGCGTCAATGTCGGGATCGCCGGGGCGATCCTGATGTACGACCGGATGCTTGCCCGACGCCGCTTCGCGCCACGACCGGTTCGCGCCGGCGGACCGACCGAGGCGCTGCCGGGACACCGGCACGGCGGCCCGGTGCTGCGGCGCCGTCGCGGCGGAACCTGAACCATGCCATTATCACGCCATGTTTTTCGCTATAACGGGATGCCATGACACCGATAAGCGCAGTACGAACCGCACTCGTCGCCTTGGCGGCGCTCGCCGCCTCCGCCCTGCCGGCCCTGGCCCAGGAGGGGCTGGAGGATCTCGGGACCTTCAAGGACTGGCAGGCCAGAAGCTACAACGAGGGCGGCAAGCTAGTCTGTACCATGTTCTCGGTGCCGCAATCCTCCGAGGGTGACTACACCAAGCGTGGCGAGGTCTACGTCTTCGTCACGCACCGACCGGCCCACAACCGCACCGACGAGGTCAGCATCAATATCGGCTATACCTTCAAGAAGGGTGCCCCGGTCAACGTTGTGATCTCTGGCACGACGTTCGAGTTGTTCTCCGACCGCAGTACGGCCTGGACGCGCGATTCCAAATCGGACCGGGCGCTGGTGCGGGCCATGCGCGCCGGGGCGGAGATGATCGTCCAGGGCATTTCCAGCCGCGGTACCCGCACCACCGATACCTTCTCGCTGTCCGGTTTCACCGCCGCGCACAACGCGGTAAGCAACGCCTGCAAGGTGCGGTAAGGGGGGAGCGTTGGCAAAACCTCACCCCTCGAGACGGCGCTCCGCGCCTCCTCGGGGCGAGGACGCAAGCGTCCGAGTCCCACAGTAACGAAACAGATATATGCGCCTCATGCCGAGGAGCGGCGAAGCCGCGTCTCGAAGTATGAGGTCGCTCGGTCTCGGGCCGCGCAAGCGTCAAAGGAAGGGACCAGAGAGTATTGCTTATTGCCCGCTTTCGGCGCCGAATTCGGCTTCCAGCTCCTCCTCCATGCGCTGCAGATCGTCGGGCACCGGCATGCCGGTGGCGCGGATCTGCTGCAGCAGGGTCTGCAGCCGCAGCCAGATCTCGTGCCGGTCCCCGAGATCGCCTTCCATCTCGTCGATCAGCATTGCGATGGCGGTCTCGAGTTCGCTGTGTTCGTTCGCCATGGGTCGTTCCGTTGCCGGTTGTCTGCCGCCCCAGTTTGGCCGAGGCCGGGCCGCGCCGCAAGGGATCATCGCATCATCTCAGGACACGCGGCCGGCCGCCAAGGCTGTCCGCCCCCGGATGGGCGGGTGGCGGATTCCCTTTGCCTGACGGCGTTGCGGGCCCTATATCCACCGCATGACCGACTCGGCGCCGAAATTCGACGATTTCCTGCCCGGCGGCCGGCTGGCCGCGGTGGCGGATGGGGAGTCCCGCACGGACCTCCTCGGCCTGACGCGCACAGAGCTCGTGCGCGAGATGGAAGCGCTGGGCGAGAAGCGCTTCCGTGCCGACCAGATCTTCAACTGGATCTATTTTCGCGGCGTCACCGATTTCGCCGCCATGACCGACATCTCGAAGCCGTTGCGCGCGCGGCTCGCCGAGTCATTCCGTATCGGCCGGCCGGACATCGTCACCGCCCAGCTCTCCGAGGACGGCACGCGCAAATGGTTGTTGCGGCTGTCCGATGGCAACGAGGTCGAGACCGTCTTCATCCCCGAGGAGGACCGCGGCACGCTGTGCGTCTCCAGCCAGGTCGGCTGCACGCTCACCTGCTCGTTCTGCCATACCGGAACGCAGCCCTGGGTGCGCAATCTTTCCGCCGCCGAGATCGTCGGCCAGGTGATGATGGCGCGCGACGAGTTGGGCGAATGGCCGACCCCCAGCGACGACCGGCAGATCACCAACGTCGTCTTCATGGGCATGGGCGAGCCGCTGTTCAATTACGACGCCGTGGCGGCCGCGGTCGACCTCATCAAGGATGAGAAGGGGCTGAACTTCTCGCGCCGGCGGATCACGCTGTCGACCTCGGGCATCGTACCGGAAATCCGTCGCGCCGGGGCCGAGATGAGGGTGATGCTGGCGATCTCGCTGCATGCCGTGCGCGACGATCTGCGCGACGATCTGGTGCCGGTCAACCGGCGCTGGCCGCTCGCCGAACTGCTGGCCGCCTGCCGCGACTACCCGTCGCTGTCCAACGCCCGGCGCATCACCTTCGAATACGTCATGCTGAAGGGTGTCAACGACTCCGATGCCGATGCGCGCGAACTCCTGCGCCTGCTGGAAGGGATTCCGTCCAAGATCAACCTCATCCCCTTCAACCCGTGGCCGGGCAGCCGCTACGAGACCTCGGCGCCCGAACGCGTGCAGCGCTTCGGCGAGATCATCCGCAACGCCGGCATCATGGCCACCATCCGCACGCCGCGCGGCCGCGACATCGCCGCCGCCTGCGGCCAGCTGAAATCCGAGAGCGTGCGCATCCCCGGCTGGAAACGCCGCGGGGAGTCGAAAGAGGGCCACGCGCGGGCGTGAGGGCCGGTTTCCCGGCCCCCGCTGGCTTACGCGCCGCAGCAGGCTGCGGCCGGCTCGGCTTCGCTCTCCTTCTCCAGAGCCTCGATCCGTTTGTCCACATGGGACGCGCCCTTGCCCTTGATGAAGCGGGCAAGACTTGCGATCTCGACTATTTCCCCGGTCGAGACACCCGCCTCACCGGCGGCGGCGATGTGCTGATCCAGGGTCGACGTGCAGTTGACCGCGAAGGCTGCGCCAAGGCCGGTCAGCACCGCCTGGCGTTTCGGATCGACACGCGCCGGCAGCGCCGACACCTCATTGCCCAGATGCGCCAGCCCATAGGAGTACATGATACCATTGGCGGCGGCACGGACGGCCGCGGCCTGATCGACCGCGTCGCGGACTGCCGGCGCCTCTGCCCCGGCCTCGCGCACCGCCTTGATGTGGAAATCGGTGCAGGGCTTGCATCCCGCCGCGATCGAGATTCCAACGGCGGCCAGTTCTTTCTCCAGGTTCGTGATCGGCATGACTTGCTCCATTCGCTTTCGTGCGGACGCGGCGATCGCATCCGTTCTCCAGCTTTGACGACGGAGGGCGGCGATTTGTTACGGGTGGCGGGGTATCAATCCCGCGGACGCGGCTCGCAGGGAACCTGGTCGTCGAAGGAAAGGATGCAATGCTCCTCGAGGATCCGGCGCAGGGCGGCGCGTCCGCGGTGCAGGAGGACGCGCGCATTTCCCTCTGATATGCCGAGATGGCGGGCGATCTGCGCATGGCCGAGACCGCCCATGTCGTGCATCGCCACAACGTCCCGCTGCTGCCCCGGAAGCTGCAGCACGTAGCGGCCGATGCAGCTGCTCATCTCTTTCTGCATGGCGGCAAGTTCAGCGCCGAGTTCCGCGGACGGCAAATCTTCGGCGGCCTCGATCCCGGCGGGGACGCCGCGCCGCGCCGCCGCGCGGAAATGGTCGCGGGCCAGGTTCAGGGCGATGGAGAACAGCCAGGTCTTCACCGAGGCGTCACCGCGATATCGGTCGCGGGCCCGCTGCGCCCTCAGGAACGTTTCCTGCGTCAGATCCTCGGCGAGCGTGGAATCGCCCGTTATGGACACAAGAAATCCGCGAACCGCATTCCGGTGCGTGATGAAGTCTGTCGGATCATCCGCGCTTCTGTCTGCGCGCGCTGCCATTGGTGTCACCGCTGGGCGCAGGTGGCGCCATATCCTGCAATCGCCCGAGTATGGGCCGAAAACCGGCGTCAGCCAAATCCAATATGTGTCCGCTGACACGTCTTCGTTAGCGCCATCAACGAACGGCGCTTTGAACGGCATAACCGAAACCCGCGGAAATCGCCTTTGCATGGGCTCGTTCCGCCCAAAATGGCGGGTGCGGCCCGTTGCCGCGCGGATTTCATTCGATGGATGGGCGCGCAATGCGTATCATCCCCGGCACGGCAGAGCGGCGGTCGCCGGGCGCTCAGGCCCCGCGGCCGGTCAGAGAAAACACCGCGTCGGACAGGGGGACAGCGTGGCCGATATCGTCATTACGGAGTTCATGGACGACGCGGTCGCGGCGGACCTCGCGGCGACCCATGACGTGCTGTACGAGAAAGACCTGGTCGACCGGCCGGACGATCTGGTCCGCGAGGCCGCTTCGGCGCGGGCGCTCATCGTGCGCAACCGCACGCGGGTCGATGCGGCGCTGCTGGATGCGTGCCCGAAGCTGAAGGTGGTCGGCCGCCTCGGCGTCGGGCTGGAGCGCATCGACCTGGATGCCTGTGCGGCGCGCGGCGTCGAGGTCTGTCCGGCGCGCGGCGCCAACGCCGTGTCGGTCGCGGAATACGTCATCGCCACCATGCTGGTGCTGCTGCGCGGCGCCTACGGCGCATCCGGCCGGGTGATCACCGGAGAATGGCCCCGCAACGATCTGATCGGGCGCGAAGCGTCCGGCGCGACGCTGGGTCTCATCGGGTTCGGCGACATCGCGCGGCACGTGGCGTCGCGCGCCTCGGCGCTGGGGATGAATCTGGTGGCGTACGATCCGTTCGTGCACGAAGAGGATCCGGCCTGGCGCGAGATGCGTGTCGAGTCCGTGTCGCTGGAGCGCCTGCTGGAAACCTCCGACGTCGTAAGCCTGCACACGCCCTATACGCAGGAGACCGCGAATATGATCGACGCGGCGGCGCTCGGCCGCATGAAGGACGATGCCATCCTCGTCAACACGACGCGCGGCGGCATCGTCGACGAGGACGCCCTGATCGAAGCGCTCAAAGGCGGCACGATCGGCGGCGCGGCGATGGACGTGTTCGCGCAAGAGCCGATGTCGGCGGAACGCGGCGCGCGCTATGCCGGCGTGCCGAACCTGATCCTCACCCCGCACATCGCCGGCGTCAGCATCGAGGGCAACCGCTGGATCAGCGTGCTGACGGTGCAGAGCGTGCTGCGCGTGCTGGCGCGGGAGGGCTGAGTCCATGACCCTGAAACACCGCATCCTCGCTGAGGACCGCCGCGGGCTTCTCAAGGCGATGCTGGGCGAGGGCCGCAAGCTGCGCGCCATCGAGGCGCACAATCCGCTGTCGGGGCTGATCGGAAACGAGGCGGCGATCGACGGGCCGGACGGGGCCCGCAAGGAATTCGATGCGCTGTGGCTGTCGGGGTTCACCTGCGCGTCCAGCCGGGCGCTGCCGGACGTTGAGCTCGCGCGCCAGGAGCGGAAGCTCGAGACCATCGAGGAGATCGCCGCCGCCACGGACAAGCCGTTGATCGCCGATGCGGACACCGGCGGCGATAAGCTGGCCTTCCGCTACCTGTGCACGCGGCTGGAGGCGCTCGGCGTCTCGCTGATCATCGTCGAGGACAAGGTGTTCCCCAAACGCACCAGCCTTGCCGCCGGCGTCCAACATGATCTTGAGGATCCGGCGGCCTTCGCGGCCAAGATCGGAACCGGCAAGGAGGCGATGCTGAGCGGCGACGTGCTGATCTTCGCGCGGATCGAGAGCCTGATCGCCGGCGCCGGGCTGGACGATGCCCTGATGCGGGCCCGAATTTACCTGGACTCGCCGGCCGACGGCATCGTCATCCATTCCAAGGACAAGACCGGCGAGGAGATCTTCGCCTTCATCGACGCCTTCAACGCGCTACGCCATGAAACCGGCATCGACAAGCCGCTGCTGTGCATCCCCACGGCCTATAATTTCGTCCACGATACCGAACTCTTTGAGCGCGGCGTCTCCGTCGTGATCCACGCCAACCACCTGTTGCGGGCCGCGTTCCTTGCAATGGAGCAGGCATGCGAGACGATCCTTCGGGCCGACCGCAGCCGGGAGGCGGACGACATCTGTGTGGATTTGCCTCGCCTGTTTGATTTGATCGGAACCGGCGGTAAATGAACGATTCCGGGCACGCCCTGGTCAGCGACCGGGGCGGGATACGCAGGCTGGCCTTCGTCGGTCTTGCCGGCGGCCTGATCGGCGTCGGCATCTGCCGTTTCGCCTTCACGCCTCTGGTGCCGGTGATGATCGGCGAGGGCTGGATCACGCCGGTCGAGGCCGGCTATCTCGGCGCGATCAACTTCGCGGGCTATTTCCTCGGCGCGGTAATGGCGTGGCCCCTGCAGGCGCGCCTCGGCGCCGGCCGGGCGGTACGGCTCAACCTGTTGCTGTGCCTGTTGTCGCTTGCCGCCGCCGCGCTGCCTCTCGGCTACCCGTGGCTCGCGGTGTGGCGCTTCGTCGCCGGCTATGGCGGCGCGGTGCTGATCGTTCTCGTCGGCCCCGCGGTGCTTGCGCTCACGCCGGCGGCGCATTGGGGTGCGATCACCGGCATGATCTTCACCGGCGTCGGGGCCGGCGTCGCCGCCACCGGCACTCTGGTGCCGCTGCTGGCCGGGCTGGGCGCCAGCGCAGCATGGTTAGGCCTTGCGGGTGCCGTCCTCGTGCTCTCCGCGCTTGCGCATGCGTTCTGGCGCGAACCGCCGGAAGAGGGGCTCACGCCGCCGACCGGAGAGGCGCCGGCACGCATGACGCTGCCAGCGATCCTCCTGTGCTTCTCCTATGCCACGGTGGCGATCGGCATCGCCCCGCATTCGGTGCTGTGGGTCGATTATCTGGCCCGCGAGCTTTCGCTCGGCATCGCCGTCGGCGGCGCGCACTGGACCGTGATCGGCCTGCTGGCAGCGGCGACGCCGTTCGCCCTGGGGCGGATCGCCGACCGGTTCGGCTTCGCCCGCGTCCTCGCCGTGGCGATGGTGATCAGCACCGTCGCGACGCTGTTTCCGGTCGCCGTCCAGGCGCCGGACCTGCAGATCGTCTCGTCCGTCCTGTTCGGGCTGACGATGCCGGGCACCGTCGCGCTGTTCGCGGGCCGTGCCGGCGAGGTCGGCGGCCGCCACGGACAGCGGCGGCTGTGGTGGCTGATGACCCTGTTTTTCGCGCTGACGCAGGCGGGCGGGTTCTATGGCCTGTCGGCCCTATTCGAAGCGACTCACGCCTATCTCCCGCTGTTCGCCATTGCCGGCGCGATCCTGGTCGTAGGGACCGTCGCCGTGCTGCCGGTCTGGGCGCGCGCGGACGAACGCCGCTGAGGCGGGATGCCGCCCGGCCTGGCGGCCGGGGCCACGGCGGGCAACGGGCGATGCGGGGGAAACCGGCCTTGCGCGCCGCCGCGCAGGCGCTATAGTGCCGCCGCCTTCCAACCAAGCAACACGGGCGCTACGCCATGGCCGACAAAGTCAAGAAGGTCGTGCTCGCCTATTCCGGCGGCCTCGACACCTCGATCATCCTGCGCTGGCTGCAGGACACGTACAGATGCGAGGTGGTGACGTTCACCGCCGATCTCGGCCAGGGCGAGGAGCTGGAGCCGGCCCGCAAGAAGGCGGAACTGCTGGGCATCAAGGAGATCTACATCGAGGATCTGCGCGAGGAATTCGTGCGCGACTACGTCTTTCCGATGTTCCGGGCGAACGCCCTGTACGAGGGTACGTACCTCCTCGGCACCTCGATCGCCCGGCCGCTGATCGCCAAGCGCCAGATCGAGATCGCCAAAGAGACTGGGGCGGACGCGGTCTGCCACGGCGCCACCGGCAAGGGCAACGACCAGGTGCGTTTCGAGCTCGGCT
>CP070634.1:2193859-2198763 GCA_020356105.1 Rhodospirillales bacterium | reverse complement strand
TCCTGTTCACCGGGGCGCTGCTGATCGAGGTGATCTTCTCGCTGAACGGGCTCGGCTTGCTGGGCTTCGAGGCGGTGATCCAGCGCGATTACCCGATCATGTTCGGCACGCTCTATTTCTTCACGCTGCTCGGCCTGCTGCTGAATATCATCGGCGATGTGACCTACATGTTCGTCGATCCGCGGATTCACTTCGAAAGCCAGGAAGTGTGATCCGCGCATGGCGATGAAACAGGACCGTTTCCTCGGCATTCCGATCCGGCCGATCACGCGCCGCCGGATCCGCAACTTCAAGGCCAACAAGCGCGGCTACTGGTCGTTCTGGATCTTTCTCGCGCTGCTTGCCGTGACCCTGCCGGCCGAGTTCGTCGCGAACGACAAGCCGCTCCTGGTGCGCTACGACGGGGCGTTCTACGTCCCGGTGCTCGTCTCCTATCCGGAAACCACCTTCGGCGGCTTCTACGCGCAGACGGACTATACCGACCCGTTCATCCGCGAGGAGATCGAAGGCAAGGGCTGGATGATATGGCCGCCGGTGCGCTTCAGCTACAACACGCATATCGCCGAGTTGCCCGGCCCCGCGCCGACCGCGCCGACGGCGCAGAACTGGCTCGGCACGGACGACAAGGCGCGCGACGTTGTGGCGCGGCTGATCTACGGCTTCCGGATCTCGGTGCTGTTCGGCCTGACCCTGACGGTCTTCAGCTCGATCGTCGGCGTCGCCGTCGGCGCCGTACAGGGCTATTTCGGGGGGCTGACCGACCTCCTCGGCCAGCGGCTCCTCGAGATCTGGGGCGGCATGCCGGTGCTGTTCCTGCTGATCATCCTGGCCTCCATCATCACGCCGAGCTTCTGGTGGCTGCTCGGCCTGATGCTGCTGTTTTCCTGGACCGCCCTGGTCGGCGTCGTGCGTGCCGAGTTCCTGCGGGCCCGCAATTTCGATTACGTCAAGGCGGCGCGCGCCCTCGGCATCTCGAATCCCGAGATCATGGTCCGCCACGTGCTGCCCAATGCGATGGTCGCCACGGTGACCTTCCTTCCGTTCATCACCGCCGGCTCGGTGACCACCCTGACGGCGCTCGACTTCCTCGGCTTCGGCCTGCCCGTCGGCTCGCCGTCGCTCGGCGAGCTGTTGAACCAGGCGAAGGACAATCTGCACGCGCCGTGGCTTGGCCTGACCGCGTTTTTCGTCATCGCCATCATGCTCTCGCTTCTGGTATTCATCGGCGAGGCGGTGCGCGATGCGTTCGATCCGCGCAAGATCCAGGGATAGGGCAATGGCCGAGCCGAAGCTGCTCCAGGTGGACGATCTCTCCGTGACCTTCGATACGCCCGGCGGCGCGGTCGAGGCGGTCAAGCACGCCTCGTTCGAGATCGGCAAGGGCGAGACGGTAGCGCTGGTCGGCGAATCGGGATCCGGCAAGTCGGTGACCGCGCTGTCTATCCTGCAGCTGCTGCCCTATCCGATGGCGCGCCACCCCGGCGGCTCGATCAAGTTCGAGGGCAAGGAGCTGGTCGGCGCACCCGAGAGCGCGCTGCAGCATGTCCGCGGCAACGACATCGCGATGATCTTCCAGGAGCCGATGACCTCGCTGAACCCGCTGCACAATGTCGAAAAGCAAGTCTCGGAGGTGCTCTACGTCCACAAGGCGATGACGCCGGCCCAGGCCCGCGCCCGGGTGCTCGAGCTGCTCGACCTCGTCGGCATCCGCAACGCCGAGCAGCGGCTGACCGCCTATCCGCACGAGCTGTCTGGCGGCCAGCGCCAGCGCGTGATGATCGCGATGGCGCTGGCCAACGAGCCGGACCTCTTGATCGCCGACGAGCCGACGACCGCGCTCGACGTGACGATCCAGGCGCAGATCCTCAAATTGCTGAAGGATCTGCAGCGGCGGCTCGGCATGGCGATGCTGTTCATCACCCACGACCTCGGCATCGTGCGCCGCATGGCTGACCGGGTCTGCGTGATGACCGACGGCAAGATCGTCGAGCAGGGCGACACCGCGAAGATCTTCGAGTCGCCGCAGCACGCCTACACGAAGCACCTGCTGGCGGCCGAGCCGAAGGGGCGCAAGACGCCGGGCGCCAAGGACGCCGCGGTCGTCATCTCGGGTGCGGACGTCAAGGTCTGGTTCCCGATCAAGAAGGGCGTGTTCCGGCGCACGGTCGACCATGTGCGCGCCGTCGACGGCGTCTCGGTGACGGTGCGCGAGGGTCACACGGTCGGCGTCGTCGGCGAGTCCGGCTCCGGCAAGACGACGCTCGGCATGGCGCTGTTGCGGCTGGAGCGCAGCACCGGCCACATCGATTTCGACGGGCGCGAGATCCAGGGCCTGCATTCGCACGAGATGCGGCCGTTGCGGCGCGAGATGCAGGTGGTGTTCCAGGACCCCTACGGCAGCCTATCGCCGCGCATGTCGATCGCCGAGATCGTCGCCGAGGGCCTCGCGGTGCACGGCATCGGCGACCGCCGCGAGCGCGACGCGATGGTCGTCGAGGCGCTCAAGGAGGTCGGCGTCGACCCCGACTGGCGGCACCGCTACCCGCACGAGTTCTCCGGCGGCCAGCGCCAGCGCATCGCCATTGCCCGGGCGCTCGTCCTCAAGCCCCGCTTCATCGTGCTCGACGAGCCGACCTCGGCGCTGGACATGTCGGTGCAGGCCCAGATCGTCGACCTCCTGCGCGAGATCCAGGCGGCGCACAAGCTCGCCTATCTGTTCATCAGCCACGATCTGAAGGTGGTGCGGGCGCTCGCCGACGAGGTCATCGTGCTGCGCGGCGGCCAGGTCATCGAGCAGGGCCCGGCCGACGCGATCTTCGACAATCCGCAGGATCCCTACACCAAGGCGCTGATGGCCGCGGCCTTCGAGATGAAGGCGGTGGAGACCGGCGTCGTCAGCATGTAGGGCCGGGGTGCATTCCAAACGACCGCAATACGCTGTCTCGTCATTGCGAGGCGCGCAGTGCCGCGGCAATCCAGCTGGGCCGCAAGACTGGATTGCTTCGCCTTCGCCTCGCAATGACGCGACCCGCTTTGGTTCAAACTTCCCGCGCACCGGCATAGGGGGCGGCCGTTGGCGCTGATCTTCTACTCGCCGATCAACCCCGCGGATGTCTGGGAGGCGGAGCTCAAGAAGCACCTCCCCGAGCTCGACTTCCGGCGCTGGGAGGCGCCGGGCGACAAGTCGGAGATCGACATGGCGCTGTGCTGGAAGCCGCCGCCGGGCGGGCTCGCGAAATTCCCGAACCTCAAGGTGATCTTCTCGCTCGCCGCCGGCATCGACAGCCTGACCGCCGATCCCGCGCTGCCGGACGTGCCGATCGTCCGCATGGTGGAGCCGTCGCTGACCGCCGGCGTCGCCGAATACGTCCTGCTTCACGTGCTGCGCCACCACAAGGACCAGCCGCGCTTCGCAGAGCAGCAGAAGGCGCGGATCTGGCAGGAGCATTTCGCGCCGCCGGCCTGGACGCGACGGGTCGGGCTGCTCGGGCTCGGGGCGATCGGGGCCGAGGCCGCGCGGATGCTCGTTGCGGTGGGCTTCGAGGTCGCCGGCTGGTCACGCACGCAAAAGCATCTCGCGGACGTGACATCCTATTTCGGACCGGATCAGCTTGACGGCTTCCTCGCCCGCAGCGACATCCTCGTCTGCCTGCTGCCAAAGACGCGACAGACCGACGGCATCCTCAACGCCGCCCTGTTCGCCAAGCTGCCGCAGGGCGCCAGCCTGATCAACGCCGGGCGCGGCGACCAGCTGATCGAAGACGACCTGCTGGCGGCGCTCGATTCCGGGCAGCTTTCCCAAGCGACGCTGGACGTCTTCGCGACCGAGCCGCTGCCGCCGGCACATCCGTTCTGGGCCCATCCGAGGATCACCGTTACGCCCCATTCGGCGGGTGATCCCTTCGCCGCCAGCGCCGCCAGGGTGGTCGCCGAGAACATCAGGCGGTTCCGGGCCGGCCAGCCGCTGCCGCATCTGTACGATCGCAAGGCGGGGTATTGAGCCGGCGCCAACCTGACGGGCAATGCGCCAAGGGCGGGCCGGAACGGCCCGCCCGAAGCGTTGACGGCAAGCATCGCGGTAGAGCTCGCGCCGATCGCCCTTGAATTGACGCGCGAGGGCGATCCCCGGGATCAGCCGAAGTCGAAGCGATCCGCGTTCATGACCTTCGTCCAGGCGGCAACGAAGTCGTTCACGAACTTCTCCTTGTTGTCGTCCTGGGCATAGACCTCGGCATAGGCGCGAAGGACCGAATTGGACCCGAAGACCAGATCGACACGGGTCGCCGTCCACTTGACCGCCCCGGTCTTGCGATCGACGATGTCGTACAGGTTCCTGCCGGAGGGCCGCCACATATAGGCCATGTCCGTCAGGTTGACGAAGAAGTCGGACGTCAGGGCCCCTTCGCGATCGGTGAACACCCCGTGGCTGGTGCCGCCGTGGTTGGTGCCGAGAACGCGCATGCCGCCGACAAGCGCCGTCATCTCATGGGCGGTCAGGCCCATCAGCTGCGTGCGGTCGAGCATCAGCTCTTCCGGGGTAACCGCGTAGTCCTTCTTGAGCCAGTTGCGATAGCCGTCGTGGACGGGCTCCAGCGGCGCGAAGGATTCGGCGTCGGTCATCTCGTCCGTCGCATCGCCGCGGCCCGGCGCGAAGGGTACCGTGACATCGAAGCCCGCCGCCTTCGCGGCCTGCTCGATGCCGACATTGCCGGCCAGCACGATCACGTCCGCAACGCTCGCACCGGTCTCCGCCGCGATCGGCTCCAGCACGGACAGAACCCTGTCGAGACGCGCGGGCTCGTTGCCCTCCCAGTCCTTCTGCGGGGCAAGGCGGATGCGCGCGCCGTTGGCGCCGCCCCGCTTGTCCGATCCGCGGAAGGTGCGGGCGCTGTCCCAGGCGGTGG
>CP070634.1:2177977-2193759 GCA_020356105.1 Rhodospirillales bacterium | reverse complement strand
GAGGCCCCGCGGCTCGGCCAGCCCGGCGGCGCGCAGCCAGCCGGTCACCCCGCCGATCTTGCCGGCATCCGGCATGAACAGGTCCGAGGCGCCGGCCTCTAGCGCCTTGTACATGTCGTGCACGCCCCAGCAGTTCTCGCCGATCTGGATCGGTACCGGCGCGGCCGCGCGGACCCGGGCACAGCCGGCGTAATCGTCGAACCGCACCGGCTCCTCGATCCAAGCGAGGTCGAACGCGCCGAGGGCGCGGGCGCGGTGCTCGGCCTCCGCCGGGTCGAGCGCCTGGTTGTAATCGGTCATGATCCGAACCTGGTCGCCGATCGCTTCGCGCACCGCCCCGGCCGCCGCGACGTCGTCGCCGAGATGCGGATAGCCGAGGCGCAGCTTGATCGCCGAATAGCCCTCAGCCACCAGCTCGCGGGCCTCGTCCGGTGCGCGCTCCGGGCCGATCAGGCCGAGTCCCTTGCTGTTGTATGCCGGGACGGGCACGGGCGCGCCGCCCAGCAAGCGGCAAAGGGGCAATCCGTGGCTTTTCGCCAGCGCATCCCAGGCCGCCATGTCGAGGACCGAGGCCGCCAGCATGGTCAGGCCCTGCAGGCCGACGAGACGAAACCGCGCCTGCAGGCCGTCCATCAGATGCGCGGGGGCCAACGGTTCGCCCTGCAGCGCCGCGCCGAGGCCGGTGATAAGGTCGGCGACCGGCCGCAGCGCCAGCGGCGTGTAGCAGAACACATAGGCCGACCCGGTCATCCCGTGATCCGTTTCCAGGTCGACCAGCACCAGCGGCGCGGTCGTGACCGCGCCGCCGGCCGTCGCTAGCGGCCGCGCCATCGGCACGTTGACGGGACGCGCGCGCACTCCCTTGATGGTCGGATTTTGGTCGATCATGTCCGCCTCCCTGGTGCAACCCCCTGTGCGGGCGCGATTGGATCACAGGAAGCTGTATGGGTCCACGTCGACCTGCACGCGCACGCCGTTCGGCCAGCGCACCTGGCCAAGCCAGCGGCGCAGCACGGCCTGCACGTCGACGTTCCGCGCCGCCTTGAGCAACAGCCGGCGGCGGTGGCGGCCGCGCAGCATGGCGAGCGGCGCCGGCGCCGGCCCCAGCACCCGCAGCTGCTCCGCGTGCGGCGCGGCGCGGGCGAGCAGCGCCGCCGTCCTGTCGACCCGCGCCTCGTCGCGGCCCGAGACGATCAGCGCCGCAAGGCGCCCGAAGGGCGGCCAGCCGCCGTCACGCCGCATTTCCGATTCGGCGGCGAGAAACCGGTCGCGCGCGCCGTCGACCAGCGCCCGCATCACCGCATGCTCCGGATGATAGGTCTGCAGCAGGACGCGGCCCGGCCGATCCTCGCGGCCGGCGCGGCCGGCGACCTGGTGCAGCAGCTGGAAGGTGCGCTCGGCAGCCCGCAGATCGCCGCCGACGAGCCCGAGATCGGCGTCGACCACGCCGACCAGGGTAAGCAGCGGAAAATGGTGCCCTTTGGCGATGATCTGCGTGCCGATGATGATGTCGATTTCGCGGTTGGCGATCGCCGCGACGAACGCCGCCGCCGCCGACGGCCCGCGCACCGTGTCGCTGGTCATCAGTGCGAGCCGCCATCCCGGGAACAGCGCCGAAACCTCCTCGGCAAGGCGTTCCACCCCGGGACCACAAGCCGCCATGCGGTCCTCGGCGCCGCAATCCGGGCACGACGACGGCAGCGCCGCGACGTAGCCGCAGTGGTGGCACTGCAGCTGCCGGGTGAGCCGGTGCTCGACCAGCCAGGCCGTGCAGTTCGGGCAATGCACCCGATGGCCGCAGGCGCGGCACAGGGTCAGCGGCGCATAGCCGCGCCGGTTCAGGAACAGCAGCGCCTGCTCGCCAGCCTCGAGCGTCTCGCTCAGCGCCGCCACCAGCGGCTCGGACAGCCATCGCTGCCGCGGCGGCGGCGCGCGTCGCATATCGAGCAGTTCGATCCGGGGCAGCTCTGCGGCGCCGTGGCGAGCCGGCAGGCGGAGCCGCCGATAGCGACCCGACTCGCAGTTCATGACGGTCTCCAGCGCCGGCGTCGCCGTGGCCAGCACGATCGGGATGTTCTCGATCCGCGCCCGCACAACGGCCATGTCGCGGGCATGGTAGATGACCCCGTCCTCCTGCTTGTAGGAACCGTCGTGTTCCTCATCGACGACGATGAGGCCGAGCTCGGGAAATGGCAGGAACAGCGCCGAGCGCGCCCCGACCACGACGCGCGCGCTGGCCTGCGCGACCCGTCGCCAGCAGCGCCGGCGGGCGCCGCGCGGCAGATCCGAGTGCCAGACATCGGGCGGCGCGCCGAACCGCGCGGCGAATCGGTCGAGCCACTGGCCGGTCAGGGCAATCTCCGGCAGCAGCACCAGCACCTGGCGGCCGGCGGCCAGCGCTTCGGCGATCCCCTCGAAATAGACCTCGGTCTTGCCGGCGCCGGTGACTCCATCAAGCAGGGTGACCGAGAATTCGCCCGCGATGGCGGCTCGCAATTGCGCGGCGGCCGCCGCCTGTTCGGGCGACAGCACCGGGCCGGGCAGGCCGGGGTCGAGCGCTACGGTATAGCCGCCATCGGCCGGCAGGGCGACCCGCTCGAGCGCACCGGCCGCGACGAGTCCCGTGATCACGCCGGTGCTGACCCCGGCTTCGCGGGCGATCTCTGTCGCGCCGCGCGCAGGTCCCGCGGCCGCCACCCGCAGCACCCGGCGGCGCGCATCCGTCATCCGCAGGTCCGGCGGCGGCGGCGTGATCCGGTAGCCGGCGCGAGGCGGGGTCGGTTCGAGCGCCTCAGGAATGCTCATCGCCATGCGCAGGACGGCACCGCGCGGCGTCAGCGTGTAGCGAGCGACCCAGTCGACGAGATCGCGCAGCGGCGCCGGCATCGGCGGGCAGTCGAGGCGTGCGATCACACCCTTGAGACGGTCTTCGGCGACTCCGGGCGGCCCGTCGCGGCGCCAGACCACGCCCTCGACGACGCGGCCGCCGAGCGGGACCGAAACGAAATCGCCCGGCGTTAACGTCATGTCAGCAGGTCGCAGGTAATCATAAGTGGTGCCGAGCGGCAGCGGCAGTTGCACCGAGACGGTGGGCTGGGCGGCGGCTTCGGATTCGGACGTGCTGGCGTGGTGCATCGGCATCGGTTAGACTCGGCACATCATCTAGCATCCTGCGGGCCATTTGCGCCATCGTCAAAAGGCGGGCGGGATTTGAGGGGGAGAGCACAGGAGATCATGAAATTCTTCGTCGATACCGCGGATGTCGCCGAAATCAGGGAGCTTGCGGCAACCGGCCTCGTCGATGGCGTTACCACGAATCCGTCGCTGGTGGCCAAGACGGGGCGCGATTTCTTCGAGGTGGTGCGGGAGATCTGCGACATCGTCGACGGGCCGGTCAGCGCCGAGGTCGCGGCCACCGACTATGCGACGATGCTGGCGGAGGGTCGCGCGCTGGCAGGACTCGCCAGCCATATCGCGGTCAAGGTGCCGCTCACCCCGGACGGCCTGAAGGCGTGCCGGACGCTCACCCGCGAGGGGATCATGGTCAACGTGACGCTCTGCTTCTCGGCGGCCCAGGCGATCCTCGCCGCCAAGGCGGGGGCGACCTTCGTCTCCCCCTTCGTCGGGCGGCTCGACGATATCGGGTCGGACGGCATGGCGCTGATCGCCGACATCGTCGAGATCTACGCCGGCTATCCGGCGTTCGAGACGGAGATCCTCGTCGCCTCGGTGCGTCACCCGATGCATGTCGTCGATGCCGCGAAGATGGGGGCGGACGTCGCGACCGTGCCGCCCGGCGTGTTGCGGGCGATGTTCAACCACCCGCTGACCGACAAGGGTCTCGCGGCGTTCCTGGCCGATTGGCAGAAGACGGGCCAGTCGATCCTCGACCGCGAAGGGCCGTGACCTCAGATGACCCAGACCCGCAAGACCGAATCCGAAAAAGGCCTGTCCGCGAAGCAGATCGCCGACTGGCTGCGTAACAATCCCGATTTCCTTACCCGCCATCCCGAACTGCTGGACGGCGTGCCGGCGCCGGCCCGCGAACTGGGCGGCGGCGTCTCCGACCTGCAGCAGGCGCTGATCGAAAAACTGCGCCGGGACCTGGAGCTGGGGCGGCAGCGCCAGCGCGAGCTGATCGTCACCAGCCGGGCCAACCTCGCCAGCCAGACACGCATTCACGAGTGCATCCTGACGATGCTGGGCGCGACCTCCTTCGAGCAGCTGATCCAGACGGTTACCACGGATTTCGCGGTGCTGCTCGATCTCGATGTCGTGACCCTATGCGTCGAGGCGGACGGTCCGGAGCCGGCGACCCCGCATCTGCGTGGGCTGCAAATCATCCCGGCGGGGACCGTCTCGCAGCTGCTCGGCGACGGTCGGCCCGTGCTGCTGCGCAGCCAGGTCGAGGGCGAACCGGAGATCTACGGCGGCGGCGCGCCTCTGGTCGCGTCGGATGCCCTGGCACGGCTGTCGATCTCGCCGAACACGCCACCGGGGATGATCGCCTTCGGATCGCGTCGGCCCGGCAAGTTCGAGGCCGGCCAGGCGGTCGAGTTGCTGGCCTTTCTCGCGCGCAGCTTGGAGCGGGCGATCCGACTATGGTTGAAGCTGCCCTAGATGGCCCGGCCGTAGACCGGGCGCTGGCCCGGGCGGTCGACGCCTGGCGGCGCTGGCTGACCCACGAGCGCCGCGCCTCCGCCCACACGGTCGCGGCCTATTCCCGCGACCTCGACAGCTTTCTCGCCTTTGTCCGGGACCATCTCGGCGGCCCGCCGCGGCTGCGCGACCTCGACGGCCTGACGGCGGCAGATTTCAGGGCCTGGATGGCGCGCCGCGCGGCAGACGGGCTCGGCCGCAGCTCAACGGCCCGGGCCATGTCAGTGTTGCGCAACTTCTTCCGCTGGCTGGAACGCAACGGCCACGGCGGTAACCATGCGATCCGCGCGGTACGCAGCCCGAAGCGGCCGCACGGCATTCCCAAGCCGCTGACGGTCGCGGATTCCGAGATGTTGCTGGATTCGGTCGATCTGCAGCCGGGCGAACCGTGGGAGGTCCTGCGCGACGCCGCCCTGTTCACGCTGCTGTATGGCTGCGGCCTGCGCATTTCGGAGGCGCTGGCCCTGGATGTTCGCGATGCGCCGACCGACGATACCCTGCGTGTCGTCGGCAAGGGCGGCAAGGAGCGCATATTACCGGTGCTTCCGCTGGTGCGCGAGGCAGTCGCCGGCTATCTCGCCGCCGGACCCGTTTCGCTTCGCGAGGCGGACGCCCCGCTGTTCCTCGGCATTCGGGGAAAACGCCTCAATCCCGGAGTCGCCCAGCGCCGCCTGCGGCAGCTGCGAATCCTGCTTGGCCTGCCGCAGACGACAACGCCGCATGCGCTGCGGCATAGCTTCGCCACCCATCTCCTAGGCGCGGGCGGCGATCTTCGGGCGATCCAGGAATTGCTGGGGCACGCCTCGCTATCGACCACGCAGCGCTACACGGAGGTCGACTCGCAAGCACTTCTCGCCGCCTACCGCGCGGCGCATCCCCGGGCGGACTGAGCACAGCGTTGGCGAAGTCTTAACCGGTCGTCGTCTAAACAGGCGGCGTAGCGCCGATCGACTGTCCGATCGTCGCGTCGGAGGATCAATCAGATGCGCCATCCGCTCATCAGCGCCGTCCTGGCGACGACCGCCTTGATTCTGCTCTCCATGCTCGCGCCCGGTCGGGCCGCTGCCGCGGAAATCGGGTTCAGCCTGAACGAGGCGCAGATTATCGTCGACTTCTATGGCGACGGGCCGCCCGTCAAGCGCAAGGGCAAGGGCAACAAGAACAAGGGTAAGGGCGTCGGCAACCAGGGCATGCCGCCCGGCCTCGCCAAGCAGGGCAAATTGCCGCCAGGCATCGCCAAGCGCCGGCTGCCGGCGGATCTGGTCGCGCAGCTGCCGCCGCCGCCCAGGGGCTTCGAACGGGTCATCGTCGACAACGACATCCTGCTGGTCGATATCGCAACCCAAGTCGTCCACGACGCTCTGACGGACGTGCTGCACTGAAAGCCCGAAGGATCCGGCAAGACGAGGCGGCCGTTCAGTCCGGGGGCCCGCCCTGTGCCGCCGCATGGGCCTCCTCGGCGCGCCGCGCCATGGTCAGCATCAGCAGGGGACCGATCAGGATCACCGCGCTCAGCGAGGCGAAGGCAAGACCCCAGGCAAGGCCGCTGGTCGCGCCGCCGCCGACGTCGAGGACCATACCGAAGGCGAGTGGTCCGACCGCCGAGCCGACGAAGCCGATCATCGAGTGCATCGCCATCGTCGCGCCGCGGTAGCGCGGATCGGCGGCCGCAACCATGCCGGCGGTCAGCGTCGCCGAATCGCCGATCACCGTCCAGCCATAGACAAAGGCGAGGATCACGACGACGACGAACGGCATCGTCGCGCCCGAAACCCCGAACAGCGCCCCGGCAGCGGCCGATGCCGTCATCACCGCGACCAGAACCCGGCGGCGACCGAACCGGTGGGCCAGCTCGTTGCCCAGAACGCTGGCCGGCAGACCGACGAGATTGACCAGCGCCGCCAGGATGGTCGCGCTCCACGCCACGCCAAGCGCACCCGCCGGCTGCTGCGCCTGGGCGAACAGCAGAAAGGCGACGATCCAGGTGCGGTAACCGAACAGCTCCCAGTTATGGACGCAATAGCCAAAAGTGAAGGCGAGCGCCCGCCGGTTGGCCAGTACCGGCCGGAAGTCGAGCAGCCGCGTGGTCGGCATGGCGTCCTCCGCCGGCGGCGCTGGCCGCAGGATCATCAGCGCCAGAGCGATCGCCAGGGCCGGGCCGATCGCCGACAGGCCGAAGGCCCAGCGCCAGTCCAGCAGCGATTCAAGCTCGCCGGCGATGACGAAGGACAGGCTGGAGCCGACGCCGAAGCTTGCCGTGTAGAAGGCGACCGCGCGGCTCTGCGCGCGCTCCGGCAGCATGTCGGTCAGCGCCTTCAGGCCGGGCATGTAGGTACCGGCGAGGCCGATACCCTGCAGCGCGCGCCAGAGGCTGGCGGAAACCACCCCGCCCGCGGCCAGCGCGAAGCCAAGGGCGGAGAGCACGCTCAGCGCCATCGCCGCGAGGTAGATGCGGCGCGGATCGACGCGATCGGTCAGCGTCACCAGCACCGGCACCGCCAACAGGTAGCCGACGAAGTAGACGCCGCCGATCCAGCCCGCCGCGGTGTTGCTGAGCCGCCATTCGGCGGTGAAGACCGGCAGCAGCGCCGGGAAGGTGGAGAACGCCGTCATGCCGAGGATCTCGGCCACACTCATGGCGAAGATCATCAGGGCCGGCGATGCCCGGCGCATCCTCTCAGCCGCCCCGCGGTCCGGCCGCCGGAATCGCCATCCTCAGATGTGGACCGGACGCCCGGCCACCGCCAGCGCCGCCTCCTTGACCGCCTCCGAGAGCGTCGGGTGGCCGTGGCTGCTGCGCGCGATGTCCTCGGCCGCGCCGCCGAACTCCATCACCGCGACGATCTCGTGGATCATCGTGCCGGCGTCGGGCCCGATGATATGGGCGCCGAGCACCCGGTCGGTCCGCGCATCAGCGAGGATCTTCACGAACCCGTCGGTCTCCATGGTCGTCCGCGCCCGGCTGTTGGCGGTGAACGGGAACGAGCCGGCGCGGTACTCGGCCCCCGCCTCCTTGAGCTGCTCTTCGGTCGCGCCGACCGAAGCGACCTCGGGCCAGGTGTAGACGATGCCCGGGATCGCCTCGTAGTTCACATGCGCCTTCTGGCCGGCGATCATCTCAACGCAGGCGATGCCCTCGTCCTCGGCCTTGTGCGCCAGCATCGGCCCCGGCACGCAGTCGCCGATCGCATAGATCCCCTCGGCGCTCGTCCGGAACCGCTCGTCGACCTCGATGAAGCCGCGCGCGTCGGTCGCAACGCCGGCCGCCTCGAGGCCCAGCCCCTCGGTATTGGGACGCCGGCCGATCGATACCAGGACCGCGTCGCACTCGATGGTCTCGGCCGTGCCGCCGGCGGCCGGCTCGATGTCGAGCTTGACCCCGCCCTTGCCCACCTTGGCCGCGGTGACCTTGGCGCCGAGCCGCAGCGTCAGGCCCTGCTTCTTGAGGATGCGGCCGAAAGTCTTCGACACCTCGCCATCCATCCCGGGGAGTACCCGGTCGAGGAACTCGACCACGGTGACCTCGGCGCCGAGCCGGCGCCACACCGATCCCAGCTCGAGCCCGATGTAACCGCCGCCGACCACCACCAGATGCTTCGGCACCTTCGCCAGGGCCAGCGCGCCGGTCGACGAGACGATGCGTTTCTCGTCGATCTCGACGCCCGGCAGCGGCATCACCTCGGAGCCGGTGGCGATCAGGATGTGCTTGGCCGAGAGCGTCGTGGCCTTGCCGCCATCGGCCGGCGTCACCGCGACCGTGCCAGGCCCGGCGAGACTGGCCGCGCCCCGCACATGGTCGATCTTGTTCTTCTTGAACAGGAACGCGACGCCCTTGGTGAGGTCGCCGACAACCTTGTCCTTACGCGCCATCATCGCCTTCAGGTTCAGCTTGACCGAGCCAATTTCGACGCCGTGCGCGGCGAGGCCGTGCTGCGCCTCCTCGTACTTCTCCGAGCTCGAGAGCAGCGCCTTCGAAGGGATGCAGCCGACATTGAGGCAAGTGCCGCCCAGCGCCCCGCGCTTCTCGACACAAGCGACCTTGAGACCCAGCTGCGCCGCGCGGATCGCCGCAACATAGCCGCCCGGCCCGGCGCCGATGACGATGAGGTCGTATGCGGACTCGCTCATGACTGTCACTCTCTTGTCTTGGGAAAACCCGCTTCCGGTTGAAAATCGGCTGTCCTGAGGCCTTGCGCCGGACATTGCCCGATCCGACCGGCCCGCACAAGCCCCGGACGGAACCGGCGCCGGCCCGGCCGCACGGGACGCCGCGATGGGTGGGGCGATTCCCACACCCGAGAGCGTTGCCGGGACACGCCGATCAGTGTAGTTGACCTGGAGCCAGGGCCTATATCTTACAACACGGGGACTTGACGATGTTCAAGACGATCGACGATCTCGAGCTTTCCGGCCGGCGCGTACTGGTGCGCGGCGACCTCAACGTGCCGGTTGCCGGCGGCAAGGTGACCGACGCGACGCGCATCGAGCGGCTGGCACCGACATTGCGCGAGCTGTGCGACAAGGGCGCCCGGGTCGTCGTGATGTCGCATTTCGGCCGGCCCAAGGGCAAGATCGTGCCGGAAATGTCGCTCGAACCGGTCGTCCCGGCCCTGTCGGCGGCGCTCGGCGGCGCCGATGTCGCCTTCGCCGGCGATTGCATCGGCGCGGCGGCCGAAACCGTGGTCGCAAATCTGCCGCCCGGCGGCATCGCGTTACTGGAGAATCTGCGATTCCATGCGGGTGAGGAGGCGAACGACGCCGCGTTCGCGGCAGCGCTCGCGAAGCTCGGCGATGCCTATGTCAACGACGCGTTCTCCGCCGCGCATCGCGCTCATGCCTCGACCGAAGCGATCGCGCGGCTGCTGCCGGCCGCCGCCGGGCGCGCCATGCAGGCCGAGCTGGAGGCGCTGGCTGCGGCGCTGGAGAGCCCGGCGCAGCCGGTGGCGGCGCTGATCGGCGGCGCCAAGGTCTCGAGCAAGCTCGACGTGCTCGGCAACCTCGTCGGTCGGGTCGATGCGATCATCATCGGCGGGGGCATGGCCAACACCTTCCTCGCCGCTCGCGGCATCGACGTTGCCGCCAGCCTGTGCGAGCATGACCTTGCCGAGACGGCACGCGACATCGAGGCGAAGGCGACGGCAACGGGTTGCGAGCTCGTGCTGCCCGTCGATGCTGTCGTCGCGGCGAAATTCGAAGCCGGGGCCGCGGTCGAGACGGTGGCGATCGACGCGGTGCCTGCCGGTATGATGATCCTCGACATCGGTCCGGACAGCATCGCCGATCTCAACCGGCGGCTCGGCATGTTGCGCACGCTCTTATGGAATGGGCCGCTCGGCGCCTTCGAGGTGACGCCCTTCGATAACGGCACCGTCGCAGTCGCCCGGGAGGCCGGGCGGCTGACCCGCGCGGGCGGGTTGATCTCGGTCGCCGGCGGCGGCGATACCGTGTCCGCGCTGAACCATGCCGGCGTCGCCGCAGATTTCACGTATGTCTCGACGGCGGGCGGCGCCTTTCTGGAATGGCTGGAAGGCAAGACGCTGCCCGGGGTCAAGGCGCTAGAGAACGCCTGACGGAACGAAGCTGCTCTCGTGACCTCGACATCTCAGGTCGTCGGCGCGCTCTGGCGCATGCCGATGCGGGTGACGGCAATCCCGGCCAGAATGATCCCCAGCGCCAGGATCGCCCGCACCGACAGCGCCTCGCCGAGAAACAGGATGCCCCAGATCACGCCGAGACTCGGGATCAGGTAGTTGTTGAGGGCGATGAATGTTGCGCCGGTCCGCCGCAACAGGGCGAAATACATCAAGATGGCGAGCGCCGTCGGGAACAGCCCGAGAATTATGACCGCGCCGACGGATTCGGGCGCCGGCGCCAGCGCCCAGGGCCGGTCGACCAGCAGCGCCAGCGGCAGCGACAGCGTCACCGCGGCGATCAGCGCGCCGGCGCTGCTCACCAGCAGCGGCATCCGCGGCAGCCGCCGGGCGATCACCGTGGCGATGGCATAGCAGACGGCGCCGCCGGCCACCGCGGTCTGACGCAACGCCTCGTCGCCGAGCCCGGCCAGGGCGGCCGGCCCGATCAGCACCACCACGCCGCCGAAGCCGAGGAGAACGCCCAGGATCCGCGCTGGGTTCATGCGCTCGTCGACGGTGAAGAGATGGGCCAGAACCAGCGTTGCCGGTGGCATCACCGCCATCAGGATCGCCGCCAGGCCGCTGTCGATCGTCACCTCGCCCCAGCTGATCAGGGTGAACGGCAAGGCGTTGCCAAACAGGCCGATGGCGAGGAACTTCGCCCACAGACCGTCGCTGGCGGGAAAGTTGAGCCCGCGCAGCCGGGCTGCGGCGACGATCAGGACGGCCGCCAGCGCCAGGCGTCCGGCCGCCACGGTGAGCGGAGGGATCGTCTCGACCGCGATCTTGATGAAAGCGAAGGATGAGCTCCACAACGTCGCGAGCGACAGCAAGAGGGCGATCTCGACCGCACCCGGCCGGGGGGAAGGGACCGTCACGCCCGGTTAGGCCGCGGCGCAGGGGTTCGGCTTGCAGCGCCAGCGCTCAAGCGCGGCGCGGAGCGCGGCGGCAAGTTCGCCGCGTTCCTCAGCGGTCAGAAAGCGGCCGACGACGAAATGCCGGCCATGGCTCGAGAGGATCAGCGGGCTGTCATGCTGCGGCGGCTGCTCGATCGACACCCGGAGCCAGTTCGGCGGCAGGCGCCAGGTTCCGACGACCGCGCCGTCGGGCGCAAGCCGGCTGACCTCCAGCCCGGCGTCGCTCAGACGGATCCGTTCGGCGGCCCGCCCGTCGCGGAAACTGACGCGAAACGCGATGTAGAGAAGCAGCAGCTCGAGGCCGCAGAAGCCGAGGACCGGCCAGGCGCCAAGCAGCATGAACAGCAGCCCGACCGCGAACAGCCCGACCGCGGTCGCGGCGATGATCAGTTTGAAGCCGTGGGGTGTCAGGCTGCGATGGGGATGCAGCACCGCATCGAAGAAGACGCGGCCGCCATCCCGGGCCGGCATGATGCCCCGATTCTCTTCACCCGCCATGGGAGCGAAGCTATTCCGCCGCGCCGCGCCTGTCCAGCGGCGCGACGTGACGGCGCCGCCGGGCGCGGAAAACCCGGGTGCAAGGGTGTGCTCCACCGCAGCGTTGCCGGCGCCGCTTGGCGGGCGCCCGCGCGGCGGCTAATCTCTCGACCATGAAGAAGGCGGACATCGCGGAGTTCTTCCGGCGGCTCGAGGCCGGCAATCCCGACCCACGCGGCGAGCTGGAGTATATCAACCCGTTCACCCTGCTCGTCGCCGTGGTGCTGTCGGCGCAGGCGACCGACGCCGGGGTCAACAAGGCGACCGGCCCGCTGTTCGCGGTGGCCGATACGCCGCAGAAGATGCTCGCGCTCGGCGAGGCGCGTCTGCGCGACTACATCCGCACGATCGGGCTGTTCAACACCAAGGCGAAGAACATCATCGCGCTGAGCCGCGTCCTGATCGACGAGCATGACAGCGCGGTGCCACGGGACCGCGCGGCGCTGGAAAAGCTGCCCGGCGTCGGCCGCAAGACGGCCAATGTGGTCCTCAACATCGCCTTCGGCGAACCGACCATCGCCGTCGACACCCACATCTTCCGGGTCGGCAACCGGACCGGGCTGGCCCCCGGCAAGACACCGCTCGCGGTCGAACAGAAGCTGGAGAAGGTGGTGCCGGAGCGATACAAGCTGCACGCCCATCACTGGCTGATCCTGCATGGGCGGTATGTGTGCAAGGCGCGCAAGCCGGATTGTCCGGCTTGCATCGTGGGCGATCTCTGTGCCTACAAGGCAAAAACGCTGTAATCCACCGAGGCCTCCGGGCCGGCCCCGCCCTTTTCGAGCAACCGCTCGAAGCAGGCCTGCACCGCCGCCTGCGTTGCGTCGCCGCGATCGCGCAGGTCGACGTGCTCGACCTGCCTGCCGGTCCCGTACAGGAACAGGTCGAGGACACAGTCGGTCTGCCGGTATTGCCACACTTCGGCATCGCCCTCGCGGCGGATCAGCGCGGGCTGACCGAGCTTCGCCGTCACTTCGCCGGCATTGAGTCCAAGCAGTTCCTGCGGATCGGCGGCCGGCGGCACGAACGCCATCGCGCTGTAGGGAGCAAGTTGCACCGCGGCTTCATCGGCGGGCTCCGGCGCTGCGCTGCAGGCGGCAAGGCCGAGGCTCGCGAAGAGCAGGGCCGACAGGACGACGCGACGGATCACGGGCCGGTCAGCGCTGCAGCGGATGCTTCGCCGTGGCGCTGTCATCGCCGGTATCACGGCCGGAGATCAACTCCGCGGTTCCCTCGAGGCGGCCGCCGCGCTCGATTTCCATTTCCTTATAGCGGACCGTGCCGACAATGCGCCCGGTTTCGCGCAGAATCAGTCTATCGGTGGCCATCAGCGTGCCGTCGAAGGTGCCGGCGATATCCGCAACCGCGACATGGGCCGCGCCGTTGAATTTGCCGTGTCGCGCTATTTCCAACGTCTTGCAGCCGTCGAGGGTGGCCTTCACCGCGCCTTCCACGACCAGCATCTCGCAGGCACTGATCTCTCCGGACAGGCTGATCTCGCGTCCGACGGTCAGTCGTTTCGCATCGCCCTGGATCGACAACGGTCCTGTCTTGCGCGGCAATCCCGTGCCCGGTCGGGTCGATGTGGCGGGACGTAGCTGGTCGGATTTCGAGATCTCCTTGACGGTGCCCATTTCGGTGTCTCCTTTGCGGCCCGAGCGGCCGGTGACTGGTGCGGGCACAAGCCCGGCACCCCGCGCCGGATCGGTTTATATGTTTCGGTACGCGATGCGTCGTCAATTTTCGGAATATTCTCCGCAAATCTTGGCCGAATCAAGGCATAGCTTCGAGCCTACCCGCCGCCAGTCCCGCCCGGGACCGGCACGATCCGCCGGCGGCGCATCAGATCGTGCACCACATGGACCATGAATGCCGTGCCCACCACCGGCGCCAGCAGGTTGACCACGGGGATCGTCATCATCACGGTGACGACGATGCCAGCGATCAGCACCCGCGACCGGTAGGCCCGGCGCAGCCGCGTCGCCTCGCCCGCCGGCAGCCTTCGGAACCCGGCGAGCTCGAAGAACTCGCGCCCGACGAGATAGCCGTTCAACAGGTAATACAGGACCAGGCTACCGCCCGGCACCAGGATCAGGGCCAGGTAGAGCGGCAGCACGAGAATGTTGAGAAGTACAACGACCACGGCGAACTTGACCGTCGACAGCAGGGTTTCGCCGAGGGGCTGGGCGCGCGGCGGCCCAAGGTCCCGGTAGTGCCGCGCCTCGACCGCGTCGGCCACACGGTCGAGGAACAGGCCGACCACGATGGTGACGACCGCAGGAAACATCAGAAAGGTGGCAACCAGCATGGCGCCGATGAAGGCTGCCCCGGCGATCCAGTCGAACGCTTCGCCGAACCATTCGACGATGGTCGACAGGCCCCACACCGCCGAGGGGTCGAATGCGAGAAGAAGCCACCAAACGGCAGCCCACAGCAGTGCGAAGATCGCCAGCGCACCGAGGACTCCCAGCAACAGCACACCGCGCAACCGCGGATCGGTGAGCTGCTCAAGGGCCATCGCGAGATATCTGATCATGGCTGTCGGGTGTATCCCATGCCGAGGTTCGCCAGCAAGTGTTTACCGTTTGCCAGCACGGTCCGGCGAATTATAGTCACGCGCGGCAACAGAGGGACGAGCATGATCGCTTATGACCTGGTAGGCATCGGCAATGCGCTGGTCGACGTCGTGACCCATGTCGACGACGGGTTCCTGCAGGAGCAGCGACTGGCAAAGGGCACGATGACGCTGGTGGACTCGCAGCGTGCCGATGTCCTGTACGGCAAGCTGCCGCCGGGAGTCGAGGTTTCGGGCGGCTCGTGCGGCAACACCATGGCCGGGTTCGCCATGCTCGGCGGCAAGGGCGCCTATATCGGCCGGGTTCGAGACGATTATTTCGGCCGCGTGTTCCGGCATGACTTGAATGCACTCGGCGTGGACTTCTCCAACGAGCCAGCAACCGACGGTCCGCCGACCGGACGCTGCCTGGTACTGGTAACGCGGGATGCGCACCGCACCATGTGCACCGATCTCGGCGCCGCCAGCCTGCTGGGCGTCGGCGATCTCAACGGCGGTGTCATCCAGTCGAGCAAGGTGACCTATATGGAGGGCTATCTGTTCGACCGGCCCGACGCTCAGCGGGCCTTCGGGCGGGCCGCGGAATACGCCCACGATTCGGGGCACAAGGTGGCGATCACACTGTCCGATCCGTTTTGCGTCGACCGGCATCGCGACGCCTTTCGCGAACTGGTCGCCGCGCATACCGACATCCTGTTCGCCAACGAGGACGAAATCCTCTCGCTGTATCAGGTCGAGCGCTTCGACGACGCGCTGCAGGCGTTGCACAAGTTCGGCCATGTCGACATCGCCTGCCTGACCCGCAGCGAGAAGGGCTCGGTGATCGTCCATGACGGCGAGGTGCATGTGATCGACGCCGAGCCGGTGTCCGAAGTCGTCGACACCACCGGGGCCGGCGACCTCTTCGCCGCCGGCTTCCTGTTCGGCTATACGCGCGGCCTCGATCTAGGCCTGTGCGGCCGCATCGCCGCGATCTGTGCGGCCGAGATCATCTCGCACAACGGCGCCCGGCCGGAACAGGATCTGGCGGCGCTCATATCGGCGCGGATCGGCGAACTGCCGAATCCGGTTGAGCGTTAAGCGGCGGCCCGCGCAGGGCGACACATCGGGGTGGCGCCGGACATCGGCAATCCCTATATACGCGGCGCGGCCCGTCCCGACCGGACGGGCCGGAGCCTTACTGCCAGAGCGAAGCCGATGAACCTTCGAAACCTCGCCATCATCGCCCATGTCGACCATGGCAAAACGACGCTGGTCGACCAGATGCTGCGTCAGTCAGGGGCCGTGCGCGCCAACCAGGCGATGGCCGAGCGGGCGATGGATTCCGGCGATCTCGAGCGCGATCGCGGCATCACCCTCCTTGCCATATGCACCGCCGGCGACTGTGGCGACCTGCGCTCCTACATCGTCGACTCGCCGGGCCACGCAGATTTCGGCGGCGAGGTGGAGCGGATCCTTTCG
>CP070634.1:2173506-2177877 GCA_020356105.1 Rhodospirillales bacterium | reverse complement strand
TACCAGAATAGATTTGACTTCCAATGCCGATAAAGGGACTTTTTATAACCGATTGAAATAACGTAAGAAAAATGGTGCCGGCTGAGGGATTCGAACCCCCGACCTACTGATTACAAATCAGCCGCTCTACCAACTGAGCTAAGCCGGCATGACCTAACCGCGTGGCCGATCATATAGCGCCGGGTGGGCCGGCGGACAAGCGGCCGGCATCGAGCCGTCGGACAGCCATCGTGGAAACCACGGAAAACGCTGGTGCATGGGATCCGGCGGTCGCATTTACCGCCGCGCCGGGATCGGTGAGCGCGCGCAGCGCCGGGCCGTCTTCGGCGCCGGCCGACCGATTTAGCGCTGGCCCGCGCCACGGCTGCCCGCTAGTCTCTCGACCGCTGGCACGCTGCAGGAGACGACATCGTCATGGCCGGACCGCTCGCGCCGTATCGCGTCCTCGATCTCAGCCGGGTTCTTGCGGCGCCATGGGTCGGCCAGACCATGGCCGATCTCGGCGCCGAGGTGATCAAGGTCGAGCGTCCGGGATCGGGCGACGAGACCCGCGGCTGGGGGCCGCCCTTCCTTGCCGGGCGCGACGGCGATGCGACGGCGGAGTCGGCCTATTTCCTGTCGGCCAACCGGGGCAAGAAGTCGGTGGCCGTCGACCTCGCCGCGCCGGAGGGGCAGGAAATCGTGCGGGCGCTGGCGGCGAAGTCCGACGTGTTGCTCGAGAACTTCAAGGTCGGCGCGCTGGCGCGCTACAGCCTCGACTACGAGTGCCTGAAGGCAGTCAATCCGGGCCTCGTCTACTGCTCGGTGACGGGGTTCGGCCAGGACGGCCCCTATGCGGGGCGGGCCGGCTATGATTTCCTGATCCAGGGTATGAGCGGGCTAATGAGTGTCACCGGCGAGTCCGACGGCATGCCGATGAAGGTCGGCGTTGCGGTCTCCGACCTGTTCACGGGCCTCTACGCGGCGGTGGCAATCCTGGCGGCGCTGAACCATCGCGAGCGTGGCGGCGCGGGACAGCATATCGACATGGCGCTGCTCGACTGCCAGATCGCGGCGCTGGCCAACCAGACCTCTAACTTCCATATCTCCGGCAAGCCGCCGGGCCGCATGGGCAACGCGCATCCCAATATCGTGCCTTACCAGGCGGTGCCGACGGCCGACGGCCATATCATTCTTGCAATTGGCAACGACCGGCAATACGCCCGATTCTGCGAGGTCGCCGGACGGCCCGAGCTGATCGATGATCCGCGGTTCGCCGGCAATGTCGCGCGGGTCGCCAACCGCGAGGCGCTGATGGATATCGTCTTCGACATCACCCGAACGCGGGCCAGCGCGGACTGGATCGCGGCGCTAGAGGTGGTGCATGTCCCGTGCGGGCCGATCAACCGGCTCGACCAGGTCTTCGATGATCCCCAGGTGCGGCATCGTGGCATGCGGATCGAACTCGAACATCCGCTGGCCGGCACGGTGCCGCTGACCGCGAGTCCGCTGCGCCTTTCGGACACGCCGGTCGAGTATCACCGGCCGCCGCCATTGCTGGGTCAACACACGCGCGAGGTTCTGTACGGCCTGCTGGAGCGGGATGCGGCGGTGGTCGACGATCTGATGGCGCGCGGCATATGTGCCGAAACGAGGGAGGCGGATTGACGCGATGGCGAAGGCGACAACGGTGAAACGAACCGGCGCGGAGATCCTCATCGACGCGTTGCTGGGTCACGGTGTCGAGCGGGCGTTCGGCGTCCCGGGGGAGAGCTACCTTGCGGCGCTCGACGCCCTGTACGGCGCGCGCAACCGGATCGCCTTCACGATCTGCCGGCAGGAGGGCGGCGCCGCCTACATGGCCGAGGCCTGGGGCAAGCTGACCGGACGGCCGGGGATCTGTTTCGTTACCCGCGGCCCGGGCGCGACCAACGCGGCGATTGGCGTGCACGCCGCCATGCAGGATTCGACGCCGATGATCCTTATGGTCGGTCAGGTCGCTCGCGACCAGGCCGATCGCGAGGCCTTTCAGGAGATCGACTACACGCGTATGTTCGCTCCGCTGGCCAAATGGGTGGCGCAGATCGAAGATGCGGCGCGAATTCCCGAATATGTCAGCCGCGCCTTTCACACCGCACTGTCGGGACGGCCGGGGCCTGTCGTGCTGGCACTGCCCGAGGACATGCTGCGCGACTCCGCGACGGCCATCGATGTCGCCATGGCCACGCCGGTTCGCCCCTCGCCGGCGCGCGGGCAGATGACCGCTCTGCGCACACTCCTGGAAAAAGCGCAGCGGCCGCTGATGATTGTCGGCGGCGGCGGCTGGACGGCGCAGGCAAGTGTCGACATACAAGCCTACGCCAAGGCGAACAACCTGCCAACGGGGGCTGCCTTCCGACGGCAGGATTGCTTTGACAACCATGATCCGCGTTATGTCGGCCATATCGGCATCGGCATCAATCCGGCGCTCGGCAAACGGCTGCTTGACGCTGATCTGATCATCGCCGTTGGCCCCCGACTGGGCGAGATCACAACCGTGGGCTACACCTTACTGCAGCCGCCGGTGCCGGCGCAGACGCTGGTGCACGTTCATCCCGACCCGAACGAGCTGAACAGCGTCTTTCGTGCGGACCTCGCGATCGCAGCAGGGCCGGCCGAATTCGCGGCCCTGGCCCGATCGACCAAGCGGGTCGATCACGCCGCCTGGGACGACTGGGCGGGCGCGGCACGCGCCGACTATCTGAAACACGGCGAGCCGGTACAGATGTCGGGTGAGTTACAGTTGGCGGAGATCGTTGCCTGGATGAACGAGGTTCTGCCGGATGACGCCATCGTGACCAACGGCGCCGGCAACTATTCAATCTGGCTGCACCGCTTCTTCCGGTGGCGCCATTTCGGCACTCAGGCGGCGCCGACGCTGGGCTCGATGGGCTATGGCGTGCCCGCCGCGGTGGCGGCGAAGTTGGCCGCGCCGGAGCGGACGGTCGTGTCATTCAACGGCGACGGCTGCTTCCTAATGAACGGGCAGGAGCTGGCCACCGCTGTGCAGTATGGCGCCAATGCTATTTTTCTGGTTGTAAACAATGGCATGTACGGCACCATCCGCATGCATCAGGAACGAACCTATCCGGGCCGTGTGTTCGGAACCGAGCTCGTTAACCCCGATTTCGCCGCGTTGGCCCGCGCCTATGGCGCCAACGGCGAGGTGGTGACGCGCACGGCCGAGTTTAAACCGGCCTTCGAGCGCGCCCTTGCCGCCGATCGGCCGAGCCTGATCGAGTTGCGCATTGAACCCGAGGCGATCACACCGACGACGACGCTCACCGCGCTGCGCCGCCAGGCCGAGGCGGGATAACGTCGGCAGTCTAGCTCCGTGTCAGTTCGTAAAGGGCAACGGCTGCGGCGTTGGAGACGTTGAGGCTAGTGATCGGGGGCCGGGTCGGCAGCCGTACCAAGAGATCGCAGTGTTCCCGCGTCAGTCGGCGCAGGCCCTTACCTTCAGCTCCGAGCACCAGTGCGATGCGGCCTTGCGGCGTCGCCTCGGCGAGAGTTCGGTCTGCATCGGAGTCGAGGCCGATCCTCCAGAACGCCGCGACCTTGAGCTGGTCGAGGGCCCTTGCGACGTTGCTGATCGTCACCAGCGGCACGGTCTCGAGCGCGCCGCTCGCCACTTTCGCGACAGTGCCGGTTGCGGAAGGCGCGCCGTGCGCGGCCTGCACCAACGCCATGCCACCGAACGCGGCTGCGCTGCGCAGGATGGCACCGACATTATGGGGATCGGAGACCTGATCGAGAATCACGAGCGTCGCGTTGTCGCCGGCTCGGTCGATGACCTCCGCCAATTGCGGCTGCGCCAGAGGGTCGGTCGACAGCGCCACGCCCTGGTGCACGGCTCCCGGCGGCAGCAGGCGTTCGAGCGCCTTACGGTCAATGAGTTCCGGGGCATCGGTCGGTCTCAAGAGCCTCAGGCGCGCGGCGCCTTCGCTCGTGGCCGCCAGGCGTCGAACGCGGCGCGCTGGATTGCCAAGCGCGGCTGCGACCGCATGCAATCCCCACAGCCAAACGTGTCGGACGCGTTCCCGCCCTGCCGGCCGGTTGCCGGATGCCTTGAATTTGCCCATGCGAGATCTTAATATTCTAAATGTTAGCGGGACGACAACAATCGCATAGGGCGATGTCATGGTTATAGTGCCGGCGCCCCGTCCCATCGTGTATGCCGGCCTATCTGTTTTTAAAGTTGACAAGCGCGGCTAAATCACCATACATCCGGTCCGTCGTGGCGGTGCGCGGAGGGGCACACCGGCGTTTCGGCGCGCGATGACGGAGGGGTGCCCGAGTGGTTAAAGGGGACGGGCTGTAAACCCGTTGGCTTAGCCTACGTTGGTTCGAATC
>CP070634.1:2146524-2173406 GCA_020356105.1 Rhodospirillales bacterium | reverse complement strand
GGCGGCGGCGGACGGCGCCGAGGTGGTTGTCACCATGCTGCCGGCGGGCCGCCACGTGCGGCAGGTGCTGATCGAGGACGGGGTACTGTCGGCCGCCGGCAAGGGCACGCTGTTCATCGAGTGCTCGACCATCGACGTCGCCACCGCGCGCGCCCAGCACCAGGCGGCGGAGCAGGCGGGCATGGAGATGGTCGACGCGCCGGTCTCCGGGGGCACGGCGGGCGCGGCGGCGGCGACGCTGACCTTCATGATGGGCGGCACGGACAGTGCCTTCGCACGGGCGCAGCCGATCTGCGAGAAGATGGGCAAGGCGGTGATCCACGCCGGCGGCGCCGGCAACGGCCAGGCCGCCAAGATCTGCAACAACATGATCCTCGGCGTCACCATGATCGGCGTCTGCGAGGCGCTGGTGCTGGCCGAGACGCTGGGGCTCGACCACCAGAAGCTGTACGACATCAGCTCCAAATCGTCGGGATCGTGCTGGTCGCTCAACACCTATTGCCCGGTGCCCGGCCCGGTGCCGGCCTCGCCCGCGAACAACGACTACAAGCCGGGTTTCGCGGCCGAAATGATGCTCAAGGACCTCAAGCTGGCGCAGCAGGCGGCGCAGGCCGGCGACACCGCAACGCCGATGGGCGCGGCGGCGGCGGCGCTGTACGGGCTGTTCGTCAACGGCGGCGGCGGGTCGACCGACTTTTCGGGAATCATCAGGATGATTCGCGGCAATTAATCCGCTCAATTAAACGAATTTTAAGAAGTATAGCGCAGATTCGGGACACCAGCGGTCCCGTCCCCAGGGACATTACGGGAACCGCAACGAGTTTCGGATCAACAGCTGATGCGGGTCTGCCGTGAAAGAGCAATATCTTGAGTCCATCCACCTGATCGAGCGGCTTCACCGGCAGTTTCTCGAGGTCGTCAAGGGCGAGCTCGATCGGCTCGACGTCCAGGACGTGAACAACGTCCAGGCGGTGATCCTTTACAATATCGGCAAGGACGAGCTGACAGTCGGCGAGCTGACGAACCGCGGCTACTATCTCGGCTCCAACGTCTCGTACAACGTGCGCAAGATGGTCGAGAACGGCTACCTGATCCAGGAGCGGTCGACACATGACCGGCGCTCGGTCCGCGTACGCTTGTCGGAGAAGGGAATTCGCCTGCACGATGTGCTGGATGGCATGTTCGAGGCGCAGGCCGACAAGCTCGAGCGCGAGATCACGTCCGCCACCGATCTGGACGGCGCAAACACGCTGCTGCGCAGGCTGGAGCGCTTCTGGATCGCGGCGATGAACTTTCCCGTCCGCGCAGCGTACTGAGAGGGGTCTACTGAAAAGGGCCGCCCTGTCTCAGGGGCGGCCTTTTTCGTGCCGTTCATCCGAAGATCCACCGCGCCAGAAGAGGCAGCAGCAGCGCCGTTGCAACGCCGTTGAGTCCCATCGCCAACCCGGCGAAGGCACCGGCGACCGGATGCACGAGAATGGCCCGCGCCGTGCCGATTCCATGCGCCGCGACACCCACAGCGAGCCCGCGCGCGCGCCAGTCGCCGATGCGCAGAAGATTCAGGGTCCAGGTCGCCAGCATCGCCCCGGTCATCCCGGTCAGGATGACCAGTACGGCGGTCAGCGAGGGCAGGCCACCGATCTGCTCGGCGATGCCCATGGCGATCGGGGTTGTGACCGATTTCGGAGCCAGCGACAGCAACGTCTCGCGCGAGGCGCCGAGCAGCCACGCGATGCCGACGGCGCTGGCCGCCGCCGTCAACGAACCCGCGGTCACCGCGACCAGCACCGCCACAAGAGATCGCTGCAGCTGTCGGAGCTGTTGGTACAGCGGCACGGCCAGAGCGACTGTCGCCGGCCCGAGCAGGAAATGCACGAACTGTGCGCCATCAAAATAGGTGCGATAGTCGGTCCCGGTGAGCTTGAGCATCGCGACCAGTGCGACAACGGCAATCAGCACCGGGTTGACGAGCGGATGATGTCCGCTCTTCCGATACAGCCAGTATCCGGCCTGATAGGCCACCAGGGTCGCCGTCAGGCCGAGCAGCGGCGAGGCGGCGAGATAGACCCAGATAGCGCGCAACTCGCTGGTCATTTTGGCTCGGTGTCGTTGCCGGGACCGGCGTCCGAAGCGCCGCTGCGCCGCGCCAGCCAGGCCATCAGCGCTGCGGTGAGGACGATCGTGATGACAGTGCTGGCGACTAGCGAGACCGATATCGCCAGCCATTCCTCAGCGACCAGCGGCAGGTAAAGCATGACGCCGACGCCGGCGGGCACGAACAGCAGCGAAAGGTGGTTGAGCAGGCCCTGTGCCGTTTCGGCCAACGCGCCCGGCGTCTCGGGCTCTTCCCGCCGTCCGACCCGCAGGCGCCTGCGCAGGACCAGTCCCGCAAACAGCAAGGCCATCCCGATCACCGGCCCGGGGACGGGCACGCCCGTTGCCACCTGGATGGCTTCGCCGGCCAACTGGCAGACCAGCAGGAGCGTGACGGCGCCGAGCATCGGGCGCGGCTCGCCCTGTCTTATGCCCCGGTGAAGGCCTGCAGGCCGGTTTGCGCGCGGCCAAGGATCAGCGCGTGGATGTCGTGCGTGCCCTCGTAAGTATTGACCGCCTCGAGGTTCATGACGTGGCGAATCACATGGAACTCGTCGGCAACACCGTTGCCGCCATGCATGTCACGGGCGATCCGCGCGATGTCGAGCGCTTTGCCGCAATTGTTGCGTTTGAGCATTGAGATCATCTCTGGCGCGGCCCGGTCTTCTTCGGCCAACCGGCCCAGCCGCAGACAGGCCTGCAGGCCGAGCGCGATCTCCGTCTGCATGTCCGCAAGTTTCTTCTGGATCAGCTGGTTGGCCGCCAGCGGTCGACCGAATTGCTTGCGGTCCATCGTATAGTCTCGCGCCGCATGCCAACAGAATTCGGCCGCGCCCATGACCCCCCAGGCGATGCCGAACCGTGCCTTGTTGAGGCAGCCAAACGGCCCCTTCAAGCCCTTCGCGCCCGGCAACAGGTTGTCCTCCGGAACGAAGACGTCATCCATCACGATCTCACCCGTGATCGATGCCCGCAGCGCGAATTTGCCTTCGATTTTGGGAGCCGATAATCCCTGCATGCCCTTCTCGAGGATAAATCCGCGGATGACCCCGTCCTCGGTCTTGGCCCAGACGACGAAGATATCGGCCACCGGCGAATTGGTGATCCACATCTTGCTGCCGTTGAGTACATAGCCGCCCTTGGCCTGCATCGCGCGGGTTTTCATACCACCCGGATCCGACCCGTGGTCCGGCTCGGTCAGGCCGAAACAACCAACGATCTCGCCGCGCGCCAAGCGGGGCAGATAGGTCTTGCGCTGCGCCTCGGTGCCGTAGACATGGATCGGATGCATGACAAGGCTGGACTGGACGCTGAGCGACGAGCGATAGCTCGAGTCCACGGCTTCGATTTCGCGTGCCACGAGCCCGTAACAGACGTTGTTCAAGCCGGCGCAGCCATATTCCTCCGGCAAGGTGCAGCCCAGCAAGCCAAGCTCGCCCATTTCGTTGAGCACCGTCCCGTCGAACCGTTCGTGCCGGTTTGCCTCGAGGATGCGCGGCATCAGTTTGTCGCGCGCATAGTCCCGCGCCGTATCCCGCACCATCCGCTCTTCCTCGGTCAACTGATCTTCGAGGAGCAGTGGATCCTCCCACATGAAGGGCGCCGTTTTGGCTGCAGGGGCAGATCCGGCGACATCGGGGTTTATGGTCCGCGGCGCACTCATCCTTCAGGCCTCCGGTCGGTAATCCGCAACAGGGATCGGGCCGCCGATGTATACCGGATTTCGTACACCGACACAGCAACACTTTGCATGGCGCGCAGAAAAACGGCCCGGACGGCCGAAGCCAAAACGGCTTCGGCCGTGGAATTTACCGACGTCTGATCAGTAGCGGGCTGTGCTCAACCCTTGCGCCGGCGCGGCGCATCCGTCGTCCTGCGACCGAGACCGATCTTCTTCGCGAACTCCGATCGCTCCTTTGCATAGGCCGGCGCCACCATCGGATAATCGAACGGCAGCTTCCACTTCGCGCGGTACTCTTCCGGCGTCATATTGAAAGTCGACCGCAAGTGCCGCTTCAGCATTTTCAGCTTCTTGCCATCCTCAAGGCAGATAATGTGGTCCGCTGTCACCGATCGACGTATGGGCACTGCGGGCACCGGCGCCGCCCCGTTGGTCCCGGTGTCGCCGAGGCTCTTGAGCGACCCGAATACCTTGCTGATCACATCACTCACTTGGCGCGCCGGAAGAGGATTGTTTCCGACGTAAGCGGCCACGACGTCGGCAGTCATGCGAAGAATATCGCTGCGTGAGGCATTGTTAACTGAGTTTGCTGGCATTTCCCTGACCCAAAGTAAATTTGTTTGACTTATTAATACTAAAGATAAGTAGTTTCGTCAACCAATAGCATGTTTTCGTTAACTATACTTGTTAACTTATTTAAAAAGTTTCTAAATCTTGCAAAAATATTAACCATAAGGTTACGATATGTTGCCGAGACTGGCTGTATCTGCGCTATATCCTGTGCCGGCAACCTGGAACGGGGTCCGATGCGGCGCCGAAATTGCAGACGGTGGCTTTGGCCGTAATGTGAGTGAGATGTCCTTTCGAATACCCGCAGCGGTCTGGTATGGTCCTGCGACATATGGTATGCGTGTCGATCGAAGTTACACGGGATTGTGCCGTTCAGCGGCGATCGCGAATCACACAGCACACGAAACAGGACGTTAATGCCGCAGAAAGCCATTGCGATTGCCTCGGATCACGCCGGGTTCGACGTCAAGGAGGAAATCAAGACGCTGCTTTTGAATTCCGGATACGATGTCGCCGACCTGGGGACGGACGGATCCGCCTCGGTTGATTATCCCGACTTCGCGAACGCGGTTGCGGAAGCGCTGGCCAACGGGACGGCGCAACGTGGTGTGCTGATCTGCGGCACGGGCATCGGTATCTCGATCGCCGCCAACCGGCACCGTCATGTCCGGGCGGCGCGGTGTTGCGATGCCACGGATGCGCGGCTGGCACGCGAACATAACGATGCCAATGTACTGGTGCTGGGATCGCGCACCAGCGGACTCGAGACGGCGCGGGACTGTGTGCGCATGTTTCTCAACACGGCGTTCGAGGGCGGTCGCCACCAGCGCCGGATAGACAAGTTGGCGTAAAGCTCCCGGCCGGTTGGAGGTCAAGGACATCGCGACGCCGATCCGCATCGATTAAGCACCAGAGCTTGAAGGGAATTTTCTGAAATCATGAATGACACGACCGCGTCCCGGGCCGGGACTCACATCGATAGGTTCTTCGGCGAGGATCTGGCGCAAAGCGATCCGGAGATCTTCGGCGTCATGGGTGACGAGTTGGCGCGTCAGCGAGATCAGATCGAGCTTATCGCCTCGGAGAATATCGTTAGCAAGGCGGTTCTCCAGGCGACCGGCTCGGTGTTGACCAACAAGTACGCGGAAGGATACCCGGGCCGGCGGTACTATGGCGGCTGCGAATACGTCGATGTGGCGGAACGCCTTGCGATCGAGCGCGCCAAGAGCCTGTTCGGCTGCCAGTACGCCAACGTGCAGCCGCATTCGGGCTGTCAGGCGAACGGCGCCGTGATGCTCGCTCTGCTCCGCCCGGGTGATACCATCATGGGAATGTCGCTCGCTTCCGGCGGGCATCTGACTCATGGCGCACCGCCGGCACTATCGGGCAAATGGTTCAACGCGGTGCAATATGGTGTGCGCCGCGAGGATGCGCTGATCGATTTTGAAGAGGTCGCGCGGCTCGCCGAAGAGCACCGGCCGAAGCTGATCATTGCCGGCGGTTCGGCCTATCCCCGCGAGATTGACTTTGCACGGTTTCGGCAAATTGCCGATTCCGTGGGCGCGATCCTGCTGGTCGATATGGCACATTTCGCCGGTTTGGTGGCGGCGGGCGTTCATCCGAGCCCGGTTCCGCACGCGCATGTCGTGACCACGACGACGCACAAGACGCTGCGTGGGCCGCGGGGCGGCATGATCCTGTCGAACGACGAGGATCTCGGCAAGAAGATCAACTCGGCCGTGTTTCCGGGGCTGCAGGGTGGGCCTTTGATGCACATCATCGCCGGCAAGGCGGTCGCGTTCGGCGAGGCGCTGCGACCCGAGTTCAAGGTTTACTCGCAAGCCGTTGTCAGCAATGCCAAGGTGCTGGCCGAAACGCTCTCGGCGGGCGGTCTCGACATCGTGTCGGGAGGAACCGACACCCATCTCATGCTCGTCGATCTGCGGCCGAAGGCCCTGACGGGGAACATCTCCGAGCAGAGCCTTGAGCATGCCGGCATGACTTGCAACAAAAACGGCGTGCCGTTCGATCCGGAAAAACCGACCGTAACATCGGGCGTCCGGCTCGGCACCCCCGCGGCGACGACCCGCGGCTTCGGTGAGGCGGAGTTTCGCCAGACTGGAGAGATGATCGTCGAGGTGCTCGACGGCCTGTCTGCGAATCGGGCCGCCAACAGCAGGGTCGAGCAGCAGGTGCGCAGCCGAGTGGCCGAGCTGTGTCATCGCTTCCCGATCTACGCGGGAATGAACTGACAACAGGTGGAGGGTAGAACGGATGCGGTGCCCGTTTTGCGGTCACGACGATACGCAGGTCAAGGATTCGCGGCCGACGGAGGATAATTCGGCGATCCGGCGTCGGCGGTTCTGTACAGGCTGTGGCGCGCGGTTCACAACCTTCGAGCGTGTCCAGTTGCGGGAGCTCACTGTGCTGAAGAAGGGCGGTCAACGCGAGGTCTTCGACCGCGACAAGCTGAGCCGCTCGATGATGATCGCTTTGCGCAAGCGCCCGGTCGATCCCGATCGCGTGGATCGCGTCATAAACGGAATCGTCCGCCGACTGGAAAGCGCGGGCGAAAGTGAAATCCGCGGTGAGGCGATCGGTGAGTTGGTGATGGAGGCGCTTTCGGCCCTGGACCAGGTCGCTTATGTCCGGTTTGCGTCGGTGTACAGGAATTTCCGCGAAGCCAAGGACTTTGAGACCTTTATCACTGACGAACTCGGTGTCGAGCAGAGCTGATCCAGTCGATGCCGCCCATATGCGCGCGGCGCTCTCGCTTGCCGGCCGCGGGCTTGGCCAGGTCTGGCCGAATCCGGCGGTCGGTTGCATTCTCGTGGCAGGCCATTCGCAGGACATGATCCTTGGGCGTGGCTGGACCCAGCCCGGGGGTCGCCCGCATGCGGAAACCGAAGCGCTGGCGCGCGCCGGCGACGCGGCCAGGGGCGCGACGGCCTATGTCTCCCTTGAGCCCTGTGCCCATCAAGGGCGGACGCCACCCTGCGCGATGGCGCTCGTGAAGGCAGGCGTGGCGCGCGTGGTCACGGCGATTGAAGATCCGGATGTGCGGGTCAGAGGTGGCGGGCTGAGGCAGCTTCGTGATGCCGGAGCCGTCGTCGAATGCGGGCTGCTTCGTGAAGAGGCGGAGGCGCTGAACGCCGGCTATTTGATGCGCGTGCGCGCGGGGCGTCCGCTGGTTACCCTAAAACTCGCGACCACGCTGGATGGCAGAATTGCGACTCATGGCGGCGAGAGTCGCTGGATCACCGGGGAGGCCGCCCGCCGGCGCGCGCATCTGCTGCGCGCCCGCAATGATGCGATCATGGTCGGGATCGGGACCGCGCTGGCGGACGATCCGGACCTGACGTGCCGATTGCCGGGCCTCGAGGAGCGTACGCCGGTCAGGATCGTCGTCGATGCGCGGCTCCATCTGTCGTTGACCAGCAGGCTCGTCATCACCGCGTCGAGAACACCGACCTGGCTCGTCACGGTACCGGGTGGAGACCGCGGCAGGCGCCAGGCGTTCGAAGACTGCGGCGTGCGCATCGTCGAGGTGGCCGAAGGCCCGGACGGCTATCCGGCGCCGGCCGAAATGCTCGTGGCCCTGGGTAAAGCCGGGCTGACGCGCATCCTGGTCGAGGGTGGTGGTCATCTCGCCGCGGGACTGCTGCGGGCCGACCTGGTCGACCGCCTGCAATGGTTTCGCGCCGCGGGTATCATCGGCGGAGACGGTGTGCCGGCGGTGGCGGCCTATGGCATCGATCGGCTTTCCCTGATGCGCCGATACCGTCGGCGCTCGGTGCGCTGGATCGGTGAGGATTTGTTGGAGAGCTATGCGCGCCATGAATGAGGCATTGGCATGTTCACAGGTCTGATCACCGACATCGGGCGTGTCCGCGGGCGCCGATCGCTCGAATCGGGCGTCCGCCTGGAGATTGAAACACACTACCCGATGTCGGAAATTGCGGTCGGTGCATCGATCGCCTGTTCCGGCGCGTGCCTTACCGTCGTTGAAAAGGGCGCGGATTGGTTCGCGGTCGATGTATCAACCGAAACGCTCGGCTTGACGACGCTGACGGGATGGCAGCCGGGTCGCCGTGTCAATCTCGAACGGGCGCTGCGGCTTGGCGACGAGCTGGGCGGTCATATCGTCTCGGGGCATGTGGATGGCGTTGCGGATGTGGTTGCCCGCGCGCCGGATGGCGAAGCGACCCGTCTGACGATCAAGCCACCCGGCACGTTGGCTCGATTCATTGCCCCCAAGGGTTCGGTTGCCGTCGACGGCGTTTCGTTGACGGTCAACGAGGTGGATGCCAACAGCTTTGGTGTATGCATTATCCCGCACACTGCGGCGATGACGACGCTCGGCGATGTCTCCGCGGGGGCGCGCGTTAACCTTGAGATCGACATGCTGGCCCGATATGTTGCGCGGCTGCTTGAAGAGGACGGGTGAATGGCCAAAGCGATCGAAGAGCCCTGGCGCGTGACGTTCCGCGAGCTCGCATCGTCGGCGGAGGAGATCATCGACGAGGCGCGCAATGGCCGCATGTTCGTTCTCGTCGACGACGAACAGCGCGAGAACGAGGGCGACCTCGTCGTTCCGGCACAGATGGCGACCCCGGATGCAATCAATTTCATGGCCAAACATGGCCGCGGGCTGATTTGTCTTGCGCTCTCGCGCGAGCGGGTCGAGCAGCTCGGCCTCGATCTCATGGATCAGCGCAATACCAGCCGTCTTGAGACGGCGTTCACCGTTTCCATCGAGGCCGCCGAGGGTGTAACGACAGGCATCTCCGCGCGCGATCGGGCCCGTACGGTGGCCGTCGCCATCGATCCGACCAAGGGCAGGGATGACATCCGGACGCCCGGCCACGTTTTCCCGCTGGTGGCGCGCGACGGCGGGGTGCTCGTGCGTACCGGCCACACCGAAGCGGCCGTTGATATTGCGCGCTTGGCTGGGCTGAACCCGGCCGGGGTGATCTGCGAGATCATGAACGAAGACGGGTCTATGGCCCGGCGCGACGATCTGATCACCTTTGCTCAGAGGCATGGGCTGAAGATCGGCACGATCGCCGACCTCATCGCCTATCGGCTGCGCCACGACCGGATCGTCGAACCCGGTGCCGAGGTCGAACTGGACAGCCGGTATGGCGGCCGATTCCGGATGCATGTCTACACCAATCGGATTCACCATGCCGAGCATGTTGCACTGGTCAAGGGCGACATCGGCGCGGATGGCCCCGTTCTGGTCCGCATGCATGCGCTGAACGTGCTGGACGACGTGCTGGGATGCACTGCCAGCGGCAAAGGCGGCGACCTGCAGGCCGCGATGGAAATGATCGGGCGCGCCGGGCGCGGCATCGTGGTGCTGATCCGCGAGCCGCAGCCGACAGCGCTTTCGGATCGTGTCGCCGCCCAGGCCGCCGCCGGCCGCGGCGAGAAATCGGCCAGCAGCGGTGAACTTCGGGACTACGGGGTCGGAGCACAGATCCTGCTGGACCTCGGGGTGCGCGAAATGATCCTGCTGTCCAACTCGCCGAAGACGATCATTGCAATCGAAGGATACGGTCTGAAGGTCCTTGGACACCGGCCGATCGAGAAATAGACGACTGGCACGGGAGTTTTTAGCAAGGATGGTCGAGCCGAAACCGCCACACGTGCTGATCGTCGAAGCGCGCTTCTACGAGGATATTGCCGACGAGTTGTGCCGCGGCGCCATTCTGTTTCTGGAAGCGGCGGGCGCGACCTACGAGAGGGTAGCTGTCCCGGGCGCATTCGAGATTCCCGCCGCGGTGGCCATGGCGGATCGCGCCGTGCCGCAACGCTTCGACGGCTATGTTGCGCTCGGTTGTGTGATCCGGGGCGAGACGACACATTACGACTACGTTTGCGGCGAGAGTGCCCGCGCGCTGCAGGATCTCACGGTCGATCGGCTGATGGCGATCGGCTATGGCATACTGACGGTCGAGAATGTGGCACAGGCTTGGGCGCGTGCCGCCGTCGACAAGAAGAACAAGGGCGGTGACGCTGCGCGGGCGTGCCTCGAGATGATCGCGCTGCGCAAGCTTCTGGGGCGGGAAGCCGAATGACCCGTCGCGGCAGTGGATACCCGAAGCGCCGTGCCGCGCGGCTGGCGGCGGTGCAGGCCTTGTATCAAATGGAAATGTCGGGGGCGGGCCCGGAGACGGTTCTGGCCGAGCAGGCACAGCGGGCCGGGGATCCCGAAGCGGGCCTCGCCGGAACCGTTGCGCCGGACTTGGGAATGCTCGGCGACCTCGTCCGAGGGGTTCACGAGCGCCGACAGGACATCGACCGAATGGTGGGTGCCGCATTATCCAGCAACTGGCCGCTCGAGAGGCTGGAAGCGGTGCTGAGGGCGATCTTGCGAGCCGGCGCATGGGAATTGCTGTCACGGCCGGAAGTCGACGGGGCGGTAGTGATCAGTGAATATGTCCGCATCGCCGAAGCATTTTTCGATGGCGGTGAACCCAAGCTGGTCAACGCGGTATTGGACAAGCTGGCCGGGACGTTGCGGGAACCCGGCGCCCCCCGGCACCCGGACTCGAGCCATGACCGGTAGAAGCGATGAATTCGCAAGGATCTCGCGGTATCTAGCGCCGTTGACCGAGGGCTTCCCCGGCGCCTTCGGGCTGACGGACGATGCCGCAATCATCGGTCCGATGAGCGACCGCGATATCGTCGCGACAACGGACACCATGGTCGCTGGCGTGCATTTCATGAGCGACGAGCGTCCGGACTTGATTGCCGCCAAGCTTCTGCGGGTCAACCTCTCGGACCTGGCCGCGATGGGCGCGGCCCCGCTCGCCTATCTGCTGAACATCGCGTTGCCGGCGTCGATCGACGATGACTGGCTGGGCGCATTTGTTCGCGGTCTGGCCGCGGACCAGGCCGCCTTCGGGATCACGTTGGCTGGCGGTGACAGTGTCACGACACCGGGGCCGCCGACGTTCACCGTCACCGCCCTGGGCACCGTCAAATGCGGTTGGGCGATCCGCCGATCGGGGGCGCGGCCGGATGACATCGTCTATGTCAGCGGGACGATCGGTGATGCCGCGGTCGGTCTGGAATGCCTGCAGCGGGAGGTGGCCGGGTTGACACCGGAGACGCGGGACGAATTGATCGGACGTTACCGGCTGCCGCGGCCACGTGTCGGCCTCGGGGGAAGGCTCGTCGGTCTGGCGAGTGCGGCGATCGACATATCGGATGGCCTGGCGGCGGATCTCACGCACATTCTTGACGCGTCGGGAGTTGGCGCCGAACTCAATGCGGCCGCGCTGCCTCTCTCCGAGGCTCTCAAGGCGGTCCTCGCGCGCGAGCCCGATATTTTGACGACGGTGCTGGCCGGGGGTGACGATTACGAGCTCCTGTTCACGGTGGCTCCGGGCTATGCCGCGCGGATCGTCAAGATCGCCACCGATTTGTCGTTGCCGTTGACGCCGATCGGTCGGATTGTAACTGAACCGAAGCTGCGCATCGTCGCCCCAGACGGGGCGGAACTGAAACTTGCCCGGAAGGGGTGGGTACACGGGCGGAAAGACAGCGAATGAGGAGTTCCGTCGATCTTGGCGCGCCACGCCGCGGTCGGTTGGACTCCGCGCGGCTAGCCCGAAACGATCCGACATGACGATCCCGCCAGTCAAAGGCGATATCGGCAGTCAGTTGCCGGCCCATCCCAGACTGACGGTCCTGGTGTTGGCCATCTGTCAGGTGTTGGCGATGACCGCCGCATTCATGATTATCGTCGTCTCGGCCCTGGCCGGCCAGATGCTTGCCGCGGACAAGTCGCTGGCCACCCTGCCGGTGTCGCTGATGTTCGTCGGCAACATGGCGATGACCATTCCGGCGTCGCTGCTGATGAAGCGCGTGGGCCGCCGGGTCGGTTTCACCGTCGGCGCCGCTTTCGGGATCGGCGCGGCGCTCGTCGGCACGTGGGGGCTGTTGTCCGGCAATTTCACGATCTTCGCGCTCGGCGGCCTGCTGCAGGGCTGTTACAACGCGTTCTGGCAATACTACCGGTTCGCCGCCGCCGACGCGGTGACAGAGGACTACAAGAGCCGGGCCATCAGTTATGTCCTGCTGGGCGGGGTCGTCGCCGCGGTAATCGGTCGGGAGCTTGCCGAATTCACCGCCGGGCTTGTGCAAGCGGCACAGTTTGCCGGAAGCTACCTCGCCATGGCGGCGCTGGCGGCCTTCGCCATGGTGCTGATTCAGCTCATTGCTATTCCGCCGCCGAGCGAGGAGGAGCGCGCTGGCGCGGGTCGCCCGCTGCAAGAAATCTCGCGTCAGCCGACTTTCCTGATCGCTGTGCTGGCCGCGATGATCGGCTACGGCAGCATGGCGCTGGTCATGACTGCCACACCGCTAGCCATGCAGGGCCACGGTCACAGTTTTCCGGATACCACCTTCGTGATCCAGTGGCACGCGCTCGGCATGTTCGTGCCCAGCTTCTTCACTGGTCATCTTATCCGCCATTTCGGGGCAGTGCGCATCATCCTCGCGGGAACGGTTGCGATGCTGGCCATGATCGCCGTCAATATGTCCGGTGCCGGGATGCTCGAGTACTGGTCGGCGCTGCTGCTGTTGGGGATTGGCTGGAACTTCATGTTCATCGGCGGCAGCACGCTGTTGACCGAAGTCTACACGCTGCCCGAAAAGGCCAAGGTGCAGGGCATCAACGACTTCCTGGTGTTCGGTGCCAATGCCGTGGCCAGCCTGTCTTCCGGTGTGATCTTCGCCCGGTTTGGCTGGCTGGCGGTCAGCTATGCGGTCATTCTGCCCATGATCGTGGTGTTGGTGGCGGCCGTCTGGCTGCGCCTGAAACGTCGTGCAGCACAGCACACGGGGGCGGCGCCGACGGCCTAAAGCGCGGTTGCGTTTACCAGGCAAGTCTGTCATGTTCCGGCCGGTTTTTCGGCGGTCCGGGACTGCAACGCAGCCCCGTTGTGTGCCGGCGGCCGTTTCAAAGAGAGGGATATACCTGTCCCGCCAGATCAAACAGATATCGGGATGATTCGAGATGCTCTACGCAGTCATCGCATGCGGTGCGCTTGCTGTCGTCTATGGCGTGCTCACCAGAAACCAGGTCCTTGGCGCCAGCGCCGGGACCGAGCGCATGCAGGAAATTTCCGCCGCCGTGCAGCAGGGCGCGGCCGCATATCTGAAGCGCCAATACACAACGATCGCCATCGTCGGTGCGATCGTCATTGTCATCCTCCTCTTCATACTGGGGTGGCAGGTCGCGCTGGGCTTCTTCATAGGTGCGGTGCTGTCCGGGGCAACCGGATTTATCGGCATGAACATCTCGGTGCGGGCCAACGTGCGCGTGGCCGAAGGCGCGCGACAGGGTCTCCAGCACGGGCTTGATCTTGCCTTCAAGGCCGGCGCGATCACCGGCATGCTGGTTGCGGGCCTGGCGCTGGCTGCGGTGGCCGGCTACTACCTGTTCCTGGGTGACTATCTGGGCGCGACCGGCCGCGACCTGATCGATCCGCTGGTCGGACTTGGGTTCGGCGCTTCGCTGATCTCGATATTCGCGCGTCTCGGCGGCGGCATCTTCACCAAGGGTGCCGATGTCGGCGCCGACCTCGTCGGCAAGGTCGAGGCCGGCATCCCCGAGGACGACCCTCGCAACCCCGCCGTCATCGCTGACAATGTCGGCGACAATGTGGGCGACTGCGCCGGCATGGCCGCCGACCTGTTCGAGACCTATGTGGTAACGGTCGTGGCCACCATGGTGCTGGCCTCGATCTTCTTCATGGGGACCGGCCAGGCCGCATCGCTGATGCTCTATCCGCTGGGTATCGGGGCGGCCTGCATTCTCGCATCCATCGTCTCGACGTTCTTCGTCAAGCTCGGCGCAAGTCAGAACATCATGGGCGCGCTCTACAAGGGCTTCATCGGCTCGGCGGTGATTTCCGCGCTGCTCATCTACGGTGTCACCTGGCTCGTTCTCGGGGGACTCGGGGTCGAATACAGCGCAGGCGGCGTCGCCTTCACCAGCCTCGACCTTTATCTTTGCGGCCTCGTTGGTCTTGTCATCACCGGGCTGATCGTCTGGGTGACCGAGTACTATACGGGCACCGAATATCGCCCGGTTCAGAGTGTCGCCAAGGCCTCGATCACCGGCCATGCAACGAATGTGATCCAGGGCCTTGCGATTTCGATGGAGGCGACTGCTTTGCCGGCGCTGATCATCTGTGCCGCGATCGTCGTCACCTACATGCTTGCAGGTCTATTCGGGATCGCCATCGCGGTTACTGCAATGCTGGCGTTGGCCGGCATGGTCGTTGCGCTCGATGCCTACGGGCCGGTCACCGACAATGCGGGCGGTATCGCCGAGATGGCTGAACTGGAAGACGATGTGCGGAAGACGACCGATGCGCTGGACGCGGTCGGCAACACCACCAAGGCGGTAACCAAGGGTTACGCCATTGGTTCCGCGGGGCTCGGTGCACTCGTGCTGTTTGCGGCCTACACCCAGGACCTCAAATACTTCATGGCCAACCCTTTGGAATTCCCGTTCTTCCAAGGTGTCTCGCTCGATTTCTCGCTGTCCAATCCGTATGTCGTGGTCGGTCTGTTTGTCGGCGGCCTGCTGCCTTATCTGTTCGGCGCGCTGGGCATGACCGCGGTCGGGCGCGCGGCCGGTTCGGTGGTTCTCGAGGTGCGTCGGCAGTTCAAGGAAATTCCTGGCATTATGGAGGGGACCGCCAAGCCGGAGTATGGCCGGGCGGTCGACCTGCTGACGCGGGCGGCGATCAAGGAAATGATCATCCCGTCATTGCTTCCGGTGCTGGCGCCGCTCGTGCTCTACGGCGTGGTCTGGGCCGTTGCCGGCAAGTCGGCTGCCTTCGCGGCCCTCGGTGCGATGTTGCTGGGTGTGATCGTGACCGGCTTGTTCGTGGCAATCTCGATGACGGCCGGTGGGGGCGCCTGGGACAACGCCAAGAAGTTCATCGAGGATGGAAATTATGGCGGCAAGGGGTCCGATGCGCACAAGGCGGCCGTCACCGGCGATACCGTTGGTGATCCCTACAAGGATACTGCCGGTCCCGCCGTCAATCCGATGATCAAGATCACCAATATCGTCGCGCTCTTGCTGCTGGTCGCGCTGGCGCATTAGGCAGGGCCGGGACCGATACCGCGCCCCGGCGGAATAGCCCGCCGGGGCCGCTCCCGGTTACATCGAAGCGGCTGTCGTCGGCCGGGTCCGACTACTGGGTCTCTGACTCGCTGCTGAAGCGACCGATATTGCCGAACAGCTGTTCGAAGAGGCCGAGCTTGCGACCGGCCGACGGCGTTTCGCGTTCGACGAGATCAATCTCACGGCCATCGGATTCGTCGAGGGTCGAGATCCTGTCGACACGACCGTCCTCGCCGTAGCGGACGATCACGACTTGCTGGTCGACGGTCTTTCGCTTGAAGAATGCGTACCGTTCTGTCTGGCGACCGATATAGTACCAAGTGTTCTCATCGAAGGTGCTGACGACCGACGGCGATCCCATAGCGCTCCGCACATCCTCTTTACCGTGCACGCCTGGGATCACGAGAGATATCTGATCCGCAGTCGGGATGTTGCCCCGCGTGGCATATCGCGGTTCGCAGGCAACGGCAGCAAGCATGGCCAGCAGAAGCGCAAGAAGCCGGAGGCGATAAACTCTGGTCTGTCCAGTCACGTACAATTCATAAACATCACCGGCGTCGGGTCCATGAAGTCACCCGCGGCAACGCAAACCTGTTGATTCAAGGAGATGGCATCCCCATCTTTGCGGCTGAAAATCGCACTGAACGGAACACCAAGTCAATGCCTTCCGGACCTTGCCGCATCGGGCGGATGGCGCGACGGGAAACAGAGTGCCGATGCCCCGTTTCCTGAGTTCCCTGTTCGTCGGCTCGCGGCGCAATCGGCAAGCCGGAGAATTGTACGGCATCATTGTCGAGCAGGCGCGTCGGCCCGAATTCTTTAAGCAGTTCGGTGTGCCCGATACTGCGAAGGGCAGGTTCGGGCTGGTTGCCCTGCACGTCTTCCTGGCCCTGGACCGCTTGGGACGCGTCGCCGACCATGCGGCGCTATCGCAGGCTCTGTTTGGTGCGATGGTCGGCGACATTGACCGGAGTTTGCGCGAGATGGGAGTCGGCGATCTCAGTGTTGGCCGGAATGCGAAGGAACTGGCCCGTCACTTCTATGCAGCGGCCGCGGCTTATCGTGACGGCCTGAACCGTGGTGATCCCGTGTTGTGCGAGGCCCTGACGCAGTATCTTTATGCCGTCAATGCGCCTTCCCCGTCGGTTGTCGCAGCCATGGCACGGTATATGCGGGCCTGTGTCGCGGAGCTCGAACAACAATCGGAGGGCGACGTCGGCCGGGGCCGGATGGGCTTTCCGCAACCACGCTGGGAATGACGGGTACAGTTATGAGCGCTGCGCCAGATTCGGAATTTCACCGTCTGATCCGGTTCGAGGAGCTGGACGCCGGCGACATCGACCGCACGATCGACGCCACGCAAGACGAACGTCGGGCACTCGCGCGTCGCTTCAATCTCCCGGCGATCGACAGGCTGCGCGCCGTCATGCGGATTCGGCGCGTTTCCGGCGGCCCGCTCCTGCGCGTCGAAGGCCGCCTCACCGCCGACGTGAAGCAGCGCTGCGTTGTAACGCTGGCGGCGCTGCCCGCGCATATCGAGGAAGATTTTGTCGAGACGTTCGGGCCGCCGGGGTATAGGCCCACCGAGGAGTCGGTCGACACAGACCGGCCGGAGGTGTTCGATGACAACGGAATCGATCTGGGCGAGCTTGCGGCGCAGATCCTGTTCGTGTCGCTTGACCCCTACCCGCGAGCGCCGGGAGCCGATGCGGCGTTGCGGCCTTACCGGCCTGCGGACGACGCCGACCGGTCCCGACCATTCGCCGCATTGGGAGAGATGCTGGGAAAACAGCGAAAATAACCCGGTTGTCGCTTGCTGTGTCGGCGGAATATGATTATGTAACGCGGCAGTTTTTTCCGAGCCCCATTTTGGCAACAACATATAGGTTTGGTCGATGGCCGTTCCGAAGCGAAAAGTCACGCCGTCCCGTCGCAACAACCGGCGCGCGCATGACGCCCTGCAAAGTTCCGCCTACGCGGAGTGTCCCAACTGTGGCGAACTGAAGCGCCCGCATCATGTATGCGCAGCCTGCGGCTCGTACAACGGGCGCGACGTTATCGAGACAGAATCGCTCTGAGTCCGACGTTTGGTGGCGGCGAAAGGGGGCGCACCTTGACGGACAGGATCGTGATCGCGCTCGACGGAATGGGCGGCGACGCGGCACCCGAAATGGTTGTCGGGGGAGCCGCGCGCGCACGTCGAAATATACCAAGCGTTGAATTCCTGCTGTTCGGCGACTCGGAGCGTCTCGAACCTCTGGTTCGAAAGCGCAAGGTGCTCTCGGGCGCGGTCGAAATCCGCCACACGGATCAGGTCGTCAGGGGAGACGACAAGCCGTCGGTTGCGCTGCGTGCCGCCCGAGAGTCAAGCATGCGAAAGGCCATCGACGCGGTCAAGGCGGGCGAGGCGGTCGCCGCCGTGTCCGCCGGCAACACGGGCGCGTTGATGGCGATGTCGAAATTCGTACTTAAGACCATCGAAGGCATTGACCGGCCGGCGATCGTGCGGTCGGTGCCGACCGTCAAGGGGCAGTGTTGCGTTCTCGATTTGGGCGCGAACGTCCAGTGCAGCCCGGATCACCTAGTGCAATTCGCGGTCATGGGAGAGGTCTTCGCCCGAACGGTACTGGGCGTGGAGCGGCCGACGATCGGCCTGATAAATATCGGTATCGAGGAAATCAAGGGACACGAGGAGGTGCGGGAGGCTGCGGCGATATTGCGGGAAACGCCTCTGCCGATCACGTTCACCGGGTTCATCGAGGGCAATGACATCTCGTCCGGCAGGGTCGACGTGGCGGTGACCGACGGATTTACGGGGAATGTCGGGCTCAAGATCGCGGAAGGAACGGCGAAGCTGATCGCGAGCTTCTTGCGCGACGCCTTTCGCAGCAGCTGGCGGGCCCGCCTGGCGTATATTCTGGCGCGGCCGGCGCTGGCCGTGATGCGGGAGCGGACCGACCCGCGCCATTATGACGGGGCAATCTTGGGAGGGCTCAACGGGATCGTTGTCAAGGCCCATGGTGGAACCGATTCGCTCGGGTTCTCGAATGCGATCGGGGTTGCCGTGGAGATGGCGGTCAATGGGTTCGTCCCTAAGATCAAGGACGATTTCGAGCGGTTGAAGAACACCGCCGTACCGGTCGCCGATCAGGAGCCGGTCGCTTAGATGAAACGGTCTATTGTTGCCGGTTGCGGTGCTTATCTGCCTGAGCGGGTCGTCACCAATGACGAGTTGGCAAGCCGCATCGACACATCCGACGAATGGATTTCCCAGCGAACCGGGATCCGCCAGCGGCATATCGCGGCTGACGGGCAGCTGACCTCGGATCTGGCACTCGCTGCGGCGCGCCCGGCGCTGGCGCATGCCGGTATCGACGGTGCGGAACTCGATCTGATCGTGCTGGCGACGGCCACGCCCGACAACACTTTTCCGGCGACCGCCACGAAGATTCAGGCGGGCCTCGGGAACAGGACGGGGACGGCATTCGATGTCCAGGCGGTTTGCTCCGGTTTCATCTATGCCTTGGCGATGGCCGACAACATGCTGCGTCTCGGCCAGGCCGGCACGGCGCTGGTGATCGGCGCAGAGGTGTTCAGCAGAATTCTTGACTGGCAGGATCGCACAACCTGCGTGCTGTTCGGAGACGGCGCCGGCGCGGTGGTGTTGCGGGCCGGCGACGGGGAGGGCACAAACCGCGACCGCGGGATTCTCTCGACCCACCTTCATTCCGACGGAACGAATTATGATGCCCTTTACGTGGATGGCGGGCCGGGCAGCACCGGAACGTCGGGATTTGTTCGGATGGCCGGGCGGGAGGTCTACAAGCAGGCGGTTGTCCGCATGGCTGAATGCGTCGACCATTCGCTGCAGGGCAACGGTCTCCAGCATCGCGATGTCGATTGGCTGGTGCCGCATCAGGCCAACCTGCGCATCATCGAGAGCACCAGCAAAAAGCTCGACCTGCCGATGGAAAAGGTCATCGTGACGGTCGATCGACAGGCCAATACGTCCGCGGCGACAATTCCGCTGGCGCTGGCGGAGGCGGTTGCCGACAATCGGATTGTAGAAGGCCAGCTCGTTGCGCTGACGGCTATGGGCGGCGGGTTTACCTGGGGATCCGCCTTGGTCCGCTGGTAGGAGACGGGATCGGACGTCGATGGGGATCATGGGAATTGACGACCCTCCGCTCGCACAGTACCGTATGGTCAAAGAACCGGGGGGATATCGGATGAACGAAAAAACCGTTACGCGCGCACAACTTGGTGAGGTCGTCTATCAGGAGGTCGGCATTTCCCGGCATGAGTCGGCCGAGATGGTCGAGGCGATCCTGACCGAGATTTCGGATGCGCTGCAAAAGGGAGAAATGGTCAAGATCTCGTCTTTTGGGAGCTTTTCGGTGCGTCAGAAAGGTCAGCGTGTCGGGCGGAACCCGAAGACGGGCGAGGAAGTGCCGATCCTTCCGCGCAGGGTCTTGGTGTTCCGGCCGAGCCACGTGCTGAAGAATCGTATCAACGGCGAGGTTGCCCGATCGGCCAGAGCGGTGTCCTGAGATCGGGCGTGCAGCCGACGACTGTGGGTGGCGACGACAGAAGCGGAAAGTCCCCCGATGCATATCGCACGATCGGTGAGGCATCGGCGGCAATCGGTGTTCCGCAGCATGTGCTCCGATTCTGGGAAACCCGGTTCTCCCAGGTCCGGCCGCTGAAGCGCGCGGGCAATCGTCGCTATTATCGCCCTGGTGACATCGCGCTTCTGAAGCGCATCCGGCAATTGCTGCACGAAGAGGGGTATTCCATCCGTGGCGTGCAGCGCCTGCTCAAATCTGCCGGCACGAAAGCGGTCGTCGAGCAAGGATCCACCGCAACAATACCACAGACCGACGAGCCGTCGGCCACAGGCGGTTCCGATTTGCAGGAAATTGTCGACGAGCTGGTGCGGGTCCGCGACCTCTTGCGCTAGCGAGTCGGCGGCGAAGGCGTTGCGCCCCGCGCGATCGGGGAGTACATTGCGCGCCGCCCGGCGTCGTCGACCCGGCACTCTGGCGGAGCGTAGCGCAGCCTGGTAGCGCACTTGTCTGGGGGACAAGGGGTCGTGGGTTCAAATCCCGCCGCTCCGACCAATAGAAACAACGGCTTAGCGATTAATCGCTAAGCCTTCTTTTTCGCTCACAAAGAATTATCTGGCAGCGATTTCGGTAGCAACAATTCACCAATCGCGCGCTCTTCCTGGGCAATGGTCGCACATGACCCTGGTAAAAATGGGCTGTGTTGCCTGACACAGTGCACCCCGCACCGTCTTGCGGCGTATGCATGCGTGGCGGTGCGAATCTCGTGGGTCGGCGGAGAACCCTCAGCAAAGCGGCCTGCAAGACGCAAGCACCGCGTCCAGGGCGGTGCTACGCTCCAAGAGAGGGGCTCGAAGCGTGTTGATGCGATGTCGGACCACGCGTGAGCGAAGCCGAGCTTCAATGGGACAAATCACCGCGATCTTGAGGGAGGCCGGGGTCGGCGCAACAGACCGCGAGGTGTGACGTTGCCACGGAGTCGAAGGTCAGACGCGGTAATGCGAAGCTGCCAAGCGACATGGTGCACTCGGCCGCCAAACATCTGCGACAAAGAAACGCGGCAGGCTGACACGCTTGAGCTGGACGGTGCGCCGCGACCCGCATCGGCGCAACCAGCTATTACACGGCGCCCCTGGCGGCGGACCTTGGAGCTGGGTTCAACTGGGTGGATGACACAAGGCCAGCTTGAAAAAAAACTCTTTCACAAGTATGCTTTGTAAAAAATATGGCCGGGTAATTCACCAACACCCGGGGGGACATAGGGGTGGCGTCTTTGACTTGGCGCAGGGGAAATTTTCGCGTTTTCGGCGTGACATTGGCCAACCATGTCCAGCCGAGCATGGCAATCGCGGCAAGCCGCGCGGGCCATACCGGGATTCTGGATCTGGAATTCGCGGACCTTTCGGCTGCCGATACCCACAACGCATTGGCGGAACTCGCGAGAGGCGGGCGCGGCAGCTGGGGACTGAAGCTGCGGGCAAGCGCGGCGCCGGCGCTGTTTGCATCGGCTGGGCCGGACTGTTCCGCCATCGGATGCGCGATCTTCGTTCTGGATGACGTTGCGCAGCTGGCGGCCGCGGTCCGGGCACTGAAAGAGCTTTCCCCGCGGGCCGAAGCGTTTGCAGAGCTTCACGACGCGGATCTGCTGGATGCCGTGCAGGCAGCGGCGGTGGACGGAATCGTGGCCAAGGGGCACGAGGCCGGTGGCTGGGTTGGCGACGAAACTTGCTTTCTTTTGACCCAGCGGCTGGCCACCGCCACCAGTCTGCCGGTGATTGCCCATGGCGGTGTGGGGATGAACACGGCGGCGGCCTACCAAGTGGCCGGCGCGGCGGGGGTGCTGCTGGACTGGCAATTGGCCCTGTTTGAAGAAGCGATGGCGCCCCCGGCACTTGCGCGGATCATTGCCCAAATGGATGGAAGCGAGACGCGCTGCCTGGGGAGTGATCTGGATCTGGCATGCAGGGTGTTCTGGCGCGCGGACCATGAGCCGGCGCATGCGCTGGAACGCATGCTGAACGACGGGTGCGATGCGCCGGCGTTCCTGGCCGCACTCGATGCGGCGGTCGACCCGGCGGTACCCGAAAGCTCGTTGTGGCTGATGGGGCAGGATGCCGCGTTTGCCGGCCGTCTGGCGAAACAGTTCACATCCATGGCGCGGGCGCTGGATGCTCTGCAAGGCAGATCCGCCGCGCTGATCCAGACCGCCCGCCGGGTCAGGCCGCTGGCCGAAGGCTCCGCGCTGGCGCAGGCGCTGGGCACCAGATACCCGATTGTGCAGGGCCCGATGACCCGGGTCAGCGACCGCGCGGATTTTGCCGTTTCGGTCGCGCGGGAGGGGGCTTTGCCGTTTGTGGCGCTGGCGCTGATGCGCCGCGAAGAGGCTTCGGCCCTGCTAGACGAGGTGCGCGAAAAGATCGACGGCATGCCTTGGGGAGTCGGGATCCTCGGATTTGTCGATGATGCCCTGCGCGAGGAGCAATCGGCCGTTATTGCCGAATACAAGCCCGAATTCGCTCTGATCGCAGGTGGCCAGCCTGATCAGGCGGCAGCGTTGGAGGCAAAGGGCATCTCCACGTTCCTCCACGTCCCGTCGCCGGGGCTGCTCAGCCTGTTTCTGGAGAGCGGCGCAAAGCGGTTCATCTTCGAGGGACGGGAATGCGGCGGGCATGTTGGCCCGCGGTCCAGCGCGGTGCTCTGGCAACAGGCGATTGACGGGGTTCTCGACCATTTCGGACCTGATGACCCGATCGATTGCGAGCTGCTGTTCGCGGGCGGGATCCATGATGGCTGTTCCGGGGCCATGGTCTCAGCCATGGCGGCGGAACTGGCGGAGCGTGGCGCACGGATTGGCGCACTTGTCGGTACCGGATACATCCTGACCAAGGAAGCGCTGGAGACGGGCGCGATTCTGGAGACCTACCAGAAACTTGTGCTCGATGCGCGCAAGACGACGCTGCTGGAATCCGGCCCTGGCCACGCGACGCGGGTGGTGCGGAGCCCCATCGTGGATGAATTCCAGTCGGAAAAGGCGCGGCTTCAAGCTGAGCGGACCGACCCGGAGGAAATCAAGGACAGGCTGGAGCGGTTCAATGTGGGGCGGTCCCGGATCGCCTCCAAGGGAATAGACCATAACCCGGACTTCGGCTCTGTCGAAGGCGCCAAGAAATTCATGCAGGTTGGCAAGAAAGATCAGTTGCGCTTGGGCGTGTACATGATCGGGCAGGCCGCCGGGCTGCACAGCAAGCAGACCACGATTGCAGATCTGCATGGCGCCATCAGCCATGGCGCCGGCGACCTGATCGATGAGCTGGCCAGCAGTATGGCAGATGCCGTACCTGGTCCCCAGGTGGAAGGGCCCGGCGCCCGGATCGCGATTACCGGCATCGGGGCCCTGCTACCCAAGGCGAGGGATCTGGCGCGTTATTGGGAAAACATCCTTGACCGGGTTGACGCTATCGAGGAGGTGCCCGAGCGCCGTTGGGATTGGCGCCGCTATTTTGATGCCGACCGGGATGCGCGGGACAAAATATATTCCAAATGGGGCGGATTCATCGACGAGGTGGAGTTCGACCCGATCCGCTACGGCATCCCACCGAATTCCATGCCCAGCATCGAACCGTTGCAGCTGTTGGCGCTGGAGGTCGTGCGCGAGGCGCTGGAGAATGCGGGGTACCCCGATGGCGTGATCGATGATCCGCAGCTCCGCCGGCGCACTTCCGTCATCATCGGCGTAGGAGGTGGTACCGGGCCACTGGGTCAGCGCTATGCGGTGCGCGCGTCGCTTCCGGCGATTACCGGCGAGGTGTCGGAGCTTGCCGATCAGCGGCTGCCGGACTGGACCGAGGACAGCTTTCCCGGGATTCTGATGAACGTGATCGCCGGACGGGTGGCGAACCGGTTTGATCTGGGTGGGGTGAATTTCACTGTTGATGCGGCCTGCGGCTCTTCCCTGGCGGCGGTGATGTTGGCAGTGCGGGAACTGGAAACCGGCACCTCAGACATGGTTATCGTGGGTGGTGCGGACAGTTTTCAGAACCCGTTCGACTTCGTAGCGTTTTCCAAGACGCGCGCGTTATCGCCACGCGGAAAGTGCCGGACATTCGATGCAGACGCGGACGGGATCGCGATTTCCGAAGGTCTTGTGATGATGGTGCTGCGGCCTCTGGATCAGGCCGAGGCCAATGGCGATCGGATCTACGCCGTTCTGCGGGGCATTGCAGGGTCCTCGGACGGGCGAGATCTGTCGCTGACCGCCCCACGGCCCGAGGGCCAGCAGGAAGCGTTGCGTCGCGCCTATGAACGCGCCGGCATTTCGCCCGGAACCGTCGGTGCGGTCGAGGCGCACGGCACTGGCACGGTCGTGGGTGACCGGACCGAGATCCAGAGCCTTTCCGAGGTTTTTGGCAGCTCCCGCACCGATACGCAGTTTTGCGGAGTCGGCTCGGTCAAATCGATGATCGGCCATACAAAGGCGACGGCCGGGTGCGCTGGATTGGCCAAGATGGCGCTTGCGCTGCATCACCGGGTATTGCCGCCGACGCTGAATGTCGAAAAGCCAAACCCAACGGCAAATTTCCCGCAAAGCCCGTTCTATGTGATGAGCGAGGCACGTCCTTGGTTTTGCGCGGGACAGACGCCGCGCCGTGCGGGGATCAGCGCCTTCGGTTTTGGCGGGACGAATTTTCACGCGGTGTTGGAGGAATATACCGGCGGCTACCTACCCCGGCATCAAGCTCCGTTCCGGCGCGATTGGACGCATGAGCTGTATCTGTTCTCGGCTGAGAACACAGTGGCGCTGGCGGAGGAGATTCGTCGGGCGGCAAGCGCGCTGAAGCAGGCGCCCGAACATGTTGCGGCGCGCGACGTGTCCGCCAGCCTGGCGCGCAGGTTCGAACCGGGCGCCGGATCGCGGGTCGCGCTGGTGGCGACATCCCTGGCAGATGCCGCGGCGCGCTTGTCGCGCGCGGCCGAGGTGCTGGACGATAGCCAGAACAATCTGCGCGAGATCGATCCGATGGGGGCCTACGCAAGCTCCCAGACGCCGCTGACCCGCGATCAAGTCGCGTTTCTATTTCCGGGCCAGGGGTCCCAGTATCCGGGCATGGCCGGGGATTTGGTGATGATGTTCCCCGAGCTTCGGCGCGACATCGAGGCGGCGAGCACCCAGCTTGCGGATCGGACACCGGCACCGTTGGCCGATCTGATCTATCCGCGCCCAACGCTCGATACGCAAGAAGCCGCTGATCAGGCGGCTGCGCTCAAACAGACCAATGTGGCCCAGCCGGCGATCGGGGCTGTGTCCCATGCGGTGCTGAACCTGCTCAGGTCCTTTGGTCTTGATGCCAGTGCGATGACCGGCCACAGCTTTGGCGAATACACGGCGCTTTGCGCGGCCGGCGCGTTCGATGCGCAAACGTTGCTCGACCTTGCCTTCGCCCGGGGCGATGCGATCATGGCCACCGGTGGCATGGATCTGGGCACCATGTCCGCGGTGAATGCGGACGAGGCGGCGGTGCGCGCCGCGCTGGGCGATGCCAAGGGCGTGACGCTGGCCAACTTCAATGCGCCGGACCAGATCGTGATCGCCGGCCGCACCGAGGCCATTGACGCGGCCGACGAGCGATTGGTGGCAGCGGGGCTGGAGATTACCCGACTTCCGGTGGCCTGCGGATTCCATTCGGAATGCGTGGCCCCGGCGCAGGAACGGCTGGTCCGGGCGATTGACGGCGCCCAGATCGGCGGGCCCGATCGCATGGTCTTCGCCAACGCGACGGCCGCACCGTATCCGGACGAACCGAGTGGCGTTCGCGAGCAGCTGGCCCGGCATCTGGTGGAGCCGGTCAACTTTTTGGGCGCGATTTCGGCGATGCATGAAAGCGGTGTTCGGCTGTTTGTAGAGGTTGGTCCGAATTCCGTGCTCAGCCGGCTGACCGGGCGAATCCTGGTCGATCAGCCGCATCTGGCGGTGGCCTCTGACGTCAAGGGCCGGTGCGGGGCACAACAGTTGCTCTGCCTGCTGGGGGCCGCGGCATCCGCCGGGATCGCGCTGGATCTGGAGCGACTCTGGGCTGGCCGTGCGCGAGCGGATATCGATGTTGCAACCTGGGACTTCGCGCGCCCGGCCGACCCAAGGCGTGCGCTGTTGTGGAAAGTGGACGCTGCGAATGCGCGTCCGATTGACGGTGCGCCGGAGCGTCGCGGCTTTGCCGCCCGGATTGAAGAGGACCCCGCGCCGGCGAGCCCGCAGCCGGTGGTCGCGGCCCAAGGTGCCCCGGTTAGCGCGGTTGCGGCCGCAAGTTCGACGCCTGCAGAAGCTGCCGCGCCCACTCGGGCGGCTGGCCCGGAACCTCACCTGCCTGGCCAGCTGGCACCACCGGGGACCGGTTTCGACGCGATCATGCATCGCCATCAGGAGTTGATGGCGCAGTTTCTGGAAAACCACAGCCAGGTGATGAAATCCTGGCTGGGAGCCGGATCTGCAGCTGCCGTCGCCACGCCGGTGGCTTCTGCTTCCCCGACGCAGGTCTCGATGACGCAATCTCTGGTGCCAACGCCGCCCGCCGAACCAGCAACGGCCGTGCCGCGCCCCGCGACGGCGCCGCCGCCCGCCGCGCCGGAAGCGCCGCCCGCCGCCGCCCCGACGATCACCGCTGAGGTTGTGACCGCGCGGCTTCTGGACCTGATTTCCGAGCGCACGGGATATCCGACCGAGATGCTTGATGCGGGCCTGGACCTCGAGGCGGATCTGGGCGTTGACTCGATCAAACGGGTGGAAATCCTGGGCGCGCTGCGCACGAGTCTGCTGCCCCAT
>CP070634.1:2134141-2146424 GCA_020356105.1 Rhodospirillales bacterium | reverse complement strand
TCGGCGTGGGATGTGGTGGTGCTGGCGGCCGGTGCCTGGTCGCGTCCGCTGGCCGCAATGCTCGGTGCCGCGGTCCCGCTCGGTACCGAGCGCGGCTATCATGTCATGCTGGATCACGGGGCCGGCCTGTTGACGCGTCCGGTCAATCTGTATGACGGTGGCTTCTATATGACCCCAATGGCAGGCGGGCTGCGATGCGCTGGCACGGTCGAGCTCGGCGGCCTCGATGCACCGGCCGATCCGAGACGGGCCGAGGTGATCGAGCGGCAGGCCCGGCGACTTGTGCCCGATGCCGGCGCAAGACTGTCCGATTGGCTGGGATTCCGGCCGTCGATGCCGGATTCTCTGCCGGTCCTCGGCGCGGTTCCGGGGCGCCCCGGAATCTGTCTCAATTTCGGCCACGGCCATCTCGGCCTGACGCTGGCGGCGGTTTGCGGCGGCGTTATTGCCGATCTCGTCTCCGGCGACGATCCCGGGGTCGAGCTGGCGCCGTTCTCGGCGACGCGGTTTTAGGGCCACCACCCGCCGGCCCGGCGCGTGATGCGCCGCTAAGCTTCGCCGATGACCTCCGGTTCCGGCAGGCCGAGCAGTTCGGCGCTGGTTCGTCCCTGCTTGATCTTGCCGATCGTCTCCTGCTCGCGCGCTTCGGCCTTCGCCGCGGCGGCAAGCACCTTGTCGACATCGGCCAGCGGCACGATTGCAATCCCGTCATCGTCGCCGACCACCAGATCGCCCGGCACCACCGCCACGCCGCCGCAGGCGATCGGCGCATCGATCGTGCCACCGAACCCCTTGTGCGGCCCACGCGGCACGACGGCGCGGCAATAGACCGGAAAGCCGAGCGCGCGGATCGCCGCGACATCGCGGATCGCCCCATCCAGGACGAGCCCCGCGACGCCGCGCTGCATGGCGCTGTGGGTCATGATCTCGCCCCAGACCGCAACGTCGTCGATGCGGGCCGCATCGACGACCAGCACCTCGCCCGGTTGCATATGCGCGATCGCCGCATGGATGATGCCGTTGTCTCCCGACATCGTCGTCACCGTTCGTGCCTGACCGGCAAGGCGTGTGCCCGTCGCGATCGGCTTGATCGCCGCCTGCATGATGCCGCTGCGGTTCATCGCGTCGCCCAGCAGGCTGGCGGCAATTTCGCGCGCATTTGCGATGGTCTGCGGGGAAAGCGCGGGAAACTCGGTGATTCGGCGGTAGAAAGGCATGGCCGCAATTCCTTGCTGTTGTCTTCGAGGGGTTGAAGAGCGCGATGGCACGGATAGTGGCAGGTGGTGCCGGCTGGGGCAATTCCTGGCTTTGTTCCGGGCTCGATGACGGGGAAGGAGATGTGGCTGCGTCGATAGCGCGCCGCGATAAATGGCAACGCCCGACCCCGTTGCCGGGGTCGGGCGTCGCGCCGTCAGGTCTGTCGCTGTGACGTGCGGCCGTCTAGTATTCCGGTCGCACCGAGGTGCGCGAATTTCGCACGACCTTGCCGTCGTAGTCATAGATGTAGGTCGCACTCTCCAGGAAGTTGAACGGCACCTTCAGGCCGATTTCGCGCGCCTTTCGGAAGTTGACCGCGATATCCGGGGGGGAAACGATCCCCACGATCATGTCGCCCGGCCTGGAATCGCCCGATAGCACCTGCGCGCCATATATAGCCGCAAGATGGGCGTTGCTCTCGAAACTGATGCCGATCGACATCACCGCGCTGTCGTCGCCGGCCGTGACAACCTCCGGCACGACGCTCAGCACCGGGACCCGGTCGGCGTGTTTGTTGATCGTCGCGATCTCGCGAAACACCGATGTGCTGCCTGTGATCCAGAACACGCTGTGGCTCAGCGTCGGATCGTTCTTCCGCATCGTCGCGACCGCGGATCTGACGAGCCCGTACAGCTCCTCCTTGGCCAATTTCGGATCCTGCACCGCAAGCTCGAGGACCCGCATGCCCCGTTGTCGCGCGAACTCGGCCATCGGCTTGGCCTGCGTTTCCACCGCGCTCACGTTCTTGCTGTCGACCAGGATCGCGAAATTCTTCAGATAGGGCATGAGTTCCAGAACATAGGCCATTTGTACCTCGACCGGCATATTCAGCGAGGTGAAGGCGAAATTCGTCCCGGTCCCCTTGTCGTAGCTCTCCGCCTGTCCGAGCATCACAGGGTCCTTGGAACAGACCGAAACCACGGGAACCTTACCACCGCTGTAATTCTCGAACAGCCAGGCGGTCGACTCGGACCCCATGGAGAAGACCAGCTGATATCCCTCATTGTCGATCCGCTTCACCACCTTGCGGCCGCGCGTGTTGCTCTTGCGGAAATTGACGACATCGATATCGGCGTTGACCTCCTTTTCCGCGAAAATATCCAGGATCTTGGTAATGGCGGTATCGTAAGCCGAAGAAGGCCGCGGATAGACGACCAGCACCTTGTGTTTTATTGCTCGCGCACTCGGATTGCGTGGTCGGATGTGGACCTGGTTGGAATCACCGGCAACCTCACTGACGATCCACGACTCCTCGATGCTGTCGCCGTAACGGAACCATTCGGCAAAAGCCGGGTCGGCGGCGGACGCCTGCGGCGCCACAAGAAGGGAGAGAGCAAACACCGCCGCGACGAACGGCCGTGCAGGGTTTTTCATAAAATGGAATAAGAACACCGTCCAACTCCTTGATCAAGAATAAGAGGCTTGCGCCGTGGTCGGTTTGAGTATGAACAGAACGCCGAGCAGTGCGATCGCCGCGCCGATCCAGGTCACCACCATCGGATCCCTGTTGCTGAATATGAACAGCTGTCCGACGATGAACGGTCCGGCGACATGTCCGATGCGCTCGAGGAACCGGTAAGCCGCGGTCGCCGACGTCTCTCCGGTCGCTGCGGCGAGCTCCGAGTTGGCGACATGTGTGACCACGGGCGCGTTGATGAAACCATGCGCGATCCCGACAATCGCAACGCCGGCGATCAGCAACAGGGTCATGGCGACGCTGCTGTCGGCCTGGTTGGCCACGGGGCCCCAGCCGATCAACCCGATCATGATGAGTCCCACGCCGCTGAGTATGCAGCCGAAGAACAGCGCGGACACGGTCTTGCCGGAATGATCGACCGCGCGGGATGCGTGGCCGCTGGCCAGGACGACGGCGGCGGCATAAACCATCAGGATCTGGCCAATGTCTTCCTGGGCGTAGTTGGCCTGGGTCATCAGCACCGGCAGGCCGAATATGACGACGCCCGTGAGCACCGCCTTCGCGGGAACGCCGACCAGGAACATCGTCCGCAGGAACTCGAAGTTTCGTAGCACCTTGCCCAGATCTCGGAAAAGCACCTGCAGCGAGCCACCATGATTCGGATCGAGGAGGGTGCGGCTCGAGACTCTTGGCACCAGCGCGACGGTATAAAGCGCCATCAGCGCCGCCATGAGCGCGGCCAGGGCGAATACGCCTTCCGGCCGGATCTGCGTGACCAGCAGCGATCCGATCGCCATGCCAGAGATCATGCCGCCCTGGAAACCGAAGACGATGATCGCGGCGCCCTGGGTCTTTCGGTTCTCCGCCGCCGTTGCGAGGATGAACGACTGCACCCCGATAAACAGCATGCCCTGCCCGATTCCCGAAACGGCGCGCGCTAGCAGCACGACATAGTAGTTGGGTTCGAGGACAAGAAGCCCGAGACCGACCGAGGCCAGGCAAAGCCCCATATACATCAACGGGCGCGGGCTGAAATGCTGTGCGAAATGGCCGGCCGGCACGAGGCTCAGGGCGAAGCTCAAATAGTAGGCCATGAAGATCAGCGATACGGAGCCCGCATGCATGCCCGAGTTTTCGACGACCTGGTACATGAACTGCGGTAGAAACGCGTAACTCAGATGCTCGGCGACGATGGCGATGAAGAAGACCGGCTTGACGAGCTTGAGGTCGGATTCCTCGGGATCGTCGGGCGGCGGCGGACTATCGGCCGCATCCCCGGACGATCGTGCCCGCCGCACCGAGCCTGCCAATTGCAGGAAGATACCGGCCGCGAAGGCTGACGCAACGAACACCGCGGTGAAATTCTTTACGCTGCGGATGATCTGCCGGTAGACGATGTCCGCAGGCGTGGCGACGGCGATCTGAATATCACGGCCGCCGGGCCGCGTCAGGTCGACGACGTATTCGTATACCCGCGGCTCGGCCCGCCAGTGCTTGCCGACGGCCGCCCTGTCAGTGTGGATCTGCACGATACCGTCGACGGTCAGGCCGGCCGCGCTAATGTCGGGATTCAGACGTTGATAATCGTCTATAACCTGGTCCAGACCTTCGATCTCGGTGATGTTCAGGCCGAACGTCACGATACTGTTCAGCCGTTCTCCCAGCGAATCGGCGAGAGCTTTGGTCTTGGACTGGGCTCCGTCGGAGTACAGCGCGATCAGCGTTGCGATGACGGCGATCGAGACGCCGAGAAATGTCAGCGCGTAGACGTATTGCAGCCAGCGTTCGCGTCGACCGGTCAGGAACGGCGCTCCGATCGCGACGAACATGCCAAAGCCGGCCGCGGATATCGCCGCGATCAGGAAAAGCGGCTTGAATTTGGCCATCACCTCTTCGGCGATGATTTGCTTTGGCGTTGTGACGGCAAGGCTGCCAACCTGCTCGAACCGGTTCCGCAACGGCAGGACAACCTGCAGGTAACGGTCGTCCTCCCGCAGATCGGTATCGTTGGGTGTCGAACCGGGCATGTCATGCGATTCGGGCAGCAGAGGAACGCTGTCCAGCCCACCGGCGAAGACGGCCTCGCCGCTGCGATCGAACACCCCCATCGCGGCGATCGACTGGTCGGAAGCCAGGATCGAGCCGACTTTCGTGTGGAATCCGACAAACTGGCTGACCGGATGCCCACCCCGCAGGAAGGTATCCATCGTCTTCTGAATGATCTGACCCTGCGCCACCAGCTTTTCGACCTGGAACTGCTGGTAGGTCCGCTTCGCTTCGCCGTGTCCCACATAAACGAGCAAGAACAGCGACAGGCCGGCGACGAACGCCATGCCGACACAGTTGATCAACGCTCTGCGAAATGTGTACACCGACTTCACTCTATAAATCTCATCCTCAAATCCATTCGCGCGCTTGCTCTTACTCGAGCAGCGTACTGAAGCTCGTTACGATGTGGCGCCGCTCGCAGAACAGTCGGTCAATCCGGTCGGCGAACAAGGACAGGATCAGATCGTCATAATCCATGCCGCAGGTCGGCAGCCCGCTGCACACGATGCTGGTTGTTTCGCCACTGGGTTTCTTGATGTCCGGCTTCGGATTGACCTCGAGAATGTTGATTTCACCGTGCTCGTCCATTCGCAGGTCGAGGCGGATCAACGTATCGATATCGAAATCGTCGTACACCGTGCGCGAAATCTCGACGATTTTCTTGAACGTATCGGAGTCATTTTCCGGACCGAGCAGGCGCAAGCGGTCCATTGTGATCGGCGAGATGTCCATCGACGTGAAAATGCGTTCGTCCTTCGACAGGACCCGCTCGGTCACGGAAAACACGAAGGGGCGGGTGGAACGGGCCAACTTCCGCTCGCGCGCAATGATCTGTCCACAGATCGCCGCGGTAAACTCGCGCCCCGGCAGATATTTCTCGATAAGGATGTGGTTTTCGGTCGCCTGATAGACCGCGTCGACCGCGCCCATCAGCTCGCTCGGCTTGTCGACCACGACGATATTCTGGGATGCGCGGCCACACACCGGCTTGACGACAAACGGGCCTGAATATCCCGCAAAGCAGGTCTTGAACTGAACGTTGGTGTCGGCGCAGAACGGGCCTCGTGACAGATGCCAGGTCATGAACTTGGCGTTGGCAATGCCGAACGCGTTCAGCTGCCGCTTGAACGTGTGCTTGTTGTCGAGGATGCCTGCGGTGAGCGGGTTGTGGCCGACATAGGGGATGCCGGCCAGTTCGAGGAGCGCGGCGCCATGCAGCATCGAATCGTAGCCCTGAACGCCACCGGTGTTCAGCCAGCCCATATGGATACCCTTGGACCGCAGTTGCTCGCCGAGCCTCATGTCGTCGGACATCAGGTGTACATTCTTGCAGCCGAGGCGCCGCAACGCGTCGGCAATGTCAGTGGCGACGCTCTCGTAACTCTTCCAGGAGCGCGGGTTCTGCGTCTGGTTGATGACGGCGCCATCGATGGTCTTATCGCCGCCGAAGATGACCGCGATGTTCATTCGCTCGAGCAGGCGCGTGACCTGAAATTCGAGTTGATCGAGTCGACCAGTCCGCCGCGGCGGACGGTCCGGAGCGTGCTCCGGCTGTTCGGCTGGGTCCCCGAATAACAGCTCATTCACCGAATATTCTGGCTTCATTGTTTTACCGAGCATTTTATTAAAAATTTCCCGTCCGAATATTTCTGCGACCATCCTTGTATATAATAGTTAAGAAATCATTTCTGCTCACTGGGGTTATTCTATGAATACATGTGCCTCGAAACCCTCATGCACGGCTGACGTGCGAAAACAATATGCAATCTTAACGCTCTGTTAATGCCGGTCGCGCAAGAATTATCCAATAATCACTTTAAGAATTATTAACGTTGATGGACTTAAAGGGTCTGATGTTGGTTTTCATTCGATCTGGTTACGAGGATGCAACAGGACAGAACGGGGCCGCTTTCGGCAGCAAGCATGGATCTGGGCAGAGAACCTCCTGAGTCGACGCCGGGCGAGCACTCGGCACTGGCCGCGCAGCCATCGTCGCCGTCCCCTGCCGAAGAATGGGCGCGGAAACCGCGGTCGATACCGGCGCTGTTCGAGAGTCAATCGGAAATTCTCGATCTGATCTCGAGCCGGGCGCCGCTCCAGGAGACTCTGGGCCGGACGGCCTCGCTGGCGGAGGAAGTGCTTTCCGCAGCCTATTGCTGCGTCCTGGTTCTGGACGGTGGAGCCGAGCGGTTCGTCGAGACGGCCGCACCTACGCTTCCCGCCCCGATATTGGAGGTAGTCCGCGGCGGGCAGGTGGCCGACAAGACTTCTGCGGAAGCGATCTGCGCGGCATCCGGAACGACTTTGTATCTTCCGGATCTCGCGGATGACTCGGGCGAGCTTCCATCCGACTTCACAAAACAACTATTTTCCTGCGGTATCAAGGCCGTGTGGGCCTACCCGCTGCTCGAGCCGGCAGGCATGCCGGTTGGCGTGTTGTCCCTCTATTTCGGGACCAAGCAGGGCGCAGACCCGCAGACGGATTCCGTACTACGCTCGCTCGCGCGGCTAGCGCGATTTGCGGTCGAACACCACCGCTCCGACGAGGCGCTTCAGTCCGCCGACCAGCGCTTCGGCGCGCTGGCGGCCAGTATTCCCGGCGTCGTCTATCAGCGCAAGGTAAGCCCCGACGGTGAGATCCGCTACACCTACATCAGCGATGGCGCGAAGGACCTGTTCGGGGTATCGCCCGAAGAGATCGTTTCCGATCCCAATGCCCTGTTCGACTGCCACAGCCCGGAATACCGGGAAACGTTCCGAGAGCGGCTACTCGAGGCCTCGCGCGACCTTACGATGTGGGACGTCGAAGCGACGATCGACACAAAGGATGGCCAGCGCAAATATACCCATGCGATCGCCCGGCCGCACCGGATGCCGGACGGCACGGTCTACTGGGACGGCGTGATCCTGGATTCGACCCGGATTAAGGAAGCCGAACTGCGCGCGGCTTCCATCGAGGCCCGCACGCGCGAAGAAATTCTTGAGAGCGTCTCCCAGGGTCTCGCGCTCTACGATGAAAACGACTCCCTTGTGGTCTGCAACAGCCATTTTCTCGAGCTCAGCCCGGGTCTAGGCGACGTCATCCGGCCCGGCGTGAGTTACGAGCGGGTCGCGCGGGCGATCATCGAGAACAGCCTTCCGGGCAGAGGCGATGCGGCCGATGCGGATGAGCTGCTGCGGCAGCAAATGGAATTGCACCGCGCAGGGGGGCACTCCTCCGAGCGTCGCCTGCCGAACGGCCGCTGGGTTCTGGTTACCGAGCATCGTACCGATCATGGCGGCACGGCCATCGTGCTCACGGATGTGACCGAACTGAAGAAACGCGAAGCCACGCTGGAGCGCAGCAATCAGGAGTTGCAGCAATTCGCTTCGGTCGCCTCGCACGATCTGCAGGAACCGCTGCGCAAGATCGAGGCGTTCGGCAACCGGCTGCACAGCCTATGTGCCGAAAAAATCGGAGACGAGGCGACGCTATATCTCGACCGGATGCTTTCGTCGACCAGACGGATGCGCAAACTGATCAACGATCTTCTCGCTTACTCGCGGGTAACGACCAAGTCTCGCCCTTTCGAGCCATGCGATTTCAAGCTTGTTGCCACAGAGGTGGTGTCCGATCTGCAGATTCAGATCGAGGAGTCCGACGGCCTGGTGCAAATTGGCGAGCTACCGGTGATCGATGCCGATGCAATGCAGATCCGCCAGCTGTTACAAAATCTTATCAGCAACGCGCTGAAATTCCGCCGGCCTGATGCGCCGCCGGAGGTTCGGGTGTCGGGACGACTTGTCACGGCCGCCGACCGGATCGGCGAAACGATGCCACCGCCAGGCGATGTGCTCGAGCTCAGTGTCTCCGACAACGGAATCGGATTCGACATGAAATATGTTGATCGGATTTTCAATATATTTCAACGACTCCACAACCGTAGCGAGTACGATGGAACCGGTATCGGCCTGGCGACCTGCCGCAAGATCGTCGAACGTCACGGCGGCGAACTGCGTGCAGTGAGCGAGCCCGGCCATGGCACGACCATCACCGCAGTCCTGCCCGTAAAACAGATCTTTTCAGAGGCCTGAGCATGAAGCGACAATCCAAGCCCGTCACGATCCTTGTGGCAGAAGACGATGCGGACGATCGCTTGCTTCTGCAGGATGCCTTCAAGGAGAGTAGCCTCAACAACGAGCTTCGCTTCGTGGAGAACGGCGAGCAGTTACTCGACTATCTGCGTCGCAAGGGCGAGTACGCCAACCCGGGCGAAGCGCCGGTTGCCGGCCTGATCCTTCTCGATCTCAACATGCCGAAGATAGATGGCCGGGAGGCGCTGAACATCATCAAGAACGACGCGGTTCTCAGATCCATTCCGGTGGTCGTGCTGACGACATCGGCCGAAGAGGACGATGTCTTCTTTGCCTATCGCCTGGGCGTCAGTTCCTATATTTCCAAGCCGGTCACGTTCGAGGGGCTGGTCAATGTCGTCAAGGTGATCGACGCCTATTGGAACGACACCGTGGAACTGCCGCCGCAGAACACGGATGGCGCCTAGGCCGCATGCCATGCGCGGAAACCGTTCATTTCGTGTCCTGATGGTCGACGACGATGAGGACGACTACATCCTGACGCGCGGTGTGCTCGATGAGGTGGAAGGCTCGGATTACGAACTGGACTGGGTGAGCAATCTCGACACGGGCTTCGCCAGCCTTCGGCCGGATGCCTATGACATAATTTTGATGGATTATTACTTCGGCGGCCGCACCGGTGTCGAGATTCTTCGCGAGGCCATGGACCTGGGTTGCACGACTCCGATCATCCTGCTGACCGGGCTCGGCGACCGAGAGGTTGACTACGCTGCGATGCAGGCTGGCGCCGCCGACTACCTCGAGAAGGACAATCTGACACCGCAGCTGCTGGAGCGATCCATCCGTTATGCCGTCAGCGCCGCGCAGGCGCGCAAGGCGCTGCTGGAGAAGTCGGTTCTGTTGCGGACCACGCTCGACAACACGGGTACGGGCATCGCAGCGTTCGACCAGAGAGGTCGTCTGGTCGCCTGGAACCGCCGCTTTCTGGAAATGCTTGGTCTTGAAAAGGGGTTCGAGCATCTCGACGGATTCGAGAGTCGCGCGGCCCCGGAGACCGATTTGTTGAGCAAGCGGGTTGCCGAGCGCCTGAAGCTGGGCCGCCGCCTGGTCGGCGACCGCACGGAGCACATCGGGCCCGACGGACGGGTCTTGGAGGTTCTGAACAACCGCACGCGGGACGGCGGCAACGTGATCATATGCGTCGATGTGACCGAGCGAAAATCGTTCGAGACGACCTTGATCGAGTCGAAGTCGGCGGCGGAACTCGCCAACCGTACCAAGACGGAGTTTCTTGCCAACGTCAGCCACGAACTGCGCACGCCGCTCAACGCGATCATCGGGTTTTCCGAGCTGCTCCAGCTGCAGATGAGTGGCCCGCTGGGCGATCCGAAATATCTCGGCTATGCGCGCGACATTCAACGCGGCGGGCAGCACCTGTTGAGCCTGATCAACGATGTCCTCGACGTGTCCACGATCGAATCCGGAAACTACGATGTCCACGAGGAGGCGGTCGAGACGAACGTGGTCGTCGAGAGCTGCCTGCGCATGATCGATGAACGGGTGGCCGCGGCCCATCTGACCATCAACTGTGAAATCGATCCCGACATGTCATATCTGTCCGTCGATCGTCGGGCGATCAAGCAGATCATCCTGAACTTGTTGTCGAACGCTGTGAAATTCACGCCCAAGCATGGCAAGGTCTGGCTGCGGGTTGACAAGACGGGCGGACAGGGCGTTCGGATTTCCGTCGTCGATACGGGGGTTGGAATCGCGCCCGAAGATATCGGCCGCGTGCTCGAACCGTTCGGCCAGGTCCGCGACATGACCGGCGACCGTGTCGATGGTACCGGTCTCGGCCTGCCGCTGGTCAAGTCGCTGACCGAGTTGTTGGGCGGTAATCTCGAACTCCTGAGCACGCCTGGCGAAGGGACGACCGTCAACATATATCTGCCGCGCGGTCGCATTTTCGACCAACAGACCGCGGAGCAAGGCAAGCAAGGCCTGGCCACGCGGTAACAGGGCGATGGCGGGGGTTCGGCCCGCCCTCGATGCCGGTGCCGCCACCGTTTCGATGTTCCCGGAAATTGCGTTTCGCAACTCGTTGGCCGCACGGCGCCTCGGCGTTCCCACCTGCCGAGTCGATAAGGCCGGACGCGCGGACGCAGTCAGGGGCAGCGATTTCACGCGCGCGATCGGTGTTCTCGTTCACCATCATGACGGCCAGCCCCCTTCGCAAGGCAAGCGGGGGCGCGATGCGCCTGCGGTTCGACGCCTGCTTGAGGCGGCGCCATGTATCATGATAATGGAGGTCCTCGGTGGCCGTGTCGGCGCAGCCGAGAAAAAACAACGGCACCGAATGGCCGGAGAAATTGCAATAAGAGCCTATCTGTATCACAGTCATCGTGAATTCGAAGGACACGTGGGAGAGATCAGCTTCATGTTCACCAGCAATCCATTCGCCGAGCTTTCTGCGGCGATACCGCCTTGGGTCATGCAGACCTATGTCGTCGTCATGGCGATCCTGGTCGCGGGCGGTACCCTGTTCGATATCTGGCACAAGAAGAGTGCGAAGTACTTTTTCGCCAACATGCGCAGTGCAAAGAACAAGGCGACGAGACAAGTCGGCGGCGCCGAGGCGGTCTCGATCGCGGTGCAGACCGCCGTGGTCGATGTCATGACCTCGGGCGAGTTCTGCAATGCGCGGCGTCGGCTGGCCCATCTGCTGACGATGTATGGCTTCATCATATACGCCGTCACCACCGCCGTGATGGTTTTCGCCTATCCGACGGCTGGCACGGCGACGCCCGACGTGGTTGCGGCGTTTTGGTATATCGGTGCGCTGATGGTGTGCGTCGGCGGCTACTGGTTCTGGTTCTTCATCCGCGTCGACGTCGCCGCCGAGGGCAATTCGCCGTTCCGCTTCGTGCGCGCCGACCTGTTCATCGTCTCCCTCGTTTTGAGCACGACCTTCGCCCTGCTCTGGGCATGGCTGCAGTCGGGGGGCGGCGCCTGGGCGACGGTGTTCCTGGCACTCTATCTCATTGCCACGACGGTGCTGTTCGGATCGATTCCCTGGTCCAAGTTCTCCCACATGTTCTTCAAACCCGCCGCGGCCTTCGAGAAACGAGTGTCCGAGGCCAATGGCACCGCACAGAATCTGCCGACGCAGACCCGTGACGATCCCGAACAACAGAAAAGACACTCGATGGAATTGTTGCGAGACGCTCCGATGAAGATGGGGCCTGGCATAAAGCGCGAAGCGCCCCGCCACTATTAGGAAGCAGCCCGCAAGTTCTGTCGGAACAGATAAGGATAAGGAGCCGGAATAATGCCTACCTTCGTCTATATGACAAGGTGCGATGGATGCGGACATTGCGTCGACATCTGTCCCTCGGACATCATGCACATCGATACGACCTATCGCCGTGCCTACAATATCGAGCCCAACATGTGCTGGGAGTGTTACTCCTGCGTCAAGGCTTGCCC
>CP070634.1:2122227-2134041 GCA_020356105.1 Rhodospirillales bacterium | reverse complement strand
GCGGCGGCGCGCCCCTATGGACGCTGGGGCAAGCACATCAAGCACCTCGACATGCTCGCCGGCGGCGCCGAGGAATCGGCGGATGGGTTGACTCCCGAAGATCTGCTGCGTCACGAAGTCGCCGTCGGCTGGTCGATGGAGGATATCGAGCTGATCCTTCACCCGATGGTCGGGGACGCCAAGGAGGCCGTCGGCTCGATGGGGGACGATACCCCGCTGGCAGTGCTGTCCGACGTCTATCGCGGCCTGCACCATTTCTTCCGGCAGAACTTCAGCCAGGTCACCAATCCGCCGATCGATTCGCTGCGCGAACGCCAGGTCATGACGCTGGCAACGCGTCTTGGCAATCTCGGAAACGTGCTGGACGAAGACGAAAGTCAGCTTGCCATCATACAGCTGCCGTCGCCGGTGCTGCTCAACGGCGAGTTCGAGTCGATCCGCAAGCATATGGGGGATACCGCGGTCGAGATCGACTGCACCTTCGATCCCGAGGCCGGCCCGCACGCGATGGCCGACGAGATCGCCCGGATCCAGCGCGAGGCCGAAGATGCCGTCCGCGGCGGTTGCACCCATGTGATCCTCAGCGACACCCACATGGGTCCGACGCGCGCCCCGCTGCCGATGATCCTGGCGGCCGGCGCGGTCCATACGCATCTGGTGCAGAGCGAATTGCGCACCTTCACGTCGATCAATGTCCGTTCGGCCGAATGCCTCGACGTCCATTATTTTGCGGTGCTCGTCGGCGTCGGCGCGACGACGATCAATCCGTGGCTGGCGCAGGCCGCGATCGCCGACCGGCATCGCCGCGGCCTGTTCGGCACGTTTTCACTCGACGAGGCGCTGCGCCGTTACAAGCAGGCGGTCGACGACGGCCTGCTGAAGGTGATGTCGAAGATGGGCATCTCGGTAATCAGCTCATATCGCGGCGGCTATAATTTCGAGGCGGTCGGCCTCAGCCGCTCGCTTGTCGCCGAGTTCTTTCCCGGCCTGCCGAGCCGGATTTCCGGGATCGGTCAACACGGCATCCAGCGCAAGGTCGCGGCTCAGCACGCCCGCGGGTTTCGGGAGGATGCGATCGGCCTTCCGGTCGGCGGCAATTACCGGTATCGACGGGGCGGCGAGCCGCACAGCTGGGACGGCAATGCGATCCACACCTTGCAGCGCGCCGTGGAAAGCGATTCCTACGGCACTTACAAGAAATACACCGAGATGCTGCGGGCGCTGCCGCCGATCCATCTGCGCGACCTGCTCGATTTCAGCACGGTGAAGCAGCCGGTTGCGGAATCCGAGGTCGAGTCGATCACCGAGATCCGCAAGCGCTTCGTCACGCCGGCCATGTCGCTCGGCGCGCTCAGCCCGGAGGCCCACGAAACCCTGAACATCGCGATGAACCGAGTCGGTGCGAAATCGGATTCCGGCGAAGGAGGCGAGGATCCCGAGCGCTACAAACCGAATGCCAGCGGCGACAACCCGAACTCGGCGATCAAGCAGGTTGCCTCCGGCCGTTTCGGCGTAACCGCGGAATACCTGAACATGTGCCGGGAGATCGAGATCAAGGTCGCCCAGGGGGCCAAGCCCGGCGAGGGCGGACAGCTGCCCGGCTTCAAGGTGACCGAAATGATCGCGCGCCTGCGACACTCGACGCCCGGCGTGATGCTGATCTCGCCGCCGCCGCATCACGACATCTATTCGATTGAGGATCTTGCGCAGCTGATCTACGACCTCAAGCAAATCAATCCCGACGCCAAGGTTTGCGTGAAGCTTGTGGCGCGTTCCGGCATCGGGACGATTGCCGCCGGCGTCGCCAAGGCGAATGCCGACATCATCCTGATCTCCGGCCACAATGGCGGTACCGGCGCGTCGCCGCAAAGCTCCATCAAATACGCCGGGCTACCCTGGGAAATGGGCCTTGCGGAAGTGCATCAGGTGTTGACCCTCAATCGGCTGCGTCACCGGGTTCGGCTGCGCACCGACGGCGGCATCAAGACCGGGCGGGATGTCGTCATCGCCGCGATCCTGGGCGCCGAGGAGTACGGTGTCGGCACCGGCTCGCTGGTGGCGATGGGGTGTATCCTTGTGCGCCAGTGTCACACCAACAAGTGTCCGGTCGGGGTCTGCACGCAGAAGCCGGAACTGCGCGCCAAATTCACCGGAACGCCCGAGAAAGTGGTGAATTTGTTCAGCTTCCTTGCCGAGGAAGTGCGCGAGATCCTGGCTTCGCTCGGCGTGTGCTCGATCAACGAGGTGATTGGCCGCACGGAGTTGCTCAGTCAGGTCAGCCGGGGCTCGGAGCATCTCGACGATCTCGATCTCAACCCGCTGCTGGTGCAGGCGGACAGCGGCGGTTACCCGAGCTACTTCTCGTTGGACGGTCGCAATGAGGTGCCGGAGACCCTCGATGCGCAGATGATAGCGGACGCCGCCCCGCTGTTCGAGGCCGGCGAGAAGATGCAACTCACCTACAACGTGCACAACACCGATCGCGCCGTCGGCACCAAGATGAGCTCCAAGATCACCCGCCAATTCGGGATGACGGGGTTGAGACCAGGACATCTGACGGTCCGCCTGCGCGGCTCGGCTGGCCAATCTCTTGGCGCTTGGGCGGTGCAGGGCCTGAAGCTCGAGGTGTTCGGTGATGCCAACGACTATGTCGGCAAGGGGCTTTCGGGCGGTGAGATAGTGGTCCGGCCGATGGTCACCAGCCCCTTGATATCGAATGAGAACACGATCATCGGCAATACCGTGCTGTACGGCGCCACCGGCGGTAGCCTGTTCGCGGCCGGTCAGGCCGGTGAGCGATTCGCGGTCCGCAATTCCGGCGCCGTCACCGTGGTCGAGGGATGCGGCTCGAACGGGTGCGAGTACATGACCGGCGGCATCGCCGTGGTCCTTGGTCCGGTCGGCGACAATTTCGCCGCCGGCATGACCGGCGGCATGGCCTTTGTCCACGACACGGCCAACGACTTCGAGATCCGCGTCAATCCGGATTCCGTTGTTTGGCAACCTATCGAGCCGGGCCACTGGGAAGAGCAGTGCCAGGCCCTGATCATCGCGCATGTGCGGGAGACCCAATCGCGTTGGGCGGACCGGATCCTGCGCAACTGGGATACGGAAAAACAACGGTTCTGGCAGGTCGTTCCCAAGGAAATGCTCGGGCGGCTGGAACATCCGGTGGCCGCGGCCGAGACTGCAAAGACGGCCTGATCGTCACTGCGGCATGACCATATCGCTGCGCCGGCAGGGCTGGCGCGAGCCGTCGCCTTGTGGCTATAAAGCCGCCCATGCGAATCCTCTACCATCTATGGCTCTCGCCCCCATGCCGAATGATTCGCCTCCTCCTCGCGACCAAGGAGGTGGCGTTCGAGACGCGGATCGAAAAGATCTGGGAGCGCCGCAGCGAATTTCTGACGCTCAACCCCGCCGGCACCGTGCCCGTGCTGGTCGAGGCGGACGGTACCGTGATTGCCGGCCATCGCGCGGTCGCAGAATATATCGACGAAGCTTATCCCGATCCGCCCATGATCGGCACCGATCCGGTCGGTCGTGCCGAGGTGCGCCGGCTCGTCGACTGGTTTGACCGCAAGTTCGGCGAGGAGGTGACGACGAACCTGGTCGACGAGAAGATCATGAAGCGTTTCTTGCGCTTGGGTCAGCCGAACTCGTCCGCCATTCGGGCCGGGCAGATCAATATCCGTCATCACCTCGAATACATCGGCTGGCTTTGCGAACGCCGTAACTGGCTGGCCGGCGACGCCTTCTCAATGGCGGATATTGCCGCGGCGGCGCATCTTTCCGCCGTCGACTATGTCGGCGATGTGCCGTGGAACGATCACGAAGCGGCGCGCGAATGGTACGCCCGCGTCAAATCGCGTCCCGCATTCCGGCCCCTGCTCGCCGACGCGATTCCCGGCTGTCCGCCGCCGAAACACTATGCCGACCTTGATTTTTAGGCGTTGGCCGTCCCGCATGCCGCCGCCTGCGCCGAAACGCCGGCCGGAACGAGCAGGCACGCGGCCGAACAGCAGCAACTCGACATGCGCCCGTTTCCAACCGCGAAGCGACGTTTGATCACGGAGGTTTCATGGCCAGAACAGAATCGAAGAAAGTGATCTACGCTGCCCTGGTCGGTAATTCGTTGATCGCGGTGACCAAGTTCGCGGCGGGCGTCTTTACCGGGTCCTCCGCCATGCTGAGCGAGGCCGTTCATTCGCTCGTGGACAGCGGCAATCAGTGGCTTCTTCTATACGGAATGAAGCGCTCGCGGCGGCCGGCCGACGACCGTCACCCGTTCGGATACGGGATGGAGCTCTATTTCTGGGCGTTTGTCGTGGCGATCCTCATTTTCGGCGTCGGTGCCGGGGTCTCCATCTACGAGGGCGTGCAGCGCGTCGCGCAGCCCCATCCGATCACCAATCCGGCCGTGAATTACGCCGTGCTGGGACTTGCGATGGTGTTCGAAGGCGCTGCCTGGTGGATCGCCTTTCGCGAATTCAACCGGATGCGCGGCCGGCGCAGCTGGATGGCCGAGATCCGGTTCAGCAAGGATCCGACCGTCTTCACCGTGTTGTTCGAGGATTCGGCCGCGATGCTCGGGCTCATCGTCGCCATGGCCGGGATCGCCGGGGCGCAGGCGTTCGACATGCCGGTGCTGGACGGCGTTGCGGCAATTCTGATCGGTTGCATCCTGGCGGTGACGGCGGGATTGCTGGCCTATGAATGCAAGGGGCTGTTGATCGGCGAGGGCGCCGGCCGAGCCGTGGTGGCAGGCATCCGCCGGATCATCGGCGCACAGGCGGGTATCAAGTCGATCAACGAGATCCTGACCATGCATCTCGGCCCCGAGGACGTGCTGGTGAACCTGAGCCTGGATTTCACCGACGGCCTGTCCGCAAACGATGTGGAATCCGCGGTATCGGCAATGGAACGGGCGATCAAGGAGACCTATCCCGAGGTGACCCGCGTCTTTGTCGAGGCCCAAAGCGCCAAGGGTCATGCGGATGCAGCACGCGGCGGCGACTGACGGATGACCGGCTCGGCCGGGGTACGCGACGGCCGGCCCTGCGGGGTCGAGGGTTGCGGAGACTCGCCCCGCGCGGAGCCGCGGCGTCAGGAGTTCTCGTCTTCGGTCTGGTCGTCCCCGGTGTTCTCGGCGGTATAGTAAACGGGCCTGTCGCCGCGCGCACGGCTGCGGTACGAGACCAGCAATCCATAGAGGCTGATCATCAGGATGATGAGGAACACGAGGAGCAGGAAATCGATCATCGGCTTAATCCTTCGATGGCATCGGCCGCGAGGTGCGCGTTCTTGCCGCGTCCAATGGTAGCGTCATTTCGTTAACAGAGTTTTGCGCCACAATGTGTCATCAATCGTTCCAGCCGTTCCTATCTTGACGAACCGACGGCGACGTGCCGGTATCGGCGACCCGAAGGTTTGATCCTCGGACCACATGCGAGATCGATCGATGAGGAATCGGCTGTTTTGCTTCGGCATGGGTTATACGGCGCAGGCCCTCGCGGCCGAGCTCCATGCCGAGGGCTGGGTGATCGCCGGCACGGTGCGCGATCCGTCGGCACATGCTGATCTGACCTCAAGGGGCTGGTCGATATTCCGGTTCCAGTCGGACGGCCCGCTCGACGTTCCGGCGGATGCGCTTGCCGGCACGACGCACCTGCTCGCCTCGGTTCCGCCCGACGCGGCGGGCGACCCCGTCCTGCTTCACCACGCAGGTGACATCGCGGCGCTCGGCGGTCTGCTGTGGGCTGGCTACCTTTCGACCACCGGCGTGTATGGCGACCGGCAGGGCGGCGAGGTCGACGAGGCGTCCGAGCGCGCGGCCGCATCGCAGCGCGGTCGGCGCCGGGTGGCGGCGGAGGACGCCTGGCTCGATCTCTGGCGGGAGCATGGCGTCCCGATCCACCTCTTTCGCCTTGCGGGAATCTATGGCCCGGGCCGCAACGCGTTGGAAACAGTCCGGCAAGGACGCGCCCGGCGCATACACAAGCAAGGCCAGGTGTTCGGGCGAATCCACCGTGACGACATCGTAACGACGCTGCGGGCCTCGATGGCGCGACCGAATCCGGGCGCGGCCTACAACCTTGCCGATGACGAGCCGGCCCCGCCCGACGAAGTCATTGCCCATGCCTGCGAGATGCTTGGAGTCGAACCGCCACCGCTGCAGGAATTCGAAGCCGTGAAGGACAGCCTGTCGCCGATGGCGCGCAGCTTCTATGGCGAGAGCAAGCGTGTCTCCAACCGGCGGATCAAGGAAGAGCTTGGTGTCGCCCTCAGGTGGCCGAACTACCGCGAGGGCCTGAAGGGTCTGTTGCGTTAACGATTTCGTCGAGCGCTGTCGTAAGCCGATCGAGCGCGGCCGGATCCGAGAGCCGGTGGTCTCCTCCCTTGATCAGGGTTACCGTTACGTCTGTCGACGTCAGCGCCTCAGCCGTGCGCAGCCCGTGCTCCCAGGGGACCGTTTCGTCGGCCAGGCCGTGCAGGATGCGCACCGGCTTGTCGAAGGCGATCGGGCCGCCGAGCAATAGATGCTTGCGGCCGTCCTCGATCAGCCGGCGGGTGATCCGGTCCGGCTCGTCGGTATATTCCGACGGGCGCTGCCAGACACCGTCGCGCATGAGGGTGGACCGCGCCTCGTCGGGCAGCCGGTTCCAGATCAGCGCCTCGGTGAAGTCGACGGCGGGCGCCACAAGGACTAGCCCGCATACCCGTTGCGGCCGGGCCAATGCCCCGAGCAGGGCGATCCAGGCGCCCATCGACGAACCGACGATGACGGTCGGCCCGGCGCCGAGCTGATCGAGGACGAGCAACGCGTCATTTCGCCACAACCCGATCGTGCCATCGGTGAATGCGCCCGAAGATGCGCCGTGTCCGCGATAATCGAACCGGACGAACGCGCGTCCGGCCGATTGTGCCCAAGCGTCGAGCGCCGTCGCCTTGGTGCCGGCCATGTCAGACCGGAAGCCACCGCAAAACATGATTCCGGGCAGCTCCCCGGGGCGTCGGCGACAGGCGATCCGGGCGCCGTCCCTTGCGACCAGGATTGAAATTGGCGTGTCCACTTGGTATGTCCGATCGAATGGCGGCGCGCGTGCGCTGGGAGAATAAGCGAAACATGGCATTTTCGGGAAGCACCCGCGTGTCCAGTGCGCCTGTCGTCCTGCAGGTCTTGCCGTCTCTGGTGGGCGGTGGCGTCGAGCGTGGCACGATCGAGATGGCCGCCGCTCTGACCGATGCCGGCTGGACCGCCCTGGTCGCCTCGTCCGGCGGGCCGATGGTCCGTGAGCTCGACCGGGTCGGCGCGCAGCACATCACGCTACCCGTGCAGTCGAAACGGCCATCGACCATGTATCGGAACATCGGCCGGCTGGAGCGGGTTATCCGGCAGCACGGGGTCGAGCTCGTACACGCCCGCAGTCGGGCGCCGGCCTGGAGCGCGATGTTCGCGGCGCGGCGGACGGGCGCGCATTTCGTCACCACCGTCCACGGGCCGTACGGCTTCGGCCTGCCGCTCAAACGGCTCTATAACTCGGTCATGACGCGGGGCGAGCGGGTGATCGCGATCTCCGAGTTCATTCGCGGTTACATTCTGGACAACTATCGCAAGGTGGATCCGGCGGTCATCCGGGTCATCCACCGCGGCGTCAACACCGAGATCTTCGACCCCGAAAAGGTCAGTGCGGCACGGGTGATCCAGCTGGCCGAGCAGTGGCGCTTGCCGGACGGCGTCCCCGTGATCATGCTGCCGGGCCGGCTGACGCGCTGGAAGGGGCATCGCGTGTTGCTCGAAGCGCTGGTGCACATCAGGGATCGGCAGATCCGATGCCTCATCGTGGGCGATGGCCGCGAAGGCTACCGCAGGGAACTCGAGCTTCTCGTGCAGAAGCTGGGACTGCAGAGCATGGTGCATCTGGTCGGCGATTGTCGCGACATGGCGGCGGCATACAAGATCGCCGATGTCGTCGTCTCGGCCTCGACCGAACCGGAGGCGTTCGGACGCGTGGTCGCCGAAGCGCAGGCCATCGGCAAGCCGGTCATCGCGCCCGACCACGGCGCTGCGCCGGAGATCATCGAGGACGACGTGACGGGCTGGCTGGTGCCGCCGCAAGATCCGGTTGCCCTCGCCGGCGCGTTGGACAAGGCGCTCGCCCTCGACACGGCGGCGCGCGAAGCGTTGGCAAACCGGGCAATTGCCCGGATCCGGAACGAGTTCACCACTGCAAGGATGTGCGCGGCGACCATCGACGTCTATCGAGAGTTGCTGCACCGCGACCCTGTTGTGCCCGGCGGCGTCGGATGACTTCCGCCGAGGGCCGTCGGATACTGGTTATCAAGCTCGGCGATTTCGCTGAATTTGTGTTGGCCTTCGGGGCGTTCAGCGCGATCCGCCGCCACCACGCCGATGCGCATGTCATCCTGCTCACCACCGCCCCCTTCGCCGAGCTAGCGCGCAAGAGCGGCTGGTTCGACGAGGTCTGGGATGACGGCGCACCGCGCTGGTCCCGCATTGGCAAGGTGGCACGGCTGATTCGCCGGCTCCGGCGGACCAGGCTCGACCGGGTGTACGATCTCGACAATTCCGTCAGAACAGCGCGTTATGGGCTGTGGGTGCGGGATTTCTGGGGCAACAAGGCGGAGTGGTCGCGGCGCGAGAGCGGTCTGCTCGCGCGTATGCGCCGGTCGGGCAAGGCGCGCGAGCACTACGTCGAGCAGCTCGCCGGCCAACTCGCCGATGCGGGAATCACCGAATTTCCGCTCCCCGACCTGTCGTGGCTGACCCGGCAATTCGGCGGCCGCTACGGATTGCAGGATGGTTTCGTCCTGATCGCGCCGGGCCCGATCGAGGAGGGCAGCTCGGACTACTGGCCCGTCGCCGGTTTCGTCGAACTTGCGCGGCGGGTCGCGATCGAGGGCCGCAGACCCGTTGTGATCGGACTCAAATCGGAGGCGAAAACCAACCAGGTGATCGCGGCGGCCTCTCCGGAAGCCACGGACCTGACGGCGAAGACCACGCTGTTTGACGTCGCGGCCCTTGCAAAGCGGGCCAGCGTGGCCGTCGGCAATCACAGCGGCATCATGCATCTAATCGCCGCGGTTGGCTGCCCGTCGGTCGTGCTCACTTCGCCGGCGGCCGAGGTTCACGGCCACGCGCCGCGCGGCCGGTACGTGGTCATGGTGCGTAACGAGAATCTTGCCGAATTGTCGGTCACCGAGGTTGCGGCATCGCTGCGCTTGCGCTAGATGAGGGCGCTGGAAGCGGCCTTCGGGCCGCCAACTTATTGTCGGAGCGATTCTGCTGTCGCGAAATCCATGATCTCCATTACGCTCCCTGATGGCAGCGTCCGTGAATTCGAAGCGCCGGTCGACGGGTCCACTCTTGCCGCCTCGATTGGTCCGGGACTCGCGAAGGCAGCGCTTGCGCTTGTCGTCGACGGCGAGCCGAAGGACCTCGCGCATGTCATCGATGCCGATGCCCGGGTCGAGATCGTCACGCGCGACCACGAGGCGGCGCTGGAGCTGCTTCGGCACGACGCGGCGCATGTCATGGCCGAGGCCGTGCAGGAACTTTATCCCGACACGCAGGTGACGTTCGGGCCCGCGATCGAGGACGGGTTCTATTACGATTTCTATCGCGAGGAACCGTTCACGCCCGATGACTTGGCGCGCATCGAATCGCGTATGCGCGAGATCGTCGCGCGGGACGAGACGATCACCCGGGAAATCTGGGATCGCGACGAGGCGATCCGCCATTTCGCCGACAAGGGCGAGCACTTCAAGGCCGAGCACATCGAGACGCTGCCGAAAGACGAGGATATCTCGATCTATCGCCAGGGGGACTGGCTCGACCTGTGCACGGGCCCGCACCTGCCGTCGACGGGCAAGCTGGGCAAGGCGTTAAAGCTGATGAAACTGGCCGGCGCGTACTGGCGGGGCGATGCGCGCAACACGCAGCTCCAGCGTATCTACGGCACCGCCTGGCGCGATGACAAGGAGCTGAAGGCCTATCTGCACCGGCTGGAAGAGGCGGAAAAAAGGGATCATCGCCGGCTCGGGCGCGAGATGGGCCTGTTCCATATCCAGGAGGAGGCGGCGGGCAGCATCTTTTGGCATCCCAAGGGATGGACGCTGTATCGCGCCTGTCAGGACTACATGCGACGCCGGCTCGAGGCGGACGGGTACATCGAGGTCAAGACGCCGCAGCTGGTCGACCGCGCGCTCTGGGAGAAATCGGGCCACTGGGAGAAGTTCCGGGACGACATGTTCGTTGCGGAAGTCGACGAGGCCGATGCGGGGGGCGCCGGCAACCGCAAGATGCTGGCGCTCAAGCCGATGAACTGTCCCGGGCACGTGCAGATCTTTCGCCAAGGCATCAAGAGCTATCGCGACCTGCCGATCCGCATGGCGGAGTTCGGTTCTTGCCATCGCAACGAGCCGTCCGGCGCGCTGCACGGGCTTATGCGGGTGCGGGCGTTTACCCAGGACGACGCGCATATCTTCTGCACCGAGGATCAGATCACCTCGGAGACCGAGGCGTTCTGCGATCTCCTGATGTCGATCTACCGCGATTTCGGGTTCGAGGATGTGACCGTCAAATTCTCCGACCGGCCGGCGGTGCGGGCCGGCGAGGACGCGGTCTGGGACAAGGCCGAAGCGGCGTTGCTGGAAGCGACGCAGGCGGCGGGTCTGACTTACACGCTCAATCCCGGCGAAGGGGCGTTCTATGGGCCGAAGCAGGAAATCGTCCTGAAGGACACGATCGGCCGGGATTGGCAGTGCGGCACCCTGCAGGTCGATTTCGTTTTGCCGGAACGGCTCGACGCCGCTTATGTCGGGGAGGACGGGAACAAGCATCGGCCGGTGATGCTGCACCGCGCGATCCTCGGCTCGTTCGAGCGGTTCATCGGAGTTCTGATCGAACAGTACGCCGGTCGATTCCCGCTCTGGCTGGCGCCGGTGCAGGCGGTGGTTGCGACCATCACGAACGACGCCGACGCTTATGCCGCCAAGGTCTTCGCGGCGCTTGAGGAGGCCGGGTTGCGCACCGCGCTCGATGTGCGGCCGGAGAAGATCAATTACAAGGTCCGCGAGCACAGCCTCGCCAAGGTTCCGATCCTGCTCGTGGTCGGCGCGCGCGAGGCGGCCGAGGGGACCGTTGCCATGCGTCGCCTCGGGGGCAAGAATCAGGAAATTCTTGCGCTGGACGAGGCGTTACATACACTTACCGGGGAGTCGATGCCGCCGGACGTCAGACGCCGGCGCGGCTCGCCGCGCTGAAAAACCATCGTGTTGCGAAAGAAATAAAGGAGGATTCTATAGCCAGACCACCGCGCAGCGCAGCGGCACCCGTTCGAGAGGGACCGCGCGCCAATGACATGATTAACGCCGACCCCGTGCGCCTTGTTGGCGCCGATGGTGAAATGGTCGGCATTGTATCCCTTGAGGAAGCACTGGACCAGGCCAACCGGGCCGGCCTCGATCTTGTCGAGGTGTCGCCGAACGCCGATCCGCCGGTCTGCAAGATCCAGGATTATGGCAAGCTCAAATACCAGGAACAGAAGAAGAAGAGTGAGGCCCGGAAAAAGCAGAAGACCATCGAGGTCAAGGAAATCAAGATGCGCCCCAACATCGACATCCACGACTACGACGTGAAGATGAAGGCGGTGCACAAATTCATCGGCGAGGGCAACAAGGTCAAGGTGACGATTCGCTTCCGCGGCCGCGAGATGGCGCATCAGGAGCTCGGCATGAACCTGTTGCAGAGGGTCCGCGAGGAGACCGAATCCGAGGCCAAGGTCGAGCACG
>CP070634.1:2119207-2122127 GCA_020356105.1 Rhodospirillales bacterium | reverse complement strand
GGGCTGAAGACCGCCGATACCGTCTATATCAGCGTCGTGGACAGGGAGCTGAACGCGGTCAGCTTCATCAACTCGGTCTACCATTCCTTCGGCAGTGGCATCCTCTGCCCCGAAACCGGCGTGCTGTTCCAGAATCGCGGCGAATCCTTCCGCCTCGACCCCAACCATCCCAACTGCATCGGCCCGAACAAGCGGCCGCTGCACACGATCATGCCCGGCATGCTGACGCGCGGCGACGCGGCCACCGCGCCCTACGGCGTGATGGGCGGCGACTACCAGCCCTACGGCCATACGCGGGTGCTGACCAACGTGATCGATTACGGCCTCGATCCGCAGGCGGCGATTTCCATGCCGCGTGTCTTCGCCACCGGATCGCTGGTCAATATCGAGCGGACCTTCCCGGCCGAGACCTATGAGGGGCTGCGCGCCCGCGGCCACGATCTCAATTTCGCCCCGGCGCCGCTCGGCGGCGGCCAGATGATCGTCATCGACACCGAGAAGGGCGTGCTCTCGGCCGGCTCCGAGCACCGCAAGGACGGTTGCGCGCTGGGGTTCTGAGCGGGCCGGAGCGCCGTCTGGAAGGGTGAGGCCGTACGGTCCCTCGACCGTTAATCCGGCACCGCCGCCGAATCCTTTGCAATGATCGCGAAGCGGTCGGACAGCTCCGCCAGCGCGTAGCGGTGAATGTCGGTCGCCTTCATCACCCCGCCGTCCGGGGCCGGCAGGTCGCGGGTCGCGCAGGCGGCGGCCGGGATCGTCACCCGATAGCCGTGGTCGAGTGCAGCCCGGGCGGTCGAGCTGACGCACATATGGGTCATGAAGCCGGCGATGATCAGCTGCTTGCGGCCCGTCGCCGCGAGCTTTTCGGCGAGGTCCGTGTCGGCAAAGGCGTTCGGCAGGGGCTTGGTCACCACCGGCTCGGCGCATTCCGGCGCTGCCTCGCGCATGATGTGGCCACGCTCGGCGTCGAGGTCGAAGGCGCCGCCGGGCTTGCCCCGGTGCTGGACATGGACGACCGGGGCGCCTACGGCGCGCGCCCGCTGCAGCAGCGTTGCGATCTCCGCGACCGCGGCGTCGACGCCGGCGAGCGGCAGGGCGCCCGTGCGGTACTCGTTCTGCGCATCGATGATCAGCAGCGTCGCCTCCGCGAGCGGTGCCGGATCGGGCGGCGCGCCGGCCATCTGCAGCAGGGTTTTCGGGGCGTCAGCCATGGGTAAGATCTCTCTGAAGTGTTGAGTCGCCTTATTGGCCCCGGCCGCGGCGTATGCGTCAAGGGTGGATTGAACCACAGAGACACAGAGCCACAGAGGGTGCTGCGATTCTGCGCGACCTCATACTTCGAGACGCCCCTTCGGGGCTCCTCAGCATGAGGCTCCAATGCCTGTGTCCTCACCCTGAGGAGGCGCGGAGCGCCGTCTCGAAGGGTGAGGTCGCGCTGCCGGCACAAGCGGGCCTGCCGGCCAACTTGAGACACCGGTGACAGAAAGCCGTTCAGGCGGCGGCAGATGACGTCGGCTATCCCTCTGTGCCTCTGTGTCTCTGTGGTTCGATTTCGTTATCCGTTCAGCACCCGCACCGGGCTGCCGTCGAGGAAGCCGGCAATATCCTCGATCGCCTGGCTGTACATCAGGGTCAGGTTCTCGCGGGTAACATACCCCATATGCGGGGTCAGCACCGTGTTCGGGGCGCGGCGCAGCGGATGATCCGCCGGCAGCGGTTCCTGCTCGTAGACGTCGATCGCGGCGCCGGCGATGCGGCCGCCGTTCAGCGCCTCGAGCAGCGCCGCCTCGTCGACGACCGGCCCGCGCGCGGTGTTCACGAGGAACGCCTCCGGCTTCATCAGCCCGAGCTCGCGCGCGCCGATCAGCCCCCGCGTGCCCTCGTTCAGCACCACATGCAGGGTGACGATGTCGGCGGCGGCGAGTAGCTCGTCCAGCTCGACGCGCTTCGCGTCCTGCCCGGCGGCGTCGGCGGCGGTGAGATTGCGGCTCCAGGCCAGCACCTCCATGTGGAAGGCGTTGGCGAATCGCGCGACCTGCTTGCCCTGCTTGCCGAGACCGATGATGCCGAGCGTCCGTCCGTAGAGACTCTGCCCGACGCGGGTCTGCCAGCCGCCCTCGGCCATGGTCCGGGCATCGTGCGGGATGTTGAGCGACAGTGCCAGGATCAGCCCCCAGGTCAGCTCGGCCGCCGGGTAGGGCAGCAGCTCGGTGCCGCAGACCAGAATCCCGCTCTGCTTCGCCGCTGACATGTCGATCGCGAAGTTGCGCATGCCGGTGGTGATCAGCAACCTGCAGTTCGGCAGTCGCGCCAGGAGATCGGCCGGGAATGGCGTGCGCTCGCGCATCGCGACGATGACGGGAAACTCCGCCAATGCTGCGGCCGCCACGTCGGCGTCTGCAAAAGCGTCGTTGAACACGACGGGCTCCGCGCGGCCGGCCAACGGCGACCAGTCGGCGAGGGTCATGGCAACGTTCTGGTAGTCGTCGAGAATGGCAACGCGGATCGTCATCGTGCGGTCCTCGGATCTGATGGAAGCGTTGGCGTGCAACGCCTTGCGGGGCCCAGGGCGGATCTCGCTGGATGTCGTAGGGTAAACAATTGCTGTCGCGATTTCGAGAGCGTCGATCTCGCCGGGCGACGCAGTATCGAGCCTGCGGAAATGCGGATCGGCCGAACAGCGGCAATCCGTTATATTTTTGAGAGGGTTGGCCGATGGCGACCGATGGCGACGATCTCGATCTGAACACTCTGAACGACGACGAACTCGTCGAGCAGATGTGGGAGGATCTGTACGACGGCCTCGCGGACGAGATCGTCGAGGGCACCAACATCCTGCTCGGCCGCGGCTGGCAACCCTACGACGTGCTGACCAAGGCCCTGGTCGAGGGCATGCGCATCGTCGGCATCGATTTCCGCG
>CP070634.1:2108582-2119107 GCA_020356105.1 Rhodospirillales bacterium | reverse complement strand
GGTGAGCGCGGCGAGGTCGACGGCCTCGTAGCCGACCCCGTGCCGCGCGACGATGCGCAAGTCGGGCGCCGCCTCGATGACCGCGGAATCGATTCGCGTCATGCGCACGATGATGGCGTCGGTCTCGCCCACCTGCGCCGGCAGGTCCGCGGGATGGTCCGGCAACTCGGTGATCGCGCAGTCCGCCGCGGCGAGCCTGTCGATCCCCGCCCGGTGGATCTTGCCGAGGACGAGGACGTTCGGCATCGCCGCGTCAGGCGTCGATCTTGTGCCAGTTGCCCGGTTCGGCGTGGATGACTTCCTTGCCGGCCGCGCCGGGGCGCCGGTCGACGAACACCTCGCCCTCCTTGATGACGAGCTGGATGTTCTGGCGTTCCTGCAGCACCCGGATGTCGTCCAGCGGATTGCCGTCGACGGCGAGGATGTCGGCGAACTTCCCGGCCTCGATGGTGCCGATGTCCTCATCCATGCCCAGCGCCTCGGCGGCATTGCGCGTCGTCGTCATGATCGCCTCCATCGGCGTCATGCCCAGATCGACGTAGATTTCCAGCTCCTGCGCGTTCGTTCCCATGCCGGGCTCGTAGCCCATGTCGGTGCCCATGGCGACCTTGATGCCGGCCTTGTGCATGACCTGGAAGGTATCGAAGCAGTTCGGCTGGATGGTCTTCATCTTGTCGAGGACGAACTGCGGCGTGCCGATCTCGCGGCGAATCTCGATCGCATGATCCGTGCGGTGCGCCAGCGTCGGGGTGACCGGGATCTTCGCCTCGAGGATCTTCTCGATCGAATCGGCGTCGTGGAACACCATGTGCTCGATCGTATCGCAACCCGACTTGACCGCCATGCGGTGGGCTTCCGGCGTAAAGCAATGGACCGCGGCGCGCTTGTGGAAGGCATGCGCCTCGTCGACGATGGCGTCGAGCTCCTCCTGGGTCATGTTGCGCACGTCGGGCTCTTCCTTGTCGGTGCCGCCGCCGCCCGAGGCGCAAGTCTTGATGACGTCGCAGCCGGTCCGCAGGTTGGTCCGCGCGAGCTTGCGCAGCTCCCACGGCCCGTCCGCGTTCTGGAATCCCGGCCGCAGCGAGGCACGCGGCAGGATCAGCTCCAGATGCGAATTCGTGATGTAGGTAAAACCGCCGACGACCATGCGCGGCCCCGCGAAGATGCCCGCCTCGATGGCGTCGCGAACGGCGCAGAGCTGCGGCGTCATGAGGCCGCGGCTGCTGATGAAGCCGAGGTCCCGCAGCGTCGTGAAGCCCATCTCGAAACACAGCTGGGCGTGGAACAGGCAGTACATCTGCTGCAGTTCGGGACTCACCTCCCAGGTGGCGACGCGGTAGTTCTTGAAGGTCCGGTTGTTGAACATGTTGAGATGGATATGCAGATCCATCATCCCCGGCATCAGCGTGCGTCCCGCGGCGTCGATCTGCTCCGCGTCGGCCGGAACCTTGACCGCTCCGGCGACGCCGACCTCCTTGATCCTTGCGCCTTCAACCACGATGACGGGATTGTCGACGACCGGCCCGCCGTTGCCGTCGATCAGTGTGCCGCCGGTGATGATTTTGGTGTTCGTTGCTGACATGTCCCGTTCGTCCGCCTCGCTGTCTGCCTTCGCCGATCCGGCCTGCGCCGCGCGCAGCCCGACCCCGGACGCTGATATCGGATCGGCGCACTGGGTGCACCCGGGGTTCAGAAATTTAAGATTAGTCGGCGCGACGAAAGCGCGTCAAGAGATGATGCCCGCCGCACCGCGATCAGGATGGCGGCCCGCCGAAGCGTCTGACGAGCGAAACGAAGCGGGCGTAATCGTCGGGCTGCAGCGCTCCCGGGCGCGCAGAGGGCCCCGGCTGGAAGTCGAGGGCGTCGAGCGTCCGATCGATCTCCTCCCGACCGATGCCGTGCGTGATGAAGACGATCCGCGAGCGGTGATCGTCGTCCGGCCAGGCGTCCAGCGTCTCCGGTGGATGGAACAGATGCTGCACCGCGTGCACCAGGACCGGCCTGCCGGCAACGTTCAGCAACCCCTTGACGCGCAGCAGGTTCGGCCCCTGGTAGGACGCCAGGAGATCAAGCCACAGCTCGAGTCCCGCCGGCTCGACCGGCCGGTCGCGGGTTATCGTGAAGGTCCGTATGCCGTCACCGTTCCGATGCGCGTGGCGCCCGTGATGGGCATCGCCATCGAGCCAGGCGCCAACGCCACCGGTGCGCTCGCGCACCGAGGCGACATCCGCCCCGAACAGCCGGTCCGGCTCGATGTCGCCCGACACCGCCCGGAAGATCGCTGCCCCGGGATTTATCCCCTTGAGCCGTTCGGTAAGGCCCGCAACCTCATCCTCCGTCGCAAGGTCCGTCTTGCTGATGACGATGCGGTCGCTGACCGCTGCCTGCTTGACCGATTCGAAATGTTCGTCCAACTGGCCCTCGGCATTGACGGCATCGACGACAGCGACGACCGAGTCCAGCCGGTAGTACGCAGTGATATCGGGATCGGCGATCAGCGTGTGCAGGATTGGCGCCGGGTCAGCCAGGCCGGTGGTCTCGATGATCACGCGCTCGAACGGGGGAACGGCGCCGGTCATGCGTTTGGCGAGAAGGGTCTGCAGCGTCTGCACGAGATCGCCGAGAATCGTGCAGCACAGGCAGCCGCTGTCCATCAGCACCATGCTCTCGTCGGGCGTCTCGACCAGTAGATGGTCGAGGCCAATTTCGCCGAACTCGTTGACGATCACCGCGGTATTGGCCATCCCCTCATGCGAGAGGAGCCTGTTCAGGAGCGTCGTCTTGCCACTGCCGAGAAACCCGGTCAGGATCGTCGCAGGCAGGCGTTCGTTATTCTCAACCAGGCACGATGCCATCGGCCGCCTTTCCCCCTTGCCTCGGCTCTCGGATGGTCCGTTCAACCGCCAACCGCGAACTTCGTGTTCTGATAGCCGAGCGCTTCCGATATGCGCGCCGCGGTTTCGATGACATGCGGCGACAGCTGAACGAGTTTTTCACGGGTCAGCCGCACCTCCGGCCCCCGAACCACGGCCGCGGCCACAACCTCGCCGTCACGGTCGAACACGGGTGCCGCGATCGCCGCGCTGCCCACGTTCGGATGACCGGTGATAAACGCATAGCCCTGCTGCCGCGCGGTGTTCCATGCCCGGCGCATCCGCTTGACCTCGGCCTCCCGGGCCGCCGACGCAAGGTCGACCTGGCGCAGGACATTCTCGACCTCGGCCTCCGCGAGGTGCGCCATCAGGACGATACCCGCCGCACCGACATGGATTGGGTAGGCGCGGCCGATCGCTGGCACGTCGGAGAGTTCATGCATCGAGGGCATGATCTCCACGTAAACGCGTTCCAGCCCGCGCGGACAGGCAAGGCACACCGTTTCATTCGTATCGCGCCACAGCGTCTTGAGATAGGGACGGCTCAACTGTCGCAGATCGTTGCGCCACGCCCCCGACAGGCGGTTCACCGCGCCGCCCAGGAAATAGCGTCGGGTCGCGGTGTCCTGCTGGATCAGATCGGCGCCTTCGAGCGTCGTGAGCAGCCGCAAGGTCGTCGCCTTGTCGAGGCCGACGCTCCGGCTGATTTCCGACAGGCCGAGTGGCCGATCGTTCTGCGCAACGAGGAACAGGATCGATATGGCTCGTTCGACTGACCGGACGGTCTTCATGGTTTCGCAAGATCCCTTGCCGCAACGCCGTGCCACGCACCGCAACACCGGCTCGATTGCCGGTTTTCGCAGAAACTGTATCACAGAGTGCACCGACCCTCCGAATAATGATCTTTGCCGAGGCAGAGTCAAGGCGCTATGGATAGGCTGGATACTGGGGCAGGGAAGATCCGGCATGCGCAGCACCGTTGCGAGCCGGGGGTCTCCGGCGAAGGACGGGAGGCGCGTAATGGATCACGGCGCGATTGTCATCACCGGCGCGAGCCGTGGCATCGGACGCGCGACGGCCGAGTTGCTGGCGCACGCAGGCAGCGAGGTCGTGGGCATCGCCCGGACGGCGCCGAGCGACGACTTCCCGGGCGCGTTCTTCGCGGCCGATCTTGCGAACCGCGACGCCACCCGCGCGGTCCTCGAACAGATCGTCTCGCAGCACGCGGTCAGCGGACTGGTCAACAACATCGGCGTCAACCGGGTACAGATGCTCGGCGCGGTCGAACTCGAGAAGTTCGACGAGGTCATCGACATCAATTTGCGGGTGGCGGTGCAATGCACCCAGGCGGTGCTGCCCGCCATGCGGGATCGCGGTTACGGCCGGATCGTCAACATTTCCAGTCGTGGCGCGCTCGGACGCGAGGGCCGCACCTCCTATGCCGCCGCCAAGGCCGGCATCATCGGCATGACCCGCACCTGGGCGCTGGAACTGGCGCAGCACGGAATCACCGTCAACGCGGTGGCGCCCGGCCCCACCGCCACCGAGATGTTCCGCCGCAACAACATCGAGGGCGCCCCGCCGGAATTCGTCGAGACCTTTCTCGCCGGAAACCCGATGAAACGATTCGCAGAGCCCGAGGAGATCGCCGCGGCCATCGCCTTCTTCCTGTCGTCCGGCGCCTCCTATGTCACCGGCCAGGTTCTGCACGTCTGCGGCGGAATGACGGTCGGGTTCGCACCCGTCTAGCCCATTCGAATTCCAGGGAAGGAAGACCAACGCATGTCCAGCACGCTGTTTTCTCCGATCGAGCTGCGCGGCCTGAACCTGCCGAACCGCATCGTCGTCTCGCCGATGTGCCAGTACTGCGTCGAGAACGGCGTGGTCGGCGACTGGCACCGGGTCCACCTCGGCATGCTGGCGAATTCCGGCGCCGGTCTGCTGATCGTCGAAGCGACCGCCGTCACCGCGCAGGGGCGGATCTCGCCGGGCTGCGTCGGACTGTACAACGACGAGACGGAGGCCGGCTTCGCGAGCGTGCTCAAGACCGTGCGGGCGGTGGGCCGCGCACATCTCGGCATCCAACTCGGCCATGCCGGCCGCAAGGGGTCGACCGCCGCGCCCTGGGTCGGCCGCGGTGCGGTCGCCAAGGCTGACGGCGGCTGGGATGTCGTCGGCCCCTCCCCGATCCCGTTCATGGCCGACTGGCTGGTCCCGCAACAGCTCGACCGCGCGGGCATGGACGATATCCGCGCCGCCTTCGTCTCGGCAGCGCAGCGGGCCGCACGGCTCGGGTTCGAGTTTCTCGAGCTGCACTCGGCCCATGGCTACCTGCTGAGCAGTTTTGTCTCGCCGCTGTCGAACCGGCGCGGGGACGATTATGGCGGCTCGCGCGAGAACCGCATGCGGTTCCCGCTGGAGGTCGCGGCGGCGGTGCGCGAGGTCTGGCCGTCCGATCGCCCGATGAGCGTGCGGATCAACGGCACCGACTGGGTCGATGGCGGCTGGACGCCGGAGGACGCGGTCGTCTACGCGGCGGCGCTCAAAGGGCTTGGGGTCGACATCGTCACCGTGTCCAGCGGCGGCATCGACCCCGCCCAGCAGGTGCCGGTCAAACCGGGCTACCAGGTCCCGATCGCGGCCAAGGTCAGGACGGAGGCCAAAATTCCGACCATCACCGTGGGCATGATCACGGCACCGCGCCAGGCCGAGTCGATCGTCGCCGGCGGCGATGCGGACATGGTGGCGCTGGCCCGCGGCATGCTGTTCAACCCGCGCTGGGGCCTGCATGCGGCGGCGGCGCTGGGCGTGCAGGTCGACTACCCGCCACAGTACCAGCGCGCGACGCCGGAAACCTGGCCGCCGGCGAAGGACAGCATCGCCGGCTGACCCGCCTTCCCGGCACGAGCGTCGAAAGAACCTCAGCCCGGCTCGAAACCGGGATCGTAATGGGCCCCGCTCATCGTGCCGTCGGCCGCCTTGCCGATGATGCCGTGCGAGAGGTCCTTGACGACGTAGAAGATCACGTCCTCCTCCTGGGTCGCAACCATGGAGTGGACCATGTTCGGCGGCACATAGACGACGGTACCCGCGGGGGCGAGGAATTCCTGCCCGTCGATCTCGACCTTCAGCGTGCCCTGGAGAACGTAGTTGAACTGCTCGTTTGGATGCGAATGCGGCCGCGAGCCGGTGCCCCGCGCCTTGTGGATCAGGCCCACCTGCATGCGTTGGCCCTCCAGCACGCCACCGCGCGAGGTCGAATACCCGGTTCCGGCCTCGATCGCGTCAAGCTCGGCGATCATGAAGTCGTACTTCCCCTCGCCGGCCTTCACGGCCCCCTTGTTCTTGGTCGCGGTCGCGTCCGCCATCTTCGAATCTCCCTTTGCTGTGTGTTCCGTTGCATCGATGTCTGCGGTTAAGATCGATCACCTGCCCCGCCGTTTCAACCCGTCCACGCCGATCAGCCGAACAGCCCGAGCAGCCGCCACCACAGGAAGTTGAGCGGCGCCAGCACCACGAGTGTGGCGGCGGTACTGGCCAGAATGACCCGCAAGGCATCGCGGATGCGCACCCCCCCGAGCCCGATCGCAACCACCAGCGGCGGCGACTGGTAGGGCAGCAGCATGGCGGACAGGCCAACGATCTGAGTCATCAGCACCGTCATCAGGGACATTCCGCTGGCGGCGCTGACGTCCTGCGCCAGCGGCACCAGGAAGGTCGGCGCGCCGGGCACGGTGGCGGCGGTTCCGAACACCATCGAAACGCCGATCAGCGAGAGGTAGTTGAGAAACGGGCGGGCCGGATCGAACGTCACCCAGCGGCCGAGAAAGTCGGCGATCTCGGCGCCGAGGCCGCTGTCGGCAACCAGCGCGCCGACCCCGAGCACCCCGGCCACGAAAAAGAACGGCTGCAAATTCGTCTTGTCGGCGAGCGCCGTCGGCGGCGCCAGGTCGAAGGCCGGCACCAGGATCACGATGGCGGCGAGCAGTGCCACCCAGGCCGGCGATATGTGATGGATGAAATCGGTGGCCCACAGGCCCAGCGTCAGGCACAGCACGATCAACAGGTTCCGCTGCCGCGCCGACATCGGCGCGGGCACCGCCTCGGCTTCCGGCGGCCGCGCCCGGTCGGGAAACATCGCCAGGATGATCAGCACCAGCGCGACGGCGCGCAGCACGCCCATCACCGGCAGGTGCCAGAGCAGGTATTCGGCATAGGTCGGCACCACGCCGTAGATCGTCTCGGCGGCCCCGAACAGCACCACGTTCGGCAGGTTCGCCGGCAGGATCGCGAAGGTCGGCACGAAGCTGCCGAAGCCGATGGTCAGGGCAAAGCCGGTGCGGCCGCGGCTGCCGGGGGCGAAGCCCATTTGGTCGGCCAGCGCGAGGGCGATCGGCATCAGGATCACGATGCGGCCGATGCTGGCCGGCATCAGGAAGGCGAGCAGGAGGCAGGCGGCCATCAGGCCCCAGACCGCGCGCACATAGGAGCGGGTCAGGCCGCGCAGCGCCGACCTCGCGATCCGCCGGCCAAGCCCCGAATCGGACACCGCGAGGCCGATGATGATGCCGCCGAACAACAGCCAGACCGCGCCGCCGGCGAAGCCGGAGAAGGCGACATCCGGGGCCGCGATGCCGAGGATGACCGCCAGCAGCATGAAGGCGAGCGAGGTGATGTGCTCGGGAATCGCGTGGGTCGCCCACAATCCAACCGTGGCAATGATCAGGCCGCCGGCGCGGACCGGCGTGGCCGCGGCGCCCTCGGCAAGCGGCCAGAACAACAGCGCCAGCCCGACCGCCACCGCCGCCGCCGCGATCCAGTGGGCAGGGCGCATCCCGGCGCGGCCCTGTTCGTTCGCGGTCTGCGACGTCACGGGCGCAACGCGGCGGCGCGACGACGGGGTGACAGCGGGACGTCCTCGGCGTATTCTGTGAAAAATCGGTTCATCAGGGCAACCTCTGGCGCAGACCGTAGCAAATGCGCCGCGTCTGGGGAAGTCTCCGAAAATCCGTGTTTTTCCGCTCCGCCGCGGTGGCTGCAATGGACTCATCAGGGAGCACGAGCGCATGCCGTTCCACCGATTCGAGAATCTCGACAGCAATTTCCTGACGCCCCATCTGTCGACCGGCAAGGCGCCGATCATCGAGGGCCGCTACATGTATTTCTGCCGCATCTTCAAGGAGGCGGGCACGGGGTCCGAGCTGCACTACCATCCCAACGAACTTCTGATCTTCCCGCTGGCCGGCAAGATCAACGCCGTCGTCGGCGAGGACCGGCGCATCGTCGCGCCGGGCACCTTCGTGCATGTGCCCGCCTATGCGCGCCATTCGATGAAGGCGACCGAGGACGGCGACCTCAGCTATCTCTATATCAAGGACCAGACCTGGACGGTGGTCGGCATCGCGGCCGACGAGGCGCCGCCGGAAGAGGCAATGTCGGTCGAGGAGGTCAACCGCATCCATGCGACCGGAAAATGGGCGGGCCAGGAGAAGGAGCCGGAGAAATCGCAGGCGATCATCCACGGGCTCGGCGAATGCTACTACCCGATCCTCGAATCGCTCGATGCGCCCGCCGCCTCGGGCAACCGCGTCTGCTGGGTCGAGGGCGAGCGCCTCGCCTTCGGATTCTTCGAGTACCCCGTCGGCTACGAGCGGCGGCCGGAAACGGCGACCCATGAGGAATTCATGTACGTGCTCTCGGGCGGACTCGACATCCGGGTCGCCAACGAAAGCCGCGCCGCAGAGCCGGGCGACGTGATCGAGATCCCCAAGGGCGCCGAGAGCGCCTTCACGGTGACCGGCGCGGCGCCGGTGCGCTACGTCGTCGTCCGCTCGATGCCCTATCTCGAGGCGAAGATCGACGAATGAACGCGCCTCGCGACCCCGTGCCCGGGCGCAACGACCGACGACTGCCGGTCTCGGTGCTGACCGGATTCCTCGGCAGTGGCAAGACAACGCTGCTCAACCGGCTGCTGCAGCATCCCGGGCTCGCGGATACCGCGGTGATCGTCAACGAGTTCGGCGAGGTCGGCATCGATCACCTCTTGGTCGAAACGGCGCTCGAGGATGCGGTGCTGCTGAAGAGCGGCTGCGTGTGCTGCAGCATCCGCGGCGATCTCGTGGACACGCTGCTGCAGCTGCTGAGCCGGCGCGACCACGGCGAGATCCCCGAATTCGCCCGCGTGATGGTGGAGACCACCGGTCTTGCCGATCCCGCGCCGGTGCTGCAGACCATGCTGACCGAGCCGAGCGTCGCCGAGCGGTTCCGGCTCGGCAACGTGGTGACGACGGTCGATGCGGTGAACGGCCTCGGCCAGCTGGCGTCGTATGGCGAGCCGGAACGCCAGGCCGTCGCGGCGGATCGCCTCGTCGTCACCAAGACCGACCTCGCCGCCGCCGGCCAGATCGCCGAACTGGTGGCGCATCTCAAGCGGCTCAACCCGTTGAGCCCGGTCTTCGAGATCGCCAATGGCGAGATCGATCCCGAATTGCTGATCGGCGAGGACGGACCCGCCGCGCGCCGGCTCGATCCCGGCTGGGCCGGCGACGCCGAAACGCACAGCCACCACGTCCACGGCGCCGAAGGCGACGTCGATTCGTTCTGCGTCGTGCGCGAGGCGCCGCTCGAGGCGGAGGTCCTCATCCGCTGGCTCGGCTCGCTGATGTCGCTGCGCGGGGCGGACCTTTTGCGCATCAAGGGTATCGTCAATCTCGCCGGCCGCGACCGGCCGCTCGTCATCCAGGGCGTCCAGCATCTCTTCCACCCGCCCACCGCCCTCGCGGCCTGGCCGGACGACGACCGCCGCACCCGGATCGTCTTCATCACCCGCAACATCCCGCGCGAGGGCGTCGAGCGGGCGCTCGACGCGGTGACCCGTCATCACGCCGCTTGAAACCGACAGCAAGACCGAAAGAGGACAGCATGAGCAAAGACGACGCATGGAACATGAAACTGATCGGCCACGATACGCTGACCGGCTATGGCGGCATCGGCGAGGGCATGTCGATCCAGCTCGCCAAGGACGGGCGGCGGATCATGTGGCTCGCCCATGAGGGGCCGCCGAAGAATTTCACCGCCGTCGACGTCACCGACCCGCGCAAGCCCAAGGTCGTCATCCAGACCGACCTGCCGCACCAGCGCATGCGCTCCAACTCGCTCGAGGTGGTCGGCGACATCATGGCCGTCGCCTATCAGACCCGCGAGCGGCCCGAGAGCAACGCCGCCGGGTTCGACGTCGACAATGCCGGCCTGGAACTGTTCGACATCAGCACGCCGGAAGAGCCGAAATCGATCTCGTTCTTCGACTGCAAAGGGCCAGGCTCGATGGGCGTGCACCAGCTCTGGTTCGTCGATGGCGAGTACATCCACTGCGCCGCCGGGGCGCCCGACTTCATGCCGCGCGATCCGCAGGATTGCCAGTTCTACCGCTGCATCGACGTGCGCGATCCGGCGAAGCCCGAGGAGGTCGGCCGCTGGTGGCTGCCGGGCACGCGCGAGGGCGACGACGCGCCGCCGCTAAGGCGGCACCCGCAGTTCGACAAGGGGTTCCGCGCCCACAACACCAACGTCTATCCGGAGCGGCCCGACCGCGTCTATATGGGCTATCTCGACGGCGGCACCATCATCCTCGACATCTCGGACAAGGCGAACCC
>CP070634.1:2091483-2108482 GCA_020356105.1 Rhodospirillales bacterium | reverse complement strand
CGGTCGACCTGCCCGGCCACGGCAAGTCGGAGGGCCCGCCGCTCGCCTCGATTCCGGCGTTGGGCGACTGGCTGGCGGCGCTGATCGACACCGCGGGGCTGGCGCAGGCGACGCTGGTCGGCCTTTCGATGGGATCGCTGGTGGGGCTGGAATGCGCCGCGCGGCGCGGCGACAAGGTGCGGGCGCGGGCCCTGGTCGGCGCGGCGGCGGCGATGCCGGTGCATCCCGAGCTGCTGGCCGCGGCCGCGGCGAACGACCGCACCGCCTATGAGGCGATCTGCTTCTGGGGCTTCAGCCGCCCGGCCCAGCTCGGCCGCGACCAGGCGCCGGGCATGTGGATGGTCGGCTCCGGCGTCGAGCTGCTGGCGCACGGGCCCGCCGGCGTGCTGCACAATGACCTGGCCGCCTGCGCCGCCTACAAGGACGGGCTCGAGTCGGCGGCCAGGGTGACCTGCCCGGTGCGGCTGATTCTCGCCGACAGCGACTTCATGACGCCGCTGAAAGGCGGAAAGGCGCTGGCCGATGCTTTTCCCGCCGCCGATACCATAATTCTTAACCGGTGCGGCCATATGATCATGGCCGAGCAACCGGACGCCACGCTGGATGCGCTGATCGGCTTCGTCTGACCGGCGCCCCGGCGGGCGACGGCAAGGAGACTCGAATTTGAGCGACCACAGCCAGTTCCACCTGCTGCGCAGCCGGCGGTTCCTGCCGCTGTTCGCGGCCCAGTTCCTGGGCGCGTTCAACGACAACGCCTACCGTTTCGCGCTGGTGCTGCTGGTCACCTTCAACGCGGCCCTCGCGGCCGAAATCGATTCGCGCGTCGTGGTCACCGCCTCGGCCGGCATCTTCATCCTGCCGTTCTTCCTGTTCTCGGCGATCGCCGGCCAGATGGCCGACCGGTTCGAGAAGTCGCGGCTGATCTTCTACGTCAAGCTCTTCGAGATCGTCGTCATGGGCGCGGCCGCGCTCGCCTTCTTCCTCGGCAATGTCTGGCTGCTGCTGGCGATCCTGTTCCTGATGGGCACCCAGTCCGCCTTCTTCGGGCCGCTGAAATACGGCATCCTGCCCGATCTCTTGTCGGAGGACGAGCTGGTCGGCGGCAACGCCCTGGTCGAGACCGGGACCTTCCTTGCGATCCTCCTCGGCACCGTGTTCGGCGGGCTTCTGATCAACGGCGAGAACGGGCTTGCGCTGGTCTCGGCGGCGCTGGTGACGATCGCGGCGATCGGCGCCGCGATGAGCCTCCTGATCCCGCGCGCCGGGCCGGCGGCGCCGGAGCTGCGGCTCAACCCCAACATCCTCGGCGAGACCTGGTCGATCCTGCGCCACGCGAAGGGCAACGTTTCGGTGTTCCGCTCGATCGTCGGCATCTCGTGGTTCTGGTCGGTCGGCGCCGTGTTCCTGGCGCAGTTCCCCTCCTTCGGCAAGGACCTCCTGGGCGCCGACGAGGCGGTGGTCAACCTGTTCCTGCTTGCCTTCTCGGTCGGCATCGGCATCGGCTCGCTGCAGTGCAACCGCTGGCTCGACGGCGAGGTCAGCGCCCGCTACGTGCCGCTTGGCGCGATCGGCATGGCGGCCTTCGGAATCATGCTCTACTATCTCGCCCGCGATATCGCGCCAGCCGACCCGGCGGCGGCGCCGATCGGCATCGGCGCATTCCTGTCGACGCCGGCCAACCTTGCGATCCTCGCGACGCTGGTGATGATCGCGGTCTGCGGCGGCCTGTTCATCGTGCCGCTCTACGCCATTCTCCAGGCGCGCAGCGCCGAGGCGCACCGGGCCCGCAACATTGCCGCCAACAACATCATGAACGCGGCCTTCATGGTGGTCGCCGCGGCCGTCTCGGCGGCCATGCTCTCGGCCAGCTTCTCGGTCGTCGACGTGTTCCTCGCACTGTCCGTCGGCAACGTCGTTGCGGCCTTCTACATCACCCTGCTGCTGCCGCAGGAGGTGGCGAAGGCGCTCGGCCGGGTCCTGCTGCGCTGGCTCTACAAGGCCGAGGTGCACGGCGCCGAGAACGTCAGGAAGGCGGGCCCGCGCGTCGTCATCGTCGCCAATCACACCTCGTTCCTCGACGGCATCGTCATCACCTGCTTCCTGCCGGGCAAGCCGGTCTTCGCGATCAACAGCTTCATCGCGAAGCGCTGGTGGGTGCGGCCGGCCTTCCTCCTGTTCGACCTGCTGCCGCTCGATCCGACCAATCCGATGGCGGCCAAGAAGCTGGTCGAGGCGGTCAGGAACGGCCAGCCCTGCGTCATCTTCCCGGAGGGACGGATCACCGTCACCGGCGCGCTGATGAAAGTCTATGAGGGGCCGGGCGCGATCGCCGACATGGCGGATGCGACGATCCTGCCGCTGCGCATCTCCGGCGCCCGCTTCTCGGTGTTCTCGCGGCTGCGGGGCAAGCTGCGGCTGCGCTGGTTCCCGAAGATCACGCTGACGATCCTCGAGCCGCGTCGTATCGCGGTGCGCGACGGGCTGCGCGGCCGGGCGCGGCGTGACGCGCTGGCCGACTGGCTCTACGACGTGATGAGCGAGTCCATCTTCCAGACCGGCTTCCGGCGCCAGACGCTGTTCGCGGCGTTGCTCGAGGCGCGCGAGAAGCATGGCGGCGACGCGGTGGTGCTCGAGGATATCGAGCGTGAGCCGCTGACCTACACGAAGCTGGTCGCGTCCAGCCTGCTGCTCGGTCGGCATCTCGCCCGTCTCGCGCCGCCCTGCGCGGCGATCGGCCTGATGATGCCCAACACCAATGCCGGCGCGCTCGCCTTCTTCGGCATGCAGGCGTACCGCCGTGTGCCGGCGATGCTCAACTACACCGCCGGTGTCGAGTCGATCCTGGCGGCCTGCAGGGCGGCCAGGGTCGAGACGGTCGTCACCTCGCGCCAGTTCGTGCGCGCCGCCGGGCTGCGCGATGTGGTGAAGGCGCTGAAGGCGCATGTCGAGATCGTCTGGCTCGAGGATTTCCGGCGCCGCATCGGCCGCCTATCCCGGCTCGCCGCGCTGTGCGCGGTGCCGTTCGCCGGCTGGCTGCACCGGCGTCTTGCCAGCGGCTGCACGCCGCACGATGCGGCGGTGGTGCTGTTCACCTCGGGCTCGGAAGGCGAGCCCAAGGGGGTCGTGCTGAGCCACGAGAATCTCGAGGCCAACCGGCACCAGCTCTCGGCGCGCATCGACTTCAACCCGACCGACACGGTGTTCAACGCGTTGCCGATCTTCCATGCCTTCGGGCTGACCGGCGCGCTGCTCCTGCCGCTGCTGTCGGGGGTGCGGGTGTTCCTCTATCCCAACCCGCTGCACTACCGCGTCGTGCCCGAGCTCGTCTACGACCGCAACGCGACCATCCTGTTCGGCACCGACACCTTCCTTGCCGGCTATGCCAAGGCGGCGCATCCTTATGATTTCTATAGCGTGCGCTATGTCTTCGCCGGCGCCGAGAAGGTCAAGGACGAGACCCGCCGGATCTGGTCCGACCGCTTCGGCCTGCGGATCCTCGAGGGCTATGGCGCGACCGAATGCGCGCCGGCAATCGCCACCAACACGCCGATGCACTACCGGGCCGGCACGGTCGGCCGATTCCTGCCCGGGATCCGGCACCGGCTGGTGCCGGTGCCCGGGATTGACGCCGGCGCCCGGCTCGAGGTCAGCGGCCCCAATGTTATGCTCGGACACCTGACGCCCGACCGGCCCGGCGAACTGCAGCCGCCGCCCGATGGCTGGTACGACACCGGGGATATCGTTGCCGTCGACGAGGACGGCTACATCACCATCGTCGGCCGGGCCCGGCGGTTCGCCAAGATCGCCGGCGAGATGGTCTCGCTGACCGCGGTGGAAACCCAGGCCGCGGCGCTGTGGCCGAACAGCAAGCACGCCGCGGTCGCGCTGCCCGATGCCCGCAAGGGCGAGCGCATCATTCTGGTCACCGACGCCCCGCGCGCCCGCCGCGACGTGATCCTCGCCCATGTCCAGGTCAATGGCGGCTCGGAGCTATGCGTGCCGCGGGACGTCGTCACGGTCGACGCGATCCCGGTGCTCGGCAGCGGCAAGACCGACTACCCCGCGGTCGAGCGGCTCGCTGCGGAACGGACGGCCGTGCGCGCGTGAGGCGGGCACATGCCCGCCTGCGACCTCACGGCGCCGCCGTCGCCTGCTTCTCGATGATCGCCCGCTGCAGCCGCTCAACGTAATCCGGCGGGAAGGTCCAGATCGGCACGCCGGGCTCGCGCACGAGGCCGCGCTCCGCGGGCGAGAGCCCGTAGCGGATCATCGAGAGGATATCGCTGCTCGCCCACGGGCTCTTGCGGAAATAGCCGTGCCCGTTGTCGGTGGCCGCGCCTTCCGCCTCGGTGACGTTGATCAGGTACAGGTTCTCGGACCGCAAGAGGTAGTCGGCGACGGCTCCTGGAATCTCGCCCTCGACCATCTCGCCCATGCGCTCGTAGGAGAGCAGGAACCGCGAGACGCCAAGCGCCTTGTCGGTCTTCGACATGTAGATATTGAACCCTTCGACAGCGTCGAGGATCCCGTCTGCGAGATAGGTGCCGACGAGATGGCGATCCATGTCGCTGCCGACGAGGATAACCTGTCCCAGCCTGGTGTTGGCGCGCGCGGCGGCGGGCGTCAGCTCCTTGTTGAGCAGGGCGAGCTGATAGACGGTCAGGGCGACGAGCCGGGTTCCCGCACTGTAGCCGAGGACGTGGATGCGCTCGACATCGGTCTCGCGGGCCAGGAATTCGAGGAACCTGCGGAAGCCGAACGCCGCGACGTCGGTTGTGTCGAGATCGGAGAAATAGGCGAGGCGGCTCGGCGTCGACGGCCACGAGAAGGCGACGACGGCGCCGTGATAGCCGAGGAAATGCCACAGCTCGGCCGAGACCAGCACCGGGTCGGGAAACGGCACCTTGTAGCCGTGCACATAGACGAGGACATCCTTGCCCGTCGATCGCGCGAGTTCGGCGTTGACGCGCGCGGCAAAGTGCCGCCCGGCGGCGCCGAGATCCGCGGGAAGATCATCGGGATCCTCGAATTCGGTCACCGTGTCGGCGAGGATGCCGAACTCGTCAATGTCGACCAGCCTGAGGCGATAGTCGGCGCCGCGGTCCTTCGCCAGCGAGAGGCCGATCGCCTCTTGCCACTCGCGCGGCCCGCTCACCAGCTCGACCTGGCCGATGCCGACCCGCCCGACACTGCCGCGCTTGTCGAGATAGGGGGACAGATACGCGGACCCCTCCGCGCCGTCGGGGTCGGCTGGCTCGCGCAGCGTGGCGTAGAGGATGCCCTCGCGCTCGTCGACGTCGACCCGGAAATCCGGGGGGAACGGGCTCAGCGTGCCGTCGGCGTAGACCGCCGGAGCCGGCATCAGGTCGATCTGGTACTCGCCGCCGCCGCAGGAAGCGAGCAACGCCGCCATGAGCAGGGCACAGAGGCAACCGATCGAACGGCCCTTCCAGCTCGCCGCGCCGGGCGCATCCCACCGGGCCGAATTCGCGGATTGCACACTATGCGGAATCACCGTCAGGTCGGCACCCATGATCCGGATCACTCCAACAATCAGGCCAACCCTATCACCGATCAGCCGCCGCGAGAACCGCGTCGCCGCCGGCGCCACGTCCGCGCCGCTCGAATCCCGGTCCGCTTCGCTTTTCACGCATCGCCCGTAACACTGCGATTGTCGGACGAGATCCGGCGCCGCCACCCGGGAGGAACAGATCCATGTCACACTTCCAGCGCATCGCCATGCTGATCCTCGTCACGGCGGCGGTGGTCGCCGCAGTCTATCTCATGTTGCCGCCGATCCCGCAGGATCCCGCCTATCACGAATTCGCCGACACCCGCAGTTTGCTCGGCATTCCGCGGGTCGGCGACGTGCTGTCCAACGCCGCGTTCACGGCGGCCGGGCTGGCCGGGCTGGGCGCGCTGTTCCTCGGCTGGTTCGGCGTGCCGCCGGCGGACGCGCGCGAACGGCTGCCCTATGCGGTGTTCTTCCTCGGGGTCGCGCTGGTCGGCCCGGCCTCGGCCTATTATCACTGGGACCCGGGCAACGAGACCCTGTTCTGGGACCGGGTGTTCCTGACCGTCGCCTTCATGGGGCTGGTCGCCGCCATCCTTGCCGACCGGGTCCACCGGGGCCGCGCGTCGGGCTGGCTGTGCGCCCTGCTGGTCGCCGCCGGATTCGCAAGCGTGCTGTCCTGGAGCGTCGGCGAGGCGGCCGGCGCGGGCGATCTGCGCGCCTATCTCCTGGTCCAATTCTATCCGCTCGCCGCGGTACCGCTGGTGCTGTGGTTGTTTCCCGACGCCATGCGGGTGGAAAGCCGGTTCATCGGCTGGGCGATCGCGATCTACGCCGTGGCAAAGCTGGCCGAGCTCTATGATCCGGAGCTGTTCGGGCTGTTCGGCGGTTCGATCAGCGGCCACACGATTAAGCATCTCGTCGCCGCGCTCGCCCCTGTGGCCATCATCGCCATGATGCGCAGCTGGCCGCGCAGCATCGCGTACCGGTATACCGCGGAAGGATGCACGGCGCTGCGGTCGGGGGGGTAGGCCGACACGCTGCCGGGCGCCCCGAGCGGACCGGCCCATGTTCCCGAATTGCGAATCATCGCGTCTGCCATCAGCCCCGCTGGGGGTCATGCGCCCGGCACGGCCGATTAACCGGGTCCGGGCGCATAGGATGAGGGGGCGGTCCGATCGGACCGCCCCCCCGAAGTGCCTGCCTGCCCGGCATGCCTACCTGCGGGCGTCCTCGGCGTTCTTGCTCTTGTCGAAGCGATTGTCGCCCTTCTCGATGGCGTTCTGGTTGCGGTCGCGGCCATTCTTGCCCTGGTTGCCCTTGTCTTGCGCATTGCCATTCGCGGCGCCTTCGCCCCCGCTATCCGCATCGCCATCCGCATCGGCATTCGCATTGTTGTTGCCGCCTGCGCTGCCCGAAGCCGCCGCGGCGCCGTTGCCGGAACCGGCGGCCGACAGACCGCCCCTGGCGTCGTCGCCGACACCGCGGTGGCCATCCCCGCCGTCGCGATTGTACAGGCCGGGAGCCCGCGTCGCGTCACCGGTGTCCGCGTTCATCGCCGCGAGCTCCGACCGCACGCAGTCGGTCGACGAGCCGGCGCATGCCACCATCGGGCCCGAGCCGGCCTGAAGACAGCCGCCGAGCGCAAGGATCATCGGCGCAATCAAAAAATACTTCCTCATCGTTCCATTCCTTCGACTGTCATCCGGTCCCTTCGGGACGTCGCTTAAATTCTTTCGATCCATTCCGGTGGTGGCCAAATCCTGTCCAACCATCATCCTTCGAACCGGATACAAGCAAGCAGCGTGCCAGAGTTGGCTAGCCCCTTGATTTAAATAATTGAAATTTCACCGCGTGCAGTGCGGGTCGGTCGGGATAGGGGGAACGTCTCGTCCGCTCGTGCCCTCATGCCGAGGCGCCCCGAAGGGGCATCTCGAAGCATAAGGTTGCAACGACAGGCTGGACCAATCCCGTCTGAACGGACAAAGCCCTAGGAGCCGGCAATGCAGGCGGCGTGCAGCACGCCGAGATCGGGCCAGCCGAGCCGCGTGTCGGGCATGTCGGCCCCGGCGAAGGGATCGATGCCGCTGCCGTCGGGGCGGCCGCCGAGGCGCCGATAGAAACGCAGGGCTGCCCGGTTGGCGTCATAGACCCGCAGGCAGACCGACTGCAGGCCGTCGGCCAGCAACAGTGCCGCCGCCCGGCCCATCAGACGACGGCCCAGGCCGGCGCCGCGCGCCGAGCGTGCCACGTGCAGGCTGTCTATGACCGCATCGTAGCCCGGCTCGCCGCCGCAGGAGACCGCTATGAAGCCAACTATTTCCCGCGCGCTGGCGGCAGCCAGGACCAGGCCGCCGGACGTAGCGGCGAGGACCGATGCCCAATATTCCTGCCGCTCGCGCGGCGCCGGGCCGTCGAGATAGCTATCGGGCAGGATTCCGCGGTAGACGTCGCGCCAGCTCGAAAGGTGCAATGCCGCGATGGCGGCGGCATCGCCGGGGCCGGCCCTGCGGATCAGCGGCGGATCGTTGCTCGGGCGCGCGGGCATGGCGACAGCTTGGCGCGGCGATCCCGGCCGGGCAAGCGGAAATCCCGGCGGGCGCAGCGGGCCTGCGTCGCCGGCCTCGCGTCAGCCGCCGAACAGGCGGTAGGTGACAAAGGCGGCGGCATAGGCCAGCGCGAACATGTAGACGAACTGCGCCGCCGGCCAGCGCCAGGAGTTGGTCTCGCGCCGGATGATCGCGAGGGTTGAGAGGCATTGCGGCGCGTATACGTACCAGACCAGCAGCGCCAGCGCCGTGCCAAGCGACCAATGCGCCGCCAGCGCATCGGCCAGCGCGCCTGTCGTCTCGGCCCCGCCGGCGACGGCGTAGAGCGTGCCCAGCCCGGCGACCGCGACCTCGCGCGCGGCCAGGCCGGCGACCAGCACCACGGCGATTTCCCAGGTAAACCCGATCGGCGCCAGCAGCGGCTGCAGCGCCTGGCCGATCATGCCGGCGAAGCTGTAGTGGATGGCCGGCGCGGTGGCGCCGTCCGGCGCGCCCGGCACGCTGCTGAGGAACCAGATCAGCAGCATCATCGAAAAGATGATCGTCCCGGCGCGGCGCAGGAACAAGCGCGCTCGCTGCAGCACGCCGAGCAGAACGTTCCGCGGATCCGGCAATTTGTATGCGGGCAGCTCCATGATGAAGGCGTCGGTCGCGCCGCGCCAGAGCAGCCGCCGCAGCACGAAGGCAACGATGAAGGCGCTGACGATTCCCGCGGCGTACAGTCCGAACATCACCAGCCCCTGCAGGTTGACGAGCCCGGCCACCTGCTGGCGCGGCACGAAGGCCGAGATCAGGAGGGTGTAGACCGGAATGCGCGCCGAGCAGGTCATCAGCGGCGCGATCAGGATGGTGGCGAGACGGTCGCGTCGGCCGTCGATGACCCGGGTCGCCATGATGCCGGGAATCGCACAGGCAAAGCTGGAGAGCAGCGGAATGAAGGCGCGGCCATGCAGGCCGGCATAGCCCATGATGCGATCCATCAGGAAGGCGGCGCGCGGCATGTAGCCCAGATCCTCCAGCAGGATCAGGAAGAAGAACAGGATCATGATCTGCGGCAGGAAGACCAGCACGCTGCCGATGCCCGAGATCAGCCCGTCGCTCAGCAGGCTGCGCAGCAGGCCGTCGGGAAGATGCAGCGCGATCAGCGCCGCGAGGGCGTCGAAGCCGCCGCGGATCATATCCGTTGCCGGGCCGGCCCAGGCGAAAACCGCCTGGAAGATCAGGAACAGGATCAGCAGAAGGGTGGCGATGCCGGACACCGGATGCAGCAACACCCGGTCGATCCGCGCGGTCCAGACATCGGGACGTAGCGGCGGCGCGACGCACGCCGCGAGGATGCGTTCGACCTCGCGGTGGGCGGCGCTGATCTCCGAGCGCGTCGGCGTATGCCAGTCGGCGCCATCGTCGGCCGGCCGCGCCGCGTCGGCCATCCGGTCGATCGCCTCCATGAGATCGGCAGTGCCGCCGCGCCGCACCGCGACGGCGGTCACCACCGGCACGCCCAGCTCGCGGGACAGCATCCGCGCGTCGATGGCGATGCCGCGATGGCGCGCGATGTCGAACATGTTGAGGACCAGCAGCAAAGGCCGGCCCGCCTGCTTGAGTTCGAGCAGCAGCCGCAGCACCAGCCGCAGATTGGTCGCGTCGGCGACGCAGACCAGCAGGTCCGGCGCGGTTTCGCCGGCCAGCCGGCCGAGCACCACGTCGCGGGTCACCGTCTCGTCGGGGCTGTGCGCCCGCAGGCTGTATGTGCCCGGCAGGTCGAGCACCCGGATGCGGCGGCCGCCGGGGGTCGCGAACGCGCCCTCCTTGCGCTCGACCGTGACACCCGGGTAATTGCCGACCTTCTGGCGGCTTCCGGTCAGGGCATTGAACAACGCGGTCTTGCCGCAATTCGGATTGCCGACCAGTGCGATGCGCGCGGGAAGGGCGAGGGCGTCGGACATGTCAGGCGGCCGCATCGGGGTCCGCGGCGGCGATTTGGACGAGAACGGCCTCCGCGTCGCGGCGCCGCAGGGCGACCCGCATGTCGTCCAGCTTCACCGCGATCGGATCGCCGCCGATGAAGCCCTCATGGACGATCTCGACCGCCGCGCCCTCGACGAAACCGATCTCGAGCAGCCGCCGCTCCAGCGACCGGCCGGCCTCGCTCTTCGCGGTGCCGTTCGCCGATGCGACCCGCAACACGGTGCCGCGAAGTCCTTTGGCGCCAAAGCCCAGCCTGACGGACACCGTACTGCCCGCATGGCCTGTTATCCCCGCATATTCGCTTCGGTACATGGGCGACATCCTTGAAGGGCGCGATCTCCATCGTAATGCAAATGAGAATGATTTGCATTAAAAAACCATACAAAACGTGTGGTGAAGTGTCGCAGGGAAGGGCCTGGCCGGGCTAGTTCTGGTGTTCGAAGCGCCGGAATTCGAGGAAATCGAGCACCGCCTGCACCGTTTGCGGTGCGTTCATGACGACGGCGTGCAAGCCGCGCACCTGCAGCCAGTCGGCGGCGCCATCGAGGCTGGTTTCGGCGACCCGCACGATGAGGTCGTCATCGCCGTCAAGGAACGGATTGTACCCCGTGCCGCTACGGCCCGCCGCGACGATGCCGAACGGGACGTCCGGGACAGGCAGGCCGGTTGCGTGACGGGTGGTCGCGCAGAATAGGCCGCGCCAGAGCAGCAGATTTATCGGCGGTACGTATTGCAGCACGTCGGCCATGGCCGAGCCGCGGTTGGGCGGTGCGATCATAACCAGCGAATCGACGGCGATGCGACCGCGCCAATCGGAGTCGCGCGCGAGGAGCTCGCGCACCAGGAGGCCGCCGAGGCTGTGGGTGACGAAGGAGATGCGTTCGACGCCCGGAAGATCGGCCAGGAGATCCTCGAGGACGGCGGCGTTCGCCGCGAGATCGCGCCGGGTGCTGGGGTAGCCGATGGCGGCGACCTCATGACCGGCCTCGGCAAGTGCGCGCTGAAGGCCCTTGAAACTGGCCCGCGAGCGGCCAAGGCCGTGCAGCAGAACGACCAGATGCTTGCCGTTAGGGGGGATGTCTCGTTCCGCCCGGATGCGCTCGAACGCCGCCCGGCAGGCATCGTACGGACCCCAGCAGCGGCGGATGTCGCTGGGATCGAGCAGCCGCGCATGGCCGGTCAGCACGTTCTCCTGGATGCGCCAGCCCGCATGGAAATAGCGGTCCGCCCAGAGCTGGCGCCCACCCAGTGTCGGCATCGCGAGATTCGGCCAGGTCGCGGCCTGATTCGCCGTCGCCATGTCGCTCAGGGCGCCGAAGGCCGGCAGAAATGCGACGAATGGCAAAATCCGAACATGTCGCAATATCCTGCAGGTTCCGTTCGATATCAATGGCCTGACCCTCTGTCGCCAGGGCTGCGCGCTGCCCGAATATAAATGAACAGTGTTCAATAATACACCTTTTGTCAAGCCGCTTGTTATACTGACGGTAGCAACGGCCGTGGCGACGCGGCGCGGCGGCACGGAAATGCGTGGAGGTTCGGGTTTCCGCGCGACCGGGGCAGGGTTGCCACGGCGGGCAGGAGGGCCGCGCGGCGGCGGCCGCGGAGTTCCGGTCCATGCGAGAGGGGCGCGCAGGCGCCGGAGGCGAATGAGACGAGCGTTGATCCTGGCGATAACGGGTCTGCTGATGGCCGGATGTTCGGTCAAGCAGATCGCCGCGAATGCGTTCGGCGACGCGTTGTCGGATGGCGGCGACGTGTGGATGTCCGACAACGATCCGGAGCTGATCAAGGAGGCGATTCCGTTCGGGCTCAAGACGAATGAGAGCCTGCTCGAAATCTCGCCGGAGCATCTCGGCCTGCTGGAGGCCACCGCGCAGGGGTTTGCCGCCTATGCCTTCCTGTTGAAGGAGGACGCCGATCGTATCGAGGCCGTCGACCTGCAGCAGGCCCGCAGGCTGCGCCTGCGCTCGAGCAAGCTGTTCATTCGCGGCCGCGACTACGCGCTGCGCGGGCTCGAGGTCCGGCATCCCGGTTTCGCCGAGGGGCTGCGCGAAGCGCGGGACGTCACCCTCGCGAAGACCGATGAAGGCGATTCCGACCTGTTGTACTGGGCCGGCGCGTCCTGGGCCGGCGCGTTGAGCGTCGCCAAGGACAACCTGGTGCTGGTGGCCGAATTCCCGACCGCCGGCGCGCTTGTCCAGCGGGTGCTCGAGCTCGACCCCGGCTACGGCGAGGGCGCCGCGCACGAGTTCTTCATCTCGTACGAGGCCGGTCGGCCGGGCGGCAGCCTGGAGGCGGCCCGGGCCCATTTCGAGCGGGCGGTCGCGCTATCGGGCGGCGAGCGGGCCTCGGTGTACGTCGCGCTCGCCGAATCGGTCTCGGTGGCGGAGCAGGACGTCGGGGAGTTTCGCGAATTGCTGGACCAGGCGCGCGCGATCGACCCGGACGAGATGCCCGAGTCGCGGCTGCTCAACATCATTGCCCAGGAGCGGGCCGACTGGCTGGAAACGCAGATTCCGGACCTGTTCCTGGTCGCGCAATGAACGGTTCGAGGCAACACCATGCCGGATCGGAACCCGCCGGCGCCGCTCGACGTCATGGTGATGGCGGCCGCACCGACGGTTGAAACGCGCTTGTTGGTAACCCATGTCACGTCACAGACACACGCCAAAGACACACGCAGCCGGGCGGCACCGCACGATTTGCGACCGCGAGGCGGTCGGATGCAACCGTGACGTGCCCCATACCGTGTCGGGCCCTCGCCGGACCCGCCGCGGCGATTAACGTTCGGTTACCTGTTTGATGCCTAGTATTCGTGCATCGCAGTATCGACAAGGCGGAGCGATGATGAGACTACGGATAATCCTGGCGGTGACGGCGCTGATCTCGCTGTTCGGCGTCACCGGGGCGTCCGCGCAGACGATCAAGCTCGGCACGCTGGCGCCGAAAGGCTCGCCCTGGTTCGACATCCTGCAGGACATGACGGCCGAGTGGAGCGCCGCGTCGGGCGGCTCGGTCAAGGCGCGCATCTATCCCGGCGGGTCGATCGGCGACGAATCGGACATGATCCGCAAGATGCGCATCGGCCAGCTCCAGGGCGCCGTGCTGACGAGCGAGGGGCTGGGGCGCATCGTGCCGGAAATTCGTGTCCTGCAGCTGCCGATGTGGTATCGCTCGGATGACGAGCTGGACTTCGTGCGCACCGGGCTCACCGCCGAGTTCGAGGCCCTGTTCGAGGAACGCGGCTTCAAGGTGCTCAACTGGGGCGACATCGGCTGGGTCCGCCTGTTCACCCGGTCCCCGGCGCCGTCGCCGACCGCGTTGCAGCCGTTGAAGCTGTTTTGCTGGGTCGGAGACCAGAAGATTTGCGAGGCATGGGAGCGGCAGGGATTCTCGCCGGTACCGCTGGCATTCACCGATATCTTCAGCGGCCTGCAGTCGGGCATGATCGACGCCGTCTTCACCGCGCCGGTGCCGGCGCTGTCCTACCAGTGGTTCGGCCTCGCCAACCAGATGACCGACGTCAAGGTGATCAAGATGATCGGTGCGACGATCATCACCATGAAGACCTGGAAGAAGATCCCCGAGGCGATGCGCCCGCAGGTGCTGGCCGCGGCGGCGGAGGCGGGGCGGCGCAGCGACGAGCGGATTCGCGGGTTCGAGGAGCAGTCGATCGAGGTCATGCGGGAATATGGGCTGAGCGTGCATTCGCTGACGCCCGAGCTGCGGCAGGCCTGGGAGACCCGCTCGAAGGACGCCTACCCGGTGTTGCTCGACGGCGTCGTGCCGACCGAACTGCTCGCCCGGGCCAGGCAGCTGCGCGAAAAGCACCGCGGCCAGCGCGCCCGAATAGACTGACATGTCCCTGATGCCGGCCCTGCACCGCGTGGCCGGCACCGGCCGGGGTCTCGAATCCGCGGTCGCCGCGGCGGCCATTCTCGCGATGGCGGTGCTGCCGGTGGCCGAGCTGGCGCTGCGGCCGTTCGGCGCCAGCATTCCCGGATCGCACGGCTTCGTCCAGCACCTCACCTTGTGGGTCGCCTTCGTCGGCGCCATGGTGGCGGCGCGTGAGCGCCGTCACCTCACCCTGTCGACCGGGCTGAAGATTCTGCCGGATCCGCTGTCGCGCCGGGCCGACATGTTCGCGGTGGCCGCGACGACCGCCGTGTCGGCCGGGCTGTGCTGGGCCAGCCTGCAGTTCGTCCGGGCCGAGCTCGAATTCCCGATGGGCGGCCACGGCATGTGGGTGCCGGTCTGGCTTCTCGAATCGATCATGCCGCTGGCCTTCGCCGTAATGACGCTGCGCTTCATCCTTCAGGCGGAGGGTCGCGGCGGCAAGCTGGCCGGGCTCGCGGGCCCGCCGCTGGCCGCGGTGATCGGGCTGTGGCTGGTGCCGGCCGTGCCCGGGCTGGCCCTGCCGCTGGTCGGGCTGCTGCTGCTCGCCGCGGTGCTCGGCGCGCCGATCTTCGTCGTCATCGGCGGCGCGGCGCTGGTGCTGTTCGTCGGCGCGGAGGTGCCCATCGCCGCCGTCCCGGTCGAGACCTACCGCATCGTCGTGTCGCCGTCGATCCCGGCGATCCCGCTGTTCACCCTGGCCGGCTATCTGCTCGCCGAGGGCCGCGCGGGCGATCGCCTGGTGCACCTGTTCCGCGCCCTGTTCGGCTGGCTGCCGGGCGGCCTGCCGATCGTCACCACGCTGGTCTGCGCCTTCTTTACCACTTTCACCGGCGCCTCCGGCGCGACGATCCTGGCGCTCGGCGGGCTGCTCCTGCCGGTGCTGGTTCGCAACATGTACGGCGAGCGGTTCTCGCTCGGCCTGTTGACCGCGACCGGCTCGATCGGGCTGTTGTTCCCGCCCAGCCTCGCGGTGATCCTCTATGCGGTGATCGCGCGGATCCCGATCCCCGATCTGTTCGTCGCCGGCATCGTGCCGGGCGCGATCATGGTCGGCGCGGTCTGCCTTTACGGGGTCTGGCGCGGCCATGTCGACCGGACGCCGCGGCGGCCGTTCGACGGACGCGAGGCGCTGGCTGCGCTCAACGAGGCGAAATGGGAGATCGCCCTGCCGGTCGTCGTGCTGACCGGGATCTTCGGCGGCTACGGCACGCTGGTGGAACTCTCGGCCGTCACCGTGGTCTACGTGCTGCTGGTCGGCGTGCTGGTCCACCGCGACCTCACGCTCGCGCGCAACGTGCCGCAGGGCATCCTCGAATGCGTCACCCTGATCGGCGGCGTGTTCACCATTCTCGGCGTCGCGATGGGGCTGACCAACTATTTCGTCGACGCGCAGGTCCCGATGCTGGCCGCCGACTGGGTCGAGGCGCACATCGAATCCAAGCTGGTCTTCCTCTTGGCGCTGAACGTGTTCCTCCTGATCGTCGGCTGCCTGATGGACATCTACTCGGCGATCGCCGTGGTGGTGCCGCTGATTCTGCCGATCGCCGCGGCGTTCGGCATCCACCCGCTGCATCTCGGGATCATCTTCCTGGCCAATCTCGAGCTCGGCTACCTGACGCCGCCGGTCGGCATGAACCTGTTCCTCGCCGCCTACCGCTTCGACAAGCCGGTGGTCGAGATCTGGCGCGCCGCCCTGCCGTTCCTCGGGCTGCTGGCGCTCGTGGTGCTGCTGGTCACCTACGTGCCGGCGATCATCATCGGCGTGCCGGGCTGACGCGGCGGATCGGGGTCGATGCGAATGTCACCGGCAACGGGGATACGGATCTTGGGCGCGCTCTGCGTCGCCGCCCTGCTGGGCGGCTGCGGCGCCGTCGTCGACCGGCTGCTCAACCGCGTCTACGAGGCGCCGCCCTACGAGGTCGAGGCCGCGACGCAGGAGCTGTACCGGCGCCAGCTGGTGGTCGACCTGCATGGCGACATCCTGCTGTGGCGGCGCGACCTTCTTGAGCGCGCCGGGCACGGCCATGTCGATCTGCCGCGGCTCCAGGAGGGCAACGTCGCGCTGCAGGTGTTCGGCGTCGTCACCCAGGTGCCGTTCACGTTCAGCCTCGATAACAACAAGCCGACGCCAGACGTCATCTCGGCGCTCGCCTGGTCCGACGACTGGCCGGCCGAGACCCGCGACAGCCGCCTCGAGCGGGCGCTCTACCAGGCGGACAAGCTGGCCGACCGGATCGCGCGCTCGGACGGCGCGCTGACCCTGGTGACCGACCGCGCCGAACTCGAGGCGCTGATCGCGGCGCGGCGCGGCGGCGCGCCGGTGATCGGCGCGATCCTCTTGCTCGAGGGGGCGCAGGCGCTGGACGGCGAGCTCGCCAACATCGACCGGCTCTACGATGCCGGGTTCCGGATCGTCGGGCTTTCCCATCTGTTCGACAACGACATGGCGGGCTCGGCCCACGGCACGGAAAAGCACGGCCTGACGCCGCAAGGGCGCGAGCTGGTGCGGCGGCTGCAGGAGAAGCGGATGATCATCGACCTGGCGCACGCCTCGCCGCAGGCGTTCGACGAGGTGATCGCGATGGCGCGCGGGCCGGTGATTGCCTCGCATGGCGGGGTGCGCGGCACCTGCGATACCAACCGCAACCTCTCGGACGACCAGGTGCGGGCGATCGCCGGCACCGGCGGGCTGGTCGGCATCGGCGTCTATCGCTACGCCACCTGCGGCAAGACGGTCGCCGACACGGTGCGGGCGATGCGCCACGTCGCCGATCTCGTCGGCGTTTCGCATGTCGCGCTCGGCTCCGATTTCGACGGCGCCGTGGCCACCGTGTTCGATACCACCGGCTGGCCGCTCCTCGTCGAGGCGCTGCTCGCCGACGGCTTCAGCGAGGCCGAGATCGCCGCCATCCTCGGCGGCAACGCGCTGCGCGTGCTGCGCGAGGCGCTGCCCTAGGGCATAATCCGGTATCCTGGAGGCGGCCGGGTCAGTGCGACCTCATCCTTCGAGACGGCTGCCCTCATCCTGAGCTCGACGAAGGACGCAGCCTCCTCATCCTGGCGGCCTTCG
>CP070634.1:2044328-2091383 GCA_020356105.1 Rhodospirillales bacterium | reverse complement strand
CAGCGGACCAGAGCGCCATCCGCCGCCGTTTCCGTCACCGCCTCGCGCCGCTCCCGCAAATGTCCGCTAAGCCGGAACTCGACCCGCTTGAAGATGAACAGGATGCCGTAGGTAACGATCAGATAGATGATGCCGGCGGTAATATAGAGCTCGTAGATGGCAAAGCTGCGCGCGGCGATGACACGGGCCACGCCGGTCAGATCCATCAGCGCGATGATGCTGACGAGGGAAGTTGCCTGGAACAGGAAGACGACCTCGTTGCTGTAGGGGAGCAGGGCAAGGCGAAACGCCTTCGGAAGGATGATCCGCCGGTAGAGCAGAGAGCCCGACATGCCGCAGGCCCGCGCCGCCTCGATCTCGCCATGGGGCACATTCTGGATGGCGCCGCGCAGGATCTCGGCGGTATATGCCGCTGTGTTCAGGGTCAGCGTCAGGACGGCGCAGAACCACTTCTCGCGAAAGAACACCCACAGGCCGCGCGCGTCGAGCTCGGCCCGGAACTGGCCGCTGCCGTAATAGATCAGGAAGAGCTGCACCAGCAGCGGCGTGCCACGGAAATACAGGATGTAGAGATAGGATGGCGTCCACAGCAGCGGATTCCGCGAGACCCGCAGCAGCGCCACCGGGACCGCCAGCATCAGGCCGATGACCAGGCTGACCGCCGTAATCTCGATCGTCAGCCAGGCCCCTTCGAGCAGTCGCGGCAGGCTTTGCCAGATGATCTCCATGGCTCAGGCGCTCCGCACGCCGCGCCGCGCCCAGGCCTCGATGCGCTGCTGGCCGATCATCGATGCAATGGTGATCCCCAGGTAGATCAGCGAGGCGGCGAAATAGAAGGTGAACGGCAGCCTCACCGCGCGGGCGGCGATGTCGGCATTGCGCATCAGCTCCGACAGCTGAATGACCGAGATCAGGGCGGTGGCCTTAATCAGCACCATCCAGACATTGCCGAGACCCGGCAGGGCGAACCGCCAGACCTGTGGCAGCAGGACTCGCCGCACCATCAGCGTGCGGCTCATGCCCGCGGCGTAGGCTGCTTCGATCTGGCCCTTCGGCACGGCGAGGATGGCGCCGCGGAACACTTCCGTCGAAAACGCGCCGTAGATGAACCCGAGGGTGATCACGCCGGCAATGAAGGGGTTGATGTCGATGATGATGTCGTAGCCAAAGCCGGCGACTACATCCTGGATCAGGGTCGGCGTTCCGTAATAGACGAGCAGGATCAGCAACAATTCCGGAACGCCGCGGATCACGGTGGTATAGGTTTCGGCGGCGCCGCGGGCGACCCGGTTGTGCGAGACCTTGCCCCACGCCCCGACCAGCCCGAGCAGGGTCGCCACCACCAACGCGCAGACGCCGACCAGCAGGGTGAGCTGCAGCCCCTCCCAGAGCATCCAACCATAACCCTTGAGATCGAACACGTCCCTCACTCCCCGCGCGATCGCGACGCCACCGTCCGCCGTGATGGCAGGCGATGGCGCCGCCTAATCGCGCGCCGCGCGGCTACTTGCCGTAAACGTCGAAGTCGAAATACTTGGCGTTGATCCTCTTGTAGGTTCCGTCGCGACGGATCTGCTCGATCGCGGCGTTGAGTTTCTCGCGGAGCGCGTCCTCGCCCTTGCGGACCGCGATTCCGACGCCCTCGCCGAACCATTTCGGATCATTGAAATCCGGGCCGTAGAACTGGAAGCCCTTGCCCTGCGGCGTGCTCAGGAAGCCATCCGTGATCGCGACGGAATCCGCGATCCCGGCATCCGCCCGCCCCGACACGAGATCGAGATACGCCTCGTCCTGGGTCGCATACGAGCTTACGGTGACGACATCGCCGAAATTGTCACGCAGGAAATTCTCGTGGATCGTCGCGCGCTGGACCGCGATCACCTTGCCTTTCAGGCCCTCCTTGGTGATCTCGAGGTTGGCACCCTTGGGCGCAACGAACTTGGCCGGCGTGTTGTAGTATTTGCTGGTGAAGTCGACCTTCTGCTTGCGCTCCTCGGTGATCGACATCGACGCCACGATGGCGTCGTACTTCTTGGCGATCAGCCCGGGGATGATCCCGTCCCAATCCTGCACGACGAATTCACACTCGAATTTCGCCGCCTCGCACAACGCCTTCGCGATATCGACGTCAAAGCCGACCAGGTTGCCGTCCTTGTCGATGTAATTGAACGGGGGATACGCGCCCTCGGTGCCGATCTTGACCTTCTCCGCCGCCTGGGCGACGCCCGCCGCAAGGCAAACGGCCAGTGCCGCTGCTATGATCGTGGTTAGCCTCCGCATATCTTCATCTCCTTCATTTCACCTGCGGTTCTTCAGGGGGTCTTGCTAAACCGCCCCCGGTTACAGATTGCTCGCCAGGAACTGTCTGAGGCGCGCCGATTTCGGATTGCCCAGCACCTCCGCTGGCGGTCCTTCCTCTTCAAGCCTGCCCTCATGCAGGAAGACGACGTGCGACGAGACCTCGCGCGCGAATCCCATTTCATGGGTGACGACGATCATCGTCCGCCCCTCCTCGGCAAGCTGTCGGATGACACGAAGCACTTCGCCCACCAGTTCAGGGTCGAGGGCGGAGGTCGGCTCGTCGAAGAGGAGCACGTCTGGCTCCATGGCCAAGGCCCGGGCGATTCCGACCCGCTGCTGCTGCCCGCCGGACAAGTGCGACGGGTAATGGTCCAGCTTGTCGAGGATGCCCACTTTGTCGAGGATGCCGCGTGCCTTCTCGATGGCCTCCGCCTTCGGCACCCGCTGCACGTGCACCGGCGCCTCGATCACGTTTTCCAGCACGGTCATGTGAGACCACAGATTGAACTGCTGAAAGACCATGGCCAGGCGCGAGCGGATCCGCGCCACCTGCTTCTGATCGGCCGGTACCGCGGCACCGTGTCGGTTGCGGGTCATGCGGATCAGCTCCCCACCCACATAGACCCGGCCCTCGTCCGGCGTTTCGAGCAGGTTGATGCAGCGCAGAAACGTGCTCTTGCCGGACCCGCTGGAGCCCAGCATGGCGATGACGTCGCCCTCATGCGCGGTCAGAGAGATTCCCTTGAGGACTTCGAGGCTTCCGAACCGCTTGTGGACGTCCTCGGCCAGCAACGCCGGAACAGCCTCCAGTTCCACAGCGGTATCCGCGCTCATGGGGTCTCCCTGCTCATTCGTTTCTTCCTTCTTATCTGCCAGACGGTAGCGGAGAACGCATCCGATTCAAAGGGATAATTCAATCGGGTAGGCGCCGCGTCACGCCTCCAGAAGAGCGCCTGCCTCGCGATGCGCCAGAATCTTCGTGCCCGCGACCTTGCACACGGACATTCCGGGGCTGAGAAGCTTGTGGACCTGCCGGGAAAACAGCAGGCCCGTGGCCCGGCTCTGCACCGGCGTGCGGCCCGCGCAAGGATCGTCGGCGGCAAGATCGACGATCTCGGCGACAATGTCGCCCGTCTCCACAATGTCGCCGAGTTCCTTCTTGTAGACGACGAGGCCCGCCGCGGGTGCGGCGATCACATCCGTTGCCTCGAGCGGCGTTGCCTGGAACAGCGGCGCCGGCACGTGCCCCGGATCACCGCCGATCATGCCCCGACGCTGGAGAAAGCGATAGAGATTTGCGGCATCCATTTCGGCCAGCTCGTCGCTGACATCGGCCTGGCCGCGCAGTTCGACGGTCGCCGCGATGCAGGCCAGCGGCACGCGGTCGTCGCGCAGCCGCTCGCGCAACTTCCACCAGAACCCCGCATTGGCCTCATCGAACGGGCTGCCGCCCGGCTCCTTTTCGAGCAGCACGACCCGCGCCCCGAGATCCGCGCCAAGCTCCACAGCGAAATCCCGGTGGTGATGCGACGCATAGATGTGGACCAGAGCCTCGAGGTCGCAGTGCAGGTCGAGCACGATATCGGAGGGCATCGACAGGCCCAGCAGGGCCGCGCGCAGGGCCTTCAATTCGCTGTCGCGCGGCAGGTCCGCCAGTGCCGACGCCATGGCCGTGCGTATCAACTCGATGTTACCGGCCGTATCGTCCCCCAGGCTGCCCTCGACCGCCCTGGCCACCGGTTCGCTGAGCTCGGGATAACCCCGATTGAAATTGAGACCGCCGCAGAAATCGTAACGCCCCAGAAGATAGCCATGCAGTTGTTGCGACAATCCGATCGGATTGGCCAGCGGCACGATGACGATCTCTCCGACGACGGGATCACGGCCCTGGTCGAGCATCCGGATAAGATGGTTCAGGGCCAGCAACCCCGGATGCTCGTCCGCGTGCAGCGCCGCCTGCAGATAGGCGCGCGGCCGGGCGCCAGGCTTGCCGTAGCGATGGACGGTCAGCTCCCGGCGGGTACCAGGCGCCGGCGGCGGCAAGGCGATGCGTTCAATGGTCTTCATCATGAACGTGGGCTCCAATGCCACGCAATCGGCGCAGGCTTGGGTGAAACTCGACGACGCCACAACCGGTACAATGCACGGCCCGCCGCGCCTTGTCCCGACGCAATCCGGTTCAGCGGCAACATGCGGTCACAACAGGACCCAGGCCCCGAGACCGAGGAAGCAGAAGAACCCGACAACATCGGTTACCGTCGTAAGGAACACGGTCGAGGCGACGGCGGGGTCGGCGCCCCAGCGTTCGAAGCCGATCGGGATCAGCGTTCCCGCCAGGCCGGCGACCAGCAGATTGACCACCATGGCGGCGGCCAGCACGATGCCGATGACAGGATTGGCGAACCACAGCCACGCGATGATGCCCATCACCACGGCGAACAGCACACCGTTGATAAAGCCGACCAGGCTTTCCTTGGCGACGGTTCGCAGGACCCGAGACGCCGTCAGTTCCTTGGTGGCGAGCGCCCGCACGGTGACGGTGAGGGTCTGGGTGCCGGCATTTCCGCCCATCGATGCGACGATCGGCATCAGGATCGCCAACGCCACCACCTTTTCGATGGCGGCGTCGAACAGGGCGATCACGACCGAAGCCAGAATCGCCGTCAACAGATTGACCATCAACCAGGTGGCACGAGAGCGGGTCGTCGCGATGACGGCGCTGTAATAGTCGTCCTCCGACACGCCGGCGAGGCGCATCATGTCTTCCTCGTGTTCTTCCTCGATCACGTCGACCACGTCGTCGACCGTGATCACGCCGACGAGTCGGCCGCTCTCCTCGATGACGGGTGCCTCGACCAGCCCGTATTGACGGAACAGGAAGGCGACATCCTCCTGGTCCATGGTCACGGGTATCGGGCGGAATTCCTCGTCCATGATCTCGGTGACGGCCACCGGCCGCTTGGTGCGCAACATGCGGCTGAGCGGGACCATGCCGAGCGGTCTGTGCGCGGGATCGACAATGACGACGTCATAGAAATCGTCGGGCATCTCCACATCGGAGCGCATGTAATCGATGGTTTCGCCGACCGTCCAGACGGCCGGAATCGCCACCACCTCGCGCCGCATCAGGCGGCCGGCGCTGTCCACCGGCCAGGCCAGCGCCTCTTCGTAGAGAGCGCGCTCACCCTGCGGGATCGCCTCGAGCAGCTCCTTTTGATCCGCCTCGTCGAGATCCTCGATCAGGTCGATCGCATCGTCGGTCTCCAGATCGGTGACGACGGCGGCGATCTCATGCGGCTCGAGGACCGCAAGAACCTCTTCGCGCACGGTCTCGTCGAGATGCGAGAGGACTTCCGCATCCAGTTGATCGCGAATCGTGTCGATGACCACGGTACGCGTGGTCGACCCGAGATGCTCGAGAAGGTCGGCAAAATCCGCGACGTGCAGGCCGGCGAGCAGCGCCGGGATGTCCTCCCGCCGATCCCCCTGGGCCGCGAGATTTATGTCGTCGACAAGGTCGTCGGAAAACCCGTACAGGCCTTCCAGATCGTTCTCCGGCTCGGGCGGGGGCATCTCGGCCGGAGCGGTATCGCGTCCGGCTTCGCTCATCGTCTTTCGCCGCCTTCGGCCCGGTGAGTCTGGGCATCGACGGCGGCGACCGCCGTCATGTTCACCAGCCCGCGCTTGCTGATCGATGGCGTGACGATGTGAATCGGCCGCGCCATACCAAGCAGGATCGGGCCAACCGATAGCCCCTCTCCAAGGACTTTCAACAGGTTATATGAGATATTGGCGGCATCCAGCGACGGCATGATCATCACGTTGGCGCTGCCCTGAAGCCGGCAGTCGGGATAGAACCGCTCGCGCACCTCCGGCACCAGGGCGGTATCGGCGTGCATCTCGCCCTCGACCTCAAGTTCGGGATGCCCCCGCTGCAGCAACGCCACGGCGTCGCGCATGCGTCGGGCCGACTCCGAATCGACAGAGCCGAAATTGGAATGCGAGAGCAGCGCGATCTTCGGCTCGATCCCGAAGAGCCGCGTTTCCCTGGCGACCAGCAGCGCCATCTCGGCGATGCCGGCCGCGTCCCGCGAGACGTTCACATGCGTATCCGCCAGAAAATAGGTGCCTTTGTTGACAATCAACACGGTCAGTGCGGCCGGTGTGCTGACCCCCTCGCGCAGACCGATGACGTCGCGGGCGTGGCCAAGATGCCGCTGATACATGCCGGACGTCCCGCAGATTGCCGCGTCGACCTCGCCGCGCCGCAGCATCAGGCAGGCGATGACGGTCGTTCGCGTGCGCGCCACCGTCCGCGCATAGCTAGGCGACACGCCGCGCCGGGCAAGCAGATTGTGATACAGATTCCAATAGTCGTCGTAGCGGGGATCGTCCTCCGGATCGCACAGTTCGAAATCCGCATCGACCTTCAGGCGCAGCCCGAATTTGCGGATTCGGGTGGTGACCACGCGGCGACGACCAATCAGAACGGGTCGCGCGAGACCCTCATCGACCACGACCTGGACTGCACGCAACACGCGCTCGCTCTCACCTTCGGCGTAGACGATCCGCTGCGGGTCGGCGCGCGCCGCATCGAACAGCGGCTTCATCACCAGCCCGGAGCGAAACACGAACTGGTCGAGCCGCATGCGGTAGGCGTCGAAATCCGCGATCGGCCGGGTTGCAACGCCGCTGTCCATCGCCGCTTTCGCCACGGCGGGCGCGATGGCCGTGATCAGCCGCGGATCGAATGGACGGGGAATCAGGTAATCGGGGCCGAAGCTCGCCGCCTGACCGCCATAGGCCTGCAATACGATATCCGAGGCCTCGGCCCGCGCCAGATTGGCCAGCGCGTGCACGCAGGCGATCTTCATGGCTTCGTTGATGTCCGTCGCCCCAACGTCCAACGCGCCGCGGAAGATGAACGGAAAGCACAGGACGTTGTTCACCTGGTTCGGATAGTCGGACCTGCCAGTGGCGATAACCGCATCGGAGCGGGCCTCGCGAGCCTCCTCGGGCGTGATCTCCGGAACCGGATTGGCCAGCGCCAGGATCAGCGGCTTCTTCGCCATGCGCTTGACCATCTCGGGCTTTAGCACGCCGGGCGCGGACAGGCCGAGAAAGATATCGGCCTCGTCGATCACCTCGGCCAGGGTGCGCTTGTCGGTCTTCTTGGCATAACGCGCCTTGCGCGCGTCCATCTCTTCCTTGCGCCCCTCGTAGACGACGCCGTGGATGTCGGTTGCAACGATGTTCTCGACCTTCATGCCGAGATCGACCAGCAGATCGAGGCACGCCAGAGCCGCAGCGCCGGCGCCCGACGTCACCAGCTTTGCCGTTTCGATCTTTTTTCCGACGATCGACAGGCCGTTCCAGATCGCGGCCGCAACGATGATTGCGGTGCCATGCTGATCGTCGTGGAATACCGGAATGTTCATCCGCTCGCGCAGGCGCTGCTCGATCTCGAAACACTCTGGCGCCTTGATGTCCTCGAGATTCACGGCGCCGAATGTCGGCTCAAGCGCGGCCACGACCTCGACGAAGCGATCGGGATCGGTCTCGTCGACCTCGATGTCGAACACGTCGATACCGGCGAATTTCTTGAACAGGACCGCCTTGCCCTCCATCACGGGCTTCGAGGCGAGCGCACCGATCGGACCGAGACCGAGAACGGCCGTGCCGTTGGAGATAACCGCCACCAGATTGCCGCGCGCAGTGACGGTCGCGGCCTCGGCCGGCTCCGCCGCGACGGCGCGGCAGGCGGCCGCCACGCCCGGCGAGTAAGCGAGCGCGAGATCGCGCTGATTGGCCAGCGGCTTGGTGGCAACGATTCCAAGCTTTCCGGCCGGCGACGCGCGATGGTAGGCCAGCGCATCCCTATCGATACGGTTGTCGTCGGCCATGCCGTCCTCCCGCGCTCTGTCCTAATTCTGTCGCCGCTAAAGAAAGGCCCGCTCGGTCGGCGGGCCCTTCGCATTTGGTGCGTTCGAGAAGACTCGAACTTCCACGGGATTTCTCCCACAGCGACCTCAACGCTGCGCGTCTACCAATTCCGCCACGACCGCAAACTCTTGGCGAGCCTCTATATCAATTATGCTAACTATACTGGCCTTCGGATGTCGGGATGTAGCAAATGACCGCCTTCATATCAAGGGGATCGGCACCCGCGGACACGGCCGCGCCGGAGTGGCGTGTGGCACGGGCTCCGGTCGATTACCCGACGGCCGTGGCCGAGATGGAGGCGCGCGTGGCTGAAATTCGGAACAATGCGGCGCCGGAGTTGATCTGGCTTCTGGAACACCCCGCGCTCTATACCGCAGGCACCAGCGCGCAGGCGGAGGATCTTGTGAATGCGGGCGGACTGCCGGTCTACGAAAGCGGCCGCGGCGGGCAATACACCTGGCACGGCCCCGGTCAGCGCGTCGCCTATGTCATGCTCGACCTGGCGCGCCGCGGCGCGGACGTGCGTCGCCACGTGCACGACCTCGAGGAATGGATCATCCGCGCCCTGGCGCATTTCAACGTGAAGGGCGAGCGTCGCCGGGGCCGGGTCGGTATCTGGATCGACCGCGGCGGCGGCAGGGAAGACAAGATCGCGGCCATCGGCGTACGGGTGCGGCGCTGGGTCAGCTATCACGGCATCGCGATCAACGTGGAACCGGATCTCTCCTACTATGCCGGCATCGTTCCCTGCGGCATACGCGATCCGAATCTGGGCGTAACCTCCCTCGTCGATCTCGGCCTGCCGGTCACCATGGAAGACCTCGACACCGCCCTGGCGGCGACGTTCGATGCCGCGTTCGAACCGGGACGGAGCGAACAATGAACGATTCGCGGGCTGCCGAAATCGCCTATCTGTCGGTGGCGGACCTCACCGCGCGATATCGCGACAGGTCACTGTCGCCTCGCGAGGCGCTGGCTGCGGTGCTGGAGCGGATCGATGCGTTCAACGAGGCCGTCAACGCCTTCGCGTTTGTCGATCGCAGCGGCGCGATGGCCGCCGCCGAGGCCTCGGAGGCGCGCTGGCTCAACAGTGCGCCGCTTGGACCGCTCGACGGCGTTCCCGCGACGGTCAAGGACATCGTGCCGGTCAAGGGCTGGACGACGACCTATGGCAGCGACGTACTGGCCGATACCGCACCCGCGATAGAGGATGCCCCGGCGGTGGCCCGGCTGCGCGAGGCCGGCGCCGTCCTTCTCGGCATGACCAACACGCCGGAGATCGGCTGGAAGGGTGTGACCGATTCGCCGGCCCACGGTATCACCCGCAATCCCTGGAACACCGCCCGCACGCCGGGCGGCAGCAGCGGCGGCGCGGCCGCAGCCTGCGCGCTCGGCATGGGCACCCTGCATATCGGAACCGACGGCGGGGGATCGATCCGCATCCCGGCGGCCTTTACCGGTCTGTTCGGGATTAAGGCAAGCTTTGGCCGTGTGCCGGTGTATCCGCCGAGCGCCTTCGGCACGTTGTCACATATCGGGCCGTTGGCACGCTGCGTCGAGGATGCCGCCGTGATGCTGGACACGCTGTCACGCCCGGACGCCAGGGACTGGTATGCGCTGCCCTATGACGGGGGCAGTTACATGGAGGACCTTGAGAGCGGCATCAGAGGCCGGAAGGTCGCCTTCAGCGCCACGCTGGGGTATGCCACTGTCGATCCCGCAATCGCAGCGCTCGTTTGCAGGGCGGCGGAAACCCTCGCAGGCGCGGGTGCCGAGGTTGAGGAGGTCGACCCCGGCTTCGACTGCCCGCAGGATATGTTTCACCACCTCTGGTTCCCGGGCGCGGCCTTCCGCTGCCGCGATGTTCCAGAAGATCGGCGCGAGGAGCTCGATCCGGGTCTGCAGGAGATCATCGAACAATCCCGGATGTGGGGCCTGGCCGAATACCTCGAAGCGGCGCAAGCGCGCGCTGAATTGGGAGTGCATATGCGTCGGTTCCACGAGACATACGATCTGCTATTGACCCCGACGCTGCCCATACCGGCTTTCCAGGCCGGCGACGAGGTCGCCGATGAAAACCAGACGCGCTGGACCGACTGGGCAGCATTCACCTACCCCTTCAATCTGACCCAGCAACCGGCGGCCTCGATTCCCTGCGGCTTCACGGCGGATGGGCTGCCGGCCGGCCTTCAGATCATCGGCCGCATGCACGACGAGGCGACGGTGCTGCGCGCGGCGCGGGCCTATGAACGGCTGAACCCGCTGGTTATGCCGCACGCGCCGATGACCGCCTGATCCCTGACATGCACAAGCACGGCCCCCGCGCAAGATGCCGACGAGCGGGCTTGACAGATGAAGCCGGATGTCTAGCTTTTGCGAAAGTCGCAGGAACCATTCCGTGCCGCGCGCCGGCCTGTCCAAAAAGCGAGGATTGACTATGAGATTGAAGATTTTTGCTTCAATTGCGATTGCGCTCATTACCATGCCCGCTGCCGCCGCCTGGGCGGACGAGTATCAGGACACGATCGAGGTCTTCCAGGAGGCCGGCGAAAGCGGTGGCTTCTTCGAGACCGCATACGGCTATGCGGTGTTCCCGACCATCGGCAAGGGCGGCATCGGCATTGGCGGCGCCTATGGCAAGGGCCGGGTCTACGCCGCCGGCACGCATGTCGGCGACACATCGGTGGCGCAGCTGACCATTGGTTTGCAGCTTGGGGGGCAAGCCTACAGCGAGATCATCTTCTTCCAGGACAAGCGCGCCTTTGACGAATTCACCAGCGGCAATTTTGAATTCAGCGCTCAGGCCACCGCCGTGGCGATCACCGCCGGCGCTTCGGCGCAGGCCACGACGACCGGTAGCTCGGCCGGCGCCAGTGCGGGTAAACGCGATGCGACGACGGTCGGCAGCTACCACAAGGGCATGGCGGTGTTCACCGTGGCAAAGGGCGGCCTGATGTACGAGGCGAGCATCGGCGGGCAGAAATTCGGCTATACGCCGAAATGACTTGACCGTCGGCGGTTCGTCAGAGCCGGGCCACGACAGATGACGAAACGTCTTGCGGACGCCGTCCGATTCCCTGCAGATGCCGTCGCGCGCGCTGATTGCGTCTCTGCCCCGCCGAATTGATACATGCCGGAACGCCGAGGGACCCGGTCTCGACGAAGGACCGGCCCCCCGATCCATGTTATCCTGCGGCACCGTAGCGGGCGCCGCCCACGTGGTTCCGGCGCGTATCGAAAAGGCCGACGAGGTCGGGATGAACAGACCGAAAATCCAGCGGGGATCGGCAGCCGGGCTGATCGTCTTCCTGTGCGCGTTATTGACGATCGCGGGCTGCGCCGCCTTCACCAGCGAGGAGGGGGTCGAGAACCGTTGGCGCGACCTGCCCGAGGCAACGTTTCGCCCGGGAGTTACGACGCAAGCCGACGTCGCCGTGCTGCTTGGCCCGCCCTCGCAGATCATCTCGCTGGCGAGTGGGACGGCGTTCTATTATTTGCGCGAGGAACGCAAGGGCAGCGGCTTTATCCTGATCGTCTACAATCAGGGCACGCAGACGATCCGCTATGACCGCGCGATCTTCTTCTTCGATGAAAGCGGTATTCTCACGAACCACGCCATTCGGAACGACATACCGCCGGACGCGCCATGAACATCCTCCGCACCGCAGCTCTGGCCGCGCTGATGCTGTCGCTACCGGGGATCGGCGGTTGCTCGCGGTTCCAATCCGATTACGAATCGGGGCATCGGCCGATCGCTGAATCGAGATTGTCGGCTGTGCGGGATATGGCGCAGGCGCTCGAACTTCTGGGCCCGCCGACGAAACTCGGCCGAGCCGGTGCCGGCACCGTCTTCCTATACGAAACCGTCAGCGTGAGGGAAACGCAGTTCGGCATCAATCTCGGCTATGACTGGCTCAATATCTTCAAGGCCGTTGTGGCGAAGGGGGATGTCGAGACCGAGACGCAGACCCTCGTCTTCGACCGTGACGGGACGATCATTTCGCAGGGCAAGAGCGCCGAAAACCGCAATATCGGATATGGTGGGGCTTTCCAGCTGATCATCAAGGTAGTGCCGATCGTCGATTCCGCGGATTATACCGCGCTCTCGCCACAGCACCGATGGGGTCACGGCCTCAGCGAGCCCGTGCCGGTGATGCTGAACGCCCCCTATTCGGTGCGACAAGGCGTGGGTGGCGTCGAACGAGTCGGAACGCCGGACAAGGTTGGCCAGGACACGCTCGGGCCAATCAGATAGGGATGCGCAAAGGCGCAGGGCCGCGACCGCGTATCCTATCCCCGTACCGTCTTCTCGTGAAACACGAACCCCAGCACGTTCATCAGAAGCTGGGCCGCCAGCATGGCGGTGATCCCGCCGGGGTCGTAATCCGGGGCGACCTCGACCAGATCGATTCCGACCACCTCGCCCTGCTGCGCCAATCCCTGCAGAATCTCCAGAACCTCGTAATAGAGAAAACCACCATGGCTCGGCGTGCCGGTGCCTGGCGCGATCGACGGGTCAAACCCGTCAATGTCGATGGTGAGGTAGTAACGGGCACCCTCCGGAATCCGCCTCAGCACGCCGTCGAATCCCAGCCGCCGCACGTCGCGCACGGACAGGATATCGGAGCCAGCCTCTCGGGCCGCCGCGTAATCGGCCTGGTTGGAGGACGAAACGTTGCGGATACCAAGCTGTGTCATGGCCGTCACATGTGCCATTTCCGAGGCCCGTCGCAGCGGATTGCCGTGGCCGCAACGCACACCGTGACGCTCGTCGACGAAGTCGAGATGTGCGTCGACATGCACGATATGAACCGGATCCTCGGCGGAGAAGGCGCGAATGCAGGGAATATGCACCGAATGGTCGCCACCGAGAACGACCGGCAATGCCCCGGCCTCGAGGATCTTGCGCACGCCGAGTTCGATATTGTCGTGGCTCTTCTCGGTGTCGGTATGGACGATGTCGGCATCGCCAAGATCGACGATCGTGACCTCGTCCTTCGGCAGGTAGACCAGATCGTCCTCGAAGTCGTAGGCGCCGTCATGGCCGAACGAAAACAGGGTCGAGGCCTCGCGGATCGCCCGCGGTCCAAAGCGGGCCCCGGGGCGGTATTGCGTTCCCATATCGAACGGCGCGCCGAGCACCGCGACATCGGCGTCGATCGCATTCCAGTCGGTTACCGGCGGCGTCTTCATAAACGTGCAGTGCCCCACGAAGGGCAAGTTCAGCCGCCCGCTTTCGTATCCGTGTCCCGGCATGATCCGCCTCCCTCAGCCGCTCATCCAATTCAACACTAGCCTTTCGGTCCGGAACGGGACAGGGCGTATCTCTGAAGAGCCTCTAGAGCGCGCAGTCGACCCGCGCGCCGAGCCGCGACATCCGATAGACAGCACTACCGGCACGGCGCTTGATATAGCTCGTCGGCCGGGCTGGCGACCAGCGGCGGGGATTGGGCAGAACGGCGGCGAGCAAGGCCGCCTCGCGGCGGGTCAATCGACGCGCGGGTTTCCGGAAATAGGCCTGGGACGCCGCCTCGACGCCATAGATCCCCGGCCCCCATTCGATAACGTTGAGGTAGACTTCCATGATCCGCCGCTTGCCCCACCACCATTCCATCATGGTGGTGAACGGTACCTCGAGGCCCTTGCGGACGAAGGTCCGCCCGGGCCAGAGAAAGACGTTCTTCGCCGTCTGCTGGCTGATCGTACTGCCGCCCCGCAGCGTGTCCTCGCCACGCACCCGGTCGGCCGCCGCATCAAAGATCGCCGCCCAGTCGAAACCGTCATGTTCGCAGAACAGATTGTCCTCGAGCGCGATGACGGCGACCGGCATGTGGCGGGAAATGCGTTCCAGAGGCATCCACTGCTTCTTTATGCCCTCGCCCTCGAACAGACGGAGCACCATCAGAAGCGTGCCGGGTGGCGCGACATCGCGATACAGCAGCACGGCCGCCGGTGGCAAGGCGACGGACAGTATTAGAAGCATCGCGACGATGCGGAACAGCCGGCGCATCCAGAGCCGTGGATCCCAGAACGGATCGCGCCAGAAGAGCAGCCTGAATCCGCGCTTCGGTGCTCTGCCCCTCCGTCGTTTGGCGGTACTTCTGAACAATTCGACCTTCCTCCGGCTGCCCACATTGGGGTACCGGTGGTTTGGCAGGCCAGAAAACCGGCCCGTTGACGCATCTCGGACCATTTTGGTTGCAAGGCGTATACGCCCGGTTAACCGCAATCTGTCATGCGGCTCGGGTCAAACCGAGGGGCGCTGCTCGAAGCCCGGTTCATCCGGCGGTTCGTCGTCGTATTCCTTGACGTTGCGAACCCGGGCTCCCTCGGGCCCCTCGCGGCAGGCCTCGATCATGTGATTGACGAATTCTTCGGGTCCGTGGAACAGGGCTTCGACGGTTCCCTCTCGCCGGTTCCGCACCCATCCGTCAAGACCGCGCGCGTTGGCCCAGTTCGCGATCCACCAGCGAAACCCAATGCCTTGTACCCGACCCTCGATGACGATGCGTTTTGCGATGTCACCCATCGAGCCCACCGAATTCCAGGATCTTGGCATCCACCGCGAGGTTCGAGCCAGGTTCGGCATGGACGGCCGCAATCACGCCGTCGCGCTCGGCGCGCAGCACGTTCTCCATCTTCATCGCTTCGACGACAGCCAATTCCTGTCCCGCCTTGATGTCCTCGCCCGGCTTCACGGAAACACGCACCAGCAGACCCGGCATCGGCGAGAGCAGGTAGCGAGACATATCGGGCGCGACCTTTTCAGGCATCAGGCGCTGCATCTCCGCACCGCGCGGTGTCAGCACCGTTATGTCGGCTTGGCTGCCGGCGTGGTTGAGACGCCAGGCGATGCCAACACGTTCGACCTGAATGCTCACGGTGCGGGCATTCACTTCGCCTTGGAACAGCGGGTCGCCGGGCTTCCAGTCGCTACGCACGAGATGGGTCTGCCCTCCGCACTCGACCTCTATTCCGTGCGATACGGGACGGGCAGTCAGCGGATATTCCACATCCGCCATGATGGCGACGTAATCATCGCCGACCACCCGTTCGTGTCCCGGCATCTGGCCCGAAATCGTCGCCGCGCGATCCTCCATTCGACGATTCAGGGTCGCCGCGACCGCGACCAGAAGGCTTGGATTGTCGTGCAAGGCATCCTCGAGTCGGAATCCGTGCGGATATTCCTCTTCGATGAAGGCCGTCGTCAAACGCCCCTCGACGAACCGTGGATGTGCCATCAATGCCGCGAGGAACGGAATATTGTGGCTGATTCCGCGAATGTAGTAGTTGTCCAGCGCTTCGCGCATGCCTGCGACCGCCTCGTCGCGCGTGCGCCCGCCGGCAATCAGCTTCGCGACCATCGGATCATAGAACATGCCGATCTCGCCGCCCTCATAGACCCCCGTATCGACACGCAAATGTTCGGATTCCGCGGGCGGGCGGTAATACACCAACCGTCCTGTTGACGGCATGAAGTTGCGGAACGGATCCTCCGCGTATATCCGCGCCTCGATGGCCCAGCCTTCCAACCTGACATCGTCCTGGCCGAACGAAAGCCTCTCGCCGGCGGCGATGCGGATCATCTGCTCGACGAGATCGAGCCCCGTCACGTACTCGGTCACGGGGTGCTCGACCTGCAGTCGCGTGTTCATCTCGAGGAAGTAGAAGTTGCGGTTCGCATCGACGATGAACTCCACGGTTCCGGCCGAGCGATAATCCACCGCCTGCGCCAGCGCGACCGCCTGGGCACCCATTTCGGCGCGGGTCTTCGGGTCGACGAACGGCGACGGCGCCTCCTCGATCACCTTCTGGTGCCGCCGCTGTATGGAGCACTCGCGCTCACCGAGGTAAACCGTGTTGCCATGCGTGTCGGCCAGCACCTGTATCTCGATGTGCCGCGGCTCCTCGATGAACTTCTCGATGAACACGCGGTCATCGGCGAAGCTCGATTTGGCCTCGCTGACGGCCGAACGGAAGCCTGCGGCGGCCTCCTCGTCATTCCGGGCAATGCGCATGCCCTTGCCGCCGCCCCCGGCGGACGCCTTGATCATCACCGGATAACCGATCTTGCCGGCGATCTTTACCGCCTCCTCGTCGTCCGCGATGATCCCGAGATGGCCGGGGATCGTATTGACGCCCGCCTCATGCGCCAGCTTCTTCGACTCGATCTTGTCGCCCATCGCGGCGATCGCCCTGACCCCCGGGCCGATGAATGCGACGCCCTCGTCCTCAAGTGCAGTGGCGAACGCGGCGTTCTCGGACAGGAAGCCGTATCCCGGATGAACCGCCTCGGCGCCCGTGTCCCGGACCGCTCCAAGGATGTTTTCGATGACGAGGTAGCTCTCGGCGGAGGGGGGAGGGCCGACACAGACCGCCTCGTCCGCCATCTGAACATGCAGTGCCGCGGCATCGGCCTCGGAGTAAACCGCCACGGTGGCGATGCCCATGCGGCGGGCAGTCCGGATCACACGGCAGGCAATCTCGCCACGATTGGCGATCAAAATCTTCGAAAACACGTGCCCTGTTCCCTGATATCCGGCGCAACACCCGCCCCGGCCGGCCATTTTCTGAGTCGCAACGCGACGCGACACTTCTTACACTGCCCACCGCATCCTGCGCAACATGCTGGCGGCATAGCGCGAAGCCCGCCGCGGGCGGGCAAAAAAAACGCTCATGCGTCGCCGCGACGTCGGTAATAGGCGACGATGCCGTCGTCGAACAGTTTTTCGAAATCCGCCGCCTTGTCGAGAGCATCGGCAAGAGGCCAGGTTCGGGCCACGAGGGCACTGTCCACGTGCCAGCGCTCGAACGTCGCGCGCCAGTCGTTCCGCAAGTTCATCGTGTAGGCGGCCTCAGCCAGAAAGGTCCCGCCATAGAAGTCGAACCGCGTATCGATGAAGACCTTGGCGCCGGGATCGACAAGCAGGATACAGCTGCCGGAGGTATCGTCGTTGAACATGCGCTCCCCGGGAAGACGCAGATCGGCGATCTCGCGCAGGCCCGGCAGCATCGGCTCGCACAGGCCCATCCGTTGCGCGGCGATATGGTGGGGGACGACGAGACTCGCGCCGGCGCCGAAGAGGACCAGCATGGCAAGGATCATCGGCCGGAACTCCTCGGCAGCATCCAGAGCCGGTCGCAGCCAGGGGCGATCGCGCTTCAGGTCGCACCACAATTGATACAGCGCCCGAGGCAGGATCAACACATAGAACAGTGCCGCCCACAGGATCATCCGACCCACCGCAACGGCCAACACGGTAAACACCGCGATATGGAGAATTTCCTGAGTTGAGAGTGTCCGCCGGTGGCGGGTCAGCGCCAGCAGGAAGAGAGCGATGCACAACAGCAGCAATTGCCCCTGAAGCAATCCGAAATCGAGCGACTGCAGTTCATCGACGATGGCGCTATGATCGGCCTGCCCGGCGACGTTGATGGTCCGCCCATAAATATGCAGGCCATATGGGTTGAGCAGGCTGGTGCCGACGGCCACGGCGAGCAGAACCAGCATGCGATGCGGCGGCAGCGGTGGACCGGCGACGGCGGGGTCGGCTGGTTCGACGCGACGCAGGCGCCTTCCATCCGCCCAATCGCCGAGCAGCATCAGCGTCAACGAGATCGGCCCCAGCATGACGCCAAGATGGATGTTACCCCACAGCAGATACATGACGGCGATGATGACGACGCCGCCGCGGCCAATGCGTTTCCGGCGCATGGCGTCGACCGTCATGTACTGGGTCAACAGGAAGAGCGTGGTCAGCAATCCGGGACGGATCGACATGTTCAACGTGACCATGAGCAGCGCAATGGCGCCGATGGCCGCCGTCAGCAAAAAGGAAACGCGGCGCGGTACGCCGCCGAACAGCGGAACGAAAAGGTAGATCGTGATGACCGACAACATGAACAGGCGAACCAGCCAGTCGACGCCGACTGCCCGTTCAACCGCGGCCAGTCCGGATTCGAACAGCCACTGATAGAGCACCCAGGGCTTGTCGTCATGGGTCCAGGAGAAGATGTCGGTCTCGGGCAGTTCCCGCGTTGCCAGCAGGTGCCGCCCGGCCTCGAGCAGCCACGGATAGTCGACGGTAATCGCGTTGGCCATCATCGCGGCGACGAAATTGCCGATGCCCGGGCCGACGGCAACGGCCAGAACCACCAGCGACGCCATCGCCCATCCCAGCTGGATCAGCCTGTCACGCGTCATCAACGAACCCCGCTATTGCGCGCCGCCGGCGCGGTGCGCCCCACCTAACGCCATCGCGGGTTAAGCCGGGGTAAAAAGAGTCGCTCACTCAATGGTGAAAACGTCAGACGGGCCGCCCGCTTAAGCGATCGTCGCGCCAGCACGCCGGCCCGCGACCAGCGGCAGCACGAATCAGGCGACATCCGGTGCCTGTTTCGGGCTCGTCGGCAAGATCGCCAGCATCGGCGCGAAATAGCCGACCAGATGCCGGAGGAATCCGCGTAGCCGGCGATCCGCGCTTTCGACGGCAACGTATGGCGCATCCATGGCGTCAATCGGCGGGCGGCGGCAGCTGCACGCGGCCGGCCGCGTCGAGCGGGAAGAACGGATTGTGGGCGACCTCCCACAGATGCCCGTCGGGGTCGGCGAAATAGCCGGAATAGCCGCCCCAGAACACCTTCTGCCCCGGTTTGACAAGGGTGCCGCCGGCGGCCACCGCCTCGGCGATGACCCGGTCGACATCGGCCTCGCCGGCCACGTTATGCGCCAGCGCGACGCCGGCAAACCCGCTCCCCCCGGCCGGCACGCCCGCATCCTCGGCCAGCGCCGCGCGGCCGTAAAGGCCGAGCACCACCCCGCCGGCATCGATGAAGCAGACGGAGTCGTTGCCCGCGGCCGACTCGCGCCAGCCGAGACCCTCGCAATAGAAGCGCCGCGCCCGCGCAAGGTCCGCGACGCCGAGGGTCACAAGGCTGAGCCGCTGGTCCATAACGCCTCCGTTAGCGATTCGCATGGTACCGTCGCCGACACGGGTCGGAACAGGATGCCGGTGCCGTCGAGGCCCGGGAGCGGAACAAGCGTCGGCCCGTTCCCCTCCCCTACAGCGGGATGTTTCCGTGCTTCTTCCGGGGGTTCGCCAGTTCCTTGTCCTTCAGCATGGCAAAAGCACGGGCGACGCGCTTGCGGGTATTGCACGGCAGGATCACATCGTCGATGAAGCCGAGCGCGCCTGCAACAAACGGGTTGGCGAATTTCTGCCGGTATTCCTCGGCGCGCGCCTCGGTCTTCTCGGCATCACCGATATCGCCGCGGAAGATGATCTCGACCGCTCCCTTCGGGCCCATCACGGCAATCTCGGCGGTCGGCCAAGCGAAGTTCACGTCACCACGCAAATGCTTCGACGCCATGACGTCATACGCGCCGCCATAGGCCTTGCGCGTGATGACGGTGACCTTGGGCACGGTGGCCTCGGCATAGGCATAGAGCAGCTTGGCACCGTGCTTGATGATGCCGCCATACTCCTGTTGGGTGCCAGGCAGGAAGCCGGGCACGTCAACGAAGGTCAGAATCGGGATATTGAAACAGTCGCAAAAACGAACGAAGCGGGCCGCCTTGCGCGATGAATCGATGTCCAGGCAACCAGCCAGCACCATCGGTTGGTTCGCAACGACGCCGATTGTCCCGCCTGCGATGCGGGCAAAGCCGATGATGATGTTGCCGGCAAAGTCGGGCGCCAATTCATAGAAATCGCCCTCGTCCACCACCTTGGCGATCAGCTCCTTCATGTCGTAGGGCTGGTTGGGATTGACCGGAACCAGCGTGTCGAGCGACATCTCGACCCGGTCGGGCGGGTCCTCGCTGTCCCTTACCGGCGGCTGCTCGCGATTGCTGGACGGGAGAAAGTCAATGAATCGGCGCACCTCGATAAGCGCCTCGACATCGTTCTCGAAAGCAAGGTCCGAAATACCCGATACGGTGGAATGGGTTTCGGCACCGCCGAGCTCTTCGTGGCTGACCTCTTCATGGGTCACGGTCTTCACCACATCGGGCCCTGTGACGAACATGTAGGACGTATCCCTGACCATGAAGATGAAGTCGGTCATCGCCGGCGAATAGACCGCGCCGCCGGCACATGGCCCCATGATCAGCGAGATTTGCGGAATGACCCCGGAGGCCAGCACGTTGCGCTGAAAGACATCCGCGTAGCCGGCCAGCGATGCGACGCCCTCCTGAATTCGCGCGCCGCCGGAATCGTTGAGGCCGATGACCGGCGCGCCAACCTTCATCGCCTGATCCATGACTTTGCAGATCTTGCCCGCATGCGCTGCGGAGAGCGACCCGCCAAATACCGTGAAGTCCTGGCTGAATACGAAGACGAGCCTGCCGTTGACGGTTCCGTATCCGGTCACCACCCCGTCGCCGGGGACCTTGTTTTCGGCCATGCCGAAATCCGCGCTGCCATGTTCGACGAACATGTCCCATTCCTCGAAGGAGCCCTCGTCGAGCAGCAAGTCTATACGTTCGCGTGCCGTCAGCTTGCCCTTGCCGTGCTGGGCATCGATGCGGCGCTCGCCCCCGCCGAGCCGTGCCCGCTCTCGTCTCTCCTCGAGTTCCCGGCTGATATGCTGCATGATCTGCCTCGTCGCCTTTCGCGCCGGTTCAGCGCTACTACCGAATACCATCTCGCTTGTCCGCTTACCAGTCGCCGGTAACCGGGAAACTGCGCGACAGGTGTTCCGTTTGCGGCCGTATCCAGCGAACTGCTCAAATATATGCCCGGTCAGCTCGATGCAGCCTTTCAGGCGCTGTCCGATCCAGGACGGTGGGTTATCATCGCGCGCCTTGCCGGCAGCGTGCGATCCAGCCAGGACCCGCCGTCGAATCGATCGAAGATTATCATCGGGCCGAAAGATCGCAGCCCCGACCTCGCGACCTTTCCCCGACATGCCCGGGATGTGCCGGCGGACGATGTCCCTGCTCAGCCCCTGACCAGCTCGAGGAACCGGATTGCCGACGTGATCTCGGCCGCCAATGCAGTTCGGCGATCTTCGGCGTCCTTGTCGCGGCCCCAGATTTCCGCCTGCCATTCCTCGTCGAGCTGGCTCGCCGCTATCGTCTCCTCAACGCCGATCCGGCCGGCCGCCGCGGCGAGGGAGAGAACAAGGGAGCCGCAAGCTGCGGTCAACTGCGACTGCGCCGCGATTTGAAAGTCGTCCATGGCCTCGAGTCGGGCCGCCAGCGCGCTCAGAGATTCCGGCGGCTGCGCTGCGTGGGTCACTCCGGTGGTGACGGCCAAGGGCGCACCGAGTGCCTCTTCCGCCCAGTCAAGCAGGGGCTGCCAGGTTTCCGCTTGCCGCCGGACCAGTTCGCCGGGACCGCAGGCGCGGTAGCAAAGCAGGTCGCTGCCGCCATAAGCGGCGATCTGCCCAACCACGGCATCGCGCTCCCGGCCGACGCGATCAATCGCGGCAGCCGCGAGCCGCATCATCGGCATCGAGTGCGGCCGGACCAACTTCTCCTGCGCCGCCCACTCCTCGGCGATCGCGTCGGCGAGTCCGGCCGTCGGCAGTCTCAACGCGGCGCCCGCAGGCGTGCCGACCGGCCTTCCGTCCAAGGCGACGCCGAAGCCGCCATCCCCCATCGCAACGACTGAGGCGTCCTTGTAGAACCTCTTGGTCACTGCCCGAACAGGCCTTTCAAACCTTTCTTCAGCTGCTGTTCCGCGTCCTTCAAGACGTCCTGCGGCTGGGACGGCGCGGGCGATGCCGGCGCTTGCTCGGCGGGCGGTGACGTCGCCGCGGGCGAGACTGGCGGCGCACAGGGCCCCTCGACCACCGGCACCCCGGCCTGTTCGGTGCCGCCGCCAACGCCGGGCGGCAGCTCGATGCCGAGGGCCTTGCCCAGTTTCTGTGCCGCCACCGCCCTGTCAATGCTGTACTGGGGCGCCGTGAAGCTGCCCTTGATGCGCATCGGAAGTACAGGCTTGTTCATGCTTCGCTTCTTGCGCGGATCGACTAGAAGATCGAGCGTCTCATTGCCAAGATCGATACTGCCGCTGCCAATCACGCCACGCGGATCAATATCGAGATACAAGGCCCTCACCGCCGCAACGCCATTCGTGATTTTGAAATCGGCGACACCGCATTCGACGATCGTGTAGCCCCTCTGCCCCCGGTCGAGCACCTGATTCATCAATTGCCCGGATCCCCCCAGCATCGACTGGAGGAATGTGTCCTTCATCCGTCCCTTGCCCATAAGCAAGCCGGCGCGGCCGTCGAGTGAACCCATGAGCTGGCGCACGGAGACGCCGTTTCCGGAGACGTCGATACCGATGTCGGCTCTGCCCTCGACGTCCTTGGTGACCCCAAGCTCGCTCAGCAGGCGGTTGAGGTCGACTCTCCGCATGCTGGTCTTGAGAACCAGCCCTGCCGCCTTCTTGCGACCGTCGAGTTGGATCGAACCGTCGATCGCGCCGTCCGCAATCGCCGCATTAAGCGGCTTCACCGAGAGATTACCATTCGTCAGCGAAAGGCCTAATTCCGCATTTTCAAGCCTCGCCCCGGCTGCGACGATGGTCTTGGCGGTGTAACGCAGCCGCGCATCCACGGCACGCAATCCATCCAGCGGCAACGGATCGTCGGGAAAGATCCGCTCCGCTCCCGCCGCCGCCGGCGGTGCCTGGTCGCCCGACGGCTTGCCGGTGCCCCCTGCCGCGCCGGCAATTGCAGCCAGGTCGATCATGTGCGAAGCAAGCGTCGCGTCGATCACCGGTCGTTTGCCCGCAAGCTTTATCGTCACATTCCCGGCGATATCATTTCCCGCAAGCGTCGCCGTCAGTCCCCGAAGGTTCACCGCGGTGGCCGGATCGCCGGTAACCCGCATCGACAGGTCATAAGGACCCAGCTTGGGCATCGCAGTGCCGGCGAGCGCGGAGAGATCGCCGAACTGCTTGCCATTGATCGCGAGCGCCAAGTCCAGCCCCTTCGCCGCCGCCGGCTCCTCGATCCGGCCGGTGATCGATACAACCGCGCCCCCGGCCTTCAGATTCGCCTCAACCGGCAACGGCCGGCCCGCCATCAGATCGTTCGGAGAGCCGAGGGTTCCCGACAACTCTAACGGGGCGTCATTGTAGCTGCCCTCGTAAAGCAGCTCGATCGGCGCATCGAGGCCATCCCCGCGCAGCGTCAGCCGGTCGATGGCGACATCGTATCGGCTGCCCGCCCGCGCATCGCTATAGGCGATCCGCGATCTCTCGATGACGACCTCCCGAACACCGATCGGGATCATCAACTCCTCGGCCTCGGCCGGTTCCGCGGCTTCGGGTTTCCCGGCCACCGCCGGTTCAGGTGGCGCAAAGGCGAAGTTGGCACGACCCTTGGAGTCGACCTCCAGCACGATGTCGGCGCCGATCAGGACGACACGCCTGATATCGATCACGCCGAACAGGATTGGAATCAGAGAGATCTGGGCTTCAAACCGTTCGACCTTCACCATTTCCGGCCGTTCGCCCCAGCTCGCATTCGACAGCGTCACACCTGCCACGGACACGGCCGGCGTTAGCGATATGTCAAGCTCCAGATCGCCGGCGATGACGAGGTCGCGGCCGATCGCCTTCTTGGTCTCCTCGGCGATCAGAGGCTTGTATTCGTTGAAATCTATGGTCATCAGCAGCGCAATGGCCGCGACAACAACAATGACCGCAATGAGCGGGATACCGATCAGCGCGTATTTCAGAACTTTACCCAGTCGCATCCGAAACTCCCCACAACGTGGCGACCGCACGAACGACGTCGCCGAACCGCTCGACGATTTCGCTGGCGCCGGCCGATATGAGCTCCGCCGGTTCGTGATAGCCCCAGCTGACCCCGATCGCAGGGGTCCGGGCATTGATCGCCATTTCGATATCGAAAACCGTATCACCAATCATGACCGTCGTTCCGGGCGAGGCCCCGGTTTCGTCCATGGCGGCCAGCAACATGTCCGGATTTGGCTTCCCGGGAGCGTCATCCGCGGTCTTGAGCACCGTGAAGCGCCCGGTGAGACCGTGACGGTCCAATGTCGCATCCAGGCCGCGTCGCGACTTGCCGGTGGCGACCGCAAGAAGGATCCCGTCGTCCTCCAGACTGTCGAGGGTCTCAATGGCGCCGGGGTAGAGTGGTTCATGATGGTCGGACTGTTGCCGAAGGGTGCGGAACGCATCCTTGTAGAGATCGCTCAGCGTTATGTGATCACGGCGCTCTCCTTCCGGAAAGAGCAGCGCAATGGCCTCCACAAGGGGCAGACCAACCACACGCCGGACCGCCGCACCGTTCACGGGCTCGAGCCCAAAGGCACGCCAGGCTTCGGTCATCGCGGCGACGATATTGTGCTGACTGTCCACCAACGTTCCGTCGCAGTCGAAGACGACGAGACGCGGTGAGAACGGGTCGCGTCTGCTCATGTGTGCGTCCGTTTCGCGGGTCCGTAGGTCAGAAATAGTCAAACGGACGTCCAATTACCAGTGCGGCCGGGCCTGTGCCTCGGCGATCACGGGGCGTCGCGATCACCGATATCCAGCTCCTCGAAGGGATCGCCGACAAGATTCGGATCGAACCCGAAAAACCGCCAACTCTGCAACATGTGCGGCGGCAGATCGGCCCTGACCTGCAGGGCTCCGCGGCCCGAGGGATGGGGCAGCACCAACTCGCGAGCATGAAGGTGTAGGCGGCGGGCGATCTGCGGGGAGGGAAGATAGGCCCCGGCCCCCCCATACTTGCCATCGCCGACGATCGGATGGCCGATCGCAGCACAATGAACCCGCAGCTGATGGGTCCGCCCCGTCAGCGGCCGGAGCGCAATCCACGCGGCCGTTGGACCGGCCGATTCGAGAACACGATACAAGGTGGCGGCGCGCCGCCCCGTCCTGCCTTCCACGGTCATCCGCTCACCGCGCCGACCGGCGCGTTTCTCGAGCGGCAGATCGACCCGTCCGCATGGCGGCTCGGGCCGTCCGACCACCAGGGCCCAATAGGTCTTGCGCACGTCGCGGCCCTGAAACATCCGCCCAAGTCTTGCCGCAACCGAGGCACTTCGCGCCAGAACCAGCACGCCGCTGGTATCACGATCCAGCCGATGCACCAGGTGGGGGCGTTCTTTCTTCCCGAACCGCAGCGCGTCCAGCATCGCGTCGAGATGACGGCTGGTCCTGGTACCGCCCTGCACCGCAAGGCCTGACGGCTTGTTCACCACGATCACGTCGTCGTCCCGGTGTACGATGAGGGATTTGACGAAGTCCCGGTCGGCCGAACTGATGAACGGGCCAGCATCGGCCGAACCGGCGGCGACGGTGCCGGCCTCGGGCGGTACGCGGATTTGTTGACCGGGCGCAAGCCGCAACCCGGCTCGCGCGCGTTTTCCGTCGACCCGCACCTGGCCGGTGCGGAGAAGCTTCTCGAGCCGCCCATGCGTAAGGCTCGGGTAATGACGCCGGAACCAGCGATCGAGCCGCAGATCGCGCTCCTCGGCGGTAACTTCGATCGTCGCGACCGGGCTCATGATATCACGGGCTCACAGCGCGATGCTCTTCACCAGGGCAAGTCCCGCGAAAAGACCTCCTACCGCGAGGATCACCGAAGCCGCGATGTAAAGCGCGGCAAGCAGCAATTGACCCCGCTCATAGAGCAGCGCAACTTGAAGCGAGAACGTCGAAAAGGTGGTGAACGCCCCGAGAAAGCCGACAACGATGAAAGTGCGGATTTCCTGGGGCGGCGCCCAGATGGTTTCCAACAGGCCGGCCATCAACCCCATGGCGAAGGATCCCGCGACATTGGTCACCAGTATTCCCCACGGAAAGACATCGCCGAACCAGGCCGTGACCTGGTTGTTGACCACGTGACGGGCCGCCGCGCCCAGAGCGCCGCCCGCGGCTATGAATAACAGCGTCTTCATTCGTGCGCCCACCGCAACCTCATGCTGGCTCGTCCCTCCGTCGTCGGCAGAGCCCGGCCATTCGACGGACAGCTTCCGTCACCGCATCAAGGGCCCCGTGAGATGCCCCCTTCGCGAATAGCGCATGCCGGTCGCTCGATCAATGTCGGGTATCGACGAGCAACGCGATTGAATCGGGAACGCGGCGACAACAACGTCGACGCCGAAATCCGCCAGCCAAGATTTGAGTGGAATCGATCCGGTCTATTCGACCGGCAACCAAAGTCGCGTTGCGCGCTCGGGCAGGGCCGCAGGAATTGGGGTTTTGCTTTTCACCAGGCCGGAAACACGAGCGGTCCAGCTCGCCGTCTCGGCGCCGGCGAACATCGCCTGAAACGGGACGGGGTCGGCCGCGACCGCAGCAACCGCACTTGATCGGTTCTCCGCCACCACTGACTGGCCGAGCGGCTGCACGATGTCTGCGAGCGCGGGACTGACATACAGCGGGTCACCACCGTCGAGTCGAAGCGTCGCGTCGTGTGAGGGCGACGACTTTTCGAAGCTGAAGACCATCCGGTCGCCGACCACGTCCTCATCGCGCGGCACGCAAGCGATTTCGCCTTTGATCATCCGGATCATCCTGCAGTCCTGGCCCGACATCGCGGAGACCGCATGATCCATCGTGACCTTGCCCGTCAGGAGATAACTGACCCCGCCAACAGTCCACGAGGCCGCATCGAACGCTGGCGAGACCGAACACCCGCCGACCACGCACAACAATACAGCGTTTGCAAAAATCTTCCTGAAGAGAGCAGTAACCATGTGGCCTTGGACCTGTTTTGCAGCCCATTAAACAGCCAAGTCGTTAATTTTTCAATTATTATCGAAGTCAATTCCGAAAACATTTTAATATTCTCAATATATTTTTAATTTTATATATAATTTTACTGGATGTGGACTATCTTTGATTTTAATAATTTCTTAAGGAACTCATTGGCGTGGCGAAATTCTCGCCCGTGCGGCTCCCGGTTTCCGCTGCCCGCCCGCATCGCGCGCCGATCGACAGCCGACGCACTCGACAATCGTGTAAACCGCGCGTGAACGAGTAACCAACGAAAGCCGACAACGCGCCGCTGGCTCAGCCCGCGGGGCGCGTCCGGCCAAGTGCGGACCGCCGGGTTGGCTCCTATTCCGCCTCTTCGCTCGCCTTTCTGGGCGGCAGATGCACCCGGATGTGCAACTCGCGAAGCCGCGTCATGTCGACCGGGGCCGGCGCCTGCATCAACAGATCCTCAGCCGTCTGGGTCATCGGAAAGGCAACGACCTCCCGGATGTTTGGCTCGTCGGCCAGCAACATGACGATACGGTCGATGCCGGGGGCGGATCCGCCATGCGGCGGCGCCCCGTATTTGAGCGCGTTGAGCATGCCGCCGAACCGCGCCTCGACCTCTTCCGGCCCGTAGCCGGCGATGCCAAATGCCTTGTACATGATCTCCGGCAAATGGTTGCGGATGGCCCCGGACGAGAGCTCGACGCCGTTGCACACGATATCGTACTGGTAGGCATTGATCTCCAGCGGGTCCATCGTCTCCAGCGCCTCAAGTCCGCCCTGCGGCATCGAAAACGGGTTGTGGCTGAACTCGATCTTTCCGGTCTGCTCGTCGAGCTCGAACATCGGATAATCGACGATCCAGCAGAAGCGGAACGCATTCTCCTCGAGCAGCCCGAGATCCCGCCCCAGCCGGTCGCGCACAACGCCGGCGAAGGCCTCGGCCTTGCCAGGATGATCGCAGGCGAAGAACACCGCATCGCCGTCGCCGAGGCCGGTCGCCGCGATGATCGCTCCAATCCGTTCGGCATCGAGATTCTTGGCGATCGGCCCCTTTCCGCCCCCTCCCTCGAGGATGACATAGCCGAGCCCCCCGGCACCTTCCGACCTGGCCCAGTCGTTCAGCTTGTCGAAGAAGCTGCGTGGGTTGCCGCCGGCACCCGGCGCCGGGATCGCCTTGACCACGGCACCGCCTTCGATGGCGCGTGCGAAGATGCCGAAGGTCGAACCGCGGAACGCCTCTGTGACATCGGAGATCACCAGCGGGTTGCGCAAATCCGGTTTGTCGGAGCCGTATTTCGCCATAGCCTCGGCGAAGGGGATACGCGGGAACGGCGGCGCCGTGACCTCACGCCCGCCGCCGAATTCCTCGAACACGCCGTGCATCACCGGCTCGAGCGCCACGAAGACATCCTCCTGGGTGACGAACGACATCTCGAAGTCGAGCTGGTAGAACTCCCCGGGCGAACGGTCGGCACGGGCATCTTCGTCGCGGAAGCAGGGCGCGATCTGGAAGTAGCGGTCGAAGCCGGCGATCATCAGGAGCTGCTTGAACTGCTGGGGCGCCTGCGGCAGCGCATAGAATTTGCCGGGATGAATACGGCTCGGCACCAAATAGTCGCGCGCGCCCTCGGGCGACGAGGCGGTCAGGATCGGCGTCTGGAACTCGGTGAAGCCCTGTTCGATCATACGTCGGCGAATCGACTCGACGACGCGCGAGCGCAGCACGATGTTGGCGTGCATTTCCTCGCGGCGCAGATCGAGGAAGCGGTGGCGCAGGCGAATCTCCTCCGGGTAGCCGGCATCCTGGTTGACCGGCATCGGCAGCGGCGCCGCCGCCGACAGCACCGTGATCTCGGCCGCCTGCACCTCGATCTCACCGGTCGGCAGTTTCGGGTTGACCGTATCCTGCGTGCGTTTCACGACGGAGCCGTCGACCCGGATCACCGATTCGTTGCTCAGTCCCTCGGCCACCGGGAAGATCGGGCTGGAGACGTCGAGCACCACCTGGGTGACGCCATAATGGTCTCGCAGGTCGATGAAAAGAAGGTTGCCGTGGTCGCGCTTGCGGTGGACCCAGCCCGACAGGCGAACCTCCTGGCCGGCGTCATCGAGGCGGAGCGCCCCGCAGGTATGGGTGCGGTATTCGTGCATAGGGAGACCCGGGTCGCAGTGCGGAATTCGCCCGGCAAAGGCCACGGATTGCCCCATCTTGTCAAGGGATGGGTTGCGTCCGAGCTTTCCCGGCGGCGCAATGCATGTAACAATGGCGCCGATGGTCGCACCGGCGGCGTCAGCCCGTTCCCCCACCCGGCCGCCTGGCAGAACATCGCCGGCCGGGTGGGGGAGCCGGGCAGAGTTGCAGCGGTGCGACGCCGAGCGAGCGGGAGCCGATGCCAGCGCCACCGATCACCGACAATGGGCGCCTCGCCGAGTTCTGCGCCCGGCTGTCGCGGGCCGAATACGTTACCGTCGACACCGAATTCATGCGCGAGAACACGTTCTGGCCGGTGCTCTGCCTGGTGCAGCTGGCCGGGCCGGACGGGTCGGCGGCGATCGACGCCCTGGCCCCCGATCTCGACCTCGCCCCGCTATACGAGCTTCTGGCCGACCCGCAGGTCCTCAAGGTGTTCCATGCCGGCCGCCAGGATCTGGAGATCTTCTATCACCGGATGGGCCAGGTGCCGCACCCGGTATTCGATACCCAGCTTGCGGCCATGGTCTGCGGTTTTGGCGACCAGGTTTCCTACGAAAACCTGCTGGCCAAGACGATCGGCGTGTCCGTGGACAAGGCGTCGCGGTTTACCGACTGGTCGCGCCGTCCCCTGAGCGATCGCCAGCTGGAATACGCGCTGGCCGACGTCATCCACCTGCGGCCGGTTTACGAGAAGCTTGCCGGGCGCATGAAACAGACCGGCCGCGACCACTGGCTGGACGAAGAGATGGCGGTGCTCACGGCGCCGGAGACGTACCGCATCGACCCCGAGGAGGCGTGGCGGCGGATCAAGGGCCGGCGCGGCAAGGGCACCCGCTTCCTCGCCATTCTCGTCGAGCTCGCCGCGTGGCGCGAGCGCGAGGCGCAGCGCCGCGACCTGCCACGCAACCGCGTCCTGCGCGACGAGGCGATCCTCGAGATTGCCAGCCACGCGCCGCGCAAGCCAGAGACGCTGGCCCATGTGCGCGGCATCTCGCACAAGCTGGCCGAGGGTTCGCTCGGACGTGGAATCCTTCAGGCAGTCGAGGACGGGATCGCCCGCCCGGCCCATTCCCTGCCAGCGCCGCCCGAGCCGCCGGAACGGCTGCCGCCCGGCCTCGGCCCGCTAACCGACCTCCTGCGTGTCCTGCTCAAGCTGAATTGCGAGAAGCAGAATGTCGCGGCGCGCCTGGTGGCCTCGGGCAACGATCTCGAGCGCATCGCCGCCGACGATGCGGCCGACGTGGCGGCGCTCAAGGGCTGGCGCCGCGAGATCTTCGGCGAGCAGGCGCTGGCGCTCAAGCACGGCAAGCTCGCCCTGGCGGCCGACGGGAAGAAGATCAGGATCATCCCACTGGACTGAACTGGGCGGCCGCAGACGCCGCGACCTAATCAAAACGCCCCCCGGGCTAACCCTTGCCCTCGGATCCTCGTAGCCGCTGGTTCCAGCCGGTACCCTCGGTCGCCTCGATGGCCCATTCGCGGACCGTCCTCTGCGATGGCTCGCGGGCCGGCGCGAAGGTGAACTCGTTGCTTAGCAACCCGCCCTCATGGGCATAGCGGAACGCGCCGAGATAGACGATCTCGCCGGGCCGCACCGTCAACTCGATGCGCTGCGTGCCCAGACTGTAGGCCGTCTGACCGATCCCGAAGCCGTGGATGATGTAGTCACCCGGCTCGACGTTGTCGAACAAGATGAGGCCGCTGCCATAGGTGTGAGCCGGCACGTTGCCCGGCGCCCAGGGCGCCATGACCTTGGTCCTAGTGTTGTACAGCGTCACGTTGGGCACGCCGCTGCTGCCGTTTATGTAGCCGTAGACCAGGGCCGCCTGCTCGTTTTCGGGGTCGCCGATCGGCGCCATCGGCCCGACGCAGCCGAACAGCGGCACGAGCAGGAGGATGGCGGCAAGACTGCGCTTCACTGTATGACCTTCCATTCTTGACGAAACCTGGCGGCGACTATGCAACCGCCGGGTTAAGCGCCGGTAAACCCGCAGCCAACGATTCGCGGCGCAGTCCCGATCAGGCGCCCCGCCGTACCCGCCGGCGCCTGGCGGCGGCGAGGTTGAGGAATTCGACCAGCACCGAGAAGGCAATCGCGAAGTAGAGGTAGCCGCGCGGGATGTGGAAATGCAGCCCGTCGGCGACCAGCGCGACGCCGACCAGCAACAGGAAGCTGAGTGCGAGCATCTTGGTCGTCGGGTGGCGGGCGATGAAGGCGCTGACCGCGCCAGCGGCGAAGAACATCACGGCCACCGCGATGATCACCGCGACGATCATCACCGGCAGATGGTCGGTCATGCCGACCGCGGTGATGATCGAATCGAGCGAGAAGATCAGATCGAGCAGCATGATCTGCGCGATCACCATGGCGAAACTCGCGCGGCCCTCGCCTGCGCCCGCCTCGTGCTCGCCCTCGACGCTGCGGTGGATCTCCAGCGTCGCCTTGACCAGAAGAAACAGGCCGCCGGCGAACAGGATCAGATCGCGCCACGAGAAGGCGACACCGAACAGGGTGAACACCGGCGCCGTCAGCCCGACCACCCACGCGATCGCCGCCAACAGCGCCAGCCGCATGATGAGTGCGCCGGACAGGCCGATCGCCCGAGCCTTCGCCTGCTGCGCCTTCGGCAAGCGCTCAGCGACCAGCGAGATGAAGATCACGTTGTCGATCCCGAGCACGATCTCGAGCGCGGTCAGCGTGACCAGCGCACCCCAGATCTGCGGATCGGTCAGCCAGGCCAGCATCGGTGCCCTCTCCCTCTCGTCATCCCGTTCCGGATCGTCTCGCGGCGGCCCGACCATGATAGCCAGTGATGGAAAATCCGGAAGGGCCGTTCGACGCGCACCGGTCCGGCCATCGAGTCGACAGGATCGTACGTGAAACGACCCCATGCACCCGGGTGTTCAGAGGGTTCGCAGGCGCGTTCCACAGACCCCGCGGGCATCGTGATCCGTGCCCTCGATCTTGGTGATTGGCCACCGCGCCGTCTGGTGCGAGAATACGTGTCGGCAGCCGGAGATCACGGAATTTCGAGATGACGTTTTGGCTAGACATGCGGCTCTTCGTAACGGCGGTGCTCGTCAGTGCCTGTGCGCAGGCACTGGACCCGACGCCGGCCCCCGCGCAGGAGCTCGAGGCGGCGGCGTGCCTCGCCTTCGAGGGCGACGGGGACTGCCGGACGGTGACCATCATCGACGCCGAAGCCTGTGTCGTGAAGATCCGCCTGACCCCGTTGCCCGAGCTGGACCCCGCGGTTTCCGGGTGCCTCATCGACGAGATCGGAACGAGACAGCTCTACCTGAAAAACGCTGAGGCGGTCGAGGTGGCCGTTTCGGACGGTTCCGACGCTGTCGGCGGGGCGGCGAAGCCGACGCGGGTGCGGATCGAGGGACCAAAGATCGTCCGGGTGCTGACCGCCTACGACGAGGCTGGCGCACCGGTGTGGGAGGCTCGAGATGCCGTCACCTTCGAACATGAAGGAAAGGCGGCCGCAACGCGGACAGCGATTGAGGCCCTGTCGCCGGAGCGCTGCAGCCTGGCGACCCAGACGACGCGCGCGACCCCGCGCGCCATTGGCGTCGAGGAGGCATACCGCCTGTCGGCCGCCGGGCGCATCCTCCTGATCGATGTCCGGCTCGAATCCGATTGGCGCGAGACCGGGATCGCCGCGACCGCCGTTCCGATCACCTTGAACCAGCGCGCGGAGGATTTCATCCGCCAGCTCGGCGCAGCCGCGGACGATGCCGGCGGGACGCCGATCGCCCTCATCTGCACACGCGGCGTGCGCACGGCCTGGCTGCAGCGGGTGCTGAAAGATTACGGTTTCGAGGGCATCATCGATGTCAAGGGCGGCATGCTGGGCGGCGACGGCGCGCCCGGCTGGATCGCGGTGGGCCTCCCGGTGAAGCCATACGAGGAGGCGGAGCGGTAGGGCACCGCGCTCAGTTCCTACCGCCCGCGCCGCCACCGCCGCGCTGGCCGGGCTGGACGGGCATCCGCATCCTGTGCTGCTCGCGCTGGCGCACCTCTTGGCGCAGGGCCGTGCACGGATCGCCGGCAACGTCGCAATTGCGCAGTTGTTGCTGCTCGCGCAGCCGGGCGTGCAGCGAGTCGCACACATCGCCGCTGCAGCTGCGCGTCTGTTCGCGCAGGCGGGCGATCAACTGGTCGCGCTGCGGCACGCAGGACGGCCCCGCACAATCCTGGAGCTGCAGGCGCAGCTGCTCCATTTCGCGATCCTGGGCCACGGCCCGAGCGCCGGGATCACCCGCAACCGACACCAGCGCGACGGCCAGGCCAAGGCCGGCCAAAGAACATGTTCGAGACGACTTCATCGGATTCCTCCGCCTCGATGCAGGCTGTGCGATGACAGATAGGGCGTTTGGATCGCGGGCGCTGCAGGCCGACTCTCGCGCGACACCCCGTCCAACTCGCCGTTTCGTAGCACGATTCGGGCGCGACCGCATTGCGCTGCATCAAGTGCCAACCACTGGCCGTGGCATAGGCGCGGGCCTGGGCAGCGGGACGAACGAAGCGAGGCGATGATAGCACTCAAGAGCCTGCGCATGGCCCGGCTGGTCGCGGGCGCCCGGATGGCGTATCGTCCCGGCCGGCCGGCGGTGACACCCGCAACAGCAAGGACCGTCATGACCCCGATCTTGGCCCACATCCTCTACGCCCTCGGCTGGTTCAGCTTCGGCGCCGGCCACACGCTGCTGGCCGGACGGCGGGCCAAGGCGTTCCTTACGCCAGCCCTGGGCCCGTGGTACCGGCTCGCCTATAACGTTTTCGCGGCGCTGCACATCGCCGCGGTCTGGCTGTGCGGTGCCTGGCTATTTGGCGACGCGGCCGCTTACCCCCTGCCTGCCTGGGCGCAGATGGTCCTTCACGGCGTCTCGGTGCTCGGCCTCGTCCTGCTGCTGGCAGCGTTGCGCGACTACGATCTCGGCCGCTTTGCCGGCCTGACGCAGATCCGCAACCACCGCCGCGGCATCGGGGAACCCGAGGACGAGCCGCTGCATACCGGCGGCTTCCATGCCTGGGTGCGGCATCCGCTCTACGCCGCCGCCTATCTCATCCTCTGGGGCAACGCCCAGGACCCGTTCGGGCTGGCGACGGCGGTCTGGGGATCGGCCTATCTTGCGATCGGAACCAATTACGAGGAGCGGCGGCTGATGGCGCTCTACGGTGAGGCATACCGGGCCTACCGCGCGCGTGTCCCGTCGCTCGTCCCGTGGCGCGGCAAAGCCCTGTGAGCGGCCAGGCGCTGCATCACACCCTCGGTCAACCGCCCTCATGTTCGATCCGGATGCGCGCGAACTCCCGGCACGGCGCGGGTTTGAGTGACGCCATTGCACGTCGTGTCCCCGATCGAACGCCCCCTCCCGCAGCCGGCTTGACGCGCGGCTCGGCCTAGCCTTTCATCATCAGGCTCATCTTCTTGTCGCTGGTCAGGATGTGGTGAACGATCCATTCGCCCAGCTTCGCCCCCAGCCCCGCCACGACATCCGTTCCCGGCTCCTGGTTGAAGCGGACGATATAGCCGGTGACGGTGTCCAGGAGCACTTCATGCTCGGCCTTGTGCGGGCCGTAATGCGGGTAGGCATGCTCCTTCATGACGCTTTCCTCGAGCGCGAAATGGGCCTGCATGCGGGCCAGGATCTCCCCCAGCGTGTCGGCGATCCGCGTCCGGTCTGGATGAGCGCCGAGCGCGCGATGCAGGCGGTTGATGTCGCGCACCAGGGCGCGGTGCTCATGGTCGAGTTCAGGGATGCCGATCAGGAACTCGTCGGTCCATTCGATATCGGTGCGCGGCATGGGCGATCCCTCCGGCCGGAGTGCCGGAGAGTCTCCCGCGACCGGCGCCGCGCGTCAAGCGCCGCGGCGATGCCGCCTAGCGTCGGCGATCAACCCGCGTAGCGGCCGGCCATCTGGCTGCGATAGAACTCGTAGTCCTGCTGCGCCGCCTGGTAGTCGATTTCCAGCTGGCGGATCGACTGCTCCAGCTCGACCTTCTCCTGCGTCAGCTGCTTCAGCTCGATCACCCGCGCCGCCACGTCCGCGGCGGTCATCTCTGGGGTCGGGTTGGCGATCGCCAGCGTATTCTCGGCCAGCGTGTACTCGAGTTCCTGGCTGCGCTGGCGGCTGTAGTTGAGCCGCTTGCCGATGTTCTGCATGCGCACGCGCCGCTCATAAAGGCCGAACCCGTCGGTATGGGCGGCAACGAAGGCGGGCTCGAGATGCGCCGGGCACTGACCGCCGTACCGATAGCCCCTGTTGCCGACATTGTAGCCATTCTGCGGCCGGCAGTAATAGCCAAGCCCCTCATCGCGGCCGGCCATGTAAGCCTGGAAGTCCGGCGCGACGCCATATTCGGCGCAGGCCTTGCGGCGCACCGTCAATTGCTCCGGCCCATAGCCCTGGGCGCCGTCCTCGTAGCCGAGCGACCGCCAGTCGGCGGTCATGCATTCGGCCTCCTTCATCGCGCCGCCGCCGCAGCCGGCAAGCGCGAGCACGCACAACATCGGGAACACCCGTCGCATTGCTGATCCTCCTTCGCAGCGGACCACCGGTCCGGTGCCGGCAGGCTAGCGACAAGGCGTTTAAAAGAGCTTAAGCGCGGATCAGCCGTCGGCGGTCGCGGCCGGCGCGACCGGCGCCCGCGCGCCACCATCGCCGATGCCGCCCTAGCCCCCGGTCGCGTCGGCCGCGATCTTGGCGAAGATGGCGTCGAGCTCTCGGGCCATCGCGTCCAGCGCCGGCACCTCGTAGGGTGCGAACACCGCGGTCGGCTCGCGATAGGTCAGCGTCGCCGTACCATCTGCCTGTTCGGTGATGTAGAAGCGCAGCGGCGCCTCGATCCCGGCGGCGACGCTTGCCTCCAGCATGCGGACGGCGAAGTCGGGTCTGTAGACGCCCACCACCATGTTGCCGGGGATCGTCTTGTCCAGCATCTTTTTGGCGCCCACCGTGGCGCTGGCGCGGGTCACGAGGCCCATCTTGTTGGCCTTGACGGCGGCGTCGAGCCGGCCCACGAGATCCTGGTAGGAATGGCCGGTCTTGATGATCCGGGTGCCGGCATAGGGGGTCGGGTTCTCGGCCACGGCCGATGTCGCCAACAGCAGCAGGCCGGCAAGCGCCAGCGCGGTGCCGCGCATCGCAGTCGTTCGCATGAATTATCCTCTCTCTTCAAGCCGGTTCAACGGCCGCCGAACGTAGCCGCAATCGTCGATCACGCGGGGTCAAGAAAGCGTGAGGCGAGGCCCCGGAAGGCCGGCGCCTAGCGCCGGCGCGCATGAACGATCAGCGCCTCGACGGTGTCCTCGCCCAGCGATCGCAACGCCTCCAGCCGATGCAACCCGGCCACCAGAACGTAGCGATCGCGCGCCTCGTCGCGGCGTAACTGCACCGGCGTCTCGAGACCATGCTCAAGGATGTCCTCGGCGCGCGACTCGACCTTGCCCGCTTCCAGCGTTTTGGCCAGCTTGGTCGGCACATAGATGTCGGCCAGCTTCACCGTCACGGTTCGCATCAACTCGGCCATCGGCGCTCGCCTCCTCAGCCCCTCTGATGAGCGAAGTCCCAGTAAAGCTCGCGGGCCCGGCGGAACAGCGGGCCGGGCTGCAACTCGCGGTCCTCGACCCGGGTGATCGGCATCACCTTCGAGAGATTGCCGGTGGTGAAGACCTCGTCGGCAGCCAGCACCTCGTCCCAGGTGATGGTCCGCTCGGTGACCTCGATCCCGTCGGCGCGCAAGAGGTTGGCGACGCGCTGGCGCGTAACGCCGTTCAGAAAGGTGCCATTGGCCGCCGGCGTATGGGCGACGCCGCCCTTGCCGATCCAGATATTCGCGGTGGCGAGCTCGGCGACGTTGTTGTCCGGGTCCAGCACCACGGCGTTGTCGAAGCCGCGCTTCGTGGCCTCCATCAGCGCGCGGGCCGAATTGGGATAGAGGCACGAGGCCTTGGCGTCAGTCGGCGCCATGTCCGGGGCTGGCCTGCGAAAGCTCGACAGGCACACCGACATCGGGCCCGGTTCAGGCATGGCGCGCTCGAAGATCGAAAGACAGAACCGGGTGCTGTCGGGATCGGGGGCGACGAAGAATTGCGCGCCCTTCTCGGCGAAATACATCGGCCTTATGTAGAGCGCCGTACCCTGCGGGTACTTGGCGATGCCGTCGCGCGCGATCGCCTCTACCTCGGCGGCCGAATAGCGGGGCTTGAGGCCAAAGGAATGAGCCGAAGCGATCAGCCGCTCGCAATGGCGATCGAGGTCCGGCGCGACACCCTCGAAGGCGCGGGCCCCGTCGAACACCACGGACGCCATCCAGGTGGCGTGGGTCAGCGGGCCCAGCAGCAGCGGCTCGCCCTCGACCCAGTCATCGTCGATGAAATGAATTGTCTGCATCGCGGCACGATAGCGCCGCGCGCGTCAAAGGGGAAGGCTCCCCTGAGCCGGGCCAACGGCTCAGGGGGCCGCCTTCAGCATTGCCTGCCAGATATTCCAGGCGGTCTCCACCGACACGCCACCTGCCAGGCTCCCCGACGTCAACATATCCATGGTCGGCTTTTCCGGAACGATTCGCGTGCCTCTGCACGGCGCCAAGTCGACATCACCCGACTCATCCCGCAATGCTGTGTTCCCGTCCATCTGTGGTCTGCGAATACTCATAACCTTTGCGCACTCTCCGTCGCGTTGCCTTTCGATACCAGCAAAGCGCGTGCCAGTTGCATCCGGCGCGACAATGAATCGCGCCATGCGCGGGATTCTGGGCATCGTTCGGTCGGTTTGCGGGTCGTGCGTTCGCGCGCAGCCGATCGTGCCGACGGTTGCAAATTGCACTGGTCCGTAAGGCAGACTGCAACGCTGCGGAACGCCCTTGACCGACCGGAAAAAGGGGCGCGGCTTGTGCCCGCCGGTGCGCTTGTCTAGAACGGTACCGACGGCCCGCGCCGTGCCTGAGACGGCCCAGACACCGGATGCCGACCGAAATGGACCCCTACGCCCTGATCCTGCCGCTGATTCGACTGCTGGAGCCGGAGCGCGCCCACCGCGTGACGGTGCGGGCCCTGGCCCTGGGATTGGGACCGGCGCAGCGGCGCCCCGACGACGCGGTCTTGCGGACCCGGGTCCTTGGGATCGATTTCCCCAACCCTCTGGGTCTTGCCGCCGGGTTCGACAAGGATGCGCGGGCCTGGCGCGCGGCGCTGCGCATGGGTTTCGGCTTCGTCGAGACCGGTACTGTAACGCCCCGCCCGCAGGCCGGTAATCCACGGCCGCGCCTGTTCCGCCTCACCGAGGACGGGGCGGTGATCAATCGCATGGGATTCAACAATGACGGCATGGAGAGTGCGGCGCGCCGACTCGCCGGCCCGCGGCCGGGCGTCGTTGGGGTGAATATCGGAAAAAACCGCGACAGCACGGATGCGGTCGCCGACTATGCCGCTTGTGCCACGCGGCTCGCGCCCTTGGCCGATTACGTGGTCGTCAACGTCTCATCGCCCAACACCCCCGGCCTGCGTGCGCTCCAGGGCCCCGAGACTCTGACACGCATCGTCGACACGGTTGCAGGCGCCGCGGCCCGTGCCTGTCCTGCCGGCGCGCCGCCAGTGCTGGTCAAGATCGCACCGGACCTGACCGAGCGGGATCGCGCCGATATCGCGTCAGTGGCGCGCGGCGGCGCCGTTGCCGGGCTGATCATCGCCAATACGACGATCGACCGTCCCGCCGGGCTGCGCAGCCGTTGGCGCGGCGAATCGGGAGGGCTGAGCGGCAAACCGCTATTCGAGCCCTCCACCCGACTGCTCGCCGATATGTACCGGCTGACCGACGGCAACGTGCCGCTGATCGGCGTCGGCGGCATCGCGAGCGGCCGCGACGCCTACGAGAAAATTCGCGCCGGCGCCAGTCTCATTCAGGTTTATACAGCATTTGTTTACCAAGGACCGGTATTGATACGGCGGATCAAGGATGAACTGGCAGCATTATTGCATGCCGACGGATATGATAAAGTCGACGCGGCCGTTGGGGCCAAACATCGCTAGACCGACCTGTATGCTTGCCTTGCGAATCCTGCAAGCGTACTTTGCGTCGGGTGGTGGTGGGTCTTCGGTTCAGGGAAAATTGACGAATCACGATGGATAAACGGATTCACTTGATCCTGGTGGCGGCCTATGTTGCGGCCGGGTTCGTCGGCATGATTGCCAGCTGGCTGGCTTCGGGGCAGTTCTTCATCGGCATGATCACCGGGGCGGTGATCGTCATGCTTGGCGCGCTGTCACACGAATTCATCCTGCGTCGCGACGGGTTCAAGCGGGTCCTTAAGGGCGTCGTCGGACTGCGTGACAAGGTCGAGCAGATCGAGCGCGGCATCGACGGTATCCAGAAGGACGTGGGCAAGGCCACCGCCGATGCCCGCGGGGCCAACACGGCGGCCCAGCAAGTCCAGCAAATTCAGGAACTGGCCCAGAAGACGGCGGAGGAATTCGAAGCGTTCAAGAGTCAGGGCGGTAGCGCCAACGGCCTTGCACAGACGGTCGAGCAACTCCAGGCTGCGGCACAGCAGACCGCCAGCGACATCGAGATCATCCAGAACGCCGGCAATCAGCTGCACAGCGAGTTCATGGCCATGCAGCAGCAGTTGGCGGAGCAGCAGCAGCAGTTCGAACAGGTCCAGGCGATGCTGCAGCAGATGCAGGGGACGATGGACGCGCTTGCGTCACGCCCGGCGGAGCCCGTGCCACAACCGCCGCAACAGACCGCAGCGGTGCATCCGGATCTGGTGCCGGAGCGGATGCCCGCACAGCCGCCGCCGGAACAGGCGGTGATGGAACAGCCGGTCATGGAGCAGCCGCCGATGGAGCAGCCGGCCCCCCCGCCGGCGCCGGAGCCGCCGGCAGCAGAGCCCGCGCCCGACGAGCCTACGCCGCTTGAACAGCCGGTGATGGCGCCGCCGGCGGCGCTAGCGGCCACGGGCTCCGACCTGGTCAACGCAACGCTGCAGGAGATCGACGCGCATCTCTCGCAGGCGGCCGGCGATGGAAATGCGGATGTGACGCTGCGGGCAGTGGTCGAAGCGCTGAAGGCAGACGCGGTCGATCTCTACCTCGAGCCCATCGTCACGCTGCCGGAGCGCAAACCAGCGCATTACGAATGTCACGGCGGCCTGCGCGGCGCCGACGGGACGCCGTTGGCGGTCGATCCCAACCTCGACCCCACCGGGCGTGAAGAGTTGATGCGGTCCATCGAGAACGCGCTCCTCGCCCGCTGCCTCGACCGCATCGCGGCGGTCGACGCCGCCGGCCTCGACGGCGGCGCCTGCTTCTACAACGTCGCCGCCGAAACTCTCGCCGACCGGGGCTTCTTCGCCGGCCTGATCCGGCACCTGCAGGCCAACCCGGCGCTGGCCCAGCGGCTGGTCCTCGAATGCCCACAATCGGCGCTGATGGAATACGGCGAGCAGGCGGTTCAGGACCTGGTTGAGGTCCAGGAAACCGGTTGCCGGTTCTCGATCGACGGAATCACGGATCTCGAGATCGACTTCGAGTCGCTGGTCGGGTTCGGCTTCCGCTTCGTCAAGGTCGGCTCGAAGTTCATGCGGGTTCAGGCCAACACTGCCGACGATCCGGAGTCGGTCCGCGGCCTCGCGCGCGAGCTGAAGGGCATCGGCATCGACGTGATCGTCGAGAACGTCGAGACCGATCTCAGCCTCGTCGAACTAATCGCCTTCGATATCGGCTACGGCCAGGGATCTCTGTTCGGCCAGCCCGCCCTGATGCAGCGCACCGCCTAACGCGCCGCCACTCTCCCATGGAGGTCAGGACAATCGACGGTGTCGGCCGGTTGGCGGACGCCTATGACGGCTTCATACTCGATCTGTGGGGCGTGCTGTACGACGGTGGAACGGTTTTCCCGCATGCGCGCGACACCATGGCCCGACTGCGTGCCGGCGGCGCCCGGCTCGTGATCCTTTCGAACGGGCCGCGCCGGGCCGCGGCTGTCGCCGCCCGGATCGCCGCCGCAGGGATTCCGGAGGACAGCTATGACGGCGTGATGTCGTCCGGCGAGGAGGCCTGGCAATTGCTGCGCGATCCGGGCGAAGACGCATGGTACCGGGCGCTCGGCCGGCGCGTCTTCTTCCTCGGGCCCGACAGCGACCGGCCGATGCTGGACGGGCTCGACCTCGCGGAGGTCGACAGCGCCGCCGAGGCCGATTTCATCCTCGATCTCGGGCCGCTCGACCCCGGCCACTCGATCGCCGACTACGAGCCGATGCTGGCCGCCGCCATAGCGCGGCAGGTGCCGATGATCTGTGCCAACCCGGACCTCGTGGTGCACCGGCTCGGCAGGGTCGAGATCTGCGCCGGCACGATGGCCGAGCGCTATGCCGAACTCGGCGGTTTCGTGCGCTGGCACGGCAAGCCGCACCCGTCGGTCTACGGATCGAGCCTCGCCCTGATGCCCGGCATCGACAGGCGCCGGATCCTTGCGGTCGGAGACTCCTTCCGCACCGACATAAGGGGCGCGAACGGCGCCGGGCTCGACTCGCTGCTGGTCACGCATGGCATCCACCGCGACGATCTGTGCGATACCACCGGCGTCCCCGACGCCGCCCGCATCAGGCACGAGGCGACGCTGGCCGGGGCGATGCCGACCTTCGCCTGCGGTGCGTTCACCTGGTAGCGGCGTCCCACCACCATTCGCGCTTTGCCTGCCGCCCGCTCGTATGCTAAGCGGCGGCATGCTTTCCGGCCTGTCCGAGATCGCCGACGCCTACGACCTGTTCCTCGTCGATCAGTGGGGCGTGCTGCATGACGGAGTGACGCCCTATCCCGGCGCCGTCGCGGCCCTGCGCCATCTGCGCGCGCTCGGCCGGCCGATCGTGATCCTCTCCAACTCGGCACGGCGGGCGCATGTCGGGATGGAAAAGATGGACTCGATCGGCATCCCGCGCGACCTCTACGACCGGCTGATCACCTCGGGCGAGCTGACCTGGAGGGCGTTGCGTGAGCGTAGCGATCCGTTCTATGCCGGGCTCGGGCGGCGTTGTCTGTTGATCAGCTGGGGCGACGACCGCGGCCTGACCCGCGGCGGCGTCGAGCTGGAGACGGTCGATGATGTCGCCGACGCCGAGTTCGTGCTGATGGCCGGCACCAACCGCGAGACGCTCGACCATTACGAGCCGATGCTGCAGGCGGCGCGGGCGCGCAACCTGCCGATGGTCTGCGCCAATCCCGACTTTGTCAGCGTGACACCCGAGGGCGACCTCGTGATCTGTCCCGGCGCCGTCGCGCGCCGCTACGAGGAGATCGGCGGCACCGTGCGCTGGCAAGGTAAGCCCGACGTCTCGGTCTACGAGATCTGCCGCGCGCTCTATCCCGAGGCGCGCTACCCCCTCGGCATCGGCGACTCGCTGCACCACGACATCGCCGGCGCCCGGGCGGCGGGCATCGACTCGCTGTTCGTCGCCGGCGGCATCCACGCGCCCGATCTGGGGATCGTCCGGGGCGAAACGCCGTCCGACGAGCGCCTCGAAGCGCTGTTCGCCGCGATCGGCCAGCGACCCGACCATGTCATTCCGACCTTCCGCTGGTAGGGCCGTCAGGGCGGCGGTCGCAGCGACCGCAGGCTAGGGCGGCGCGGTGAGGCTGCTGTCGGGGTTCGGCCGGTAACCGGGGCCGATGGTGGTCGGCGCCGTCGGCAGCACATCCTGATCGAGCTCGGAGCGGAAGCTGTGGTTATAGGCGGCGATCAGCCGGCCATCCTCGGGATCGATCAGGCGCAGCTCGACACGGTAGTCGCTGTTTGCTTTCACGCCCTTGACCGGGGGTGACTCGAACCGGAACTGCCGCGCGTAGACGCCGGCGACGCCGCGCACGATATACGGCGGCCCGCCGGCCGGGTCCTCGAATTCGGCCTCAAGGATCGTGCCCGGCGGCACCCGGCGCACGACGCGGACGACGAAACCGTAATAGGCGACTGCCACATTATAGTTGAAGACGAAGCCGCCGCCTGCGAACTCGACATAGGGCTGGTCGGGATCGTCCGCTTCGCGCAGGGCGGACAACACCGCCATGAAGGCGACAAGGCCCGCGATACCGGCCAGCATCGAGCCCCACAGGATGCGCGATGGTATGGTCACCGGACCCTCCCGAAGGTGTCATGACGTTCGCATCGCGCATAATCTAGGCCGGCGTGGTTGCCGAAAGAAGTGGTCCGGCTGCGAACCGCCGGTTCAGTCGGGCCGGTCCACGCGGCCGCGCGTCTTCTTCAGCGCGCCCCGCCGCTTCTTGGCTTCCAGTCTCACGCGCCGTGAGGCGAGGCTCGGCCGCGTCGGCCGTCGGCGTTTCGGCGTCACCGTCGCGGCGCGGATCAATTCGACCAGCCGCGCGCGGGCGTCCTGCCGGTTACGCTCCTGGCTGCGGTGCCGGTTGGCCGCAATGACGATCACCCCGTCGCGCGTCATGCGCCGTCCGGCGAGGCGCCGCAATCGCGCGAACACTTGCGGCGGCAGGCTGGAGCTGCGCTGCGCATCGAAGCGGAGCTGCACAGCCGTCTCCACCTTGTTGACGCGCTGCCCGCCAGGCCCGGGGGCGCGGATGAAACGCTCCTCGATCTCGTCCTCGGGGATGGCGATGGTGTCGGTGATGACGATCATGCGGCGAGTTTATCCAAACCGGCGCACCGTTTCGATGCTACGATCGCAGCACGGCGGAACGGGGAGAGAGATCGCCGAGCGCTGGATCACTGTGTTCGGCGGGACCGGCTTTCTCGACAGGCATATCGTCGCGCGGCCGATCGCGGACGGCACTGGAATCGGTCCTGCCGGACGATCCCACGCTGCGCCGCACGGAACACGACAAGGGACAGGGCCACGCGCTAAGTTTCTGCCAGACCGAGCCCCAGCAGGACCACGCGCTTGGCGCCGCCCTCTGTCCGCTGGCGACCGAGGGGCCGAAAGCCGAACCGTTCGTGGAAGCGCATCGAGGCCGGGTTGGGCGGTGCCTCGTTGACCTCGCAGGTGAGCAACGGCGCACGCGCACGGGCGAATTCGACGGCGTGGGCATAGAGCGCGCGGCCGACGCCGCGGCCACGGCTGGCGGGATCGGCGATCACCCGGTCGATATAGACGAAGGCGGGGTAGCGGTCGCAGAACCAGCGGTAATTGGCGCTGCCATAGGCGGTCCCCGGCTCCAGCGCGATCAGCAGGCCGGCCGGCGCGCCGTCGAGCTCCGCCTTTGCGGCGAGCCCCGCCATCCGCATGAGCGCGGCGAGCGACTCCGCGTCGAGCGCGCTGACATGTGGCACCGCTGCGTTGTTGAGCTCAAGCGCCCAGGCATGATCGGCGGCCGCGAGGGACCGGATGCACGGCCTTCCCGTCACGAACGGTCCACGCGGCCGTTCAGCCGTGATGGCCTGTGATCGGGCCGTCTTTGAACAGATTGCCTTTCAGCTCGTGCGCGAAATCCTCATCGTTGCGGCGGATCCATTCGAGCACCATCGCCGCGTGCTCCATCTCCTCGCGCATGTTGTGCAGCAGGATCTCCTTGAGCGCCTCGTCCTCGCAATCGTCGGCGCGCTGGCGGTACCAGTCAACCGCCTCCAGCTCCTCCATCAGCGACGCGATCGCCTGATGCATGCTGATCGTCTTCTTGCTGAGCCTGTCGCGCGGGGCGTGCAGCGTCTCGCTGGCCATCCTGATGCCTCCTTTTCGTGCGTGGACCGGGACTGCAGCAGAACATATGGCGGCAGCCGCCGCTTGGCCAGAGGGTAGTGGAGACGAACCAGCGTGACTTGCCCAAGTCCGCCACCGGCAATACCGCGCAGCCTCACCCTTCGAGACGGCGCTGACGCGCCTCCTCAGGATGAGGCGACGCCATCCGGTTCCAGCCCGAAACAGAAACAGATGCCGCCCTCGGTATCCTCAGCTTGAGGAGGTTGCGCCCGCCGAGCCCGACGCCGCCAGGTCTTCCCCCGCCAGCGCCCGGCGGATCAGCGCGATCGTCTCGTCGATTCCGTAGAGGGCGATGAAGCTGCCGAGGCGCGGTCCCTGGTCCTGGCCGAGCAGGACCTCGTAGCAGGCCTTGAACCAGTGCCGCAGGCTCTCGAAGTCGTGCCGCTTTCCGACCTCGTAGACTTGCGTCTGGATGTCCTCCGCGCTTGCGTCCTTGGGCAGCTTCTCCAGCTCCACGACGAGGTCATCCAGGGCCGCGCGCTCGGTCGCGTCCGGGGCGCGGTACTTCTTGCTCGGCTTGACGAAGTCCTGGTAGTAGCGGATCGCGTAGCCGGCCAGGGAATCGAGGATCGGGTCGGTCCTGGGACTCGCCTTCGGCGCATAGCGGGTAATGAAGCCCCACAGCACCGCCTTGTCGTCGGCGTTCACCACGCCGGCGAGATTGAGCAGGATATTGAACGAGAGATGCGCCTCCTCGCGCGGCGGCGCACCGGAATGGATGTGCCAGGCCGGATTCTCGAGGCGCTTCGCCTCGTCCTCCACCTCGTATTTGCCGAGGAACGTCAGCCAGTCGTCGACGGCCCGCGGGATGACGTCGAAATAGAGGCGCTTGGCGGCGCGCGGCTTCTGGTACATGAACAGCGCGAGGCTGTCTGGCGGCGCATAGGCGAGCCACTCCTCGACCGACAGGCCGTTGCCCTTGGACTTGGAGATCTTCTCGCCCTTCTCGTCGAGGAACAGCTCGTAGTTGAATCCTTCCGGCGGGCGGCTGCCGAGGATCCGGCAGATCTTCGAGGACAATTTCACCGAATCGATCAAATCCTTGCCCGACATCTCGTAATCGACGCCGAGCGCATGCCAGCGCATCGCCCAGTCGGCCTTCCACTGCAGCTTGCAGGCGCCGCCCGTGACGAGCGTCTCCATCCGTTCGCCATCGTTCGGGTCGGTGTAGACGATCATGCCGTCCTGCGGCCGCACCTCGTCGACCGGCACCTGGAGGACGTGGCCGGTCTTCCGGCAGACGGGAAGGAACGGGCTGTAGGTCGCCCGTCGCTCCGCCCCCAGGGTCGGCAGGACGGCGTTCCTGACCGCCTCGTAATGCTGGAGGACGGCCAGCAACGCCGCATCGAATTCGCCGGAGGCATAGCACTCTGTCGCGCTCTTGAACTCGTAGTCGAAGCCGAATTCATCGAGTAAGGCGCGCAGCCGCGCGTTGTTGTGGTGGCCGAAGCTCTCATGGGTGCCGAACGGGTCGGGCACGCGGGTCAGCGGCTTGTGCAGGTGCTGCGCTAGCATATCCTGATTCGGCACGTTGTCGGGTACCTTGCGCAGGCCATCCATGTCGTCGGAGAAGGCGAACAGCCGGGTCGGGATGTCGCTCATCGCGGCAAAGGCGTGGCGCACCATGGAGGTGCGCGCAACCTCGCCGAAGGTGCCGATATGCGGCAGGCCGGAGGGGCCGTAGCCGGTCTCGAACAGCACGTAGCCCTTCTCCGGCGCCGTACCGCCGGTGCGCTCCAGGAGCTTGCGCGCCTCCTCGAAGGGCCAGGCACGGGCGTTCAATGCAAGGTCGCGGGTATCGGTCATCGGTGCCGTGCCATACAGGATGATGGAAAACGGGCGGCAACCTAGGCTTTGCGCCCCGGCGCGTCAACGTCCCGCGAAGACGGCAATCGGAGGGCGGCCCCTTACCGCGTGCCGATGAGCTTGCCGGAAACATCCCGGCCGAACAGGCGGGCGGCGTTCTGATAGGCGATGCGCTCGGCGATATCGCGGGGCAGCTTCGCGAGCCAGCGCCGGTTCTGCGCGATCAGGCCGTCGTAGTCGTCCCATTGCGCGTTGACCCAGGTATCGCTGCCGACCATCAGTCGGTCCGGGTGGCGCATTATGACGGCGCGCCAGGACGGGTCTAGATCGCTGCCATCGCCGAGGATCTCCCATTCCCGGTAGGACAGGTCGGCAT
>CP070634.1:2039836-2044228 GCA_020356105.1 Rhodospirillales bacterium | reverse complement strand
CGGCTATCCGCATCTCGGCGACGACGTCGCGGCGGCCGGGGCGGTGCGCGAAGCGATCGGCGACCAGGTTCGGATCATGACCGATTACAACCAGGCGCTCGACCCGGCGGAGGCCGAGCGCCGCGCCCGCGCCCTTGGCGCGTTCGACCTCGAATGGATCGAGGAGCCGGTGCGGTTCGACGATTACGCCGGCTGTGCCCGGGTCCGCGCGGCCGCGCCGGTACCGATCCAGATCGGCGAGAATTGCTGGGGCGTGCACGACATGTGCAAGGCGCTAGAGGCCGGCGCCTCGGACCTGTTCATGCCGGATGCCGGCAAGATCGGCGGGGTGACCGGCTGGCTGCGCGCCGCCGGGCTGGCCGAGCCGCGGGGCCTCAGGCTGTCGTCCCACCTCTACCCCGAGATCAGCGCCCATCTCCTGGCCGCAACGCCGACCCGGCACTGGCTGGAGTATGTCGACTGGGCGCAGCCGGTGCTGACGCATCCTTTGCCGGTCACCGACGGCCACGTGACCGCGCCCGACATGCCCGGCATCGGCATCGTATGGGACGAGGCGGCGGTGGCGCGCCACGCCGCATAGGGGACCGCATCGCCGGGCCGGGAAGCGCCATCCGGGTCGTTCGTCACGCGCTCGATCCGGCCGGCCAGACTCGGCTTGCCACCCAAACGGGCTTGTGTTAAAGACGGCGCGCCGCGGACGGGTGGCGCCCGATCGCGCCGCTTCGAGGGGTTTCGGAATCGCCCGCCGACAAGGCGGGATCGCACATTTCAGGGAGTCTCGGTTGGCAGGAAAGGCAAGTGAGTCCGGACTGGCCGGCCGCTATGCTGCGGCTCTGTATGAGCTGGCGGAGGACGGCAAGGCGCTCGATACGGTTGCCGGGGATCTGTCGGCGCTGCAGGCGGCGATGGATGGCAGCGAGGACATGCTGCGCCTCGTGCGCAGCCCGATTCTCGACCGGGATGCCCAGTGGAAGGCCATGGCCGCGCTGCTGGAGAAGATGGGAGCGCATGAGCTGACCCGGAAGTTTCTCGGCGTGGTCACCGCGAATCGCCGGTTGTTCGCGCTTTCGGGGATTATCAAGGCCTATCTGGCGGAGCTGGCGGCGCGGCGCGGCGAGGTCACTGCCGATGTCGTCACCGCGCATCCGCTCACGGCCGACCAGACCAAGGCGCTGGAGGCCGAGCTGAAGAAGGCGGTCGGCGGCAAGGTCGCGATCGCCGCCCGGGTCGATCCGTCGATCCTCGGGGGTCTCGTGGTCAAGGTCGGCAGCCGCATGGTCGACTCGTCGCTGCGCACCCAGCTGCAGCGGCTGAAAATTGCAATGAAAGGGACAGGTTGATGGAAATCCGGGCTGCGGAAATTTCCAACATCATCAAGGAACAGATCGCCAATTTTGGCGCCGAGGCGGAAGTCGCCGAGGTCGGTCAGGTGATCTCGGTCGGCGACGGCGTGGCGCGGATCTATGGGCTCGACCAGGTGCAGGCCGGCGAAATGGTTGAATTCCCCGGTGGCATCAAGGGCATGGCGCTGAACCTCGAGACCGACAATGTCGGCGTCGTGATCTTCGGCGACGATCGGGACATCAAGGAGGGCGACGTCGTCAAGCGGACCGGCGCCATCGTCGACGTGCCGGTCGGAAAGGGGCTCTTGGGTCGCGTCGTCGACGCGCTGGGCAATCCGATCGACGGCAAGGGTCCGATCGAGGGTGCCGAGCGGCGGCGGGTCGAGGTCAAGGCGCCCGGCATTGTGCCGCGCAAATCGGTGCACGAGCCGATGCAGAGCGGCCTCAAGGCGGTCGACAGCCTGGTGCCGATCGGCCGCGGCCAGCGCGAGCTGATCATCGGCGACCGCCAGACCGGCAAGACCGCCGTTGCCATCGACACCTTCATCAACCAGAAGCCGATCAACCAGGGCGAGGACGAATCGAAGAAGCTCTACTGCATCTACGTGGCCTGCGGACAGAAACGCTCGACGGTGGCGCAGATCGTCAAGACGCTGGAGGATAACGGCGCGCTGGAATATTCGATCGTCGTTGCGGCCACCGCATCGGAGCCGGCGCCGCTGCAGTTCCTCGCCCCCTATACCGGCTGCACCATGGGCGAGTATTTCCGTGACAACGGCATGCATGCGGTGATCGTCTACGACGATCTCTCGAAGCAGGCCGTCGCCTATCGCCAGATGTCGCTGCTGCTGCGCCGGCCGCCGGGCCGCGAGGCCTATCCGGGCGACGTGTTCTATCTCCATTCGCGCCTGCTCGAGCGCGCGGCGAAGATGAACGAGGACCACGGCAGCGGCTCGCTGACAGCGCTGCCGGTCATCGAGACCCAGGCCGGTGACGTTTCGGCCTACATCCCGACCAACGTGATCTCGATCACCGACGGCCAGATCTTTCTCGAGACCGAGCTGTTCTATTCGGGCATCCGCCCTGCGATCAATGTCGGGCTCTCGGTCAGCCGGGTGGGCTCGGCGGCACAGGTCAAGGCGATGAAACAGGTGGCCGGGACCATCAAGCTGGAGCTGGCGCAGTATCGCGAGATGGCCGCCTTCGCACAGTTCGCCTCGGATCTCGATGCCGCAACGCAACGCCTCTTGAACCGCGGTGCAAGATTGACCGAGGTCCTCAAGCAGGACCAGTACAGCCCGCTTCCGGTCGAGGAGCAGGTGATCTCGATCTTCGCCGGGGTGCGCGGATATCTCGATCCGATCGCGGTCTCCGACGTCACCCGGTTCGAACGCGGGCTGCTCGATGAAATCCGGGCCAAGGGTCAGGACATCCTCGCCACGATCCGCAGCGAGCAGGCGATTTCCGACGACACCGAAGCGAAGTTGACGGCGTTCCTCGACGGCTACGCCAAGACCTTCGCTTGACGACCGGACCGGCGGCGCGAACGGGTTAACGAAAGGCGGGATCGGACGACATGCCGAGCCTCAAGGACCTGAAGATCCGGATCAACAGCGTCAAATCGACGCGCAAGATCACCTCGGCCATGAAGATGGTCGCGGCAGCCAAGCTGCGGCGCGCGCAGGAGCAGGCCGAGGCGGCCCGGCCGTACGCGGAACGCATGGAGCGGGTGCTGGGCTCGCTCGCCGCCGCCGCCCAGGGTCGGCCGGGCGCACCGCCGATGTTGGCCGGGACCGGCAAGGACGACGTCCACCTTCTGATCGTCGCGACGGCGGATCGTGGATTGTGCGGCGGGTTCAATTCGTCGATCGTGCGGGCTGCCCGGGCGCGTATTCGCGGCCTGCTGGAGGCGGGCAAGACGGTCAAGATCCTGTGCGTCGGCAAGAAGGGCCGCGATCAACTGCGGCGCGAGCAGGGCGAGCGGATCATCGAGACGATGACCGAGGTCGGCCGACCGACGCTGACCTTCGGGCACGTCGAGTCGATCGCCGACAAGGTGACGCGGATGTTCGAGGCCGGCGAATTCGACGTCTGCACCGTGATCTACAACCGGTTCAAATCGGCAATGACCCAGATCGTCACGCAGCAGCAGCTGATCCCCTTCGCGCCGCCCGAGGCCGCGGGCGAGCCGGCCGCGGCGGCCGCGGCGGAGACGCTTTACGAATACGAACCCGAGGAGTCGGTGATCCTCGATGCGCTGCTGCCCAGGAACATCTGCGTCCAGATGTACCGGGCTCTGCTCGAGAACGCCGCCAGCGAGCAGGGTGCGCGGATGACCGCGATGGACAGCGCCACCCGCAACGCCGGCGATATGATCGACAGCCTGACGATCCAGTACAACAGGGCGCGTCAGGCCGCGATCACCAAGGAACTCATCGAGATCATTTCTGGCGCGGAGGCATTGTAACCGGACCCGTCCGGGGCACGCGCGACAGCCTGCGAATAGGAGCGTAATAGAATGGCGAAAAATCTTGTCGGCTCGGTCTCCCAGGTCATGGGCGCGGTCGTCGACGTCCGTTTCGAGGGCGACCTGCCGCCGATCCTGAACGCGCTGCATGTCGAAAACCAGGGCCAGCGGCTGGTCCTGGAGGTGGCGCAGCATCTCGGCGAGTCGATGTGTCGCACGGTGGCGATGGATTCGACCGAAGGGCTGGTGCGCGGCCAAGAGGTGACCGACACCGGCGGTCCGATCACGGTGCCGGTGGGCCCTGAGACGCTCGGGCGCATCATGAACGTGATCGGCGAGCCGGTCGACGAGCGCGGGCCGGTCAAGTCCAAGTCGACCTATCCGATTCACCGACCGGCGCCGGAATTCGTCAACCAGTCGACCGAGGCCGAGATCCTGGTGACCGGCATCAAGGTGGTCGATCTGCTGGCGCCCTACGCCAAAGGCGGCAAGATCGGCCTGTTCGGCGGCGCCGGCGTCGGCAAGACCGTCATTATCATGGAGCTGATCAACAACATCGCCAAGGCGCATGGCGGCTACTCG
>CP070634.1:2034841-2039736 GCA_020356105.1 Rhodospirillales bacterium | reverse complement strand
GGCAGCCAACAACGTGCTCGCCCATGTCCCGGATCTGAACGACTTCGTCGGCGGCTTCCCGATTCTCTTGAATCGGGAAGGCGTTCTGACCTTCGAATTTCCGCATCTGCTGAACCTGATCGAGGAGGTCCAGTTCGACACAATCTACCACGAGCACTATTCCTATCTCTCCCTGATGGTAGTGGAGAAGATCCTGGCCGCGCATGGCATGCGCGTCTTCGATGTCGAGGAATTGCCGACTCATGGCGGTTCGCTGCGGGTCTATGCCTGCCATGAGGACGCTGCACACCGGGACGAGGCGGGCCTTGCGGCGGTCCGGGCAAAGGAACAATCTGCCGCGCTCGACCGGCTCGACACCTATGTGGGGTTCGAGCCCAGAGTGGTCGCGGTCCGCGACGCGTTGCTGGATTTCCTGCGCACGGCCAGGGCCGAGGGCAAGACGGTCGCGGCATACGGTGCGGCGGCAAAGGGCAATACGTTGCTGAACTATTGCGGGGTGGGCGTGGACTTGATCCCGTTCGTGGTCGATCGCAGCGCGGCCAAGCAGGGGCGATACCTGCCGGGCAGTCGGATTCCCATTTTCGGGCCCGAGAAGATCAGCGAGGAGAAGCCCGACTACATACTGATTCTGCCATGGAACCTGCGCGACGAGATCATGGCGGACATGGCGGATGCGCGCAGCTGGGGTGGCCGGTTCGTGACCGCGATTCCCGAGTTGCGTATCTTCGACGCGCCGTAATGAAGTTCACAGCGACGAAGATACCCGGCGTAACGGTGGTCGAGCGCGAGGCGCGCTCGGACGAGCGCGGGTCCTTCGCCCGCACGTATTGCGCCAGGGAGTTTGGGGCGGCCGGCCTCGAACTGCGGGTCGCGCAGACCAACCTTTCCGCCAACACGCGCAAGGGCACCCTGCGCGGCATGCATTACCAGGCGCATCCGAACCCCGATCCCAAGCTGGTCAGCTGCCTGCGGGGTGCGATTTTCGATGTCGCGGTCGATTTGCGCCCCGACTCGCCGGCATATCGCGACTGGTTCGGCGTCGAGCTGACCGATTCGAACGGTCTCGCGCTGTTCGTGCCGGCTGGTTGTGCCCATGGATTTCTGACCCTCCGCGAGCGGACGGAGGTGGGCTACTTGATGGGTGAGTTCTATGTCGCGGAGCTGGCACGCGGGGTGCGCTGGAACGACCCCGCCTTCGGCATCGAATGGCCGGGGCAGCCGGCGGTGATCTCGCAGCGCGACGCGAGCTATCCGGATTTCGTGCCCTGATTGTCGCGCCACCACGCGACGACGTCTTCCAGCCCGTCCCGCAACCGTCGCTCCGACCGCCAGCCGACCTCGTCATGCAGCCGCCGCAAATCCGGCAGTAGCAGCTGCGGCTCGTTCGCCGGTGTCGGGCGCTTGCCCAGCCGGACCAGTTCGGGGCGGCCGATGATGTCCCCGATCGCATTCACCAGCTCGGCAATCGTCACGGGGCGGTCGTCGCCGACATTGACCGGCCCGGCGACATCACTGTCGAGCAGCGCGGCGAAGGCGTCCCCGATATCTGCCGCGTGCAGGAATCCGCGCGTCTGTTGGCCTGGGGAGCACGCCGCCTCGCGACCCTCGAGCAGCGCGGTGATGACCGAGGCGACCAGTCGGTCGGGGTGCTCATAGGGCCCGTACTGGAAGAAGATCCGTCCCCAGGCGGTGCTCAACCCTTCCTGCCGGCCATAGCTGTCGATCATTTTCTGCAATGCGATCTTCGCGGTCGCGTAGGGGGTGCCGGCCCGGCCTCCGTCGGTCGCCAGCTGCGTGTCGAATTCGTGACAGACCCTGGCCACGGACCAGTCGTATTCGGCGCAGCTTCCGGCCATCACCACCCGCTCGCCGCCGGCACCATGGAAGATCTCGAGGAGCGCGAGGCTGGCCGCGACCCATCGGAAATTCTCCGGCGTGGTCTGGTAAATCCCGGGTGTCGCGTTCCATGCGAAGTGCAGCAGGTGGGTCGGGCGGACCTGTTCGATCAGGCCCTGGACGGCCCCCCCGTCGAAGAGATCGACCGCGTGATACGCCGCGCCCTCGATCTCGACCGGCAGAGAGGCAAGGTCGCCTCCTCGTCGCGTTCCCACGGCATGTACCTCAAAACCGCGAGCCAGCAGCGGTTGCACGCTCCATCGCCCGATAAATCCGGTCGATCCAGTGACGAGGGCTCGATTCAACGTGTGTCGGTTCCCCTTATTGGGCGCTATTCGACTCGAGCGAGGAGATCCTCAAGGCTCTGGCTTACACGGCTTTCGGATCGATTGAAAGACCCGCCCGCGGGAACGGTGCGCTGCGATGCGTTGATTGCAATGCCCGTTGGTCCGGCACGTCAACGCGCTGGCGTGTTTTCCGGCCGGCAGCAATATGCTAACGGACATGGTCGGAATTCTCCGGGAGGCCACCCATCTTGACGGAATCGACCGCGGCTTCACGTATCTGCCGTATCTGCGGCAACGAGAAAGGCAATCGCACGTACAATGTCCGCGAAATGCTGCATGGCACGCGCGAACCGTTCGAATACTTCGAATGTGCCGATTGCGGGTGCGTGCAGATTTCGGAAGTGCCGCCGGACCTGGGCAGGTACTACCCGTCTGATTACCAGGCCTATAAGAGCTACGAGCGCCGGTCTCGTAACTGGCCGCGTCGAATCATCGACGGTGCCCGGGTCGGCTATGCCTTGACCGGCAAGGGCATTCTTGGTCGGGTCGCCGGTGCATTATTGCCAGAGCTGGATTACGTCCATTGGTGCCGTACCGCCGCGATCGGGCGCGACCACCGCATCCTGGATTTTGGCTGCGGCGCCGGCAAACTTCTGATCCGAATGATGCAGGGCGGGTTCCGGCATCTCGAGGGAGCCGACCCCTTTATCGCCGCCGATATCCGATATCCTGGCGTGACGATATGCAAGACGGGGCTCAACGAGTTGGCGGAGCGTCGCAAGAATGATTTCGACTTCGTGATGTTGCATCACTCCTTCGAGCATATCGATCATCCCGTCGAGGTCCTGCGGCAGCTTGGCGCGCTGCTGGCGGATGGCGGAAGGTTGCTGCTCCGCATCCCGGTCGCCTCGAGCTACGCCTGGAAACACTACCGAGAGAACTGGTATTCGCTGGACCCGCCACGGCATCTTTATCTTCATACGCCGGACAGTCTGCACAGGGTCGCACGCGAGGCCGGCATGCGGATTTTCGCGGCCGAGTATGATTCCACCGAAATGCAGTTCACGATGAGCGAGCTTTACAGCCGCGACATACCGGCCAATGCGCCTGCCCCCGAGCGGGATATCATCAGCAAGGCGCAGAGGCGGGCTTTTGCGGCGCGCGCGATCGAACTCAATCGCGAGGAACAGGGCGATCAGGCGGCATTCTACCTGGAGCGGCTCTCGGGATAGCGGGACGATGCTGGTGCGCGCCGGCCCGTCGTCAATGGTTTGGCGCGGTTCCTAACCGCTTAACCAGCGCTGTAGCCGTCTGAAAGCATTCGGCTTTCTCTGAGGGTTTCGTCCGGGGTCGCCGGGCGACCAGGCGAGCCGACGCAACCATCCACGGGTTTCCGGATCCGCCTTGAGATAGGCGTTGGTGCGATTGTCCGCGATCAGCAGCCTTTCCTGTTCACCAGAGCGGTAGGTGCCGCTCGCCTCCCAGTCGGCCCGGGCCCAGGCCGTACCGTCGCGATCGACCACGTAAGGCTCCAATCCCCGCTGCAGGACCTGCCGGGTCATGCCCTTGGGTCCGGCCTCGAAGCGCGAGACGTCGGGCTTCACTTTCATTTCCCAGACCTCGAGATCGAGCAACAGTTCGCGAGAGATGAGGAACCCGTTGGTGCGCAGGTGATAGTTGGGAAATGGCGCCGCCGGGCCGGCCGGCTCGTAACTGCCGGTTGCGCCGACGACACCCGCCTTTGGCATGTTGCTGAGCGCCTGATCGAGCTTCGTCAGCCAGGCTGGCGCCAGCAGCGTGCTGAACGAGTTGAGAAAGCACAGCCGCTCGTGCTGCGAATGCCGGGACACCTCGAGATAGGGGCCGATGTCGAAGCCGCTGTCCGGGACATCGAACCCCTGAAAAGCGATATCTTCGAGAACCTTGAGATAGGGGCTCTTGTCGTGGCCATCAAAGCCCTTGAAGATGATCACAAGATCATGTTCGAGCGGCTCCGCCATCATTCGATACGAGTCGACGAACCGCCGGAACCAGTCGATGCCATTGCATTGCCGCAAGAGATGCACGGCGGCCAGTCGCGAGGAGGTGCGTATCACCGGGTCACGTCCTCCGGATCACATGTTTCGATCGCACGAAAGAGCGTAAAGGCTTGATGCTTTCGTGAGAACGATATTTCGTTTGATGCGAGAAGCCCCCTTTTTCGGCTCCGGCATTCGTGCCGTGATGTGCCGATTGAGTAATCCCGGCCAAATCGACCGCCGTCCCGTGCAATACGAAGGATCGTTCCTCGGGCCGAGGTCTCACGTATTGCGGACGATTCCATGGTGCGGGCGGGTCTGATCGATCGCGGTCACGAAGGAGCAGGGAACTCTCGCCGTGCGCGCTCGAGGCTTTCGAGAGTGCCGATATCCCGGTAATAGCCGCTCACTCGATAGCCAAGGATTCGCCCCATGAAATGCGGGATCACCTCGGTGCTGAAATCGATGACGGGCCGCCCAAGAGACGCGATGTATTCGATGATCTCGGGCTCGCAGATGTAGACTGCGCCATTCGCGAGATTGCCGTGCGGCTCCGTCATCTTTTCGTGGAACGCGCGCACCACGCCGTTTCCGTCCAGGGTGACGATGCCGCAGGTCTCGGGCGCGTCGGTGGTGAACAGCGCCATCGTCATCGCAACATCGGCGGGCCGGGCCGCGTGGGCATCGTGGAAGG
>CP070634.1:2017758-2034741 GCA_020356105.1 Rhodospirillales bacterium | reverse complement strand
CCGGCATCGAACACGTCCGGTGTCTCGCGGATCAGCTTCAGGTCATGCATCCGGGGATCCCCGCCGAAATGAGCGCGCGGCGTTTATACGCAAGGATTGCGGCCGCGTCCAGAAGCGGCGATCGGCCTCGATGCCAGGTCACCCCCGGTCGTGGTCGGCTCGATCCTCGGGCGGCTCGCTGACAGCCCCGTCATCCTCGAGCGCATCATCGTCCTCATCCCAGTCCTCTTCCTCGATACCCAACGTTTCCGCGCGCTTCTTCTCAATCAACCTGGCACTGATGATTGACAGTTCGTAGAGCAGAATAATCGGCAAGGCGAGCCCGATCTGGCTCAGAGGATCCGGCGGCGTCAAGATTGCGGCGGCAACGAAGGCGAGCACGATGGCATACCGCCGCTTCTGCCTTAATCCCCGGCTGGTGGCCATCCCGGCGCGGGCCAGAAGCGTAATGACAACCGGGAGCTCGAAACTAATTCCGAACGCAAAGATCAGCCGCATCGACAGAGCCAGATAATCCGAAACGCGCGCCTCAAGCTCGATCCGGACATCGCCACCGGAGCCCGGGTCGCCGATCGCACCGCCGAGATTCTCCCCGTAGACGAGAAAGAAGTTCCAGGCAACCGGCATCACGACGTAATAGACGAACGCCGCGCCCAAGAAGAAGAGAACGGGTGTCGCGATGAGAAACGGAAGGAACGCACGTTTTTCGTTCTTGTAGAGGCCCGGCGCAACGAACAGCCATACCTGGCTTGCGATCAGGGGAAAGGAGAAGAACAGCGCCGCGAAGAAGGCAATCTTGATATCGGTGAAGAATTTCTCATGCAGGGCGGTAAAGATGAACCGCCGTTGCTCCAGCTGACCGTTCTCCTCCCAGATATCGACCAGCGGCTGTACGAGAAAATTGAAAAGCTCGCCGGCGAAGAAGAAGCAGATGAAGAACACCACCACCAGGCCAATCGCCGAATACACGAGCCGCTGGCGGAGCTCGATCAGATGATCGAGCAGTGGCATCTTCTTCTCGTCGGCCCCCTCCATTCGCTGATCGTCATCATATTCCATCAGGCGATACCACCGGCCTTCTTGGCGCCGGCGCCGGCACTTTTCCTGCCACCGCCCTTCTTGTTCGCGGCTTGCGCAGTGTCGCCGCTACTCTCACCGGCCGGTCCACTTTGCTCGGCCGCCGGGGCGGATGAAGACACGGTTTTCTCAGCCGGGCTCGGGGATTTTTCGATCCGCGGGTCTTCCTTGAGAGACGTTTCGATCTCCCGCATCGACTTGGTGACCTCGCCGGTGGGGTCAATCTGATTTTCCAGTTCCCCGGCGATATCCGTCGACGCCGCCCGCTCGATGTCCTTCTTCAGGTCGTCAAGCTCCGCCTCGCGCGCCAGATCGTCGATGCCGCTTTGAAATTCGCTCGCCATGGCGCGGACCTTGCGCATCAGCTGCGTGACCGTGCGCAGCACGCGCGGCAACTCCTTCGGTCCGACCACTATGATCGTGACCAACGCGACAATCAGAAGTTCAGGCCAGCCGATATCGAGCATGGCGGCAGGTTACCCGCTTGGTTGCGCGGATCCGTCGGAAGATTCAGCTATTTGCCGCCTTGTCCTTGCCGACCTCTGGGGCTTCCGCCTTCGCGGCTGTCTCCGACTCGATCTCCTTGTTGGCCGGGGCGCCCTCCTCCTCCTCTTCCTTCATGCTTTTCTTGAAGTTCTTGAGACCCTTGCCAAAATCACCCATGAGCCGAGAAATCTTGCCACCGCCGCCGAACAGGACCAAGACGACGGCAAGAACGATCAGCCAGTGCCAAATACTAAACGTACCCATAAACATTCCCTCATTGACGGAACACGCGGCGCGCCCCACAGGGCCAAGCCGCGGATCATTGCAGAAAGCCCTGCCGCCCGCAACGCCGCCGCGCTGATGCAGGGCTATTTAATGCTCTTTTGCGGAAAAACAAAGGCCTGACTGGAGTCGAGTGCGATCGAGAGCTTTTCTCCCTCTTCGGGCAGGAACCGCCCCGGGACCCTGGCATGAAGGTGCAGATCGCGTCCCGCGTCGTCGGAAATCGACATGTGAACAAGGCTTGTCCGGCCCAGCATCCGGGATGCAATGATGCGTGCCACCGGCGTGCCGGGCGCACGCGATAACCTGAGCGCCTCGGGACGAATCAGAACCTCGACAGCGACACCGTCGTCGAGCCCCGACGCCGCCACCGGTCCAAACGGCGTCTCGACCTGGCCGTCGCTCACCACCGCATCCAGCCGATTGACCTCCCCGAACAACTCGGCGACGAAGATGTTGGCGGGACGGCAGTACAACTCATCCGGCGTTCCGGTCTGGAGGATCCGGCCGTCGCGCATGACGGCGATTCGGTCACCCATGAACATCGCCTCCTCGGCATCATGGGTAACCATGAGCGTCGCCGCCCCGCTTTCCTTGAGAGCATGCAGGGTCTGATCGCGCACTTTGTCGCGGAGCCGCACATCAAGCCCGGAGAACGGCTCATCGAGCAGCACGACCGACGGTCCCGCCGCAAGTGCCCGTGCCAGAGCGACGCGTTGCTGCTGGCCGCCAGACAGCATGTGCGGGTAGCGCGATTCAAAGCCGCCAAGGCCGACGGCCGCCAGCGCCTCGTCGATCCTGTCTGCACGTTCGCTGGCGCCGAGCCCGCGCAGTCCGAACGCCACGTTCTCGCCAACGGTGAGGTGCGGAAACAGCGCATAATCCTGAAACACAAGGCCGATACCGCGCTCTTCCGGGGGAACAGCCACGCCCTCGCCGGCGACCGTCCGTCCGTCGATGGATACCCGACCAGCCTGCAAGACCTCCAGGCCTGCGGCGAGTCGCAGGATCGTTGTCTTGCCGCAACCCGACGGACCGAGCAGACACAGAACCTCACCCCCGAAAACTTGCAGGCTTACCGAGTCGACTGCGCGCACGTCGCCGAAATAGTGGGTCAACCCGGCAAGGTCGAGCACCGGCGCGTCAGCCTGCTTGGCGCGGTTCGATTGTGCCGGCGATTGCTCTTCGGACACCGTGGGGGCACCGGGATCAGCCCGTTCCATCATTGGCCGCCTTGGGTCGGGTTGGCGGCGCCTCGGCAGGTTCCAGCGTCACCTCGGAAAATTCGCTCGGCTTGCCATACTCTCCGCCCGCAGGGTCGACCTCGTCTTCCGTAACTTCCGCATCGCGCATCGCGATCTCCGACAGGCCACCGCTCCGTTCAAGCAGTCCAGCCGCTTTCAGCTCGTCAATTCCGGGCAGTGCATCGAGACTCTCGAGCCCGAAATGGTCGAGGAACGCCTCGGTTGTGCCCCATGTCACCGGCCTGCCCGCAACCCGCCGGCGACCCTTCGGCTTGATCCAACCCGCCTCGAGGAGGATATCAAGGGTGCCGCGGCTCAAACCGACGCCGCGAATTTCCTCGATCTCGGCCCGGGTAACCGGCTGCTGATAGGCAATGATCGCCATCGTTTCAATTGCCGCACGCGACAATTTCCGGGGGATATGTCGCTCCAGGCTCAGGTAGGGCGCAACATCGGGCGCGGTTCGAAACGCCCAACCGCGCCCCCTGCGGACAAGGTTGACGCCACGGCCCGCATAGTGCCCGGCCAGCTCCTCGATCAAACCGGCCAGATCGGCCCCGTCCGGTAGCCGCGACGCAAGATCGCCCTCCGACAGAGGCTCCGCGCTGGCGAACAGCATCGCTTCCATGCGCCGGAGCAGCTCGAAGCGGTCACCGGTCATGGGGCGGCCTCCGTGCGGTTCGCAAATACAGCGGCGCAAATGAATTACTCTGCTGCAGCTCGATCTGACCGGACTTGGCAAGCTCCAATGTCGCCACGAAGGTCGACGCCAGGGCCGAGCGCGCCAACAACGGATCATGGTGGACACCTGGTAAGAACGCGGACAGGTGCGTCCAATCGGGGACATTCCCAACCAGGCGGCGCAGCCGCTCCATCGCCTGCTCGATTGAGTACAGGTCGGTCGGGGCAATGCGCAGGGTCGACGCGCGTTTGCGCGAATGCTGCCGACCATAGGCGCGCAGGATGTCATACAGCGTGACCTCGAAAACCGAACGACTGTCGACCTTCAAGGGTTCGGGAGCACCCCGTGCAAAGAAGTCGCGGTCCCGTCTCGCACGATCGATCAGCCGCTGACCAGAATCCTTCATGGCCTCGAGTCGCTGCAGTTGGAAGGCCAGCATCGCCGCCATTTCGGCGCCGCTCGGCTCTGCGTCACCCGGCGGTGCGGGCAACAGCAACCGCGACTTCAGATAAGCGAGCCAGGCCGCCATCACCAGATAATCAGCCGCCAATTCAAGGCTTAGCCGACGGGCGCGGGCGATGAACTCAAGATACTGGTCGGCCAAGGCAAGAATCGAGATCTGCGTCAGGTCGACCTTCTGGTCGCGCGCCAATGACAACAGAACGTCGATCGGCCCCTCGAATCCGGCGATATCGAGTTGCAATCTGTCCTCATCCCGCACCGCGTACGGTTCGGTATCCTCCGCGAAATCAACGCTCACGTGGGGGGCTTTCGAATCGTTCATCCGCAAATCCTAACGCCGCTGGCTCGAAAACTCCAAGATATCCGGATGCCAGTCTGTTGATCGCCGATTATCCACCCAACGGCATGCAGGTCGAGTCCGACGACACCAGAGGGCACGAGGAAACTGCTCCTCCCAGGACAGCAATCAGACCGTAACGCCGATTTGGCCCCTGCGGATTTACCAGGCTTTGTCATCAAGCCCCATGAGGGTCGCCAGCTCTGCTTCGGCGGACGGTCGGTCGAACGGCCGCGGGGGGCGAAATGCGCTCATCGCATCCCGATATCGCTTCAAAGCATTTCCGTCGAGACGACCGGCTGCGCCAGCGATCTGTCGCATCTCTTCTGAATCCCCATTGCAATGCAAAACAATATCGCAACCCGCGGCCAGCGCATTAGCCGCTCGCTCACCAAGGCTTCCGCCCAGCGCCTTCATCGAGAGGTCATCGGTCAACAGAAGCCCGCCGAACCCGATCGACCCGCGAATGATCTCATTGATGACGCGCGCCGATGTCGTCGCCGGACAATCCGGATCGACCGCCTGATAGACGATATGAGCCGTCATCGCCAGCGGCATTCCGGAAAGCCTTCGAAAGGGCATGAAATCCGATATCTCAAGCAGTTCTCGCTCGGCTGCCACGATCGGCAATTCATGGTGGCTATCGACCGTCGCGCGCCCATGGCCCGGGATGTGCTTGACAATTGGCAGCACGCCACCGTCCATCAGGCCCTCGCAAACCGCGCCTGCAAGCGCGGAAACGAGATCCGGATCGGCCCCGTAGGACCGGTCACCGACGATGTCGTGGGCGCCCGGAATCCGGAGGTCCAGAACCGGCAGGCAGTCCACAGAGATGCCGAGCACCGCAAGATCGTCGGCCAGCAATCGGGCATTGAGCCAAGCCGCCTTTCGACCGTTCTCCATGTCGTGCTGCGCAAGCTCACCGAACCGCGCCGCCGCGGGCACCGCGCGCCAATGGGGCGGCCTCAACCGCGCCACCCGACCTCCCTCCTGATCGATCAGTACAAGTGCATCGGGCCGGCCGACGCTGTCGCGAAGCGCGGCGACCAGGGCGTTCAACTGCGCCGGCGATTCAACATTGCGGGAAAATAATATGAAGCCTGCGGGATCGACCTCGTGAAAGAAATCGCGCTCCCGCAATAGCAGACGTGGCCCTGCGCAACCGAAAATCGCCGCCAAGGGCGGCGCCTTGACACCCCGGGCGGTCACCTTTCGAGTCCCGTCAAACCGATGCCGGACCTATGGGCGGACAACCAGGCAGTCCTGACCCCGTGATTTAAGCGTGCGGCATACGGAATCCGCGGCATCCCGATCCGCAAACGGACCCCCCTGGACGCGGTAGAAGACGCCGCGATTCTTGACCACGGCCCGTTGCACGGTGAGCGAGAGATTCGACAGCACGTCTGGATATTTCTTGACCTGGTCGCTCCACTCGCGCTGCGCCAGCCCTTCGGATTTGGTCGATGCGATCTGCACGCGATAAACGCCGGCCATGGTTCGAAACGCGGTGGTCCCGGTAGCGCTGGGCGGCGCAGTCGGGGATGCCGAAGGCGCCTTCGCTGCGGCCGGTGGCTGGATGACGGTTCCCGCTTGCGCTGTCTGGGTCGCCGGCTCGGGGGCCTTCGGGGTCTTTGCAACGATCGTTTCCGCCGGCGTCTCACTTGCGGGCTTGTCCGGCGGCGATGCGGCGGGTTTGGCCGGCGCGGCCATCAGATCCTCGGGCTTGTCTTCTCCAGCACTGCCACTCGTGCCGGCGCCCGCCGCCGGCAGTTCGGCCGGTTTCGCGGCATCGCCACTCCCCTCTTCCGGCGCGGCAGGAACATCCGGCGGCGGCACCTTGATAACGTTGGTCTGCGGCGGGGTCGCGGGCTCCTCCGGTAGTGGTGCCACGGCGGCGACCTGAGTGTCATCGTTGGCCTGATTCATCGTGTTGTAGGCAGTGTTGTCCTGGCCTTCGACCGGCACGGGCGCCCCGGCCGAGTCGGGCTCGATCTTGATCGCGGGCGTCTCCGGGCCGATGTCCTGAATGTTCATCACCACGACCTCTTCATCGTCGCCGCTATAGGCCACGATCACGACGATGGAAAAGAACACGAGTGCCCCGACAGCAAGAATCACAGGTAGCAAACGTACGATCTTGGAACGGCGACCGTCTTCGTCGTCGTCAAGCCCTTCTAGTTCTGCTTCCAGAGATTTTATGTCGTCGTCAACAGCCATCAGCGCATCTCCTCTACTGGCTCAATGCCGAATATGCCAAGCCCAGAGGCAATTACCGTTTCGACCCCGCGCACCAACGCCTGCCGCGCCATCGTCAATTCTTCGTCTTCTTCGATCACGAACTTGAGGGAAGGGTCTTCCTTGCCCTTCGTCCAGAGTGTGTGAAACAGCGCGGCCATATCATACAGGAAAAACGCGATCCTGTGTGGTTCATGCGCGTCGGCCGCCGCCTCGATCGCCCGCGGCCAACCGGCGATGGACTTGATCAGACCAAGCTCCGCTTCGTCCGTCAAGCATGATATAGGGGCTCGGGCCAGAGCGGACAACGACATATCGTGGTTCGGGAAGGTCGCTGCAGCCATCCGGCGCACCGAATGACAGCGCGCGCTGGCATATTGGACATACCATACCGGGTTGTCCTTGCCGCCCTCGACGACGGCACTCAGATCGAAGTCCATCTGTGCGTCGTTGGTGCGTGTAAGCATATGGAACCGAACAATATCCGGGCCGACCTCGTCGACCAGTTCGCGCAGTGTAACGAAGCTGCCGCCGCGCTTTGACATCTTGACCGGCTGTCCCCTGTCGGTCAGTCGGACCAGCTGACAAATCTTGACATCAAGCGCTCCATCGCCGCCGGAAATCGCGTTCACGGCGGCCTGCATCCGCTTGACATAACCCGCGTGATCGGCACCCCAGACGTCGATCATATCGGCAAATCCGCGGCGAAACTTATCGAGGTGATTCGCGATGTCCGAGGCGAAATAGGTCCAGCTGCCGTCCGATTTCTTCAACGGACGATCGACGTCGTCGCCGAACTCGGTCGCCCGGAACAGCGTCTGCGGCCTTGGCTCCCAGTCCTCCGGCGTCTTGCCCTTCGGCGGCTCGAGCGTTCCGGTATAGATATGCCCCTCGGCATCGAGTGTCTTGAACACCTCGTCGACCATGCCCGATTCGACAAGCTCGCGTTCCGAGGTGAACACGTCGTGATGTACGCCAAGGGCGGCAAGATCCTCACGGATCAACGCCATCATCGACTCGACCGTAAAGGTCCGGATCTCGGCCAGCCAGTCCGTCTCCGGCGCGTCCAGCCACTTGTCACCTTTCATGTCGGCCAACTCGCGGCCAATCGGCTTCAGATACTCACCGGGATAGAGACCCTCCGGGATCTCGCCGATCTCGCGGCCAAGCGCCTCGCGATACCGCAGATAGGCTGACCGGGCCAGGGAATCGACCTGGGCCCCGGCGTCATTGACGTAATACTCGCGTGTAACCGCGTAGCCCGCCTTCTCCAGCAACGACGCCAAAACGTCGCCGAACACGGTTCCCCGCGCATGTCCGATATGCAGGGGGCCCGTCGGATTGGCCGAAACATACTCGACATTGACCTGGCGGCCGCCGCCATGGTCCGAGTCACCGTACGAAGAGCCGAGGCCAATCGCCGCTTCGAGGCACTGGTGCCAAACCGACTCCGCAAGGCGCAGATTGATGAATCCCGGCCCGGCGACCTCGACGGCATCGATTTCCTCCGCCTCACGCAGCCGCTGCGCAATCAGTTCCGCCAGCTCACGCGGCTTCATCGCCGCGGGCTTCGCCAGCACCATCGCTGCGTTGGTCGAAACGTCGCCATGCGCCGGGTCGCGCGGCGGCTCGACGGTCAGGCGCGAAACATCGAGTCCCGCCGGCAATGCACCGGCCGCCGACAGATCCTTCACCGATTTCTCAATAATGTTTCGATACCTATTGAAAATATTCATTTACTTTGTCGTCTTCTTGTCTATGAGAGCATGCATCTGGGTTGCATATCGATCGGTCATGCCGGCGATGTAGTCGGCGATGCGGCGTGCCAGCGCCGCCGGGTCCGCACCCGCTTCTTCCCAGCGCCAGGCTGCCGGCAAACGCTCGGGCGCTGCCATCAACCCATTGAAAAGTTCAGTGACAATGCGGCGTGCTTCGGCCGTTTCCTGCAATACTGCGGTATTTCTGTATAGCCGCTCGAACAGGAATCTCTTCAGGGCCCGGTCGTTTTCGCCCATCGCCCGGGAAAACGCAACAACTGGATGCCCGTGTGCACGGATGGATTCAACGTTGGTCGGCCCCAGGGCCGCCAGCCGCTCGCCTGTCTGCGCCACGACGTCGCGGACCATGGCGTCGATCAGGCGGCGCACGGTTTCATGGACCAGACGTTGCGGCTCGATCGCGGGATGACGCTGCCTGACGGAATGGAACGTCGCAGCCACGTGAGGGACAGCGTCCAGGTCCTCGATGGAGAACAATCCAGCTCTGATCCCGTCGTCAAGGTCGTGGTGGTTGTATGCGATATCATCGGCAATCGCTGCGACCTGCGCTTCCGGTCCCGGCCAATCCGCGAGCGACAGGTCATGCCGGGCGTTGTATTCCGCGATACTGGGCGGCGGCGGCGACCGCGACTCCGCCGTGGACAGCGGACCGTTGTGCTTGACGACACCTTCGAGCGTCTCCCAGGTCAGGTTCAGCCCGTCGAAATTGGCATAACGGGCCTCCAGTAGGGTAAGCACGCGCAGGGTCTGATCGTTGTGTTCGAATCCGCCCCAATGTTTCATCACCGAGTCGAGCGCTTCCTGACCGGCATGGGCGAAGGGCGTGTGGCCCAGATCGTGGGCCAGCGCCAAAGCCTCGGCGAGATCCTCGTCGAGCCGCAGGCAACGAGCAATCGTCCGAGCGATCTGGGCAACCTCGATACTGTGTGTCAGACGGGTGCGGAAATGGTCCCCTTCCGGCGAGATGAATACCTGGGTCTTATGCTTGAGTCGCCGGAACGCCGTCGAGTGAACAATACGGTCGCGATCGCGCTGGAACGGCGACCGGATTTCGCTTTCCGGCTCGGCATGTAGCCGGCCCCGGCTCGACTGCCAGCGCGTCGCATAGGGCGCAAGGGGATCGCTCATGGCGCGACTGTATCGGCCCGAACCGGGCCAATTGCAAGTCTCGAGGGAAGACGCCCGCGTTCCGGGATGACATTCCGCAGCAATGAGCCCCCCGACCAGAACATGGAAGTGGCTCTGTTGTCCGGCGTGCCACGCCCGGCCTATGCTACACGTCGCCAGATGATCCGCCAGAATATCGTGAAGGGATAGCAAATGTCGGTGGCACTCGAACGGAACATCGTCGATCCGGAAGGTCTTGCACGGACCATCGCGCGGCTCCGCGCGAGCGGTGTCCGTTTGCCGCGTATTTCCGAACTTGCCGACCCGCACCGCAACGGCCAAGACGTGCCCGATCTTAGCAGTGTCGATCCGGATGCACCGGATCCCCGCAACCTGTTCCGGGTCCACTGGTACAACGCGGCCGACCGCACGCAGGTCGCACAGGTGCCTGAGCATGTCGTCCTGCCGCCGCAACTCACCGGCGTCGAGGCGCCGATCATTGTCCTTCTCGGCAATCGCTTCCCGCTGATCCGCGCCCACAAGGTGCTTGCGGCCTATGCCTGCCTGGTACCGCGGCTGGTCACCGGCCGGTTCGATCCGACCCGCCAGCGCGCCGTCTGGCCGTCGACCGGCAATTACTGCCGCGGCGGCGTCGCGATCTCGCGCATTCTTGGATGCCGGGCCGTCGCCGTCCTGCCCGAGGGCATGAGCCGCGAGCGCTTCGAATGGCTCGAGCGCTGGGTCACAGATCCGGAGGACATCGTTCGCACGCCAGGCACCGAGAGCAATGTGAAGGAGATCTACGATGCGTGCCGCCTGCTGGAGCGTGACCCCGACAACGTGGTTCTCAATCAGTTCAGCGAGTTCGGGAACTACATCGTTCACCGGGCCGCGACCGGCCGGGCCCTGGAGAGGGTATTCGAAGCGGTGCGGGGTGATGGCACCCTGCGCGCCCGCGCCTTCGTCTCGGCCTCCGGTTCGGCCGGCACGCTGGCCGCCGGGGATTACTTGAAGCAACGGCTGGGCAGTGCGATCTGCGCCGTCGAGGCGTTGGAATGCCCGACCATGCTGTACAACGGCTATGGCGAACATAACATCCAGGGCATCGGCGACAAGCACGTGCCGCTCATTCACAACGTCATGAATACTGACTTCGTGATCGGCGTGTCAGATGCGGCCTGCGACGCCCTGAACCTGCTCTTCAACACCACGGTGGGACGCACATACCTGACCGCGCGCAAGGGGTTGGGGCAGGAGGCGGTAGGACGGCTCGCCGATCTTGGCCTGTCGTCAATCGCTAATGTTCTGGGCGCGGTCAAGATCGCCAGATACATGGGCCTCGGTCCCAACGATGCCGTGCTGACCGTGGCGACGGACGGCGCCGATCTGTATGCGACGGAGTTGGCCAAGGCGACGGACAGAGCCTTTTCCGGCACGTTCGATGAGCTGGCCGCTTCCGAGGTGTTCGGCCGGTATCTTCTGGCCGCGACAACAGACCACATGATCGAGACGACGCGCCGTGACCGGGAGCGCATCTTCAATCTCGGCTACTATACGTGGGTTGAGCAGCAGGGGGTTTCGGTCGCCGACTTCGATGCCAGGCGCGATCCCGGGTTCTGGGACAGGCTGATGGAGATGATCCACGTCTGGGATTCGCTGATCGACGACTGCAATCGTGCGGTGGGCTGAGCAGCGAACCGGTTACATCCCCCGGACGAATCTCTGGAAAGTCCGCTATTTATCGCAAGCCGGGATCGCTCGCCGTCGGCCGGTCCATTCGCCCATCGATCCCGCCACCAGCGCGGGAGATTGGATTCGAGACAATTGCGCTGGAATGCATCTTGCGCCCAGCTCCTGGTCCGTTTTCGGAACAGACCCTAAGAGGCGACATGGAACAGATGCCCGGAGACATCCTTGAGAAGAGCGCAACACCGGGTCCGGTGACCGGCGATACGCCCACCGGCGCCGGCGACGGCGGCAGCGGGTCCTCGGTCGTGAGCGATCCGGGCGCGATCATCGCCGGGCTGCGCGGCGAAATGGACCGCGTATGTCTAACCAACGATTCCAGCTGTATCTGCATTGTCAGTCCCGATGGCACGACCGATGATGTCTTGATGGAGATCCTGGGAGCCTGGATAACCGCCCGCCTCCGGTCCAACGACGCGCTCTACCGCATCGCACCGGATAAATATCTTGTCATGTTGCGCCAGATCGAGCGTGACGAAGCGGTAGGCTTCATCAAGAGCCTCCGCGAACAGGTGATTTCGCAGCCCGTGCCCTCCCCCGGCGGCAACCAGCAAGCAAACACGACTGCATCGTTCGGCGGCACGATGCTCGACCCATTGACACCCTTGCACGAGCACATGGATCGCGCGTCGGAAGCGCATGATTGGGCGCTCAAGGGCATGGGCGACACGATCTGCATGTGGACGCCGCGATTCTGACTGGGCGCCCCGCCGAGACTGCGCAGTGCGGCCCGTTATTGACGGCTAAGCGCAATCATCCGTTACCAAGACGTGCAAGGCCTGGGCCTCCATGCGCCATAGCGCCGGGGCCTCCGTGAGGCGGGCGATCAGGCCCGCGCGCTGCTCTTCCAGCGCGGCGGGGAGATGCCCGGCGAACCGGTCGAAAAATACGCGCTGGTCCTCGGCTTCGGCGAGGCCGGCGGTTCGATCGACGGCGGTGAGGTCGAGAAACGTCTCGCGTGGAAAGGCAAGACCAGCCCACTCGATATCCTCGTGCCGGGGCATGAGGCCGAGCGGACTCTCGACGGCCGGCGCACAGCCGCGCACCCGATCGACGATCCATTTGAGGACACGCATGTTCTGACCGAAACCCGGCCACATGAACTTGCCCTCATCATCTTTACGGAACCAGTTGACGCGAAATATCGGCGGCGGATCGACCAGGCGCCGTTCCATTTCCAGCCAGTGGCCCCAATAGTCGGCCATGTTGTACCCGCAAAACGGAAGCATCGCCATGGGATCGCGGCGGATCGCCGCCTGGCCAACGGCGGCGGCCGTCGCCTCCGATCCCATGGTGGCGGCGCAATAAACGCCATGCGGCCAGTCGAAGGCCTGATAAACCAGCGGAAACGTGCGGCTGAGGCGGCCGCCAAAGACGAGAGCGGCGATCGGCACGCCCTCGGGAGACTCCCAGTTTGGATCGAGGCTCGGGCACTCGGCGGCGGGGGCGGTAAAACGCGCGTTGGGATGGGCGGCCAAACGGCCGCAATCCGGCGTCCAGTCGTTGCCTTGCCAGTCGATGGCGTGCGCAGGCGGGGCGCCGTCCATACCTTCCCACCAGACATCGCCGTCGTCGGTCAGGGCGACATTGGTGAAGATGCAGTTCCTGCGCAACATCCGCATCGCGTTGGGATTGGATGCCATCGACGTGCCCGGCGCGACGCCGAAATAGCCCGCCTCCGGGTTTATGGCGCGCAGCCGACCGTCTGGGTCCGGCTTGATCCAGGCGATATCGTCGCCGATCGTCGTCACCCTCCAGCCGTCGAACCCGTCGGGCGGGATCAACATGGCGAGGTTGGTCTTGCCGCATGCGCTGGGGAAGGCGGCGGCGATATAGGTCGTCTCGCCCTCGGGACTCTCGACGCCGAGGATCAGCATGTGCTCTGCAAGCCAGCCCTCTTGCCGGGCCATTGCCGACGCGATACGCAGCGCGAAGCACTTCTTGCCGAGCAGCGCGTTGCCGCCATATCCGGAACCGAAGGACCAGATCGCGTGCTCCTCGGGGAAATGGACGATGTATTTCGTCTCGTTGCATGGCCACGGGACGTCCGCCTCACCCGGCGCCAGCGGCGCGCCAACGGAATGCAGGCAGGGGACGAAATCGCCGTCGTCGCCGAGCGCATCGAGGACCATGTTGCCCATTCGCGTCATGATCCGCATGTTGACGGCGGCATAGGCCGAATCGGTGATCTGCACGCCGATATGCGCAATCGGCGAGCCCAACGGGCCCATGCTGAATGGGCAGACATACATCGTCCGGCCACGCATGCAGCCGTCGAACAGTCGCTTGAGGGTCCGCTTCATCTCGTCCGGGTCGGCCCAGTTGTTGCTCGGGCCCGCGTCCTCCGCGCGGCGCGAAGAGATGAAGGTGCGATCCTCCACCCGGGCCACGTCACCCGGATCCGATCGGGCAAGGTAGCTGCCCGGCCGCTTGTCCTGGTTCAGCGGGATCAGGGTTCCACCCCTGACCATCTCGTCGCACAAGTGGTCGTATTCCTCTTGCGAGCCGTCGCACCAATGAATGGAGTCGGGCCGGCACAACGCGGCCATCTCGTCGATCCAGGCCAGCAGCTTCGCGTTGCCGGTCCTCGCCCTCCCCTTGTCGCTGTCGCGGTGAGTCATCATGCCCCGCAGGTCTGGTGAATGTCGCCGCGGACGCGCCGCCGCGTCCGAATCCTCCGGTCCCGTTTCGCCGACGGGTTCCGGAAATTCGGGCGATGGTAACCAAGCCGGCGCCGATGCGGAACCCCAAACACACACCTGACCAACTCGGAAATAACGGCCTGCGACGTTATGCCCACAAATGCGCCCGTGCCGGGCCCTGCGGCGGCATGCCGTCTTCCGGCAGGCGCCATGTGCAGGGGGAAGACCTCGTCGGCCCCTGCCGGACCAAGACGGTCTTGCCGGGGCGCTGGAGCGCAGGGCGGGTGACGATTCCAGTTCGCCGATTGACACGGACCATGGTCATCCTACATCTACAGTGTTCGAATAAAGGTACAGTACGAAGATCCGGATTGATGAACGATATTTTCGCATCCGAGCCCGCAGCGACCGCGCGCGGCGTTACCGTCACCGACAACGCGGCGCGCCGCATCGCCATCCTGATCGCCCAGGAGAGCGGCGAGGGGCTGTTCCTTCGGATCACCGTATCTGGCGGTGGATGCTCGGGCTTCCAGTACGGATTCAGCTTCGACGACGAGATTAAACCCGACGACCGCATATTCGAGCATGCAGGTATCAAGGTCGTCGTCGACGAGATGTCGCTGGAACTGATCGGGGGCGCCGAGATCGACTTCGTTGAGGATCTGATCGGTGCCTCGTTCCAGATTCGCAATCCCAACGCGACCGCCTCGTGCGGTTGCGGCAGTTCGTTTTCCATCTGACCGGCGGTCGTCCCTCGTGCTACGAATAGGGCCCGCTCTCGGCGGGCCTTTTCGCTGTGTGGGGATCATCACATGAAGATCGCAACCTTCAACGTCAACTCGATCAAGGCGCGCCTCCCGCGAGTCCTGGAATGGCTGAAGGAAGCCGCACCGGACGTCGCACTGCTGCAGGAGACCAAGTGCATCGACGATGCCTTCCCGGCACTCGAGATCGAGGATCTGGGCTACAATGTCCTGACGCACGGTCAGAAGACCTACAACGGCGTCGCTCTGCTCTCGAAACGTCCGATCGAGGATGCGGCCTGCAGCCTGCCCGGCGACCGCACGGATGAGCAAGCGCGCTACGTCGAGGCGACGGTCGGCGACCTGCGCATCGCCTCCATCTATCTGCCCAACGGCAACCCCGTCGAAAGCGACAAATATCCCTACAAGCTGGCCTGGATGGACCGGCTAATCCGCCATGTACGGGACCGGCTGTTGCCGTCCGAGCAGCCCTTCGTACTCGGCGGCGACTACAACGTCATTCCCGCCGATCTCGACGTATACAATCCGAAGGCCTGGGCGGAGGACGCGCTGTTCCGGCATGAGACCCGCTCGAAATTCCGCGCCTTGATCCATCTCGGCCTGACCGAGGCATGGCGCGCCCTGCACGCCGAGAGCGCCTATACGTTCTGGGATTACCAGGGCGGACGCTGGTCCCGAGACGAGGGGCTGCGCATCGACCATTTCCTGCTCTCGCCCGGCGCTGCCGACCGGCTGGAGGCCTGCGAAATCGACCGCGGGCCGCGCGGCAGGGACAAGGCGTCGGACCACACGCCGGTGTGGTGCGAGATCCGGGAGGCGGCGTGATGTCGTGCGCCAGCGAGAAGCATGAAGGCGGTTGCCTGTGCGGCGCGATCCGTTACCGGTTCGACGGGCCCATCGAATCGGTCGCCCACTGCCATTGCCGCTCGTGTCGGCGGTCTTCCGGTGCGGTTTTGATGACCTGGTTCACGGTGCCGCGCGACAATTTCGCCTGGATCCGCGGTCGGCCAAGCCGGTTCGCCTCCTCGGCGGGCGTTCAGCGCGCATTCTGCGCAACATGCGGAACCGAGTTGACATATACCAACGAAACGGCGCGCGATACGATCGATGTGACCGTCGGCAGCCTCGACTGCGCCGCGGCACACCCGGCCGACCGGCATATCTGGACCGACGACAAGCTCGATTGGCTGCGGCTCGACGACTCCCTGCCGGCGCATCGAGGATGGTCGACGCAGGATTGACCGTCGATCGGGGCGCGAGCGCCGCGGGCCCTAGCGGCGTTCCGTCATGATATCGGCGATGATCGGCTGCGCGGCGTGATCGGCGTCGTGATATCGCAGCCGGCCGCGCCGCATATCGACAAGATGCGTCTCGATATTTTCCGGGCCGAGCCGGACGCCGAAATCGGGCGGCACGCCACCGACCCGATGCGCCGCGCCGAGCATGCGCGCAAGCATCAGATCCCCGGTCGCCCGCGTGTAATGGGCCTGCTCCCAGTACCAGGCCATCCGCCGCTCGACCCGCGCCGGCGGCAGCGCTTCCAGGGTGATGCTGTTGTAACCGCTGAAATCCCAGAGCTGCAGGCGATCGCCGGCGTCGAGCGTGGTCGCGGTCGCGACCAGATCGCGCTTGACGCGCTCGAACGCGTCGTAGAGCCCCATCAGGCGCATGACCTCGAGCTGGCTGGCGTGCACGGGGCTGACGAACAGATAGACCTCGACCCCCCGGTCAAGCAGCTGTCGCAGGGCCCGCCGCAACGCCCGCATGCTCGCCGCGCTATAGGCGAAATCCGTGTAGAAGTCCCATTTGGCGTAGTAGCCGATCATGTGTCGGAACGCCGCGCGATGGTCGTACCGCATGTTGCGGGGCCGCGCCAACGCGCCGTTTCGGCCGAATTGCGGCTCGCGCGCGCCGGCCAGGTTGTAGACGATGGTAGACAACGAATCGACCAGCGCCCGGCTCGACAGGATGCGGGGCAGATAGAGCTGCGGCAGCGGCGTTCCGTCGAAGCCCGATTGGGCGAAATCCTCGTTTTCCGCGCGGTTCACATCGAAACTGATCAGATCGACGCCGATCAGCACCGTGTGCGGCTGCTGGTGGCGCAGCAGATACGCGACCACCTTCTCGATCTCGTGCATGCT
>CP070634.1:2005685-2017658 GCA_020356105.1 Rhodospirillales bacterium | reverse complement strand
CGAAGGCATCCACATCCAGCCCCTTGGCCGCGGCCGCGCGGACATATTCCAGCCCGTCGGCCAGGGTGAAGGCGAGCTCCTGCACCTGGGTCGCGCCGGCCTCCTGCATATGATAGCCGCTGATCGAGATGGAGTTGAAGCGCGGCATCTCACGTGCCGTATATTCGATGATGTCGGCGACGATCCGCATCGAGGGCTCGGGCGGGTAGATATAGGTGTTGCGGACCATGAACTCCTTGAGGATGTCGTTCTGGATGGTGCCGCTGAGCTTGTCGCGCGCAACCCCCTGCTCCTCGCCGGCGGCGATGAACATGGCGAGGACCGGCAGCACCGCGCCGTTCATCGTCATCGAGACCGACATCTCGTCCAGGGGGATGCCGTCGAACAGGATATTCATGTCCTCGACGGAATCGATGGCGACCCCCGCCTTGCCGACATCGCCGGCGACACGGCCGTGGTCGGAATCGTAGCCGCGATGGGTCGCAAGGTCGAAGGCGACCGACAGCCCCTTCTGGCCGCCGGCCAGCGCCTTGCGGAAGAAATCGTTCGACTCCTCGGCGGTCGAGAAGCCGGCATACTGGCGGATCGTCCAGGGCCGCTGCGCATACATCGTCGCCCGCGGACCGCGGGTGAACGGCGCGAAGCCGGGCAGCGTGTCGAGATGGGCAAGGCCCTCGAGATCGGCCTCGGTATAGAGCGGCTTGACCGCGATCCCCTCCGGCGTGTGCCAGGTAAGATCGTCGAGCGTTCGGGTCTTCAGCTCGGAGTCGGCGAGCTTGCGCCAATCGTCCAGCGACCTGTCCTCGAAGTCCGCCATGTCCCGGCCCTCTTTCGCCCGCGCCCTATTGTGCAGCGCACAATAATGGTAGCGAAATGCGCGAAAAATGTCCATACGAGGGGCGGAGACGGGGCGGTCGCGCTCCGCCGGCCGGCGCGATCTCCGGCAACGCATCCTTCGACAGGCTCAGGATGAGGCGTGTTTGGGCGAGAGAGAACGGAGCGGCGGTTGTCGTGGCCTTCGCTCGAAGAGGTATGGTATTTGAGCCCGGTCACAACGCGCCCTCATCCTGAGCCTGTCGAAGGATGAGGCGTGTTTGGGCGAGAGAGAACGCAGCGGCGGTTGTCGTGGCCTCCGCTCAACGAGGTATGGTATTCGAGCCCGATCACAACGCACCCTCATCCTGAGCCTGTCGAAGGATGAGGCGTGTTTGGGCGAGAGAGAACGCAGCGGCGGTTGTCGTGGCCTCCGGTCGAGGAGGTATGGTATTTGAGCCCGATCGCAACGCGCCCTCATCCTGAGCCTGTCGAAGGATGAGGCCACAGGCAAAGAGCCGGACGACTTCAGGCCATGCCCGCATATGTGTACATCGTCCGCTGCAGGGGCGGCGCCTATTACACGGGCACCACGCGCACGTCATTGGAACAGCGCGTTGCCGAGCATAATGCAGGAGTCTACGGGGGCTACACGAACCGGCGGCGGCCGGTGGAACTGGTGTTCGCGCAGGAATTCGCCAAGATCGAGGACGCGATCGCCGCAGAGCGCCAGATAAAGGGATGGAGCCGCGCTAAGAAAGAAGCGCTGATCGCCGGTGATTTGGCACGCCTCGCCGGGTTATCACGGAACAGGACTGATTTCCCGACCGCCTCGTAACTTTGCGGCGGACCTGCGATGCGGCGGCCGCGTGGCCTCATCCTTCGACGGGCTCAGGATGAGGTGAGCAGGAGACGGGGCTGCCGCGCTAGCCTTGGGGCCTCGCGCCGCCACGGGCGTCCGATCGCGGATCGGTCGCCCCCTCCCGGCACCAACCCGGCGCGGGGCTGAGCCTGGCTTGGCCTATCTCATAATGAACGGGTTCGGGGTCTCGGTCGCGGTCGAGATCCACACCGTCTTGGTCTGCATCCAGTCGCGGATCGCCTGCTGGCCGCTCTCGCGGCCGAGGCCCGAGCGCTTGTAGCCGCCGAACGGCGCAACATACGAGACCGCGCGGTAGGTGTTGACCCAGACGGTGCCGGCCTTGATCCGCTTCGGAATCTCCAGCGCCCGGCGGATGTCGGTGGTCCAGACCCCGGCGGCGAGGCCGTAGACGATGTCGTTGGCGATCGATATCGCCTCGTCGTCATCCTTGAACGGGATCACCGAGAGCACCGGGCCGAACACCTCCTCCTGGGCGATGCGCATGCGGTTGTCGACGCCGGTATAGATGGTCGGCTCGACGAACCAGCCCGCGCCGCATTCCGGCCGCGCGGCGCGGGCGCCGCCGAGCACGCATTCGGCCCCGTCCTCGCGCGCGACGTCCAGATAGGAGAGGATCTTCTCGAATTGCGGCTGCGTCGTCACCGGGCCGACCTGGGTGTCGGGCGACATCGGATCGCCCATCTTGGCGGTCCTCGCGAAATCGACGAGCCGGTCGACGAACTCGTTGTGGATCGACTCCTGGACGAGGAGCCGCGAGCCGGCGATGCAGGTCTGTCCCGTCGCCGCGAAGATGCCCGATATCGCGCCCTTGACCGCGTTCTCCATGTTCGCATCGGCGAACACGATATTGGGCGACTTGCCGCCGAGCTCGAGGCTGACCTTCTTCAAGCCCGCGGCCGCCTTCTCGTAGACGCGCGTGCCGCTGAGGCTGCCGCCGGTAAAGGCGATGCGGGCGACATCCTCATGCGCGACCAGCGGCTCGCCGGCCTCGATGCCATAGCCGGTGACGACGTTGAAGACGCCCCTGGGAAACCCGGCCTCGGCGACCAGATCCGCGAAGGCCAGCGTGGAGGCGGAGGTGAACTCCGACGGCTTGACGACGACGGTATTCCCTGCGGCGAGCGCCGGCGCCAGCTTCCAGGCCAGCAGCAGCAGCGGCGAGTTCCACGGGATGATCATGCCGCACACGCCGAGCGGCTCGTGCAATGTGTAGGTGAACGTCTCCGGCTTGTCGATCGGCAGCACCGCGCCCTCGATCTTGTCGGCGAGGCCGCCGAAATAGTGATACCATTGGGGTGCGTAGCGCAGCTGCAGGCCCATCTCGGCAATCAGCTTGCCATTGTCGCGCACCTCGATCTCGGCGAGGCGCTCGGCCTCGCGGGCAACGAGGTCGCCGAGCCGGCGTAACAGATGACCGCGCTGGGTCGGGTTCAGTTGCGGCCAGTCGCCCTCATCGAAGGCGCGCTTGGCAGCGTCGACGGCCCGCGCGACATCCTCCGCCCCGCCGCGCGGCACCAGCGCCCAGGGCTTGCCGGTGAACGGGTTGAAGGATTCGAAGTATTCGCCGGAAGACGGCGCCACCCGCTCGCCGTCGATATACATGGCAAGTCTGTCGAGTTCGGCCATCGCCCTGCTCCCTGGTCCGTCATCCGATCGTCCTGGCGAGATATTGACGGGCGGCGCGCGCCCCGGCAAGGGTATCGGACGCGATGCAATCGACGCGAGGCGCGCATGATGACGAGCGACGACATCCCGGCACCGTTCGACCGCGACAACACCGACGATCTCTCGCCGGCCGAGATCGCCGCGCTGAACGCCGAGTTCGCGCGGCTGTGGCCGACCTGGCGGGTGCGCGCGCCGCGCCGCATCGGCGATGCCGAGATCACCAAGAATCTGTGCCACTTCCTGATGCGCCACTATTTCGGCGCCTGAGCGGCCGGTTTGACGCGCGGCGGAGCGGGATTATCTGTATCATGGCGCAAGCGGAGAACGAGGAGAGGAGTTCCGCCATGAAGCTGACCGCCGTCAACCATCTCGCCTTCATCACCAACGACCTTACGAAGACCATCCGCTTCTGGCGCGACCTCTTGGGCCTCGAGCTGCACGCCGGCATCGGCCATGAGGGCTACCGGCACTACTTCTTCAGGCTGGGCGAGGCCAACCAGATCGCCTTCTTCGAATACGAGGAGGCGGCGCCGATGGAATACAAGTTCCACGGCGATCGCACCACGGAGCCGCTCGGCTTCGATCACCTGTCGATGACCGTCGAGACGGTGGACGAGCTGTTCGCCTTCAAGGACAGGCTCGAGGCCGCCGGCGTCGACGTGCACGGCGCGGTCGACCACGGCATCATCTGGTCGATCTACTTCTTCGATCCCAACAACATCCCGCTCGAGATCTCGTGGGAGACCATGGAGATCGAAAGGCCGCCGGCGATGGACGAGGTCAAGCCGATGGCGATCGTCGCCGAGGGGGCGACGCCGCAGCCGGGCCACTGGCCGGAGGTCACCAAACGGACGCCGCGTTCGAAATTCACCGCCCATGGCGGCAACGCGTTCACCATGCGCGAGACCTTCATCCGCGAGGGCATCGGCAAACTGAAGCCCGAATTCGTCGCGCTGATGGAGGAACAGGTGTCGGGCAAGGCGAGCGACGCCGCCGAGTAGGGACGGCGGGAGGGTGCCCGCCCGAATTGCTGGTTGCTGATCTTCTTCTATGATCGGGAAGGACCCGATGACATGGAGGAAGACGCAAATTGCCCGTCGAGATCAACGAGAATCACATGATCCCGGTCGCGCCGGGACAGGCGGTCGGGCGCGGCTGGCTGGCGCCGACCGGCCGACGGCCGATGGGCGTCACCTGGCACTGGACGGCGACCCGGGACCTGGCGACCTGCCGGCAGGTGCTCGGCGGCGCCGATGCGTTGCGCAAGGGGATCGCCTCGGCCCATTACGGCGTCGGCCGCAGCTTCGAGGAAGGCATCGACCGCTACGTTGCGCTCGGCGACCGCGCCTGGCATGCCGGCCGCGGCCAGACGCTGCGCTGGGACGGACGGCGCGCCGCCAGGGCGACCAGGGGGGCGCGGGCGACGATCGGCGTCGAGACGGTCAATATCGGCTTCGCGCGTCCGGGCGTTGCGGCCGGCGGCGACTGGATCGCGGCCGCGACGCCGAACGGCCGCCATGTGCGACGGATCCAGCCCTGGACCGATGAACAGGTCGAGATGATGATCCAGGTCGGCAAGGAGATCGTCGCGCGCTGGCCGCGGATCGGCCCGCGCGACCATCACGGCCATCACGATGTCTGTCCCGGCTACAAGGAGGACGTCGCCGGCTTCCCGTTCGCGCCGGTGCTGCGCGGCATCTACGAAGACGAGGCCATTCCCGATGTCTGGGGTCCGCTATGGCTGCCGCGCGGCCGGCAGAAGGCGTTGATCGCGCTGGGCTACGATCTCGGCGATTTCGGACCGGACGGCGACGGCGCCGACGGCGTGTGGGGCCGCTTCAGCGACGATGCGCTGGCGCGCTTCCAGGAGGCGCACGGCCAGGTCGTGAACGGCATGTGGACCACATTCACCTCCTGGGCGGTGTATGATGCGATCGCGGCGCGCGGTCTCGGTTTCGATCAGATCCTCGCCTGAACCGCCGCCCGCGTACGACGATGTTCTTGCCGGCGAGGCGGCGGGGCGATAAGGCCGCCCGCCATAGGAGACAGGCGTGTCGACCGAAACGACGCTCACGATCAGCGCCTTGGGGCGGCATGGCGACGGCATCGCCGAGACGGAGTCCGGGGCGGTCTACGTGCCGTTCACCCTGCCGGGCGAGACCGTGCGCGCGCACATCGAAGGACGGCGCGGCCGGCTTGTCGAGATTCTCGCGCCCAGCCCCGATCGGATCGCGCCGCTCTGCCCGCATTTCGGCACCTGCGGCGGCTGCGCCGCCCAGCACTGGCGCCATGGCGCCTATGCGGCATGGAAGCGGGGGCTGGTCGCAACGGCGCTCAAGCACCGGCGGATCGACGCGCCGGTCGACGACCTGGTCGACGCGCATGGTGCCGGGCGACGGCGCGCGACATTGCATATCCGCTTCGCCGGGGACAAGGTGCTCGCCGGGTTCATGGAAGCGCGCAGCCACCGCCTGATCGACCTCGACGCCTGCCCGATCCTGGTCCCGGCCCTAAACGACGCCGCCGCCATCGCGCGCGCCCTCGCGGCACCGCTTGCCGGCCCCGTCAAGGCCCTGGACATGCTGCTGACGGCGACCGAGTCCGGGCTCGACGCCGATCTCCGCGGCGCCGTTGCGGTCCAAGGGCAAACCCAGCTGGCGCTCACCGACGCGGCGGCGGAATGGGATCTCGCGCGGCTGACCGTCAACCGCGAACTGGTGATCGAGCGGCGGCCGCCGAGGCTATGCATCGGAACGGCGACCGTCGTGCTGCCGCCCGGCGGGTTCCTGCAGGCAACGGCGGCCGGCGAGGACGCGCTCGCCGCGCTTGTTCTCGAAGGCGTCGGCGATGCCGCGCGCATCGCCGACCTGTTCTGCGGCATCGGGCCGTTCGCGCTGCAGCTCGCCGAACGCGCCAGCTGTTTCGCCTTCGACAGCGATGCGCGGGCGCTCGACGCGCTGTCGCGGGCGGCGCGCCAGACCGGCGGGCTGAAGCCGGTGCAGGCGGCGCGGCGCGACCTGTTCCGCGATCCCCTGCCGGCCGCGGCCCTCGACCGCTTCGATGCCGTCGTCTTCGACCCGCCGCGCGCCGGCGCCGAGGCGCAGGCAGCAGAGCTGGCCGGATCGAAGGTGCCGGTCGTCGTCGCCGTGTCCTGCGATCCGGCGAGCTTCGCCCGCGACGCCTCGATCCTGATCGATGGTGGATATCGCATCGACCGCGTCACCCCGGTCGACCAGTTCAGGCACTCCGCCCATGTCGAGACCGTGGCGGTGCTGCGGCGGGACTGAGCAAATCCTTGCACCGTCAGCGCTCTCGGGCGATGCTCATCCAAGGCTTGGAGAGGACAACAACCAAATGCTGAACGCGGCGATCGTCGGGCCGGGGCGCTGGGGGCGCGTGCTGGTCGATTCGGTACAACAGACCGGCGTGCCGAAGGGCGAGCATATCCGCTTTACCCGCGCCGTCGCCCGCTCGCCGGACAAGGCGGCGGCGTACGCGGCGGCGCAGAAGCTGGCGCTGGGCGAGGATTATGCCGCCGCCCTGGCCGACCCGGAGATCGGCGCCGTGGTGCTGGCAACGCCGCACAGCCAGCACCGCGCCCAGATCGAGCAGGCCGCCGCGGCGGGCAAGCACGTGTTCTGCGAGAAGCCGCTGACCTTGAGCCGGGCCGACGCGGAAGCGGCCCTCGCGGCCTGCGAGGCCGCCGGCGTGATCCTCGCGGTCGGCCACAACCGTCGCTTCCTGCCCGCCATGCACGCGCTGAAATGGATGGTCGACCGTGGCGAGCTGGGCCGGATCCTGCATATCGAGGGCAATCATTCGGCCGCGAGCGGGCCGCGCTACAGGCCGGGCATGTGGCGCGCCGAGGCGGCCGAGAGCCCGGCCGGCGGGATGACCGGCCTCGGCATCCACCTGCTGGACGCGATGATCGATCTGTGCGGGCCGATCGCGGGGGTGCGCGCAATGAGCTTGCGCCAGGTCGCGGTCGAGGTCGACGATACCACCTTCGCGACCCTCGGCTTTGCGAGCGGCATGACGGGGTATCTCTCGACCCTGACGGCGACGGCGCCGCACTGGCGCCTGCAGGTGTTCGGCAGCCGCGGCTGGGCCCACATGCTGGGTCACGATACGCTGGAGGTCGGCCTGATGGAGGGCGCGCCGCAGACCAAGCGGTTCGATCCATTCGATGCCGAGCGGGCCGAGCTCGACGCCTTCGCGATCGCCGCCGGCGGCGGCACCCCCTACCCGGTCAGCGCGGCCGAGGCGATCCAGGGCGTCGCCGCGCTCGAGGCGGTGGTGCGCTCGGCAGAACAGGACGGGGCGGAGGTCGAGATCGGGTGATCCGGGCGCTGACGGATGTGCCGACGGCGCCGCGGCTCGGCGATATCAGCGTTTCTCACACCGGCGACAGCACGTGGATCACGCGGCCGGCGAGCATATCCTTGACCTTGGCGGCGTAGGCCGCCATGTGCGGGGCTGCGGCGTGGGCTTTCAGCGCCGCGAGGCTCTCCCATTTCTCGACGACGACGAAGGTATCCGCGCCGAACTGCGTCTGGATGGGGCCGGCGCCCTCGGCATCGATCGTCGCGGTGTACTCGATGCAGCCCTCCTCGGCCTGCACCGCCGGCACATTGGCCTGGAACGCCTCCAGCACCTTCGCGCGCATCCCGGGCTTCGTTGTGATGATCGCCACGACGTGAACCATTGCCATCAGAGCTCTCCCTGCACGTATCGTCCGCCGCGACCCTACGCGGAGATCACAGGGCGTGCAATGGGGTGGCCCCTTTCTACATCACGCCGATATCCTTCGCCGTCGCGTCGATCGCCTTGCGGGCCATCGCGATCATCTCGTCGATCTGCTGGGTGGTGATCACCAGCGGCGGCGACAGCACCATGATGTCGCGCACGGCGCGCATGATCAGGCCGCTGTTGATGCAATGATCGCGGCAGATCGTCCCGACCTTGCCCGGCGCATCGAAATGCTTGCGCGCCGCCTTGTCGGCGACCAGCTCGATGGCGCCGATCAGCCCCCGCGAGCGGGTCTCGCCGACCAGCGGATGGTCCTCCAGCGTCTTCAGCGCCTTGGCCAGGTGCGGGCCGGTCTCGTCGCGGCAGCGCTCGACCAGCCCCTCGCGGCGGATGATTTCGATGTTCTTGATCGCCACCGCGCAAGCGGCCGGATGACCGGAATAGGTGAAGCCGTGGAAGAACTCGCCGCCCTTGTCGATCAGCGTGTTCGCCACCCGATCGCCGACCACCGCGGCGGAGATCGGCAGATAGCCTGACGACAGGCCCTTGGCCATGGTGATGAAGTCGGCCGACTCGATGCCGAAGGTCTCGAAGCCGAACCAGTTGCCGGTGCGCCCGAACCCGCAGATGACCTCGTCGCAGATCAGCAGGATGTCGTACTTCCTGCAGATTCGCTGCACCTCGGGCCAGTAGCTGTCGGGCGGGATGATGACGCCGCCGGCGCCCTGGATCGGCTCGCCGATGAAGGCGGCGATACGATCGGCGCCAAGCTCGAGGATCTTTTCCTCGATCGCCCGCGCCGCGGTAAGGCCGAATGCCTCGGGATCGGTATCGCCGCCCTCGCCGTACCAGTAGGGCTGGGCGACATGAACGATGTCCGGGATGATGCCGCCCTGGCCATGCATCGCCTCCATGCCGCCGAGGCTGAGCGCCGCCGTGGTGCTGCCATGATAGGCGTTGTGGCGGCTGATGATGACGCGCTTTTCCGGCTTGCCCTCGAGATGCCAGAAATGGCGCGCCATGCGCAGGATGGTGTCGTTCGCCTCGGAGCCGGAATTGGCGAAGAAGACGTGGTTGAAACTGGCGGGCGTCAGGTCCGAGAGCAGCGCCGACAGCTCAGCCGCCGGTGGCGTCGTGGTCTTGAAGAAGGTGTTGTAGAAGGGCAGCTCCAGCATCTGCTCGGCCGCGGCCGAGACGAGCTCGCGGCGGCCGTAGCCGACATTGACGCACCACAAACCGGCCATGCCGTCGAGATAGCGCTGGCCGTTCGCATCCCACAGATAGACGCCGTCGGCATGGGTGATGACCCGCCCGCCGCCTTCCTCGGCCAGGGCTTTGTAGTCGGTGAACGGGTGCAGATGATGCGCCAGATCGTCGGCGATCAGGGCCTCGGCATCATAGTTCCGGCCGATCTCGGCCTGCGATGACTCTGTCATGGATTCGAACTCCGCGGAAAGGTGGGAACGGTCGGTGGGAAGCGCGAGCCGCCCCGCCTACGGGTTGTATCCGATCCGCGCGCACAGGATCAGCAGCAGCCGCTGCCGGCTCGGCGAGCCATCGCGGCGACCGGGGAAAGACATCGATTCCGAATTCGCGTGCGCCATGGCGACAAGGTACCGGGAATCCCTATTCTCCGCCATGACTTTGTGGCTTGCGCCCACCGGCCCTCGGCGTCGAATGGGCGGCGGAGGCTTTGGCAATTCCAGCGCCCGCGGTCTATGGTGTTGCACTTCGCAGCGACACGAACCGGATGGCCCGGCCCCCTTGATCGACCGCCTTTCAGGTGTCCTTCTCATCGCAACGACGATCCTGGTCTTCCTGGCCGAGGCGTCGGGTGTCAGGCTTTATCTTCTCGCGGCCGGCGCTGCGGTCATCCTGTATCTGGCGCTCGTCGCGCCCGGCGTTCACTGGTCGCGCCAGATCTTCGTCGCCACCGGCCTGGGCCTGTTCGCGGCCGCCGCCCTGACCCTGCCTGACTGGCCGGCGCTCGCCGGCCGGGCCCTTGCCTCCGGCGCCTTCATCGCCGCCTTCTTCGTGGCGGTTGGCTGGCTGCGCAACGCCGCCGGCACCTCGCCGGTGATCGAACGCTGCGGCCGGTTCCTCGCCGAGCAACCGCCCGGCCGTCGCTATCTTGCGCTGACCCTCGGCGGCCAGATGTTCGGCCTGGTGCTTCTGTACGGCGCGATTTCCCTGCTCGGCAGTCTGGCCGAAAGCAGCGCCCGGCGCGAATCGAATGCCGAGGTCCGCGCCATCCGCACGCGACGCATGCTGCTGGCGGTGCAGCGTGGCTTCGTTACGACGTTGTGCTGGTCGCCGCTGACCTTCTCGATGGCGGTCTCGACATCGCTGGTGCCGGATTCGAGCTGGACCGGGGCGGTCGGGCTGTGCCTGATCAGCGGTTTGATTCTCGCCGTGCTCGGCTGGGGCATGGATGCGGCCTTCAAGCCGCGGCTCAGCGGGCCGCGGCCGCCGCCGCGCACGCCGCAGGGGTCATGGACGGAACTCAAGCCGCTGCTCCTGCTGCTGGTGCTGCTGATGGGCGGCGTGGGTGCGCTGCAGGCGGCGACAGGTCTGCGCGCCGTCTACGTGGTGATGATCTTCGTGCCCGTGCTCAGCCTGTCATGGATCGCGCTGCAGGGTCGCAGCGTGCCGGGCGGACCACTGGCCCATGCGGCGCGGCGCGGCGCGGGCTACGTTGTCCACGATCTGGCCGGCTACCGCTCGGAGATCGTGCTTCTCGTAATGGCCGGGTTCATCGGCACGCTCGGCTCCGGCCTGCTCGCGCCCCTGGTCGCGACGGCCGGCCTCGATCTGTCTGCGGTTCCGGCCTGGGCACTTCTGGTCGGGCTGGTCTGGGTGGTGCCGGTCACCGGGCAGCTCGGCATGAACCCGATCCTCTCGGTCTCTTTGCTGGCGCCGCTTCTGCCCCATGCGCACGAGCTCGGGATATCGCCCAACGCGATCATCCTGGCGTTTACCGCCGGTTGGGCGCTGAGCGGCGCCAGCTCGCCCTTTACCGCGACCACGTTGCTGGTCGGCGCGCTGGGCCGGGTCAGCGCCCTGCATGTGGGGTGGAAATGGAACGGCGCCTTTACGCTGGTCGGCGGTCTGCTGCTGTCGTTCTGGGTGGCCGCTGCCGTCCTGCTCTAGGCCGAAACAGGCTTAGACGTTGAGCAGCAGATTCTCCCGCTCCCACGAACTGATCACCCGTTGATAGGCGTCGTATTCCAATGTCTTGACCTCGTTCAGCGCGGCGATGAACCGATCTCCGAGCGCATTTTTCAAGGCCCGGGCATGGTTCAGCCGGTTCAGCGCATCTGTCAGATGTCGCGGCAGGCTGAAGGCATAACGGTAGGCGTTACCCTCGACCGGATTGTTCGGCTCGATCCGCTCGGACATGCCAAGCCAGCCGCAGGCCAGCGACGCGGCGATCGCAAGGTAGGGGTTGGCGTCGACCCCCGCGATCCGGTTCTCGACGCGGCGGTTGGCGGCGTCTGAATGGGGCACCCGCAATCCGACGGTACGGTTGTCATGCCCCCAATGCACGTTGATCGGGGCGTCGCTGTACGGCGTCAGCCGGCGGTATGAATTGACGTTCGGCGCCAGCAGCGGCATCGCCGCCGGCAGGTAACGCTGCAGCCCGCCGAGGTGGTAGAGGAACAGCTTCGAATCCTTGCCGGCCCTGGTCGAGAACAGGTTCTGGCCTGACGAGCGGCCGACCACCGACTGGTGGATATGCATCGCCGAGCCCGGTTCGGACTGGTGCGGCTTGGCCATGAAGGTGGCGTAGACCTCGTGCCGCAGGGCCGCCTGCCGCACCGTCCGCTTGAACAGGAACACCTGGTCGGCGAGCGCCAGCGGAT
>CP070634.1:1991576-2005585 GCA_020356105.1 Rhodospirillales bacterium | reverse complement strand
GCCGGTCGCACGGATGCTGCCCGACGGGCGGCGGCTGCATCTGCAGCACGGGCCGATCGATCTTGTCGTCGAGGCCGGCGGGCAGCGGCGCGAGGTCGCGGCGGCATATGCGCAGGCGGAGGCGCGGTTCCGCAGGATCCTGGGCGAGCTGGTCGGCGAACTCGCTGCGCTGCGCAAGCCGTGCGGCCGCGGCGACGCCGACCCGCGCGACCTCAGCCCGACCGGACGACGCATGGTGCGGGCCGTGCGGCCCCATGCCGGTGCGTTCGTAACGCCGATGGCGGCCGTCGCGGGCGCCGTTGCCGACGAGATCCTGGCGGCGCTGCGGAAGGGCCGGCGCCTCGAGCGCGCCTATGTCAACAATGGCGGCGACATCGCCCTCTATCTGCAGCCGGGCGCGCGTTATACGGTCGGCCTCGCCACCCCGACCGAGGCGATCCGGCCGCCCGCCAGCTGCACGATCAGCCACGACATGCCGGTCCGCGGCATCGCCACCAGCGGCCGCCAGGGACGCAGCTTCAGCCGCGGCATCGCGGACGCGGTCACGGTGCTGGCGCGCGACGGCGCGACGGCCGATGCGGCGGCCACGCTGATCGCCAATGCGGTCGACATCGCGGACCCCGCGATCCGGCGCGAAGCGGCGGAATCGCTGGACCCGGACAGCGATCTGGGTAAGCTGACGGTGACGATTGCGGTCGGACCGCTGGCGGCGGGCGCTGTTGCCGCGGCCCTAGACGCAGGGGTCGCGGCGGCGCGGCGGATGCTGGATCGCGGCCTGATCTACGGCGCGGTGCTGCTGCTGCAGGGCCGCTACCGCGTGGTCGGCGCCGGGTCGGCGATCTCGCCGGCGGCGTTGGAAAGGCCCGAGGCGTTGGCGGGCGCGGCTGGCTGACCGCCCCGGGCGAACAGCGGGACGGGGGCGGCGTGCCGCGCGGAATTCGGAGCGGACAAGGAACAGGAGGGAGACGGATCATGACGACAAGACGGTATGTCCTGGGCGCGGTCGCGACCGCGCTGGCGGTCCCGGCCTTCGCCATCGCGGCGACGGCCCAGGAGACGATCAAGATCGGCGAGATCAACAGCTACACGCGGCTGCCGGCCTTCACCCAGCCCTACCGCAACGGCTGGGAGCTCGCCGTCGAGGAGATCAACACCGCCGGCGGCGTGCTCGGCCGCAGGCTCGAGGTCGTCTCGCGTGACGACAACGGCAAGCCCACCGACGCCGTCAAGATCGCCGAGGAGCTGGTGAGTCGCGACGACGTGGTGATGCTCGCCGGCACGTTCTTCTCCCATATCGGCCTGGCGGTCACCGATTTCGCCCTGCAGAAGCAGGTCATGTTCATTGCCGCCGAGCCGCTGTCGGATGCGGTGACCTGGGCCAAGGGCAATCGCTATACCTTCCGGCTGCGACCCAACACGACGATGCAGGCGGCGATGCTCGCCGAGCAGGCGGCCAGGCTACCGGCAACAAGATGGGCCACCATCGCGCCGAACTACAAGTATGGGCAGGACGCGGTGGCCGCGTTCAAGGCGGAGCTGCAGAAACGCAAGCCGGAGGTCGAGTTCGTCGCCGAGCAATGGCCGGCCTTGTTCAAGATCGACGCCGGCGCCGAGGCACAGGCGCTGGCCAACGCGAATCCCGAGGCGATCTACAATGTGACCTTCGGCGGCGATCTCGCCAAATTCGTGCGCGAGGGCAAGCTGCGCGGCCTGTTCGAGGGGCGCGAGGTGGTCAGCCTGTTGTCCGGCGAACCGGAATATCTCGATGCCCTCAAGGACGAGGCGCCGGACGGGTGGATCGTCACCGGCTATCCCTGGTACGCCATCGACACGCCCGAGCACCGCGCCTTCGTCAACGCCTACCGGGCCAAGTTCAACGACTATCCGCGGCTCGGATCGGTGGTCGGCTACAACACCTTCCGGGCGATCGCCGCGATCATCGAGAAGGCCGGCTCGACCGACACCGACAAGATGATCGCCGCGGCCGAGGGCATCACCGTCGACTCGCCGACGGGCCCGTTCACCTTCCGGGCGATCGACCACCAGGCGACGATGGGCGCCTATGTCGGGCGCACCGCGGTGAAGGACGGCAGGGGGATCATGGTCGACTGGTTCTACGCCGACGGCGCCGATTACATGCCCAGCGACGACGAGATTAAACGCCTGCGGGCCGGCAATTAGGGCGGGTCAGACAGCGCCGAGACTGGCTGCCAGTAGTGCGGTAACCGGCGGCCCGCCCGCGGCCGGACGGACTCACGCAGGCACTGTCGCGGCGCTGTCGACGAGGCGGTCGTGCGTCCCGGCAAGGCGCGCGAGGCGACGGCGCACCGCTCTCGCCCTGGCGTAATGGCCCATCTGCTGGTGCAGCCTGGCGAGCCCCGCGAGATAGCCCGAGATCATCGGGTTCCAGTTGCCGTGCAGCCGGCAGCGCAGCCCGATCGCCCGGCGATAAAGCGCGAGCGCGGGCGCCGGCGCATCGGCCCGCCGGCACAGCGCGGCGAAGCGTTCGAGGACACGGCTGTTGGCCGTCTCGGCCATGGCGGGATCGATCCGGGCGACGATCTCTGTGGCAAGCGCCCGGGCTTCCTCGATACGGCCGCGGCGCTCGAGGAGCTCCACGAGCCCGTGCGCCACGGTGACCAAATGCGGGTGCGATTCGCCGAGCGCCGCCGCGGTATCCGTCAGCGCGCGGCGGTAGAGTTCTTCTGCCTCGTCGCGCCATCCGGCCCTGTCCGCCGCCATGGCCGCGGCGTGGGTGTAGATCGGGTTTCTCGGATCCAGGCCGACCGCCCAGCGGAAGGCCGATCGGGCGGCGCTGTAACTGCCCGTCGCCATGGCCTGTCGGCCGGTCCTGTAGGCGACCCTCGAGTCGGTTTCGGTCATCTCCCAGCGTTCTTTCCAACAGCGGTTCGTGGACGCGTGCGCGCCACCCCACCCTTCTTTGCGGTTCTTCGTGAAACAAGCCCGCGATGGCTTCGGCTGTCGCCGCGCCACCGGCCTTTTTCTATATTAACGAGCCATTTACCATTTTATTCCATGGGCGCGCCGCGATTGTGCGGATCGCGTCCCGACGCGCGCCCCGCTCGGTGCACACCCTTGCCGGCAAAGCTGCGCTTTGCTTAGATTTGATGTTCGTTCAGTCATCGCCGCGGCCCGTCCGCGTCTATCGGGGTCGAGGACTATCCATGCCCTTTGCGGAGAATCAGCAAACGATCGCAGCGTCGCACCGGTCGGTCGGCCGGCCCGCGAGGGCCACGCCGTGACCGGCCAGATCGTCGTCCAGTTCCTGACCGGGCTGGCCGGGGCCGCCTCGCTGTTTCTCGTCGCCGCCGGCCTTTCGATCATCTTCGGCGTGACGCGAATCGTGAATTTCGCGCACGGCTCGCTCTATATGCTCGGCGCCTATATCGCCTACAGCCTGACCGAACGGCTGGCGGTGGGGACGATTTACGGCTTCTGGGTTTCCGTCGTGCTGGCGGCGCTCGCGGTCGCGTTGATCGGCGCCGCGATCGAAATCGCGATCCTGCGCCGCATCTACCGGGCGCCCGAACTGTTCCAGCTGCTCGCGACGTTCGGCGTGGTCCTGGTCGTCCAGGACGCGGCCCTGTGGATCTGGGGCCCGGTCGACCTGATGGGTCCGCGGGCGCCGGGCCTCGACTCGTCGGTCGAAATCATGGGCCAGCGTTTGCCGGAATACGATCTCGCACTGATCGTCATCAGCCCCCTGGTGCTGGGGCTCCTGTGGCTGCTGTTCTACCGGACGCGCTGGGGCATCCTGGTGCGCGCGGCGACACAGGACCGCGAGATGGTCGGCGCGCTCGGCCGCAACCAGGCCTGGCTGTTCACCTCGGTGTTCTTCGTCGGCGCGTTCCTCGCCGGGCTCGGCGGCGCGATCCAGCTGCCGAAGGGCGGCGCCGACCTGCTGATCGACCTCAACATCATCGCGGCCGCCTTCGTCATCGTGGTCGTCGGCGGCATGGGCAGCATCACCGGCGCCTTCCTCGCCGCGATCCTGATCGGCGAGCTCCAGGCCTTCGCGGTCCTGCTGCTGCCCGAAAGCACGCTGGTCATCATGTTCCTCGCGATGGCGGTGGTGCTGGTGGTCCGGCCCTGGGGCCTGCTCGGGCGCCCGGTGGCAGAGCACGCGGCCGGGCGCGCCGCCGAGCCCCTGCTCCGCCCGCCCGGACGAACGCAGAGGATGATCTGGGGCGCGGTGATCGCTTGTCTGCTGACGCTGCCGCTGATCGCGGAGGACTTCACGCTGACCCTGTCGATCGAGATCATGATCCTCGCCCTGTTCGCGGCGAGCCTGCATTTCATCATGGGACCCGGCGGCATGGTGAGTTTCGGTCATGCCGCGTATTTCGGGCTCGGCGCTTACGGCGCGGCGCTGCTGGCCACCAAGCTGGACACCCCGATGGAGCTGGCCCTGCTGGCCGCACCGGCGATCGCCGGTGCGGGCGCCCTGGTCTTCGGCTGGTTCTGCGTGCGTCTTTCGGGCGTCTACCTTGCGATGCTGACCCTGGCATTCGCGCAGATCGCCTGGTCGGTCGTGTTCCAATGGTACGAGCTGACCGGCGGCGAGGACGGCCTCCTCGGCATCCGTCGCACGCCCTGGGCCGACAGTCGGATCGTCTTCTACTACCTCGTGCTGGCGGCATGCGGCGTTGCGATCTACGCCATGCGGCGAATGATCTTCGCGCCCTTCGGCTATGCCGTGCGGGCGGGACGCGACTCGCGCCTTCGCGCGGAGGCGATCGGCATCGATACGCGGCGCTTCGAGTGGATGGCGTTTCTCATCGCGGGCGCGATGGCCGGCATCGCCGGTGGCCTTTACGTGTACTCGAAGGGCAGCGTGTTTCCGGACGAGATGTCGATTCCGCGCTCGGTCGACGGCCTGGTCATGGTGTTGCTCGGCGGGGTGCAGACGCTGTCCGGCCCGCTCTTCGGCGCCGCCGGCTTCACCTGGCTGCACGACGCGATCTCGCGCCTCGAATACTGGCGCTTCATCCTCGGCGGCACGATCATCGGCCTGGTCCTGGCATTCCCCGAGGGCCTTGGCGGTATCTGGCGTCAGCTGGAGGACTGGGTGCGGCGCCGGCGCGCGGTCGCCCGGCAGGCGAAGCCATGACGGTGCTGGAGGTGCGCGCCCTCTACAAGGGCTTCGGCGGTGTTCAGGCAGTCGCCGGGATCGACTTCGACGTCGCGGCAGGCGAACTGCTGGCGATGATCGGGCCGAACGGCGCCGGCAAATCGACCTGCTTCAACATCCTGAACGGCCAGCTGCGGCCGGATGGCGGCTCGGTCCGTCTGGCCGGGCGCGAGATCGCCGGCCTGCCGCCCGGGCATATCAGCCGGCTCGGGGTCGGACGCACCTTCCAGATCACCGCCACCTTCGGCTCGATGACCGTCGCCGAGAACGTCCAGACGGCCCTGATCGCCCACCACCGGGACCTCGCCGGGCTGTGGCGCCCCGCCGCAAGCCTGCACCGCGCGGCCGCGATGGCCTTGCTGGAACGCGTCGGCATGGCGGCGCAGGCCGACCGCGCCTGCGGTGTGCTGGCCTATGGCGATCTCAAGCGCGTCGAGCTTGCCGTCGCCCTGGCCAACGATCCGATGCTGCTGCTGATGGACGAGCCGACGGCGGGCATGGCGCCGGCCGAGCGCGTCGAGCTGATGGCGCTGACGGCGGAGATCACGCGCGAGCGCAACATCGCCGTGCTGTTCACCGAGCACGACATGGATGTCGTCTTCGGCCATGCCGACCGGATCATCGTGCTCAACCGCGGTGCGCTGATCGCCTCGGGGACGCCGCAGGAGGTCCGCGCCAATCGCCGCGTGCGCGAGCTCTACCTCGGCGAAAGCGTGGAAGCAGAGCGATGAGCGCGCGGGCGATGCTCGAGGTGACGGGACTGACCGCGTTCTACGGCTGGGCGCAGATCCTGTTCGACCTGTCGCTGTCGGTCGGTCGCGGCGAGGTCGCCGTGTTGCTCGGGCGGAACGGCGCCGGCAAGTCGACCACCCTCAAATCGATCGTCGGGCTGGTCCGCCCGGCCGCCGGATCCGTCGTCTTCAACGATGTCGAGATCACCGGCTTCCCGCCGCACCGGATCGTCCGCATGGGGCTCGGCTACGTGCCCGAGGAGCGGCGCATCTTCAGCGATCTGACCGTCGCCGAGAATCTTGCGGTGGGGCAGCAGCGGCCACGTGACGATGCGCCGCAATGGACGGTCGAAAAGCTCTTTCAGCTGTTCCCGAACCTTGCCGAGATGCAGGGCCGGCGGGCCGGCCAGATGAGCGGCGGCGAGCAGCAGATGCTGACGGTCGCGCGCACGCTGATGGGCAATCCGTCGCTGATCCTGCTCGACGAGCCGTCCGAGGGACTGGCGCCGGTCGTCGTCGACCAGATGGCGGCGACGATCGGCGCGTTGAAGAGCCGCGGCCTGTCGATATTGCTGTCCGAACAGAACCTTCGCTTCGCCCAGATGGTCTCGGATCGCGCCTATATCATCGAGAAGGGGCGGATCCGCTGGCAGGGCCGCATGGCGGATCTGGCGCGGGATGACGCGGCGAAGCAGCAATACCTCGTTGTGTGATTTGTGCTAGACCCGACCGGGAGGGCCGGCAAGAAACGGCAGGATGAGACCCACGGCATGACAGAGCGCATGACATCCGGATGGCGGGCCATCTCGCTGATTGTCGCCGTTCTGGTCGTGGTCGGCTGCGCGCAGCCGTCGGCGGCCGGCGAGATGGTCGTCGATCTCGGCCCGCGGGACGGCCTCGCACTGCGGGTTCCCGAAGGCTGGGTCATGGAGCGCGGCGACGTCAAGGACGCGCCGCTCGTCACGCTGACGTTCCGGCCCGAGGTCGGCGACGAGTTCTCGGTGCTGTTGACGCCGATCCGGCCGCAGCCGGGGGCCGACCCGGATTTCGGCTCGCCGGCCGGCGTCTATGCGATCGTCGAGGCGGCGGCGCAGGACGCGGCCGTGCGGGCGGTCGAATCCGAGCTGGAGATCAGGCCGTTCGAGGGCGACAGGGTCGGCTTCTACTTCTGGGCCACCGACCGCGACCTTGTTGGCAAGAGCCGGATTCCGCCGGGCGAATACCTGCATCTGACCCAAGGGGCGGTGATGATCGGCGACATTCTGTGCGCGTTCACGATCCTGACCAACGACCGCCCGTCCGGCGTCATCGATTCCGCCATGATGATGTTGCGCACGGCGGCGCACCGCACGGGCGCCTGATACCGGCGGCCGCGCGGTGGCCGCGTGTCGCTCGCACGAACCGGGGCGTGCGCGTCAGCCGGCCTTGCCCGCCGCCGTCGCCGCCGCCACCTCGTTGAGCCGTCCCGTCCTGACGTCGTAGATGTAGCCGTAGATCGGGATGTTCGACGGCACCAGCGGATGGCTGCGAATTCGCGCGACGTCCGCCACCACGCTCTTCTCGTTGTCCTTGAAGGTGAGCCAGTCGATGTAGTCGGCCTCGGTCGAGCCCGGCCCCGCACCGGTGTCGCGCCAGCCGCTCTCGTCGATGGTGGCGGTCTCCAGGCTGTTCGCCAGCAGGCCACGCATGATCTCGTCGGTAAACGTCTCCATGCCGCAATCCGTATGGTGGATGACGAACCATTCCCGGGTTCCGAGCAGCTTGTGCGAGATCACCAGGGACCGGATCGCATCATCACTGGCCCGTCCCCCGGCGTTGCGGATGACATGCGCATCGCCCTCGGCGAGACCCGCGTATCCGGCCGGATCCAGTCGCGCATCCATGCAGGTCAGGATGGCGAATTGCCGCGCCGGCGGTAACGCCAGCTGGGCCCTGTCGCCGAAATCGGCGACATAGGCCTCGTTCGCCGCCAGCACCTATTTTACGACGTTGCTCATAATTGCCTCCCTTGTTTGACGGGCGACCTTAACACATCCTCCCACCGGCTCATCACACCAATCATGACCAGCCGATTCCCGCCATGAGCGCGACAGCGAGTTGCTGACGCGCCGGTCCTCGATGCGCTATGGATAGAGGCGGACACATGGGGGCGCGGGGAAGACCACACGATGGGCTTGTGCATCATCGGCGTCGATGTCGGCGGGACCTTCACGGATCTCGTGCTGATGGATGAGGACGGCGCGCCGCGTGTCGCCAAGGTTCCGTCGACCCCGGACAACCAGGCGTTCGGCGTGCTGGCCGCGATCGCCGAGACCGGCGCGGCGCTCGCCGATGTCGCCGGCATCGTCCACGGCACGACCGTCACCACCAACGCCCTCCTCGAGCGCAAGATCGCCAGGGTCGGCCTGATCACGACGCGGGGTTTCCGCGACGTGCTCGAGCTCGGGCGGCGCACCCGGCCGCAACCCTACGGCATGAAGGGGCAGTTCGTGCCGCTGATCCCGCGCGAGCTGAGGGTGGAGGTCGATGAGCGCATCGATGCCGAGGGCGAGGTGCTGGTCCCGCTGGACACCGATGACATGCGGACGGCCTGCGCCTATCTCCTCGAGCAAGGCTGCGAGGCGCTGGTGATCCATTTCCTGCACGCCTACCGCAATCCGGTGCACGAGAACCACGCGGCGGAGATCGCGGCGGAGATCTGGCCGAACGGATTCATCACGCGGGGCCATGCCATCCTGTCGGAGTATCGGGAGTATGAGCGCGGCGTGACCGCGGCGGTCAATGCCTCGGTCCAGCCGATCCTGCACCGCTATGTCGGGCGCCTGACCGAGGAGCTCGCAAGCCGGGGGTACGACCGCGACCTGCTGGTGATGCAGGGTAATGGCGGGACCGTCGCGGCGGAGCTGGTGCCCGACCACGCCGTCAACACCGTGATGTCGGGGCCGGCCTCGGGGGTCATGGCGGCGGCGCATACCGGCGCCCGCGCCGGCCATCGCAACCTTTTGACCTACGATATGGGCGGCACGAGCTGCGATGTCGGCGTCATCCGCGATGCCATTCCGCAGGTCAGTTCCGAGCTCGAGCTGGAATACGCCATGCCGATTCACGTGCCGATGGTCGACGTGCATACGATCGGCGCCGGCGGCGGCTCGATTGCCTGGATCGACGATGCGGGCATGCTGCAGGTCGGCCCGGAAAGTGCGGGCGCGGTGCCGGGCCCGATCTGTTATGGCCGCGGCGGCGGACGGCCCACCATCACGGACGCCAATCTCGCGCTCGGCCGCCTCAATCCGGACACGCTGCTGGCGGTCGAGAGCCCGGTGACGCTGGATCTGGTGCGCGCGGCCCTGGAAGACCATGTGGGCGGGCCGCTCGGGCTCGACGCGGATGGCGCGGCCGCCGCTATCCTTCGCGTCGCCAACGCCCGCATGGCCGGCGCCCTGCGCATGGTCAGCCTCGCCCGCGGGCACGATCCGCGCGATTTCGCGCTGTTCGCCTTCGGCGGGGCGGGCCCGCTGCATGCCGTCGCGCTGGCACGCGAACTCGGGATCCCGAAGGTGTTGATCCCGGCGCGCCCCGGAATCACCAACGCGATCGGCTGCGTCGTTGCGGACCTGCGGCACGATTACGTCAACACCGTCAACGTGCCGGTCGACGCCCTCGACATGGGCGAGGTCCGGGCGATCGTCGAAGAGCAGATGCGCGAAGGCCGCAGTATCATCGAGCACGAGGGCGTTGCCGTCGAAGGCCTGCATTACGTGCACGACGCGGACATGCAGTTCCTCGGGCAGAGCCACATCCTGACCGTGCCGATCCCGGGACCCGGCGTCAACCGGGACGAGCTGCGGACGCTGTTCGAGACGGCCTACCGGGACCGGTTCGCCGTGGACCTGCCGGAAATCCGCCCGGTGCTGGTCAACCTGCACACCGCCGTCATCGGCCGCCGGCCGCAGGCGGACATCGCGGCGCTGGCGGCGGGTGGCGAGGAGGCGGGCCCGGCGCCCGCCGCAAGGCGCGCGTGGTTTGACGGCGGCTGGCGCGAGACGCGGATCTGCCGCCGGGCGACCCTCGCCGCCGGCGCCGTGATCGACGGCCCGGCGGTGATCGAGCAGATGGACACCACCATCGTCATCGAACCTGGCTGCACGGCCGAAATCGACGCCATCGGCAATCTGATGGTGACCGTGGGGGAAGGGGGATGATGGAAAAAGGTTTGACCACAGAGACACAGAGACACAGAGAGGATGGGGTTTCTTGCGGTCTTCCCGGTGACGCCGCGCCACCTGCAAGGGCGATCGTGAAACAAGATAGGGGGATGAAGGGAGATGAGGAGCGAGAAATCAACGTCGCAATAGCTCCCGTCCATCCCCCTTTATCCCGATATCCCCTGATTCTTGAATCTCTGCGCGGTGCTCGGGCTGCCATCGGGCATATTTTGTCCTCTCTGTGCCTCTGTGTCTCTGTGGTTCCCCTTCACAAGCGTAAAGAACCATGACCGCCATCGACCCGGTCACCCTCGCCGTCGTGCAGAGCGGGCTGATCCAGGTCTGCAACGAGATGGACCTGGCCTTCGTGCGGGCGGCGTTCAGCCCGGTGATCTCCGAGGCGCTGGACCGGTCGGACGGCATCTATCACCGCAACGACGGGGCGCTGATCGCCCAGGGCGATCTCGGTCTGCCGGTGTTCGTCGGCACCATGCAGTTCGGCACGCGGGAAGTGATCGAGCGGGCCCGGGACCTTGAGCCCGGCGACCTCTACATCGTCAACGACCCCTATCTGGGCGGCACCCATCTGATGGATGTCCGCTTCGTCAAACCATTCTTCTACGAGGGCGAGATCTTCGCGTGGCTGGCCAATACCGGACACTGGCCGGATACCGGCGGCGCCGTGCCGGGCGGCTTTTCCGCCAACGCCACCGAGGTCGAGCAGGAAGGGTTGCGCCTGCCGCCGGTCAAACTGTTCAAGGGCGGCGAAATCGACGAGGAAATCCTGGCCATCATCCTGTCGAATATCCGCATCGCCGACCAGCGGATCGGCGACATCAAGGCCCAGGCGGCGGCGCTGACGGTCGGCGAGAGGCGCTTTACCGCGTTGCTCGACCGCTACGGCAGGGATGTCGTCGAAGCCTGCATCGTGGAATTGCGTGTCCGCGCCGAGCGTCAGATGCGGGCCAAGATCGCAACGATCCCGGACGGCGAATACCATGGCGTCTCGTATGTCGATTCGGACGGCGTCGTGGACGAGCCCCTGAAGATCGACATGCGGATCGTCAAGCGCGACACCGATCTCCATTTCGACATGTCGGGCTCGAGTCCGCCCTGCCTCGGGCCGATGAACAGCGTCATCGCGACGACGCGCTCCTCGATCTACCTTGCGATCAAGCACATCTTCCCCGAGGTCCCGATCAACGCCGGAACCTTCGCGCCGTTGCACATCGCGGATCCCGACGGCACGTTTCTCTACGCGCGCTATCCGCGTCCCGTGTCCGGCTGCGCCGCCGAGGTCAGCCAGCGCATCGCCGAGGCCGTGTTCGCCGCGCTAACCCCCGCGCTTCCCGACCAGCTGTTCGCCGCGCCGGCCGGGACCAGCGGGAACTTCGCCCTCGGCGGACACGATCCGACGATGGGTCGCAATTACGTTCTGTACCTGATCTCGGGCGGCGGCTACGGCGGCAGCCGGGACGGCGACGGGCTGTCGAACGGCTGCTCGACGATCGGCATCTCCAAGACCACGCCGATCGAGGTGGTCGAGCAGCGCTACCCGGTGCTGATCGAGCGGTACGCGCTGCACGAGGGGTCGGGCGGCGCCGGCGAGCACCGTGGCGGGTTCGGGGTCAACTACACGGTCCGGGTCCGCCGTGGCACGGCGCGGGCCTCCTTCGTGATGGACCACGGCCGGACCGGCCCGCAAGGCGCGCTGGGCGGCCGGGACGGCGGCGTGAACCGGGTCAGGATCGAGCGCGACGGTCACCCCGACTATATTCCGCCGCATCTGTCGAAGGACCAGGATATCCGAGTCGGCGAAGGCGACCGTATCCATGTTTCCACGCCCGGCGGCGGCGGCTACGGAGACCCGTTGAAGCGCGCGCCCGAGGCGGTGCTGCGGGATCTGCGCCGCGGATACTACACGGACGAGCAGGCGGCGGAGATGTTCGGCGTCGTCATCGTGGACGGCGCGGTGGACGAGGCGGCGACCGCGAAGCTGCGGGCGCGGACGGGGCGCCGGAAATAACGCCCGGGAATGGCGAGCGACCTCAGATGCTGAAATCCATCGCCTCGTACTTGCCGCCCTGCGTTTCGTACCCCGCCTTCTTCCAGGCATCGATGCCGCCGGCAAGATTGTAGAGGTTGGGAATGCCGGCTTCGGCCAGTTGTTTCTGCGCCGCGGCGGAGCGCTTGCCGATGGCGCACATGACGATCACCTTGGCGCCGCCGAGCGGCGGGAAGCTGTCCGCCTCGAGAAAGGAGAGCGGCAGCAGCAGCGCGCCGGGCACGTTCTCGAAGTCGTATTCCTGCGCCTCGCGCACATCGAGCAGGATCGCCTCGCGCGCGTCCAGCCACGCCCGGGCGGTGAGGGCGTCGATCTCCGGCAATGGGTTCTGGTCGCTCACTGCGCATGCCCCGCAGGACTGGGTTGATCGCAATGGCCGAGTGTAGCGTCTCGCGACCGCAATTGCACGATTGAAATCGTAATTTGAATATTTCAACAGTACGATAAATGTATATTCAGCCCGATTTCCGGGCCCGATATATTGTCTCCCAATGTCTCCAAAGGGCGGCGCCGGGGGGTGGCTATCTGTCGAGCGGGAACGCCGCCGCCACCGCGATCGGGCCAACGCCGGCGCGTTGCAGCAGCACGGCGCAACCGCCGTCGCCCGGCATTGCGTCGAGCGGAACCGTCAGTCGCACCGGCAGGCCGGCCCATTGTCCGACGCGCTCGAAGCTGCGCACGACGTTGGCCTCGACCAGGATCTGCCCGCGATTCTCGCCGGCGGTGACCGCGGTCCGGTGTTCGCGGTCGTAGGTGACCAGAACGATGTCGTAGATCCCCGGCGGGCCGCTTCCATCGACGCGGATCACCGCCTCCCGCTCGCGATTCTCGACGATCAGCCGTGGCGCCTCGCGGGCCATCTCGCGCGCGCTGCGAATTTGCGCCTCCGCCCGCTGGCGCTGCGATCCCACGACGTGGCTCATGCCGCCGATCACCATGAACGGGGTGTACTCGTAGCGCGCCTCGAGGGTCCGCGCGTAGGTCTGCCAGCGTCGCGTGTGATCCGCGCGACCGAACGGGTCTTTCCAGCCCGCATAGTCGTAATAATCGATGTGATACTCGAGCGCGATGACATCGCCCCGCTCGGCGAGGTCGCGCAGATAGGCCTCCGCCGGCGGACAGGCCGGGCAGCCCTGGCTGGTGAACAGTTCCACGACAACCGCGTCACGGGATTGCGCCTCGGCCGGGGCCGGCGGGGCGGCGAGTACCAGAACAGCGAACAGGAAGACCAACCGTTTCATGCACGCCCACCATATGCGCCGGCCGCAAGGCGCGCGAATCAACAATAAGTGACGGCCGCTTTACTTCCCGGGCCCGCCCGCCGCGCGGTTCACGCCGCGGCCGCCAGCTTCCTGAGCACGTATTGCAGGATTCCGCCATGGCGGAAGTACTCGACCTCGTCGAGCGTGTCGATGCGGCAGGTCAGCTGGATCTCCTCGCTCGAGCCGTCGGCGCGGGTGATCTGGCAGGTCACGTCCTGGCGCGGCTCGATACCGCCCGCCACCCCGCTGATGTCGAACAACTCCGTGCCATCCAGCTCCAGCGTCTTGCGGCTGACGCCCGGCTTGAACTCCAGCGGCAGCACGCCCATGCCGACGAGGTTGGAGCGGTGGATCCGCTCGAAGCTCTCGACGATCACCGCCTTGACGCCGAGCAGCCGCGTGCCCTTGGCGGCCCAGTCGCGTGACGAGCCGGTGCCGTATTCGCGGCCGGCGACGACGACCAGCGGCACGCCCTCCTCCTTGTATCTCATCGCCGCATTGTAGATCGGCATGACCTCGCCGCTCGGCTGGTGCCTGGTCACCCCGCCCTCGGTGCCGGGGGCCATCTCGTTGCGGATGCGGATATTGGCGAAG
>CP070634.1:1986521-1991476 GCA_020356105.1 Rhodospirillales bacterium | reverse complement strand
GTTCTCCGGCGCGCTAATCACCGAGATCATGTTCGCCTGGCAGGGCATGGGGCTGATGATCTACAAAGCGATCCTGGAAAACGACTACAACCTCGCCCTGGTCGGCCTCTTGTTCGCGACGGCGATGACGCTGGTCGGCAATCTTCTGGCCGACATCGCCTATATCTGGCTCGACCCGCGCGTGACCTTCCGCAGCCTGGAGGCCGGCCGATGAGCGGCATGGCGGATGCCGCTCCCCGCGGTGCACCGCGCAGCATGGCCGCGCGCATGGCGCGGCGTTTCCTCGAGCACCGTCTGGCGCTGGCGAGCCTCGGGATCCTTGTGCTACTGGGGCTGGCGGCGCTGGCGGCACCGCTGGTCGAGCTCGCGCTCGGCGTCGATGCGGAGACGGCGAACCTGTTCAACCGCTTCGCGCCGCCGAGCGCGGAGCACCTCCTCGGCACCGACGAGCTGGGGCGGGATCTCCTGGTGCGCCTCCTCCATGGCGGCCGGGTCTCGCTTGCCGTCGGGCTGTCGGCGGCGGTGTTCGCGGCGCTGATCGGCACCGCGATCGGCATCCTCGCCGGCTATTTCGGCGGCAGGCTCGACGCCTTCCTGATGCGGTTTACCGACGGCGTGATCTCGCTGCCGCTGTTGCCGCTCCTGATCGTGCTGGCGGCGATCGACCTGGAAAAACTCGGCCTGCCCCCGGCGCTGGCCCGGTCCGAGGATGTCAGCCTCTACCGCATCATCGTCATCGTCTCGCTGTTCGGCTGGACCACGGTGGCACGGCTGGTGCGGGCCGAGACACTGGTCATCCGCGCCCGCGAGTTCGTCAAGGCGGCGGTGGCGATGGGCGCCAGTCCCTGGCGCATCATGCTGATCCACATCCTGCCCAACGCGATCTCCCCGATCATCGTCGCCACCACGCTCTCGGTCGGCAATATCATCCTGTTCGAATCGGTGCTCAGCTTCCTCGGCCTCGGCATCCAGCCGCCGGTCGCGAGCTGGGGCAACATGCTGACCAACGCCCAGGAGACGATCTGGTCGGCGCCGATGCTGGCGGTCTGGCCCGGCTTCATGATCTTCGTGACCGTCATCGCCTTCAACTTCCTCGGCGACGGCCTGCAGGACGCGCTCGATCCCAGGGCGGTCGAGTAGACGGCGCAGCCTCATGCGGAAGACGCTGCGCCGCAGCCGTCCCGAATTATGAGGGCGCCCGCTGCAGACGTCAGCTAGGGCCGGAACACGCCCCGTTCCTGCTCGTCCAGCTGGGCGATGAGGCCGGTCTCCCAGGCGAGGTATTCGCGGCAGGCGTCGAGATTGCCGTCGTGGCGGTCATGCACGAAGGACAGGAAGTCGATGCGTTTCGCATCCGGCGGATCGTCCGGGCTCACCACCAGCTTGAGGCCGGCCGCCGTCCAGTCGGACGCATCGCCGGCCAGGTACCGGATCGACCGGCAGCCCAGCTCCTTCAGGTCGACGGCGGAGAGCTCGGCCCGCACTCGCTCCGCTGCGGTCAGCACCACCGGGCGGTCGGGGGCGAGGCCGAGACGGTCGAGGCGCGGCCGGATCGCCCAGATCGCACCGTCGATATGGCCGCGGCGATAGGCGGCGCTGTCGTTGAGATCGAGCAGCGAGACCGTGTCCTCGTCAAGCAGGCCGCGCAGGGCGGCGGCATCGATCCGCGGCAGCATGTCGTCGACGAGGCCGATCTCCTCGATCGGCCAGTCCGCCACCGGCAGCGTCACGTCATAGTCCAGCACCGAGGCGTCATGCCCCATTCGGCGCAACCAGTGCGCCGTGATCGCTGCGCGCAGCCCTGTATCATCGCACAGTACGATGCGTGCGCCGCGGGTGCCGACCCAGCGGTCGGTCGCCTGCACGAGCTGGCCGCCCGGTGCATTCACCGCGCCGGGATAGGGGTTGCGCCGGAATTCCTCTTGCGTACGTACGTCGAACAGGTACAGCGTGCGGTCCGCCTCGGCGCGCCATGCCTCCAGCGTCTCCGGTGCGACCAGCGGAATCCGCTGCGCCGCGAGGAAGAACGCGGCCCGTTGCCGCGACGCAGCCAGCGTGTCATCGGAAAGTTTTTCCGGATAGATCCGGTCGGCGCCGCGTTCCAGCTCGAGACCAGCGAGCAGCCAACCCTGCGTTCCGTTCTCCAGCGCCATCACCGGGTTGTGGACGCCGAGATCGATCAGCGACTGGGCGCCGATGATGCTTCGCGTACGCCCGGCGCAGTTGACGACGATGGGTGTACGATTGTCGGGCACCAGTTCCGGCAGGCGATGGCCGAGCTCCGCGTTCGGGCAGCACACGCCGCCCGGGATGTTCATCTTGCGGTATTCCGAGATCGGCCGGCCGTCGAGCAGCACGAACGCCTCGCCCCTGTCGCGCATCGCCTTGAGCTCGGTTGCGGTAATGCGCGGCGTGTGCCGCGCCGCCTCCACCAACTCGCCAAACGCCTTGCTTGGCAGGTTCACTCCCTGGAACAGGGTGTACCCCACTGCCGCCCAGCCCGGCGCGCCGCCCTCCACAAGAGCAACGTCGGTGTAGCCGAGCGCCTCGAGGCGCCGCGCCGCCCGTTCGGCGACGCCGTCATTGTCGTCGAGCAGCACCACCGGCGCGGTCTTGCGGGGCACCAGCGCCGCGATGTCGGTCTCGAGCCGGCTGTAGGGCGCCGACACGGCGAAGAAGGGATGGCCCTCGCCGTACCGGCCATGCTCGCGCACATCCAGGAAGGCGATCTCGCCGCTGTTGGTGAGACGCGGCTTGACCTCCCGCGGCGACAAGCGCCTCACCGGATCACTCCTGCGCCTTGAGCTCGCGCTTGTAGCGCTGGTGGTTGTTCACATAGTGGTTGGCGATGCGCTTGAGATTCGCCTGCTGCTCTTCTGTCAGCTGCCTGACCACCTTGCCGGGCGAGCCGAGCACCATCGAACCGTCCGGGATGTCCTTGTTCTCGGCCAAGAGCGTGTTGGCGCCGATCAGGCAGTTCTTGCCGATCTTCGTGCCGTTCAGGACGATGGCGCCGATCCCGATCAGCGAGCCCTCGCCGACGGTGCAGCCGTGCAGCATCACCATGTGGCCGACCGACACGTTCTTCTCCAGCACCAAAGGGTAGCCCGGGTCGGCATGCAGCACCGAGCCGTCCTGGATGTTGACGTTCTCGCCGATGGTGATGGTCTCGGAATCGCCGCGCACGACGCAGTTCCACCAGATGCTGGCATTCCGCTTGAGGTGCACGTCGCCGATCACCACCGCGTTCGGCGCGATCCAGTAATCGTCTCCCTCCGTCTGAACACGTACATCACCCAGCGCGTATTTCATCTGCGTTACGTCCCTGTCATGTGCCCGAAAAACGGGGCTTGCGTTTCTCCATGAAGGCGGTGCGCCCCTCGACATAGTCCTGGCTCGCGAAGCAGGCCTCGACCATGGCCTCGCAGCGCGCCATGTCGCGCTCCGCCGCATCCTTGCCGAGCTCGGCCACCGCCGCCTTCAGCGCCGCGATGGTCAGTGGCGCATTGCCGGTGATCATTTCCGCGTAGTCCGCGACATAGGCGTCGAGCTCGGCGGCCGGTACCACCCGGTTCACCAGGCCCATCATACGCGCCTCCTCGGCGTCGAACAGCCGGGCTGTGAAGAAGATCTCCTTGGTGAAGGACGGCCCGACGATGTCCACCAGACGCTTGACGTATTTCGCCTGGTAGCCGAGGCCGAGCTTGGCCGCAGGAATCGAGAATTTCGAGACGTCCTCGCAGATGCGGATATCGCAGCAGACCGCGAGCGCCACCCCGCCGCCGACGCAATAGCCGTTGATCTTGGCGATCGTCGGCTTGGGAAACTCCTGCAGCCGGGTGAAGGTTCCGCCGGTCACGCGGGCATATTCGGCGACCGCCGCTTCCGACGCGCGCTCGCTCTCGAACTTCGAGATATCGGCGCCGGACACGAAGGCCTTGCCGCCGGCGCCAGACAGGACGACCAGGCGGACCGCCGGATCCGTCTCGTAACCGTCGAGCAGTTCCGCCACAAGCTGCCACATCTCCAGCGAAACGGCGTTCCGCTTGTCCGGGTTGTTGAAGACGATATGGCCAATGCCGTCCTCGATGCGGCCGAGAATCTTGTCCGAGCTCATGGGCGGGTCACTCCGCAGTGGCAGGGGGCTGACGGGGACATGCGGGCCAGCGGGCGATCAGACGACCCCGGCCTCGCGGAAGGCGGCGATCTCGTCGCTGCCGTAGCCGAGCTGCGCCAGGATTTCGTCGGTGTGCTGGCCGCAGGTCGGCGGCGGCGCCGCGATGCGGCTCGGCGTGCGGCTCATCTTGATCGGCTGGGCGACCAGTTCGGTGGGCCCGCGCTCCGTCGACGTCACGGGCTGCGCCATGCCGAGATGCCGAACCTGCGGGTCGGCGAACACCTTGTCGATGGTGTTGATCTCGCCGCAGGGCACGCCGGCCTCGTTGAACAGCGCGATCCAGTGCGCGGCCGGCTCGTGGCGCAGCACATCGTTGATCAAAGCGTTCAGCGCCTTGCGGTTGGCCGAGCGCTCGGGCGGCGTCGCGTAGTCCGGATGATCCGCGAGCTCCGGCTGGCCCAGCGCGGCGCACAATCGCTGCCAGATCAGCTGGCCGGCGACGGCGAGGTTGATATAGCCGTCCGAGGTTTCGAACACGCCGGTCGGAATGCTGGTCGGATGGTCGTTGCCGGCCTGCTGCGGCACCTCCTTGTCCATCAGCCAGCGCGCCGCCTGGAAATCGAGCATGAAGACCTGCGCCTGCAACAACGAGGTCTGCACCCATTGCCCCTCGCCCGACGCCTCGCGTTCCAGCAAGGCGATCATGATGGCCTGGGCGCAGAACAGGCCAGCGCACAGATCGGCGATCGGGATGCCGACCCGGACCGGCCCCTGTCCCGGAAGGCCGGTGATCGACATCAGCCCGCCCATGCCCTGGGCGATCTGGTCGAAGCCGGGC
>CP070634.1:1966519-1986421 GCA_020356105.1 Rhodospirillales bacterium | reverse complement strand
GCGACCGGCAAGATCCGCCTCGATTGGCTGGCCGCGCTCGCCGAGGACGTAGCGATGCTGCACGATCGCGGCCAGCAGGTCGCGGTGGTATCCTCCGGGGCCATCGCAGCGGGGCGCCGACACCTCGGCCTGACCGGCCGCGAATTGCGGCTCGAGGAAAAACAGGCCGCTGCAGCGACCGGTCAGATCATTCTGGCCCATGCCTGGCAAGAGGCGCTCGAGCCGCACGGGATCACCGTCGCGCAGGTGCTGGTGACCCTCGACGATACCGAGGAGCGCCGACGGCACCTCAATGCCCGCAGCACGCTCAATCAGCTGCTGTCTCTCGGCGCGCTGCCACTGATCAACGAGAACGACACGGTGGCCACCGAGGAGATACGCTACGGCGACAATGATCGCCTGGCCGCGCGGGTCGCCGCGATGATCAGCGCCGAGGTCCTGATTCTGCTGTCCGATATCGATGGCATGTACGAGGCCGATCCGCGCAGGGTTCCCGACGCTGAGCACATTCCGGAGGTCCGCGAGATCACCGCTAGAATCGAGGCGATGGCCGGCGCCGCGCCGGAGGGCTATTCGTCCGGCGGCATGATCACCAAGGTGCAGGCGGCCAGGATCGCGCTTGGTGCCGGCTGCCACATGGTGCTGACCGAGGGTCACAGCCGACATGCGGTCTCCAAGCTTCTGGACGGTGGACGCTGCACCTGGTTCCTGTCCTCGGCCAACCCGCGCACCGCGCGCAAGCGCTGGATCGCGGGTTCGCTCAAGCCGCGCGGCGAGCTGGTGATCGACGCGGGCGCGGCGCGGGCCCTCAAGCGGGGCGGCAGCCTGCTTCCGGCCGGCGTCGTCTCGGTCGGCGGTCGTTTCGAGCGCGGCGACCTGGTGACGGTTCGCGACCCCGATGGCGCCGAGATCGGCCGCGGCCTCAGCGCCTATTCGGCGGCGGATGCGGCGCGCATAGCCGGCCACAAGACCGGTGAAATCGAGGCGATTCTCGGCTATCGTGGGCGCGACGAATTGATCCACAGGGACGATCTGGCGCTCGATTGACGGGTGGCACGACAGGGGAACAACAAGAAGGCAGGAACGATGGCGAACGTTGCGGCTCTGAAAACCGACGATATCGCGGCGGCGATGCAGAAGATCGCCGAGTCTGCCAGGGCGGCGGCACGCGATTTGGCCCAGTCGGACGGTGCGACCCGCAATCAGGCGCTGACGGCTGCGGCGGCGGAGATTCGTGCACGGGCCGAAGATATCGTCGCGGAGAACGCGAAGGACATGGCGTTCGGCGAGGACAAGCGGCTGTCGACGGCGCTGATGGACCGGCTTCTCTTGACCCCGGAGCGGATCGAGGCAATGGCGAGGGGCCTGGAGGAGGTCGCCGACCTGCCGGACCCGCTGGGCGCCGTGCTGGCGGAATGGGACCGGCCCAACGGTCTGCGGATCGCCCGTGTTCGCGTCCCGCTAGGCGTCATCGGCATCATCTACGAGTCGCGGCCGAACGTCACCGCCGATGCCGGCGGGCTGTGCCTGAAGGCGGGCAATGCGGCGATCCTGCGCGGCGGCTCGGAAAGCTTCCACTCATCGTCGATCATCGCCGAATGCCTGCAGGCCGGCCTGACACGGGCCGGACTGCCCGTCGGCGCGATCCAGATGCCGCCGACCCGGGACCGCGCGGCGGTCGGCGCCATGCTCACGATGCCCGAGCTGATCGATGTCATCGTGCCGCGTGGCGGACGCTCGCTGATCGAACGCGTGATGGCCGAATCGCGCGTGCCGGTGCTGGCGCATCTCGAGGGGATCTGCAGCGTCTATGTGCATGCGGCCGCGGCCGCGGACATGGCGCGAAAAGTAACGCTGAACGCCAAAATGCGACGCACCGGTATCTGCGGTGCCGCCGAGAATCTGCTGATCGACCGTTCGGTCGCGGCGGCGATGCTGCCGGGGATCGTCGACGATCTTGCCAGGGCCGGCTGCGAGGTGCGCGGCGATGACGAGGCGCAGCGTATCGATGCGCGCATTGTGCCCGCCAGCGAAGCGGATTGGCGGACCGAATATCTTGACGCCGTTATCGCGGTCAAGGTGCTGGACGGCGTCGACGATGCGATCGACTTCATCAATCGCCACGGCTCCCACCATACCGATTCGATCATCTCGGATGACGCCGAAGCGGCCGAGCGCTTCCTCGCCCGGGTCGACAGCAGCATCGTGATGCACAACGCCTCGACCCAGTTCGCCGATGGCGGTGAATTCGGCATGGGGGCCGAGATCGGCATCTCCACCGGCCGGCTGCATGCGCGGGGACCGGTCGGCGCGGAACAGTTGACGACCTACAAATACGTGGTGCGCGGATCCGGCCAGACGCGCCCGTGACTGCCGCGACCACGAGCGTCGGAGGCTTGTCAGCCGGCACCCCGGCTATTCCGCACGGTCTCGCGCAGCCGCGCGACATTCGCCCGCGCACTATCGCGCAGCAGGGCAAGATCCGAATCCTGAAGGATCAAATCGTATCCGGCGGCGACAAGCTCATCTGCGGGCCGTTCGGGCGTCGCAATGCCGCCCAGGAACTTGCCGGCCCGCTTGGTCGCGGTCTCGACCCGCGCGATGGCCGCCCGAACATCGGGATGGTCGGGCTCCCCCAGATAGCCCATTGAGGCAGACAGGTCGAAGGGGCCGATGAACAGCAGGTCGACATCCTCGACCTCGACGATCTCCGCGATGTTCGCGACCGCATCGCCGGACTCGACTTGGCAGATGACCAGGATCTCTTCTTCGATACGCCGGACATAGTCCTGCCAGCTCGCCCCGAAATCCGCAGCCCGCACGATGACGGCCGCCATGCCGCGACTGCCCCGCGGCGCGTAATGGCAGGCCGCCGCGGCGGCTCTGGCCTCATCGCGGCTGTTGACCGCGGGTATCATCACACCCTCCGCGCCGGCGTCCAGAACGCGTTTGATCCAGGGCGCCTCGTTCGCCGGCACGCGAACCAAGGGGCGGCAATCGGCCTGCAGCACCTGCATGACGGAAATCGCGTCCATCACGTCGCCCGGCCCATGCTCGAGATCGATCATCACGCAGTCATAGCCGGCCCGACCGACGATTTCGGCTGCGAGCGTGTCGAAGAGGTTGATCCAGCACCCTATGATCACCGAGCCGCCGCGCATCCGCGCCTTCAGGCAGTCAGTCACGAAGTCTCCTTTCCCGGCCTTCGCGCGACCGGACCCGGCGTCGCGATCCGGGTGGCGGCGGTGCCGTTCTATGGGCCCGATTATGCGGTCGTAACGCTAGCAGAATGGCGCAGGCGGTGGAACTTCGAAACGCCGGCTGTCAGCCCGGCCCGCGCGATCTGTCGGGGTCAGGTCCCGGGGCGGGAAATCCGATCCGCCTGCTTTGAACGCCGGTCGGTTGTGGGAGGCGTGAAATCGTCGCCGCGCGGCGCTGGCCCGGCCGCGGGCGCACAGGCGGCAACGATCAATCATCCGATCGCCGGACAGGTCTTTCCGCGCCGGGGCAATCTGTGCCATGACTGGCGCAACGCGCATCTCGCAGCAAATCAACGGCAAGCCATCGCACGGCCCTTCACTGAAAGATGAGCACCGCAATTTCCGATACTTCCGGCATGATCTGCCGGTGCCGCCGCCGGATTGGTCTTCTCGGAGGGTCGTTCAACCCGGCCCATGCCGGCCATCTGCATATCAGCGAGGTCGCGCTGAGGCGCCTTGGTCTGGACGAGGTCTGGTGGCTGGTCTCGCCCCAGAATCCCCTGAAGTCCGAGGCCGGGATGGCGCCGCTCCCGGATCGCCTTGCAGCCGCGCAGAGGCGCGCCGAGGGGCGCCGCATCCGGGTCACCGGCATCGAGATGCATCTCGGCACGCGCTATACCGTCGATACGGTTGCGGCACTGCGCCGTCGCTGGCCACGGGCGAGGTTCGTCTGGCTGATCGGCGCCGACAACCTTGTCGAGCTACCGCGCTGGCATCGCTGGCCGGAACTGTTCCGACGCGTTCCCATTGCAGTCTTTGCACGACGACCCTATTCTTTAAGGGCGCTTTCGGGCGTTGCGGCGCAGCGGTTCGTGCGCTCCCGGCTGCGGGAGATGGCGGCCGGGGTGCTTGCCGGCCGCAAGCCGCCGGCTTGGGTGTTTCTGCATTGCAGGGCGCATCCGGCTTCAGCGACCGCGATTCGAGGTGGGCGCCGCGCCCTCTCGAAGGGCAAATGAGTTTGGGCAACAACAAGCAAGGGAATACAGCCATAACAAGCAAATCCGGGAAGCCGAAGAGCTCCCAGCGTCTCCTCACGGTGATTATGGCGTCGCTGGAGGATGACAAGGCAGTAGATGAAACCATCATCGATCTGTCGGGCAAGTCCACGCTGGCGGACTACATGGTGATCGCCTCGGGGCGTTCACAACGCCAAGTCGGCGCGATCGCAGACCATCTTCTCGAAAAACTCAAGGCTTCGGGTGTGAAATCCGTCGCAATCGAGGGGCAGCCGCAATGCGACTGGGTCCTGGTCGATGCCGGAGACGTCGTCGTTCACATATTCCGTCCCGAAGTGCGGGAATTCTACAAGCTCGACAAGCTGTGGGGACCGGCGGCCGCGCCGGGGCAGGCCGCCGCGGGTGGCTGACGGCCGCGCCACATGCGCATAGAGATCCTGGCCATCGGGCGGGCCCGAGGCGGGCCCGAGCGCGATCTGTATGAAAGCTACGCCAGGCGTGTTACCTGGCCGGTTGAATTGCACGAACTGGAGGAAAAGAGGCCGCTACCGCCGGCGAAGTTGAAGGAGCGGGAGGGGCAGCTGATCCTGTCGGCCATTCCACGCGATTCCGTGGTCCTGGCCCTCGACGAGCGCGGGAAGAGTCCCACGAGCGAGGAGTTCGCCCGCCTTATCGCCGATATCCGGGACGAGGGCCGGTCATGCGGGACCTTCGTGATAGGTGGCGCCGAGGGTCTGGTGGATACGGTGCGCGACCGGGCCGACATCCTGATCTCGTTCGGCCGGCAGACCTGGCCCCACATGCTGGTCCGGGTCATGTTGATGGAGCAGATCTACCGTGCGCAGCAGATCCTGGCCGGCCATCCTTATCACCGTGGCTGACCGCATGCGCGGGATTGTCACCGATGCCGCTGCAGCGCGGACAAGGTTTGTGCCGGCTTCCGATTGCGGATATATATCGGCCAGAATGCATAGGAAACATCTCGAACAATGACTGACGTGTCACATCCGCGGCCCGTCGTTCTCTGCATCCTCGACGGGTGGGGGGAGCGCAGCGAGCGGGATCACAATGCGATCGCCCTGGCCGACACGCCGGTCTGGGACCGGCTGAAGGCAACCTGTCCGCATGCCCGGCTGGATGCGTCGGGCGGCGAGGTCGGGCTGCCGGACGGCCAGATGGGGAATTCCGAGGTCGGCCACATGAATATCGGTGCCGGCCGGGTGGTGATGCAGGATCTGCCGCGCATCGATGCCGCGGTGGCCGACGGCAGCCTGCAAGGACTGCCGGCCTTGCGGGAGTTCGTCGCGACATTGCGGCAAAGCGGCGGCACCGCGCATCTGATGGGTCTGATCTCGCCGGGCGGCGTCCATTCCCACCAGGACCAGGTTGCGGCGCTGGCGAATATTCTGTGCGACGCCGGCGTGCCGGTGGCGGTGCATGCTTTTCTCGACGGACGCGACACGCCGCCGTCGAGTGCCCGTGGTTATGTCGAAAGCTTTATCGCGGCGGCGCCCCGCGCTGCCATAGCAACCGTCGCCGGCCGTTACTATTCGATGGACCGCGACAAGCGCTGGCAACGCGTCGAGAGGGCGTATACGGCGCTGGCCGAGGGTCGCGGCGCGAATTTCGCCGATCCGCTGAGCGCGATCGATGCCAGCTATGCCGGTTCGCTGACCGACGAGTTCATGCTGCCGGCGGTGATCGGCGATTACGCTGGCATGCGCGACGGCGATGGCATCCTGATGGCCAATTTTCGGGCAGATCGCGCGCGCGAGATTCTGACCGCACTGCTCGACCCGGACTTCGACGGGTTCGTGCGCCCACGGCGCATCGCCTTTGCCGCCGCCGCCGGGATGGTCGAATACTCGACCGCGCTGGCGCAGCGGATGCGTTCCCTATTCCCGCCGGTCGACCTGCCGGATGTTCTCGGCCAGGTGGTCGCCGATGCCGGTCTGCGTCAGCTGCGGATCGCCGAAACCGAGAAATACGCTCACGTGACCTTCTTTCTCAATGGTGGCCGCGAGGCTGAATTTCCCGGCGAGGACCGGATTCTCGAGCCATCCCCGACCGTGGCGACCTATGATCTGCAGCCCGAGATGTCGGCGCCTCGGGTCACCGACCGACTGGTCGAGGCAATCGCAGGCGGCACCTACGATCTCATCGTCGTCAACTACGCCAATACAGACATGGTGGGGCACACCGGAATGCTGGATGCGGCGATCGCCGCGGTCGAGGCGGTCGATGCCTGCCTCGGGCGGCTGGAGGCCGCGGTTCGGGCGGCCGGAGGCGTATTGCTGATCACCGCCGATCATGGCAATGCCGAAAACATGCGCGATCCGGCGAGCGGCCAGCCGCACACCGCGCACACGCACAATCTCGTGCCGGTAATGCTGGTCGGGGAGGGCACCGCGGGAATCCAGATGGCGGATGGGCGTCTGGCCGATATCGCGTCGACAATCCTCGAACTCATCGGCTTGCCGGCGCCGGCGCAAATGACCGGACGGTCGCTTATCGTCCGGGGTCGCGAGAGCCGTGCGACCGGTTAGGAGGCGCCGTCGGTGAGCACCGTTTCGCAACGCCTCTTGTGGTACCTTGCGCTGACGGCCGCGCTGCTACTGCCCATATCCGGCGCCGCCGCGGATCCTGGGGATCTGGAGCAGGTCGAACGCCAGCTGCAGGCGGACCGGGACCGCGCCGCCGCTCTGGAGCGCGAGCGCAAGCAGAAAGCGACCGAGGTCAACAGCCTGCGGCGACAAGCGATCGCCGCTGCGAAGAAGGCACAGCGGCACGAGGCCGAGTTGGTCGCGCTCGAAGAGCGTCTCGCCGAGCTGAACGCCCGGGAACGCGACATTCGCGACGCGCTGAGTCGGCGGAGGTACGCGATGTCGGGCACTCTCGCGGCGCTGCAGCGACTGTCGCGACGCCCGCCACAGACCCTGCTTGCCTTTCCCGACGCGCCGACCCGCATGGCGCGTAGCGGCATGTTGCTGCAGGTGGCGCTGCCGCGGATTCGCGACGAGGCCGACCGGCTTGCGGCGATGCTCGACGAACTGGCCGGGGTCCGCGAGGAAACGCGTTTGCGCCTGGCCTCGGTCACGGCCGAGACCACGGCCCTGGAGGCCGAGCAGGAGCGCCTCGCCGGCATCTTGCGGCGCAAATCGGTGGTCCTGAAACAGACCGAATCGGAGCGCCGCGAGGTCAACCGTCGGGTCGACGAGCTCGCCCGCAAGGCCAAGTCGATCCGCGAACTGCTGGCCCAGATCGAGGCCGAACGGCTGGCGCGCGAGGCCGCCGAAAGCGAACGGCGCGCGCAGCTGGCGGCCCAGCAGGCGGCGGCCCTGGGGCGGCGGGCACCCGAGCGGCCCGGCCCGGCCGGCGATCTCGCCAAGCCCGCCGGCATCCGACCGTTTCCGGCCAACGGTCCGATCACCGATCCGACCTCGGCCCGCATCGTGCTGTATTACGGGCAGCGCAACAAGCTCGGCCAGACCGAGCGCGGCATAACCTATGCGACGCGGCCCGGCGCGCAGATCGTCGCACCGCATGACGGGCGGGTCGCGTTTGCCGGACCGTTCGAGAGTTACGGGCAAATCTTGATCATCGAGCATGACGGCGGATACCATACGCTGCTGGCGGGTCTGGAGCGTCTGGACACCTCGGTCGGCCAGTGGGTTCTGGCCGGCGAGCCGGTCGGCGCGATGGGAGAGACTTCCCTTGAAGGCGCCGGGCTATATCTTGAATTGCGGCGCGACGGCCAACCGATCAATCCGCAGCGCTGGATCGCCAACGCCCAACAGAACAGGACAAGTGGATAATGACAGACTTTCGCAAAGCCGTTGTGGCGGCCGCAATCGCGGTTTCCGGACTTTTCGTCTGGGCGGCGGCGGCGCCCGGTCAGGATTCCGGATCCGAGACCTACCGGCAACTCGAGCTGTTCGGGGACGTGTTCGAACGGGTCCGCGAGGACTACGTCGAGGAGATAACGGACGAGCAGCTGATTGAAGCGGCGATCCAAGGGATGCTGTCCAGCCTCGATCCGCACTCCACCTATCTCAATCCCAAGACCTACCGCGACATGCGGGTGCAGACCCGCGGCGAGTTCGGCGGCCTGGGGATCGAGGTGACGATGGAGGGCGGCTACGTCAAGGTGGTCTCGCCGATCGACGATACCCCGGCCTACCGTGCCGGCGTCAAGGCCGGTGACCTGATCACGCATCTCGACGGCGATCCAGTGCTGGGGCTGACGCTGAACGAGGCCGTCGAGAAGATGCGCGGCTCGATCGGTACCACCATCAAGCTGACGATCCTTCGCAAGGGAGAGGAGCCGTTCGACGTTTCGATAACACGCGACAGGATCACCATCCGATCGGTGCGGCATCGCGTCGAGGGCGACATCGGCTATATCCGCATCACCAGTTTCAGCGAGCAGACGGAAGCCGGGGTGACCAACGCGGTGGCGCAGCTGAAGAAGGAACTCGGCGACCGGCTGGTCGGTTTCGTCATCGACCTGCGCAACAATCCCGGCGGGTTGCTCGACCAGGCGGTGGCGGTCAGCGACGCGTTCCTCGAGCGGGGCGAGGTGGTCTCCACGCGCGGCCGGCGCGAGGCCTCGGCGCAGCGCTTCAACGCAAAGCCGGGGGATCTCGCGGCCGGCCTGCCGATCGTGGTGCTGATCAACGGCGGCTCGGCCTCGGCGTCCGAGATCGTGGCCGGCGCGCTGCAGGATCACCGCCGCGCGATTCTCGTGGGAACCCGCACCTTCGGCAAAGGCTCCGTTCAGACCATCATCCCGCTTGGCCGCGACGGCGCCATGAAGCTGACCACCCAGCGCTACTACACGCCGTCGGGCCGGTCGATCCAGGCGACCGGCATCGATCCCGACATCGAGGTGCGGCAGGCCCGGCTGGAATACGTCAACGGGCCGCAGCGCAGCGAGGGTGACCTGCGCGGCGCGTTGCGCAACGAGCAGGACAACGGCGATGCCGATGTCGAGGGCGAGGCGGCGACGGATACCGAGGAGGATTATCAACTGGTCCGGGCGCTCGACCTGTTGCGCGGCATCGCGCTGTCGCGCAGTTACGGCAACTGACCGGGGGTGGGCGGATCCAGCGATTTACGCCCCTGGCGGCCCTGCGTCGGGGTCATGCTGTTCGGCCCTGACGGCCGGGTCTGGGTCGGCAATCGCATCGATACGCCGGGCGATAACTGGCAGATGCCGCAGGGCGGCATCGACGCGGGCGAGAGCCCCCGCGAGGCCGCCCTGCGCGAGCTCCATGAGGAGATCGGCACCGACAAGGCCGAGATTATCGCCGAGCATCCCGAATGGCTGAAGTACGACCTGCCGCCGGAGATTGCGCGGCGGATGTGGCGTGGGCGTTATCGCGGGCAGAAGCAGCGATGGTTCGCGCTGCGCTTCACCGGCAGCGATGCCGACATCCACCTGTCGCGCCATCACCCGGAGTTCGAGGCTTGGCGCTGGGAGGAGATCGACCGCCTGCCGGATCTGGTCGTCGGTTTCAAGCGCAAAGTCTACCGCCAGGTCGTGGCCGCCTTCCGGCACCTCGCGGTCGAACGCGGCCAGATGCCGGCAGGCACCGGGCGACCGCACCCCTCGAGACGGGCCCCCGGCTCGCCCCGGGATGAGGACGCAAACGGCTGAGCCTCATGCCGAGGCGGCGCGTAGCGCCGTCTCGAAGCAAGAGGGCGCGCGCACCATCAGCCCATCCGCCACACCCGAAGCCGCGGGTCGAGGAGATCGCGCAGCCCGTCGCCGAGAAGATTGAGCCCGAGCACCGCTAAGGCGATGGCGAGGCCCGGAAAGATCGCCTGGCCGGGGGCGATGAACATGAAGGTCTGCGCCTCGTTCAGCATGCGGCCCCAGCTCGGCGTCGGCGGTTGAACGCCGAGTCCGAGGTAACTCAGCCCCGCCTCGGCGAGGATCGCCACCGCGAACTGCACCGTCGCCTGGACGATAAGCACGCCCTGGATGTTCGGCAGGACGTGGCCGACGGCGATGCGCCAGGGCCCCTTGCCGATCGCCTGCGCCGCCAGCACGAAGGGTCGGCCGAGAACCTGCAGCGCCGCGCCGCGGGCCAGCCGCGCGAACACCGCGATGTTGAAAATGCCGACGGCGATGATGGCGTTGACGCCGCCCGGTCCGGCCAGCGCCGCGATCAGCACCGCCGTCAGCACCACCGGGAAGGCGAAGGTGAGGTCGGTTGCCCGCATCACCAGGTCTTCGATCAACCCGCGTCGCATCGCCGCAGTCAGCCCCAGCGTTACGCCGAGCGCCATGCCGATGAAGATCGCGGCGAGTCCGACGGCGAGCGCGTTACGGGCGCCGAGCATGATCATCGACAGGGTGTCGCGGCCGAAATGATCGGTGCCGAGCCAGTGCGCGGCGGTCGGCCCCTCGAGACGCGCGGCGATGTCGATCGCGAGCGGCGGAAACGGCGTCCACACGAAGGAGACCAGCGCCGCCAGCACGACGAGGCCGACCAGCGCCGCGCCGATGGCGAAGCCGACGTGGCGGCCGCCCCGCCCCGCCCCGAAACCCCGCGCGCCGATCACGGTGCCGCCTTCGGGCGCGGGTCGATCGCCGTGTAGGCGAGGTCGACCACGAGGTTGACCAGCACCACCATGAATGCCAGCAGCATCACCGCGTTCTTCACCACGATCAGGTCGCGCTGGAAGATCGCCTGCACAACCAGCCGCCCGAGGCCCGGCAGGGTGAACGCCTGCTCGACGATCACCGTCCCGGCGAGCAGGAAGGCGAACTGCAGCCCCATGATCGTGGTCACCGGGATCAGCGCGTTGCGCAGCACGTGCCGGCGCAGCACGGCGCGCCGGTCGAGTCCCTTGGCGCGGGCGGTGCGCACGTAATCCTCGCCGAGGCATTCGAGCGTCGCCGAGCGGGTGATCCGCGAGAGGATCGCCGCCTCGGTAAGCGCCAGCGCCAGCGCCGGCAACAGCAGCGCCCTGAGCGCCGGGCCGATCCCCTCGCCCCATCCCGGAAAACCGCCGGCGGGCAGCCAGCCGAGCCACACCGCGAACACCAAGATCAGGAGGATCGCGAACCAGAAATTGGGGATCGCGAGACCGGCCTGGCTGAACGCCATCACGCCCCAGTCGCCGGGGCCGCCGCGGCGGGACGCGGCAAACATGCCGAGCGGCACGGCGATCGCGCCGGACAGTATGAAGGCGATCAGCGCCAGCGGCGCTGTGACCGCCAGCCGCTCGGCGATCAGCCCGGCGACCGGCACGCCGTAGGTGTGGCTGAGCCCGAGATCGCCGGTCACCAGCCCGCCGATCCAGGCGAGGTAGCGCGTCGGTGCGGGCCGGTCGAGGCCGAGCTGGCGGCGCAGGGCGGCGAGCGTATCCTCGCGTGCCTCGGTGCCGAGGATGATCTCGGCGACGTCGCCCGGCAGCACCTCGAGCACCACGAACACCACCAGCGAGACCGCGACGAGGGTCAGCAGCAGCCCCAGCAGCCGACGGGCCGCGAAGGTCAGCATGGACCCTGCTCCGGACAATGCATGTGGTCGCCACAATGATCCATGCGCGGCAGTCTACCCGTTGCATGATCCGGCTTCAGCAAAAACCCCCCGCGCTCGACGGCCTCAGCCACTCGATGCGATACGGCCCATGCGTTCGGTCTTCTTCGGATCTGCGGCCAGGGAGTGCCCTCTTCCGGCGTTCAGGAGATGTCGGCGACGGTCACGGTAACGGCGATCTTTCGCCCGTCGCGCAGAATCGTCCGCGCTGGTGCGCGGCTGATGCCGACGCGTTCGCGCGGGCCAGGGAAACCGGGACGGGTGCGGGCGGCGCGGTCAGCCCGGATTGCGCCGGACCAGCGCCGCCAGCACCGTGCCGTCGCCGTCGAACAGCACGAGCAAGCGCTCGGTCGCGACGATCGCTCGGGTTGCCTCCAGCGCCTTGAAGAACGACGATTCGGTACGCGCTTTCGGGTCGGGGCAGGCCATCATAGTTGCGGCGAGGGCACCGAAGCGAAATTGCCCGGCCTTCGCCTCGTAGCCGCCGCCGAAGCGATTGCAGCCGCCAAGTCCGGTGACCTTGCCGTCGGCGGTAAAGGCCATCCACGCCTCGGCGGCAGCCGCCTCGCCAGCGAGGTCGCGCAGCCGCCAGGCGGAGCCGGCGAGATCGCCGAGCCGCGCGCCGCCGCCGAAGTTGCTCTCGGCGCTGCCCTCGGCGAGGAACCAGCCGGCGGCCCAGCCGATCGTCAACTCGTAGCCGACCTTGCACCAGCGAGTCTTGCGCGCGGCGGCGCGCTCGACCTCGGTGGCGGCCTGGTATTCGGCCAGGCTCAGCCCGCCGATGCAGCCGAAATTGGCGATCCCGTCGGCGTCGTGCGGTATGGCGCCGAGCTTCGTGCCGCTCGCGCGCGGGCTCGCCCTGACGTTCAGCACGTCACCGGGGGCGACGCCCGTGACGCGGTAGAAATCCGGGCCGTCGGCGGTCGCCGCGGCGGTGCCGGGCAGGCACAGGGCCAGCGCGCCGAGCAGCGCGGCGCGCAGGGGATCGATTCGGCGCGGTCGAGGGCTCATAGCGGTCGCTCCCTGCAGCGTGTCGGCCGGCCGCGCCGCGCGGCCGGCTTCCAGCGTAACCTGTGGCACGCCGCGGCCGCCGCGCAACCGTTTTTTGCCACCGCAGGTCAAATCGATCGGGCGAGATCCTTCACACGGGCAAGAATCCGGTCGCGCGCCGCACGGAAGAGGGCAAGGCTCCGCGCCTCCGCCTCGCCCGCGACCGACTTCGCCGGGCCATCGATTGGCCAGTGCAGCCGGCGCGCCTTTTCGGGCAGGACCGGGCAGACCTCCTCGGCACACAGCGTGACCACGGTATCGATGGCGCTGAGGTCGATCTCGTCCACCGATTTCGAGGCATGGCCGGAGATATCGATGCCGATCTCCGCCATGACGGCGACGGCGAGGGGTTGGAGGGTGGCGGGCCGCGAGCCGGCGCTCTGCACCGTCACCCCGTCGTCCAGCAGGCGCCGCGCCAGCCCCCCGGCCATCTGGCTGCGCGCCGAATTTGCGACGCAGAGGAAGAGGACGCTGCGCATCGCCGCCTCAGGCGGCCGGCCCGGTGCGGGCGCCGGCAAGGTACCAGCCGCGCGAATGGTTGACGATGCGCACCACCGACAGCATCACCGGCACCTCGATCAGCACCCCGACCACGGTCGCCAGGGCGGCGCCGCTGTCGAAGCCGAACAAGCTGATCGCGGTGGCGACCGCGAGCTCGAAGAAATTGCTGGCGCCGATCAGGGCCGACGGGCCGGCGACGCCGTGGGCGACGCCAAGCCTGCGGTTGAGCAGATAGGCGAGGCCCGAGTTGAAATAGACCTGGATCAGGATCGGCACGGCGAGCAGGGCGATGACCAGCGGCTGGGCGATGATCTGCTCGCCCTGGAAGCCGAACAGCAGCACCAGGGTTGCCAGCAGCGCCACGAGCGAGAGCGGATGCAGCGCCTGCAGCACCCGCTCCAGCGCCTCCTCTCCGCCACGGGCCAGCAGGCGGCGGCGGATCGCCTGCGCCGCGACGACCGGCACCACGATGTAGACCGCAACGGACAGCAGCAGCGTGTCCCAGGGCACGATGATCGTCGACAGGCCAAGCAGCAGGCCGACGATCGGCGCGAAGGCGAAGACCATGATGACGTCGTTCAGCGCCACCTGGGTCAGCGTGAAATTGGGATCGCCGTGCGAAAGGCTGCTCCATACGAAGACCATGGCGGTGCAGGGTGCGGCGGCAAGGATGATCAGTCCGGCAATGTACGAATCGATCTCGCCCGCCGGCAGCCACTCGGCGAAGGCGAGGCGAATGAACAGCCAGCCCAGCAGCGCCATCGAGAACGGCTTGACCGCCCAGTTGATGAACAGCGTCACGCCGATGCCGCGCCAGTGCTCGCGCACATGGTGCAGCGCCCCGAAATCCACGCGGATCAGCATCGGGATGATCATCACCCAGATCAGCACCGCGACCGGCAGGTTGACGCGGGCGATCTCGAGGCCGCCGACCGCCTGGAAGGCCACCGGCCAGAAATGGCCGAGGGCGACGCCGGCGACGATGCAAAAGGCGACCCACAGGGACAAATAGCGTCCGAAGACGCCGAGCGTCGCGCCGGCGGGTGCGTCGGCGGGATCGGTACGTGCATCCTGCTGGGTTGTCACGGGCTAGGCTCCTTTGCGCGTTCGGGGTCGGGCGGGATCGACGATGCGCACACAGAGTTCCGGCCGGCCGCCACAACAATCCTGCGCCAGGAACTCCAGCAGGGCGTTGAGATTGTCAAAATTCGCGCGGTAGATGATCCGGCGTCCCGCGCGCCGGCTCGCGACCAGCCCTGCGAACCGCATGTCCTTGAGGTGAAACGACAGGTTCGACGGGGTGAGCCCGACCGCATCGGCGAGGTCGCGGGCCGGCATGCCGCCCTTGGCGACCAGGGTGCGGAAGATGCCCAGCCGGGTTTCGTTCGCGAGGGCCGAAAGGATGCCCGATGCCTGATGCGTGTCCATTTGGTCATCCGCCTCCGTGGCGTCGCTGATCGGTTGGCGTGAAGGCGTAGCGTCAAATATGAAATAATTCAAGAAATATTGAATTAACGTAACCCAAAGATGCTCCCGGACGCGCCGGGCTTGGCGACGGGGCCTGGTTGCCGTGCCGCCGGCGCGACCTCATTCTTCGAGACGGCTGCCCTTATCCTGAGCTTGTCGAAGGACGCAGCCTCCTCAGCATGAGGCTCCGATATTCGTGCCCTCACCCCGAGGACGCGCGGAGCGCCGTCTTAAGGTGAGGGCACGCGGACCGTATCCTCACGCGCCATGCATGCGCGACAGCTTGTCGGCGAGGCGGGTCGGCTCGGGCAGGCGGTAGCGTGGTGCGGCCGCGATCACGAGAGCGACCGCCGCGTCCAGCGAAACGCGGTGGCCGATTGAGACGAATAGGGGGCGCACGCCGGCGCGGCTGCGCAGCACCGCGCCGATCACCTCGCCCTTGTCGATCAGCGGGGCGGACGCGCCCTTCTCCTGGCCCGGCGGATCAAAGCTGCCGATCAGCCGCGACTTGGCGACGCCGATCGCTGGAATGTCCGCCAGCACGCCGACATGGCTGGCAAGTCCGAGCCGGCGCGGATGGGCGATCCCCTGGCCGTCGACGAAGACGAGGTCGGGCCGGCGCGAGAGACAGTCCAGTGCCGCGATGAGCGCCGGCGCCTCGCGGAAGGACAGCAGGCCCGGGACATACGGGAAATCGAGCGGGCGGCAGGCGAGCGCGCTCTCCACGAGTTCGAGATGTGGCCAGGACAGCAGCGCGGCCGCCCCCCAGACGAGACCGGCGCGCGGCTGGTAATGCGCGTCCAGACCGGCGACGAAACGGAGCCGTGCCGGCTTGCCCGTCGCCACGACGCGGCCGCGCAACCGCTCCTGGAGCGCGCGCGCCTCGACCGTGCTGGGGCGCTCTTCGCTCAGCTTGGTGCCGCCCCCGCGCGGCCGGTCCCGCGTAGGGCCAGCGCTGCCGCGCCGAGCCCGGCGAGGGTGACGAGGACGGCGACGATGAAGCCGGCGACCGGGATCAGCCCGACGATCGCGAGCACGAACAGGGCCAGCGCCAGCAGGCCGAAGCGACCGAGCCCGCCGGGCAGCGCCTTGCCGAGGCTGCGCCAGGCGCCGAGCGCCAGGGACAGTGCCCCGGCGACGTAGCCGAGCATGACGATCAGCGGCAGCGCCAGGGTCAAGAGGATGCCAAGCGGTGCGCCGATCAGCGTCATCAGCAGCAGCAGGGCCGCCACCGCCCACACCGCCAGCGTCACCAGCCCGGCGCCAATCGCCGCCCCGGGGCGCTCGCGGCCGATCGCGGCGATGCGGTCCATCAGCCCACCGGCCGCCGCCAGCAGGATTCCCCCGGCGACCAGCAGGCTCAGCGGGAACAGGAAGAGGGCGCCGAATACCAGGCCGAACAGCGCCTGCACGGGACCCGGCGGGGCCCAGTCCCACTCCTCCGGCTCCCATTTCTCGTAGCGCCGGCGCTCCGGCGGCGCGGCCGAGTCCGGTACCGCCGGTTCCTCCGGCGAACGGGTGACCAGCAGGCCGTCGAAGCGGGCGTCCGGGGCGATATCGACCGTCTCGGCGGTCACCGTCACGTCGCCGGCGAAGGTGCCGGAGAGGCGCACGCTCTCGGCCGCGATCCAGGAATCGCCGCCGACAGCGCCGGCGACCTCGATACGGCGGCCGAACAATCGCACCCCGCCCCCGGTGGCGGTTGTCTCGTGCAGCGCGACGAACTCGCCGGCGGCGACCACGCGACCGGCGACCGGCGCCGAGACGTCGACGTTCTGCCCGGCGAGGTAGGCATCGTCACCGACCGCCGCGCGGACCGTTACCAGCCGGCCGGCGAGCAGTGCGTCGTCGGCCGTCGGCGCGCGCAGGTCGACCGTCTCGCCCGCCGCGAACACGGCGCCGAGATCGTCCTCCGAGATGATCACGAGGTCGCCCGCCGCCGCGAGGTCGCTGCCCATGAACTGTCGCTGGACGCCGTCCTCGTCGGCCGCGGCGCTCGCAAACGGCATCGCCAGGGCGATGAAGGCCGCCAGCGTCGCCGTAACCGCCTCCACCGATCCACCGGTCCGATCCGCTTGGCCGGCGGCGCTCTGCTTCATTTCGGTCATGGCCATGTTTCCTTGTCGCCGCCGCGCCGCTTCCGTCGGCAGGCGCGGCCGGTTGCCTCAGACGCTGCCGTGAAACCCGTGATCGCAGCCAAAGATGAAATGGCAGATCGGGATCAAATCGTCGAGCGCGCAGGCGACGATGAACAGCGCGATAAGCGACAGCAGGGCGTAGATGATCGAACGGTGGTGCCGCTCGACGGATTCGGCGATCGGGGCCATTGGGGTTCTCCTTTACTCTCGAATACTCTCGAATCTCAATGGGGGAACCGGTCGGCGGTTCCCGGCACGAGCCGTCGTCGGCGTGACGGCACCTCTCATTTGCGCATGACGTAGCGGCCCGACAGGGCGCCCCAGAGAATGGCCATGCCGCACAGGATGATCAGCACCGGCACCAGCGGCCACGGGACCGCCAGCAGTTCCCACAGGCCGCCGAGCAGGAACACGGCGCCGATGGCGACCCAGAAACCGCCGACCTTCAGGCCGAGGCGCCACCGCAGCGCCGCCTCGCCGAGGATGACCGCGGCGATGCCGAGCCAGACGAAGAAGAGGCCCCATCCGGCCGCATCCACCCTGTCGGAAAGGTCCTTCTTGCCGGTCGCTTCACGTCGCCCCGGCGGCGCCGACGATTGCGGTTGCGCCTTTGTCATGTCTTGCTCCACCTTGAGTGGAGGCCGTCCGTCGACGACTCGCCGTGTCTAGCAGCGCCGCTCACCGGTCCGTGTCACCGAACCGTGCGCCCATGCGGCGTACGAAGCGGGCCATCATGAAAGACATCACGCCGATCAGGATGAAGGCGACGGCGATCAGCCAGGCGAGAATCCGCGGCTCGAGGACGATCAGGATACCAAGAGCGATCAAGACGATGCCCGGGATCATCAGGGTGACGTTCGACAACGGCCGCCGCATCATCCCCCTGCACATCTCGGCCATTGGACACATCGGCATCGGGGTCGGTTCCGGCCTCGCGGTCGGTTCCGGCATGGGGGCTGGTTCTGCCATAACGGGCTCCTTGGTGTCTGTTCGTCAGCGATCCGGGATGCCGGCCCGGCGGGGGCTTCAGGGGTCCGCGGCGGCGCCGATGTCAACGAGTTTTTCAACATGCGATATCGCCCGGCTGCGGATGAATCCGGCGAGCTTGACGATCTCGGCGACCTCGTCCGGCGCGATACCGGCGCGCCGGGCCGCGGCAAGGGCATGCTCGAGGCTGGCGGTGCAGTTGACGGCGAAGGCAGCGCCGACCCGGATCAGCGCCCCGACGCGGCTCTCGCCGGTGTCTTCCGCGACGTCCGGGGACGCCGTCGCGCCGAAATGCGACAGCGCGTACGCCCGCATGATCTCTGCGGCCCGGCCGCGCACCGCGAGCGCCTCGGCAATGGCCGCACGAATCTCCTCGTCCGTCGCCCGCGCTTTGCGCGCGACAGTCACATGGTGGTCGGTGCAGGGCTTGCATCCGGCCGCAACCGAAATGCCGACGGCGGCCAGCTCCTTGTCTTTCGCGGAGATCGTCATGGCGATCCTCCGGGATCCGGGCCGCTTTCACGAAGGCAGGTGTTTCACATTCGTTTCGCGCCCGCCATGATCTGGATCAACCGGCAGACTCGAGACGCCAGTTGCTGCGCATGTGCGGTGCGCAGTCCGCCAATCCCGACTTTGCGACAGCGCCGGCCTCGCTCCCGTCCGGGCCGCACCGGGGCGTCAGCGCTGTAGCTCTATGCCGCCGATTCGAATGAGATCCGACTTGCTGCCGAAAACCATGCGCAGTGCCAGTGTCGTGGTCCCGGCGACATCCGCGCCGGACTTGCTGAGGTGGCAGGTCGGCGTCGTGGATGTCAGGTCGGTGGGATCGTCGTGGATGACCAGGGCCACGTCCGGCGTCGTGGTCCGCGTCAGGCGAACCTGGGAAATATACGTGGTTCCCGGCTTTTCCGCGACGATCTGATAACAGACCTTCACATTGCTGATCCGCCCGGCAGGCATGGTCATCGGTATCAGAACCCATTCGGTCTCATTGGCACCCACCGGCCGGCTCGTCGTGACCCTGAGAACCGTGCTCGGCGACGGGTCCGGCACAACGGACAGCGGCGATGGCGGGCCGGCCGCGCCGACCGGTATGCCGACCAGCGGGCTATGCCAATAAGACGGACAGCCGGCGAGCGCCACAAGGAGCGGAATCGAAAGCAGTCCGCGTGTTCTGGACATTTCATTCATCTCCCTGAAACGAGGTATGTTGGAGGCGAGAAGGATTGCCCCATTGAGCGCTCCGACAATGGGCGCGGTGCGGTTGTGGGTCATTGACATACCGCAATCGCAGATCGGGGCGGCGCCTGGCCACGCCGCCCCGGTCATGTCGGTCCGGTTGCGGCCTGCCGCGTCTACTCGCCGGCCGTTCGCGCGGCTTCGGCCTGCGCGAGCACGAATTTGCGCTCGTGCGACAGGCCCATATAAACGCCGACGCACATCATGATCAGCACCACGGTGAACGGCAGGCCGACGGTGATCGCCGCCGCCTGCAGCGCGCCCAGCGCATCGCCGCCGCCGCCGAACAGCAGCACCCCGGCGATCACGCCCTCCATCGTGGCCCAGAAGATGCGCTGCACGACCGGCGCGTCGATCTTGCCGCCCGAGGTGATGCTGTCGATCACCAGCGAGCCGGAGTCGGACGACGTGATGAAGAACACGAGCACGAGGCAGATGCCGACGAACGAGGTGATGGCGGTCAGCGGCAGGTTCTCCAGCATCTGGAACAGCGCCAGCGAGACGTCGCTGATGCCGTTGGCGAGCGCCCCGACATTGGCCTGCGCCTGTTCCAGCGCCGAGCCGCCGAAGGCGGACATCCACACCAGCGTCACCAGCGTCGGGATCAACAGCACCGCGATGATGAACTCGCGCACCGTGCGGCCCTTGGAGATGCGGGCGATGAACATGCCGACGAACGGCGACCACGAGATCCACCAGGCCCAGTAGAACACGGTCCAGCCATGGTAGAACTTGTCGTCCTCGCGGCCGA
>CP070634.1:1922732-1966419 GCA_020356105.1 Rhodospirillales bacterium | reverse complement strand
GACCGGCCACAGCATCGATCGCAGCGCGTTCGTCGGCAGTCAGATCACCATCCCAGCCCAGGTCCATCAGCATCTGCATGGTGAACTCGGGATAGCCGTCCTGGATTTCCGAGTCGACGGAGTACGAGCCCTCGGCCAGCAGGTTCTCGCCATTGCGCTCGACGCCGAAGCGGGCCCGGAAGGTGAGGCCGCCCTCGGCCACCGGTTTCGATGTGTCGTAGAGGATCGGCGTTCCCGGATGCTTCATCTCCGCGGTACCCCAGCACGGCCAGGGCAGGCCGTAATACTCGCCGTCGGCCGGACCACCCACCGCCTGGAGCGTGGTCCTGTCGAAGGTGTGCTGATTGGCCATGTGCAGCTTCAGCCGCTCCGGCGACTGGCCGGTGTAGCCGATCGTCCACATGCCCTTGTTGAACTCGCGGGTCACGTCCTCGATCATCGGCGAGTTGTTCTCCACCTTGATGTTCTTGAACATCTCGTCGGCAAAGCCGAGCTTCTTCGCGAACAGGTATAGAATCTCGTGATCTGTCTTGGAGTCCCACTTGGGCTCGATCACCTTCTCGCGCCACTGCAGCGAGCGGTTCGATGCGGTCACCGAGCCGTAGGTCTCGAACTGCGTCGACGCCGGCAGCAGGTACACGCCGTCCTTGCGATCGTGCAGTACCGCCGAGACCGTCGGGTAGGGATCGATCACGACCAGCAGGTCGAGTTTCTCCATCGCCGCCTTCATCTCTTTGAGGCGGGTCTGCGAGTTCGGCGCATGGCCGTCGAAGACCATGGCACGAATGTTGTCGGGCTGGGCGAAATTCTCCTTCGCCTCGAGCACGCCGTCGATCCAGCGGGACACCGGCACGCCAGCCGTCTGCATCAGCTCCTTCGAGGCGAAACGGCCCTTCAGCCATTCGTAATCGACGTCCCAGACCCGGGCCCAGTGCTTCCACGACCCTTCCGCCAGCCCGTAATAGCCAGGCAGCGAATGGCTGAGCACGCACATGTCGGTGGCGCCTTGGACATTGTCATGACCGCGGAAAATATTGGCGCCGCCACCGGCCACGCCCATATTACCGAGGGCCAGCTGCAAGACGCAGTAGGCGCGGGTGTTGCTGGAGCCGTTGGTGTGCTGCGTGCCCCCCATGCACCACACGATGGTGCCGGGACGATTGTCCGACAGCAGACGGGCGACCCGCTTCAACTGCGAGCCCGGCACGCCGGTCACGCGCTCGGTCTCCTCCGGGTTCCACTTCTTCACCTCGGCCTTGATCTGCTCCATGCCCCAGACACGGCTGCGGATGAACTCCTTGTCCTCCCAGCCGTTCTCGAAGATGTGCCAGAGGATGCCCCAGACCAGCGCGACGTCGGCGCCGGGCCGGAACCGAACAAACTCATCGGCGTGGGCCGCCGTGCGCGTAAAGCGCGGATCGCAGACGATCAGCGGCGCGTTGTTCTGCTCCTTTGCCCTAAGGATGTGCTGGACCGCCACCGGATGCGCCTCAGCCGGGTTGGAGCCGATCAGGATCATCGCGCGCGAGTTGTGCATATCGTTGTAGCTATTGGTCATCGCGCCATAGCCCCAGGTGTTGGCAACACCCGCGACCGTCGTCGAATGGCAGATGCGCGCCTGGTGGTCGCCGTTATTAGACCCCCAGAAGGCATAGAACTTGCGGAACAGGTACGCCTGCTCGTTGTTGTGCTTGGCCGACCCCAGCCAGTAGACCGAATCCGGCCCCGATTCCTGGCGGATCTTCAGCATGGCGTCGCCGACCTCGTTGATCGCGTCGTCCCAGCTGATTGCCTTGTACTTGCCGTCGACCAGCTTCATCGGCGTGCGCAGGCGGCGTTCGCCGATCGCATGTTCGCGCACCGCAGCGCCCTTGGCACAGTGGGCGCCGAGGTTGAACGGGCTGTCGAATCCCGGCTCCTGGCCGATCCACACGCCGTTCTGCACCTCGGCTATGACCGTGCATCCAACCGAGCAATGCGTGCAGACCGACTTCTTGATATCGATGCCGGCGGTCGCGACCTGGGCCTCCGCCTTGCGCACCGTCGCCCCGGTGAACGCCCCAGCCGCCGCCAGCCCGCCGGCCGCAAGGCCGGAATTGCGCAGGAACGTACGGCGATCGACCGCCCCGCCGGTCACTCCGGCCAACGCCCTGGAGAGCTGCGAGCCGCGCGTAAGCCCTTTTGATTTCTTCCTAAGCATTTCGTCGTCTCCCGATTTTCGGATCAGCGATCCTAGAACTTCGCCAGCTCGTAGTAGGTGCGGACATGCTCGGTCTCACGATAGCCGGAGTCGCTGCGGTCAATCTCGGTTGCCGCCTCGGCCCGGACGCTCGCCGATGCCGTGAATGCCGCTCCGGCAACGCCTCCCAGCCCTGCGAGCTTGAGAAGCTCGCGTCGCGCAACCTTCTGACTGTCTCCTGTGGTTTTCATTCTCTCAACCTTTCACGCTGCTCCAAACCCATACAGCCGCCGGTTCCGGGCCTGCCGGATCAAGCGGCCATGTCGAATGCGGTGGCTTCGATCTCCATGAAGATGCGGCCGACCGTGCCGACCGGCATATAGAACCGCGCCGATTTCGCTGCTTCGAGATCGGCGAAGAACTGCCCGGCCCAAGGGCCGATGTGTGAATCGTAAAACGCCCGCTGCGTCTTGAGGTCGGCCGGCGCCCCGAATTCCCCCTCGATCAGGCCCGCCATCATCTCGCAAAGCGACGCGATATTGTCTTCCGGCTCGCGCACACCCTCAGCCCTGGCCATGCCCAGGCGGGCCATGTCCTCGCGCAGCCTGGCAAGCGGCTTTTCGTATACGAAACCTGTGAGGTAGTAAGAGCCATAGGGCATCAGTTCGCCCCGCCCGACGCCGATGAAGAGCTCGTGAAACTCGTCGTCGACCGAGGCCGTCCCGCTCGTTGCCGCGACACGCCCCAGCGCCGTCAGGGCACGCCCCAAATCGCTGCCCTCGTCGCCGCCCAAGCTCGCAACGCGCGCAAGCGTCGCATCGTCTGGTTGGCGAACAAGCAGCGCTGCCAGCAGCCGATAGAGCTGCGCGCGCAGTCTATCTTCCTCGCTGATGTCTGCCGTCTCGCCTGCCGCAGCGCGTTTGTCGCTCACAGCGGATTAGCCCCTGTCTCTCCTCCCAACGGGTCAACCTTACGTCATGCTGTCGGGCAAGGTCAACGGCAAGCGTAATAGGGTTTAATCACAAATTCGATTTGAACGTACACATATACAACAGGGATTCTGCGGGATTATTCGCGGCACAGGCGCATAGCCGGGGCATGCCGGCCGAACGACCGCGAATGCACCGCCTACCTCTTTCGTAGTACGGTCTATGCTTTTTCGGCGGATCGCTGCTCCGGGGACCCGGCATCGGCGGTATCCGGCGCGTCGGCGGCGACATCGGAGCCCGTCGCGTCCTCGTCAGGCGCATCGGCGTCTCCATCGGTTTCGGCGGCGGCGTCGGCATCCGATGCCGCGTCGGCGATGGTTCTCTCGTCGCCTGCCGCTTCGTCACGTGTTCCGGCGTAGCCGCGCCCCACCTCCCAGGCGGACTTCATGCCCGCGACCACGGTCGCCGCATCCGTGTAATCCTCGCCGTATTCGACCATCTCGTCGATGACGTTGAACATCGGGTCGCTGGCCCACAGCTTGCGCAGCGCGAGGCGCCGCATCTCACGGGGCACCCCTTCCTTCATGAAGCCGGTGAAATCGGAGTCGGAGTCCAGGGAGTCGATGTCGGGCAGCTCCGGCGTCTCGTTCCCCGGTTGACCGGTCTGATGCGGCGAGTCCTTCGGTTCGTCGTGCGCCGCCGTCCCGGCGGGCAAGTCGGCCCGATCCTTTTCGATGTGCGGCGCCGCGCCGCCGCGTCGCCCCCTGACCGCGGCCTTGCGCTGTGCCCAGCGGGCCAGTCGGCTCTTGTCCTCAGAACTCATGACCTTCGCTCCATCCGGAGCCGCGGCCGTAACGCGGTCTGGTCCCGGCCCCGTCCTCCTTGCTGCGGCGCAGGCGGCGTTTACGGAAGGGCTCGGCGATATGGTGCGCGGCGACGAAGGCCTTCAGCCACGCGATCACGCTGTCCGGCATGGTGACGCCCTCGACGATATTCTCGCCGGCATCCGCATAATCCTGGGCTTCGTAAGTCGAGACCGTGGCAAGGAACGGCCGCACCCCGTACGCGCTCTGCGGATCCTCCTGCAGCACCACAAAGACGCGCGGCGGTTCCGCTGACAGGCAGTCGAGATAGGCTTCTGTATCGGTTCGATGAACCTCGATCGTAAGGGTCCCGGCAAGATACTGCTCCCACCCTTCGCCTTGCTTGAGCCGCTTCCACGGGGCCGCGGGGTCCGCCGCCGGGACGCCCGGCAACACGGCCACCGGCAGCCACACCTGTTCCTGCCACGGGTGGCTGCTGTCGCGCCGTTCGACGACGATGCCGACGGTCAATGCTTCGGTCCGTTCCATCTGGCCGCTGTCCCCGATCTTTCCGGTGATCACAGACTCTAGCGGAGACGCGGTGCAAAGCAAGTGGCGCTTGGCAGACGCGTCCCAACAGGATAGGGATGGCCGCTGCGGATGGTGCAGCAACGACAGCGAGGACACGTGCAAGAACTCTGGCCCAGCTCCGGGTTTCGGCTGCTGCGACGCGGCGACGATGGTCGATTAACGGTCACCGATGACTTCCTGCGCGCCTATTTCATGCGGCCCGAGGTCGCGCCACAGCCGGACTCCTGCGATGTCGAGCGCGCCTTGCATGCGGAGCTGATTGAGGATCCCCGGCGGGCCATCGCCGATGCAAGGATCAGCTCGCTAAGCGATGTCGACGCCCGCGAGAATTATCGCATCGTCCTGGCGTTCCGCGACAGGCTGATCGCCGCGAACTCCGTCGAGGCATGCTACCGCGATCTGTTCGCGGGCGCGGGGTCGCCGGCGCCGGTCCCGCCGCTGTTCGTCGACCAGCTGGCCCATGTCATCCTGCGCAACATTCTGGAGGACTGCGACGACCCGTTCCGGGTGCGCGCGGCCGAGCTGTTCTTCCGCAAGCAGACCGCGATGAGTCGGGACGGCGCTATCCTGCTCGGCGACGAAGAAACCATCGCCATGGTCCGACGAACCGGCGGTTTCGGCTCACTCGGCAAGCTGATCGCCGAGGCCGGGACGCCGTTGCGCCAGGTCGAGCTCGACGTTCTGAACCGCGAAAATGCAGACGGATACTGGGCCCGCAGCGACCGTTTCGATATGGTGCTTGACCTTACCTTCGGGCGTGAGGGACTCGATGCGTTGTGCCGGGTCCTGGAGAGCTGGGTTAAGCATTTCCTCGATACGCAGGTGTCGGTGCAGCCGGCCCAGAGCATCACGGATGAGCATTGGGTCTGGCATGTCGGCCTGGATGCCGATGCGACGGCGATCCTCAATGACCTCTATCGCGGAGTTGCCGTGAATGACGCCCGGCGTGCCCGGCTTATATCCCTGTTTCGGCTGGAGTTCGGCGACCCGGCGCCGGTGCGACCGCAGCTCCGCGGCCGCCCGGTCTACTTGGCGTTGGCCATGGCCGCGGACAACAATGTGCGGCTCAAGCCCCAGAACCTTCTGGTCAACCTGCCGCTCACCGAAACCGTGTGAACGGCGAAATTCGGAAAGGGAAGCGATGAACGAAGACACTTTCAATATGAGCTTGCGGAAATTCCTCAAGAAGGTCGGCGTGACCTCGCAGCGCGAAATCGAGCACGCGGTGAACGAGGCGCTGTCGGCGGGGACTCTCGCCGGCAATGCGACGCTGAAGGCGAAGATGCTCCTGACGATCGACGGCGTCGACCTGTCGGTGCCGATCGAGGGGGACATCGAGCTGGAATGACCGGCCGTGCGGCCCGCCCGTCGCCACAGGTCAGCTCTCGCCGCTCTCCTCCTTGGCGCGTTCGGCCAGCAGCTTCGCCCGCGCCTCCTCAATCTCCGCCTCGCGCTCGCGCAGATCGTCGTCGGTCGTGCGGGGGAGCGGCCGCTCGGGCCCGCGGAACGGGTCGTTGCCGGCCTCGAACTGGTCGATGACGCGGCAATCGTCGCACATCTTGATGCGATCAGCCATGCGGCCTTCGGCGAACATCGGATGCTTGCCGGCAAGTTGCGCGACAATCCGCTCGATGCTGCTCTTGGCGCCAAACGGCTTGCCGCAGCGGACGCAGGCAAAAGGCTCCTCCTCCTTCAAGGTGACGGCGCGCCGCGCCTCCGGCGTGAAGGCCAGGCGCGGCTCGAGCGTGATCGCCGATTCTGGGCAGGTATTGCGACACAGACCGCACTGGACGCAGGCGAGCTCCTCGAACCCGAGATGCGGCTTGTCCGGTTTGTCTTTCAGCGCGCCGGTCGGACAGGCGCCGACGCATGACAGGCAGAGGGTGCATCGGGCGTCATCGACGAGGACGCGGCCGAACGGCGCGCCCTCCGGCAAGGACACCATGTCGACCGGGGCCGGCGCCACCTCGTGCAGATGCGCGAGCGCCAGACCGGTAACGGCGCGCTTGCCGCCCATGGCCAGGAAGGATCCCGCCCGCGCTGCGGTCGGTGGCCTGTCCTCCCACAAGACGCGCTCGACGACGTCCGGGTCGGTCTCGTCGATCACCGAAACACGGCCGCTGCCATAGCCGAGCCCGCTCATCGCCGCCTCCGCGAGCCCGACCTGACTGGCCAGCCCGGCCCGCTCGTCCCGGCGTCCCGGATCGCCCAGGATGCGCACCGCTGCCGCGCCCCAGCCGAGCGCGCAAGCCACGAGATCGAAACCGACCATGGTCGCCTCGTTCACCGCGAACGGCAGGACGTGGGCGGGCAAGCCGCGACCGTGCCGGGCCAGCGCGTGGATCATGTCGGCACCGCCGCGCGCGTCATGGATCAGCAGGATCGGCGCCTCGCCGCCCGCCGCATGGTAGGTCGACAGCATCGCCCGCAAGCGACCGAACAGCGCCTCCGCCGGCGGCATGTCGTAGCGCGCCGCACCCGTGGGGCAAACACTGTTGCAGCCACCGCAACCGCCGCACAGATAGGGATCGATCGCGACGTGATCGCCGTCCGGTGCGATCGCCGACACCGGGCAGACGTCGAGACAACGGGTGCAGCCGGTCTTCAGGCTGCGCGAATGGGCGCACAGATCGGCGGCGAACTTGACGTAATGCGGCTTCTCGAACTCGCCGACCATGTCGGAGATGTCGAACAGGGCCTTCTGCACCAAGGCCGGATTGCCCGGGTCGGGCCGGAAGTATCCGTCCACACGCTCGCCGGCCGCAAACAGGGGAGCGCCACCCGACAGGTCGAGGATCAGATCGCATTTCGATATCGCGCCGTCGCGCGGCGACTCGAATTCGAGCCATGACCGGGCCGACACGGCGGCCGGCGCATAGTCGTCGACCACGATCTCGAAGGCGCCGAGATGGCCCTTGGCCGCGGCGACCGTGCCGCGAAACACCGGCACGTCCATCTCCCTCGGCGGCATCAACTCCCCCGGCCGCGAGAGCAGCAGCGTCACATCGAGCCGCGCGTTCAACTGCTGCGCCGCCGCCAGCGCGACTTCATCGTTGCCGTACACGAGGCAGACGCCGCCCGACTCCATGGTGACGACCGGCGTCGGCGGAATCTCGACCGCGGCCTCGGCTAGCAACGCCGCGATTTTCGGTGTCGCCGCGGCGCCGTCTTCGGACCAGCCGGCGGTCTCGCGGATATTGACCGCGCCCAGCGCCGCGCCGTCTGCGATCTCGCTCGCAATCTCGTGGAACAGCGGGGCTTCCTGAGTGCAGGCGACGATCACGCGCCCACCCTTGCCGATCTCGCTACGGAAATTTTCAATCTGCGCCCGGCACAGCTGGCTGGCGATCTCAGGTGAGGCGGAAGCACCACAGGCCCTGGCCAGCGCCTTGCCGTCCAGGCTCATCGTATTCTCGCAGCTGCACAACAGGATGCGTCGACCGTTGAGCTCCATCCGCGCGTTCCTCCCCCGCCTCGTTGTTCTGTTTTCAGCCAGTCAGATAGGCCGCGTTGCTCCTAACACAACACCGCACCGCAGACAAAGGGCGCGGTCACCCGGCATCGGGCCGGGCCCGTGCCGGACCAACACCGGGGTGACCTGGCGATCAGTGTCGAAGACGCAGGGGCGGCATCTGCAGGACGCCGGCGGGCGGGCGCAACGGCGCGAGATCCTCCGCCTCCAGGCCCAGCTCTTGTGCTGCCTGGTCAAGAACGCTGCTGCGCTCCGAGGCGAACAGCGCGGCCAGCGAGGCCGCCGACACATCACCCTCGAGCGCTCGCACGAATTGCTCGAACGGGCTGAGCGGCGCAGGCATCGGCACCAGGTTGAGCGGTGCATCCGGCGCCAGATCGAGAAGTTCGCGGACCTCGCCGAGCGCCGCGCGATACCCGCCGAGCACGTCGACCAGACCGTTTTCGAGCGCGTCCGCGCCGCTCCACACGCGGCCGCGGGCAGCAGCGTCGACCTGCTCGGGATCGAGCGAGCGGTCTTCCATCGCCTTGGCGGTGAAATCCTCGTAGATGAAATCGAGCAGAGCGGCAAAGCGCTGCTCCGCGCCGGGCGGAAAGTCCCTGACGAAACTCCACATTGCGGCACGGTCCCCGGCGTAGAGCCCGTCCCAGGTAATGCCGAGGCGCGCCCACAACCGCTCGGTTACGACCTTGCCCCCATAGACGCCGATCGAGCCGGTCACGGTGCCGGGATAGGCGACGATCCGGTCCGCCGGCATGGCGACGAAATAGCCGCCCGAGGCCGCGGTTCCCCCCATCGAAGCGACGACCGGCTTGGCCGCTTCACCGGCCCGCCGAATCTCGCGCCAGACGATGTCCGATGCGATGTAGGAGCCGCCCGGACTGTCGACACGGAACAGGATGGCCTTGATTTCGTCATCCTCGATCGCCTCGGAGATCGCCTCGGCAATCCGGTGGGCGCCAAAGCCGGGTTCATCGAACACATCGCCGTCAGCGCTGCCCGACACGATCGTGCCTCGGCCATGGATCAGCGCCACCTTGGTGCCGCTGCGGTTGGGCCGGTCGATGCCGGCAAGATACCGGCCCAGCGACACGGGCTCCGCGCCGGCGCCGGATCGGTCCTTTGCGGCGGCGATGAATTCATCCCAATACGCAAGGCGATCGACCAACCCCAGCGTCAGCGCCTCGCGCCCGAGGTACGGCCCCTTGTCGACAACGTCGCGGATGTCGGCCTCGCCAATCTGTCGCCCCGCGGCGATCCCGGCCACCGCCTGGCCGTAAAGGGAGTCGAGCAGCACCTGAAGGTTCCTCCGCGCCGGCCCGCTGAGCGAGGAGCGGGTCAGCGATTCAGCCGCCGATTTGTACTCCTCGCGCTGCCCGAAGCGCGGCTGCACTTCGAGCTTGTCGAGCAACCCGCGGGCGAATGGCACCTCGATCGCCATGCCGATCAGGCCGACGCCGCCCGACGGCTGCAGCCAGATTTCATCGAAACCGCTGGCGAGATAGTATTCCGTGGTGCCGCCGCCCAGACCACCCAGATCCTCGGTGAACAGAATGGCAAATTTACCGGAGTCACGAAACGCTTCGACCGACTGACGCAGTTCTTGGGCGGTGGCGATACTGAATTGCGGACGGCTCATGTGAACGGTTAGGCCAGCGACCCGATCGTCGGACGCGGCGGCTTCCAGGCCCTCGACCATGTCCCGCAGATCGGGACGATGACGGACCGCGAACAAACCCTGTGACGGCGGACCGTCGCGCACCGGTTCGTCAAGGTCGAGCCGCAGGACGATCGTCTCCGGCAACGGTTCGGGTCGGTCGGACAAGGTCAACGATATGACAACCGCGGCGCCTATGAATACCACCACGATGCCGCCCACCACCGCGAGCAAGCCGACAATGATCCTGCGTAGAGTCCTCACATCCCTGAACCTGTGTTAGAGGGTTAGCCCGATGAGCAGATCCCTTGCCTTGCGCCAGGCCCCGACGGCCCCGGCCTCGTCTCCCAGTGCCGCCAGGACCCGCGCATATGTCCGCCAGTTCCAGATGCTGCTTGGGCGATCGGCAGTACGCTCGGACATCAGGGCCCGCGCGATCCCGAATTGCTGCGATTTCAGCGCCGCGGAAACCAGCGTTCGGTGGAACAGGTCCTGCTGCGCATGGCTGCCACCAAGATACTTCAAATCGTAGCGGATGGGCTCCAGCAATTCGACCACGCGCTGATAGTCCTGATCGGCATAGGCCCGCAAAGCGGCGCAGAGCGGCACCCCGATATCGCGCGTCACAATGGCCGCTACGCCGTCCCCCTTCGCCGCGCTAGCCATCATCGATTGCAGCATCGTCTCGGCTACCTCGGTTCGGCCGTCCGCCGCGAGAGCCATCATGAAGTGGACATCGGCGAACGGCAGGAGGTGATCTCTTGACCGCGCCTCGGCCTTGTCGGCCAACTCACCCCAGCGGTCACCGACGTCGATACCGGCCTCCTCGAGCCGCCACAGCAGCGATGTTGCATTGGCGATGTCGAGATAGTGGTCGGTCCGTTCGGCGCGTATCCGGTTGTCGTAGCCGTCGATCACCGCGTGATAGCGCTCCAGGTCCATCAGCAGCAGCGCGCCGTGCCACCACATATGATTGGCGAAATTGTTGCATCGGCTCCAGACACTCTCCGATGTCTTGAGCAGGTCGGTCCCCTCGCGATGCCGTCCCTGCATCTCCATGACGTGAAGGACCGCATGGATTGCCCAGACGTCGGCCGGGTTGATCTCGATGGCCTGCTGACCGACCGCGTCGGCACCCACGTAATCGCCGCATTCTTCGAGCCCGAAGGCATACATCCCCAGAACGAAACCGTGGCCCGGGGTCTCCGCGTTCCAGGCATAGAGCACGCGGGCAACCGAGTCGCGGACATTGAGCGAGTCGCCGAGATAGAAATACAGGTGGTTCACAAGCTTCAGGGCCAATATGTCGAGCGGCTCGTCAAGAAGAATCCTTTCCCAGCGGTCGAGCGCGCCCTGCCAGTCGCCGCGATGCCAGGCGGAGAGCGCCGCGATATGATTGCGTTCGCGCCGTGTGGCGCCCCTCTCCTTCACCGATTTCCGTGCCGCCGCGATCGCTTCGGCGGTGCCTGTGTCCTGGGCGCGATCGGCGAAAAGCTTCAGGAAATAGCCGCGTGCGCAGTGCCCCATGGCGAAATCGGGATCCGCCGCCACCGCCCGTTCGAGGTGCGCGCCAGCCTCTCTCTCGAACCCGAGATACGCGGTGATGGCGGCATCGAAATGGCGCATGGCCTCGGCGCCCGACGTCGTATACGAAACGCCGCGCTGGTCGCTATGGCTGGCTGTCGCCCGTTCCGACAAACGCTTGTCACCCGCATTGCGCCCGCTGCCGCATCACGTGATCGGCCAGAACGCACGCCATCATCGCTTCACCGATGGGGACCGCCCGGATCCCCACGCACGGATCGTGCCGACCTTTCGTTAAGATATCGCTATCTTTGCCGCCCACAGAAACGGTCTTGCGCGGGATGAGGATCGAGCTGGTCGGTTTGACCGCAAACCGCACGACGATATCCTGGCCGGTGCTGATTCCGCCGAGAACACCGCCGGCATTGTTGGAAAGAAAGCGGACCGAACCGTCCTCATTCATGCGCATCTCGTCGGCATTCTCTTCGCCGCGCAGCTCGGCGGCCCGCAATCCGGCGCCGATCTCGACGCTCTTGACCGCGTTGATGCCCATCATTGCGCCGGCCAGATCGGCGTCGAGCTTGTTGTAGACCGGCGCGCCCAGCCCGGCGGGCACGCCCTCGGCGACGATTTCGACCACCGCGCCGATCGACGAGCCGTCCTTGCGTAGACCGTCGAGATAGCCCTCCCAGTTTTGCGCCGTCTTGCGGTCGGGGCACCAGAAGGGATTGTCCTCGACGGCGTCCCAGTCCCAGGCCGCCCGGTCGATCCGATGGGGTCCCATTTGCACCAGTGCGCCGCGGATACGGATCGAATCGCCGAGAATCTTGCGGGCAATCGCGCCGGCGGCGACACGCAGTGCGGTTTCCCGCGCCGATGATCGGCCACCGCCCCGATAATCCCGAATGCCGTATTTCTTCCAGTAGGTATAATCCGCATGCCCCGGGCGGAACTTGTCCTTTATGTCGTCGTAATCTTTCGAGCGCGTGTCGACATTCTCGATGAGCAGGCCGATCGGTGTGCCGGTTGTCAGTCCTTCGAAGACACCCGAAAGGATACGGATCGAATCCGGCTCCCGGCGCTGCGTGGTGAAGCGTGACTGGCCCGGCCGGCGGCGGTCGAGCCAGAACTGTATGTCGGCCTCTGTAAGCCCGATGCGGGGCGGCACACCCTCGACCACGCAGCCGATGGCCGGCCCGTGACTTTCCCCGAAGGTGGTGAATCGAAACAGATGGCCGAAGCCGTTTCCGCTCATCAGCCCTTGCCGTTAAGACTCGCCAGCAGCTGCGATACCTCGTCGGCCGCATCCACCGCAACCATGCCTACCGTGTGATAACCGCAATCCACATGATGCACCTCACCGGTAACACCGGCGCTCAGATCCGCCAGCAGATAGAGTCCGGCACGGCCGACCTCATCGATGGTAACGTTGCGGCGCAACGGTGAATTGAGCTCGTTCCACTTCAGAATGTAGCGGAAATCACCGATCCCCGAAGCCGCCAGCGTCCTGATTGGTCCGGCGGAGATTGCGTTCACGCGGATCCCCTGGGCCCCGAGATCGACCGCCAGATATCGCACGCTGGCCTCCAGCGCCGCCTTTGCAACGCCCATCACGTTGTAGTGGGGCATGACCCGCTCGGCCCCGTAATAGGTCAGCGTCAGCAAGCTGCCGCCATTGGGCATGATCTGCATCGCGCGACGACACACCGACGTGAACGAAAAGCACGAAATGTCCAGTGTGCGCAGGAAATTGTCCCGGCTCGTGTTGACGTACTTGCCCTTGAGTTCATCCTTGTCGGAAAACGCGATCGCATGGACCAGGAAGTCTATGCTTCCCCAGCGGTCGCGCAGGGCATCGAACGCGGCGTCGACACTCGCCTCGTCGGTGACATCGCAGGACAACACCAGATCGCAATCCAGCGACTCCGCCAGCGGTCTGACCCGCTTCTCCAGAGCCTCCCCCTGATAGGTGAAGGCCAACTCAGCACCCTGCCCTGCGACCGCGCGCGCAATGCCCCAGGCAATCGAACGGTCGTTCGCGACACCCATGATCAGGCCGCGCTTTCCGGCCATTAGCAGTTGCGGGTCGGTCATTGACTCCTCTTCCAGGGGAAATCATTGCGATTGCGCGTCATCCTACACACAAACGCCGCACCGTCAAAGCCACGCATGATGCATTTCATCGCTTCCGCAAACCGTCTATGATCGGGCATTATGGAACGCCCCAGCACCGAAAATGGCAAGCGATCCGAGATCCTGTCGCGCGGCGTGTCGGGACTTCTCTTCCTGCGATATGTATTGCAGCGCTTCGCCGCGGACAAATGCACGCAAAGCAGCGCCGCCCTGACCTACACCACACTCCTTGCGCTGGTACCGCTGCTGGCAATCAGCTTTGCGATCTTCGCCGCCTTCGATGCCTTCGCCGGCGTATGGCAGCAGGTGCAAACATTCGTTTTCGAGAATTTCGTCCCGCAGGTCGGCTCTGTCGTGCAGGGACACCTGGAAGAGTTCGCGAGCAAGACCGGCCGGTTGACCGCGGTCGGCGTGATCTTCCTCGTGCTCACCTCGGTACTGCTGCTCGCCACCGTCAGCGCTACGCTTAACGGCATCTGGCGAACCCGGCAGTCCCGCAGCCTCCTCGCGCGGATCCCGGTCTACTGGCTGGTCCTGACGTTGACGCCGCTGCTGATCGGCGCCGGGCTGGTGCTGTCGGGATACCTGTTCACACTGGCCCGCGCGGCCGGCGTCGAGGCTTATACCGGGCCGTTGACGAATCTGGCCGGGTTGGTCCCGCCGATCGTCCAGATCGCCGGATTGACGCTGCTTTACATGTTTGTTCCCAACTACCCCGTTCGAGCGAGCGACGCCCTGGCCGGCGGCATCACCGCAGGTCTGGTCTTCGAGATCCTCAAGAAGGGTTTCGCCTTCTATGTCATCACCTTCCCGACCTACCAGACAATCTACGGCGCGATGGCCACATTTCCGATCTTCCTGATCTGGATGTACGTTGTGTGGAACGTCGTGCTGGCCGGCGCGGAAATCGCCGCGGCGCTGCCGGAATGGCGGGCTGGCGTCAGCAGCCGCGAGCCGGGCGCACACTCACCCTCGGCAATTCTGCTGGCCGCCGCCGCGGTTCTGGCAATGTTGCTTGCGGCAACCGCGCGCGGCCGGGGACTGTCGACGCGTCTCCTGTCGCGCCGGACCGGGCAACCAGCCGAGATGCTGGACCGTGCCACCGACCTGCTGTTGCGGGGCCGCTACATTACCCGTTCGGACCGTGGGGCCTGGGTCCTTTCGCGCGATCTCGAATCCGTAACGCTGGCCGATCTGCACCGCGACCTCGGCCTGTCGACATCATCGACCGCGGCCGAGGCGTCGCGCCACGCCTGGGGGCAAGAGCTGTCGAAGACTCTGGAGACACTCGAAGCCGCAGGCCAAGAGACGATGAGAATCCCGCTCAAGACGCTTCTGTCGATGCCGCGCGACGCTAGTGACGAAATGGCCCGTGAGGAAGACGACGAAGACGGCGATGAGGACGACGATCACCGTCCCGGCGACTACAAGTCTCGCCTTCTGGCCTGGCTGGGGTTGGCCTGGCTGGCGGGGCGGTGATCAATCAAGCTTCATCTTCTTGCGCGGATTGTAACCGTCCGGGGGAGTCCAACCGCGCAGGAATTCCGCCAGCGAATCGTCAACCTGATCCGGCAATGTCACCTGCAGCTTGACGTACTGATCGCCACGCCGGCCGCCGCTGGGAGCCTTAATTCCCCGCCCCTTCAGGCGCAACACCGTGCCGCTGTTTGAACCCGGTGGCACCGTGGCCGATACCGTGCCATCGATCGTCGGCACCCTGACTTTGGCGCCAAGCACCGCTTCCTTCAGCGAAACGGGGAGTTCCAGATGAATATCCGCACCCTCGCGACGCATGTAGGGATGCGGCGCCACATGCACTTCGACAAACGCGTCACCGGCCGGTCCCCCGGCCGGATCCGGCATGCCTTGCCCTTTCAGACGCAGGCGACGGCCATCTTCGGTGCCCGGTGGCAGGGTCACGTTCAGCGTCTTGCCCGACGCGAGCGAGACCCGCTGGGAGCCACCGCGCATTGCCTCCAGAAACGGTATGGTCACGGTGAAGGTCAGATCCTGTCCCTTGGTTCTTGCTTGTGTTCTGGTTTGCGTCCGCCGCCCGCGCCCGAACAGGTCGGAGAAAAGATCTTCGATATCGATCCCACCGGCACCGAAATCGAAACCTCCGGCGGAGTCCTTGCGGTAATGATGACGGAAAGGGTTCTGATGAAGAGGCGTGCCGTCGGCGGCGATTTCGCCGGCATCGAACTGCCGCCGACGCTCCTTGTCCGACAACAGGTCATAGGCGGCCGAAACGTCCTTGAAACGCTGCTCGACCAACGTGTCACCGGGGTTTACATCCGGGTGCAGCTGTTTGGCCAGCGCCCTATACGCCTTCTTGATCTCGTCCTGGCTGGCGGTGCGCGCCACACCAAGAACTTCATAAGGATCCCTCATCGCACTCCGCTATGCCGCCGGGATGATCCCGCCAGCAGTATAAAGCGTGTTCGTTAACGAACCGACTATTGCACGATTTGCCAACTGCCGTCCGGCTGTTGGCAGGCAACGCCATAGGCGCGTTCCTGGCGGCCGCCGATCGTCACCGTCTGCTGAAACTCACGGCAGTACTCGCCCTCGCTCGACGTACCCTCACGAACCGGGGTGACCGACCCGTAATGGCCGTTGTCCGGGTTTTGCCATGTGATCGTCTTGTTGATCGGGGCGCTCTGTGCCCTTTCATAGGCCTGCTGCGCCGCAACCTGATCGGCGCGATCCAGCGAGCGACCGATTTCGCCACCCAAGAGAGCGCCGAGCAGCGTGCCCACCGCCACGCCCACGAGTCGACCCTCGCCGCCGCCGACCTGCCCGCCGACCACCGCGCCGGCCCCCGCACCGACGAGAGTCCCGGTCGTCTCCTTTGGTCCCATATCGGTACAGGCGACGAGAACCCCCGCCACCACTGAAACAGCAGTGATCTGTCTTGCCAACATCACGTGTCCTTTCACTCTGTAGCCATCCGCCGCGGATGACAGCCGGACCCGCAGTCGTATCCTGATGATTAGCGTCTTGTCGCTACGCTGGCAGAGTATACCGACGCGGCGCACAACGATGATTGATTTGCCTCAAGCGGCCTGTGATATATGTGTGTGCGATGGCCCGAAAACAAGAAACCGATCCCTTGCCGCGCTTCCATTCATGGTTCGAGGAAGCGCAGATATCAGAGCCCAATGATCCCAATGCCATGACACTGGCGACGTCGGATTCCCGGGGCCGCCCTTCGTCGCGCATGGTGCTTCTGAAGGGGATCGATGACGGCTGCTTCGTCTTCTACACCAATTTGCGGAGCCGCAAGGCGCGGGAGTTGGCAGAAAATGGCCAGGCTGCGCTCCTGTTTCACTGGAAATCCCTGCGCCGACAGGTGCGCATCGAAGGGACGGTCAGGCAGGTAAGCGATGCCGAAGCCGATGCCTATTTCGCGACCCGGCCGCGCGGCAGCCGGATCGGCGCCTGGGCGAGCGATCAATCGCGGCCCATGGAAGGCATGTTCGTGCTGGAAAAGCGGGTCGCGGAATACACCGCCAAATTCGGACTGGGTGAAATTCCCCGCCCGCCGCACTGGTCCGGTTATCGTGTCCTGCCGGACCGGATCGAGTTCTGGAAAGAGGGCCGATTCCGTCTTCATGAGCGCGTCGTCCATGTTCGGCAAGGCGACTCGTGGTCGGTCGAGCGGCTGTTTCCATGACCTCGGACACGCAACAGGCGCCCGGCGGGCCGGTGGACCTGGAGGCGAACGGTCGCCTGATGCGGCTCGCCACCTATGCTTCGGTTTCGGTGGCCGTAACCCTGATCGCGCTGAAGACCGGCGCCTGGATCGTGACCGAGTCGATCGCCATGCTGTCGACCCTCGTCGACTCGCTGCTCGATGCGCTGGCCTCGATTGTCAGCCTTCTGGCGGTCCGCCACGCCCTGACGCCTGCCGACCGTGAGCACCGCTTTGGTCACGGAAAGGCCGAGGCACTGGCCGCCATGGCACAATCCGCTTTTATCGCCGGCTCGGCAGTGCTGCTGTTGTTCCAGGCTGGCGAACGGCTGATCAATCCGCGACCGCTGGCCCGGGTCGAGGCTGGTATCCTGGTGATGCTGGTGTCGATCGCGCTGACGGTCGTGTTGGTGCTGTTTCAAATCTGGGTGGTGCGGCGCACCCGTTCGGTTGCCGTGGCAGCGGACTCGCTGCATTACAAGGGCGATATCCTGGTCAACGCCGCAGTGATCGCCGCTCTGATTCTGGGAAGCTGGCTCGGCTGGCTCTACGCCGACCCGATCTTTGGCGCAATCATAGCGCTGTATATCCTGTACAGCGCGTGGCTGATCATGCGGACGGCGCTCGATATGCTGATGGACCGTGAAATGCCCGAGGCAGACCGTGACCGGATCCGGGAGATTGCAATGAGCCATCCGGAAGTCGCCAGTGTGCATGACCTCCGGACACGCCGGTCGGGACCAAGCAGTTTCGTCCAGTTCCATCTGGTAATGGACGCGGATTTGACCTTGCTCAAGGCGCACGAGATTTCCGATGCGGTAGAAATGGAGATCCGCGATGCATTCCCCGAGGCGGAGGTGCTGATTCACCAGGACCCCACGGGGATCATCGAGAAGCACGCGTTTTACAGACCCTGAGACGTCGCTGTAGCGGGGGAACGCGGCATGAAACCGGGCGAGATCATGCAAGACCAGGGTCCCGTCGCTGCTTTCCTGGCGGACCCAGCGACGCATGGTGGCATTGCGCCGGAGCGGATCGATACCCATGCCGCGATGGTGTTTCTGGCAGGCGATCGGGCCTACAAGCTCAAACGCGCGGTCTGGTTCCCGTTTCTTGATTTCTCGACGCTCGAGAAACGGCACGCCGCTTGCGATGCCGAGGTGCGGCTCAACCGCCGCACCGCGCCGGAGTTGTATCTCGGCTGTCGCGCGGTTACCCGGCTTGGCGACGGCAGCCTGGCGCTGGACGGCGCGGGCGAGCCGGTCGAATGGTTGGTCGTTATGCGACGGTTCGATCAGGACCTGCTGTTCGACCGCATGGCTGAGCGCGGGGCGCTCGAGCCCAGGCACATGGTCGAACTGGCAGACGAGATCGCTGCATTCCACGCCGGCGCCGAGCGTCGCCCCGACCTCGGTGGGAGCGCCGCGTTGCGCTGGATCATCGAGGATGATGTCGCAGAGTTGGCGGCCTTGCCGGAGGCTTTCGGGACGGCGGGCATCGAGACGTTGCGGCATCTCTCGGAGGAGAGTCTCGGGCGACAAGCCCCGCTGCTGGATGCACGCCGCGAAGCCGGCTTCGTACGGCACTGCCATGGCGATCTGCACCTGCGCAACATCTTTCTGTGGGAGGGCCGCCCGACGTTGTTCGACTGCCTCGAGTTCGATGAAAGCCTGGCCTGTACGGATGTCCTCTACGACCTAGCCTTCCTGCTGATGGATCTCGAGCACCGCGGGCGGCGGGATTTCGCGAACCTGATTCTGAACCGCTACCTGCAGCGCACCGGCGATTATGACGGCCTGCCAGCAATCTCGCTCTTCCTGTCCTGCCGGGCCGCCATTCGGGCCAAGGTGGAAGCCAGCGGTGCGACCTACCAGCGTGACCCGACCAACGCCGAAGGCATGCGCGCCATGGCACGCGAATACCTCAAGCTGGCGACGGAGTTTCTGATACCGCATTCACCCCGACTGCTCGCGATCGGAGGGGAATCGGGCTCCGGCAAATCGACCGTGGCCGGCCTTGTCGCACCCGGGCTTGGTAACGCGCCGGGGGCGATGATCGTGCGCAGCGATGTGACGCGAAAGCATCTGGCTGGCTGCCCGTTGGAGGATCCGCTTGCGCAGGAAGCGTATCGAAGGGAAATGACTGAACGCACCTATGCGGAGGTCGCCCGACGGGCGAAGGCCGGCCTGGAAGCGGGGCTTACCGTGATCGCGGATGCGGTTTACGCCGACCCTGCGGAGCGCGATGCGATCGAGGCCGTGGCACGGGATGCCGGGGTACCCTTTCACGGCTTCTGGCTGCATGCGCCGCTGGACCTCAGGATCGCACGAGTTGCCGGGCGCAGGAGCGATGCTTCGGATGCGACGCAAGAGTTCCTGATGCGGCATCCGCGGCGGGAGAGGGGCCGCATGACGTGGTCGCGTATCGATGCTTCGGGCAGCCCCGGATCCGTCGCGGATTCGATGCGTACCGTCCTAGATGTCGCGGCGACCGCCGCTTGATGCATGTCATGGCGCAGGCAGCGGCAGTTTCCTCTATAGTAAGGCTCAAGCGGCGATCGAATGGCCGTTGTGAAAAGGGAGTATAGGCTATGGGCTTCAAGGTCATACTCACACCGCTGTACGGCGTAACCTCCGATGAATCGGCACTGGCTACAGCGCTCGCGGTCGCACGCGAATTCGCGGCGCATGTCGACGTGATGCATGTGCGGGCCGATCCACGAACGATGATCCCCTATATTGGCGAGGGCATGTCCGGCGCGCTGATCGAGGAAATGATCACCAGCGCCGAGCAGCAGGCGGACGAGCGGTCACGGCGGGTCCGCGCCGCGTTCGACGACTGGCGTGCAAAGTCCGGCCTGCCCCTGGCCGAGGTGGCAGGCGAGGGACCGAGCTGCAACTGGGTGGAGACGGTTGGGCGTCCGGACGCCAGCGTCGCACGCCGTGGGCGTGTCGCCGACCTGGTGGTGGTCTCCCGGCCCGAGGCCGAGGGCGCCGTGACAACTGTCGCCGAAACGCTTGAGGCCGCCCTACTCGAGAGCGGGACGCCGCTCCTGGTGGCCGCCGCCCCCGCGGCGGAGGTGATTGGCCGCCATGTTGCAGTGGCCTGGAACGGGGGCCTTGAATCGGCCCGCGCCCTGACCGCTGCGCTGCCGTTCCTAGTTGAGGCCTCGGCGGTATCGGTCATCGTCGTCGGATCGCCGGCGCCACCGGAAGCCGACGCGGCGGCCGTACAGGCATATCTGGCGCGCCACGGCATCACCACGCAGATTCGAGAGATTGAGGCGGAGAGTGGCAGGACGGTCGGCGAGACCCTCCTGGCGACGGCGACAGAGGCGGGCGCCGACCTCATGGTCATGGGTGCCTATACGCACAGCCGCCTGCGCGAGCTGGTGTTCGGCGGCGTCACGCGCGAGGTGCTGGCGGCGGCCGGAATGCCGGTACTGATGACTCATTGAGCGCGCGGCGCGCTGCGGTACACTCCGGGTCATGAGCACTTTTAGGAAATCGGTCATACTGACGGGCGCCAGCCGCGGCATCGGCCATGCGACGGTCAAACGGTTTTCGGGCGAGAATTGGCGCATCATCACCTGTAGCCGGGACGAACCGCCCGAGGCCTGCAAACGCGATCCGAACTGGACCCATCATATCCCGACCGACCTTGCCGACGCTGACTCGGTCGATCAATTTGTAAAGACGGCCAACGAGGTGCTGGGCGACGCGCCATTGCACGCGCTTGTCAACAACGCGGCCATATCGCCCAAAACGCCGATCAAGGAGCGTCTCGGCTGTCTCAACGGATCAATCGAAGGCTGGCGCAAGGTTTTCGATCTCAACCTGTTTGCGCCCCTGGTGCTGAGCCGCGGGTTCGCAACCGCACTGAGCCGCGGCGCGAAAGACGGCGGTGCTGCGATCGTCAACATCACGTCGATCGCCGGCCATTTCATTCATCCCTTTGCCGGCTCGGCTTACTCGACGTCAAAGGCAGCGCTGTCCGCCCTGACGCGGGAAATGGCGGTGGAATTTGCGCAGCTGGGTGTCCGCGTCAACGCGGTTGCGCCCGGCGAGATCGAAACGGAGATGATCGGCGACGAATACGAACCTCTGATCAACCGCATCCCGATGCACCGGATGGGGACGCCGGCAGAAGTTGCGGGTTGCGTCTATCAGCTGGTCAGTTCGGACTTCGGCTATGTCACGGGGACGGAAGTCTTCGTCACAGGAGGACAGCACGTGTATTGAGAGCGGCGACGGCGCCTCGGTCGCCGCCCCGACTTGCCGAAGCGCTGCCGTTCCTGCATGGGATCAAGCTTGTGTTCCGAAGGCCGCCTCTTCAGTTGCGCACTGACGTCGCGCCATTCCGACGGTCAGCGATGCTGCAAATGGCGTCTTTACGGAGGTGACCGAATCGCGGGCTGCGCCCCTGCGGAAACGCGATGCTGCCGGGCTAGACGCGGTGGTCCAATGCCGTGAACCAGTCACGACGTTCGGTGGCCTCGGCGATCTCATGATCTAGCCATTCGGCGAGAAACCCTTCGCCATAGCTCTGTCGCAGATCCTTCAAGCGCGCCAACTCGTTCTCGCACGCCTCCGCCAAAATCTCCGCCTGTTCATGGCGGTCACCGGCTTCCAGCAACGGCAGGAATCGCATCTTCAGGGCGATAACGAGACGGCTGAGATCACTCGCGAGCCCCCGGACATTGGAGGTCATCAGCGCGTGGAATGCGACTCGGCCGTCAGCCGTGACGTGCAGCTTGGAATCGTCCGGCAGGCTATCGGTCGCGGCGGTACCGTCCCTCGCGGCGATCAGTCCTTCGAGCCGAAGGAGTTCAAGCGACGAGCCGAGCAGGTCAAGCGACGGGCCGACGATGCGCGCCACGAAGAAGCGAATTTCCCGGGCCAGGTCGCCATAGGATTTTTCGCCCTCCACCAGACTGCCGAGCGCCGCAAGACGGACCGCTTCGGCCGGAATCAGCGTGTTGTCGCGATACATGTTCCGCCCCCGTCGGCAAAACCCAATAATCTACCAATATTACACCCAAATATGGGGAACGCGTTAAGATTTTCCAGTCAATTCTTCCATTCTAGCCCGCGCTCAGGCCGCGCAGCCGTTCATTGCGCCGGCGCAGCAGTTCCAGGGCGGTCATCAGGCAGATCGAGAAGATGATCAACAGGGTCGCGACGGCAAGAATCGTCGGGCTGATCTGCTCGCGGATGCCCGCCCACATCTGCCGCGGAATGGTCCGCTGCTCGAAGCCCGCCATGAACAGCACCACCACGACCTCGTCGAACGACGTGACGAACGCAAACAGCGCGCCGGAGATTACGCCCGGCAGGATCAACGGCATCTGAACCTTGAAGAACGTGCGCACCGGATCGGCGCCGAGACTCTGGGCTGCGCGGGTCAGACTGTGGTCGAACCCCACCAGCGTCGCTGTCACGGTGATCACGACGAATGGGGTGCCCAACGCGGTATGGGCGAGGATCAGCCCGGTATAGGTCTGCGTCAACCGCAATTCCGAATAGAAGAAGTACATGCCGGCGGCGGTGATGATGAGCGGTACGATCATCGGCGAGATCAGAACGCCCATGATTGCCGCGCGGTACGGCAGGTAGGACCGGCTGAGGCCAAGAGCGGCGAGGGTTCCCAGGGTTGTCGCGAGAATGGTGGACGCGATGCCGACGATGAAGCTGTTCTTGATCGAATGGAGCCATTGCTGGTTGTTGATGATGTCCTCATACCAGCGCAAGGAGAAGGCATCGGGATCGAGGCTAAGCATTCCCTTGGTGAAGGTAAAATACGGTTCCGCATTGAACGACAGCGGCATGATCACCAGGATCGGCGCGATCAGAAACAGGAAGATCAGGGCACAGAGAAAGCGGAACCCGTAATACCAGGACCGGTATAGCGGCGTCGCGTAGGGTGGCGGTCCGGCCATGACGTCAGCCCAGCTTCATGTTGTCGATGCCGACTAGCCGGTTATAAAGCCAATACAGCGCGAGGACCCCGAACAGCAGGATTCCGCCGAGCGCTGCCGCGAGCCCCCAATTCAGCGATTTCTGCATGTGGAAGGCAATGAAATTACTGATCAGTTGGCCGGTGCGCCCGCCGACCAGGGCCGGGGTGATGTAATAGCCGATGGCGAGGATGAAGACGAGGATCGACCCCGCGCCAATGCCCGGTACGGTCTGCGGAAAATAGACCTTCCAGAAAGCGCGCGCCGGCGTGGCGCCGAGCGACTGGGCCGCGCGCACATAGCTGGGCGAGATCGTCTTCATCACGCTGAACAGCGGCAGCACCATGAACGGCAACAGGATGTGCACCATGGCGACGATAGTGCCCGTCATGTTGTAGATCATCTGGATGCGGTTCTCGTCGCCGATCAGGCCGAGGGCAACCATGATGTCATTGAGCACCCCTTCGGTCTGGAGCAGCACGATCCACGACGTCGTACGGACCAGCAGAGAAGTCCAGAACGGCAGCAGCACCAGGATCATCAGCAGATTGCTGATCCGCAAGGGCTGCGTCGCCATCAGGTAGGAGATCGGGTAGGCAAGCAGTGCGCAGGCCAAGGTAATGAACAGGCTAACCCAGAGCGTTCGGACGAACAGGGTGACATAGATCTGACGGTTCTCTGGCTGACTGACGATCGCGCCGTTCTCATCGTATGTCATATCGAGCGCCGCGAGGTAAAAGCTGCCGGTATAACGGGGTGCAATGCGCTGCAATGCCGCCCAGGTCTCGCGCTTACCCCAGTCGCTGTCGGCCTTTAGCATCGCCTCCATCCAGGGGCCGTCCTCGACCCGGGACAGCTTACGCGCGCTCGACGTGATCAGCGAGCGGGAGCCCGGAAGCTCATAGTTGAGGCGTGTTGCGACCTTGCCAACCGTCTTGTCTTTTCGCGCCTGCACGAGGTCCCGCGCGACGATCGCGAAAACCTCCTCCGGCGGCAATTCACTTTGCGAACTGTCCCAGTCCAGCACGGCCTCGGCGGCATTGGGCATGAACTCGCTAAGGACCGGATTGTCGATGCCGCGATAGACCATCAGGGCGATTGGCCAGACAAAAGTAATGCCGATGAAAGCGAGCAGCGGCAGCACCAGAGTGAAGGCGCGACGCTTCATCAGCTGCTGAGTCTGGCGCAACTTGCGTTTCAGCGGCACGCCGTCCGCCGTCGTCAGAACGATTTTTCCCGCAGTCGCTTCAGCCATGCCAATCGCTACCGGTCGGCTCCCTCATGCGAACTGAATCAAATCAAACCGAAAGCAACAAAAAGTAAGCCGGAGGGAGCGGGAGTCTGCCCCTCCCTCCGGCAATTGCATCACTGTGCCAGCCAGGCAGCGAACCGCTCGTTCAACTCGTCCTGATGATCCGCCCACCAGGCGAAATCGTTCTGGATGGCATTCTTGAAGTTGGCCGGTGCCGTCGGCATATGCGGGCCCATCGGGATTCCCGCCTCGGCATGCTTGCCGATCAGCGGGATCGACGAGGCGCGCGCCGGACCGTAGGAGATCCAGGCCGCCTGGTCGGCCAGGCGCTGCGTGTCCGTCGAGAATTTGATGAACTCCAGCGCCGCCTTCTTGTTCTTGGCCCCTTTCGGAATGCCCCAGAGATCGAGATCCCAGACCTGGCCGTCCCAGACGATCTCGAACGGCTTGCCCTCCGTGGCGACGGCGTTGAAGATACGGCCGTTATAGGCCGTCGCCATGACCACCTCGCCATCGGCCAGCATCTGCGGCGGCTGGGCGCCGGCCTCCCACCACAGGACATCGTCCTTGATGCGGTCGAGCATGGCGAAGGCGCGATCTACACCTTCAGGCGTCGACAGCACATCGTAGACCTGGTCGGCCGGGACGCCATCTGCGACCAGCGCGAACTCGAGATTAGGTTTCGGACCCTTGCGCATCGCCCGCTTGCCGGGGAACTGCTTGGTATCGAAGAAATCGGCCATGGTCTTCGGCCCGCCACCCGGGAATTTGGTCTTGTCGTAAGCGTACACCGTGGACCAAATGATCGTCGCGATACCGCATTCGTGAATGGTGCCCGGCAAGAAATCCTTGGCTGCCGGCGTGCCGTCCGGCGCCGGCGGCAGGACGGACGCATCGATCGGCTCCAACAGGCCCTCGTCGCAACCGAGCACGACATCGGACAGTTCGAGGTCGACGAGATCCCAGACGACGTTTCCGGACTCGACCTGCGCCTTGATCTCCGCAAGACCGCCATTGTAATCCTCGGAATTGATCGTAACGCCGGCCTTCTTGGCGTAGGGCTTGTGATAGGCCTCGATCTGGCTCTTGGTGTAAGCGCCACCCCACGAGACAACGGTGAGGTCTTGCGCCTGCGCCGCTACCGAGACAGCCAGTGAGCCCGCTGCGGCCAGTAGCGCCGATTTCAAAATCACCCTCATGTTACTAGAACTCCCTTTTCTGCGGTTTTCGTTTTGCCGGCTTGGCCGACTGCTGACATTCCGGAATGGTCCGCGATCCAGCGTCCGCCTCGGAACGCCGCCGACCATTCCAGCTAGCTGGCGTCAAGCGCCCTGCAATCCTCCGTTGCCCATCCGACCTTCACTGTCGCCTTTTCCGCCAGTGCCGCGTGCCCCGATGCATTCGGTACCTTGACGATGAAATCGTCGTGGCCGCACACGTTGACGCGGGTCCGGATATGATCGCCGAGGTAGATCAGCTCCTCGACGGTCCCGTCGAACACATTCGGCACCGTGCCTTCCGGCGGGTTGATGGTGACGCGCTCGGGCCGCAGCGACAGGGTCGTGCGTTCGCCATTGCCCGATATGTTGACGGGCAGGGCCTGCACGATCCCGCTGCCGTCGACCTCGACGGTGCAACTATCGCCGTTGATCTCCTTGACGGTGCCGAGCAGGCGATTGTTCTCACCGATAAACTGGGCAACGAAGGCGTTCTGCGGGCGCTCGTACAGCTCGTCCGGAGACGAAAGCTGCTGGACGATCCCGTCGTTGAACACCGCAATGCGGTTCGACATGGTCAGCGCCTCGGCCTGGTCATGGGTGACATAAACGACCGAGACCCCAAGGCTTTCATGAATGTGCTTGATCTCGTACTGCATCTCTTCGCGCAGGTTCTTGTCCAGAGCGCCGAGCGGCTCGTCCATCAGTACGAGATCGGGGTCAAAGACGAGTGCGCGCGCCACCGCCACCCGCTGCTGTTGCCCGCCGGACAGCTGCCCCGGCCTGCGCCCTGCCATCTCGGGCAGCCGCACCATCTCCAGCGCGCGCGTGATGCGCCGCTTCACCTCCGCCTTGTCCATGCGCCGGACCTCGAGCGGGAAGGCGAGGTTTTCCCAGACCGACATGTGGGGAAACAGGGCGTAATTCTGGAACACCATGCCGATCCCGCGCTTGTACGGCGGAACGTTGTTGATCGGGCGCCCGCTCAGCAAGATCTCGCCATGCGTCGCCGGTTCGAAGCCGGCAAGCATCATCAGGCAGGTCGTCTTGCCGGAGCCGGACGGCCCCAACATCGTCAGGAATTCGCCGCGCGCAATATCGAGGTTCAGGTTCTTCACGACCAGAACCTCGCCATCATAGCTCTTCTGGACGTCGATGAACCGGACAATCGGCTCGCTGGTGTCGTTCATGCCCTCGACTAAAGGTCCCTGTCTATTTCGGCGCAGATGCTGCGCCACGCCGGCCGGCTAACCCGGCTCTAAGCTCTATGCATATTCAACCAAATGAAAAAAGTAAAGGCTGTCATGGGTTAACGCGCGGGCGCCCGTCAGCGACCAGCGTCCCGCGGGCGCCGGTCACCCTGCCCTGCGGCCCGCCCAGGCGGACCGCCGGCGAGGCGGCCGCTCTAGGCCGCCCGTTTCAGGGACAGCGTACGCCAGACATCGACGAGCGCATCGACCAGCTCGTCCATCATTGCATCATTGTGCAGCGGGCATGGCGTCAGGCGCAGGCGTTCCGTGCCTCTCGGCACGGTGGGATAGTTGATCGGCTGCACGTAGATGCGGTGCTGCTCGAGCAGAAGGTCGCTGGCCTGCTTGCAAAGTGTCGGGTCGCCGACCAGAACCGGAACGATGTGGCAGACCGAAGGCATCACCGGCAAACCCGCCTCCTTGAGCCGGCGCTTGAGCGTTTCAGAGCGCTCCTGGTGGCGCTCGCGCAGCGCATCGGTCTCGCGGACATGCCGCACGCTGGTGAGTGCGCCGGCAGCGACCGCTGGCGGCAGCGCCGTCGTGAAGATGAACCCATCGCCGTAGGATCGAATGAAATCCACCACATCGGCAGAAGCGGCGATGTAACCGCCGATCACGCCGAAGGCCTTGCCGAGCGTACCTTGGATGATCGTGACGCGATCCATGACACCGTCGCGCTCCGCGATGCCGGCGCCGTTTGGACCGTACATCCCAACCGCGTGCACCTCGTCGAGGAAGGTGATTGCATTGTGTTTGTCCGCGACATCGCAGATTTCCGCGATCGGCGCGACGTCTCCGTCCATGGAATAGACCGACTCGAAGATCACCAGCTTGGCGGCTCGCGGATCGTCGGCCGCCAACAGGCGGTCGAGGTCCTCGGGATCATTGTGCTTGAATATTCTCTTTTCAGCCCGCGAATGGCGGATGCCCTCGATCATCGAATTGTGATTCAGGGCGTCCGAATAGAGGATACAGTTCGGGAGCTGAGCCCCCAGCGTCGACAGCGCCGTCATGTTGGCAACGTACCCCGACGTAAACAGCAGGGCGGCTTCCTTGCCGTGCAGGCTGGCAAGTTCCTGTTCGAGCAGGACATGGTAATGGTTGGTGCCGGAAATGTTCCGCGTCCCGCCGGCGCCGGCGCCGCAACTGTCGATCGCCGCCACCATGGCATCGCGGACCTGCTTGTTCTGTCCCATACCGAGATAGTCGTTGGAACACCACACCGTAACGTCCGATTCGGTGTCGTCCTCATGCCGCACCGCGGTCGGAAAATTTCCACACTTTCGCTCGAGATCAGCGAAGATCCGGTAGCGGCCCTCGCTCTTCAGAGCGCCGAGCTTGTCATGGAAGAAACGGTCGTAATCCATTGTTCTAACACCCTTTCCCCGCACAATTGCACTGCTGACCAGTCAATCATAACTGTGCAATGGTTACCTTGGCTTGACCTGCGTCAAAAACGCGACAATTTGTCGCCTCGCATTCCGGCCTATAATCCGGACGTCATTTCGGCTGTATCATCGAGCGCCTTGGCAAACCGCTCCATGATCATGTCGATTTCCTCCTCCTTGACGATCAGCGGCGGACAAAAGGCCAGCGTATCTCCGGGCAAGGCCCGCACAAGCAACCCATGATGCTGGGCCCGTGCCATGCAGTAGGCCCCGACCCCGTGCGCGGCATCAAAATTCTCGTGCGTCGCCTTATCCTTGACAAGTTCCAAAGCTCCGATCAGCCCCGCGCCGCGCACTTCGCCAACCAGCGGATGATCGGCAAACCCACGCAGCCCGTCCTGAAGGCGCGGCGCGACCGAGCGGACGTGACCAAGAATATCGCGTTCCTCATAGATCTTCAGCGTTTCGATCGCCACCGCCGCGGGGACGGGATGCCCGCTATACGTATAGCCGTGGCCAAAGGTGCCGATCTTGTCGGAGTTGTCCCGGATGGCCGAATAGACCTTTTCGTCGATCAGCACCGCGGAAATCGGCAGATAGGACGATGACAGGGCCTTGGCAACGGTCATCATGTTCGGTTTCAGGCCAAACGTCTCGCTGCCGAACATATTTCCTGTGCGACAGAATCCGCAGATCACCTCATCGGCGATCAGCAGGACATCGTATTTCCGCAGCACCTCCTGAACTTTCTCCCAGTACGTCGCGGGCGGCACGATCACGCCACCCGCGCCCATGATCGGCTCGCCGATCATCGCCGCCACCGTGTCCGGCCCTTCGTCAAGAATCAGTTTCTCGAGATTGGCCGCCAGCCGACTGGCGAAGTCTTCCTCGCTCTCGCCAGGCTCCGCAAAATGGTAGTGGTGCGGGCAGTCCGTGTGGATGATGTTCTTGATCGGCAGGTCGAAGTCGCGATGGTTGTAAGGCAGGCCGGTCATGCTGGCCGACGCCACAGTGACCCCGTGATACGCCTTCATGCGGCTGATAATCTTCTTTTTCTCGGGCCGTCCCAGCGCGTTATTGTAGTACCAGACGAGCTTGACAACGGTATCCGTCGCCTCCGATCCGGAATTGGCGAAGAACACATGCGACATCGGCACCGGCGCCAGTTCCTTCAACCGCTCCGCGAGGTCGATCATCGGCAGATGACTCTTGGAGGCAAATCCGTGGTAGTAGGGCAGTTCCCGCATCTGCCGTGCGGCCGCTTCGATCAGGCGCTCTTCTCCGAACCCGAGCGACGTCGACCACAGCCCGGCGAGCCCCTCGATATAACCGTTGCCGGCATTGTCATAGACCCACACCCCTTCGCCGCGGGCGATGACCAGGGGCCCCGTCTCCTCGTGCTTTTTCAGGTTAGTATAGGGATGCAGCACGCTGGCAACGTCGCGAGCTTCTGGGGAATTGCCTGTTGCAATGGCCATGATCCATGCTCCTTATCGTGGATTCGGCCGGTGCCCCCGGCCCTGATCGCTGGCGCAAACCTACACCGGGCCTCGCCGCTAGCCAAGAAAAGTTGAGCCCGTTAAGCCAATTGCAAGAAGCCGGCCGGAGAATGCCCCGGTGGCCGCCGTGCGGCATCCGGAATCTATTGAGGCAGACGAGTTTGCGTATCGTCAGGATCGTGCTCGCGTTGGTGCTGAGTTCGACCGCCGCCGCATCTGCAGCGGCACCGAAAACCCTTGTCTTCTGTTCGAAGGACAGCCCGGATACCTTCAACCCGCAGCTTTCGACCAGTGCCGCGACCTTCGATGCGAGCGCACGCCAGGTCTATGACCGACTGGTGATGTTCGATCCAAGAACCTGGGAGATCACGCCGTCCCTGGCCGTTTCCTGGGAGATATCCGGAAACGGCTTGGAATATGTGATCCACCTGCGCAAAGACGTGTCGTTCCACGCGACGCGTGAGTTTCGCCCGACGCGACCGCTCAACGCGCACGATGTGGTGTTCAGCTTCAACCGACAACTCGATCGAAAACATCCCTGGCACCGTGTCTCCGGCGGGACGTATCGCTACTTCGAGGCGCTCGGGCTGGATCAGCTGATCGAATCGGTAACGGCACGCGATGAAGGAACGGTGACGTTTCGACTGGCGCGGCCGCACGCCTCGTTTCTGGCATTCCTGGCGATGGATTTCGCGTCGATCCTTTCTGCCGAATACGCGCAGGCGCTTGTCGAAGCGGGCGCGCCGGAACGACTTGACCGGGAGCCGGTGGGCACAGGTCCTTTCAGGCTTGTGCAATACCAGCGCGACGCCTTGATCCGATTTGCCGCGCATCGAAGCTACTGGCGTGGCGTCACACCGCTCGACAATCTCGTATTCGCGATCGTCCCGGACGCTGGCGTGCGCCTGCAAAAATTACGAAGCGGCGAATGCCACATCATCGATCAGCCGGATCCGGCGGATCTACCCGCACTGGAAAGAGATCCCAACATCCGGGTTCTCAGGCAGACGAACAACAACCTTGGCTTCCTTGCGTTCAACACTCGAAGATGGCCGCTCAGCGACGTGCGCATCCGCCGGGCGCTGGCGCTCGCCATTGACCGGGAAGCCATCATCGACCAAGCCTACGAAGGGAGCGGCATGGCTGCGATCGACGCTCTGCCGCCGAGCACTCGGCGCGAAACGGCCGGCGGAATCGTGGCTCGTCCCGACTCCGAGCGCGCGCGCCGTATCCTGGACGAAATCATCACCGAGCCGCTGCGCATCGAGATCTGGGTGCCTCCGGTCGATCGCCCCTATCTTCGCAACGCACGGCAAATTGCAGAACTGATACGCGAAGACTGGGCCGCCATCGGCGTCGAGACAAGCATCAGGGTGCCGGACTGGGAATCCTTCCTCAAACACTCGATGATCGGCGCACACCAGGCTATTCTGTTCGGATGGGTCGGCGAAACGCTGGATCCGGATGTCTTCCTGTGGCCAATCTTGTCCTGCGGGTCCGTTGACAGTGGTGCCAACAGGTCTCGCTGGTGCGATCCGGCATTTGACCGCCTGCTGGAGGAAGCCCGCCGGACAACCGGACGGGCCGCGCGCGCCGCGATCTACGACGCGGCATTGCAGCGGCTGGCGGAACAGGTGCCGTTCGTACCCCTCGCGCATTCCCTTTCGTTCACGCCATTGCGCCGCGAGGTCACTGGATACACCGCCTCGCCGCTCGGCGGCCACTCGTTCTATGGCGTGGACCTGCTGCGGGCTGTTCCATAGCCGCAAGGGCAAAGCGCTTCGGCAATTGACATGGCGCGAGGAAGGGGCATAGCTTCTTCTTTAAATGGTTCGGCGCGCGCCTCGCGAAGGCGCGCGAATGGGAGTGTCCGGGCCATCTGAGGATCGTTACCGCACGGCAACGGTCGAAAAACAGGGAGTCGAAAAAGTGAGAAACCGTATACTCGCCGCAGCGGTTTGCGTGAGTGCAGCCGTTGCCTTTTCCGCCGCGGCGTCGGCAAAGACGCTCGTCTATTGTTCCGAGGGCAGCCCCGAAGGATTCAATCCTTCGCTGTACACCTCGGGCACCACGTTCGACGCCTCGTCGCGCCATCTTTTCAACAAGCTGGTGGAATTCGAACGCGGCAGCACCAAGATCGTGCCGGGGCTGGCCGAGTCGTGGCATGCGTCGCGCGACGGCCTGTTGCACACCTTCCGTTTGCGCAGGGGGGTAAAATTCCACACCACGAGGAACTTCACGCCGAGCCGGGATTTCAACGCCGACGACGTGCTGTACAGCTTCCAGCGCCAGCATGACCCGAACCATCCGTACCACAAGGTTTCGGGCGGAACCTACGAGTACTACCAGGGCATGAGCATGCCCTCGCTGATCAAGGACATCGTGAAGATCGACGATTACACGGTGCAGTTCGTTCTCAATCAGCAGGAAGCACCGTTCATCGCCAACCTCGCGATGGACTTCGCATCGATTCTCTCGGCGGAATATGCCGAGAAGATGCTGGCCGCGGGCACGCCCGAGAAAGTCGACCTGGAGCCGGTCGGTACCGGACCGTATCAGCTGGTTCAGTATCAGAAGGACGCCGTGATTCGCTACAAGGCTCACCCTGATTACTGGGCGGGCAAGGCGTCGATCGACAATCTGATCTTCGCGATCACGCCGGACGCCAGCGTGCGCTATCAGAAGCTGAAGGCCGGCGAGTGCCACGTCATGCCATACCCCAACCCGGCGGATATCGCCGCCATGCAGGCCGATCCGGACATCAACGTCCTCCAGCAGGAAGGCCTCAATGTCGGTTACCTGGCCTTCAACGTCGAGCGCAAGCCGTTCGACGACAAGCGCGTCCGCCAGGCCCTCAACATGGCGATCAACAAGCAGGCGATCATCGACGCGGTGTTCCAGGGCGCCGGCAAGGTCGCCAAGAATCCGATCCCGCCGACCATCTGGTCGTATAACGAGGCGACCAAGGATTACCCGTATGACCCGCAAGCGGCGAAGGCGCTTCTGGCGGAGGCGGGCGCCGCCAACCTGAAGACCAATATCTGGGCGATGCCGGTGCAGCGTCCCTATAACCCGAACGCCCGGCGCATGGCGGAAATCATCCAGGCCGATTGGGCGAAGATCGGCGTCGAGGCGGAGATCGTCAGCTTCGAATGGGGCGAGTATCTGAAACGCTCCAAGAACGGCGAACACGATTCGGTGTTGCTCGGCTGGACGGGCGACAATGGCGATCCGGACAACTTCCTTTACGTGCTGCTCGGATGCGATGCGGCGAAGGACGGGACGAACCGCGCCCGGTGGTGCCACGAACCCTTCAACGATCTGCTGGTCAAGGCCAAGCAGACCAGTGACGTTGGCGAACGCACCAAGCTGTACGAACAGGCACAGCTGATCTTCAAGGAAGAAGCGCCCTGGGTGACGGTCGCGCACTCAGTGGTGTTCATGCCGGTGCGCAAGGAGGTTGTGGACTATCGCATCGACCCGTTCGGCGGTCACGCCTTTTACGGCGTGGACCTCAAGTAGCGGGTCCGCAAGGCTTGCACGGGCGGGCGGGGACGCTCTCCGCCCGCCCGGCTTTGCCTGATCACCGACAATCGCCGTAATGCTCCGCTTCGTGGCCACCCGCTTCGGGATCGTCATCCCCACCTTCATCGGCGTGACGCTGGTCGCGTTCTCGCTGATCCGACTGGTGCCCGGAGACCCGATCGAATTGTGGGTCGGCGAACGCGGAATCGACCCAGAGCGCCATGCCGAGCTGTTGCGGCAGTTCGGTTTCGATCGGCCCTTGTGGCAACAATATCTCGGTTTTCTCGGCGACCTGCTCCAGGGCGACCTTGGCAAGTCGATCGTCACCCAGCAGCCGGTCTTGTCCGAGTTCCTGACCCTTTTCCCCGCGACCATCGAGCTCTCGCTGGCGGCGATGATCTTCGCCGTCGCGGTCGGATTGCCGGCAGGCATCATAGCCGGTGTCCGGCGCGGCTCCGCCTTTGACCACACGGTCATGGCGGTCTCGCTGACGGGATATTCGATGCCGATCTTCTGGTGGGGCCTGTTGCTGATCATACTGTTCTCGGGGACGCTCGGATGGACCCCGGTGTCCGGCCGCATTTCCGTCCTGTACTTTTTCGAGCCCGTCACCGGGTTCATGCTGATCGACAGCCTGCTGTCCGGCGAACCGGGGGCCTTCAAATCCGCCGTCCGCCACCTGATCTTGCCGGCGATCGTGCTCGGCACGATTCCCTTGGCCGTGATCGCGCGACAGACCCGTTCGGCCATGCTCGAAGTGCTGGGAGAGGACTACATCCGCACCGCGCACGCCAAGGGACTGTCGCCACTGCGCATTATCGGTCTGCACGCGCTCCGAAATGCCCTGATTCCGGTGGTTACGATCATCGGCTTGCAGACCGGCCTGTTGCTCGCCGGCGCGATCCTGACGGAGACGATCTTCGCTTGGCCGGGGATCGGCAACTGGCTCGTCAATTCGATCTCGCGACGCGACTACCCGTCGGTTCAGGGCGGCGTTCTGCTTGTCGCAAGCGTGGTGATCACGGTCAATCTGATGGTCGATCTGGCGTATGGGCTGATCAACCCGCGCATCCGACGGGGGGCGGGATCTTGACCGAAGCCTCACAGATCCCGGCCCGAGCCGCTCCGCCGCATCCCCTGCGCGAGTTCTGGGAGTATTTCAGCGAGAACAAGGGTGCCGTCGTCGGGCTGGCGGTGATCGTCCTGATCGCGCTGCTTGCGCTGTCTGCGGATTTGGTCGCGCCGCATCCGCCCAACGAACAATATCGCGACGCGCTGCTGCGCCCGCCGTTCTGGCAGGATGGCGGCTCACTGCTGTACCCTCTCGGCACCGATGCTGTCGGACGGGACATGCTGTCGCGCATCATTCACGGCGCGCGGTATTCGTTGATGATCGGCGCCATCGTGGTCACCCTGTCACTGGCGGCCGGGGTCTGGCTCGGCCTGATCGCGGCGTTCTTTCGCGGATCGATCGAATCCGTGATCATGCGTGCGATGGATGTCATGCTGGCGCTGCCGAGCCTGCTGCTGGCTATCGTGGTAGTCGCCATCCTGGGACCGAGCCTCGTCAATGCGATGCTTGCCATCGCCATCGTCTATCTGCCCCATTTCGTGCGTCTAACTCGGGCCTCGGCCATCTCCGAATTGTCGCGCGATTACGTGACCGCCAGCCGCGTGGCCGGCGCCGGATTGCTGCGTCTGATGCTGATCACCGTGCTGCCCAACTGCATGGCGCCCCTCGTTGTCCAGGGCACCCTGGCTTTTTCCAGCGCGATCCTCGATGCGGCGGCGCTCGGGTTTCTCGGCCTCGGGGCGCAACCTCCGACGCCGGAGTGGGGCACCCTGCTGGCGGAGGCCCGCGAGTTCGTGCTCCGCGCGTGGTGGGTCGTGACCTTCCCCGGCCTCGCAATTCTGATTACCGTTCTGGCCTTCAACCTGATGGGCGACGGATTGCGCGACGCCCTCGACCCGAAGCTGAAACGCTGATGGCGCTGCTCGAGATCACCAACTTGTCCGTCGAGTTTCGCACCCGGGCCGGGCCCTTTCGCGCGGTTGACGGCATCGATCTCGAGATCGACGAAGGTGAGGTTGTTGGGATTGTCGGCGAATCGGGGTCAGGCAAGAGCGTCGCCATGCTCGCCTTGATGGGCTTGTTGCCATGGACCGCCGATGTCACCGCCGACCATCTGCGATTCGATGGCCAGGATCTGTTGTCGATCACGCCACGGGCGCACCGCGCAATTCGCGGCAAGGACATGGCGATGATCTTCCAGGAGCCGATGACCAGCCTCAATCCGTGTTTCACCGTCGGTTTTCAGATCACGGAGATGCTGGCGGCCCACGAAAGCGGCAGACGGTCGTCCCATCGCAAACGGGCGATTGAATTGCTGGAAATGGTCGGCATCCCATCGCCGGAGAGCCGGCTGGATGCCTTCCCGCACCAGCTATCGGGCGGGATGAGCCAGCGCGTGATGATCGCCATGGCAATCGCATGTAACCCGCGACTGTTGATCGCCGACGAACCGACCACCGCACTGGATGTTACGATTCAGGCGCAAATTCTTGACCTTTTGCTGGATCTGCAGCGCGAGCGCGGCATGGCGCTGGTGCTGATCACCCACGACATGGGTGTGGTGGCCGAGACGGCGCACCGCGTCGCGGTCCAGTACGCCGGACAGCAGGTCGAGAAGCAGGATATCGTGGGCCTCTTCACTCGGCCGCGTCATCCCTATACGGCGGCGCTTCTGGATGCCCTTCCGGAGCGCAGCACGGGTCGGCGCTTGCCGACCATCCCTGGCGTCGTGCCCGGCCAGGGCGATCGGCCGGCAGGTTGCCTGTTCAACCCGCGCTGCCGCTTTGCAGCCGATCGATGCCGCACCGTCCTGCCCTCTCTCGATCAACTTCCCGACGGCACCGCGGTGCGGTGCCATTTTCCGGTCGGGGGCGACGGGCCATGACGACAAACACCGTCGCCGAGGGTGTCGACCTGATGCGTCAGTACCGCGTCGGCCAAGGCATATTGGCTGCCGGCGCCGATCTGAAGGCCTTGCGGGGCGCCAGTTTTTCCCTACGGTCGGGACGAACTCTGGCGGTTGTCGGTGAGTCGGGATGTGGCAAATCGACCTTGGCCCGGCTCGTCACCCTGATCGAAAGACCGACCTCCGGCCGTCTGTTGTTGGACGGAGTCGATGCCACCGCTGCCAGCGGTGCCGTCCTGAAGTCGTTGCGACGGACGGTTCAGATCGTATTTCAAGATCCCTACGGCTCACTCAATCCGCGCCGCAAGGTCGGCGCAATCCTGGAAGAGCCCCTGGCGATCAACACCCGACTGAGCCGGGCCGACCGGGCCGCCGCCGCGCGCGATATGATGGCTCGCGTCGGACTCCGGCCCGAGCATTACGACCGATACCCCCACATGTTCTCCGGCGGCCAGCGGCAACGCATCGCGATCGCCCGCGCTTTGATGTTGCGGCCGAAACTGGTCGTTCTGGACGAACCCGTGTCAGCTCTCGACGTGTCGATTCAGGCGCAGGTTCTGAACCTGCTTGTCGATCTGCAAGAAGAATACGACCTTGCCTATCTGTTCATCTCGCACGACCTCAGCGTCGTGCGCCACTTCGCGGACGAAGTCATGGTGATGTATCTGGGCCGTGCGGTCGAACAGGGGCCGCGGGATGCGATCTTCGACGCGCCGCAGCACCCTTACACCAGGGCTCTCCTGTCGAGCACGCCGGTCGCCGACCCGACCCGGCGGGGCGAAAAGATAAAGCTGACAGGAGAATTGCCCTCACCTATCGCGCCGCCGCCCGGCTGTGCATTCAACCCCCGCTGTCGCTATGCCAATGATCGCTGCCGAATCGAGCAGCCGGAGCTCGACCTGTCGGCTGGACGACTTGTGGCATGCCACGCGGTGGCCGAAGGCCGCCTGGAAGCCCAGGGCATCTAATTCGCCAGTTTTGACCCGCATCAATGATCGAGCAGCACGAATCGGGGCAGAAAATCAATGCGGTCTCTCAAACACGAGGAGCTGAAATCGAAATGTCGCTGAAAGATATCCTGGTCCATGTTGACAGTTCGCGCGAAGCGCCCACGACATTGGCGGCTGCTTGCGCCCTGGCGCGCGATAGCGACGCGCATCTGACAGGTCTGACGGTCGACCGCCCCCCGGAAATTCCCGGCTACGCGGCAATCGAAATCCCAGCCTCGGCTCTTGAAATCATTCAGGCCCAACGCAAGCAGGCCGCAGATAAGGCCCGTGAGATGTTCGACAAGGCGGTCGCCGCCGCGGGAATCACCGATCGCAGCAGGTGGGCGTTGGCCAAGGGGATGCCCCTTGAGACGTTATCGCTGCGCGCCCGTTACACCGACCTCGTCGTCGTGTCGCAAAGCGACCCGGAACAGGAGCATGCGTCCGCCGAGGATTTGGTCGATGATCTCATCCTCGTCAGCGGTCGCCCGGTTCTGGTGGTACCGTATATCGGCGCACCCGACCGGATCGGAAAGAAGATCCTCGTGGCTTGGAATGCCAGCCGCGAGGCGGCCCGGGCGGTTGCCGATGCGATGCCTATCCTGGAATCCGCGGAAAGCGTTGAAGTGATCGCGGTCGAGCCGAACGGGATCGGGGACGCCCCGGGCGCAGACATCGCCGAACACCTCGCCCGACACGGCGTCAATGCAACGGCGAGCAAGACAACCGGCCTGGACATCGAGGTTGGCGACGTCCTGCTCAATCATATTGCGGACAGCGGCGCCGACATGATGGTCATGGGCGCCTACGGGCATTCACGGATGCGCGAACTGGTGCTCGGAGGCGCCACGCGCCATATCCTGCAGCATATGACCGTGCCGGTGCTGCTCTCGCACTGACGCGCCGCTCATCGTGATCGTCGTTTTCGGCTCGATCAACGTCGACCTGGTCTTTCGAGTCGGCTCGCTTCCGCAATCGGGCGAGACGGTGCTCTCGCCATCGCACGCTGTTCACCCCGGGGGCAAGGGAGCCAACACGGCCGTGGCGTCGGCGCGAGCCGGAAGCGAAACGCATATGGTCGGCAGGATCGGCCGGGACCGGCTCGCCGACGACGCGCTCCGCTTGTTGCATGATAGCGGTGTCGGAACAGCTTGCGTCGCCGAGTCCGCGCGGCCGACCGGACTCGCGACAATCTGCGTGGACCGTAACGGCGCCAACGCCATCGTCGTGGCCAGCGGCGCGAATCTCGACGCGACCGCGAGCCAGGTGCCCGAAGCACTGCTTGGCGCCGACGCGTTGGTCGCCCTTCAGATGGAGGTGCCGGCGCCGGAGAACTGGTCGCTTGCAAGAAGGGCGAAAGCGGCGGGAGCGCGGGTTATGTTGAACCTGGCGCCGGTGCAACCCGTCACGGCGCAGGCACTCACCGATACCGACATACTGGTGATGAACCAGGCCGAGGCAACGGCCCTTGCCGACGCCCTGCAGCTGCCGCACGACCGGCCGGCTGACACGGCGCGGTCGCTGGCCGGACAATACGGCATGCTTTGTGCCGTAACTCTGGGACACGACGGCGCTGTCGCATGCGATCATGACGCTGCATGGCGCATCCCCGCATTGCCGGTGAAAGCCGTCGACACGACGGGTGCGGGGGACGCATTCTGCGGCTGCCTCGCCGCGGCGCTGGATCAGCGGCTGGATATCGAGTCGGCTTTACGATATGCGGCAGCCGGTGCCGGCCTGGCCTGCACCGTCGAAGGCGCCCAGACCGGCATGCCGACGCGGGAGGCTATCCGGGCGCGCGTGAACGAATTGCCCGCCCTGGAGCGTTTGGCCTGAATCCGCTTGGTGCGGGGTACGCTAGAGCGCGGCGAGGCGATTGAGCTCGGCGATCGCTCGCTGCAAGCCCTCATCGACATCGGTCTCGCGATCGTCCTCGACCATGATATCCGGCACGATCCCGCCGTCGACGGACTTGCCGGACGGACTGTAATAGGCCGCGGTGGTCAGCTTCAGCGCTGTGCCGCGGCCCATTGGCATCACTGTCTGGACCGTCCCCTTGCCGAAACTCCGCGTACCGATCAGGAGCGCCCGGTTATGGTCTTTCATGGCCGCCGCGAAAATCTCTGCGGCCGACGCCGAGTTGCGGTTGATGAGCACTGCGATCGGCAGGCCGGCAACGATATCGCCTCCGGTCGCCCGATACCGCTGGGTCCTGTGCCGGCCCTTGGTAACGACGATATCGCCCGACTCGATAAAGGCATCGGAAGCTGCAACGGATTCGACCAGAAGCCCGCCAGGGTTGTCGCGCAGATCAATGACAAGTCCGGCGAGGCGCCCGCCCAAATGCGAACGGATCTTGCCAATCGCCTCCTCGATCTGGTCGGATGTATCCTCGCTGAAACCAGCCACGTTGAGATAGCCGAAATCGCCTTCGAGTCGCCATTTGACCACGTCGAGATGGATGACGGCGCGGGCCATCTCGACATCGAATATCTTTTCGGTGCCGCGGCGGATTGTCAGAACGACACGGCTTCCCACCGGCCCGCGGAGACGGCGAACGACCTGTCCCAAGTTGTACCCATCAAGCGAGTCTCCGTCGACATGGGTGATCCGGTCGTTGGCCATCAGCCCAGCCGCCGCCGCCGGCGTGCCCGCCAGGGGCATTATGATCAGCACACCGTCGCCCTGGTCTGGCAACGTAATTTGGATGCCCAGCCCCCCGAACTCGCCGCGCATCGAATCCTGCATCGCCTCGTATTCGTCGCGCGGCAGATACGTACTGTAGGGATCCAGCGAAGCGAGCATGCCGTTGATCGCCTGCTCCACATACCAGTCGTCGCTGATTAGATCGTTGGGCGGGGTTGCGTCGGCTAGCGCATGCGAGGCTGCGGCGATCAGCATATCCTCGTCAACGGGTCGCACATACTCGGCCTTGACCCGCTCGAACACGCGCGCAAAGAGTTTGACGTCCGGCTGCGCCCGGTTGGCGGTACCGACGTGTTGACGCTGCTTCCTGTCGATATCCGCGGCAAGTTGATCGGCTGCCGCGCGCGCCTCGGGGCCTGGTGCCGGCGCCAATGCGCAGGCGCTCAGAGTAATCAGGAAGACAATCGAAAATACGTAGCGCAGCCAATTTATTTTCATATCATTTCGCATGCCGTTCGGGCACGTGTTCCTTGCCAGTAGCACTGACGCCAGAAAGAGATTCATTTTGTAATGTGGGCTATTCCGCCCCGCCGTCCATGATGACTCGAAATAGTAAATGAATATGTTACAAGGTCGGGACGACGCTACGGCACAACATCAGGGGACCAAACAACATGCCCAACAAGCACGTCGTCGTAGTAACACGCAAGCTGCCCGAGGCCGTTCAAGACAGACTGCGACGGGACTACGAGCCGCGCCTCAACGACGACGACAGGCTTTATACCACCGATGAATTGCTCACGCTATGCGAAGGAGCGGACGCAATCATGCCGTGTCACACGGAGAAGCTGGCTGCCGATGTGATTGGCCGATTGCCCGACAGCGTTCGCGTGATCGCAAATTTCTCGGTCGGCGTCGACCATGTCGATCTTCAAGCCGCAAGAGAGCGCGGTATCATCGTTACAAACACGCCGGACGTGCTGAGCGATGCGACGGCCGAGATTGCAATCCTCTGTCTGCTGGGCGCGGCGCGGCGGGCCAGCGAGGGCGAACAACTGGTGCGAACTGCGGCGTGGAGGGATTGGAGCCCGGCGTTCATGGTCGGCGTGCAGATTACCGGCAAGCGGATCGGCATTGTCGGCATGGGCCGGGTCGGTCAGGTCGTGGCCAAGCGCGCCCGCGGCTTCGATATGGAAGTGCACTACCACAATCGCCGCAGGGTCGACCCGGCGCTTGAGCAGGGGGCGACATACCACCCCTCTCTGGACGAGATGTTACCATTGTGCGATGTGCTCTCCCTTAACTGTCCGGCAACGCCGGAAACCACCGGACTGCTGAACGACGGGCGAATCAGCCGGCTGCCGGACGGCGCCATCGTGATCAATACGGCACGCGGCGCCCTGGTCGACGACGACGCACTGATCGCAGCCCTTGATTCCGGCAAGCTCTACGCCATCGGTCTCGACGTCTACAACAACGAGCCGGACATTCATCCCGGCTACCGCACGCTGACGAACGCGTTTCTCCTGCCCCACATCGGAAGCGCAACGCGGGAAACCCGCGACGCCATGGGATATCGGGCGCTCGACAATCTCGATGCGGTGTTCGCCGGTCGCGAGCCACAGGACCGCGTCGCCTGAACGGCCGGAAAACCTGCAAAGTATTTTCCATTTTTGATCTCGGATTTGGCGATTCCTGTTGCGGACTCGCTGAAAATGTTGAAACCTTGGCACGCCGGATCGACGCAAACCGTTCCGGACAAACCAATCGATCTGACAGGGAGCAGAATATTTCCATCTGGCTCAGATCAAACTTGTGAAGGGTGGGTCGGTGCCGGGGGCGCCGGACGGATCGTCTGGACCTCGCCCGCTGCCGCGCCTGTCGCTTTAGCTTTCCTTGAAGTCGGGAGGACGAAACGATGACGAACAAGGACACGAAGGCTGAAACAGCCAGCCGCAGAAAGTTTCTGAAGGTCGGCGCCGGCGCCACCGCGGGTGCCGCAGCGGCCGTCGCGATGCCGCAGATTTCGCGCGCCCAGACCGTGACCCTGAAAATGCAGGGTTCATGGGGCGCGGCCGATATCTTCAACGAGATGGCGCAGGAGTACGTCAAGCGCGTCCAAGATATGGCCGGCGGTCGCCTGAAGATCGACTATCTCAATTCGGGCGCCGTGGTGAAGGCGTTCCAGGTCCAGGATGCGGTGCACAAGGGCGTGCTCGATGCCGGCCACACCGTGACGGCATACTGGTACGGCAAGCACAAGGCAGCTTCGCTGTTCGGCACGGGCCCGGTTTTCGGCGCCAACGCCTCCCAGATCCTCGCATGGATTCACAAGGGTGGCGGCAAAGAGCTATACCGCGAACTGGTTCAAGACATCCTGAAGCTGGACCTGGTCGGCTTCTTCGCGATGCCGATGCCGACGCAGCCGCTCGGCTGGTTCAAGAAGGAAATCAAGGGACCGGATGATCTGAAGAATCTGAAATACCGCACCGTCGGTCTGGCGACCGACATCATGCAGGGTATGGGCTTGTCGGTGGCCCAGCTGCCGGGCGGTGAAATCGTGCCGGCCCTGGAGCGCGGCGTGATCGAGGCGTTCGAATACAACAACCCGACCTCGGACAGCCGATTCGGTGCGCAGGACGTATCCAAGACCTACATGATGGGCTCCTATCATCAGGCCGCCGAGTTCTTCGAGATCATCGTCAACAAGAGCAAGTACGAGTCGCTGCCGCAGGAGCATCAGGCGATCCTCGAATACGCTGCCGAGGCGGCCAACACCGCCAACTACGCCACGGCGATGGACAATTACTCACGCGATCTCCAGAAGCTGATCAACGAGAGCGGCGTGAACGTCTACCGCACGCCGAGCGGCGTGCTGCAGGCGCAGCTGAAGTCCTGGGACACGGTTCTGGAAAATCTCAACAAGGATCCGTTCTTCAAGAAGGTCGTCGATTCGCAGCGTGACTGGTCGAAGCGTGTCGCCTTCTACGACCTGATGAACTCGGCCGACTACAAGCTCGCCTACGAGCATTACTTCGGCAAGCTCGGCTTCTAAGCGAAGGACGAGTTCTCGAGATTCAACCTCGGGTGCGGGCGGCGCGTTGAACGCGCCGCCCGTCCGTGGTTTGGATTGCCAGTGGGCGCGCCGCCGGGGGGAGGCTCAATGGACCGCTTTCTTTTAACCATCGATGGGATCAGTGCCTGGGTCGGAAAAGCCTTCGCCTGGTGCATCATGATCATGACCTTCGGCGTCAGCTACGAGGTCTTCGTTCGGAAGTTCCTCAGCAGCCCGACCTCCTGGGCGTTCGATATCAGTTATATCATGTACGGGACGCTGTTCATGATGGCCGGCGCGTACACGCTCTCCCGCGACGGCCATGTGCGCGGCGACGTGATCTACAGACTGTTGCCGATCCGCGCGCAGGCGACGATCGAGCTGATCCTGTACTTCCTGTTTTTCTACCCAGCGGTCCTGACCCTCATTTATGCCGGCACCGACTATGCGCTGGAGTCATGGAGCTACAACATGGGCAGCGGCGAAGTTAGCGTGATGAGCCCGGCCGGGGTGCCGATTTCGCCGTTCAAGACGGTCATGCCGGTGGCCGCCGCCTTCCTCCTGCTGCAGGGCTTCGCCGAGACGGCGCGCTGCGTCATCTGCCTCAAGACCGGGGCGTGGCCGCAGCGGCGGCACGACGTCGAGGAAATGGAGACCATCCTGTTGCACGCGCAAGAGGATGAAGTCCGATTGCATCGCGATGAACCGGCAAGTGCCGGCGCACCGGGCGCCGGCAGGGGAGACGCCACATGACGGACCCACAAGTCGCGATCCTGATGCTGGGGATCTTCATTCTGACGATCCTGCTCGGCTTTCCCATTTTTCTTACGCTCATGGCGATGGGGCTCGGCTTCGGTTTCTACGCCTACCACACGCCGGGGCAGGAGTTCCTGAGCAACCAGGTCTTCTTCCTGTTTGCCAATCAGACCTATTCGGTCATGGCGAACGAT